>CCMQ01000048.1 GCA_000751835.1 Necropsobacter rosorum | reverse complement strand
ACCATTCAGCTGGCGGGTTATGATGTATATTATGAACCACAGGATGAAGGCACTGTCGCCCGCTTTCGGCAAGGGCTGGAATGGGCGGTGGCGCTTGCCGCCAGCAATCAGGTCACCTTAGCAGTGGAAATTATGGATACTCAGTTTATGAGCTCGATTTCACGCTGGAAGCAGTGGGATACACTTATCGCCTCACCGTGGTTTACGGTGTATCCGGATGTGGGCAATTTATCGGCCTGGAATGAGAATGTAGCGCAAGAGCTGAAATTGGGAATCGAGAAAATCTCGGCGATTCATTTAAAAGACACCTATAAAGTGACGCAAAGCTGCGCCGGACAATTCCGCGACGTGCCGTTCGGTGCGGGTTGTGT
>CCMQ01000047.1 GCA_000751835.1 Necropsobacter rosorum | reverse complement strand
TAACCCGCCAGCTGAATGGTGCGGATACCTAAATCCACCGCCAGCCTAATGGCTTTTTGCATTATCTCGCGCGCGGCTTCCCGCGTGGCGGCATCATGGCTGCCGAAGGGAAAACGGCGATGACCGGACAGGCACATGGACGGCACCGTAATACCCGATGTCAGCACCGCCTGCACGAATTCCAGCCGCTGCGCCCGGCTCCAGTCCAGCCGCGCCAGACGTTCATCGGTTTCATCCACCGACATTTCCACAAAATCGAAGCCGCAGG
>CCMQ01000046.1 GCA_000751835.1 Necropsobacter rosorum | reverse complement strand
GACGTAGATAGGTGGGGTGTGTAAGTGTAGTGATACATTGAGCTAACCCATACTAATAGCCCGAGGGGCTTAACCATACAACACTCAAGGGTTTTCGGATTCAGGTATCAGGAGTCAGGGTTCAGGTGACAGGATTCGGGTATCAGACATCGGGAGATGAAAACGGAGTGTATCGGACAATAAACAGTAGAAAGTGACAGCTTGTTTCGGATTGAAGAAGACAAAATAAAGAAGAAGACAGAAGACGAATATCATAACGGAATATTCCGGCGGCGATAGTGCAGTGGGCCCACCTAACCCCATGCCGAACTTAGAAGTGAAACGCTGTAACGCCGATGGTAGTGTGGGGTTTCCCCATGTGAGAGTAGGACACCGCCGGGTTTTAATCAGAGAAGAGACCACTTGCCGAGGGCAGGTGGTTTTTTTGTTTTTGGGGAAAACCGG
>CCMQ01000045.1 GCA_000751835.1 Necropsobacter rosorum | reverse complement strand
TTTTTTATTATAGCTAGACAACGTCTAGCTATAAAAACCACACGCTATGCGTGTGGAATCAAAGAGCTTAAGCGGTGAGTAAAATAAAAATCCTCCTATAATGAATAAGGCTGACAACCAAAATTCAACATATAGGAGGAGAAGTCATGGTAAGTCATTCCAATGACGATTCAAGTCTATCACATACCAGATGGAACTGTAAGTATCATATAGTCTTCATACCGAAATACAGAAGAAAAGCGATTTATGGGAAATTACGAGTAGATATAGGCGGAATCTTAAGGCAGTTATGTAACTACAAGGATGTAGAAATTCTAGAAGCTCATGCAATGAAAGATCATATTCATATGCTGGTAAGAATCCCCCCGAAATT
>CCMQ01000044.1 GCA_000751835.1 Necropsobacter rosorum | reverse complement strand
AAAGACACCTATAAAGTGACGCAAAGCTGCGCCGGACAATTCCGCGACGTACCGTTCGGTGCGGGTTGTGTGGATTTCGCCGGCTGTTTTAAGGTGCTGTCGCAGTTAAACTACCGCGGCGCCTTTTTAATTGAAATGTGGACGGAAAAGGCATCGGAGCCGTTGGTGGAGATAATCAACGCCCGGCGCTGGATTGAACAGAAAATGCAAGAAGGGGGATTTATATGTTAGAGGCCTTACGAGAACGAGTATTACACGCCAATCTGGCGTTACCGAAACATCATTTAGTCACGTTTACCTGGGGCAATGTGAGTGAAATCGACCGGGCATCCGGCTTAGTGGCGATAAAGCCGTCGGGGGTGGATTATGAAAGCATGCGTGCAGAAGATATCGTGATTGTGGATTTACAGGGCAATAAAGTGTGGGGCGAGAAAAAGCCGTCGTCGGATACGGCCACCCATTTAGCGC
>CCMQ01000043.1 GCA_000751835.1 Necropsobacter rosorum | reverse complement strand
CCCACCAACTACCTAATCCCACTTGGGCTCATCCCATGGCAGGAGCTTACGCCCCCTTTCATCTCCCGATACTACGCGGTATTAGCAACAGTTTCCCGTTGTTATCCCCCTCCATAGGCCAGATTCCCAAGCATTACTCACCCGTCCGCCACTCTCACGAATAAAAGCAAGCTTTCATCCGCTACCGTTCGACTTGCATGTGTTAAGCCTGCCGCCAGCGTTCAATCTGAGCCATGATCAAACTCTTCAATTCAAGTTCAATCGCTCAATAAATCACTTAGCTTTAATTTTGTTTGC
>CCMQ01000042.1 GCA_000751835.1 Necropsobacter rosorum | reverse complement strand
TGCTGTGCTGTGCTGTGCTGTGCTGTGCTGTGCTGTGCTGTTTGGCATTGTGTGTCCTTTTGTTAAGTTGTCAATTATTGCGGATGTATTTAATGCGTCTCTACAATGTTTTTTGCTGTTTGGTTGAAACGGTTAAATTGGTATATTTTATGGCATTTTGCAGGCATTGTATCAGGCTTCAAGACGGACTTAAATATGAAGCTGTATTCTTCCGACAAATAGCGGCTGTGCGCTTTCTCGCCGTGTACGATTAAAATTGGCGCACGCCTTGGGAATTGATTATCCGCCTGAAAATTTGGCAACAGATAAACTCACCGGTCTTGCGGGCGGTGATTGAGGCATTGAAAATAATGCACCAAAAAACACCCGCACTTTT
>CCMQ01000041.1 GCA_000751835.1 Necropsobacter rosorum | reverse complement strand
CAGGTTTCAGGGTTCAGGAGGCAGTAAATGGCTGAGAGATTTGAAGATTTATTGGTGTTTAAACGAGCTTATAAGGTTTCATTAGAAATACATAAAGCAAGTTTAGATTTTCCTAAGATTGAACAATTTGTTTTAGCAGACCAAATTAGACGCTCAAGTAAAAGTATCTGTGCAAATATCGCTGAAGGCTTTGCAAAGCAATATTCTTCAGCAGAGTTTAAGCGATTTATTCAAATTGCGATAGGCAGTGCAGATGAAACAAGAGTGTGGTTAAGATACTGTTTCGATTTGAACTACATAGGAGAAGCAGAATGGCAAAAATGGCGTAATGAGTACGAAG
>CCMQ01000040.1 GCA_000751835.1 Necropsobacter rosorum | reverse complement strand
AGGGGCATGTGAAAAAACTGACAACTGCACAATAACACTATGGCTTACCCCTTAAAGGGGTTCACATATTCTTTCTTCGATAAATTATCCGAAATCATATCTTCCTTTTCCTGATTCCTGATGTATTCTTCTACGATCTTAGTATTTAAGCCCACTGTACTTACATAGTAACCTTTTGCCCAAAAGTGCCTATTTCCATACTTATATTTTAGGTTCGCATGCCTTTCAAATATCATCAGCGATGATTTCCCTTTCAGATAGCCCATAAAACTTGATAC
>CCMQ01000039.1 GCA_000751835.1 Necropsobacter rosorum | reverse complement strand
AGTTTGACGGTTAATGCTGGTAATGGTGGTTTTCTTCATTGCATTCAGATGGATACATCTGTCAACGCCGCTAATCAGGTTGTTTCTGTTGGTGCTGATATTGCTTTTGATGCCGACCCTAAATTTTTTGCCTGTTTGGTTCGCTTTGAGTCTTCTTCGGTTCCGACTACCCTCCCGACTGCCTATGATGTTTATCCTTTGGATGGTCGCCATGATGGTGGTTATTATACCGTCAAGGACTGTGTGACTATTGACGTCCTTCCCCGTACGCCGGGCAATAATGTTTATGTTGGTTTCATGGTTTGGTCTAACTTTACCGCTACTAAATGCCGCGGATTGGTTTCGCTGAATCAGGTTATTAAAGAGATTATTTGTCTCCAGCCACTTAAGTGAGGTGATTTATGTTTGGTGCTATTGCTGGCGGTATTGCTTCTGCTCTTGCTGGTGGCGCCATGTCTAAATTGTTTGGAGGCGGTCAAAAAGCCGCCTCCGGTGGCATTCAAGGTGATGTGCTTGCTACCGATAACAATACTGTAGGCATGGGTGATGCTGGTATTAAATCTGCCATTCAAGGCTCTAATGTTCCTAACCCTGATGAGGCCGTCCCTAGTTTTGTTTCTGGTGCTATGGCTAAAGCTGGTAAAGGACTTCTTGAAGGTACGTTGCAGGCTGGCACTTCTGCCGTTTCTGATAAGTTGCTTGATTTGGTTGGACTTGGTGGCAAGTCTGCCGCTGATAAAGGAAAGGATACTCGTGATTATCTTGCTGCTGCATTTCCTGAGCTTAATGCTTGGGAGCGTGCTGGTGCTGATGCTTCCTCTGCTGGTATGGTTGACGCCGGATTTGAGAATCAAAAAGAGCTTACTAAAATGCAACTGGACAATCAGAAAGAGATTGCCGAGATGCAAAATGAGACTCAAAAAGAGATTGCTGGCATTCAGTCGGCGACTTCACGCCAGAATACGAAAGACCAGGTATATGCACAAAATGAGATGCTTGCTTATCAACAGAAGGAGTCTACTGCTCGCGTTGCGTCTATTATGGAAAACACCAATCTTTCCAAGCAACAGCAGGTTTCCGAGATTATGCGCCAAATGCTTACTCAAGCTCAAACGGCTGGTCAGTATTTTACCAATGACCAAATCAAAGAAATGACTCGCAAGGTTAGTGCTGAGGTTGACTTAGTTCATCAGCAAACGCAGAATCAGCGGTATGGCTCTTCTCATATTGGCGCTACTGCAAAGGATATTTCTAATGTCGTCACTGATGCTGCTTCTGGTGTGGTTGATATTTTTCATGGTATTGATAAAGCTGTTGCCGATACTTGGAACAATTTCTGGAAAGACGGTAAAGCTGATGGTATTGGCTCTAATTTGTCTAGGAAATAACCGTCAGGATTGACACCCTCCCAATTGTATGTTTTCATGCCTCCAAATCTTGGAGGCTTTTTTATGGTTCGTTCTTATTACCCTTCTGAATGTCACGCTGATTATTTTGACTTTGAGCGTATCGAGGCTCTTAAACCTGCTATTGAGGCTTGTGGCATTTCTACTCTTTCTCAATCCCCAATGCTTGGCTTCCATAAGCAGATGGATAACCGCATCAAGCTCTTGGAAGAGATTCTGTCTTTTCGTATGCAGGGCGTTGAGTTCGATAATGGTGATATGTATGTTGACGGCCATAAGGCTGCTTCTGACGTTCGTGATGAGTTTGTATCTGTTACTGAGAAGTTAATGGATGAATTGGCACAATGCTACAATGTGCTCCCCCAACTTGATATTAATAACACTATAGACCACCGCCCCGAAGGGGACGAAAAATGGTTTTTAGAGAACGAGAAGACGGTTACGCAGTTTTGCCGCAAGCTGGCTGCTGAACGCCCTCTTAAGGATATTCGCGATGAGTATAATTACCCCAAAAAGAAAGGTATTAAGGATGAGTGTTCAAGATTGCTGGAGGCCTCCACTATGAAATCGCGTAGAGGCTTTGCTATTCAGCGTTTGATGAATGCAATGCGACAGGCTCATGCTGATGGTTGGTTTATCGTTTTTGACACTCTCACGTTGGCTGACGACCGATTAGAGGCGTTTTATGATAATCCCAATGCTTTGCGTGACTATTTTCGTGATATTGGTCGTATGGTTCTTGCTGCCGAGGGTCGCAAGGCTAATGATTCACACGCCGACTGCTATCAGTATTTTTGTGTGCCTGAGTATGGTACAGCTAATGGCCGTCTTCATTTCCATGCGGTGCACTTTATGCGGACACTTCCTACAGGTAGCGTTGACCCTAATTTTGGTCGTCGGGTACGCAATCGCCGCCAGTTAAATAGCTTGCAAAATACGTGGCCTTATGGTTACAGTATGCCCATCGCAGTTCGCTACACGCAGGACGCTTTTTCACGTTCTGGTTGGTTGTGGCCTGTTGATGCTAAAGGTGAGCCGCTTAAAGCTACCAGTTATATGGCTGTTGGTTTCTATGTGGCTAAATACGTTAACAAAAAGTCAGATATGGACCTTGCTGCTAAAGGTCTAGGAGCTAAAGAATGGAACAACTCACTAAAAACCAAGCTGTCGCTACTTCCCAAGAAGCTGTTCAGAATCAGAATGAGCCGCAACTTCGGGATGAAAATGCTCACAATGACAAATCTGTCCACGGAGTGCTTAATCCAACTTACCAAGCTGGGTTACGACGCGACGCCGTTCAACCAGATATTGAAGCAGAACGCAAAAAGAGAGATGAGATTGAGGCTGGGAAAAGTTACTGTAGCCGACGTTTTGGCGGCGCAACCTGTGACGACAAATCTGCTCAAATTTATGCGCGCTTCGATAAAAATGATTGGCGTATCCAACCTGCAGAGTTTTATCGCTTCCATGACGCAGAAGTTAACACTTTCGGATATTTCTGATGAGTCGAAAAATTATCTTGATAAAGCAGGAATTACTACTGCTTGTTTACGAATTAAATCGAAGTGGACTGCTGGCGGAAAATGAGAAAATTCGACCTATCCTTGCGCAGCTCGAGAAGCTCTTACTTTGCGACCTTTCGCCATCAACTAACGATTCTGTCAAAAACTGACGCGTTGGATGAGGAGAAGTGGCTTAATATGCTTGGCACGTTCGTCAAGGACTGGTTTAGATATGAGTCACATTTTGTTCATGGTAGAGATTCTCTTGTTGACATTTTAAAAGAGCGTGGATTACTATCTGAGTCCGATGCTGTTCAACCACTAATAGGTAAGAAATCATGAGTCAAGTTACTGAACAATCCGTACGTTTCCAGACCGCTTTGGCCTCTATTAAGCTCATTCAGGCTTCTGCCGTTTTGGATTTAACCGAAGATGATTTCGATTTTCTGACGAGTAACAAAGTTTGGATTGCTACTGACCGCTCTCGTGCTCGTCGCTGCGTTGAGGCTTGCGTTTATGGTACGCTGGACTTTGTAGGATACCCTCGCTTTCCTGCTCCTGTTGAGTTTATTGCTGCCGTCATTGCTTATTATGTTCATCCCGTCAACATTCAAACGGCCTGTCTCATCATGGAAGGCGCTGAATTTACGGAAAACATTATTAATGGCGTCGAGCGTCCGGTTAAAGCCGCTGAATTGTTCGCGTTTACCTTGCGTGTACGCGCAGGAAACACTGACGTTCTTACTGACGCAGAAGAAAACGTGCGTCAAAAATTACGTGCAGAAGGAGTGATGTAATGTCTAAAGGTAAAAAACGTTCTGGCGCTCGCCCTGGTCGTCCGCAGCCGTTGCGAGGTACTAAAGGCAAGCGTAAAGGCGCTCGTCTTTGGTATGTAGGTGGTCAACAATTTTAATTGCAGGGGCTTCGGCCCCTTACTTGAGGATAAATTATGTCTAATATTCAAACTGGCGCCGAGCGTATGCCGCATGACCTTTCCCATCTTGGCTTCCTTGCTGGTCAGATTGGTCGTCTTATTACCATTTCAACTACTCCGGTTATCGCTGGCGACTCCTTCGAGATGGACGCCGTTGGCGCTCTCCGTCTTTCTCCATTGCGTCGTGGCCTTGCTATTGACTCTACTGTAGACATTTTTACTTTTTATGTCCCTCATCGTCACGTTTATGGTGAACAGTGGATTAAGTTCATGAAGGATGGTGTTAATGCCACTCCTCTCCCGACTGTTAACACTACTGGTTATATTGACCATGCCGCTTTTCTTGGCACGATTAACCCTGATACCAATAAAATCCCTAAGCATTTGTTTCAGGGTTATTTGAATATCTATAACAACTATTTTAAAGCGCCGTGGATGCCTGACCGTACCGAGGCTAACCCTAATGAGCTTAATCAAGATGATGCTCGTTATGGTTTCCGTTGCTGCCATCTCAAAAACATTTGGACTGCTCCGCTTCCTCCTGAGACTGAGCTTTCTCGCCAAATGACGACTTCTACCACATCTATTGACATTATGGGTCTGCAAGCTGCTTATGCTAATTTGCATACTGACCAAGAACGTGATTACTTCATGCAGCGTTACCATGATGTTATTTCTTCATTTGGAGGTAAAACCTCTTATGACGCTGACAACCGTCCTTTACTTGTCATGCGCTCTAATCTCTGGGCATCTGGCTATGATGTTGATGGAACTGACCAAACGTCGTTAGGCCAGTTTTCTGGTCGTGTTCAACAGACCTATAAACATTCTGTGCCGCGTTTCTTTGTTCCTGAGCATGGCACTATGTTTACTCTTGCGCTTGTTCGTTTTCCGCCTACTGCGACTAAAGAGATTCAGTACCTTAACGCTAAAGGTGCTTTGACTTATACCGATATTGCTGGCGACCCTGTTTTGTATGGCAACTTGCCGCCGCGTGAAATTTCTATGAAGGATGTTTTCCGTTCTGGTGATTCGTCTAAGAAGTTTAAGATTGCTGAGGGTCAGTGGTATCGTTATGCGCCTTCGTATGTTTCTCCTGCTTATCACCTTCTTGAAGGCTTCCCATTCATTCAGGAACCGCCTTCTGGTGATTTGCAAGAACGCGTACTTATTCGCCACCATGATTATGACCAGTGTTTCCAGTCCGTTCAGTTGTTGCAGTGGAATAGTCAGGTTAAATTTAATGTGACCGTTTATCGCAATCTGCCGACCACTCGCGATTCAATCATGACTTCGTGATAAAAGATTGAGTGTGAGGTTATAACGCCGAAGCGGTAAAAATTTTAATTTTTGCCGCTGAGGGGTTGACCAAGCGAAGCGCGGTAGGTTTTCTGCTTAGGAGTTTAATCATGTTTCAGACTTTTATTTCTCGCCATAATTCAAACTTTTTTTCTGATAAGCTGGTTCTCACTTCTGTTACTCCAGCTTCTTCGGCACCTGTTTTACAGACACCTAAAGCTACATCGTCAACGTTATATTTTGAT
>CCMQ01000038.1 GCA_000751835.1 Necropsobacter rosorum | reverse complement strand
GAGCTATCTGCGCTGGATGCGGAAGTCGAAGCTGCTGTTGCGGAAGTTGATGCACTAGACGCAGAAGTTGATGCCTCAGTTGCTGAACTTGCTGCATTGGATGCGGAACTTGACGCTGCTGTTGCAGAGCTCGAGGCACTAGATGCCGAAGTCGAAGCAGAACTTGCCGACGTTGAAGCTGCCGTTGCGGAACTTGCCGCACTGGATGCCGAAGTCGAAGCAGAACTTGCCGAGGTTGAAGCCTCAGTTGCCGAGCTTGCCGCATTGGATGCAGAAGTCGAAGCACTAGACGCGGAGGTTGAAGCGGAGCTTGCCGAAGTTGATGCTGCTTTTGCCGAGCTATCTGCGCTGGATGC
>CCMQ01000037.1 GCA_000751835.1 Necropsobacter rosorum | reverse complement strand
AACCGGGGTTCGAATCCCCGTGGGGACGCCATTTAAAGATGATTTTCGATTGTCTTATATGTTCTTTAACAATCTGGAAACAAGCTGAAAACTGAGTCTCAGGTAACAGGGATCAGTCATCAGGTATCGGAAGATACGGGTGGGTGATGTTGTTATTTGAGTCAAAGTCTGAGAAAAAATCTTAGCCGGAAAAGGCGGCTAAGTGTTTAGTTAAACTAAACGGCAACCGAGGGTGAAAGCCTTTGAGGATGTATGGTTAAGTGACTAAGCG
>CCMQ01000036.1 GCA_000751835.1 Necropsobacter rosorum | reverse complement strand
ACACAACCCGCACCGAACGGTACGTCGCGGAATTGTCCGGCGCAGCTTTGCGTCACTTTATAGGTGTCTTTTAAATGAATCGCCGAGATTTTCTCGATTCCCAATTTCAGCTCTTGCGCTACATTCTCATTCCAGGCCGATAAATTGCCCACATCCGGATACACCGTAAACCACGGTGAGGCGATAAGTGTATCCCACTGCTTCCAGCGTGAAATCGAACTCATAAACTGGGTATCCATAATTTCCACTGCTAAGGTGACCTGATTGCTGGCGGCAAGCGCCACCGCCCATTCCAGCCCTTGCTGAAAGCGGGCGATAGTGCCTTCATCCTGTGGTTCATAATATACATCGTAACCCGCCAGCTGAATGGT
>CCMQ01000035.1 GCA_000751835.1 Necropsobacter rosorum | reverse complement strand
CAAGCATTGCGTCCCTACAACTACAAAATGAATTTCAAGTTAAGCACTTATCAAGACTTCAAAATTAAAATTTATTCAACAAAGTCAATCAACAAGTGCCCACACAGATTGTCTGATAAATTGTTAAAGAGCAAAAAAGAACGACGCGAGTCAAAATTCATATTATTTACAACGTCGCGTCGTTGTGTGTGGCGTATTATAGGGATTTCAGCCGGCTTTGCAACACCTTTTTGCAAAAAATTTCAAAATTGACCTTGTTTGCCTAGAAAATCATCGCCCGGCTTGTGTTATGAGCGATTTCAGATTAAAGTGCGGTCATTCTTTTGCAAACACTGATAACAAGGATAAGCTGATGACAGAATTTAAACACGCAATTGGTTTGGGCGTAGCTGGTAATTTTGCCGGACATTTAGAGCAGGCGGGCGAGGCGGCAGATTTTTTACAGGTGGAAACCGAAGAAGCCATTCAGCCCAAAGCGATTTTCCCGTTTTATGTGCCTGCTGAAAACGCCGGTTTTCTTTCGGTTTATCCGCTCAGCACCGACACCATCACCTTTCCGGGTCAAGGAGCCGATAATTTACAGATTGAGCCTGAAATCGCTTTAATCTGCGATATCAACTATTCGGATAACAAAGTGACCGCACTTTTGCCGCGCTATTTCGCTGCCTATAATGACTGTTCGATTCGTCGCCCGAATGCAAATAAAATCTGCGAAAAGAAAAACTGGGGCGAAAAGACCAAAGGAATCTCCGCCACCTTAATTCCGCTTTCCGGTTTTGCCCCCGGCAGTGAAATCGACCGCTACCGCATCGCCTGTTTTCATAAACGTGACGGCGTATTGAACGCTTACGGTATCGACAGCCCCGCTTTAGGTTATAGCTATTTTCACCAAAAATTACTGAATTGGATTATAGATAAAATGAACCATCAGCCCGATCAAGGTCCGATGAATTCTATTGCACCGCTGATGGCGCAGGCTGGCTACCCTACTTCGGCGGTTATCAGTATCGGCGCCACGCGCTACACGCCATTCGGCGAGCAGACTTTTCTGCAACCCGGCGATACCAGCATCGTGGTCGTTTATAACGGCGATCACTATCGTTATGAGGAGATTGAAAATATGGCGCGCAACGAACAGTTCGGCGCGGATATCTCTGCGCTGGTACAAAACGTTATCAAGTAATTTGTTACTCCCCCAATCCAAAGTGCGGTCAAAATTTTTATTTTTTTGACCGCACTTTCATGACATTTTGCCTTATGCCTTGCGCAACGACACTTCGCCGGCATTAAAACGTAGCAGTTTTTTGCCCTGCTCGAGGGATAACAGCAAATAGCCGTTATCGTCGATCCCTTGCTCAATGCCTGAGATCACCTGCTTTTCACTGATCAGATTCACCGGCTCGCCCAAAAAGTGATCCAACTCCAGCCAGCGCTGACGAAAAAAGCCGATGCCTTGTTGCTGAAAAATCGCCAAATAAGCGTAAAGCGTATTCACCAGCCGGATGATCAATGTATTGCGATCGACCTGCGGCAACACTTCAACCAGTTGCGCCCAAGGTTGATCGATGTGATTATCCTGCGCCGGAAGCGAAACATTGATGCCGATCCCGACAATCAAATTGGTCAGCCCGTTTTTTCCGTTGGCAATTTCAATTAGAATGCCGGCCAGTTTGCGTCCCTGCAGCAAGACATCATTCGGCCATTTTAAGGTAATATCGGCAGCGCCCAGCGCCTTCAAGGTATCCGCAATGGCAATACCGATCAGCAAACTCAAACCGTTTAAGGACACCGCAGGCGCTAGCGTCCAGTAAAAACTCAGGATCACCTGTCCGGCAAACGGCGAACGCCACTGCCGCCCGCGTCGCCCGCGCCCCGCCGTTTGATATTCGGCCAGACATAAATCCCCTTTCTGTAAATCGGCTAAACGGGTCAATAAAACCTGATTGGTGGAATCAACCACCGGCCGAATCATAACATGATAAGGCGCCAGCTCCCGCCCCAGACGCTCGGCATCAAGCAGCGCCGTTTGCGGCTGTAGGCGAACATTGGCGTCATCGCACCGCAAGCTTAATCCCTGCGCCTGTAAGGCGTCAATATCCGCCCGCAGCGCGTTTTCATCTTTATCCAAAAGTGCGGTCAGTTTTTGAAAAGAATAGATGTTGCCGTCCGCCAGCAACGACAATAATGTATACATAATCGTCTCCGCTAAAAATTGTCGTGTCCTTTCTAGCATAATTTTTTTAAAAGATAAAATATTTATAAAAAATTCATTCCCAAACGATTGCGGAATCTGTATAATCCCAGCGCAATATTTTTTACATCCTTTGAATTTCAACCCTTCTTAAAGAGAGAATATTGCCATGTTACGAGTAATAAAAGAGGCTTTGACCTTTGATGACGTTCTTCTGGTTCCCGCGCATTCTACGGTGTTGCCCAATACCGCCAATTTATCCACTCAACTGACCAAAACCATTCGTTTAAACATTCCGATGTTATCGGCGGCGATGGATACCGTCACCGAAACCAAACTGGCCATTTCGCTGGCGCAGGAAGGCGGTATCGGGTTTATTCATAAAAATATGAGTATTGAACGTCAGGCCGATCGCGTGCGGAAAGTCAAAAAATTCGAAAGCGGTATTGTCTCTGAACCGGTGACAGTTTCACCGGATTTAACCTTGGGCGAACTCGCTGAATTAGTCAAGAAAAACGGCTTTGCCGGTTATCCGGTAGTGGATGCGCACGGCAATCTGGTGGGCATTATTACCGGTCGCGATACCCGTTTTGTGAAAGATTCGACCAAAACCGTCGCCGATCTGATGACGCCGAAAGACCGTCTGGTAACGGTAAAAGAAGGTGCCAGCCGTGAGGAAATCTTCCATTTGATGCATTCTCACCGTGTTGAAAAGGTGTTGGTGATTGATGACAGTTTCAAACTCAAAGGCATGATTACCTTAAAGGATTATCAGAAAGCGGAAAGCAAACCGAACGCCTGTAAAGATGAATTCGGCCGTTTGCGGGTCGGCGCGGCGGTCGGTGCCGGCGCTGGGAACGAAGAACGTATTGACGCCTTAGTCAAAGCCGGCGTGGATGTGTTGCTGATCGATTCATCGCACGGTCATTCCGAAGGCGTGTTGCAACGTGTACGCGAAACCCGCGCCAAATATCCTGATTTACCGATTATCGCCGGTAATGTGGCAACCGCAGAAGGCGCACTCGCACTGGCCGACGCCGGCGCAAGTGCGGTGAAAATCGGTATCGGCCCGGGTTCCATTTGTACCACCCGTATCGTAACCGGCGTGGGCGTGCCACAAATCACCGCCATTTCCGATGCGGCGGAAGCCTTAAAAGATCGCGGCATTCCGGTGATTGCCGACGGCGGTATCCGCTATTCGGGCGATATCGCTAAAGCGTTAGCCGCCGGCGCCGCCTGTGTGATGGTCGGTTCGATGTTCGCCGGCACCGAAGAAGCGCCGGGCGAAATCGAGCTGTATCAAGGCCGCGCGTTTAAATCCTACCGCGGCATGGGATCGCTCGGGGCGATGTCGAAAGGTTCTTCCGATCGTTATTTCCAATCGGATAATGCGGCGGATAAATTAGTGCCGGAAGGTATCGAAGGACGCATTCCTTACAAAGGCTTTTTAAAGGAAATCATTCATCAGCAAATGGGCGGTTTGCGTTCCTGTATGGGGCTGACCGGCTGTGCGACAATCGACGACCTGCGCACCAAAGCGCAATTCGTTCGCATCAGCGGTGCCGGCATCAAAGAAAGCCATGTGCATGATGTCACCATCACCAAAGAAGCGCCGAACTACCGTATGGGCTAATCATCTTGGGCGCACAAAGCTGCGCCTAAGTTTTTATAAAAACGCCTCAAAAACTGACCGCACTTTTCCCATTAATAATGGTAGAATGTACAGCCGATTAACCGTTGTCTGGCACTAAATTAGTATGAACAGGCATCCTGACTGTGATTGCCCATTAAAATAGGTGCTTAAAGACAACAAAAGAGGAAAAATAGCAATGAAAAAATTAGCTTTCTTTTTAACGTTAGGATTAACAGGTTGTGCGATTTTTGGGCCGGCTTATAGCGGTGAGACAACGGCAGATTGGTTGCTAAAAATTGATACCGAAAAGAATATTAATCTTTATTTTGATGCGATTTATCATTGTCGTCCTTCCACTATTCATACCCAAATTGATGAGGTTGCGTTAAATGCGGATAAAACGGCGGTGTTAGGCACGAAAGAAACTTGGACAGCGTCAGGTTGCGGTCATACTAAAGCATTTCCAATTCAATATATTAATGATGGCAATGGCGGCACTTATATTCAAATGTCGATTAAACCCTAATTTTAATTGAACGTAAAAGAGAAAAAATGACAAACATTCATAACCACAAAATTTTAATTTTAGATTTCGGTTCACAATATACGCAGCTGATTGCGCGCCGTGTGCGCGAAATCGGGGTCTATTGCGAACTTTGGGCTTGGGATGTCACTGAAGAACAAATCCGTGACTTTAACCCGACGGGGATCATTCTTTCCGGCGGCCCAGAAAGCACCACGGAAGAAAACAGCCCGCGTGCGCCGGACTATGTTTTCCGCGCCAACGTGCCGGTATTAGGCATCTGCTACGGCATGCAAACCATGGCGATGCAGCTGGGCGGTTTGACTGAAAACTCCAATCATCGCGAATTCGGCTATGCGTCGGTAGATTTAAAAGCCACCGACAGCTTATTTGCAAAATTAAATGATGATTTAACCGCGTCAGCGCCAAAATTAGACGTTTGGATGAGTCACGGCGATAAAGTCACCCAATTACCACCGCACTTTAATGTCACCGGCACTACACCGACCTGTCCGATTGCCGCGATGTCCGATGAAACCCGACGCTTTTACGGCGTGCAATTTCACCCGGAAGTCACCCATACGAAAAGCGGTCTGGCATTATTAACCAATTTCGTCGTTGCTATCTGCGGCTGCGAAACCAAATGGACTGCGGAAAATATCATCGAAGACGCGGTAGCGCGTATTAAACAACAAGTCGGCGACGACGAAGTGATCTTAGGCCTTTCCGGCGGCGTGGATTCCTCCGTTACCGCACTGTTGCTGCATCGTGCCATCGGCAAAAACCTGCATTGCGTGTTCGTGGATAACGGCTTGCTGCGTTTAAACGAGGCGGATCAGGTCATGCAAATGTTCGGTGATAAATTCGGTTTAAACATTATCCGGGTCAATGCCGAAGATCGCTTTCTTACCGCATTGAACGGCATTGCCGATCCGGAAGCCAAACGCAAGACAATCGGCAAAGTATTCGTGGATGTTTTTGATGAAGAAGCGCACAAACAAACTCGCGTAAAATGGCTGGCGCAAGGTACGATTTATCCTGACGTGATCGAATCCGCCGCCAGCAAAACCGGCAAGGCACATGTAATTAAATCGCACCATAATGTCGGCGGCTTACCGGATTACATGAAACTCGGTCTGGTCGAACCGTTGCGCGAACTGTTTAAAGACGAAGTCCGCAAAATCGGGCTGGCACTCGGCTTACCAGCAGAAATGCTCAACCGTCACCCGTTCCCGGGGCCGGGTCTAGGCGTGCGCGTGCTGGGCGAGATCAAAAAAGAATACTGCGATTTATTGCGCCGCGCCGATGCGATCTTTATTGAAGAACTGTACAATTCCGGCTGGTATGATAAAGTCAGTCAGGCATTCACCGTCTTCCTGCCGGTCAAATCGGTCGGTGTTATGGGCGACGGCCGCAAATACGACTGGGTCGTCTCCCTGCGCGCCGTCGAAACGATTGATTTTATGACCGCACATTGGGCGCATCTACCTTACGACCTGCTCGGCAAAATCTCCAATCGTATCATCAATGAAGTCAACGGCATCTCCCGTGTGGTATATGACGTCTCAGGAAAACCCCCAGCGACGATTGAGTGGGAATAAAAACCCTGCTTTTCATGAGATAACATATCATTTCAAAAATAGCCTTAAGCCCTGTTATTTCAGGGCTTTTCTATTATAGCTAACGTCTAGCTATAAAAACCCCAAAATCTGAATGGTTTGGGGTTAAATTCTCTTTTAATAAAATTTACTTTAACGTATAAAAATACTTGCGAGGTCAAGGTGTAGAAATCCAATAAGGCACAAAGCATTACCGCTTATACCGAAATGGCAAAAATACACAACTGACAAGAAGCTCAAAAGATATTGCAGAAGCAACCATCAGCAAAATCAAAAAAGAGTTAGAAATTTAATCCAAGCCCCTAAAATGGGGGCTTGTTTGGACACTTAATCTCAATACGGAGAACACAATGCGTTATTACCCTGCAATTCTTGAGCAATTTGAAGAAAACGACAAAACCTATTATGTCGGCAGAGTGCAGTTGAGTGAAAATAGCTCAATCATCGCCCAAGGTGACACAGAAACTGAAACAATGACTGAACTTGAATCTAGCCTAATTGGCGCAGTGGAATTTGCGTTCAAAGATGAAGAAATTTTCCCTGAACCCAATGCGCCACAGCAAGGTGAAATACTTGTTTTAATGCCTACGCTTGTTGAAGCCAAGGTGTTAATTCATAATGAAAGAATTAAGCGGAAATTAAGTAAAACTGAACTCGGCAAATTGGCGGGCTTTAGCCCTGCCGAAATGCAACGCTTGCTTAATCCATGGTACAAAAGTGGTATTGATAAATTAGATCGCCTTGTGCAAGCGTTGGATCAAACATTTAATCTCACTTTAAATTACAAGGATACATTATGATTTTTACCGTTGGTGTAGAAACACCTAACAATGAAAACCAAGCCTACGGCATGATTGTTCCTGCGCTTTGTGAACAAAACTACGGTTGTTTTAGTGCAGCTGATGAAGTCGATCAGCTTCTACCTATGATTACAGAAGCGATTACGAGCAATCTTGAGATGATGGTAGAAGATAATTTAGATATTACTTCACTCAAAGATTTAGGCGTAACCCATTACCGCAACGATCCTGAATACGCGGATTTTGATATTTGGCTATTAGTCGATATTGACATCACACCATACCTTGGTGAAAAGCAAAAATTTGAAATTAGCCTACCTGAGTTTTTGGTTAAACGCATGGATCGCCGTATTGAAGCTATGGGCAACATTTACAAAAACCGAGACAGATTTATTGCCAACGCGATTCACCGTGAACTGTATTTCCATGCAGCACAAGATATGTAGAATTTATCCCTACGCTTGACACCCCAACCTGTTAAGCGTAGGACCATTTTCGAGGTCTCAAAAACCTTACAAAGCACGGTTATTCATCCCGTCAGCGTGATTTTTTTGTATCCAAAATTTGTGATCTCTTTTCTCTTTCTCACAACTTTTGCGATGCAAAAAATAACAATCTAAACCAATGGTCGAGAGTGCGAGGAATACAACACCGAAAGGGAATAACTCCGCTCGATGCTTTGCGAGTTTTGAGCTCTCGACCGCTCAATCTATCGGGATTTCTCTCAAAAGGAAACAAAGCTATGACAAACTTAACTATCTTCAATTTTGAAAATACTCCTGTTCAAACAATTGTTGAAAATAACGAAATATTTTTTAGAGCTGCTTAATTAGCTGAGCTATTGAAGTATTAAAACCCTCATAAAGCAATTAAAGATCATGTCGATCCTGACGGCCTAACGAAACGTGAGATCGTGAACACGGTCAATAAACGTGCTCAAGTTTTATTTGTTAATGAAAGCGGAATGTATTCGTTAATTCTTAGTTCTAAATTAGAGAGTGCGAAAAGAGTAAAACGTTGGGTAATCTCTGAGGTATTACCCCAAATTCGCAAAACAGGGAAATATCAAGTTCAGCAGCAGATTGCTTTACCAGAACCTGAAAAGACCTATACTGTCACATTAACGGAATATGAACTACAAACTGTCGCTTGAGCATGTTTCGCATTCAGACGTAACAATAATTTACTTCATGGGCTTTACAGCCCGCTTGCGGCTATCGGTTCCAAATTTGCCGTTGAATCAAAAGATAACGCCGTCGAATATCGCAACACACTACGCCGTTTCAATGAGGTTGTTGGTCAGTTTTTTGATACAGTGAGCAATACCATCGCTTTATCAATATTATTTAAATATTGCGCGGTTCTTTCTGAAAATCTACGGGCATTATTCTGTGCCTTAGTTAATGCATCCTGAAACTTAACTTGATCTAATTCCAGTTGAATTGCTAAACGCCCTAAACTTCCTGACATGATCCTCCTCCCAATAACAATCCACACATGAAACGTGCGGTTTTTAGGCTACCCTATAAAGGCCTAGGACTTCACAGGCCCCTCAAGGGGCATGTGAAAAAACTGACAACTGCACAATGACACTATGGCTTACCCCTTAAAGGAGTTCACATATTCTTTCTTCGATAAATTATCCGAAATCATATCTTCCTTTTCCTGATTCCTGACGTATTCCTCTACGACTTTGCTATTCTACATCTTTGTAGTTACATAACTGCCTTAAGATTCCGCCTATATCTACTCGTCATTTCCCATAAATCGCTTTTCTTCTGTATTTCGGTATGAAGACTATATGATACTTACAGTTCCATCTGGTATGTGATAGACTTGAATCGTCATTGGAATGACTTACCATGACCTTTCCTCCCATATGTTGAATTTTGGTTGTCAGCCTTATTCATTATAGGAGGATTTTTATTTTACTCACCGCTTAAGCTTTTTGATTCCATACGCATAGCGTGTGGTTTTTATAGCTAGACGTTGTCTAGCTATAATAACAATCCGCACGTGAAACGTGCGGTTTTTAGGCTACCCTATAAGGGCCTAGGGCTTCACATGCCCCTCAAGGGGCATGTGAAAAAACTGACAACTGCACAATGACACTATGGCTTACCCCTTAAAGAGGTTCACATATTCTTTCTTC
>CCMQ01000034.1 GCA_000751835.1 Necropsobacter rosorum | reverse complement strand
TGGTCTTTTTCGGCGGCTTGGTGTGCATCATCCGGCGTGGCGGTTTTTTCTGCTTGTTTCGGTGCCGCTTCCGCTTTTGCTTTTTCTTCCGCTGCTTTTTGAGCCGCTTCCGCCTTCGCTTTTTCTTCCGCAGCTTTTTGTGCCGCTTCCGCCTTCGCTTTTTCTTCCGCTGCTTTTTGCGCTGCTTCTGCCTTCGCTTTCTCTTCCGCCGCTTTCTGAGCCGCTTCCGCTTTTGCTTTTTCTTCCGCCGCTTTTTTAGCCGCTTCTGCCTTCGCTTTTTCTTCCGCCGCTTTCTGAGCCGCTTCCGCCTTCGCTTTCTCTTCCGCCGCTTTTTTGGCCGCTTCCGCTTTTGCTTTATCGGTTTCTGTTTGAGCCGCAGTCGATTCTGTTGTGTTTGCGACGGGTTCATTTGCACTATCACTACTACCGCAAGCCGTTAGACTTAATAAAATAGCGCTGGCTAAAGTTAATTTTCTCAATGACATAA
Organism: Necropsobacter rosorum; assembly: GCA_000751835.1. GTDB lineage: Bacteria > Pseudomonadota > Gammaproteobacteria > Enterobacterales > Pasteurellaceae > Necropsobacter > Necropsobacter rosorum. The sequence continues at coordinate 22,870 of CCMQ01000034.1, read as the reverse complement.
AATAAACTCCTGTTTTATTAAAATACAAATGAATATACAAACGATTGCCTAAGGGCAAGTCATTATATTTTATAAAGTAAACAATTTAAACTATAAACTAAATGATTTAATAAAATAAAATAGTTTGGTTCATAATGCCGAAATGCATACTGAACAAGACAAATCCGAATTTAGTAAAAGATTAAAGGCTGCACTTGAACTTGCAGGCGCGGATTCGCTGTCACTATCTGAAATAGCCAATCGTTTTAATCTACGCCATCCCAATGCGTCCGTTACCCCTCAAGCAGTACATAACTGGTTGATTGGGCAGGCTATTCCTACCCCCGATAAAATCAAAACGCTGGCAGGATGGTTAAAGATCAGCCCTGATTGGCTACGTTATGGTAAAGAAGATATAAATGAGAAAGGATTATCCGAAGACGAATTGCTAATGTTGAAATATTTTCGTTTACTGACAAGCAAGCAGCGGAAAGTAATTATTAAAATGTTGAATGAGTTTCAAAAATAACCGACAGCCGATTGCGTCAAAATTTATCAAAAAAGAGTTTTGCGATCTTTTTATTTCTTCTGACATACCGGACAAAAGAAACTGTTGCGCTGTCCGATCACTACACTTTCGATTTTTGTGCCGCACTGCGGGCAGGGGCGGGCTTTATGGCCGTAAACCTGCAATTCCTGCGCGAAATAACCCGGTTTGCCGTCGGGCTGCAAAAAATCTTTTAATGTCGTTCCGCCCTGTTGAATGGCACGGGTCAATTCCTGTTTAATGGTGTGAACGAGGCGCTCGCACTGCACTTTGGTCAGCGTTTTTGCCGTTTTCTGCGGATGCAGTCCGCATAAGAACAAACTTTCGTTGGCGTAAATATTGCCGACGCCCACCACCACGGCGTTGTCCATTAAAAAGGTTTTCAGGGCGGTCTGTTTTTTGCGTGATTTTTTAAACAGATAATCCGCATTAAATGCGTCGCTAAGCGGTTCGGGGCCGAGTTTCAGAAACAGGTGAAAATCCGTCAGATTATCCGTCCATAGCCAAGCGCCAAAACGGCGCGGGTCGTTATAACGCAGCAATTTGCCGTTATTCATCACAATATCCAGATGATCATGCTTTTCCACCGGGCTTGCATGCGGCACAATTCGCACCGAACCGGACATGCCCAGATGGCCGATAATATAGCCTTGCGGCGTATGAATAATCAGGTATTTGGCGCGACGCGAAAGTGCGGTCACTTTTTGGCCGGAAAGTTGCAGTAATTCGGGGCTTACCGGCCAGCGCAGTTTGGCCTGACGCACAACAATTTTTTCAATCGTAAACCCTTTCAGATAAGGGCTTACACCGTTAAGCGCGGTTTCAACTTCGGGAAGTTCAGGCATTGCAGTTCTCTTATCACCAATGGAGGAAACGACATAAGGCGAATTATAGCCCATTTTGCGGGCAATAAAAAACCCGAACAGGTCGGGCTTTTTAAGTCGGTAAGAGCTAAATTATTTGATTTTAGCTTCTTTATAAACAACGTGTTTACGCACGACCGGATCAAATTTTTTGATTTCCATTTTTTCCGGCATATTACGTTTGTTTTTCGTTGTGGTATAGAAATGACCGGTTTCAGCAGTTGAAACTAAACGGATTTTTTCACGAGCACCTTTAGCTGCCATTTTTTAGCTCCTTAGATTTTCTCGCCACGGGCACGGATGTCAGCCAACACTGCATCAATACCTTTTTTATCAATAATACGCATACCTTTTGCGGTTAAACGCAAAGTTACGAAACGGTTTTCACTCTCAACCCAGAAACGGTGAGTGTGTAAGTTAGGTAGAAAACGACGACGTGTCGCGTTCAACGCGTGAGAGCGGTTGTTACCGACTGCCGGACGCTTGCCTGTGACTTGACAGACTCTAGACATACTAATCTCCAATAAATCAAATATAAGCTCGAGCTTAGGGTTCGGATTACTTCGAAATCGCAACGATTCCGACGCTACCTCGTCAGGCCGCGATAACCGACCCGTACTATATTAAAGGTGGCAAATTATACTGACTTTATTCATGATTCTCAAGTCAAAATACGCCGTTGTGTCAAATAAATGATAAAAATTTGCCCAAAAGCCGGTCGGGATCAGAAAACGATCTCAGATCCAACCGTTTTCGGAAAAGGAAAAATAATCGCCCTTACCAATCACAAAATGATCCAGTACGCGGATTTCCACCAGCTCCGCCGCCTGTTTGATAGTTTCGGTGATTTTCCGATCCGAAGCGCTGGGCTGCGCCACGCCGGAGGGGTGATTATGCGCCAGAATCAGCGCCGCCGCATTGCAGGTTAATGCGCTTTTTACAATTTCACGCGGATAAACCGCCGCGCTGTTAATGGTGCCTAAAAACATCTCTTCTTTTTTTATCAAACGGTGCTGATTATCCAGAAACAGCACCAGAAAAACTTCCCGTTCTTTATGCGCCAGTTCCGCCTGTAAATAGGTGCGCACCGTTTCCGGCGCGTTAAAGGTATGGCTGATTTCCAGTTGCTGCAATAAATAGCGTTTGGTCATCTCCGTGCAGGCGCGCAGCTGGATAAACTGCGTGACGCCCAGTCCTTTTACCGCGCAGAACTGCTGCTGTTCGGCACTGATTAACGCGCGCAAACAGCCGAAATGCGCCAATACATGGTGCGACAGCTGCATCACCGGGCAATTTTTAATGCCGGTACGCAGGAAAATCGCCAGCAATTCCGCATCGCTCAGCGCAGCGGCGCCCAAACGCAACAGTTTTTCGCGCGGCATCAATTCGTTCATTGGCCTTCCCTCAAAAATACATGGCCTTACTCTGACGGAATGCGCACCGGCCGGCGAGACGATCATGCCGATTTTGCGCGCCGGATCGCAAAATGAATTTTTTCTTTGCCAAAATTACAGTAAAATGAACCGCACTTTTTGATTGTGATTAAAGGCTAACCATGCAACATATTCAGGGAAAACGCGTCCTAGTGGGGATTACCGGCGGGATCGCCGCCTATAAAACCATTGAACTGATCCGGCTGCTGCGCAAAAATGAAGCGCAGGTGCGCGTGGTGCTGACTCCGGCGGCGGCGGAATTCGTCACGCCGTTAACGCTACAGGCGATTTCCGGGCACGCGGTGGCGCAATCGCTGTTGGATCCGCAGGCGGAGCTGGCAATGGGTCATATCGAGCTGGCGAAATGGGCGGACGTTGTGGTTATCGCCCCGGCCAGCGCGGATTTTATCGCCCGCCTCAATGCCGGCATGGCCAATGATCTGCTTTCCACCCTGTGTCTTGCCACCGCAGCGCCGATTTTGCTGGCGCCGGCCATGAATCAGCAAATGTACCGCCAGCCCGTCACCCAACAAAATTTACGCCGCCTGACTGAGCGCGGCATTTATACCGTCGGGCCGAACAGCGGCGAACAAGCGTGCGGCGATGTGGGATTCGGTCGGATGTCGGAACCGGCGGAAATTTACACCGCACTTTCCGAACTCGTCAATAAACCGTTGGATCTGCAAGGGTTAAATGTTGTCGTTACCGCCGGCCCGACCCGAGAAGCCATTGATCCGGTGCGCTATATCAGCAACCACAGTTCGGGCAAAATGGGCTTTGCGATTGCACAGGCCTTTGCCGAAAGAGGGGCGAGCGTCACCTTAATCGCCGGGCCGGTTAATTTACCGACACCGCAACAGGTGAAACGGATTGATGTTATTTCCGCGCAGGAAATGTATGCGCAGTCGATGCAAAGTGCGGTGGAAAATCATCTGTTTATCGGTTGTGCGGCGGTCGCCGATTATCGTCTGGCACAAGTGGCGCCACAAAAAATCAAAAAAAGCGCCGAAAATGATGCGTTAACGCTTAATTTAGTGAAAAATCCCGATATTATCGCCGCGGTCGCCCGCTTAAGCGAACGGCGTCCGTTTGTGGTCGGTTTCGCCGCCGAAACGCAACATATCGAACACTATGCCAAAGATAAATTGCGGCGTAAAAATCTGGATCTGATTTGCGCGAACGATGTTTCCGACGGGCAGGGATTCAATGCCGAGCAAAACGCGCTGCATTTATACTGGCGCGAAGGCGATCGTGCGTTGCCGAAAAGCGACAAAACCGACTTGGCCCGGCAGTTAGTGCAGCATATTATCGAACGCTATAATCGCTCCTCTCAACAAGAATAAATAAAGGAACAACATGAAAAAAATCGATGTAAAAATTCTCGATCAACGAATCGGCTCGCAATTTCCGCTGCCGACCTATGCCACCGCAGGCTCGGCGGGACTTGACTTGCGCGCATTGCCGGAACAAAGTATTGAATTGGCACCGGGCGCAACCGCATTGATCCCGACCGGTTTATCCGTTTACATTGCCGATCCCAATCTGGCGGCAGTGATTCTGCCGCGTTCGGGCTTAGGCCACAAACACGGGATCGTGTTGGGCAATTTAGTCGGGCTGATTGATTCGGATTATCAGGGCCCTTTAATGGTTTCAGTGTGGAACCGCGGTAGCCAGCCGTTTAGAATTGAGGTGGGCGATCGCATTGCGCAACTGGTTTTCGTTCCGGTGGTGCAGGCCCAGTTCAATATCGTCAATGACTTTGAACAAACCGAACGCGGCGAAGGCGGTTTCGGTCATTCGGGTACGCAATAATGGAGAAACCGGCCAAACGCAGCGTTAAAGAGCGCCGTCAGCAAGTGCTCACCGTACTGACCCATATGCTGCATTCGGAACGGGGCATGGAACGGATGACCACCGCACGTCTGGCGCAGGAAGTCGGGGTGTCCGAAGCGGCGCTGTATCGCTATTTTCCGAGTAAAACCAAGATGTTCGAGGCGCTCATCGACAATATCGAAACCAATTTGCTCAGCCGCATTGCGCATTCCATCAAAAATGAAACCAACACCATGCAGCGCATCCGTGATATTATGCAGATGATTTTGGATTTCGCGCGCAAAAATCCGGGTCTGACCCGCGTGCTGACCGGTCATGCGCTGATGTTCGAAGATGCCCGCCTACAGGCTCGGGTGGCGCAGTTTTTTGATCGTCTGGAGCTGCAATTCGTCAATATTCTGCAAATGCGCAAGCTGCGTGAAGGCAAAGCCTTCGCCGCGGACGAACGTACCATTGCGGCTTATCTGGTGACATTTTGTGAAGGACAGTTTATGCGCTATGTGCGTTCCAACTTCCGTCACAGCCCGAATCAGGGTTTTGAGCAGCAATGGAAACTGATTGAAGTGCTATTTGCATAATCCGAATTTTTAGGTAACATTATGATTATCCCCTGGCAGACACTAAAAGAAGAGACGTTACTGAATATCGTAGAAAGTTTCGTGCTGCGCGAAGGTACCGATTACGGCGCCGCGGAACTCTCCTTAGAGCAGAAAACGCAGAATCTGTTAACCGCGATCCGTCAGGGAAAGGTAGTGATAGTCTGGTCAGAATTACATCAATCCATTGATATCAAAAATAAAATGGAATTTCTTAAGTAACGGAAACATAACATTACGGGGGCTTCAGTGCAAGAACAGCAAGGTCAAATGACACAATCAATGGATCCAACCTTAGAATGGTTTCTTTCACATTGTCACATTCACAAATATCCGTCTAAAAGCACATTAATTCACGCTGGCGAGAAAGCGGAAACCCTTTATTATCTGATCAAAGGCTCCGTTGCCGTGCTGGTTAAAGATGAGGACGGCAAAGAAATGATCCTGACGTATCTCAGTCAAGGTGATTTTTTCGGTGAGGCCGGTTTGTTTGAAGAAGGTCAGTCGCGCTCCGCTTGGGTAAAAGCCAAAAGCTCCTGTGAGATCGCGGAAATTTCCTATAAAAAATTCCGCCAGCTCATTCAGGTTAACCCTGAAATTCTGATGTATCTGTCCGCCCAGCTCGCCCGCCGCCTGCAAAACACTTCAAGACAGGTCAGCAATCTGGCGTTTTTAGACGTCACCGGACGCATTGCGCAAACCTTATTGAATCTGGCCAAAATGCCGGATGCCATGACGCACCCCGACGGAATGCAGATTAAAATTACCCGTCAGGAAATCGGCCAAATGGTCGGTTGTTCGCGCGAGACCGTCGGGCGAATTCTGAAAATGCTGGAAGATCAACATCTGATTTCCGCCCACGGCAAAACCATTGTGGTGTACGGCACCCGCTAATCCGGCCGACAGAAAAAAGCAAAAAGTGCGGTGAAAATCACCGCACTTTTTTGTATTCCATCCAACTTATCACTGCCCGGCTAACGCCAGAAACGCCTCTTCCGTGAGAAGCTGCACGCCCAACTCCTGCGCTTTGGTCAATTTCGAGCCGGCGTTTTCCCCGGCAAGTACGAAATCGGTTTTTGCCGACACGCTGCCGCTGACTTTCGCGCCCAGCTGCTGCAACAGGGCTTTCGCCTCATTGCGCCCCATGCGGCTTAATGTGCCGGTCAGCACGACGGTTTTACCTTTCAGCGGGTTGTCTGCCGCCTCGTTGCTTTCCACATCGTCCCAATGTACGCCCTGAGCGATTAAATCCTCGACCACCGCCACATTATGCGCCTCGCGCCAGAAAACATAAATGCGGTTCGCCACCACTTCGCCCACATCCGGCACCTCCTGCAGCGCCTCGATGTCCGCCGCTTTCAAGGCGTTAAGACATTTAAAATGATTAGCCAGATTCAGCGCCGTCGCCTCGCCCACATCACGAATACCCAACGCGAAAATAAAGCGCGCCAAGGTGGTTTTTTTCGCTTTTTGCAGGCTGTTTAGCGCGTTTTCGGCAGATTTTGGCCCCATGCGTTCCAAACGCATTAACTGCGCCGCATCCAGTTTAAACAAATCCGCCGGCGTGCGGATCAGTTCGCGATCCACCAATTGTTCAATCAGTTTCGCCCCGACGCCGTCAATATCCATGGCTCTGCGCGAAACGAAATGCTTCAACGCTTCTTTGCGCTGAGCCGCACAAATCAAACCGCCGGTACAACGCGCCACCGCTTCGCCTTCGATACGCACAATCTGCGATTCGCACACCGGACAAGTCTGCGGAAAGTTGATCGGTTGAGCATCCGCCGGTCGGCGTTCATGCAAAACGCCGATAATCTGCGGGATCACATCACCGGCGCGGCGAATAATCACCGTATCGCCGATCGCAATATCCAGCCGCGCGATTTCATCGCCGTTATGCAGCGTGGCGTTGCTGACGGTGACACCGGCGACAAAAACCGGTTTCAGCTTCGCCACCGGGGTAATCGCACCGGTGCGTCCGACCTGAAATTCCACCGCATTTAAAATCGTCAGCTCTTCCTGCGCCGGAAATTTATAGGCAATCGCCCAACGCGGCGCTTTCGAGATAAAGCCCAGTTGTTGTTGCAGCGCAATGTCATTGATTTTCAGCACGGTGCCGTCAATATCATAGCCTAAGGTAGTGCGCTTGGCGGCAATCGTGCGGTAAAAATCCAGCGCCTGTTGCGCGCCGTTGCACAGGCGGATTTCAGGATTCACCGGGATACCGATGGATTTCAGCCATTGCAAACGTGCAAAATGGGTATCCGGCAGGCGCACGCCTTCGGCGATGCCGATACTATACGCATTGAGTACCAACGGGCGACGGCTGGTGATTTTCGGGTCAAGCTGGCGCAACGAGCCGGCGGCGGCATTGCGCGGATTGGCAAAGGTTTTCTCGCCCTTTGCCAGCGCCTCTTCGTTCAGTTTTTCAAATCCGGCCTGCGGCATAAATACCTCGCCGCGTACTTCCAGACGAGCCGGCGGATTATCGGTTAATAAACGCAGCGGAATATTGCGCACGGTGCGGATATTGACGGTAATATCTTCGCCCGTCATTCCGTCGCCGCGCGTCGCCGCCTGCGTCAATTGACCGTTCACATACAAAATGCTCACCGCCAGCCCGTCCAGTTTCGGTTCGCAGCAAAATGTCAGCGCTTCCGGCAATAACGGCAGGCGATCCTCAATCCGTTTGACGAAGGCATAAAACTCCGCATCGGAAAAGGCATTATCCAGCGACAGCATCGGAATTTCATGGGTAATCTGCGCAAAACCGGCCAACGGCTTGGCACCGACCCGCTGGGTCGGCGAGTTCGCATCGGCAAATTCGGGATGCGCCTGCTCCAGCGCTTTCAGCCGGTGAAACAAACGGTCGTATTCCGCATCGGGAATCAGCGGATTATCCAAGACGTGATATTGATATTCATGATAGCGTAAGCTGTTTCTCAAGGCTTCGATTTGTTGTGAAACCGATTCGGGCATAATACATTCCTTATAAAAAAACCGCCGATATTCGCACCGCACTTTCGTGTTGCCGGCGCCCTGCAAACGACTTTCGCGCAAACAGGCGGCGGCTTATTATAGCAATTAGCCGGGCGAATACCTATGTTTAAAAATAACAATCCGCACTCAGGTCAAAGCCTCAAGTGCGGATTAAAAGTGCGGTGAAATTATTCGCCGTTTTCAGCTTAGGCGGAAACCCGGCTTAAATAATCCTTTTCCGCCTGTTCATTGAAAATAGCCTGTTGATCCGTCAGCACGAACCCGCCCAGTTCGTCGGCAATGGTTTTTGCCGCGCGAATCATCATGCGTAGGTTGGCCAGATCATTACCGTGCGACGGCAGCTGCATAAATAACGCGATGCCCACAGTATAGAAATCCGCCATATTCTCCGCATCAAAGGTACCCGGCTGCTGAATATTCGCCGCACTGAATAAAACTGGGCTGGCGACACTGAGATCCAAATGGCGGTGGTAAATCTGCTGCTCGCCGAAAATAAACCCGAGATCGTCTAAAACCTGAGCAAGATTGCTGCCGTTAAATTCGCGGTTTTCCGGCGCCACCACATACAGCATGAGAAACGAGTTCGCCGGCTTCTCCTGCCCCGCGTTATCGGCCGGCGCCGTTTGCGCTGAACTTGCCGCGGTTTCGGCCGGCTCGGAAAACGGTTTTTGCGCCGCTTCGGCCAGCTGTTCACGCAACGCGACGGAAGACGAATTAATGCCTTCGTTGACATCGACGGAAGATTCGATATCGGCAATCGTGCGCTCGCCTAAATGGGAATGCTGCGTGTAAGACGGCGGCTCAATAGTGGCATTGACCGGCTGCGGCGAATCCGGCAGGCTGATTTTGATCCGGCTGACCGCCTGTTCCACATTGCGGGTTTCCTGCCCGGCGGAAGACTGCGCGCTTTCAAAATCCAGATTTTGCTGAGTAGGCTGCGGCGGGTGGGATTCGCTGCGGGAATAATCCGGCACGGGAGTTTGCAGGTCCGGATTCGGATTAACATTGTCCTGCGCCTGACGAATACGGGAATCTTTGGTAAAGGTATTGGCATTCTGGAAATAGCGGGATTTTTCACGGCGGTTTGCCCATAAGCCGTGCGCGACTAAAATAATTAATGCGATCACACCTAAAATAATTAAAATCGTATTTAAATCCATTATCTCTTCTCCCATTGCGTCTGCGGGCGAAACATTACAAATTGCGGTTAGCTTACCATATTTTCTCAATCCGATGATATGCAAAAATTGATTTTTTTCACCGCACTTTGGTATTCTTAAGCGCCTATTTTATGCAGGAAACTTATTATGTTACAAACAACCGAATTCAAGCTGGGATTTCATTATTTTGTGCTCGGCTGGCACTTGATCGCACAGAAAGGTTTACGCCGCTTCGTGATTATGCCGATTTTACTCAACATACTGCTGCTAGGCGGTTTATTCTGGCTTTTTCTGTCGCAAATGGAATCGCTGATCGACGGCATTGTCAGCTATATTCCGGACTGGCTGAGCTGGCTCGGCGCCGTTTTGCTGGTATTATCCGTCTTTATGGTGCTGATTTTGTTTTACTTTATTTTCACCACCCTGTCCGGCTTTATCGCCGCCCCGTTTAACGGGCTTTTGGCGGAAAAAGTGGAAAACAGGCTGACCGGAGAAACGCTGATTGACATGAATACGCTGGATTTTATTAAAGACATTCCGCGTATGCTACGGCGCGAATGGCAAAAACTGGTTTACAGTTTGCCTAAATTTATCCTGCTGTTTTTGCTCAGTTTTATTCCGCTGCTCGGGCAAACGCTGATTCCGTTGCTGACGTTTTTATTCAGCGCCTGGATGATGGCGATTCAATACTGCGACTACCCTTTTGATAACCACAAAATTCCGTTTTCCGTAATGCGGGACGAACTGAGCGGTAAACAAACCTTAAATATTACTTTCGGCACCTTCGTCACGCTCTGTACGCTGGTGCCGGGCGTCAATCTGGTGATTATTCCGGTTGCGGTCTGCGGCGCCACCGCCATGTGGACGGAACAATACCGCGCGCGGCTGCTGCATCGTGCCAATAACGCCGGAGACAGCACGCTGCCCGGCAGATTCGGCGCCGGCAGCCCGTCGGTTAAATAGCATTTGGTTATAAAATATAGCCAATAACTATTTTTTGATTATTAAACCTTATGTTAAAACTAGTATCCACTTAATACAAAAAACCAAAAGGGGAGAGAACATGACCATCTATGCAGACAATTCCTATGCTATCGGTAACACACCTTTAGTCCGTTTAAAACATTTCGGTCATAACGGTAACGTTGTGGCCAAAATTGAAGGCCGCAACCCGAGTTTCAGCGTGAAATGCCGTATCGGCGCCAATATGATCTGGCAGGCGGAAAAAGACGGTACACTGACTAAAAATAAAGAAATCGTCGATGCCACCAGCGGCAACACCGGTATCGCGCTGGCTTACGTCGCCGCCGCCCGCGGTTATAAAATCACCCTGACCATGCCGGAAACCATGAGCCTTGAACGCAAACGCTTATTGCGCGGTCTGGGCGTGAATCTGGTACTGACCGAAGGGGCGAAAGGCATGAAAGGCGCTATCGCCAAAGCGGAAGAAATCGTTGCCTCCGATCCGAACCGTTATATCATGCTGAAACAGTTTGAAAATCCGGCTAACCCGGCCATTCATCAGGAAACTACCGGCCCGGAAATCTGGCAGGGCACCGACGGTAAAGTGGACGTTGTGGTCGCCGGCGTCGGCACCGGCGGTACGATTACCGGTATCAGCCGCTACATCAAACAGGATCAGGGCAAAAAAATCATCTCCGTCGCGGTGGAACCGGAAGAATCCCCGGTTATCACACAAACCTTAGCGGGCGAAGAAGTCAAACCGGGTCCGCATAAAATTCAAGGCATCGGCGCCGGATTCATTCCGAAAAATCTGGATTTATCCTTAATCGACCGGGTAGAACGCGTCAGCAGCGACGTCGCTATCGCCACCGCCCGTCGCTTAATGGCCGAAGAAGGCATTTTAGCCGGTATTTCCTCCGGTGCCGCCGTAGCCGCCGCGGATCGTCTGGCAAAACTACCCGAATTTGCCGATAAACTCATTGTGGTGATTCTGCCTTCCGCCGCGGAACGCTATTTAAGCACGGCCTTATTTGAAGGTATTGAGGGCTAACGATTTTCCCCTTTACGGTTAGCTTTCCGAGGTGGAACTAACCGTCTTTTTATTCCGTCGGAAAGTGCGGTGTGTTTTGTTAAAATTTTGCCAAAAAACACCGCACTTTTTCTATTTTTATACATAATTTATTCGGCGTCGCTTGTTCTTTCAGGCGCGCGTGCATCATCCCGCCGGCAATTTTTGTGTATAATACACGACTTTATCGACGATCCATCTGAAAAAACACTATGAAAACAAACCTTATCACTTTCACTCTGTTAGTTTCTTTTTCCGGCATGGCGCTGGCGCAACGCGCCCAAACGGAAAACGAATTAGACGAAATAAACGTTTATTCCGCCTATGCCGCGCCGGTTAATCAAGACAAAGCAGCTTCGTCGGTCACAGTTTTAACGGAAAAAGAGTTCGCCGAACGTGACGCCACTTATGTAAGCGATGTGTTAAAAACCGTGCCGAGTGTGACAATTTCATCAAGCGGCGGACGCGGCACCTTAACCAATTTTTATCTGCGCGGCGCAGACGCCAACCATACCGCTGTAATTATCGACGGTGTCAAAATGAACCCGGTTTCAGGTTACGGCTTTGATTTCGGCGGTTTGCCGTTAAGCAATATTGATCGCATTGAAGTGTTACGCGGCGAACAATCGGCACTCTGGGGCAGCGACGCTATGGGCGGCGTGATTTATATCACCACCAAAAGCGGCTTACACAAAGATAAACCGTTTAACGTGGATTTTGATTTAGGCACGGGCTCGCACCGCACGCGCGATGCTTCCGTCACCTTTTCCGGCTATGAAAACGGCTTCTATTATGCCCTTCACGGCGACAGTCACCGCACCGCGGGCATTTCGGCGTTAAGCAAACATCAATTTGCTTACGCCGGCGAAACCGGCGGCGATGTGATAACCGGCGGCGCGGAAGAAAACGATAAATTCCACCGTGATAATGCCTCGTTAAAACTGGGCTACGACGACGATCACAAAGGGATTGAGTTCCTTGCTTCACATTTCTCACAAACTGCGAATTTCGATAATAATGTGGGCGATGAAACCGACCACCGCACCCGCAGCCGTGAAACCCTCTTTAAATTAGGCGGTTATGTCGGCGGCGATCAGGATCTGTTCAAACATAAAGCAAGCATTAGCCATATCAAAACCGACAGCGATACCTTTGGCTATTCCAGCGCTTATGACGCCAAAAAACTGAATGCGAACTATCAGTTAGATATTAATTTTGATCGTGAAGGTGATGTAACCCAAGCGCTGAGCTTATTGGGCGAATATCAAAAAACGCATTACGATTCGACTTACTTTTCTCCGCATGGTGAAAAAACGTTAATTGAGAAAAGCGTGGCGGCCGAATATCGCCTCTTTACCGAAGACGATCACAGCCTGTCGGTAAGCGGCCGTTTTACCGACAGTTCAGAATATGACGATTCGTTTACCGGACGCATCGCAGGCGCATATCGCCTTGCGCCGAACCTCAAAGCGCACGCCAGCCTCGGCAGCGCGATGCAAAACCCAACGATAACCGAATATTACGGCTACAATGGCCGCTATATCGGCAACCCGGATTTAAAACCCGAGAAAAGCCGCGGCGGCGATGCGGGTTTGTTGTTCGAAAGCAACGACAAACGCCACAGCCTTGATGTGACCTATTTTGCCCGCAACGTGAAAAACTTTATCAGCAGCCGCACCGTGGGGAACGCAAGTCAGGCCGTTAATCTTGACGGCACAACCAAAATCCGTGGCGCGGAATTCGCTTATCACGGCAACTTGACCGATGCGCTCAGCGCTTATGCCAACTACACCTACACCCGCGGCAAAGACAGCCAAAACATGACATTAGTCCGCCGGCCGCGACATCTGGCAAATGCGGGATTGGCCTACCAGATAACGCCTGAGCTTGGCGCAAACGCCAACATTTCCTATGTGGGTAAACGCAAAGATACTTATTTTGATCCGCTCACTTACGCCCAATCCCGGGTGAAACTGCCTTCTTACACGCTGCTTAACTTAGGTGTGGATTACCGGCTCAGCCAAGCTTTAACCGTTTATGCCAACCTGAACAACCTGTTCGACAAGAAATATGAAAATATTGTCGGCTACGGACAAGACGGTCGCAATCTGTATGTCGGTTTGAAAGGGAGTTTTTAAGAGCTTGGCTGTGATTTTCGCTAACCCTGCGGGGACAGGCACATCCGTCTGCCCCGGCAAAACCGCACGATGCCGAATATAATGTTAAAAACTCGCTCGTTTTTCACCGCACTTTTTCTGCTCTGCGCCGCGGATTTGCCAATCTCCGCCCGGGCAGAACAGTTCGTTTCGCTCAATCTGTGCAGCGATCGCCTGCTGATTGAGCTGGCTCGCCCGGAACAAATTGCGGCGATGTCGCCGTATTCTCAAAAGCCGTTGATGATGCTGGAGAAAATTAATCGCACCAAACCCGTTGTCGAACCGAACTTGCTTGAACTTTTGCCCTATCAGGACAAAACCATTTTGCTTAACCCGCAGTTCTACCCCCGGCTGACCGAACAGCTCAAGCAACTTGGCGTAAAGGTGGTGCCGGTCAGCGATCCGCATACAGTCGAACAGCTTTTTGCCTTAATTGAACAATTAGGCGAACTGACGGGCAATCCGGATAAGGCCGAGCGGCTAATCAAGCAGTTACGCTTTCCCAAAACCCGGCTGAACACCGCGCTTACCGACACGCTGATACTGACCGAAACCGGCGTGGCGGATCAGCATTTGCCACAATATCAGGCTTTGCTGGATTTGCTCGGCTTAAGCGCACTGAAAGAAGCGCTGACGCCGCAAAATTTCTCGTTGGAAACACTCCTGCTCGCCCAACCGAACCGACTGATTTCCATTACCGACAAACAAAGCTACAATGCCCAATCGGCGCTGCTCAGTCACCCGATTTTACAAAAAATCTTCCCGCACCGAACCTTGGCAACACTTCCCATGAAATACACCTATTGTTTTGATCACGGCCTCTGGCAAGGGGCGGAGCGGGTTTATCGGCAATTAAAATAACGGACGAAATATCAACAACAACGATGCTAACCAAAATCACAAAACTCAATGTATGCCTCGGCACGCTGTTGCTGGCGATTCTCGCGATTGCCAGTTATGCCAATTTGTCGACGTTTATCGCATTAAAAAACGCCGACGGCGTGCTGACGGATATGCGCTCGCTGGTGCTGTGGGACATTCGCCTGCCACGGTTGTTGCTTGCGGTACTGACGGGCGGCTGTCTGGCGTTGGCCGGCAATGCGATGCAGGGCGTGTTCCAGAATCCGCTGGCAAGCCCCGGCTTACTCGGCAGCGCAAACGGCGCAACCACCGCCAGCGTAGTGATACTTTATTATTTTTCGCTGCCGTTCGGCGGATTAGTCGTCGGCGGTATTAGCGGTGCGCTGTTGAGTTTTCTGCTGGTTTATCTGATTGCGAAAAATCACGGCACGACGATGATGATCTTAAGTGGCTTGGCGGTGAATATGTTGCTCGGCGCCATGATCGCACTATTGCTTTCCAACGCCGACAGTCCGTGGGCTTTGGCGGAGCTGTATCGCTGGCTGCAAGGCTCGCTCGCTTGGGCAACATCGGATACGCTGTTGCTCTCTTTGCCGTTCGTGCTGCTGGGAATATTCTGCCTTTATTCACAACACCGTTATGTGGATTTGCTCACCTTCGGCGAGGAAACCGCCGGCACCATGGGCGTGGATCTCAAACGCAGCTTTTTTATCACTGCTTTCGGGGTGGCGTTGCTGGTGGGCGCCACCATTCCGCAAACCGGCACTATCGGGTTTATCGGTTTAATCGCCCCGCATCTGGCGCGCATGTTGCTGCCGGCACCGCCTTCCCGGCTTTACCTGACCAGTGCGTTATTCGGCGCCTTGCTGCTTGTCTGCGCGGATTTAGCGATTATCCATATTCCGCTGTTCGCGCATATTTATATCGGCACGCTCACGGCCATGATCGGCGCGCCGTTTTTAATTTGGATATTGCTGAGCCAACGGAGAAGTTACCATGATTAAAGTTGAACATCTTTCGCTTGCCTATGGTTTAACGAACGTCAGTTGCCACATTCCGCAAGGCAAATTAGTCGGCATTATGGGCGCAAACGGCGCGGGCAAATCCACGCTGCTCAAAGCCCTTGTCGGCATTTTACCGGCGGTCAGCGGTCGGATTTTGCTAAAAAATCACCCCATCAGCGAAATGACGGCCAAACAACGCAGCGACCAGATTGCCTATCTCGCGCAAAGTCCGCAGGTTTATTGGGATTTAAGCGTTTATGATGTGCTCGCCCTCGGTCTGCCTTACGGGCATAAAAAAACGGACGAACAGGCAAAAGTGCGGTCGGTTTCCGCGCAGTTTTCCATCACCCATTTACTGCATAAACCCTTCCGCCGGCTTTCGGGCGGCGAGAAAACACGGGTGCAACTTGCCCGTTGCTGCATTAAAAACGCCCCGCTGTTACTTGCCGACGAACCGATTGCGGCGCTTGATCCTTATTATCAAATCGATATTATGCAGCAACTCAAAGCGCTTACCCCGCAACACACTTGCGTGGTGGTGATTCACCATTTATCGCTGGCGTATCGCTTTTGTGATGAGGTAGTGTTATTGCATCACGGGCGTTTAGCCGCAAGCGGAGAAACCAAAAGCGTACTGACCGCGGAGAATCTCGCTCAAAGTTTCGCTATCAAAGCGGAAATCTCGCCGCAGCGAGGTGACATTTTTGCCATAGATAAATGCTAAACCGCATTTATCCGCCCCGGCATGCCAACCACAGTGTTCCGTTTTTATAGTATGCCGAATGAGACTGGCGGGCGATTAAATCCACATAGGCGCCGTCAATCGGCCGATAGGAGCGATAAATCACTTCAAAACGCGTGGCACGGGCATTTAACGGCTGGTTCACAATATGGTCAAAGGGTTCGACCTGACCGCCATCCAATTGAAAATAAATGCCGAAATTTTCAGGCTTGCGGCTTTCCCGCGAGAGCGGAAAATAAGTGATCAAATAAGAATTTTGCGCCGTTTCAAGGTTGCTACAGGTGTAATAATAACGCTTGAAATTAGCCGGATTAGCAAGTTCGGCCGCCGAAATCTCGGTTTTTAAATAACCTAGTTGCGCGGTTTTTGGGGTTTTGGATGACTGACTCGTACAAGCGAATAAGGCCAAAAGTGCGGATGAAAATAAGATAAGTTTACATTTGTGCATAAAATCAGGTTCCGATAAAAAAAGAAAACGGCGGTTATCATAGCGGAAATTAAAGCCGGTGCAAGAATAAGCACGATAATTTACCTTGTAACGAATAAATCTGCCTGTTGTTCATCATCAACCTAAAACAAACTCTGCTGCCCGGTCAAAAATTCGGGCGGCGCTTTCAGGTTAAAGCCGCATTCCGTCAAATACCCTTTCAAGCTCTCAATATTATAGAACGCATGGCCTTTGGTGGTATTTTGAAAATAAAGATAAAGCCGGTCGAATTCCGCTTTTCGTTGCTTTAACAAGGCGGCGAGATGCTGTAATTCCGCATCGTTATACCGATAATCGTGCCGCTCTTTGGCGGATTGAGCCTGCCACCAATTCGGATTGCGACCATGCAGGCGCAAATAAGCCGTGCGTTGGTTGACATAAAATTGAAAGGCCGGCAAACCGATATTTTTCGGATAATCTACATTACACCAAATTAAATTTTCTTTATCCTTAAAATAATCAAATACCGACGAAGTGTGCCAACTGAAATGGCGAAATTCTATGGCAAGAGAATAATCTTTAAACCAAGAAACGAGTTCAGCCAAATAATATCGGTTCGCCGTTGTACGTTCAAAACTGGTTGGAAACTGAATAAACAAATGAGCTAAACAATTATTTTCTCGCAACGGCTGTAACGCATTTAAAAATAATTGTGCTTGTTCAGCCGTTGCCGTGTATTTATGGCTAAAATCTTGATGTAATTTGATTGAGAACCGCAACCTCCCTTCCGCCTTTTCCACCATACCTTGCAACGCCTTTACCCCAATCGGAGCGTGAAAGGTGCTATTGATTTCGATTGTGTCATAATGTTGGCTATAAATCGACAAAAACTCGGTTTTATCCGTGCCAAAAGGATACAGCGATCCGATTAGATCTGTGTCGCTATAACCGCCTGTGCCGATGTAGATGTGGGGTGTTTGCATTTTGGTTTTCTGAAAGTGAAAAACGGATAGTTTAGGAGGAATGGGGAGAAATGCAAGAAGTGTTTTTCAAGGGAAATTATAAATAAAAAAACGAACCGCTTGTATTAAGACATTCTGTCAAAAACACTGTGATAAAACATTAACAAGGACGATACACAAAGTGTGAACATTTTTGCTATTTCTACTCCGTTCGATTTGTTGGTGGAGATGGAAGGAAATTGCAACGATTGTTTAGTGGGTTACGAAGAATCTTACAAAAAAGCTCGCCAATATCGGCGAGCCTCTCCTACTCAAATTAATACCTTTTCATCATCTCATAATCGTCTTCCGACAACACCGTGCTATAAAGCCCGATACTTTGCCCTTTGTGGCGGTTTAAGCCAGCGTATTCAAGACTGGCGTCTTCGTAGCGTTTAAATTTATACACCGCATCGTTCATCAAACTTTCGTTAAACACGTTGAGATTCACTAAAAGCTCAAAATCTTTCTGCGTTAAGCCTGTTACTTTGCGGAACAGCTGCGGCTCTAATTTGGTTACCACATCTCGCAAGCAATGTTCCCGATAATCGGTTAAATACATAAATACAGGAATGCGAGTGGCGAATTTAATCAGTTTTTCCTGAATTTGCTTACGCAGGGATTTGTACTCTTTCTCTTCGTCCGTCAGCTGTTTTTTCTCTTCTTTGGTCAGATCATCGCCTTTCTCTTTCTTGGTTTTCTGCACCGATTCCGATTTGTTGATGATGGTTTCAATATCGTTATTCAGCGATCTAAACCCTTCGATATTTTGCAAGGCTTCCATCGCCGCTTTATCGCCTATCAGCCGTTTTAAGGTGTCGTTATCCACATTCACCAACAACGCACTCTCCCAACGGCGAGCAAGCAAAGTCGCCGTTGTGCCGCTCATCGCAATATCCAGCACGCCTGCGGCATCAATTTGTTTCATCGAACTGCCGTCATACGCCAACACAGGCAAGAAATGGATAAACTCTGCCACTTTCTGCTCGGGGTTGCTATTGACCGTATCCAAGCGGCAACTATATTCGGCAATTTGACGCAACGCCCGATCAGGGGCAAAATCGAACACATAGCATTGCTCTTTCAAAATCGCTTCATTATTCGGATTGCTTTCATCAAAACCCCGCAGCACCCAAGGCGTTTGCACCCGAAACGCTGCTTGGAAATAGGTTTCAGGGCTGCTGGCGTTTCTTAACATCAAAATCCCCGTCCACGGCGGCACAGAGACACCTGTGGTCAGCTTGCCGCACGAAAGCGTGATCGATTTGGTCGCAAGCGGTTGATTTGTCATCGCTTTTTTCACAGGCGGCAAGGCTTCCAAACCAATGCCTGCTTGCGTGCCAGCGGTAACGATAATCTTATATTGATGGAAAAATTGATTTTGTCTTTCTGCTAATAAATTTCGCATCGCAAAACAGCTCGCCACATTTGGCAAGAACCAAAAGGTATGCAACAAACTGCCAATTAAATTCGCATCAGAATACGGCATTGGCGGCTTTTTCGCCCCCATTTTGAGCGTATCCACCGTCTGTTCAGGCAACTTATTCTGAATAAAATTCAGCCAACGTTGCACTTCGTCTTTGTAAGTAAAAACCGCTTTATCGCCTTCGCCTTTAGCTTCAAAAAAGAGATTGAGATCGAACTCGTTAAACTCGCCTTTGCGTGCCACATCACGGATTGAATCAGGCAGCTGATAGGTCATCATCACCATTCTCGGCAAGGCAGCGTAAGGATTTTTGCCGTCCGTTGCCGCCCAATTTTGCTTGGCTTTTTGCTCGTCGGAATAAGTCCAGTTGAAAATTTGCTCTTCAATAAATTCGCCCGATGCCATCGCCCGAAACGGCGTGCCTGAAAGGTAGAGATAGTGATCGCTGGTGATCGGCAACGCCCCTTCGTCAAACTCTTTCAAGGCATCGCTTTCAGCAAACGCCAGCTCTCTTTTCTCTTCGCCGTCAAACAAATCCTTGGCATTTTCCCGCCACGCCCCGTAGTGATATTCGTCAAAAATCACGCAATCCCAATTTGTGGTATGCACCCACTCATTTTTCGCCTTAATGCCGCCGGCTTTGTTTTTGCCCAAATAATCTTGGAACGAACCGAAACAGACAAGCAGTTGATTTCTCTGATTATTTTGCAAAATTTCCGCTGTATTTTCCGTATCTTTACTGATAAATCGCCAGCCTGCAAAATCCGAATGGTTCTGCAAATCTTCCTGCCACGCATCTTGCACCGCAGGTTTAAAGGTCAAAATCAGCAACTTTTTCCAGCCCATCGCCTTGGCTAACTGATACGCCGCAAAGGTTTTGCCAAACCGCATTTTCGCATTCCACAAAAAATGCGGCGTTTTATCCTGATTAAGCGGATCGCTTTTAAAGCTCTCAAAATACGCACGGGTTTTCGCCACCGCTTCTGCCTGTTCAGGACGCATTCCAAAGGAAAGCGTACGTTTTTCCACATTCGGCACACCGCTTTTCACTTCCAACAATGCCGCCCGAACGTCATTTAAGGTACATTTAAACCACTCGCCACTCACTCGCTCCACGCCGTGTTTTTCCAACACCCGATGCACATCGTGATCCAAAAACAGCGAACCGTCATCACGAATAGCAGGCTCTTCTAATTCCACTTTCCACGTCTGTTCAGGCGTTTTGGTTGGATAATGCTCGTGCATTCTCGTCTCCACATCTCGTGTGGTATAGCCCACTTTCAAACACCCCACAAAAGTGCGGTCGGAATAAGCATAGATTTTCGGCGGATTCAGCGGATTAAATTCAATTTTGTGTGATGGTTGATCAGTCATATTGTTTTCCTTTTTAACAAGCGGTCGGGTTTTTGGGGGAATTTGTAAATTTTTCGAAACCGTTTAGGTGCTTTTTAAATCGTTTCGATGTATTCCAAATAATTTTAAATTTACAGCGATCCAATGTAGGGACGCACTGCGTGCGACCGCCACGATTTTGTGTTTTCCATAAATTTGTGTAAATTCACGTTTGCGGACGCACGCAGTGCGCCCCTACGTTTTAACTACGATTTTAATCAAGATATTTTTAATTATTGTTTAATTCTTTATTCGGCAATACCATTTCTTCAATATAAGCAATTTCTTCTTTGCTTAGCCTATATTTTTCGTAAAGTTCTTTGTCGCTCCACGGTTTTGAAAAATCCTGTTTAGGAATAAATTCATATACCCGTTTAGGTGCATCTTGGGTATTTTTCTTTAAAGTCAAAAGAAAATGAAAGAATCTTGTGTTGATATAACTGATTACATTCTCACATACTTCTTTACTATCAAATGCCCCTATAACTAGATAGGTTTCAGTACAGGCAGTTCCTTTTCCTGCATAAATTGGTTTTATATAGTCCGTTTTACTATCTCCTGAACCAATAGCTTTTGGTACAAATAATTTATTTTGATCAATCCAGTTTTTATTTACTAAAATATCTTTTCGTTCAAAATAACCAATAGCTTTATTTTGATATAATTTAACCGCACTTTGCATTTTATATGGGCTTGTTTCTCCTTTTATATTGGTAGCCAAACCAAAAGGTTTACGGGAACTTACCAATTCACTAAAACTTTCTTCTTTAAAAGCCAATACTTTGCGTAAAATAGAAATCCCTTCGTTATAACGAATAAACACATCTAATCCTTTTTCTTTTAATGGGCGTTGCATTTGAGAAATCATACTTCCATTTTCATAAGTAGAAATTAAACAATCGCCTTGATATTGTTTTTCCCAAAGAAAATAATTTACGCCGCCTTTAATCTCAACCCCAGGGAAGCAATCCGATGCATTAGGAAAATCGTGAATTTCTTTAATTCGTTTATCATTCAACATCTCATCACGAAATTCATCTAGCCCTTTTCCGCCAGCGAACCAGCGGCTTGGGGTAATCATAATTAAATAATCAGGATTGAGCTTTTTCGCTTGTTGAATAAATTTATGGTAAATCGGGGCAGCACTGGCTTGGGCTCCGCCATCACTCAACTGATACGGTGGATTTCCAATAATCACATCAAATTTCATTTCTTCTAATCCTAATTGTTCTCTGCCGTTTTTATGAATAAAGGCGTAAGCGTGGTTTTCTTGGTGGTCGAAGCGGTCGTAGATTGAGCTTGCGCCGCATTCGGTACATTTTCCTTGTTCAAAAGTATGTTGGGTTTTCGGCTTGAAAATGTTGCCGTCTTCGGTGTCAAATGCCGTGCAAATGGAATACTCACCATTCGCTTTTTTGGCACAATACAGGCTACGGCGGGCAAGTAATGCCGTGAGTTCGGTAATTGCGATCCCAAAGAGCTGTTGGCTGAAAATATGGTTAATGCGTTCCTGCAAATCGGGGATTTGCGGTTCTAGCCCTTTAAGTAAGCGTTTAGCGATTTCTCGCAGGAACACGCCCGATTTACACACGGGGTCTAAAAATTTGGCGTGTTTGTCCGACCAAAGGCGTTCGGGCAGGCGATCCAGCATTTGATTGACCACATCGGGCGGTGTGAATACTTCGTCATTCGATAAATTGGCTAAACAGCTTAATACGTCTGGGTTGTAGTTGAGTTTGGAAAGATCAGTCATTGCCTAGCTCCAAAAAATTCACAAGGGGGTAAGAACGGCTTGTTGGTTTTGCGATAAATTTGGTTTTTCCTTCTTCATCAGGAACAGGTGAATTGAGTTCGAGATGAACCACTTTTTGATAGATAAAATCGTGGCGTTTAATGCGATTACCGAATGCGATTTTCCATTCGGTAAAGGTGAGCGGTTCGCCTGCGGTGGTTTTCATTGTGAGTGCATCGCCACAGACGATATTTTTCGAGAGAATATGCGAAACCGCCGTGAGACATTTCGGCTTGGCGGTGTCGGGGAAATCGGTGTGATACTGTTCGCTAAAAATAGCAAGCAGACGTTTACGGCATTCCGAAACGTTGTCGGGCAAGAGTTCGATACCGTACAGGCTGCCCACGGCAATCACGGCATAGCGTTCGTAATAGTCTTGGATTTTTTTGTGCTTTCTGGCAATAGCGTTGAGCTTTCGGCGGAGAATTTCCGCCAAAAAATTGCCCGTGCCACAAGCGGGTTCAAGGAAGGTTTTTTCAGGGTTTTGGATTTGATCTTTCACCAAATCCAACATCGCATTGACTTCACGTTCGTTCGTAAACACTTCGCCGTGATCGGCTACACGTTGTTTGGATTTGACTTGTATTCCGGGGGATTTTAGGCTATTTGCGTTGCGTTGCGTTGCG
>CCMQ01000033.1 GCA_000751835.1 Necropsobacter rosorum | reverse complement strand
TGCCGCGAATAATGCCCGCCGCATAAAATCACCTCGCAGTTCGGCTTGTCCTGCAACGCCATAAAGGTATTCAGCGAACAGCAAAGTGCGGTGAATTTTATCCCATTATTGATTTGCGAAATAATAAACGGAATGGTGGAGCCACAATCGAAAAACACCACATCGCCGTCCTGTACCAAGGGCGCCGCCAAGGCGCCGAGGTGCATTTTGGCGGCGATATTTTTCGTCTGCTGCTCGGCAATTAAATAACGTTTGTCGGGGTTCTGCTGGGGATTGCTGACGATATACCCGCCCAGCAGCACCACGGAAGCATCCGTATCGCCGTTTAAATCGCGCCGGATGGTCATCTCCGACACATTGAGGATGTCCGCCGCATCACGCAGGTGAATCTTGTCCATTTGTTTGAGCAAAAACGCCAGCTTTTGGATGCGCGGGTTGCTTTTTTTCTCCATAGCGATACCGATGTGAGCCATTAATACTGGCTGTGATTATCCGCTAATCCGCGAATAATTGCTATCCCCGCACTGGCACCGATGCGGGTGGCGCCGGCGTCAATCATCGCCAGAGCGGTTTGGGTATCGCGAATGCCGCCGGAGGCTTTCACTCCGATGGTGCCGACCGTCCGTTTCATTAACGCCACATCTTCCGCCGT
>CCMQ01000032.1 GCA_000751835.1 Necropsobacter rosorum | reverse complement strand
TCAAGCAGAAGAAGGCATACGAGATTAATAGGGGACTGGAGTGCAGACGTGGGATATTAAGAGAGAAGGTAGGACGAAGGCGGGGACGGGCAGTAACGCAGACCAGGAGAGCTGGACTGCACTGATGGATTTTTTTTTCAAGCAGAAGACGGCATACGAGATTGGTCAGTGACTGGAGTTCAGACGTGTGCTCTTCCGATCTGATCGGAAGAGCGTTCTTTTTTTTTCAAGCAGAAGACGGCATACGAGATTGGTCAGTGACTGGAGTTCAGACGTGTGCTCTTCCGATC
>CCMQ01000031.1 GCA_000751835.1 Necropsobacter rosorum | reverse complement strand
ATGGCGTAATGAGTACGAAGAAATTGCCAAAATGCTTGTTGGATTAGGTAAAAGTTTAAAATAAAACTGACACCTGAATCCTGAAACCTGTACCCTGATTGGGTAGGGGAGCGTTGTGTAAGTCGATGAAGGTGGATTGAGAAGTCTGCTGGAGATATCACAAGTGCGAATGCTGACATAAGTAACGATAAAACGGGTGAAAAACCCGTTCGCCGGAAGACCAAGGGTTCCTGTCCAACGTTAATCGGGGCAGGGTGAGTCGGCCCCTAAGGCGAGGCTGAAAAGCGTAGTCGATGGGAAACGGGTTAATATTCCCGTACTTGTAATTACTGCGATGTGGGGACGGAGAAGGTTAGGTAAGCAGACGGTTGGATATGTCTGTTTAAGCAGGTAGTTGGGGTAGGTAGGCAAATCCGCTTATCCATTAAAACAACGAGAAGTGATGACGAGGCTCTACGGAGCGGAAGTTACCGATACCACGCTTCCAGGAAAAGCCACTAAGCTTCAGGTAATTATAAACCGTACTGAAAACCGACACAGGTGGTCAGGTAGAGAATACTCAGGCGCTTGAGAGAACTCGGGTGAAGGAACTAGGCAAAATGGCACCGTAACTTCGGGAGAAGGTGCGCTTACGGTAGTTGAAGTCCTTAACGGATGGAGGTGAAGTAAGTCGAAGAGACCAGCTGGCTGCAACTGTTTATTAAAAACACAGCACTCTGCAAACACGAAAGTGGAGGTATAGGGTGTGATGCCTGCCCGGTGCTGGAAGGTTAATTGATGGTGTTATCGTTTGAGAAGCGCCTGATCGAAGCCCCAGTAAACGGCGGCCGTAACTATAACGGTCCTAAGGTAGCGAAATTCCTTGTCGGGTAAGTTCCGACCTGCACGAATGGCATAATGATGGCCAGGCTGTCTCCACCCGAGACTCAGTGAAATTGAAATCGCCGTGAAGATGCGGTGTACCCGCGGCTAGACGGAAAGACCCCGTGAACCTTTACTATAGCTTGACACTGAACCTTGAATTTTGATGTGTAGGATAGGTGGGAGACTGTGAAGTTGCAACGCCAGTTGTGATGGAGTCGTTGTTGAAATACCACCCTTTAAGGTTTGATGTTCTAACGAGGCGCCCGGAACGGGTGTTCGGACAGTGTCTGGTGGGTAGTTTGACTGGGGCGGTCTCCTC
>CCMQ01000030.1 GCA_000751835.1 Necropsobacter rosorum | reverse complement strand
CTGCGCCCGGCTCCAGTCCAGCCGCGCCAGACGTTCATCGGTTTCATCCACCGACATTTCCACAAAATCGAAGCCGCAGGCTTTGGCTAGCGCCAACCGCTCCCCCCAGCTGATGTCCTTCGGCAGCGCTTTTTCGTAAATCCCCAGTTTATGTGTTCTCACGGCGTTCTCCTGTGTGCTTAAGCGGTAATGACGGCCAGACCTTTTTCCCGCAGGGTGTTGATAATCGCGGGATCGGCCTCTTTGCCGGTGATTAACATGTCGATATTTTTCAGTTCGGTAAACAGCATGCCGACGGCTTTGCCCAGTTTGGAACTGTCCAGTAAGACGACAAGTTTGGTGGTGTCGGATAAAATACGTTGTTCGGAATTGGCAATCAGCATATCGGTTTTATACAGCCCGGCGGTGGTTAATCCTTTGCCGCTGGTAAAAACGATGTTTGCGGCGAAGGTTTCGTTGGTGGCGTTTAACGACAGCATAATCGCCTGACTTTTGTTGTATTGTCCGCCCATAATGACCACTTGCTCATGATCATGCTCGATCAGATAATTGGCCAGCGGCAGGAAATTGGTGATGATTTGTAGTCGGCGGTTGCATAACACTTCGCCCAGCATCATCATGGTGGAACCGCAGGTCAGAATAACGCTGTCGCCGTCTTTGCATAATGCGGAGGCCGCCTGCGCAATGCGTTGTTTTTCGCTGAAGTGATGAATCGGTTTAAGCGGCGCGGCAGGCTGCGACGAGGTGATCGCCTCGACACCGTTGCGGATTTTTATCAGCCGTCCCTGCTGATCCAGCTTGGTGATATCCCGTCTTGCGGTTGCCGGAGAAACATTCAGATATTCAATGATTTCCGGCACCGACAGCATATTTTTCTGCGCCAGCAGGGCAAGCAATTTTTTATGTCTTATTTGTTCATTCACCGTGTCGTTCTCCTCAGGCAATCCAGCACGCACCTTACAATATCCGTTTGCTCAATTCAATATAAACGAACAAAAAACATACCGCACTTTTAAAAAGTGCGGTCGGATTAATTACAGAATGGATTTGAACGGCACGTTCGGTTCCTGTTCAAAGCAATCGTCAAAGCCTCTCGGATGATGATATTCGACTAAATTTTTATCGCGCGGATAAACGTATTTGCCACCCACTTCCCAGATGAACGGGTGGAACTGATATTGCAGCCGATCTTTGCGCATACGATAAAGCTCAAGAATTTCATTGGTGCTGGCGGTGAAGTTAGTCCAGATGTCGTGATGAACCGGAATCACCACTTTGGCGCGTAAGCATTCCGCCATGCGCAAAATGTCAACGGAGGTCATTTTATCCGCAATGCCCACCGGATTTTCCCCGTAACTGCCTAATGCCACGTCAATGTCGTAATCTTTGCCGTGTTTGGCGTAGTAAATGGAATAATGGGAATCGCCGGAATGATAAATATTCCCGCCCGGGGTTTTGATCAGATAATTGACCGCTTTTAAGCCCATTTCTTCATCGCTAGGGCAAAGACCGTGCAGCTCGCCGCCGTTTTCTTCCGCGCCGCGCGCCGGTAATGTCACCAGACAAGTGCGGTCGAAAGAATCCAAGGCAACCAGTTCCAGATCTTTAATTTTCACCGTATCGCCCGGTTTGACCACAACGCAGCGTTCCGCCGGTACGCCCCATTTTGTCCACATATCCACGCAATATTGCGGCCCGATGAATTTGACGTGATCTAAAGCAGGGTTCTGAATGACCGCCGCGGCAACGTTCACGTCGATGTGGTCGTTATGATAATGCGTTGCGACGATGGCATCCACATGATTAATGGCAAACGGATCCAATACGGCAACGGAGTTGCGCAGGTTCGGTTGTAATTTGCGTACGCCGGCCATATTCGCCATTTGGTGACCGCGTACCATATCTTTGACTTTTTTGGTCGCTTTGCCGCGTCCGCACCATAAGTCAATGCACAGGTTCGCATCGCCCGGTGTTTTTACCCACAGCCCGACACAGCCTAACCACCACATAGCGACATTGTTTTCCGGCACCTGTTCCTGTTCGATTTCTTCATTTAACCAAGTACCCCACTCCGGAAAAGTGGACAGAATCCAGCTTTCTCTGGTGATTTCATTAACTTTGCTCATAGGATCTCCTCATATACCCAACTGACGAAATAATCATAATAAATCATAAACAATCAAATAAGATTTGTAAACCGCTTTAGTATAAAAATCCTAAAATCAGGATTAACTCATTGTTTAATATTAAAATATAGAAATGGTTAACAAAATATAAATAATATATTGAACACTAAAAAGTGTGATAATAATCACATATTGTCAAAAATAATCTTTTCAATCATATGCGAAGTGCTATGATTAGCCCTGCTTGAATGTCGTTTGGAAGCGGTAAGCAATTCGTTGCTGATAAAAATCATCGTAAAAACTTTATATAAACGATTCGAAGAGGTTGATTATGGAAACGCTCTATAACCTGTTTCTGGGTTTTAATGCTCAGGTTCTGTCTAAAGCGCCTTTTTTATTGGGGATTGTAGCCTGTTTTGGTTATATTCTGCTCAAAAAAGATACCACCACAATCATTAAAGGCACCATTAAAACTATTGTGGGCTTTATGATGGTGCAGGTCGGCTCCGGCGTACTGACATCGAGTTTTAAACCTATTATTGAAAAACTGTCCGAATTCCACGGATTAACCGGTGCCGTGATCGACCCTTATACCAGCATGCAGTCCACCATTGAAACCATGGGCGAAAATTACGGTTGGGTCGGCTATGCCGTACTGCTGGCGCTGGCATTAAATATTTTACTGGTTGTGTTCCGCCGCATTACCGGTATCCGCACCATTATGCTTACCGGCCACATTATGTTTCAACAGGCGGGGCTGGTTGCCGTCTTTTATATGATTATCGGCGCCTCGATGTGGGAAACGGTGATTTATACCGCGGTACTGATGGCGTTGTATTGGGGAATTTCGTCGAATATTATGTATAAACCGACTCAGGCGGTGACCGGCGGTGCGGGCTTCTCTATCGGGCACCAGCAGCAGATCGCCTCTTGGGTGGCGACCAAACTGGCGCCGAAACTGGGGGATAAAAACGATACCGTCGATAATATGAAACTGCCGAAATGGCTGCATATATTCCACGACAGTATCTCCGCCACCGCATTAGTGATGACCGTATTCTTCGGCATTATTCTGCTTTCTTTCGGCTTGAACAATTTGCAAATCATGGCGGGTAAAACCCACTGGTTTATGTATATTCTTGAAACCGGGCTGAAATTCGCAGTGGCGATTCAGGTGATTGTGACCGGGGTGCGGATGTTCGTGGCCGAATTGTCGGAAGCGTTTAAAGGAATTTCCGAACGTGTAATCCCTAATTCGGTGCTGGCTATCGACTGTGCCGCCATTTATGCGTTTTCACCGAACGCTATGGTATTCGGGTTCATGTGGGGGGCGATCGGTCAGTTTGTTGCGGTCGGGATTTTGCTTGCCGTCGGTGCGCCGGTGTTAATCATTCCGGGCTTTATTCCGATGTTCTTCTCCAATGCCACGATCGGTGTCTTTGCAAACCAGTTCGGTGGTTGGAAAGCGGTATTGAAAATCTGTTTCGTCATGGGGATAATCGAAGTATTGGGTTCCGCCTGGGTTATTCATTTGCTGGCGACGCAAGGTACTGAATTTAACGGCTGGATGGGAATGGCCGACTGGGCGTTATTCTTCCCGCCGGTGTTGCAGGGTATTGTCAGTATTCCTGGCTTCTTCTTCGTGATTCTGGCATTATCCATGGTGTATATGTTCTTCGCCTCCCGTCGCCTGCGCGCCGATGAAGCGGCTGCCGCGCTTGCCGGCAAAACGCTGGAACAAATGGACGGTTATAATTTGGATGATGAACCGGAACCGGCGGTAAACGAACAGACCGCATGCCAGAATACGCCGGCGGCATCTTCCGATAAAGCCATACGCATTTTGGCGGTATGCGGTTCCGGACAGGGTTCCTCGATGATGATGAAAATGAAGATCAAAGGGTATCTGGATAAAAAAGGTATTGCGAATGTGATGGATTCATGTGCGGTAACCGATTATAAGAGCAAACTGGACAGCGTGGATATTATTGTGTGCTCCAGACATTTACAGGATGAAATCGTGGTCAATGATAATGTCTCGGTGCTCGGCGTACAGAACATGCTGAATCCGAATTCATTCGGTGATGAACTGCAGGCGTTGATCAATAAACATCACGCACGCGCCTGATAAGCACGGTCTTACCTTATTAACGGTGTAACTCATTAAGGAGAAAAAATGTTAAAACAATCTCTTATCGATAACAATGCGATTAAATTGCATCAATCCGCGGCCAGCTGGCAGGAGGCGATTAAAATTGCCATAGATATGCTGATTGCGTCCGGTGCGGTGGAACCGCGTTACTATGACCGTATTATTGAAGGCATCACCAATATCGGCCCTTATATTATTCTGGCGCCCGGTTTGGCGATGCCGCATGCCCGACCGGAAGACGGCGTGCTGAAAACCGCCTTTTCGTTAGTCACATTTGATACGCCGATTTATTTCGACGGAGAAAGCGAACCGGTGCGGATGATGATTGCCTTGGCGGGCAGCGACAGCGATAAACATATGGAAGGGCTGATGGAAATTACTCAGGTGCTGGATGATCCGGACAGCGAAACCGGCGTGAATATCGATAAATTTCTGCGTTGCAACAGCCCGGCTGAAATTTTAGCGGTTATTGACACCGTACTTGAGGGCTAATGCCTAACATATCGGATAATTTACATTCAGGAGAGACTTAATTATGACTAAACCATTACTGCAAATTGCCCTCGATTCCCTAACGCTCGAAAAAGCGGTTGCCGATGCCAAACAGGCGGAAAGTCAGGTTGAGGTTATTGAAGTGGGGACGATTCTCGCCTGTGCGGAAGGCATGAAAGCCGTTTCCACGCTGCGCGCACTGCACCCGAATCACATTATCGTGTGCGATTTAAAAACCACGGACGGCGGTGCGATTCTGGCTAAAATGGCGTTTGAGGCCGGTGCCGATTGGCTGACAGTATCCGCCGCCGCCCATCCGGCCACCAAAGCGGCCTGTAAAAAAGTGGCGGATGAATTTAACGCCGCTCATCCGGAATTAACCGTCCCGAAAGAAATTCAGATCGAAATTTACGGTAACTGGACCCTTGACGACGCGAAAGACTGGGTGGCTTTAGGGGTAAAACAGGCGATTTATCACCGTTCCCGTGATGCGGAACTGGCCGGTAACGGCTGGACGCCGCAGGATGTGGAATTAATGAAACAGCTTTCCGATTTAGGTCTTGAGCTTTCCATTACCGGCGGTATCGTGCCGCAGGATATTCACTTATTTAAAGCAATCAGAAACGCCAAAGCCTTTATCGCCGGCCGCGCCTTAGTGGGTGCCAAAGGTACAGAGACCGCACAGGCTATTCGCGCGGAAATTGATAAATACTGGTAAGCATTTGCCGCGTAGAATTAATATAGCCTCTTACCGCAGAGGCTATTATTTTTTGCACCATTCATTTAATGCGGGGCGCGTCGGCAGAATACCCCAGCTCGAGGGAAATATCACGAGCGGTCTGTGCGATTTCCTGAAAAAAGAACTGGATGCCTAACTGTTGCAGCTTGTAAATCGACATTGAAACCGACACCGAATAATCCACATTACCAAAAAAATCGAATATCGGACAGGCAAGACACACTACGCCCAATTCGTTTTCTTCTTTATCCATCGCAAACTGTTTTTTGCGGATATCGGCTAATTCGTTGCGCATTTCTTCCAGTTCCGTCACCGTATTATGGGTAAGTTTGCGGATAACATCCTGGTGAGAGGCCCAATACCGCTCCAGATAGCCGCTGTCTTTGTCGTAGGCAAGGTAAATTTTCCCCATTGCGGAACAGTATAATTGAAGATGCTGTCCGATATATGCCCGCGTTCTGAGCATGCCTACCGTCGGTTCCAGTTTATAAATCATAATCGCCCGTTCGCCCTCCCGTTTGGAGAAATTCACGGTCTCCCCGAGAACCAGATTCAGTTTTTCCAAATGCGGTGCGGCGATATGAATAATATTTAAGGACGAAAGCACCTTCTGACCGAGACTCAGGCATTTGGTGGTTAAACGGTAACTGCCGACCGAACCGGCCGTCTGCACATAATCTTCGCTTTGCAATCCCTGCAATAAGCGGTGTACGGTACTTTTATTCAGCTCCGCCATTTCGGCCAGCTTTGCCAGCGGGCAGCCGTTGGGAAAGTTACTTAAAATATCAAGAATGCGTAACCCGCGAATTAAACTCTGGTTGCCGCCCTGTTTTTCATCCGCCATCGTAAACCTCTCTTAAAGCGAATTTTCCATTCATGCCGTCATTATAATATCAAAATATCATTTTACATATTGAAATCTAATGTGCCTAAAATGCGATCAAGATCACAGATCTTGAAATTTGTATATAACCAATTGATTTTATTAAAATTAATATTATTCCGTTTCATTGACAATAAAGAGTCAAAGTCTTAAATTATAAAATGTAATTCCACTATATGAAATTTAAAACCAAAGAGGTGTCTATGAAAGTTTCTTACGATGAATTAAAAGCCGAATTTAAACGCGTTCTACTTGCACGTCATGTGCGTGAAGATATCGCCGAAGACTGCGCCGGCCTGTTTGCCGATACCACACAAGCCGGCGCGTATTCGCACGGGGTAAACCGTTTTCCGCGTTTTATTCAGCAGCTGGAAAAAGGCGATGTGATTCCGGACGCCGAACCGAGCAAAGTACTTTCATTAGGCGCCATTGAACAATGGGACGCCCATCAGGCTATCGGTAATCTAACCGCCCGCAAAATGATGGACAGAGCGATGGCAATCGCCGATCAGTTCGGGATCGGTGTGGTAGCGCTGAAAAATGCCAATCACTGGATGCGCGGCGGCGGTTACGGCTGGCAGGCGGCGGAAAAAGGCTATATCGGTATTTGCTGGACCAACGCGCTGGCTGTTATGCCGCCTTGGGGGGCAAAAGAATGCCGCATCGGCACCAACCCGTTAATTATCGCCGTGCCGAGCAACCCGATTACCATGGTCGATATGTCTTGCTCCATGTATTCTTACGGAATGCTGGAAGTCAATCGCTTAGCCGGCCGGCAAACCTTCGTCGATGCGGGCTTTGATGATGACGGCAATCTGACCAAAGATCCCGCCACCGTAGAGCGCAATCGCCGTTTATTACCGATGGGATTCTGGAAAGGTTCCGGGCTTTCTATCGTCTTAGATATGATCGCCACCTTACTGTCCAACGGGTTATCCACCGCCGAAGTCACCGAAGAAAAAGACGATGAATATTGCGTCTCGCAGGTATTTATCGCGATTGAAGTGGATCGCCTGATCGACGGCAAAACCAAAGAAGAAAAACTACAGCGTATTATGGATTATGTTAAAACGGCGGAAAGAGCGGATCCGAACGTTGAAGTGCGTTTGCCGGGGCATGAATTCACCACTATTCTCGCCGATAACCAAGCGAACGGTATTCCGGTGGACGATACCGTGTGGGCTAAACTCAAATCCTTATAGGTAATCTTATGTTTTTCGGACACATCACAACCATGAATCCGCATGATTATCCCAACGCGATTCAAATTGCGCTGGAATATCTGAGTAAGACGGATTTCGATAAATTAGCCCCCGGACGCTATGTGCTTAAACAAGATGCGATGTATGTGCAGGTGTTGGATCTGGAAACCAAACCGAAAGCGGAAAATCTGCCGGAAATCCACCGCACTTTTTTAGATGTGCAATATTTGCATGCCGGTAAAGAACGAATCGGGGTCGCCCCCGATTTAGGTACCAATGAAATTGCGACGCCGTACGATGCCGAGCGCGACATTCTTTTCTATAAAGATGCGCAAGCCGAAAGCGAGCTGGTTATGCAGCCGGGCAGCTTCGCCGTGTTTTTTCCGGAAGATGTGCACCGCCCGGCCTGTATAGAGGGAGAACGCGGTAAAATTCGGAAGGTGGTCGTAAAAATTGCAATCAGTGAAATTCGAGGTGGATTATGAAATCTCTTGCGGTTTTTATCGGCAAAGCGCTGGAAGTGCTGGTGGTCGCCATTCTGGCGATTATGTCCACGCTGGTGTTTTTAAATGTGGTGCTGCGTTACGGTTTTAACAGCAGCATTAATGTCACGGAAGAAGTTTCCCGTTATATGTTCGTCTGGTTGGTTTTTCTGGCGGCGATTCTGGCCTTTAACGACAACCAACATGTCAACGTCACCATTCTGACCGACAAGCTCTCGCCGCGAACACAGAAAATTCTGCATTTATTTACGGATGCGGCGATGTTGTTTTGCTGTTATCTCATCGTTGACGGCAGCTGGATTCAATTCAATCTTAATCTTAACAATTTAGCGCCCATTTCCGGTTTACCGCAGGGGCTGACCTATCTTGCCAGCGTGATCGCCGGTCTCGGCATCGGCATTTTACTTCTTCTCCGAATCGTCACCTCTGTCGGCGAGTTTATTAAAGGAGCGAAACAATGACGGTTATCATCTTCCTTTCCGTATTATTAGGCGCAATCATTTTAGGCATTCCCGTTGCGTTTTCGCTGTTAGTCTGCGGCATTGCATTAATGGTGCATCTGGATTTATTCGATTCGCAAATTCTGGCGCAGCATATTGTCAGCGGTGCGGACAGTTTCTCGTTAATGGCGATCCCGTTTTTTATTCTCGCCGGTGAGATCATGAATGAAGGCGGATTATCCAAACGCATTATCGATCTGCCGATGAAACTGGTCGGACATAAACGGGGCGGCTTAGGCTTTGTTGCGATTCTAGCCGCCATGATTATGGCCAGTCTTTCCGGTTCCGCGGTTGCCGATACGGCCGCCGTCGCCGCAATGTTATTGCCGATGATGAAAACCACCGGCTATCCGTTAAACAGCTCTGCGGGTTTGATCGGCACGGCCGGCATCATCGCACCGATTATTCCGCCGTCAATTCCGTTTATCGTGTTCGGCGTGGCAAGCGGCGTGTCAATTACCAAGCTCTTTCTGGCCGGGATCTTTCCGGGCATTTTAATGGGGGTTTGTCTGGCGTTACTCTGGTGGTGGCAGGCCAAACACCTGAATTTAATGACATTCTCGAAAGCAACCAAAGCGGAATTGTGCATTTCGTTCAAAAACAGTATCTGGGCGCTGCTGTTGCCGGTGATCATTATCGGCGGTTTTCGTACCGGCATGTTCACCCCGACCGAAGCCGGTGCCGTTGCGGCGTTTTACGCGCTGATTATTTCGCTGTTCGTGTATCGCGAATTAAAAATCAAAGATCTGTATAAAGTGCTGCTGAATGCGGGAAAAACCACGGCGGTAGTCATGCTGCTGGTAGCGGCGGCGAATGTCACCGGCTGGTTGATTACGATCGCCGAACTGCCGCAAACCATGACCGAATTGCTGGAACCGTTAATTGATTCGCCGACTTTGTTACTGATTGTCATTATGTTCGCGGTATTTATTATCGGTATGGTGATGGATTTAACCCCGACCGTGTTGATTCTGACGCCGGTACTGATGCCACTGGTGGAAGAAGCCGGCATTGATCCGGTGTATTTCGGGGTGCTGTTTATCCTGAACACTTCCATCGGGTTAATTACCCCGCCGGTGGGCAACGTATTGAACGTTATTACCGGGGTATCCAAGTTACCGTTTGATCAGGCGGTGAGAGGCATTCTGCCGTATATGCTGATGATGATCGCATTACTGTTTGCTTTCATCTTCATTCCGTCATTAATTTTAACCCCACTTTCGTGGATGCAACCTTAACGTATGAGAACAATCCCATACAACAATATACCGACCCAATTAGGAGACCTCTATGAAACTTTTTAATCTCAAAACTCTGGCGATGATAGTGGCAAGTGTTGCAGTTTTCAGCGGTAGTGCCGGCGCACAAACCACATTGCGTTTTGGTTACGAAGCGCCGCGCAGCGATACGCAACATATCGCGGCGAAAAAATTCAACGATTTATTAAAGGAAAAAACCGACGGCGAATTAAAATTAAGCCTGTTCCCGGACAGTACGCTGGGTAATTCGCAAACCATGATCAGCGCCGTACGCGGCGGCACCATTGATATCGAAATGTCCGGTTCACCGAATTTTTCAGGGCTGGAACCGAAATTAAACGTGATTGACATTCCGTTTATTTTCAAAAACCGCGAACATGCCTATGCGGTGCTGGACGGCGAAATCGGTCAGTCACTGCTGAAAGATCTGGAAGCGCAGGGATTAAAAGGACTGGCGTTCTGGGAAGTCGGCTTCCGTTCTTTCACCAATTCCAAACACCCGGTCAACGCGCCGGCCGATATTAAAGGCTTAAAAGTCAGAACCAACCAGAATCCGATGTATATTCAAGCCTTTACATTACTGGGCGCCAATCCGGTGCCGATGCCGCTGTCGGAACTTTATACCGCGCTGGAAACCAAAGCGGTTGATGCGCAGGAACATCCTATCGGTATTCTCTGGTCGGCAAAACTGTATGAAGTGCAGAAATATTTATCGCTGACCAACCACGGCTATACGCCGTTAATTGTGGTGATGAATAAAGCCAAATTCGACGCTTTAAGCCCGGCGCTGCAAAACGCGATTGTTGAAGCCGCACAGGAAGCGGGCAAATATCAACGTCAGCTGAATTTGGATAACGAAAAAGAGATTATCGGCAAACTGCAAAAAGCGGGCGTCGAAGTGGTGGAACAAGTGGATACCAAACCGTTCAAAGATCTTATTGAAGCGGATGTGCGTAAATCGTTTATTGAGAAAAACGGTGACGGACTGGTTAAACAGATTGACGCATTAGCCGAATAATCTCAGCACGGCCCGGATTATGCCTATGCGGGTGTAATCCGGCATGATTATCAGTCGGAGACAATATGGATTATTATTTAGGAATTGATTGCGGCGGCACCTTTATTAAGGCCGCACTTTTTGATCAACAGGGCACCATGCGGATTTCCGTACGGGAAAGTCTGGCGGTCATCAGCGAAAAAGCCGGTTACGCCGAACGGGATATGGCGCAGCTGTGGTCGGTCTGCGCCTCGGTAGTGAAACGTGCGATCACGGAAAGTGCGCTGACGCCGGATAAGATCAAAGGCGTCGGCATTTCCGCCCAAGGCAAAGGCGCATTCCTGCTGGATCAGCACAAACAACCCTTAGGGCGCGCAATTTTGTCTTCCGATCAGCGTTCGCTGGAGATTGTCAGACAATGGCAGCAACGCGGCATACCGGAAAAATTATATCCGCTCACCCGGCAGACGTTATGGACCGGCCATCCGGTGTCGATTTTGCAATGGATTAAACAACATGAGCCGCAACGCTATGCAAATATCGCTTATGTGCTGATGTCCCATGATTATTTGCGTTTTTGTCTGACCGGCCAATTGCATTGCGAAGAAACCAATATTTCCGAATCCAACCTCTACAATATGCAGCAGGGAGGCTATGATCCGGCGCTGGCGGAGCTGCTGGATTTAACGGGGATAATCGAAAAACTTCCGCCGCTGATTAAACCGGATCAGATCGCCGGATATATAACCCCACAGGCGGCGCAAGCCTGCGGGCTGGCAGTGGGTACGCCGGTGGTGGGCGGATTATTTGATGTAATTTCCACCGCACTTTGCGCCGGACTAGATGATGAGAAAAAGCTGAATGTGGTGTTAGGCACTTGGTCGGTGGTCAGCGGCCTTACCGATCATATTGATCAGACGCAAAGCATTCCTTTTGTTTACGGCCGTTATGCGCAGGCGGGCAAATTTCTGGTTCACGAGGCCAGCCCCACCTCGGCCGGTAATCTGGAATGGTTCATCAAACAATGGAATCTGGATTATCAGCAAATCAATCAAGGCATTGCGCAGTTGCCGCCGGCTGCAAGCTCGGTGCTGTTCGTTCCGTTCCTGTATGGTTCCAACGCCGGACTGGGCATGCAGGCGGGCTTTTACGGCATCCAATCCTATCATACGCAGATGCATCTCATGCAGGCGGTGTATGAAGGCGTATTATTCAGCGTCATGTATCATTTAACCCGAATGCTGGAGCGCTTTCCCGCTGTCAACACACTCAGAATCACCGGCGGGCCGACGAAATC
Source organism: Necropsobacter rosorum (assembly GCA_000751835.1). Lineage (GTDB taxonomy): Bacteria > Pseudomonadota > Gammaproteobacteria > Enterobacterales > Pasteurellaceae > Necropsobacter > Necropsobacter rosorum. Next base: position 424 of record CCMQ01000030.1, on the reverse strand, counting down.
GGCCGTATGGCTACAAATGCTGGCGGATCTCACCGGCATGACGCTGGAAATTCCGCCGGCGGAAGAAACCGGCTGCTTAGGCGCCGCCCTGATGGCGATGCAAAGTGCGGGTGAAAATTCGGTTAAATTGACCGGTAACATGCGGAAAATTCAGCCGAACGCCGACAATTATCCGGCATATCAGCAAAAATATGCTCAGTATGTCCGACTGGTTGAGGCATTAAAAACCTTACATTAATCTATCAGCACACAGGAGAACGCCGTGAGAACACATAAACTGGGGATTTACGAAAAAGCGCTGCCGAAGGACATCAGCTGGGGAGAACGGTTGGCGATAGCCAAAGCCTGCGGCTTCGATTTCGTGGAAATGTCGGTGGATGAAACCGATGAACGTCTGGCGCGGTTGGACTGGAGCCGGGCGCAG
>CCMQ01000029.1 GCA_000751835.1 Necropsobacter rosorum | reverse complement strand
TTTTATTTTAAACTTTTACCTAATCCAACAAGCATTTTGGCAATTTCTTCGTACTCATTACGCCATCTTTGCCATTCTGCTTCTCCTATGTAGTTCAAATCGAAACAGTAAAACTTACTGTCTCCTGAACCCTGAAACCTATACCCTGAATGCCGCAGCTTCGGTGCTATGTTTCAGCCCCGTTACATCTTCCGCGCAGGCCGACTCGACTAGTGAGCTATTACGCTTTCTTTAAATGATGGCTGCTTCTAAGCCAACATCCTAGCTGTCTAAGCCTTCCCACTTCGTTTCCCACTTAACATACACTTTGGGACCTTAGCTGGCGGTCTGGGTTGTTTCCCTCTCCACGACGGACGTTAGCACCCGCCGTGTGTCTCCTGAGTATCACTCTTCGGTATTCGCAGTTTGCATCGGGTTGGTAATCCGGGATGGACCCCTAGCCGAAACAGTGCTCTACCCCCGAAGGTGTCCGCTCAAGGCTCTACCTAAATAGATTTCGGGGAGAACCAGCTATCTCCCGGTTTGATTGGCCTTTCACCCCCAGCCACACGTCATCCGCTAATTTTTCAACATTAGTCGGTTCGGTCCTCCAGTTAGTGTTACCCAACCTTCAACCTGCACATGGCTAGATCACCGGGTTTCGGGTCTATACCTTGCAACTCAACGCCCAGTTAAGACTCGGTTTCCCTTCGGCTCCCCCATGAGGTTAACCTCGCTACAAAATATAAGTCGCTGACCCATTATACAAAAGGTACGCAGTCACCTTACGGCTCCCACTGCTTGTACGTACACGGTTTCAGGTTCTATTTCACTCCCCTCACCGGGGTTCTTTTCGCCTTTCCTTCACAGTACTGCTTCACTATCGGTCAATCAGGAGTATTTAGCCTTGGAGGATGGGCCCCCCATATTCAGACAGGATTTCTCGTGTCCCGCCCTACTTCTCGTCAGCTTAGTACCACAACACATTTTTAAGATACGGGGCTATCACCCTGTCTCGCCAAACTTCCCAGCTTGTTCTCCTAAATACGCTGCTATCACTAACAGGCTCTTTCGCTTTCGCTCGCCGCTACTCACAAAATCTCGGTTGATTTCTTTTCCTCGGGGTACTGAGATGTTTCAGTTCTCCCGGTTCGCCTCTTAAATCTATGAATTCAATTTAAGATAGTAGGTTCTTCACCTACTGGGTTGCCCCATTCGGATATCTTGGGTTATTCGCTTCTTATCAACTCACCCAAGCTTTTCGCAGATTTGCACGTCCTTCTTCGCCTCTGATTGCCAAGGCATCCACCGTGTACGCTTAGTCACTTAACCATACAACCTCAAAGGCTTTCACCCTCGGTTGCCGTTTAGTTTAACTAAACACTTAGCCGCCTTTTCCGGCTAAGATTTTTTCTCAGACTTTGACTCAAATAACAACATCACCCACCCGTATCTTCTGATACCTGATGACTGATCCCTGTTACCTGAGACTCAGTTTTCAGCTTGTTTCCAGATTGTTAAAGAACATATAAGACAATCGAACGAACTTACGTTCTATCATCATTGCTAAAGGCAAAAGTGCGGTCGATTTTTGCAGTATTTTGCAAATTTTCGAAAAATTTAACCGCCTATTAAGTTACCTATG
>CCMQ01000028.1 GCA_000751835.1 Necropsobacter rosorum | reverse complement strand
TGGCGGCAGGCTTAGCGCATGCAAGTCGAACGGTAGCGGATGAAAGCTTGCTTTTATTCGTGAGAGTGGCGGACGGGTGAGTAATGCTTGGGAATCTGGCCTATGGAGGGGGATAACAACGGGAAACTGTTGCTAATACCGCGTAGTATCGGGAGATGAAAGGGGGCGTAAGCTCCTGCCATGGGATGAGCCCAAGTGGGATTAGGTAGTTGGTGAGGTAATGGCTCACCAAGCCTGCGATCTCTAGCTGGTCTGAGAGGATGGCCAGCCACACTGGAACTGAGACACGGTCCAGACTCCTACGGGAGGCAGCAGTGGGGAATATTGCGCAATGGGGGGAACCCTGACGCAGCCATGCCGCGTGAATGAAGAAGGCCTTCGGGTTGTAAAGTTCTTTCGGTGATGAGGAAGGTAACATTGCTAATACCAATGTTAATTGACGTTAATTACAGAAGAAGCACCGGCTAACTCCGTGCCAGCAGCCGCGGTAATACGGAGGGTGCGAGCGTTAATCGGAATAACTGGGCGTAAAGGGCACGCAGGCGGGCTTTTAAGTGAGGTGTGAAATCCCCGGGCTTAACCTGGGAATAGCATTTCAGACTGGGAGTCTAGAGTACTTTAGGGAGGGGTAGAATTCCACGTGTAGCGGTGAAATGCGTAGAGATGTGGAGGAATACCGAAGGCGAAGGCAGCCCCTTGGGAATGTACTGACGCTCATGTGCGAAAGCGTGGGGAGCAAACAGGATTAGATACCCTGGTAGTCCACGCTGTAAACGCTGTCGATTTGGGGATTGGGGTTTGACCTTGGTGCCCGAAGCTAACGTGATAAATCGACCGCCTGGGGAGTACGGCCGCAAGGTTAAAACTCAAATGAATTGACGGGGGCCCGCACAAGCGGTGGAGCATGTGGTTTAATTCGATGCAACGCGAAGAACCTTACCTACTCTTGACATCCTAAGAAGAACTCAGAGATGAGTTTGTGCCTTCGGGAACTTAGAGACAGGTGCTGCATGGCTGTCGTCAGCTCGTGTTGTGAAATGTTGGGTTAAGTCCCGCAACGAGCGCAACCCTTATCCTTTGTTGCCAGCGTTTTGGACGGGAACTCAAAGGAGACTGCCGGTGATAAACCGGAGGAAGGTGGGGATGACGTCAAGTCATCATGGCCCTTACGAGTAGGGCTACACACGTGCTACAATGGTGCATACAGAGGGCGGCGAAGCTGTAAGGTGGAGCGAATCTCAGAAAGTGCATCTAAGTCCGGATTGGCGTCTGCAACTCGACGCCATGAAGTCGGAATCGCTAGTAATCGCAAATCAGAATGTTGCGGTGAATACGTTCCCGGGCCTTGTACACACCGCCCGTCACACCATGGGAGTGGGTTGTACCAGAAGTAGATAGCTTAACCTTTTGGGGGGCGTTTACCACGGTATGATTCATGACTGGGGTGAAGTCGTAACAAGGTAACCGTAGGGGAACCTGCGGTTGGATCACCTCCTTACCGAACAGGTGTCAGGTTATAGGATATAGGTAACAGGGTTATCACCTAGACTTGCACTGAAAATAAAGCGACAGCAAGTGTTCACACAGATTGTCTGGTAGTTGTAGACAAGAGAGGAACAAAGGAAAACGAAACGTATCCTTTTGGGTCTGTAGCTCAGGTGGTTAGAGCGCACCCCTGATAAGGGTGAGGTCGGTGGTTCAAGTCCACTCAGACCCACCACTTTCAGGTATCAGGTATCAGGTGTCAGGTATCAGAAAAGATACTTGGGTACCGATAGCGATAACTGGAGTGACAAAAGGAAGTAATGAAATGAATAGGTAAGATTAGGTACTGATACCTGAATCCTGATACCTGTTCCCTGAATGGGGATATAGCTCAGCTGGGAGAGCGCCTGCCTTGCACGCAGGAGGTCAGCGGTTCGATCCCGCTTATCTCCACCAATC
>CCMQ01000027.1 GCA_000751835.1 Necropsobacter rosorum | reverse complement strand
TTGCACCGCACTTTCGTTGTGTTTTTGTCCCGTACTTTGGGGCTGTTCAGCCCGTTGGTCTATGGCTTTGGTTTATTGTTATTAATGAGAATAATTCTCAAAAATGTTAACAAAACTACCTATTTGTAAGTATTTTGTAAATATATTGTTGTTTATGATAGAGATCAATTTATTTTCAGGCAAACAGGAGTAAGATGCGGCAATCGGAAAAGCCATATAAATTATAGGTGAATATGGAGCGCACTATGAATAATCAATTGGACGGTATCTTCTCACTGAATGAGGTGAGCCGCCGGGATTTTATGAAATTATGTACCGCCATGGCGGCGACGATGGGGCTGAGTAGCAAAGCCGGCGCGGAAATCGGCGCGGCGCTGACCGATCCGCAACGGCCGCCGGTGATCTGGATCGGTGCGCAGGAATGTACCGGCTGTACCGAATCGCTGCTGCGGGCGACCCATCCGACGCTGGAAAATCTGGTGCTGGATGTGATTTCGCTGGAATACCACGAGGTGTTATCCGCGGCGTTCGGCGAACAGGCGGAAGAAAACAAACATAACGCGATCCATAAATACAAAGGAAAATATGTGCTGGTGGTGGACGGTTCCATTCCGCTGAAAGACGGCGGCGTATATTGTATGGTGGCCGGCAAACCGATTGTCGAACACATTAAAAACGCCGCCAAAGACGCCGCCGCCATTATTGCGATAGGTTCCTGTGCGGCTTGGGGCGGCGTGCCGTCAAGCGGCGGTAACCCGACAGGTGCGGTCAGTTTAGCGGAAGTTTTACCGGGCGCGCAGGTGATTAACATTCCGGGCTGTCCGCCGAATCCGCATAATTTTTTAGCCACGGTGGCGCATATCATCACTTATAAAACTTTGCCGGCTATGGATGCGCAAAATCGTCCGCTGTTTGCCTATGACCGTCTAATTCATGAAAACTGTTATCGCCGACCGCACTTTGATGCGGGGCGCTTTGCACGCGAATACGGCGATTACGGTCATCGCCACGGCTGGTGTCTGTATCATCTCGGCTGCAAAGGCCCGGAAACCTACGGTAACTGTTCTACGCTGGAATTCTGTGATGTGGGCGGCAATAACTGGCCGGTGGGCATCGGTCATCCCTGTTACGGCTGCAACGAGAAAGGCGTCGGTTTTACCAAGGGTATTTTTCAGCTGGCTTCGGTGGAAAATCCGACGCCGAGAGTGGACAAACCCGATGTCAATAATACCGAAGGCAGCGGCGCGTCGCTGACGGCAATCGGCTTGCTGGGCGGTGCGGCGGCCGTACTTGCCGGCGTCACGGTGGAAACCCTGCGCGAGCTGACCAGCCAGCGTAAAGCCAACAAAGCCAAGGACGCCCCGGCAACGAAAGACACACCGGCGGATAAATAACCATACAGGATAACAACAATGGATAGACGTCAATTTATCAAAGCCGGCTTGCTGGGCGGCGCCGTTTCTGCGTTGCCGGCGGCGGATGCCCGGGCGGAGGCGGATACGCGCAAAGCCGCACCGGATGCGGTCGGTATGCTGTACGATTCCACGCTCTGTGTCGGTTGTCAGGCCTGTGTGGCGGAATGTCAGCAGGTGAACGGCACCGCGCTGAATCCGGCGGGCGAGCAAACCTGGTCGAACAACGACAAATTATCGCCTTTCACTCGCAACATCATTCAGGTCTGGTCCGACGGCGAGGGGCGCCATAAAGATCAAACGGAAAACGGCTATGCTTATATCAAAAAACAATGTATGCACTGTGTTGATCCCAACTGCGTGACGGTTTGTCCGGTGCAGGCGCTGACCAAAAATCCGCACACCGGCATTGTGGGCTATGATCCGGATATTTGTACCGGCTGCCGTTATTGTATGATTGCCTGCCCGTTCGATGTGCCGAAATACGATTATGACAACCCGCTCGGCGAAATCAGTAAATGCGAACTGTGCAACCAGAAAGGCGTTTCCCGCATTGATCATGGCGAACTGCCGGGCTGTTGCCATGTTTGCCCGACCGGCGCGGTGATTTTCGGCCGGCGCGAGGATTTGCTGAAAGAAGCCAGACACCGCCTCGGTTTATTGCGCGGCACCGATTACGATTATCCGCGTCAGCGGGTGGACAGCGCCGATCGCTATCGTGCGACGGTACCGCGTTATTATCAGCATATTTACGGCGAGCAGGAAGCCGGCGGCACGCAGGTGCTGGTGTTAAGCGGCGTGCCGCAGGAAAATCTCGGCTTGCCGCAGCTCGACGAACATTCCACCGGTACCCGCGCTGCGCATTTGCAGCATTTCCTCTATCGCGGTATGGCGTTGCCGCTGGTGGCGCTGGCAGGGCTGACCGCCATGACGTTCCGCAATATGCACCGTGATAAAATCGAAGCCAAACTGCGCGAGATGAAAATCGCCCGTCGGCAAATGCAGGAGGAACTGGATAAAGAGGAGGAAAAACATCATGGGTAAAATACGTCCGGTGGGCGGCAGATTGATTTCGACGCCTATTTTGTTTTTTGCTCCGCTGGCGGTGATTTGTCTGCTGCTGATTGTGAAACGCTTGTTTTTCGGGATCGGTTCGGTCACCGCGTTAAACGGCGGCTATCCGTGGGGCTTGTGGATTGCCTTCGATCTGCTGGTCGGCACCGGCTTTGCCTGTGGCGGTTGGGCGTTGGCGTGGACGGTGTATGTGTTCAACAAAGGTAAATATCACCCGCTGGTGCGCCCGGCGCTGCTTGCCAGCCTGTTCGGTTATTCCCTCGGCGGACTGTCCATTACCATTGATATGGGGCGTTACTGGCATTTGCCGTATTTCTTTCTGCCCGGTCAGTTCAATACCAATTCCGTGCTGTTTGAAACCGCAGTATGTATGACGATTTATATTTTTGTGGTTACGCTGGAATTCGCGCCGGTCTGGCTGGGGTATTTCGGTTTTAAGAAGTTATTTGAAAAACTGAATAAGATTATGTTTTTCGTGATTGCCCTCGGCGCATTGCTGCCGATGATGCACCAGTCCTCCATGGGATCGCTGATGATTGTGGCCGGGCAGAAAATTCATCCGGTGTGGCAAAGTTATGAAATGCTGCCGATTTTCTCATTGTTTACCGCATTTATTATGGGCTTTTCCATTGTGATTTTCGAAGGCTCGCTGGTTAAAGCGGGGCTGGCGGGCAAAACGCCGGACGAACGGCAGCTGTTCACGCAACTGATTAAAGTCACCGCCGGTTTAATCGCATTGTTCCTGCTCTGTCGTTTCGGCGAGCTGATTTATAACCATAAACTGCATTATGTGTTCGGCTGGGATAAATTAAATAAATTTGAAGCCTGGATGTTCTGGCTGGAAGTCTGGCTGCTGGTTTTGCCGCTGCTGACCCTGTTCCTCGGCGAAAAACGTTCCGACGGACGCTGGCTGTTCGTTTCGGCGTTAAGTATGCTGCTCGGCGCCGCCTTGTGGCGGATGAACTATTCATTGATTATGTATGATCCGGGCAACGGCTACCGTTATTTCCCGTCCGCCGAGGAATTACTGATTTCAATCGGTTTCGTATCCATTGAGGTTTGCGCCTATATTTTAATTATCCGTTTATTCCCGGTGTTACCGGTGCTGAAAGAAGCGTCCAGCGAAGAATCGCAGCATATTATTGCCGAGAAAGCCGCCCGCAGTGAAAAATTTAGTGGAGAAAAAGCATGACAGAAACAAAACGCATCACCATCGACCCGATTACGCGCATTGAAGGACATTTGCGTATCGATTGTGAGATCGAAGACGGCAAGGTGACTAAGGCCTGGTCATCGGGAACGATGTGGCGCGGCATGGAAAATATTGTTAAGGGCAGTGACCCGCGTGACGCCTGGATGATCATGCAGCGCATTTGCGGCGTTTGTACCACCGTACACGCAATTGTCAGCGTGCGGGCAGTGGAAGATGCGGTGGGCGCCAAAGTGCCGGTTAATGCGCAATATATCCGCAATATGATTCTGACCGCACACAGTATGCATGATCATATCGTGCATTTTTATCAGCTTTCCGCGATGGACTGGGTGGATATTACCGCGGCATTAAAGGCGGATCCGGACAAAGCCGCCGCCATGCTGAAGGATGTTTCCAGCTGGCCGCTCAACAGCGCCAACGAATTCCGCAATGTGCAGAAAAAAATTCAGGCGCTGGTGGACAGCGGGCAGTTGGGGATTTTCGCCAACGGCTATTTCGGTCATGCCGCGATGCAGCTGCCGCCGGAAGTGAATTTAATCGCCGTGGCGCATTATTTGCAGGCGCTGGAATGTCAGCGCGATGCCAACCGCGTGGTGGCGCTGCTGGGCGGTAAATCGCCGCACATTCAGAATTTGGCGATCGGCGGGGTGGCTAATCCGATTAATCTTGACTCACAGGCGGTGCTGAATCTGGAACGGCTGATGTTTGTGAAAACCTGCATTGATAAACTGAACGATTTCGTCAATCAGGTTTATAAGGTCGATACCGCAGTGATCGCGGCGTTTTATCCGCAATGGCTGAAGCTGGGCGGCACGTCGCGCAATTATTTATCCGTTCCCGAGTATCCGGTTGATGAAGAAAATAAGGTTTTCGAGCTGTACGGCGGGTATATTGAAAACGGTGATTTGACCACTTTCCGCGCGATTAAGGATCACCGGGACGAATATGTGATTAACGGCATTAAAGAAAGCGGCAAGCACGCCTGGTATGAAGACGACGAGGCGCTGCCGCCGTGGGCGGGGCTGACCCGGCCGAACTATACCGGCTGGCAGGATGAGGGCAAATATTCCTGGGTGAAAGCGCCGACTTTCTATGACAACGTGGTGGAAGTGGGGCCGCTGGCTTATTTAATGTGCGGACTGGCATCAAAGGATGCGCGCACGGTAAAACATTTCGACCAAATTCAGCAAATTTATACCGCACTTAGCGGGCAGACTATCGCCGTTGAGGATTTGCATTCCACGCTGGGACGCATTATCGGCCGCACCACGCATTGCTGCGTGCTGAACGATATTCTGAGCCAGCAATGGCAGAAGCTGGTGGAAAATATCGGCAAAGGCGATACGGTGGCTTACCTGAAAGCGGATATTCCGCCGCAGGGCGAGTTTAAAGGTGTCGGTTTCGGTGAAGTGCCGCGCGGTATGTTGTCGCACTGGGTGGTGATTAAAGACGGCAAAATCGAAAATTATCAGGCGGTGGTGCCGTCCACCTGGAACTCCGGTCCGCGCAACCAACACGATGAAATGGGGCCTTACGAGCTGTCCATTATCGGCACGCCGGTGGCGGATCCGAGCAAACCGTTGGAAGTGGTGCGTACCATTCATTCCTTCGACCCGTGCATGTCCTGCGCCGTGCATGTGGTGAATCTGGCGAACGGCGAAGTGACACAGGTGAAAATTTTATAATGAAACCCTTGATTTTAGGCATCGGCAATATTCTGCTGAGCGACGAAGGTATCGGCGTTTACACGGTGCGGGAGCTGGAAAAAGATCCGCATTTTGCACCGCACTTTGATATTGTGGATGGCGGCACCTGCGGCATGGAATTGCTGGATGTGATGGCCAGCCGCGAGCAGATTATTATTGTGGATGCGGTGCTGGCGGACAAAGCGCCCGGTGAGATTATCCAGCTGCATGACGAGCAGGTGCCGGTGTTTTTTTCACGCAAAATTTCGCCGCATCAGCTTGGTATCTGCGATGTGTTATCGGCGCTGAAACTGACGGATGAATTTCCGCAGCATCTTTGTTTAATCGGCGTGCAGCCGGAAAGTTTCGAACCGGCTATCGGTTTGAGCAAAACCCTGCGCGCGGTATTGCCGCAGGTCTGCCGCCGGGTTGTCGAACAGCTGCGGCGATACGGCGTTGAGCGCTCATCAGGCAAGGGAAGCAATACTCAATGAAAACCGGCGAAAAAGACACCGCACTTGATCTGTCCTGTATGGGATTTGCGCACAATCCGGCGGAATTATTCCGGCAGGCGATGGAGAAGATCGTACCGCACATGCGTGATCTGCCGTTTTTCCGTGCCGATATTCCCTGTTTCTGTCCGCAATTCGTGTTGTTTGAAGGGCAGTGGTTGGGGGCAGTGGTGACGCCGTGGATGTTGAGCGTGGTGATCCTGCCGGGGCCGGATCAATATTGGGAAAACCGGATTATCGGCGATAAACGCCTATTGCGCCTGCCGTACAAAGATCTGGTTTTTACCGTCGGCCATCTGGAGGATATTCCGCAATATCTGACCTGCTCGCTGCTGTCGCCGCTGGATAAATCCCTTACTCCGGCGCGGGCGGTCGGTCTGGCGGCGGATTGTTTGCAGATGATGCTGTCGCTGCCGGTAAAACAACAGGCGCCGGATTTGAGCAAACGAAATCTGTTTAAAGCGCTGGGTTCCGTATAGGTTATACCCTTACCCTGTTAGGGGAATTATGCGACAAAGTCATAGCCAAAGCGGAGTGTTAATGTTAAAATTCGCCCAGCGATGTAATCGGATTACGTTGCCTGTTGCGTTAGCAGAGTAACGTAACTCACTTTATGGTATGTATTTGAATTGTCTCCGTTTGTGGTTTGACCTTGCAAAAACAGGTTGCAACTTCACTAAAAATACATACACTATAAAACCATTATTTTATGGCTAACTATAATAGGAAAAGCAAGATGAGCATTGAAGAACGCGTAAAAAAAATCATTGTTGAGCAATTAGGTGTGAAAGAGGAAGATGTAAAACCTGAAGCTTCTTTTGTAGAAGATTTAGGCGCAGACTCTTTGGATACCGTTGAATTGGTCATGGCTTTGGAAGAAGAATTCGATATCGAAATTCCTGACGAAGAAGCTGAAAAAATCACCACCGTTCAATCAGCAATTGATTACGTTCAGAACAACCAGTAATCAGCATTAAGGCGGTGAAATCACCGCTTTAATTTTGCCCGTTTCCCGCCCGAAAACCACCGCACTTTTTTATTTCCGGTTAAAAATTGATTTAAATTAGTTTTTCGCCAGAAAAATCCGGATTTCCTGCTGAATCAATTGTGCTAATTTCTGAATCAAGTATCATAGCCCGCGTTTTTATTTTTTACTCTGCTTTAGGAATTATTTATGCTTTATTTAGAATTTTTATTTCTGTTGCTGATGCTTTATATCGGAAGCCGCTTCGGCGGTATCGGTCTGGGCGTGGTGTCCGGCATCGGTCTGGTTATCGAAGTGTTTGTGCTGCGCATGCCGGTGGGCAAAGCGCCGATTGACGTAATGCTGATTATTCTGGCGGTGGTGACTTGCGCATCGGTGCTTGAAGCCGCAGGCGGTCTGAAATTTATGTTGCAGATCGCAGAAAGAATACTGCGTAGCAACCCGAAACGGGTTACGCTGCTGGGCCCGCTGGTCACTTATGTGATGACCTTTATGCTGGGCACCGGGCATTCCGTCTATTCCATTATGCCGATTATCGGTGATGTGGCGCTGAAAAATAAAATCCGCCCCGAACGCCCGATGGCGGCCGCTTCCGTCGCCTCGCAGCTGGCGATCACCTCCAGCCCGCTGGCTGCCGCGATCGCCTTTTATCTGACACAGATTTCAAAAATTCCGGGTTATGAACATATTTCGTTATTAAATATTATTTCCGTTACGATTCCCGCCACCTTCCTCGGCACGCTTGCATTGTCGTTATACAGCTTGCGCCGCGGCAAAGAACTGGACGATGATCCGGAATATCAGCGCCGGTTGCAGGATCCGGTCTGGCGCGAACGTATTTTAAATACCACCACGACCGCCTTAAATGACGAATTGCCGCGTTCGGCCAAAATTTCGGTGTATCTGTTTTTGCTTTCTTTGCTGACGGTGGTGGTGGTTGCGATGTTCCCGGAAATCCGTACTATCGGCGATGGGGCTAAACCGATTTCCATGTCGTTGGTGATTCAGATGATGATGCTGTGTTTCGGCGGGATCATTTTATTAGCCACCAAAACCAACCCGCAACTTGTTCCGAACGGCGTGGTATTTAAATCCGGCATGGTGGCGGCAATTGCCATCTTCGGTATTGCCTGGATGAGCGATACCTATTTTGAATATGCAATGCCGGAATTTAAAGCGGCGGTCACTTCTATGGTGGAAAGTTACCCGTGGACATTCGCCTTCGCCCTGTTTGCCGTTTCGGTGGTGATTAACAGTCAGGCGGCAACCGCGGTGATGATGCTGCCGGTGGGGATCAGCCTCGGCTTACCGGCGCCATTGCTGGTCGGTTTGATTCCGGCGACTTACGCATATTTCTTTATTCCGAATTACCCGTCGGATATCGCCACCGTCAACTTTGACGTAACAGGCACCACCAAAATCGGTAAATACTATTTTAACCACAGCTTTATGGTACCCGGTCTTATCGGCGTGACCACCGCCTGTCTGGTCGGTTATGCCGTCGCACAAGTGGTTATCCGTTAAGATTTTCTTGCCGGCCTTAAAAGCGACGAAAGTGCGGTGATTTTTACCGCACTTTTTGTTTATCTGTTAGACCGATCACATATTTTTCCTCGATACTCTGATAAAATTGTTAAAAAAATGTTTCTTTTTTGCATAAAACATACCGGTTAAGGTTGCGCGGGATGTTTTGATGGGGGCGGCAGCGCAACACCGTCGCCTTATCTTATAACAATAAATCAGAGTGAATGTATGCCGAGACCCTATCAATGTTATCTCACCATTTTTCTGCTGGGCGCCTGTGCGCTGGTGTGTTTATATTCCACCCAGCCGATTTTATTGCAGATTGCCGCATGGGGCGGTGTGGAAGTGGAAAGTGCCGCGCTGACCATTAGCGCAACGACGCTGGGGGTGGCGTTGTTCGCCCCGTTTTCCGGCTCCATGGCTGTGCGCTTGGGACGGCGCAAAACGATTTTTATCGCTGTCGGCGCCTTATGTCTGACTACCTTGTTGGCCGTGTCGGCCTGGAATTTTCCGTCGTTGATTTTCTTTCGTTTTATACAAGGGATCTGTATTCCTTTTATTTTTTCCAATACGGTCTCTTATATTGCCGAACAATGGGATAAACGCGAGGCGGTGAAATTTAACAGCCTTTATATTGCCGGCACCGCATTCGGCGGCTTTTCCGGACGCTTATTATCCGGTATTACGGTGGAACTTTTCCCGCAATGGAAACTGACCTTTGTGACGCTGGCGTTATTTTTGTTTTTTACGTTCCTGCTGACGATAAACTATTTGCCGCCGGAAAAACGCGCAGCTCAAGCGCCGACGCGTTCGGTGTTTGCCGATTTAGGCGGCATGATGACGGATAAAAAAATGCTGATCAGCTGTTTTATCGCTTTTTCCCTGCTGTTTCAGCAGGTCGGTTCTTTTACCTTCGGCAGTTTATATCTTGCTGGCGCGCCCTTTTATTTAAATTCCATACAAGTGGGGTTAATTTTCGTGGTGTTTTTAATTCCGTCTTTGCTCACGCCGCTGACGGCGGTGGCCATTAATCGGTTCGGGTATGTTTACGCCTTTTCGTTGTCTTGTCTGTTGGGCATCGGCGGGCTGTATCTGACCTTATCCGATCAGCTTTATCAGGTTATTACCGGCCTGACCTTATCCTGCGTATCGGTCTTTTTCGGTCAGGCGTGCGGCACCTCGTTTATTGCGAAAAACAGCCCCTATGCGCGGGCAACCTCGGTCGGGCTGTATTTATTCTCATATTATTTGGGCGGTTGTCTGGGCGGAATTATGCCGGGCAAAGTCTATTATCTTTTCGGCTGGGCGGAGTGTGTGTATTTACTGATGATTATGATCTTACTCAGTTGCGGTTTGGCGTTTATTGGTTGGCGAAAACAGAAGGAGAAAAGTTATGTTTAAACATGATGCGTTTTATTGGATAAACCGGATGGATAAAGCCTCGACAGTGGCTACATTGAAGCAAGGTATTATCAATGAGGAAACTGCTAAAGAGATTGCTATAGCAATTAATGAACTTGCTGGAAGTGAAGTGCGACCGACGGATTATATTGATATTCAACCGATGTTATTAAAATTAGTTGGTCATGCAGGCTCGATGATCCATGTAGGCCGAAGTCGTCAAGACATTTTGGCGACATTACATCGTTTATTTATTCGTGACCGATTTATTTATCTATATTTTTTATCGTTAAAAACAAGAAAACTATTACTTAAACTTGCCGCGGAAAATATTCATACAGTGGTACCATCATATACAAATGGAGTACAGGCTCAACCGGTCACTCTGGGGCATCTTCTGCTCGGTTATGAGGCCACCATCGCCCGTTCGGCAAGACGGCTGAAAGAATTTTTTCCGCGTTTAAATAAATCACCACTAGGTGCAGCAGCATTGGCTACCTCTAGCTTTTCTGTCGATAGAGTTTTATTGGCGGAATTATTAGGGTTCCATGGTATTGTGGAAAATGCTTTTGATGCCGCGCAACTATCGGTAATAGATATTGGGGCGGAAGCCGCCAATCTCGCTGCATTGCTGGCTTTATCCGTCGGTACGCTGGTGCAGGATTTGCATATACAGTTTCATCATGTTCGTCCTTGGTTGTTATTAAATGATGATTCGTTGAAAAGTCCAAGTACATTAATGCCACAGAAAAGGAACCCGGTCGCATTAAATCGTACACGTTTGCTGGCCAGTGAAGTGATTGGCGATGCGGTTAAAGCGACCATGGCAGGCCATAATGTAAACTCTGGATTAACGGATTATAAGCGTGAAAATGCCGCTGACACGCTGGAGAGAGCGTGCAAAATGCTAAACGAACTGAATGCGGTTTTGGCGGGTATTCATGTAGATAAAGAAGCTGGTTTAGAGCAAGTTAATTCAGATTATTCTGCAACAAGTGAACTTGCTAGTGCATTACAGCGTAAATTAGGTATTCCATTCAAAGTCACACATGAATTCTCTTCTAGATTAGTGAGTTATGGACGAAAAAATCATTTAAAACCGACAGAGTTACCTTTTACTGAGGTAATAAAGATTTTTACTACTGTTTCTCAGGAAATGACCGGAGCGCAGGAAGAATTCACTTTAACTGAGGAAGAATTTTTTAGTTATCTTGATCCTAACCTTATGATTAATAGCTACGCAGGAATAGGTGGTTCAAATCCGGTCGAAGTCGAACGCTTACTTGAGCGTGCGCGGCAAGGCGTGGCGGAGGACGACGGCTGGCATTTAAATTTACAGCGTAATCTGGAAGAATCGGCCGCCAGACTGGACGAGCTGTTTTCAGAAGTGATCACCGGAGAGGAAAGTAAATTCTGGTTTTAACGGAAAGGCGTATGATTTATGCGACGGTTAAAAAAATGCCCTGATGAATAATCAGGGCATTGTCGTTTTCGGGAGGGATTATGACCGTTTCATAATCTCGAAAAACGCTTCGTTGGTTTTTGCCACCGCCAGTTTATCGATCAGGAATTCCATCGCTTCCACTTCACCCATCGGATTAAGAATCTTACGCAGAATCCACATTTTCTGTAATTCGTCAGGGGTGGTGAGCAAGTCTTCCTTACGGGTGCCGGAGCGGTTGAAATCAATCGCCGGGAACACGCGTTTTTCCGCGATTTTACGCGACAGATGCAATTCCATATTACCGGTGCCTTTAAATTCTTCAAAGATCACTTCGTCCATTTTCGAACCGGTATCCACCAGTGCGGTGGCGATAATGGTCAGGCTGCCGCCTTCTTCCACGTTACGCGCCGCACCGAAGAAACGTTTCGGACGGTGCAAGGCGTTAGCGTCCACCCCGCCGGACAGAATTTTACCCGACGCCGGCGTGACCGTATTATAAGCGCGCGCCAGACGGGTAATGCTGTCGAGCAGAATCACCACATCTTTTTTGTGTTCCACCGAGCGTTTGGCTTTTTCGATCACCATTTCCGCCACCTGAACATGGCGCGCCGCCGGTTCGTCGAAGGTGGAGGCAATCACTTCGCCTTTCACTGAACGCTGCATTTCCGTCACCTCTTCCGGACGTTCGTCGATCAACAGCACGATCAGCTCGCATTCCGGATAATTATGCGTAATGCTCTGCGCAATATTTTGCAGCAGCATGGTTTTACCCGCTTTCGGCGGCGCGACGATCAAACCGCGCTGACCTTTCCCGATAGGCGAGGCCAGATCCAGAATACGGGCGGTTAAATCTTCCGTGGAACCGTTGCCGCGTTCCATTCTTAAACGCGAATTGGCATGAAGCGGAGTTAAGTTTTCGAAAAGGATTTTGCTGCGGGAGACTTCGGGTTTGTCGTCATTGACCTGATCGACTTTGAGGAGGGCGAAATACCGTTCACCTTCTTTCGGCGGTCGAATCTTACCCTCGATTTTATCCCCCGTCTGTAGGTTAAAACGGCGGATTTGACTCGGCGACACATAAATATCGTCCGGCCCGGCCAAATAGGAACTGTCCGCCGAACGCAGAAAACCGAAACCGTCGGGCAGAATTTCCAGCACACCGCCGCCGAAAATATCTTCACCACTTTTGGCGTGTTGTTTTAAGATTGCGAAGACAATATCTTGTTTGCGTAAACGGGCCAGATTTTCCAGACCCATTTTCTCTTCGCCCAGCGCCACTAAATCGGACACCGGCGTATTTTTAAGTTCTGTTAAATGCATAATTGAAAATAATGTTTGTCAGAGTTGGATTGTGAGTTAGTTGGATATGATTTTAAGATCCTGTGAATGGGCGTAAAGTTATCACTAAATCCGCGGACTGTCTAGGGGCTTTTGCAAATAAACTGCCGACAGTTGGTTATCCGCAAGAAAAACGGGAAAAAGTGCGGTTGTTTTTTGGGGATTTTTTTACTTCGTGCTATGCTTAGCGCAATTTTTCACTGAATAGTTAATTGTTATGCAAAATAATCATTTAAGTCAGCAGCGTTTTGCCGATTTAGCGTTAAATCCGCGTGTCGCCGCGGCGCTGCAAAAAAAAGGATTTGAATTCTGTACCCCGATTCAGGCGTTATCGTTACCGGTTTCCCTGAGCGGACGCGATGTCGCCGGACAGGCGCAAACCGGCACCGGCAAAACCATGGCGTTTTTAACCGCAACCTTTCATCATTTGCTTGAACATCCTTGCCCCGAGCATGATGCCTCTTATCTGAAAGCGTTGATTCTGGCGCCGACCCGCGAACTGGCGGTGCAGATCAGCAACGATGCCGAACTGCTGGTGCAGGCCACCGGGCTGAAAACCGGTCTGGCTTACGGCGGCGACGGCTACGATAAACAAATCAAAGCCATCGAACAGGGCATTGATATTCTGATCGGCACCACCGGTCGGGTGATCGATTACGTCAAACAGGGCATTATCCGTTTGGATCAGGTTCAGGTGGTGGTGCTGGATGAAGCGGATCGCATGTTCGATCTCGGTTTTATCAAGGACATCCGCTATTTACTGCGCAAATGCCCGCCGCCGGCGCAACGCCTGACCATGCTGTTTTCCGCCACGTTATCCTATAAAGTGCGCGAACTGGCGTTTGAGGATATGAATTCGCCGGAATATATTGAAATCGAACCGCTGCAAAAAACCGGACACCGGATTAAAGAAGAATTATTTTACCCGTCCAACCGGGATAAAATGGCGCTGTTGATGACGCTGTTGGAAGAAGAATGGCCGGAACGCTGCATTGTGTTTGCCAACACCAAACACCGTTGTGAGGACATTTGGGGCTATCTGGCGGCGGACGGACACCGCGTCGGCCTGCTGACCGGCGATGTGGCGCAGAAAAAACGGCTGGCGCTGTTAAAACAGTTTACCGACGGCGTGCTGGATATTCTGGTGGCGACGGATGTGGCGGCGCGCGGCCTGCATATTCCGGATGTCACCCACGTTTTCAATTATGATTTGCCCGATGATTGCGAGGATTATGTGCACCGTATCGGCCGCACCGGCCGCGCGGGCGAAAGCGGCGTTTCCATCAGCTTTGCCTGCGAAGAATACGCCATGAACCTGCCCGCCATCGAAGCCTATATCGGCCACAGCATCCCGGTCAGCCAGTACGATCCCGCCTCTCTGCTGACCGACCTGCCGAAACCTTACCGCCTCAAACGCCCCGGCAGCGCGCAAAAACGACACAGCCCGCGTACGGTTAAAAAACGGTATTAATTTTGGCCGCACTTTGATCCATGTTTTATTAAGTGGGATGCCCAACTTTTAGGATGTGGATCAAAATATAAAAATATGGCGTATATTTCTACCCATAATTTGCTGAGCCTTGATACCGTAACAACCGGGGAATGTTTATCCTCCTTTAATCACTTTATAACCGTGAGCCTCAATCATTGCCGTTATAACCTCAATGTCTTCTGTCGAAGGCGGGCAAAGCGTCTTTAGTTTATATGGTTTCTCAATCAGTTCATATTTCGATTCGCCATATTTGTGAAACGGTAAGATGTGAATCTCTTTAATCTTTTCAAAAGGCCGCAGGAAGTCTAACACTTTGGTGATGTTTTCCCGGCTTAATGTGTAATGAGGGATTAGCGGCAAACGCGGAATCAGACGGGTACCGAGTTGATACAGCTTAGTGAAATTGTTCAAAACTCGGTGTAAATGAATATGTAGTAGCTGTTTAGCTTGAGTTTCGTCCATTATTTTGAAATCAAATAATACTTCATCACAGTATTTTACTACTTCGGCAAAATCCGCAAAATGATAATCGCCTGCCGTTTCAATCGCCGTATGAATACCAAGTGTTTTCAGTTCTTTTAATAGATTACGCGCAAATTTAGCCTGTAACAGTACTTCACCGCCTGAAAGCGTTACACCTCCGCCTGAAGTGCGGTAAAAAATTTCGTCTCTTAGTAACTGCTCGATTAATTTATTCAGACTAATATTGTAGCCTATCCATTCTAAAGCGCCGCTTGGGCATTCATCGGGATTATTCGTGCATACTGCGTTACGAATACATTTTGATTGACGACGAATAAGTTGTCGATGAGGTGAAATGGATTCGGGATTAGCGCACCAAGGGCAAATGTGGGGGCAGCCTTTAAAAAAAACTACCGTGCGGATACCGTTGCCGTCATTCAAAGAATAACGCTGGATATTGAAAATATGAGCGAGCTGTTCGTTAAATTCCACCGCTTCGCAAACCGGGTGAAGCGGTGGAATATGACTGTCGGAAGTGGTATCGCTTTTACAGCTGATGCGCTGTTCTGCGAATAATGTCATCCTGAATTTCCTTTGAAAGTTCGACGAAAAATGCGCTATAACCTGCGACGCGTACGACTAATCCCGCATAGTCTTGCGGCCGTTTTTGCGCTTCACGTAAGGTTTCCGCATTGAGTACATTAAACTGAATGTGTTGTAATTTTAGTTTACTGAATGCCTGTAAAAAATCAGCCAGTTTATTTAACCCGTTGTCACCTGCCAAAGTTGCCGGTGTGAATTTCACGTTGAGTAAGGTACCGTTGGAAAGAAGATAATTATCCAATTTACTGACGGATTTCAATACGGCCGTCGGGCCGCTCTGATCTTGTCCCAGCATTGGTGACAGGCCGCCATCGGCAAGCTGCTCTTTGGCATAACGTCCGTCCGGCGTAGCTCCGACTACCGCACCTAGAGGGATATGAGCGGAGACGGTGTAAGATCCCGGTGTGAAAGAACCGCCCCGAGGATTCGTGTATTTTTCTACTTCTTTGCAGTAAAAACGTAACAGGTTAGCGCTGATTTCATCTACCTCGTCAATATCGTTTCCGTATTTTTTAAAACGGTTAATCAAGCGGGCTCGGATTTTTTGTCCTTCGTCTGTTGCAAAGTTGGAACGTAATATTTCTAGCAACTGATCAAAGCTCAGTCGTTTTTCATCAAAAACAAGGCCTTTCAACGCATATAATGAATCGCTTAAATTAGCGATGCCGATACCTTGTACGCCGGAGAAATTATATCTTGCACCACCTTCGGTAATGTCTTTTCCTTTTTGAATGCAGTCTAAAATAAAGGAGGAAAGCAACGGTACGGGTGCCCAGTCACGATGTCCAATGTCACATATATTACTGCCTTCCGTCATTAATTTCACATAATGACGAATATTGTCTTTGATTTGCTCAAACAGACTTTCATAGGTCACATTCGGGTTATGTTCGTTCTCATAAAGCGTAATTTCCATGACTTTTAATAAGTTGAACATGGCAATATCGTGTAAGCCGTAGGTTCTACCCGGAATGGAAAGTTCTACGCAACCGACGACGGAATAATCACGCGCATCTTCCAGGGAAACGCCACGGTTTAAGAACGCCGGTACGATGACTTCGTCATTGAATATTTGCGGAATTCCTGTTCCTAAACGAATGGTTTCGGCGGCTTTAAGTAGGAAACGGCGATCGATTAATTCATTAATCCGTATGCCTAAATTCGGCTGTGGTAGGCATACGTCCTGATACGCCTCTAAGCATAAAAATGAAAGTTTGTTTACCGCACTGTGCCCGACTTCGCTTAAACCGCCTAACAATGCGGTGTAACCTGACGGGAAACCGGCAAAATAACGGGCGCTTGAAGTAGAACGCAATAAGACAATGTCATTACATTTTATCCAGAGGGAGGTTAAATATTCTTTTAAATCGGCTGTACTTTCGCCTTTTGTCAGAGAAGCCTGATAAAACGGCAGCATATATTGATCAAAACGTCCGAGCGAGATTGAACTGGCATTTGATTCATATTGCAGAATAATGTTCATATACCAGAACAACTGGCAGGCTTCATAAAAATCCGTTGGTTTGTTGTCGATAATAAATTCGGAGATTTCGGCGATTCGCAGCAATTCCGCCCGACGTTTCTCATCGTTGCATGCCGACGCCATCTTCCGTGCCAAATTTACATAACGCAGAATATGTTGTTGTGACGCTTTCAACAAAATCAATACGGCTTGATAGAAATGATTGTCCGGTTGCTGTTCACAAAGTGCGGTCAATTCCGAGACTAATTCTCCTAATCCGTTTTGCAGCAACCGCGGATAATCAATAATGATATGTCCTTGTCCTTTATCGGTTTGGTTGATACTGAAAATTCTCTTATTTTCAGCATCACGTACATCAGTCGGGATTTGCGCATTGATAAAATCCTTCATTGAACGTTTTTCCCAATAGGGATAAAGATGTTGGCGATAATATTGTTTATCTTTTTCCGAAATGGTGAATTTATCCTGCGGACGGGTAGGAAAGTCGTCTAATTCTTTTAAAATCCAGTACGGATCCATTTCCGGCGAAATAATGCCCGCACGCGGTTTCACGGTGCGGTTGCCTGCAATCAATTCATTATCCCGGATAGCTATCCGGACTTTTGCCAGAATATTTGCTGTCGCCTTTGCGCGACGGATAACGGTCGGTTCACCCTCCGTTTGCTTATGGCTTTCCGTATAGAGAATGGCTCGTTCCAGCGAAATTTCACGTCCGCCGGTGAACAAAGCGGTTTTAAGTAAGTTGATACGGGAACTGGTCATTTCCTTTCTCCTCTGGTAGGTTAGCGGATGATTACGGGGTTAAACGCGTTGCGATTTTGTCTAAAACCAGCGCCGCTTTTTTAACCGCATCGCTAATGCCGATCTTGGCTATCGGTTTGCCGGCAAAACGCGCTTCGTTTTTAATATCGATATCTTTAGTCAGAATGACAAAATCAGCTTTGGCAATGTCATCTGTCGTTAATTCGTTTTCAATACCGATAGAACCCTGGGTTTCCACTTTGCATTCCCAACCGCGTTGTTTTGCTGCGTTTTCAATGGATTCCGCCGCCATGTAAGTATGTGCTACGCCTGACGGGCAAGCCGTTACTGCAATAATGTAAGTCATAATAAACTCCTTGATTTATCAAATAACTAATGTTTAAACAAATTCGATATCTAAATCATCATTTGAGGCTTCTTTTTCCGAGCGTTTAGCCGTAAATTTCTTTAATAAAATAATCGATAATGCACAGGTTATCGAGCCGGCGGCAATAGCAATGACATAGCTGAGTTTACCGGCTACGACAGGTAAAACGATTAAACCGCCCCAGCCTGCATAACATTCGGCACCAAGTAAAGCGGCGGTTAAACCGCCTACCGCGGCGCCCAGCATTGTAGAAGGAATAACGCGCAACGGATCTGAGGCCGCGAACGGGATAGCACCTTCTGTTACTCCGACACAGCCCATAATAATGGACGCTTTTCCCGCTTCGCATTCATCCGGGCTGAAGAGACTTTTTCCTAACAATGTGGCGAGTCCCGTACCGATTGCGGGTACGGCGATTCCCACGGCTGCGATTGCAACAATACTGTATATTTGCTCACCGACGCAAATAAGCATAAAGGCATATGCCACCTTATTAACCGGCCCGCCAAGGTCAAACGCTAACATACAGCCTATAATAATGGCTAAGATGACTATACTGCCCGATTGCATGCTTTTCAGCCATGCGGTTAAATCAGCGGTTAATGCGCCGATCGGTTCGCCTAAACCCCACATCATGATACCTGCGGTAATCAAGGTACCGATAATCGGAATGATAAAAATCGGCATTACGGAACGCAATACGGGCGGTACTTTTATTCGTTTGAGATAGTACACCGCAATTCCGCCGATAAGGCCGGCAAATATGGCGCCGAAGAAGCCGGCACCGAAACCATTCCCTACCCAAGCCCCAATGGCACAAGGTGCCAGCGCCGCGCGCTCGGAAATGGAATACCCAATGTAAGCGGCGAGAAATGGTGTCATTAACGTTAACCCCGCAACGCCGATATTAAACAGCTTATTGAGAAAAGGATCGTTAGCAGCATCCGGTACGCCGCCTTGTCCAAATAACATAACCGCAACCGCCAGTAAAATGCCCCCTGATACGACAAACGGAATCATGTGTGATACTCCGGTCATTAAATGCTGACGAGTGTTTTTCAGAATTTTAATTAGTTCACTCATTTGCTGTTCTCCTATACGTTATAAATAGATAGCACATCATGATGATGAGGATATTAGGTAATCCGTCAGATTTAAAATAGACGATTTTTTTATGATTTACTGGATTTTTGTACGTTGTTTTGCAAACTGTGATCCGGTTCAAATTTTTTCTCTTAATCGGGTATCATCAAAAGAAATAAAGAATATTTGAGTATTTGTGATGGTTGTCACAGATTTTTATATTACGTACATTTTTCCAGTTTTTAGTTTTTTTTTCATCTGGTGGGAGGGTTCCGCCTGCTTTATGCTATAGGCCATTAAACATCAGCGGAGAATCACATTATGCCTCAACAAATTACTTTTACCTGTGTATTACCGAACGGTTTACATGCTCGTCCGGCAAGCCATGTTGAAAATGTTTGTAAAGTCTTTGCCGCCAAGATTGACTGGTTCAATACCAGAACACAAGCTAAAGGCGATGCGAAAAGCGTGCTTTCTTTGATTAGTACCAATACGTTGCAGGGTGATCAGTGCCATTTATTGATTGATGGTGAGGATGAACAACAGGCATTCAATCGCTTGAATGACTATTTAGAAAAAGAATTTCCTTTCTGCGATGAAGCCCTTGCTAAAGTAGATGATGAACTTGAACCATTACCGCGTTCTCTGTCAAATCTGAATCCGCATATTATCCGCGCTAAGTCGGTATGTGGCGGTACGGCGAAAGGTCGGTTGCATTTAATCGGTTCGTTTGATTTAGATAAAATCGACGATTTTCCGACCGCACTTTCTATATGGGAAGAAGGCCACCGGATACAAAATGCGGTTAATAATTTAAATAAACTCATTGCGCTGCAAATAAATTCGGTCACGGACACTTCAAAGGAGATTTTAAGCGCCCATCAGGCAATCCTGACTGATCCGGCTTTCAATGAACAGTTACAAACGCATATAGATCAAGGGCAAAGTGCCGGTAAAGCGATTATTGCGACGGCGGCATATTTCAGCAAACAGTTCCGTACTTCCGGCAGCGAATACTTGAGAGAACGAGAACTTGATATTCGCGATATTTGTTTTCAGCTGCTACAAAAGATTTATGGTGAAGAGAAATTTCCAAGCGAACAAAAAATCGAACAGCCGGTGATTTGCGTTGCCGAGGAATTAACGCCGAGCCAATTTATCGCACTGGATAAAAAATACTTGAAAGGGCTGTTGTTAAAAGCGGGGGGAACCACTTCACATACGGTGATTTTAGCACGTTCGTTCAATATTCCGACACTAGTCGGCATAGAGACGGACGGTTTATCGCCATATTTAGGGCAGGAAGTGTATATTGACGGTGCTCTCGGCCTGATAGCCTATGATGTGTCAGCGCAGGTCGAGCGTTATTATCGGTTTGAAAGCGAATTACAGCGGGCTTTATGTAAAAAACAACGGGAATTTGTCGATGTAACGGGCATGACGGCAGACGGTGTAAAAGTAGAAGTTGCAGCAAATATCGCTCATTCGATAGAAGCCAAAACGGCTTTTTCCAACGGCGCAGAAAGTATCGGATTATTTCGCACCGAAATGTTATATATGGATCGTACCGACGAACCAACGGAAGACGAACTTTACAATACTTTTTGTCAGGCCTTGGAAAGCGCGCAAAATCGTTCAATTATTATCCGCACTTTTGATATCGGCGGCGATAAACCCGTAAAATATCTTAATATTCCGGCAGAAAATAATCCGTTTTTAGGTTATCGTGCCGTGCGTATTTATCAGGAGTTTCTGACCTTATTCAGAACACAGTTAAGAGCGATTTTGCGCGCTTCCGCACACGGTAAACTGAAAATAATGATTCCGATGATTTCCTCATTAGAAGAAATCTTATGGATAAAAGAAGAATTAGCCAACATTAAGCATCAGCTGCGTACCGAAAAAATTCCATTCGATGAAAAAATTCCGCTTGGCATTATGTTGGAAGTACCATCGGTGATATTTATCATCGATCAATGCTGTGAGGAAGTGGACTTTTTTAGTATCGGCAGCAACGATTTAACCCAATATTTGTTAGCGGTGGATCGTGATAATAGCAAGGTAACCAAGCACTATAACAGCCTTAATCCGGCTTTTTTACGCAGTTTGGATGATATTGTACAGAAGGTGCATCATTACGGAAAATGGATCGGTATTTGCGGCGAATTGGCGGCGAAAGGCTCCGTATTACCGTTATTGATCGGATTGGGATTGGACGAGTTGAGCATGAGTTCGTCGCATGTTTTGACGACTAAAGCCCGGTTGGCAAAATTGAACCGTTCCGAATGCCGTTTATTACTGAATAAAGCGATGGATTGTCGTACTGCGCTTGAAGTGGAACATCTGCTTGCACAGTTTAGAATGTCGCAGGGCGATGTGCCGATGATCAGTACGGATTGTATTACAGTGAATTCGGATTGGCAGAGCAAGGAAGAAATTATTAAGGGAATGACGGATAACTTGCTGGTCGCGGAACGCTGCCGCTATCCGCGTAGTCTGGCCGCGGATATCTGGGCGCGAGAAGATGTTTTTTCCACGGCGTTGGGCTACGGTTTTGCTATTCCGCATACGAAATCGGAGCATATTGAGCAATCTACCATCAGCGTGTGTAAACTTGCGCAACCGGTTATCTGGGGCGAAGAGAACGTGAGTTTTGTGATTATGCTGACGCTTAATAAGCATGCGGCCGGTGATCAGCACATGCGAATTTTCTCAAAGTTAGCGCGGCGTATTATGCACGAAGACTTCCGTTTACAGGTGACAGGCGCGCAAAGTGCGGTCGAAATCGAACGTATTTTGAAGCGAGAGTTGGCAATCTGACGGATAGCTTAAAGCGACAAGGTGCTCTAACTCGTACATTTATCTCATTTTTATAATTGTTGGTATATAGATAAAGTGAAGACCATCGTTTATGCTGATAAGCCTTAGAGTAAGGGGATAAATTGAGAATGAAGAAATTGATGATTTCCGCCGTAACGGCCTGCATCAGTGGTGTGGCGCACACTTATATGGCAGCGGCGCAACTGGAAAAACTGGCATCGGAGAAAAATTGGCAGATTAAAGTGGAAACTCAAGGCGCGCTGGGCATTGAAAATGAATTAACAGCCGAAGATATTGAAAAATCGGACATCGTCGTTTTGATCCGTAATACGGCGATTAAAAAGCCGGAACGCTTTGAAAAATGCCGTTGTATTGAAATGGATATCAGCCGGTTTTTACTGGACAGCACGAAGCTGTTCGGTGCAATAGAAAAGCTATTGTTACGTCCGCAGGGAGCTCGCATTATCCTTGACTAAAAGTGCGGTCAGTTTTCGGATTGTTTTTCATTGCGTAACTTACTGTGATATTGACTGCGGTATTCGGACGGTGAACGATCGGTTTTCTTTTTAAAGACGCGACAAAAATAATTACTGTCTTTGAAACCTGCGGCCGATGCGATTTCCTGTACGTTTAAATCATAACGTTTTAACAGGCTTTTCGCGTGTTCCAGGCGGAGTTGGTTGATATATTGATTGAGCCCGATTCGACTTTTTTGCCGAAACAGAAAAGACAGATAATTCGGTGAAATGTGAAACGTATCGGCAAGATTTTCACGGGTTAAATTTTCAGTAAAGTGCAATTCGATATACTGCCGAATGCCTTCGAACAAATCCGTCGTTACAGAAGCGGTTTCGATTTGAGAAGAAAGTAAGTCTAACGAATTGCTAAGCAGGCTTTGCAGTAAGTAACAAGCCGTTCGGAAGTCGCTTTTTGCATAGTGGTCAGACAGTTCGATTAGAGCTTGCAGAATAAATGAACCGACACGGGCTCCGCGGCGCGGAGTATTAAGTTGTTCAAGCTGCACGATGTGAGTGCCGTTCCAATGCAGCAAACTGAACCCGAGTTGTTGTTTGCCGAACAGAATGCTGAGCGTAGTAACCGGTTGATCCCACACCGGTTTATTCCAGCCTTGCGGTGCGATAAACAGGGCATCGTTTGTCTGCAAGATGTCCTGATAAAGCCGGCCGTTATTATTCCAGTGCATAATCTGTTTGCCGTCGATAATCAGCTCTAAACGCGGAAAATTGACTTGATAAGCCAACGCAGGAACCGAGTTACTGCTGTTAGCAAAATAACAATGCTGAAGATGAGAAGAATTTTGAACAAAGTTGTTTAGGATAGCTTTGATAGACGTTGGCATAAACGGCTTATAAAATTCGACAATTACTGTGGCAAGTGTAGCATAACTACAGAATAAACTGAAAAGTTGTTTAATTTATAGGAGAACATAATGGAGTTTTATTTAGATACGGCCGATGTAAAAGCCGTCAAAAGATTGAGCCGCATTTTACCGATTAACGGGGTAACGACTAATCCAAGTATTGTAGCTAAAGAAAAACGACCTCTTTTTGACATACTGACGGAAATGCAGGATATTCTCGGCGAAAAAGGACAATTGTTTGCGCAAACGCTTTCCAGGGATGCGGATAAAATGGTGGAGGAAGCTTTACGGTTACATGAAAAGTTCCCGGCTATTGTTGTGAAGGTACCATCTACAGGCGAGGGCCTTGCGGCTATCAAAGCATTGACTAAACATAATGTACCGACTCTGGGAACGGCGGTATATGGGGCCGGACAAGGTTTTTTAGCGGCGTTGGCCGGAGCGAAATATATTGCACCTTATGTTAATCGTATTGATGCACAAGGCGGTAACGGTGTTGAAACGGTTGCTGAATTGCAAACCTTGCTTGACCTCCATGTACCGCATTCGATCGTGTTGGCGGCAAGTTTCCGTACACCGCGTCAGGTATTGGATTGTATGTTGGCCGGGTGTAAATCGATTACGGTCGGCACGGATGTTGCAGAATTATTTCTAACCGATCCGGCGGTGTTTGCCGCATTGGATAAGTTTGACAGCGATTGGCTGAGTGTTTTCGGTAAGATGGCTTTCTAACGTCGGCCGAAACCGTTACCTGCTCTAAGCGTTATTTAAATTTGCCCGACGGTCAAATCAGGTCAATATATTTATATTCTAATATGTAGAAGATCAACTCTGATCTTCTACAGTTGACTATTTAATCTGAAACTTATTTTGCTTTTCTTACGCGTTATAAATATCCTGATTCAATGCCTTTTCCTTAAAGTTTACTATTACATTGGTTGCGGCATCGCCAATTACGTTTAATGTGATTACCGCCATGCCCGGTAAATAATTCATCGCCAGAACCAAGGAATAGCCGATCATGCAGAGTTCACTGCTAAAATCGAGTCCCATCATCACCACATAAACCATTGTTGTTCCTGCAACGGGAATTGCCGGCGTGCCGACAGCAGAGCAAATCGACAAAAATGCGGCGGTTGCCAGAATGACCGGTGTGACATTGATACCTGCGGCTGTTCCGATAAAGGTGATTGCAATCATGTGCATTACGGTTGTGCCGTTCATATTAATGGTCATTCCGGTAGGGAGTACAAAAGAAGAAATTTCTTCCGAACAACCTAATTCTTTCGTACAAACCTGTGTATTTAGAGGAAGTGTTGCCGCGGATGAATTTGTTGCTGCGGCAAACATGCCAATCTTTGACGATTTTTTTAAAAATTTGAATGGATTTAAACCAGTAACGAAAAAAACACCGAGGGGATAGATGGTACAGACTAATGCCAAGCTGACGATAATTGTCGTTAAGATCCATACTAACGTCGGTGCAATGTATTCAATACCGTAAATAGCCAATGCTCGGGTAATCATACAGAAAATGGCAATAGGGCCGAGCTTATTAATTAAGAAATTCAATGAATACTGAATCATTTCATTGAGGCTTTCTAATACTTTTTTGAAAGGGATAGCTTTTTCGCCTATAGTGGTCATGGCGATGCCGAATACGATAGCGACTACTACCACCGATAAAATGGCCGTATTTGCAGACATTGCATTTATTATGTTGCTTGGTACCGCATTTACAATTGTTACTAAAGGGTTGTAACCTTCCATGACGATTAACTCACCGACTTCGTGCGTTGGAAGGTTGACATTAAACCATCCCATAGATTTAACGAAATAGGCGGCAGCTCCTGCTAAAACGGCAGCTATGACATAAAATATCAGGTAAGTGCTAAAGGTCGTTTTAGCGATTCGGCCGAGTTTTTTGGGATCGCTTAAATTGCACAAGGATAATGTTAATGATGATATGACCAGAGGGACAATCATCATTTGTAATCCTCGAATAAAAAGCTGACCGATGATATAAAATAGCCCGAGTCCACTGAAACTTTTTGTTGCGGAGATGTCTTGAAAAAGAAGCATATCCAAAACAGACCAAACTTTTTCATCTACGTTTCCTTTTAAAAGCATTAAAAGAAAACCAGTGATAAAGCTAAGCACTACAGCATATACCATTTTTCTGACGATTGAATTATCGGCTATCATATTTTCTCCTTACTATAGTTTTATAAGGAGATAGGAAAGATATAACCTAACAACGTTTACATGGCATCATTAATAGATCAGTTTGATACCGTTTTTGTCACAGAGATCTATCCATTTTTTATCCGGCTTTTGATCGGTCACTAAATAATCAATCTCATTGATATTCAGTAACTCTGCAAACGCTTTTCTGCCAAACTTAGAGTGATCCACAAATAATGCTATCTCATTGGACTGCTCAATCATGGCTCTTTTGATTTCAACTTCGGGTACGGTAGAGTCTGTTGCGCCTTTTTCAAAATCTAATCCTTTGCAGCTAATCAATAAAATCTCTACGTTATAGCGTCTGATATTTTCGATTGCCATACTGCCTTGCATAGAAAGGGTATTTCTATTAAAGAATCCCCCCGTACAAAGTAGGTTGAATTTTGTATTTGCCAACTCATGTAACATAATGTTGGATGTTGTTAAAATCGTTATATCTCCACTATCTTCAATTAATTTGATTACTTCCATGATAGTGGAACTGCTATCTGCCGCAATGGTATGCTTATCTTTGAGGATATCGGCAAAAGCCAACGCCATTTTTCGTTTGGCTTCGACGTTAATCTGGGCACGTTGATAAAAATCGATATTTTCCCGATGGTTTTCTACATTTAGCACGGCACCACCGAAAGTTCTGGTCAGAATTCCATCATTTTCTAATTTTTCCAGATCTCTTCGAATAGTTTCTTCCGTTACGCCGAAATGCTTGCTGAGCTGGGAAACCCTAACTTTTTTGTTTGTTCGAACAAACCGTTTAATTAAATCAATACGATTTTTAGCAACCATCAGTTTTCTCCGTTTTTTGCCGAAAGGATAGCAGTTTTTAATAGAGAAAGAAACTAACGGCTATTGTTCCAAAGCCTCCGCCATTTCACGCATCATTACGATATCGTCCGGCTCCAGTATTAGCTCGGCGGATTTTACGTTTTCTTTGATTTGTTCCACGGTAGTTGAACCGCTTAACAGATTTAAGAATTCACCTTGTGCTAAAATCCACCCGAGGGCTAAATTAGCGATGCTACAATGATATTTTTCGCATAACGGTTTCCATTTATCCATCATATCCATTGCCGCCAGCATATTTTTCCTCTGAAACCATTTTTTAGGAATTTGAGCGCCTACCGGTTGATAGTCGCGCGGCAACATACCGGATAATAACCCCATTTCCAGCGGAGAATATGCCTGAACAGTAATGTTATTTTCCCGACAACAGGGAATAATATCTTTCTCAATCGCGCGATCTAACAATGAATATTTGGCTTGCACGATATCTAATTGTCCCCATTTTAAATATTCTTCAATATGACGAATTTCAACGTTAGCGGCGCCGATGGCTTTTATTTTTCCTTGTGTTTTCAACTCATTTAACACTTCCATTGTTTGCTGAATGGGTACAAAATATTCGCTACCCTCCGTGGCCTGCCAATGTGTCATGTAAACATCAATGTAATCGGTTCCCAGTCTATCCAGCGAGTCTTCTATTTCTTTTTTAATGGAGTTCGTATTAAGATTTTTATACAGTTGAATACCGTTTACTTGATTAAATAAGTCACCTTTCATCTTTTGATCCCAGGTTATGCCGCATTTGGTAATGATAACGACCTCTTGACGATTCATTCCTTCCAATGCTTTACCTAAAATCTTTTCACTGTTTCCGAAATTATAAGCCGGTGCAGTATCAATCAGATTTACTCCCATTTGGGGAGCTTGTCTAATCGTCTCCATAACAACCTGCAGATCATGATCTCCGCCCCATGCGGAGCCTCCGCCGATTGACCAGGTTCCTAACCCTATTCTGGAAATATCAATCCCTGTTTTTCCTAGCTTCATTGTTTTCATAATCGTTCCTCTCGTTTTATTTTAATAAATATCTCAGTGAATCATGGTGATGCGTCAAAGTCTGACATTACCTATAATCTTGGCGATATTTAATCAGCATAGTCTCTACTAATTCTTTGTTTTTTACGCCGGCGGTTGCGCCCGCATACTGTACGGAAACTGCGGCGGTGCAGTTAGCATAGATAGCACATTCCCGGATATCTTTTCCTTGTAGCAACCCTGCGATAAAACCAGAGGCAAAATTATCGCCTGCACCGATAGTATCGATAGCAATTATGTCTTTACATGCGGGTACGACCATCGCACCGTTTGCGTTCCGGATATAACAACCGCGTTTCCCGATCTTCATCACTACATTCTTAACGCCGCAGCCATAAAGAATATCCGCCACTTTATCTTCTTGTTTTGCCCCTGTCAGCAAACAGGCTTCGTCAAAATTTGGGAAAAAGTAATCCACATAACTTAACGCTTCTCGGATATCTTCCAACGTTTCTCCTAAACGAGGCATAATCATGTCGGCGGTAATCAACATATTTTCAGCTTTCGCAGCCTGAAAAATTTGTATTAATGCCTCTCCGTTAAGCAGGGGATTATTAAAGATGCTGGCGAGCGAAAGAATTCTGGCTTGTTTAATTTTTTCAAAATCGACGTGTTGGATATTTTCTTTCCATAAGCTGCCGTTTCGATTAGTCACAAATGTTCTTTCTCCGTCTGCGGTGACTAGTCCCACATTAATTGACGTATCAAGATTCGGATCAATTTTAATGCCTTCTATATCAATATTGTCTTTTCGACAGCATTGAAGAATAAATTGACCGGCCGCATCATCACCGAGACAAGCGATAATACCTGTCTTGAATCCTAAACGACTGATAATGGTCGCTTCATTCATGGCATCTCCACCGACGGTCATCGCTATTCGATCTACCGGGTAACTTTCGATATCAAAGATATCTCTGGAAACCGGTCGAAGTGGAATATCCACAACGACCGCACCCAGGCAGATTACATCCAGTTTTTTTTCCATCTTATTCATCCGCTCTTCCGTTATCGCCAAATAGTATAATTTTATACATAGCGCGTTTTTTTATTGCTTCCCGGACTTCTCTTTGGACAGCTAAAAACGGTTTATCTTTATGCGCCTTAATCGCTTCCATTGCTGCTTGACACAGTTCGGTATGAATATTAATTTTAGCAATACCCAGCGAAATCGCTTTTTTGATGTCTTCATCACCAATACCGGAGGCGCCATGTAAGACTAATGGTACATCCACCTCTTTTGCTACCGCTTCCAATATGTCAAAAGCGAGTTTAGGCTCTGATGAATAAACTCCGTGTACATTACCGATAGCGATTGCTAATGAGTCGCAGCCTGTTCTTTCCACAAATTCTTTGGCTTTAGCCGGATCTGTATATTGATATTCCGCTAACGCTTCTTCATACACGGTTTCATTTCCCACATGTCCTAATTCAGCTTCGACGGGAATGTCGTAAGTGTGAAAGTAATCGACGCATCGTTTAATTTCCGCTACGTTTTGCTCAAACGGTAATGCGGATGCATCACGCATTACCGAATTCATACAATGATTAACGGCATTGTGCAAAATAGTCATATTTCTTCCGTGATCCCAATGCAAAATTACCGGCACACTGGCTTTTTTGGCCATAGATTCCATCATGTAACAAAAATCTTCGAAGGAAGTATTTCCGGTAAATCCTGTTCCGAAAGAGAGGATAATCGGTGCACGTAGTTCTTCGGCTGCATCAATCACCCCCATTAACATTTCGGCATTCCATACATTAAAATGCGGAATTGCATAATGTCCTTCAGAAGCTTTTTTTTCCCAGAATCTAATATCGGATAACATATTTTTTCTCCTGTTTTTATTCGCTTACTTTAATAACAGCTTTAACCATTTTTGCTTTTTTATTCGGATCAATAGCATCTGTGAAAGCCTGCTGTACATTTTGATAATCATAAATATCGGTCACCATATCTTTTACATTGAATTTACCGCCGGCGATCGCTGCAATGGTGTCAGGGAAGTTATTGCAATAACGAAAAGCGGTTTGGATGGTGACTTCACGATTGATTTTTAAAAAATCAATCGGTACTGGTTTAGCTTGTGTTCCGACAATCACTATTTTTCCACCGCGGGCAACAAGTTGGACGGCTTGTTGTGTGGTGAATGCCGAACCGGCCGCTTCAAATACTAATTCCACACCTTGGTCGCCGTAAGCGGACGGTGATCTTAATTCAGTCACAGTATCTTGTTGACTGCCATTAATGACTCGGGTCGCGCCTAGTTTTTTTGCGAGTTCCAAACGCTTTTCGATAATATCGACAACGGTGATATCAGTGGCACCAAGGACTTTACAGGCCTGCAACACCATTAATCCGATTGTTCCTCCGCCTAAAATAACGATACTTTTACCGAATTCAGCGCCACCCAATAATGCGGCGTGTATACCGACGGCCGCCGGTTCTACTAAAGCCGCTTCCATTGTTGTCATATTATCGGGAACATGAAAAGACCAAGCTTCCGGATGGGTCATGTATTGGCATAGCGCACCCTTATAATTCGGTTGGGTGGCTAAAAAGTTAACGCTCGGACAAATGTTGTATCGGCCTTTCCGGCTATAATCGGTATTCATATCTACAATACCGGGTTCTAATAACGCTCTGTCACCGACTTTAAATTTAGTGACTTTACTGCCGACTTTAACAATTGTACCGGCTACTTCGTGACCTAAACCGATTTTTTGATTCGGATCTTTAGGTGGAATATAAGGACCGAATTCAAAGCCGTGAATATCAGAACCGCACATGCCGACATACTCTACTTTTAGTAAAATTTCATTTTCTTCAGGTTCCGGTATCGGACAATCTTGAATTTCAAGCCGTTTTGGTGTGACTAAAATCGCTTCTGAATTTTTCATCTTTAATTCTCCTTCTCAAAGAATTGTTTCATTTAAACCTAATTAAATATTGCCGATATCTTCTACCGATTCGCCTCTTGTCTCGATCCCCAGGAATAAAATACCGATTGCAATAATGACGGCAACGATAGAAATCAGTACAAATACGCCATTTGCGCCGGCTGTACTTGCCACATAGGTGACTAAAAAAGGAAATAAAATATTACTTACACGGCCCATGGCATTACTGAAACCGGAGCCTGATAATTTCGCAGAGGTTGGCCACATCTCCGGTACATACACTGCGGAGGCATAGCATACATACATATAGATCACGGTATTTAATAAAAATGTCCACAGAATCAAGTTTCCCATCGTTGTTTGTTGGCTCGTTATAATGCCCAATACACCCATTAACACCAGTAAAGAAACCCCCATTACTCGACGAGGCAGTTTGTCCATAATTAAAGAGGCAATGAATATTCCGAATGGCGCACCGAATAACCCGAACATGGTCATAAACTGTGATTGTGAAGTATCGAATCCTAAGGATTTCAACATAGACGGCATCCAGTTCATCAATGTATATTGAATCGTGTTCATACCAATGAGAACGAGGGAACCGACAATTGTTCTTCTTAGCAGTTTTCCTTTAAATAAAGCCGAATAAGGTAATTGTTTTATCGTTTTCGGTTCTTCATTAAATGGCGGTAGCGGTTTACCGGTGGACGCCTCAATATCTTTTTCAATTTGAGTCATGATACTGTCCGCTTCTTGTAATCTTCCTTGGGATTCTAACCATCTGGGGGATTCCGGAAATTTCTTCAATACAAGAATACTGGCGATAATAGATAGGATGGACGGAATCATAAACTGAATTCGCCAGTTTACGGCATAGCTGACACCGGTCGCGACAATTAATAAGGCAATACCATTGCAAATCGGGTGCGCCCAGTTTCCAACGAAAGAGGTGCGGCTGGACCAGGTTCCTCGATTTCTACCCGGTACATATTCAGTAAAGCCGGCAAATAGGACGACTAACAATGCGCCTAATGCCATACCCTGTAATAAACGGAATACATACAATACATAAACGTTAGGTGACAGCGCACCGCCAATCATTGCGCAAATATGAATTACTTCATATAACAAAATGCTTTTCTTCCGCCCGATTTTATCGCCTATTGGCCCGCCGATTAAGGCGCCGAATAGTTGCCCTGCGGTATAAGTTGTACTCCACATTGCTAATAATGTCGTACCGGGTTCCAGCCAGTGAATTTCATTTAGCAAAATATTTTGTACGGCACCGCCGATACCATTTGACCAACATACTAACAAAGCAAATGCTGTCACCAGCCACATTTTTACATGCCAGCTTGAATTGGGTAATCGATCCAGTCGGGCACCGATATTTACGTTTGCGCTATTTTCCATTTTTATCTCCTCGGCTAACGGTGAACGGCCGAAATGGTTATTTGGTTTCGCCTGTTCTCCGTATTCAGTTTTTATGCACAGTGTGATAATTAATCTGCATAGTCATAGGTAAAGATGACTTTTATCGCTTCTTTACTGGCCATGGCGGAGAAACCTTTTTCCCATTCGGATAAACCCAAACGATGTGTGATCATCGGCTGAACTTTAATCATTCCCGCCTCAAGTAATCGAATGCAGTTTCTCCAGGATGTCGAATCATAGGCCATATGACCGATAATGCTTTTATTCCAAGAAGTGATTTCGTTGATTGAAAACTCAAGCGGTTTAAATCCCATCCCTACGCGTACGATTTCCGCATTCGGTCTGGTCATTTCTAACGCTTGTTTTAATGCAATATTGGCACCGGAACATTCAATGACCAATCCGAGATTGTCACGCCCGCAAATTTCGGTACATCTGGCCACGACATCTTCGGTTGAGCCATTGACGCAATGCGTAGCTCCTAACTCTTTTGCCACATTGAACCGGACTTTAACGTCTTCTTCCAAACCTATCATTACGATATTAATCGCACCCATTAATTTAGCGATTTGAACGGAAAAGAGCCCAAGCGGCCCGGTACCGAAAATGACGACATCCTGTCCCGGAATGAGATGTGATTGTTGGGCTAATGCTTTATAGGCATTACAAATAGGATCCAGTACACAGGCTTCTTCATATTTGACATTTTCCGGAATTTCCCAAATAGCATGTTTGTGGATTCTTAAGATTTCTCCCGGAATTTTGCAATATTTGGCAAAACCGCCTCCCCAGATATTATTATCCAATCCAAGATTTACTTTTTGTTCGCAACATAAAAAATCGCCTTTTTCACAAGCCGGGCAGATACCACACACATGGGCGCTGTTATCGGAAACGACTCTTTGACCGACATGCCAGTCTGTGACGTTCTCTCCTACTTTGATGATTTCACCGGCAAATTCGTGTCCGCGAACCGATTGCTGTTCTTCCGCTGGAATATTGGTATCGTCATAACCCGTATCCACCTGCCAATGCTTCATGTCTGCGCCGCATATTGCAGCAGCTCTAATTTCTATGATGATATCTTCCGGACCACAAACCGGTTCAGGATAGTTGTCCATCATTTTGTATCCGCCGAAAGCCGTACCAAATCGTTTTAATGCGTGCATAAGTCGCCTCCTTAAATTGAACATGTTGATGCAGTTCTTTTGTTTCTGGATAAAATATAACATATAAATCTGTGTTTTCAACATTAATACTTTTATTTAAATCTTTTTTATTGTGATTTTGATCACAAATATAAAAAAATGATTGGAAATCAGAAAAGATAAAAAATTACGGATAGTCTTAAAAAGAAAAAATAGCCTACTGGTTGTTGTACTTAATCGTGCAATGACTTTAATTCGGAAATGTCGAAATAGCGTTATTCCCGCGCGTTGGCCGGTTTTTATTTCCTATCTATTTTGTCTCATGCTAAAATTGCACACTTTTAGTTAAATCAACGAAACGATATTGGCAGGATTTATGAATTTAGTGGATTTTCTGATTAATAAACTGGATGATTTAAAAGCGACGGAAATTCTGGCGATCGATGTGCGCGGTAAATCTTCCGTTACGGACGATATGATTATTTGCACCGGTACGTCGAGCCGTCATGTTTCCGCTTTGGCGCAGAAATTAATTGACGACAGCAAGCGGGCGGGGTTTGAGACTTTCGGTGAGGAAGGCAAGGCGACGGCTGACTGGGTGGTGGTGGATTTCGGGCAGGCGATGGTGCATATTATGCAGCGTGAAAGCCGCGAGATGTATCAGTTGGAAAAACTTTGGGCGTAAAAACGCCGGCAAAACAGACCGCACTTTATGAAGATTCAGCTTATCGCCGTCGGCACGAAAATGCCCGATTGGGTGAAAACCGGGTTTGAGGAATATCAACGCCGTTTCCCGAAAGATATGCCGCTGGAGCTGGTGGAAATTGCCGCCGGTAAGCGGGGCAAAAACGCAGACATTAAACGCATTCTGGAACAGGAAGGCAAGGCGATGCTGACGGCGTGCGGCAAGGGTAAAGTGGTGACGCTGGATATTCCCGGCAAACCCTGGACTACCGAGCAATTAGCCCGCCAGCTAGAAGGATGGAAAAACGACGGGCGTGATATTTGTCTGCTGATCGGCGGGCCGGAAGGACTATCGCCGGCATGTAAAGCGGCGGCGGAACAAAGCTGGTCGCTGTCGCCGCTGACCTTGCCGCATCCGCTGGTGCGGGTGGTGGTGGCGGAAAGTCTGTATCGTGCCTGGTCGCTGAGCGCCAATCATCCTTATCATCGAGAGTAATCCATGAAGCTGAAAAAATGGCTTGCCCAACCTGCCCATGAGCCGATTCGGGACAAAAAAGCGGAGCGTAACCTGTTCGCCCGCCGTGCGTTGGTGTCTTTTCTGGCGGTGATCGGGTTGTCGGCAATTTTATTTACCAATTTATATCACCTGCAGGTGGTCAACTACGATACCTATCAAACCCGTTCCAACGGCAACCGGATCAAATTGCTGCCGCTGCCGCCGACGCGCGGTCTGATTTATGATCGCAACGGTAAATTGCTGGCCGAAAACCTGACCTTTTTCGGGTTGTATATCGTGCCGGAAAAAGTGGAAAATTTAGACCGCACTTTTGAAGAGCTGCAAAGCATTGTCGGGCTGACGCAGGAGGATATCGCCAATTTCAGCAAAGAGCGGCGCCGTACTTCCCGCTATACTTCCATTTTATTGAAAGCCGATTTGACTGAGGAGCAGATCGCCCGTTTTGCGGTGAATCAATATAAGTTTCCGAGTCTGGAGATCAAACCTTATTTTAAACGGCATTATTTATACGGAGAACCGCTGACCCATATTCTGGGTTATGTGGCGAAAATCAACGATAAAGACGTAGAACGGCTGAAAAAAGAGGACAAAATCGCCAATTATGCCGGTTCGAGCGATATCGGTAAACTGGGCATTGAGCGTTATTACGAAGATCAGCTGCACGGTACGGTCGGCTTTGAAGAGGTGGAAATCAACAATCGCGGCAAGGTAATCCGCAAATTGCGTGAACAGCCGGCGGTGGCGGGCAAAAGTATTCATTTGACCATTGATCTGGATTTGCAGCGTTATATTCTGGATCTGTTGGGCGGTCATAAAGGCGCGGTGGTGGTGCTGGATCCGAAAGACAGCAGCATTCTGGCCATGGTGTCGACGCCGAGTTACGATAATAA
This sequence comes from Necropsobacter rosorum, assembly GCA_000751835.1. Classification (GTDB taxonomy): domain Bacteria; phylum Pseudomonadota; class Gammaproteobacteria; order Enterobacterales; family Pasteurellaceae; genus Necropsobacter; species Necropsobacter rosorum. The sequence goes on along the minus strand of CCMQ01000027.1, from coordinate 42,697 downwards.
CCTGTTTGTCGGCGGGATTTCCGGCGGCGATTATAAACGCCTGCTGGACGATCCGGGCCGGCCGCTGTACAGCCGGGTGACACAGGGCGCGTATCCGCCGGCCTCTACGGTGAAACCGTTTATTGCGGTGGCCGGCTTGCAGGAAAACGTTATTACGCCGGGCACGACGGTGTTTGACCCCGGTTATTGGGTGCTGCCGAATACGACCAAGCGTTTCCGTGACTGGAAGCGCAGCGGCCATGGTTATACGGATTTGAATAAAGCGATTACCGAGTCTTCCGACACTTATTTTTATCAGCTGGCCTATAATATGGGGATCGATCGGCTGTCGGCATGGATGAAACGTTTCGGCTTCGGGATGCCGACGGGGATCGATATTCGGGAAGAGACCGCGGCGATAATGCCGAGCCGCGAATGGAAGCAGAAGCGCTATAAAAAACCTTGGGTGCAGGGCGATACCATTTCCGTCGGTATCGGGCAGGGATACTGGACGGCAACGCCGTTGCAGCTTGCCAAAGCGCTGTCGATTCTGATCAATAACGGTAAAGTGAATACGCCGCATTTGATGAAATCGGTGGAAGGTTCCACCACCGAAGTCTATCAGGATCCGTTGCTGTATGACGATATTACCGAGCCGAAAGCGCTTTACTGGGATCTGGCGAAACGCGGAATGTATAATGTGGTGAATGCCGCCAACGGTACGGCGCGCAAAGCCTTTGCCGGTACCAATTATCATGTGGCGGGCAAATCGGGCACGGCGCAGGTGTTCAGTTTAAAAGAAAACCAGACCTATAATGCCGGCTCTTTGGTTAAAGAGCTGCATGACCATGCGTGGTTTATCGGTTATGCGCCTTATGAAGAGCCGAAAATCGTGGTGGCGGTGATTCTGGAAAACGCAGGTGGCGGCGGTAGCAATGCCGGGCCTGTGGTCAGACGTATTATGGATTATTATTTGAATATTCGTTGGCCTCAGCTGCACGGCGAAGGCAGTCAGTCCGATTTGCCGGAATCATTGCCGCACAACGATCAGGTGGTAGAATAATGGGCGAAAAAAATATCTGGCTTGCGGTGTGGCGCCGTCTGCATATTGATTTATGGCTGTTTATCGGTCTGGTGGTGATTTCCGGTTACGGGTTGCTGGTACTGTACAGCGCTTCCGGGGCGAATGAGGCGATGTTTCGCAACCGCATCATTCAAGTGGGGCTGGGATTTACCGTGATGCTGGTAATGGCGCAGTTTTCGCCGAAGTTTTATCAGCGTCTGGCGCCCTATTTATTTGGTGTCGGTATCGTACTGCTGATTCTGGTGGATTTGGTCGGCACCACCAGTAAAGGCGCGCAGCGCTGGCTGGACTTGGGGCTGTTTCGTTTTCAGCCGTCGGAAATCGTGAAACTGGCGGTGCCGTTAATGGTGGCGGTGTATTTGGGGAAACGTTCGCTGCCGCCGAAGCTCGGCGATACCTTTATCGCGCTGCTGTTGATTATCGTGCCGACCTTGCTGGTGGCGATTCAGCCGGATCTGGGTACCTCCATTTTAGTCAGTGCCTCGGGCGTGTTTGTGGTGTTTCTGGCGGGGATGAGCTGGTGGCTGATTTTAATTGCGGTTATTGCGTTAGCCGGTTTTATTCCTATAATGTGGTTCTATTTAATGCACGATTATCAGCGCACCCGTGTGCTGACCCTGCTGGATCCGGAAAAGGACCCGCTCGGTGCCGGTTATCATATTCTACAGTCGAAAATCGCCATCGGTTCGGGCGGCATATGGGGCAAGGGCTGGATGCAGGGAACGCAGTCGCAGCTGGAATTTTTGCCGGAACCGCATACGGATTTTATTTTCGCGGTATTAAGCGAGGAACACGGCATGATAGGCTTTACGGTATTAATGGCGATTTACCTGTTTATCGTGGCCAGAGGGCTGATGATCGGCGTCAATGCGCAAACCGCCTTCGGGCGGATTCTGGTCGGGGCGCTGACCCTGATCTTTTTTGTGTATGTGTTTGTAAATATCGGTATGGTGAGCGGTATTTTGCCGGTGGTCGGCGTGCCGCTGCCGTTGGTCAGTTATGGCGGCACGTCTTTTGTGACATTGATGGCCGGATTCGGCCTTATCATGTCGATACATACCCACAAAGAGCATTTTTTCAAGGGAACTAAATAAGATTTTATGAATCTTAAACACAGTACTTTGTAAAAATTGAGCAATTTAAGATGAAATTAACGAATATAGTGAAATTCACGCTGGCGTTGCTGGCAGCCGTAAGCGCGTTATCGGCTCATGCCGAAACCAAAAAGCTATACGGCGTACAGGGGCCTAAGCTGACTTATCGTCAGCCGACTACGCAGGCGGGGTCTTATGTGGTGAAAGGGGTAACTTATACCACCAGAACTCATCACAGCGCCAAACATTATTCTCATGAAGGGGTGGCCAGTTATTACCATAAGAAATTTACCGGGCGCCGCACTTCCAGCGGCGAAGCGTACAGTCCGCTGCTTTATACCGCGGCGCATAAAACGTTGCCGATAAATTCTTATGCGTTGGTGACGAACTTGCGTACCAACCGGAAAGTGATTGTGCGCATTAATGATCGCGGGCCGTTCACCAAAGGGCGCATTATCGATCTTTCCAGTGCAGCGGCGAAAGAAATCGGCATTATCGGGCGCGGAACCAGTCCGGTGCGGGTAGAGGCGCTGCATGTCAGCTCGGAGGGTAAAATTTCCGGCGCGGCGGCGACATCGTTAGCCAAAATTGCCAAAACGCCGGAAGCGGTTCGGCGTCTCGAGCCGACGGCAACGGCGCAGGCGAACGCCAAAAGTGCGGTGAAAAATCCGCCCGATTCGGAAAGTTATAAGCTCCGCATGCTGAATGTCAACAGCAAACGGCAGGCGGAAAAGGTCATCGAAGGGTTGGCGCTGGAAAATGTGAAAACGGAAATTGCGCGCAACGGCAAAGGATACGATATTCACTTCGGGCCGTTAACCACGAAAAACCAGGTGAATCAATTGAAAGCGCAGTTACAGAAACTTAACGGTGCGAAACAATTGATCGTGTACAGTTATAACAGATAAACCACGAACTAATTTTAGGATGTAAGAGGTATGCTCAAGAAAGTATTTAACAACACAAAATTAACCTTGATCGCCGGTATGCTTGCGGTATCGGCCGCATCGGCAATGGCCGAGCCGGAAGATATTCAATTCGGTATTAGCGCGCCGGAACTTAATGCTCAGACGTATATTCTGATGGATTATCATTCCGGCACGGTTTTAGCCGCATTGAATCCGGATCAGCGTCAATATCCCGCATCCTTAACGAAAATGATGACCAGCTATGTGGTGGGGGACGCCATCAAGCAGGGGAAAATCCATAATACGGATGTGATCACCATCGGTGAAAGTGCCTGGGGCAAGAATTTTCCGGGATCGTCGAAAATGTTTCTCAACCTGAATCAGCAGGTGTCGGTGGCGGATTTAAACCGCGGTATTATTATCGTTTCCGGCAATGATGCCTGTGTGGCGATGGCGGAACATGTTTCCGGCTCGGAGCGGAATTTTATTGAGACGATGAACCAATTTGTCAGCCGGTTCGGGCTGAAAAATACCCATTTCACCACAGTACACGGTCTAGACGATGAAAATCAGTTTTCTTCCGCTCGCGATATGGCGATTATCGGTTCGCACCTGATCCGCGATTTGCCGGAAGAATATAAAATTTACGCTGAAAAAGATTTTACCTTCAACAATATCAAACAGCCTAACCGCAATGGTCTGCTGTGGGATAAAAGTATGAATGTGGACGGCATGAAAACCGGTCATACGGACAAAGCCGGTTATAATCTGGTGGCTTCCGCTACGGGCAACGGCAATATGCGCCTGATTTCTGTCGTTATGGGCGTGCCGACGTACAAAGGGCGTGAAGTGGAAAGCAAAAAATTATTGCAGTGGGGCTTTGCGAACTTTGAAACCTTTAAAACGCTGGAAGCAGGTAAAGGCGTTTCCGAACAGAGCGTGTATTACGGCGATGCGGGCAAAGTGCAGTTAGGTGTGTTGCAGGATCAGTTTATTACCTTACCGAAAGGCCGTCAGGCGGATGTGAAAGCCCGTTATGAGCTGAAAAAGAAATATCTGGAAGCGCCGCTGGCGAAAGGGCAGGTTGTCGGTCAGGTGATTTATCAGTTAGACGGTAAAGATATGGCGAAAGTGAATCTGCAGGTGATGGAAGAGGTGAAAGAAGGCGGCTTTTTCGGCAAGATCTGGGATTGGCTGGTGCTGACGGTAAAGAGTTTTTTCAACTAAACTTGAATTAAGCGAAAAGCAACCGCACTTTAGTACAGTTAAGGACGCCGATGTGGCGTCCGAATTTATTTATTAGGAGATAAGATGACAGAAAAAGTCGTGAAACTGGAAGACATCCCGCAAAAGCAATTAAAAGATCTGCTCGAGTTTCCCTGTGCGTTTACCTTCAAAGTGGTGGGCAAAAACCGCGTTGATTTAGCCGACGATACGCTGGCGGTGATCCAGAAATATGCGCCGGGCGATTATACTCCGCGTGAGCATCTCAGCTCGAAAGGCACTTATAATTCGGTTTCCGTGGATATTATCGCGGAAAATATCGAGCAGGTGGAAACGCTGTATATTGAACTGGCCAAAATCGACGGCGTAAGAATGGTGCTGTAATGGCGATATTATCCGATTCAGCAATCCTTATCCGGCAGCTCGGCGTGCGCGACTATCAGGAAATCTGGCATGCCATGCAGGATTTTACCGATCAACGCGATGCCGACAGCGCCGATGAAATCTGGCTGGTGCAGCATCCTCCCGTATTTACGCAAGGTTCGGCGGGCAAGCCGGAACATTTGCTGCAGCGCAGCGCAATTCCCGTGGTGCAGTCTGATCGCGGCGGACAGATTACCTATCACGGGCCGGGTCAGCAGGTGATGTATGTGTTGATCGACATTAAACGGCGTAAAGCGCAGGGCCATGAGCTCAATGTGCGTCAACTGGTGACCGCGCTGGAACAGTCGGTGGTGAAAACGTTGGCGGATTATGGCGTGCAGGCCTATCCGAAAGCCGATGCGCCGGGCGTGTATGTGAACGGCAAAAAAATCTGCTCGCTGGGATTGCGGATTCGCAAAGGCTGCTCGTTTCACGGGCTGGCGTTAAATATCAATATGGATCTTTCACCGTTCCAGAATATCAATCCTTGCGGTTATGCCGGGCTTGAAATGTGCCAGCTGGCGGATTTTGTACCGGCGGACGAAGCGCAGTGCGATAAAGTCGCACCGAAATTAGTTACATACTTTACCCAATTATTGGCGTATAATGTAACAAATTTTTAACAAGCATAGGATCTATCGATGGCGACTCCCTTTAAAATGGAACGCGGCGTGAAATATCGCGACGCGGCAAAAACCTCCATTATCCCGGTGAAAAATATCGATCCCAATCAGGTATTATTGAAAAAGCCCGAATGGATGAAGATCAAATTACCGGCTAATTCAGCGCGGATTAACAGCATTAAAAACGGCATGCGCCGGCACGGTTTGCACTCTGTGTGCGAGGAAGCCTCCTGCCCGAATTTGCACGAATGTTTTAATCACGGCACCGCAACCTTTATGATTCTGGGCGCGATCTGCACCCGTCGTTGCCCGTTCTGCGATGTGGCGCACGGTAAACCGCTGCCGCCGGACGCGGAAGAACCGCGCAAACTGGCGGAAACCATTCAGGATATGAAATTGCGTTATGTGGTGATTACCTCGGTGGATCGTGATGATTTGCCTGATCGCGGCGCCGGGCATTTTGCCGCCTGCGTTAAAGAAATCCGTGCGTTGAATCCGGGAATTAAGATTGAAATTCTGGTACCCGATTTTCGCGGGCGCATTGCACAGGCGCTGGATAAACTGAAAGACAACCCGCCGGATGTGTTTAATCATAATCTGGAAAACGTGCCGCGTTTATACCGTGAAATCCGGCCGGGCGCGGATTATGAATGGTCGCTGAAATTGCTGCGCGAATTTAAAGCCATGTTCCCGCATATTCCGACCAAATCAGGGTTAATGGTCGGGCTGGGCGAAAGCAACGAAGAAATTTTACAGGTTATGCGCGATCTGCGTACTAACGGCGTGACCATGCTGACGCTGGGGCAATATCTGCAACCGAGCCGGCATCACTTACCGGTGGCGCGGTATGTACCGCCGGAAGAGTTTGACCTGTTTCGCCGTCAAGCGCAGGAAATGGGCTTTGAACACGCCGCCTGCGGGCCTTTCGTGCGTTCTTCCTACCATGCGGATTTACAGGCCAGCGGCGGCTTGGTGAAATAAGCGCCGTGATTTCGGATAAAAGTGCGGTCGTTTTCGGTCGCATTTTTATGCGTACAAAAATGTAGCATAAATTTTAATATACCCATAAATAGGTATTGCATTTGTTTTTTATGTAACTTTTACATTTTGCGATGTAACTTGCTGAAAAACGGCTGATTTTCTTCAATTTCCATACCCCTTTCTAATTATTTTCATGTAGCAAAAAAATTTAAAAGCAGCGCTTTCTGTCAGAATCTTGATCAAACGCAAGAAATCTGCAAATAACCATGAAAATAATGCCGTTATTTGCTATTTTTACCCTCGAATAACTCTCTTTTTATCAACCGGTTAATAGATTTTAATGATAAAAATTATCATTAATTTATGGTTGCGGCAGGTTGATAACTAGCATTCATTTTTATAAACGGACAGTCCTTGGTTAATTTTTTAGTGGAGTAATTATCGTGAACATTTTCAGAAAAACGCTGGCTTCTCTGGCTTTGGCCGGATTAGGTTTGGCAATGACCCAAAGCGCGGTTGCCGAAACAAAAACAGTGACGACCGAAAGTGGTAAGCATGCCCCGAGCTTACAGGAGTTGGCAAAACCGACCGATGTGAAGATTCAGTCGAATAACGCGACGTTTGCCGAAAAGTACGCGCGTCAGTACAACAGCTGGAAAGATACGGATAAATCGACGGAAATCGTGCCGGCCATTGAGGTGGACCCGCGTATGATCGTGCTGTGGGGCGGCTATGCGTTCTCCAAAGAATATAACAAACCGCGCGGCCATTTTTACGCCGTAACCGATGTGCGTAACATTCTGCGTACCGGTGCGCCGATGGATGCCAACAGCGGGCCGCAACCGATGGCGTGCTGGACCTGTAAAGGGCCGGATGTGCCGCGTTTAATCGCCGAGTGGGGTGAAGAGGGTTATTTTAACGGTAAATGGGCGAAAGGCGGGGCGGAAGTGGTCAATTCCATCGGTTGTGCCGATTGTCATGACACCACATCAAAAGATTTCGCCGAAGGTAAACCGGCGTTGCGCATCGCCCGTCCGCATGTGTTGCGCGCGTTAGACGCCATCGGTAAGGATTTCTCCGGTCTGGACAGAACCGATCAGCGTGCGGCGGTCTGCGCTAACTGCCATGTGGAATACTATTTCGATAAAAACGTCACAAATAATGTGGTGTTCCCATGGTTTAACGGCGTGGATGTGGACAGCATAGAAAAATATTATGACGATATCGAATTTAAAGACTGGGTTCATTCCATGTCTAAAGCGCCGATGCTGAAAGCGCAGCACCCGGATTATGAAACCTGGTCGCTGGGGATCCACGGTAAAAACGGTGTGACCTGTATTGACTGTCATATGCCGAAAGTACAGGGTGCGGACGGTAAGGTTTATACCGATCATAAAATCGGCAATCCGTTTGATGCGTTTGAAAATACCTGCGCCAACTGTCATGATCAAAGCAAAGAAAAATTGCGCGCCATTGTTGATTCCCGTAAGCATGATATTAAAGAGGTGATGCTGAAACTGGAAGATCAACTGGTTCGCGCTCACTTTGAAGCTAAAACCGCATGGGATGCGGGCGCAACCGAAGCCGAAATGAAAGATGCGTTGCAGGCGATTCGTCATGCGCAATGGCGCTGGGATTTCTCGGCGGCGGGACACGGCGGCCACATGCACGCACCGGATGTACTGCTGAAAGTGATTGCTTCCGGTCTGGATCGCGCGGCGGATGCGCGGGCGAAACTGGCGGTGATTTTGGTTAAACACGGCGTTCAGACTCCGGTTAAAGTGCCTGATATTTCCACTGCAGAAAATGCCTGGAAAGTCATGGGTATCGATATTGAGAAAGAACGTGCGGATAAAGAAAAATTCCTCAAAGAAATTGTGCCGCAATGGAACAAAGAAGCCATTGATAAAGGCTTAATTTTTGAAGCGCCTCCTGCAAAATAATCAAAAATATGACCGCACTTATTAACCTAAGTGCGGTTTAGCCGAGCAACGAATTGAGGTAATGAACATGAACTCTGTATTAAAAAAAATGATGACCGTTGCGGCGATAGCGGGGGCGATGATGCTGACCTTGCCTGCAGCGGCACAAACGGCGCCGGACAATAAGCTTAGCTATGAGCCGACGCTGGAAAATCAGCGCAACCCGAATGAATATTGCGCCAAATGTCATAAACTGGACGCCAATGACGAGCAATCCGGCGGCGATTTACACTTCGGTAAATTCCACGGTCTGCATTTATCCAAAACCAACCCGAGTACCGGAAAGCCGATTACCTGCGTCAGCTGTCACGGCAATATTTCCGAAGATCACCGGCGCGGTGCGAAAGATGTGATGCGCTTTGACGGCAATATTTTCAGTGACGAACCGCCGATGTATTCGGTGCAGGAACAAAATAAAGTCTGTTTTTCTTGCCATCAGCCGGAAAAACTGCGCGAAAAACTGTGGGCGCATGATGTTCACGCGATGAAACTGCCTTGTGCCAGCTGCCATACGCTGCATCCGGAAAAGGATAAAATGAAGGGCATTGCGCCGAAAGAACAGGTGAAACTGTGTGTGGATTGCCATGGCGAACAGCAGAAACGTAAAGCACAACAGTTGAAAACCGAAGACCCAGCCACCGAACAAAAGGATAAAAAATGACAGCTTGCTCACGCCGTAGTTTTGTTTCCGGCATGGGAGCGTTAATCCTGATGACGGGAACAACAATGAAATCGGCGGCACAAAGTCCAACGGAAAAGCAGCCAATTCGCTATGCAATGCTACACGATGAAAGCGCGTGTATCGGTTGCACGGCCTGTATGGACGCTTGCCGTGAGACGAATCAGGTGCCGCAAGGGGTTTCGCGTCTGGAAATTATTCGCAGCAAGCCTTATGGTGAATTTCCCGATGTGAAATATGAATTTTTCCGCCATTCCTGTCAGCATTGCACGAATGCGCCTTGTGTTGCGGTTTGTCCGACGGGCGCCTCTTATATTGATGCAGCGACCGGAATCGTGGATGTGAATAAGGATCTGTGCGTCGGTTGCCAGTATTGTATTGCCGTCTGCCCGTATCGTGTACGTTTTATTCACCCGGTGTATAAATCGGCCGATAAGTGCAACTTCTGCCGCGATACCAATCTGGCGAAAGGCAAACAGCCGGCCTGTGTGGAGGCCTGTCCGACCAAGGCGCTGACCTTCGGCGATACCAATGATCCGCACAGCGCCATTTCCTTAAAACTGAAAGAGAAACAAGTTTACCGCACGAAAGTAGAGCTCGGCACCGATCCGAATCTCTATCATGTGCCGGCACGCCCGGGGGAGATTAGACGATGAATAGTCCGTTTCATTTTCCGTCTCTGGTATGGGACGGTCCGATTGCCGTTTATCTCTTTTTATTGGGGATTTCCGCCGGTGCCACAATGCTGGCCGTATTGCTCAAACGCAGCGGCCTTGCCGGAGAGCGGCCGGAAGAAAACAATGTACTGCGCTGTAATGCGTGGCTGGCGCCGGTGAGCATTATCCTCGGTTTGTTGTTATTGATTTTCCATTTAACCAAACCCTGGACATTCTGGTATTTAATGTTTAACTATCACCACACCTCGATTATGTCCATGGGGGTGATGTTATTCCAGGTGTACATGCTGTTTTTGATCCTATGGCTGGCGGTTATTTTCAAATTCTGGGTGTTGAATCTGGTTAAGCGTTTTATCCCGAAACTGACCGATTTTGCGGAAAAAACCATTGATTTTATCGCCAAATTTACCGGCCCGATTGAAATCATTACGCTGATCTTAAGTGTCGCCCTCGGCGCTTATACCGGCTTCCTGCTTTCCGCGCTGGTCAGCTACCCGATGCTGAATAACCCGGTTTTGCCGGCATTATTTTTGGCGTCCGGTACTTCATCAGGGATTGCGGCGCTGATTGTATGTACGCTGCTGTTTACCAAAGAAAGCACGCATTCGGCCTCCATTGCCTTCCTGCATAAATTTGAATTGCCGGTGGTGTTAATTGAAGCTTTCTTGCTGTTCGCCTTTTTTGTCGGATTATATCTCGGCGGCGGTCAGAAAACCGTCGCATTTCAGACCGCACTTTTAGGCGGTTTCTGGGCAAATGTGTTCTGGATTGGTGTCGTCGGCATCGGTATTGTGTTACCATTGCTGCTCAACGCCGTGGCGAAAGACAGCCTGAAACACCGCAAAGGTTTTATGCTGCTGGTTGCGGTGCTGGGATTAGTCGGCGTGCTTTGTCTGCGCTATTTTGTCCTGTACGCAGGACAAATGACGCTGGCCTGACACAGTCATTTGACAGGATAAAAGACGACGTCGGGCGGGCCATTGTGTCCGCCCGATATGTCATTAATCCGCTCCGTTAATCAACATAGTTTGCCGCGTGATGTCATCACGACGGTTATGCGTTTTAATTAAACTTTTATACAACATGATGCTCCCGGAACTCGGCTTTCTTGCTTTACTTATCGCGTTGACCTGTTCGGTATTGCTCGCTGTCATACCGCAAATCGGCATCATTCGCCGTCAGCCGGGTTTAATCCGGCTTGCCTGGCATTTCACCTATTTATTCGCCGTTTTCACCGCACTTTCCATTGCGTTGCTGGCCTATGCCTTGGCCACCGACGATTTTTCCGTGCAATATGTGGCGGCGCATGCCAATTCCCAATTGCCGCTTTTGTTTAAACTCGCGGCCACTTGGGGCGGCCATGAAGGCTCGATGCTGTTCTGGCTGTTTTCATTGAGCCTGTGGATGAGCGCGTTTGCCTTTTTCAGCCGTAAAATCGACCCGCTTCTCGCCGCCCGCACCTTATCTTTGCTGGGGCTTGTCAGTCTCGGTTTGACGGTATTTATCCTGTTTTTTTCCGATCCGTTTCTGCGATTGTTCCCGCCACCGCCGGAGGGGCGCGATTTAAATCCGATGTTGCAGGATATCGGATTAATTTTCCATCCGCCCTTGCTTTACCTCGGTTATGTCGGATTTGCGGTTAATTTCGCCTTAACCTTGGCGGCATTGGTGAGCGGGCATTTGGATGCGGCAATCGCCCGCTGGATGCGCCCGTGGGTATTGGTGGCCTGGCTGTTTTTGACCTTAGGTATCATGCTGGGCGCCTGGTGGGCGTATTACGAACTGGGCTGGGGCGGCTGGTGGTTCTGGGATCCGGCGGAAAACGCCTCCCTGATGCCGTGGCTGCTAGGATTGGCGTTATTACACAGCCTGTCGGTGACGCAACAACGCGGTATTTTTTCCTACTGGACGATCTTATTTTCTCTGTTCAGTTTTGCTTTCAGCCTGTTGGGTACCTTTATTATCCGCTCCGGTGTACTGACTTCGGTGCATGCCTTTGCGATGGATAACCAGCGCGGTGCGGCACTGCTGATTTTGTTCTTTCTGCTGAGCGTCGGTGCGTTGAGCGTTTTCGCTTTGAAAGCGAAAGCGCCGGCAAGTGCGGTGCGTTTTTCCCTGTTTTCGCGGGAAAGCGCCATGCTGGCGGCAAACCTGATTTTCAGCATCGCCACCGTCAGCGTCTTTCTCGGCACCTTTTATCCGCTGCTGTTCAGCACGCTGGGTTGGGGATCGATTTCCGTCGGCGCGCCTTATTTTAATACCGTGTTTTTGCCGCTGTTCGTTGTGCTGCTGGTGATAATGCTGTTTGTGCCGGCAACGGACTGGAAACACATCCGCCGCCCGCTGCCGAGAAAATATGCCGTATTGTCGCTGCCGGCCTTTGGCTTGGCGTATCTGCTGATTGAATTGACGCTGCGGCAGGAAGCAAGTCTGCATTTTAATATGCTGGCATGGTTTTTGCTGAGCCTTGCGATCTGGCTGCTGCTGACCACATGCTGCACATTGCGTTATAAACCGACTTTCAAACGCTGTGCCGTGTTGTTTGCTCACGGCGGCGTGGCGGTAACGGTGATAGGCGCGGTGATGTCGGGTTATTTCGGTAGCGAAATCGGCGTTCGTCTGGCGCCGCAGCAAAGCCGGCAGCTAAGCGGTTACGAATTCCGTTACCTCGGTTTCAGCAATGAACTGGGGCCGAATTATACCAGCGAGAAAGCACATTTTGATATTTTCAAAAACGGCAAAAAAATCACCGCACTTTATCCCGAACGCCGCTATTATGACGTGCGCGGCATGACTATGTCGGAAGTGGGGCTGCAATCCGGCTGGCTGGGTGATCTGTATATCGTGATGGGCGATAAAACCGGCCGCGGCGAGTTTACCTTCCGTCTGCATTACAAACCGTTTGTGCGCTGGTTGTGGCTGGGCGGCATATTGATGGCGCTGGGCGCATTGTGCGGCGCATTAGGCTTAAGGAAGCAAGGCGATGTATAAAAAAATTCTGCTGTCTGTCCCCTTATTGCTGATTCTCGCATTGTGCGGCTTACTGCTGTCCGGCTTACAGCAGGATCCGAAAAAAATCGCCTCGGCGTTAATCGGCAAACCGATACCGGAATTTTATCAGCCCGACCTGTTCGAGAGCGCAAATACACTGAATAACCGCAATCTGCCGACGGGTATTTTTGTGCTGAACGTGTGGGGCAGCTGGTGCGTATATTGTCAGCAGGAACACCCGTTTTTAATGGGGCTGGCGCAGCAGGGGGTGAAAATCGTCGGTCTGAATTACCGCGATAACCGACAAAGTGCGCTGGATATGCTGGCCAAACGCGGCAACCCTTTTCTTTTGGTGATTGATGACAGCAAGGGCGCGCTGGCGCTGAAGCTCGGTGTGGACGGCGCGCCGGAAACCTATCTGCTGGATGCGCACGGTATTATCCGTTATCGCTATGCCGGTGTATTGAATGAGCAGGTCTGGCAGCAGGAATTTATGCCGCTTATCACCGCATTAACGGAGGACAAACCGTGAAACACTGTATTTGGTTGCTGCTGTTAGTTCTGAGCGTGGCGCTGCGCGCCGAAATGGTGGATACCTATCAGTTTAAAAACAGCGAGGATCGCCAGCGGGCGGTGGCGCTGGCAAAATCGTTGCGCTGCCCGCAGTGCCAGAACCAGAATCTAGTGGAATCCAATTCGCCGATTGCCTATGACTTACGCCTTGAAGTTTATCGCATGGTGGACGACGGGCAATCCGATCAGCAGATTGTCGCGCGGATGACCGAACGTTTCGGCGATTTCGTGCGCTACAATCCCCCGTTTAAATGGACGACCGCGGCATTATGGGGGCTGCCTTTCGTGCTGCTGTTGGCGGGCGTGGCCGCCGTGTGGCGTTATGCCGGCGGTATGCAGACACGCCGTGAACCGCTGGATGACGCACAGCGGCAGGCACTAAAACGCTTATTGCAAAAACGGAATGACGAATGACAGTATTTTTTCTCGGTATCCTGATTTTTATCTTGCCGGCGTTGCTGATTTTTGCGCCGCTGAACGCCCACATAAACTGGCGGCAAAATTATCGTCGCCGGCAGAATATCGCCCTGTATCAGCAACAGGCGGCAAGCTGTACGGACAGCGAACTTGCCGATGAGCTTGCGCAGCGTTTACTGGCGGATGAAAAACTGATGGAAAATCAACCGCACTTTGCCATACCGGCGGACGGGCTAAAAAGTGCGGTCGGTTTTCGGCTTAAATGTTTGCTGCTGGCGCTTTTGATTCTGTTACCGGTCGGCGGCTATTTTACCCTGGATCGTTTCACGACGGTTTTACAGGGCGAACGGACGGTTCGCGCCGAGCGGCAGCGTCTGGCGGAAGCCGGTGCGGCGGAGAAAAACGCGGATTATATCGCCGCGATTCAAAACCGACTGCGCCGTGATCCGAATGATGCGCAGCAATGGCTTGAACTGGGGCAGGCTTATATGCTGAATAATCAGTTCGACAACGCCCTAACCGCTTACGGCAATGCGGAAAAACTCAGCGGCAGCAAAGCGCCGATTCTGGGATTGGCGGCAACCGCGCTGTATTATCAGGCCGGCCAGCAGATTACGCCGCGCGTTCGTCGTTTACTGGACAGCGCGCTACGGCAGGAGCCGGCAGAAACCGCCAGTTTATCACTGCTGGCGGGCGAGGCGTTTTTGCATGCGGATTATACGCAGGCGCTGAATTTATGGCAGCAGATTCTCGACAGCGGTAAAGCGGATGTGGATCGGCGCGCCATTATTCAGCGTATGCAAATGGCGGAAATGCTGCGGCAGGGGCGGCAATAAGGCGCGGCGTGCGCTTAACGGTTGTTTGTGCCGATGATGCTGTCATTGGCGCGAACCCGTTTACGGTAATTTTGCGGCGAGGTGCCGGTATATTTCTGAAAATTATCGTAAAAACGGCTGATAGCATTAAAACCGGCCGTCAGTGAAATATCCAGCATGGTTTTGTCCGTTTCGCTTAACAGCGCTTTGGCGTGGTTGATTTTCATCATCGTAATATATTGCTTAATCGTCAGCTGCATCACGCTTTGAAACAGTCCCATGGCGTAGTTGGCGTTCAGCCCGACCGCGTTCGCCACATCGGCGACCGTCAACGGCATGCTGTGATGATTGGCGATATGATCCAGCATCAGGCTGACATAATGCTGCCCGTGGCGGGAGGATTTGACATGCTGATTCAGATGATAAACGTTTTCCAGCAGCAGTGTCCAGCCGTCCAGACTGAGGCGTTTGATCATCAGCTGAATTTCATCATAAACCAGCTGCTGGCGGTTCAGATTATCGGATTGCAGTTCATTTTCCCAGCGCCGTACTTCAAATTCGCTCACCAGATCGGGTTGCGCCGATTGGATCACAATACCATGCGTCAGCTGGTTGATCAGGTTATGCGGCAGCGGCCATGACAGCAGCAAATGCACCGGAATATCCAGCACCGCCATGGTGCGGCAGTTTTTGCAATTCACCACCCGATGCGGCACCGATGCCCAGAATAAGGCGATATGCCCGGCGGTTAGAGTGACGTGCCGACCGTTAAACATATATGCCACATCGCCGTCGAACGGAATATTGATTTCCATATGACCGTGCCAGTGATAACCGTCCATCACGTTCGGCGGCTGCTGTAATTCCACATTGAGTGATTGCCGATCCGAATACAGGGACAGCGGACTGACGATTTTCTTACCGTATATCGTCTTATCGGCGTGGGTTGCTGCAAGGTTGATTTCGGGCATAAATTCCACCGCACTTTGGCTTGTTTTACGGGCTGTTTGCCGCCGCATCAAACGGCAATTCCGTCAAAAATACTGTGATTGACCGCCTTAAGGGTAACACCGGCGGGAAAAGAAAAATAGCATTTTTTATCTAAAAATTCCTGAAAGCTCAGATTATGGTTGTTGGATCGATAAAAATGAGTTTTCGGGAATTTTACCGTTAAATCCGAAACGAAATCCGGTGTCGTTCTGTGTCATGATGATTATCGACAATGATTTTTCGTTTGTTAGCGGTTTATTTCATACTTAAACAGGAGCAATGCTATGAATTCCCCGAAAATTACCTTTATCGGCGCAGGTTCCACCGTATTCGTGAAAAATATTTTAGGCGATGTGTTTCATAAACCCGCCTTAAAACAGGCGCGTATCGCACTGATGGATATTGATGAAACCCGTCTGGCGGAATCGCATTTTGTGATTGAAAAACTGATGAAATCCGTTGGCGCCAACGGTACGATCGAATGCTATACGGATCAGAAAGCGGCGCTGCGTGATGCGGATTTCGTGATTGTGGCATTTCAAATCGGCGGTTATGAACCTTGCACCGTGACGGATTTCGAGATCTGTAAAAAATATGGTTTGGAGCAAACCATCGCCGATACGCTGGGTGTCGGCGGGATTATGCGGGCGCTGCGTACGGTACCGCATTTATGGAAAATCTGCGAGGATATGCTGGAGGTCTGCCCGAATGCCACCATGCTGAATTATGTGAATCCGATGGCGATGAACAGCTGGGCGATGTTTGAAAAATACCCGCAGATCAAACAGGTCGGCTTATGCCATTCGGTGCAGGGCACCGCAGAAGAACTGGCGCGCGATCTGGATTTGGATCATCATGACCTGCGTTATGTGTGCGCCGGTATCAATCATATGGCGTTTTACCTGCATCTGGAGAAAAAACTGCCGGACGGCGGTTATGTCAGCATTTACCCCGATCTGCTGGAGGCTTATAGCGCAGGACGCGCGCCGAAACCGAGAGCGGACAACCCGCGCTGTAACAATATTATTCGTTATGAAATGCTGAAAAAACTCGGCTATTTCGTCACCGAATCCTCAGAGCATTTCGCCGAATATACCCCGTATTTTATCAAGCCGAACCGCCCGGATCTGATCGAACGTTATCAGGTGCCGCTGGATGAATATCCGAAACGCTGTGTCGAGCAAATCGCCCGCTGGAAGCAGGATCTGGCGGATTATCAACAGGCGGAAAGCCTGAGCGTGCCGGAGTCGCGCGAATATGCCAGCATCATTATCAATTCAATCTGGACCGGCACACCGAGCGTGATTTACGGTAATGTGAAAAATGCCGGTTTAATTGATAATCTACCGTCCGATTGCTGCGTCGAAGTGGCCTGTCTGGTGGATGCCAACGGCATTACGCCGACCAAAGTGGGGGCGATTCCGAATCATCTGGCGGCATTAATGCAGACTAACATTAATGTCCAGCGGCTTACGACGGAGGCGTTATTAACGGAAAACCGCGAGCGGATTTATCATGCCGCCATGTTGGATCCGCACACCGCCGCCGCGCTAAGTCTGGAAGAGATTTATGCGCTGGTGGATGAGTTGTTGATTGCCCACAAAGACTGGTTGCCGCAATGGATTAACCGTTAAGTTCAACCCATAGCGGCGCGCATCCCGCCGCTATGATTTTCACCGAATAGCAAGGAGTGAGTGATGAGTTTATCCATGAAAACCAAAATCAGTTTCGGACTCGGTGCTTACGGCAAGGATTTCGCCATCGGTATCGTGTATATGTATTTAATGTATTATTACACCGATGTGATCGGCGTCTCGGCGGCGGCCGTAGGCACGATTTTTATGGTGGCGCGCATCTGGGATGCGGTGAACGATCCGATTATGGGCTGGATTGTCAACAACACCCGCAGCCGCTGGGGCAAGTTCAAACCCTGGATTCTGATCGGGACGGTATTAAATTCCATCGTACTGTTTTCCCTGTTCTGCGCCGATTATTTCAGCGGAACGGGGTTAATCATTTATATTGCGGTCACCTATATTTTATGGGGCATGACTTATACCCTGATGGATATTCCGTTTTGGTCGCTCACGCCGACCCTGACGCTGGATCAGCGCGAGCGGGAACAACTGGTGCCTTATCCGCGCTTTTTCGCCAGTCTGGCCGGCTTTGTCACCGCCGGCGTGTGTCTGCCGTTTGTGGATGCGGTGGGCGGCGAGGATAAAAGTTTCGGCTTTCGCATGTTTACGCTGGTGATTATCGCATTCTTTATGGTTTCTACTCTGATTACTTTAGTGAATGTGAAAGAAAAATATTCCTCCGATCAGCAGCAAAATGACCAGCCCGTCGCCAAATTGCCGCTGAAACAGCTGATTTCGCTGATTCCGCGCAATGATCAGCTTTCCAGCCTGTTGGTGATGGCGTTGTGCTATAACATCGCCAGCAATATCATTTCCGCTTTCGCCATTTATTATTTCACCTATGTCGCTGGCGATAAGGCGCTGTTTCCTTATTACATGTCCTATGCCGGGGTCGCCAATCTGGCGGTGATTATCCTGTTTTCCAGACTGGCTAAAATCCTGTCGCGCCGGGTGCTATGGGCAACTTCTTCCATTGCGCCGATGTTAAGCTGTCTGACGCTGGCCTATGCGGGCATTTTCGACAGCCAAAATATTTTCCTGATTATCGTCGCCGGCGTACTGATGAATATCGGCACCGCGCTGTTCTGGACATTACAGGTGATTATGGTGGCGGATACGGTGGATTACGGCGAATATAAACTGGGCGTTCGTTCGGAAAGTATCGCTTACGCCGTACAGACTATGGTGGTGAAAGCCGGCTCGGCGGTTTCGGCGTTTCTGATCGGCGTGCTGTTAAGCGCCATTGATTATGTGCCGAATGTGGCGCAAAGCGAAACCACCGTTTTTTACATGAAAGTGATTATGATCGGATTGCCGATTGTTTTCTATGCCGTCAAGCTGTTCGTGTATTTCCGCTATTATAAATTGAACGGCGATTTGCTGGCGAAGGTGAATATCCGTTTACTGGACAAATACCGCAAGGCGAACGGATAGCGATGAACGATGCGTGAAAAATACACTGAAAAACGACCGCACTTTTAACCGCCGCGGCAGGCGCCAAGCCTGCCGTTTTCTGTGGTGAAAATGCCGGGCGGGTTTTGACAGTAGGCAAAGGCGGCTGATCTTGTTACAATTGCGCCGCCTTTTTTCTGTGAGACGGACGCGCTTATGACCACACATTTTTCCGACACCTTAATTATCGGCGCCGGTGCCGCCGGCCTGTTTTGTGCCGGGCAGCTGGCGAAGCGGGGAAAGCAGGTGACGGTGCTGGATAACGGTAAAAAAATCGGGCGTAAAATTTTAATGTCCGGCGGCGGATTTTGTAATTTCACCAATCTTGAGGTGACGCCGCAGCATTATCTTTCGCGCAATCCGCATTTTGTGAAATCCGCGCTGGCGCGTTTCACCCAGTGGGATTTTATCGCCATGCTACAGGCATACGGCATTCCTTATCACGAAAAAGAACTGGGTCAGCTGTTTTGTGATAACGGCGCGCAGGATATCGTGGCCATGCTGGCGGCGGAGTGCGAAAAATATGGCGCGACGATTTTTCTGCGCCGGCAGATTGACGCGGTAACGGCGGCATGTGCGGGCGCGCCGGGGCGTTTTACTCTGTTGGCGAACGGACAGCGCTGGCATTGCCAAAATCTGGTGGTGGCCAGCGGCGGATTATCCATGCCGGGACTGGGCGCCAGCCCTTTCGGTTATCAGCTGGCGGAACATTTCGGCTTGCCGGTGGTGGCGCCGCGTGCGGCTCTGGTGCCATTCACCTGGCGGGAAACGGAGAAATTTTACACCGCACTTGCCGGCATTGCGCTGCCGGCGACGGTCACGGCACATTGCGGTCAAGCCTTCACCAATCATCTGTTATTTACTCACCGCGGTTTGTCGGGGCCGGCGATATTGCAGATTTCCAATTACTGGCAGCCGGGCGAAGGGCTGAGTATCGATTTGCTGCCGGCGCAGGATATCTGCGCGTATTTGCAGGCATTGCGCGCCAGTTCGCCGAACATGTGGCTGAAAACGGCGTTATCCCGCCTGCTGCCGAATAAGCTGGTGGAATTGTGGCTGCAACGCGGTATGTTGCAGGATGGCGCGCTGGCGCAGTTAAGCAAAGTGCGGTGCGAAAATCTGGCAAATCTGATTCATCGCTGGCAGGTTCGGCCGAACGGCACCGAAGGCTACCGCACTGCGGAGGTCACGATGGGCGGAGTGGATTGCGCGGCGATTTCGTCCAAAAGCATGGAATGTATGTCGGTAAAGGGGCTGTATTTTATCGGCGAAGTGCTGGATGTTACCGGCTGGCTGGGCGGTTATAATTTCCAGTGGGCGTGGAGTTCGGCCTATGCCTGTGCGCAGGCGATTGCCGCCGAGTGAGGATAACCGTGCTTTCGGCGCCGTATTTTTTATCCTTTCGCTGACCGAAAAATCCCGTTAAAATAGACCGCACTTTCGGTCTTGAATGAAGGATTTTTTATGTCGCAACCCCGTTTCGTGCACCTGCGCGTTCACAGTGATTTTTCCATGATTAATGGTATTGCCAAAGTCAAACCGTTAGTGAAAACCTGTGTGCAGCATCACATGGTGGCGATGGCGCTGACCGATTTTACCAATTTCTGCGGGCTGGTGCGTTTTTACGGCGAAGCGTTATCCAGCGGCATCAAACCGATTATCGGCGCCGATGTGCTGGTAAAAAGCGAGTTAATGGGCGATGAGCCGTTCGAACTCACTTTGCTGGCGAAAAACAACACCGGTTATCACAATATCACCTTATTGCTGTCCAAAGCCTATGAACGGGGCTACAGCGATTTGCCTTATATCGATCAGCAATGGCTGATTGAACACCGTGACGGGATCATTATTCTGTCCGGCGGACGCAACGGCGATGTGGGCAAGAAATTGCTGAAAGAAGCCGCCGACGAGACCGACAGCGCGCTGGCTTTTTATCAGACGTATTTCCCTGATCATTTTTATCTCACCTTAACCCGCACCGGACGTGCCGACGAAGAACGTTATATTCAGGCGGCGGTGGCGTTGGCGGAGCAGCGGCAGTTGCCGGTGGTGGCGACCAACGATGTGTGTTTTCTGGCGGCGGAGGATTTTGAAGCCCATGAAATCCGGGTCGCCATTCATGACAGCTTTACGCTGGACGATCCGAAACGGCCGCAATTGTACAGCGAACAGCAATATTTCCGTTCCGAACAGGAAATGTGCGAATTATTTGCCGATATTCCGTCGGCGCTGGCCAACAGCGTGCTGATCGCGCAGCGTTGTAATGTCACCATTCGGCTGGGCGAATATTTTCTGCCGCAGTTTCCCACCGGCGATTTGAGTACGGAAGATTATCTGATTAAAAAATCCCGCGACGGGTTGGAAGAGCGGTTGAAATTTCTGTTTCCCGACGAACGGGAGCGGGCGCAGCGGCGGGCGGAATATGATCAGCGCCTGCAAATCGAGCTGGATGTGATTAACCAAATGGGCTTTCCCGGTTATTTCCTGATCGTGATGGAATTTATCCAATGGTCGAAAGATAACGATATTCCCGTCGGCCCGGGACGCGGTTCCGGCGCCGGCTCATTGGTAGCTTACGCGCTGAAAATCACCGATTTGGATCCGCTGGAATTCGATCTGCTGTTTGAGCGTTTTCTGAATCCGGAACGTGTGTCCATGCCCGATTTCGACGTGGATTTCTGTATGGACGGCCGCGACCGGGTGATTGATCATGTGGCGGAAACCTACGGGCGCGGTGCGGTGTCGCAGATTATTACCTTCGGCACGATGGCGGCCAAAGCGGTAATTCGCGATGTGGGGCGGGTACTCGGCCATCCTTACGGTTTTGTCGATCGGATTTCCAAACTGGTGCCGCCGGATCCCGGTATGACGCTGGCGAAAGCCTTTGAGGTGGAACCGCGCTTGCCGGAAATTTATGACAGCGACGAAGAGGTTAAAGCGCTGATAGATATGGCGCGCAAACTGGAAGGGGTGACGCGCAACGCCGGTAAACATGCGGGCGGAGTGGTGATTTCGCCGACGCTGATCACCGATTTTTCGCCGTTGTATTGCGACAGCGAAGGCAAACATCCGGTGACCCATTTCGATAAAAATGACGTGGAATACGCCGGACTGGTGAAATTCGACTTTTTGGGCTTGCGTACCCTGACCATCATTAAATGGGCGCTGGATATGATCAACGCCCGTCAGGCGAAAGAGGGCAAGCCGCCGGTGGATATTAACCGCATTCCGCTGGATGATGCCGCTTCCTTCAATTTATTGCTGAATTCGGAAACCACCGCGGTGTTTCAGCTCGAATCGCGCGGTATGAAAGATTTGATCAAACGCCTGAAGCCGGACTGTTTTGAAGATATTATCGCGCTGGTGGCGCTGTTCCGTCCCGGCCCGTTACAATCGGGCATGGTGGATAACTTTATCCGCCGTAAACACGGGGAGGAAGAAATTTCTTATCCCGATGCGGAATATCAGCATATTTCCCTGCAACCGATTCTGGAGCCGACCTACGGCATTATTCTGTATCAGGAACAGGTGATGCAGATTGCGCAGGTTTTGGCGGGCTACACGCTGGGCGGTGCGGATTTGCTGCGCCGTGCCATGGGTAAGAAAAAACCGGAGGAAATGGCGAAACAGCGTTCCGTGTTTAAAGACGGGGCGATCAAAAACGGGATCGACGGCGATCTGGCGATGAAAATTTTCGATTTGGTGGAAAAATTCGCCGGTTACGGCTTTAATAAATCCCACTCCGCCGCCTATGCGCTGGTGTCTTATCAAACCCTCTGGCTGAAAGCCCATTATCCGGCGGAATTTATGGCGGCGGTGATGACCTCGGAAATGGATAACACCGATAAAATCGTCGGTTTTTATGATGAATGTCTGCGCATGGGATTAACCGTGGTGCCGCCGGATATTAACACCGGCAAGCACCATTTCAGTGTGAACGATAACGGCGAAATCGTGTACGGCATTGGGGCGATTAAAGGCGTGGGCGAAGGGCCGATCGAAGCCTTGGTGGAAGCGCGCAACAAGGGCGGAATTTTCAAGGATTTATTTGATCTGTGCGCCAGAGTGGATTTGAAAAAAATCAATCGCCGTACCTTTGAAAGCCTGATTATGTCGGGCGCTTTCGATAAGCTGGGGCCGCATCGTGCCGCGCTGTCGAAGAATCTGGAAGATGCGCTGCGTGCCTCCGATCAACATGCCAAAGACGAAGCGATCGGGCAGGCGGATATGTTCGGTGTGCTGACCGAAAGTCCGGAAGATGTGGAAACCGCCTATGCCAATACGCCGCGCTGGACGGAAAAACAAATTCTGGACGGCGAACGGGAAACGCTCGGGCTGTATTTAAGCAGCCACCCGATCAGCCGTTATCTGAAAGAACTGTCGCATTACAGTTCGAACCGCCTGAAAGATTTGGTGCCGAATTATCGCGGGCAAATCAGTACGGCCAGCGGTCTGATCGTCAATGCCCGTTTTGCGGTGACCAAAAAAGGCAATCGGCTGGGGATTGCGACGCTGGACGACCGTTCCGGACGTTTGGATATTACGTTGTTTGCCGATGCGCTGGAGCGCTTTGGCGATAAGTTACAGAAAGATAGCGTGGTGATTGTGTCGGGGCAGGTGAGTTTCGATGATTTTTCACAGGGGCTGAAAATGTCGGTACGCGAACTGATGACGCTGGATGAAGCCCGCAGTCGCTATGCCAAAAGTCTGGCGCTGAGTTTGTCGCAGGAACAGATTACCGCCCCGTTTATGAAAAAATTCAAACAAACGCTCACCCCTTACAGCGGCGGCAGCTTACCGCTGCATATTTATTATCAAAGTCCGCAGGGCAGAGCGCTGCTGCGGTTCGGCGTGCAGTGGTCGGTGAATCCGACCGATGATCTGCTGGCGGCGCTGGTGGATATGCTGGGCGAAAGTGCGGTGGAATTAGAGTTCGAATAAGCGGTTTAAGCGCTTGGTGTAAAAAATATCACCCCATCCATGCGGTATGGGGTGAGTTGCGTTACGAGCAGACCACTTTAATGGCTAAGCCGCCCTGCGAGGTTTCGCGGTATTTCGCGTTCATATCTTTACCGGTTTCGTACATGGTTTCGATCACCTTATCCAGCGTAACGCGCGGAATGGTGGTACGGCGCAAAGCCATGCGACTGGCATTGATCGCTTTTACCGAGGCAATCGCGTTGCGTTCGATACAAGGCACCTGTACCTGACCGCCGACCGGATCGCAGGTCAGCCCCAGATTGTGTTCCATGGCGATTTCCGCTGCGGTGCAAACCTGTTCCGGACTGCCGCCTAAAATTTCGGTTAAGCCCGCCGCCGCCATTGAACAGGCAACGCCCACTTCGCCCTGACAGCCGACTTCGGCGCCGGAAATAGAGGCGTTCATTTTATACAGTGAACCGATCATGCCGCAAGCCAGCAGGTAACGCTCGATGATTTCCGGCGTTAACGCAGAGATGAATTTCTCATAATAGGCCAGCACCGCCGGCACAATGCCGCAGGCACCGTTGGTCGGCGCAGTCACCACCCGTCCGCCGGCGGCGTTTTCTTCATTGACCGCAAGCGCGAACATATTCACCCAATCGATGATTTTCATCGGATCATTGGACAGCCCGTTATTGGCTTGCAAAGTGCGATACAGCGTGGCGGCGCGGCGCGCCACTTTCAGCGGCCCCGGTAACACGCCTTCGGTGTGGATACCGTGTTCGATACACGCGTGCATGGTTTGCCATACCGCTTGTAAGTGTTCGCTGAGGGCGGCTTTTCCATGCAGGGCGATTTCATTTTTCAGCATGACGCTGGATAACGACAGACCGCTTTCACTACAATGGTGCAGAATATCCGCCGCGTTTTTGTACGGATACGGCACGGCAAGCGGTTGCTCCGCCGGTTGGTTAAAATGCGCTTTATCAACGATAAAGCCGCCGCCGATAGAATAATAAGTCTGGCGGTACAGCAGCGCTTCGCCCGCCAGTGCCGTCAGCGTCATACCGTTTTCGTGCAGCGGTAAAAAGGTTTGATGGAACCTCATATCCTGCGCATAATCGAATTGCGCGGTTTTTTTGCCCTGCGCCAGCGGTAAAAGTGCGGTGCGTTTTACCTCGGAAATAAATGACGGAATCAGATCGATATCCACATCGTGCGGCAGATAGCCCGCCAGCCCCATAATAATGGCGATATCCGTATTGTGTCCCAGACCGGTCATGGATAAGGAACCGTAAACATCGACTTTAATATGGCTGACGCGTTCCAGCAGATTTTGCTCGATCAAATCGTCGATAAACTGTTTTCCCGCTTTCATCGGCCCGACGGTGTGCGAACTGGACGGCCCGACGCCTATTTTGAAAATATCAAAAACGCTAATCATTTTGTGCCTACTGATGTAAAGGCCCTTCGTCAGAAAAGGGCCGGTTATTTTGTTATGATAAAAAAGCGCGTTATTTTACATTAATTTTTAGAATAAGCCATAGATGACGGCGGAAATCGCGATAATGCCCATCACGGTGACAAACACATTGCTGAGCTGCCCCTGATAACGCTGCATGGCCGGAATTTTACGGATGGCGTACATCGGCATAATAAACAGAATCGCGGCAATAATCGGCCCGCCGAAAGATTCGATTAATCCCAGAATACTCGGATTGACGATCGCCACGCCCCACAGGGTAATCAGGAAGAAAAGTGCGGTCATATAATTGAGTTTTTTGCGATTAATCTTGTGATTGTCGGTCATTTTAACAAACAGCCCTTCCAAGCCTTCTTTGGCGCCTAAATAATGGCCGAAGAATGAACTGGTAATGGCTAAAAACGCGACCAACGGACCGAAATAAGAGATATACGGGTTCTCGAATTTATTGGCCAGGAAAGACAGAATACTGATATTTTGCTGTTTAGCCAGCGCCAGTTCTTCCGGGGTTAAGGTCAGCACGCAGCTGAACACGAAGAACATCACGAAAAACAGCAGAATCGTGGCGGTGCCTTTTAACGTGTGCGCGGCATGTTTTTCGGTGACCGTCCGCTCTTTATATTGGCGTTGTTGCGATTGTGAGAAAGAGGAAATCGCCGGCGAGTGGTTAAAGGAGAATACCAATACCGGAATGGTGATCCATAATGTGGTGATAAAACCCTGTGCGGTCGGCATTTCGTGCAGCATTGAGGTATTCCATTCGGGAATCAGGTAAATAGACAGCACGAATAAAATCAGCACCAGCGGATAAACCAGAAACTCGGTAATTTTCAGCATGATTTTTTCGCCCATTAACATAACCGAAATTAGCGAAGCAATCAGCACGAAAGACAATACCACGCGATTCGGCGAGGCTAAGCCCATTTGGTTGACGATAAAGGAATCCACCGTGTTGGTGATGCCGTTGCCGTAGATTAATAAAATCGGGAAAATGGCGAAGAAATAAAGCAGGGTAATCAGTTTACCGGCGTTTTTGCCGAAATGTTCTTCCACCACTTCGGTGATGTCGCTGCCTTCAACGGAAGACGATAAGACGAATCGTGACAGCGCCCGGTGCGCAAAATAGGTCATCGGGCCGACTAAGATTGCCATCACCACTAATGGCCAGAAGCCGCCCATACCGGCGTTAATCGGTAAAAATAACACCCCGGCGCCAACCGCGGTTCCGAATAAATTTAACGCCCAAAGTAAATCAAATTTGTTCCATTTAACGGAAGAATCGTTAACCATATACATCCCCATATTTCTTGTTTATTTTGGTTTTTTATGTGTTGTTTTCAGCCTGAAACGGCATATTGGCAAATATGCCGAGTTTCGGTGCGGAATAATATGTTGATTGGAGAAATATTTCAAATAAAGATATCCGATTTGTGAAAAGGATCTCATTTTTTAGTTTAAAACCGGCTAAAGCATGGCGGATTGTTTACCAGAATTTAACATTGGGTTTTAATCGAGGGAGCGGATGATATAAAGAAAAGATATAACGACAATACCAACGGCGCTGCGATCGCGCCGTTTTTCGCCTGATTATGCCGCCTTTTGCTTGCCTAAAGTGCCGTCGTCAACGGCGTCTTTCGGGGTGCCGAGGATTTCATACACTTTTTCCCCTTCTTTAAAGAAAGCGAAGCCGCCGTGTTCCATTTTGGTCCAGACTTCGTTTTTGGTAATCGGGAAGGTGGCGATAATCACGATTTGATCGCCGTCTTTGGCATAATCGCGGAAGTCAATCACACTGTCGTCATCAATGCGTTGTGCGGTGCCGAACGGCGCTTTACGGATGAGATAATGCAGATTGGTGGAGCAATGGGCGATCATCCACTCGCCGTTGGACAGAATAAAGTTAAACGTGCCGCGCGAGGATAATTCTGCGCTGATTTCCTGAATGGCGGTAAAGATTTGTTTTTCCGTCGGTTTTTTCCGAAAACGGTTTTTCAGCTGTTCTGCCATATAGCAGAATGCGGTTTCCGAATCGGTGGAGCCGATCGGCTGGCAGAAACTTTCCGACATATCCGGCAGCGTATTCAGGTTGCCGTTGTGCGCGAATACCCAGTTTTCGCCCCAGATTTCGCGGATGAACGGATGAGTGTTTTCGATATTCACATCGCCCTGCGTGGCTTTGCGGATATGCGCAATCACATTTAAGGATTTAATGTTATATTGTTTAACGCAATCGGCGATAGGCGATGAATGACCGGGATGATTGTCGCGGAAAATGCGCACGCCCTTGCCTTCGAAAAAGGCGATGCCGAAGCCGTCCGAGTGGCAATCCGTCAACCCCGCACGGCGGCGGAAGCCTTCAAAAGAGAACACGATATCTGTCGGGGTATTACAGTTCATTCCGAGTAGCTGGCACATAAAATCTTTGACCTGATGAAATCTATCTAACTGGAGGTGATTTAACACGATAATGTGCGGAAATTCAAGTTCGGTTTTAGATTAAAATGTTACATAAAATAACCGGCGGGAATGATGCGGACGTTAAATCAGGCGGCGGAGTTATCGGCTTTGCGGCCAACAAAAAGCCTTATCAATTGATAAGGCTAGGATTTGGTGGAGATAATCGGGATCGAACCGACGACCTCTTGAATGCCATTCAAGCGCTCTCCCAACTGAGCTATATCCCCGTCATTCTGTTCGTGGCGCTAATGATAAATTTCGCTCTCCTTCCTGTCAACAGAAAATCGTGAATATTCTTCCGGCAGACGAAATATTAAGCATTTTTCGCCCGAATAAAATCAATGGCGTTCTGAATGCGCGCCAATGTGCGCGTGCGGCCGATGGCGACCAGTGTCACATCCATGGAAGGCGATTGGCTGGCGCCGGTTACGGCCACGCGCAGCGGCATACCGACTTTGCCCATGCCGACGCCCAGTTCGGCGGCGGTTTGCTCAATGGCCTGATGGGTGCCGTGCAGATCCCAGTGCTCAAGTGCGGTCAGTTTTTCTTTCACTTTTTCCAACGGTGCAACGGCGGCGGATTTAAAGTGTTTTTTCACCGCACTTTCGTCGAACGTGTCGAAGTCTTCAAAGAAATAGCGGCTTGCTGCAGCCATTTCTTTCAGCGTTTTGCAGCGTTCCGCCAGCATTGTGACGATGTCCGCCAGCGCCGGGCCGTTTGTGGTGTCGATGCCCTGTGCCTGATAGTGCCAGGCGAGGTGCTGCGCCACATAGGCGGGATCCAGCGTTTTCATGTAATGCTGGTTCAGCCATTGCAATTTTTCCGTATTGAACGCACTGGCGGATTTACTGACGGAATGCAGATCGAACAAGGCAATCATTTCTTCGCGGCTGAAAATTTCCTGATCGCCGTGTCCCCAGCCCAAACGAACCAGATAATTAACCAGCGCTTCCGGCAAATAGCCGTCGTCGCGGTACTGCATGACGCTGACTGCGCCGTGACGTTTGGACAGTTTCTGACCGTCGTCGCCGAGAATCATGGAAACATGAGCATAAGTCGGGATCGGCGCGCCCAACGCTTGCAGAATATTAATCTGGCGCGGGGTGTTGTTAATATGATCTTCGCCGCGCACCACATGAGTGATGCCCATATCCCAGTCATCCACCAC
The DNA here is from genome assembly GCA_000751835.1 of Necropsobacter rosorum. GTDB lineage: Bacteria > Pseudomonadota > Gammaproteobacteria > Enterobacterales > Pasteurellaceae > Necropsobacter > Necropsobacter rosorum. The sequence goes on along the minus strand of CCMQ01000027.1, from coordinate 14,137 downwards.
CACACAGAAGTTATAGGTCGGCGAGCCGTCGGTGCGGCGGATGATCAGATCGTCCAGTTCGCCGTTGCTAATTTCAATCCGTCCGCGTACCGCATCTTCAAACACCACGGAACCTTCCGTCGGATTTTTAAACCGCACTACATGCGGTTCATCCGGTGAATGGCTGTGATCATTCAGACAATGGCGGTCATAGCGCGGTTTTTGTTTGTGCTGTTCCTGACTGTGGCGCAATTCCTCCAGCCGTTCTTTCGAGCAGTAACAGCGGTAGGCAAGGCCTTGTTCCAGCATTTGATCGATCACCTGATTGTAGCGCTCAAAACGTTTGGTTTGATAATAAGGGCCGTGTTCCCAGCTCAGATTCAGCCATGCCATACCTTCTAAAATCGCCTGTGTGGCTTGCGGGGTGGAACGCTCCAAATCCGTATCTTCAATTCGCAGTACGAATTCGCCCTGGTTATGTTTGGCGTATAACCAGGAATACAGCGCGGTTCTGGCGCCGCCGACGTGTAAATAGCCGGTCGGGCTGGGAGCGAAACGGGTGCGTACTTTCACATTCGGGTCTAAGGGAAAAAGGGATTCTGATTTCATTATAGTGCCTTTATTTTAGCTAAGAATAAATGCGCATTATTGTACTATGACTTGCCGCGATGCACGATAAAAAATCGAAATTTATGCCTATTTTTACGTCGATCGGGCAAAATAGCGCAAAAATGTGTTGACTGTCATGCCATAACACTTATAATGCCACTCCACAACATAAGGGCGATTAGCTCAGTTGGGAGAGCACCTCCCTTACAAGGAGGGGGTCACTGGTTCGAGACCGGTATCGCCCACCACTTTTTCCGGTGTCTTATGTTGTGATGCTTAAACTGACGAGGGCGATTAGCTCAGTTGGGAGAGCACCTCCCTTACAAGGAGGGGGTCACTGGTTCGAGACCGGTATCGCCCACCACTCTCAGTTTAGCTTTCCATTTTGCCGTAACAGGCAAAACCGATAGCCGAAAGGCCGTTATCGGGCGATTAGCTCAGTTGGGAGAGCACCTCCCTTACAAGGAGGGGGTCACTGGTTCGAGACCGGTATCGCCCACCACTTTATTTCAGTTCATTTCACTTCTTGCTTTATTCACAATAATCTTGTTATTTATCAATAAACTGGTAAAGTACACACACTTGTTTGTGATGTTTATGGTGAGTTCATGAATAAACCGGTCAACTATGAAAAACTGATTTTGGCGACGAACGGCTTACTGCGTTTGTCGGGCAATATAGTGAAAATTTTCGCTTATCCGTTTCATCTGCTGTTTCCGAAAACGCGTTTTACTATTCCCGCATTCAGCCCGGCCAAACGAAAAGCCGCGCCGGGCGGCAAAATCAATAAAACCATCTGGCAAACCAATTACAGCAACAAAGTGACCCTGCCGGTGTATTGCAATTATCTGCTCAACCGTTTGCTGTCGCTCAGCTATGATTATCGTTATGTCAGCACCGAGGAACGTGCCGAGTATATCCGCGCTCACGCCGACAGCCGCACCTTTAACGCCTATGCCAAACTGACCGACGGGGCGGCGCAGGCGGATTTCTGGCGGATTTTCACCCTGTATCACGAAGGCGGCGTGTATATGGATATCGACGGACATCTGGTCTGGTGTTTGTCTGCGATTATTGATCCGGCCGATACGGAAGTGGTGATTACCCGCCGCAATAAATACACCAATTTCTTTTTAGCCAGCGCAAAGGGCAACCCGTTTTTGAAAGATACGCTGGATATCATTATCGACAATATCGAACAGCGGCGCATTGACGGCGGCGTATTCTGCCTGACCGGGCCGGATACCCTGAATCAGGCGCTGGCGGGCAAAACGGTGAATGCGCGGCGCGATAAACTGACCTGTTCGCAAGGCACGTTTACCAACGAATATTTTCAATATATGGATAAAAAACGCGGCAAATGGAACCACGCCAAAAATGAAGATTTATTGAAATAATACGGCATAAGAAAGTGCGGTGATTTTTTCGTGGGTTTTATCTTAAAATTCCGCCGAAAAAAGCACCGCACTTTTGATTTTGGCTACGGGTTGCGGCTATGCGCAGAAATGGCCGATCAGCCGGTTTAATAATGCCGTCGTCGGGCGAATAAAATCTGCCGCAAGGTATTCGTTCGGCTGATGGGCCTGTTCGATCGAACCGGGGCCGAGCACCAGGGTCGGGCAGAGTTGCTGAATAAACGGCGCCTCGGTACAGTAATTAACCGCCTCGCATTTTTCTCCCAGCAGCTTTTCCACCACCTGCACCACCTGTGCCGAATGCTCGCATTCGTAGCCCGGCGTCGGTTCGTGTAAGGAACGGATGCTGATTAAATCGCCCCATTGCTCGAACATCGGTCTGAGCTTTTCGCGCAGCATCTCATCTAGATCGTTTAAGCTGATATTCGGCAACGGGCGGATGTCGAAATGCAACTCGCAGCAGGCGCAGATCCGGTTAACCGCATCACCGCCGTGAATGGCGCCGAAATTCATGGTCGGGTAAGGAATGGCAAAAGCAGGGTGATAATATTTCTCTTTCAGTTCATCGCGCATCTGCATCAAATAGCCGGTGGCCTGATGCATTAATTCGATCGCATTAATGCCGCGCGCCGGATCGCTGGAATGACCGGTTTTGCCCGTAATGCGCAGGGCTTGGCCGATATGTCCTTTGTGCGCGCGTACCGGTTTTAACGAGGTCGGTTCGCCGATAACGGCACAATCGGGGCGGATTTTGCTGTGTCGGCTGAAGGTTCTGGCGCCGATTAAGGTGGTTTCTTCATCGGCGGTGGCCAGAATACGCAACGGCTTGCGCAGCTTGCTTAAATCCAGATGCCGCATGGCGTCCAGCACGAAAGCGAAAAAGCCCTTCATATCCGCCGTGCCCAAACCGTAAAATCTGCCGTCTTTTTCCGTCAGTTTGAACGGGTCAAATGTCCAGCGCCCTTCGTCAAACGGCACGGTATCCGTATGTCCGGCCAGCAACAAACCGCCTTCGCCCGCGCCGTAAGTGGCCAGCAGATTGAATTTATTGCGGCTGCCTTCCACCGCAATAATCTGCGTGTTAAAGCCCAGATGATGCAGCCAGTCGGCCAGTAGATCGATTAAGGCTTTATTTGACAAATCCGCTTCGGCATCAACGCTGCTGACGGTCGGCAGGGCGATTAAGCGGGAATACATCTCAAGAAATGGCGGCAACTTTTTCATTTGTGTTATCCTATAACAAATAAACATTGATCTGTGATTAATTATGCATAATAATAGCATAATTAATCATATTTGAGCGGTCTATCCGTTAATTATAAGGCACAACCTACTATGCAGAAAGCAATTATTATCGGTGCAAGCGGCTATACCGGCGCTGAACTTGCACGCATTCTGGCCTCTCATCCTGAATTTGAACTGAACGGTTTATATGTGTCTAGCGCCAGTCAGGACGCCAATAAGCCCATCTCTTCGCTTTATCCGCGTTTACGACAGATTGCCGATTTGCCCCTGCGGCCGTTGCCGGAGGATTTAGCCTCGCTGGCGCAGGCGAACGACATGGTTTTTCTGGCCACGGCGCATGAAGTCAGTCATGACCTGGCACCGGTTTTCGTGCAAAATAATTGTAAAGTGTTTGATTTATCCGGAGCGTTTCGGGTCAACGACGCCGAATTTTACCCGCACTATTACGGTTTCAGCCATCAGTATCCGGAACTGTTGGAAAACGCGGTGTACGGTTTGGCGGAATGGCAGTCGGATGCCATTTCTCGCGCGGATTTAGTGGCGCTGCCCGGCTGTTATCCGACGGTTTCGCAGCTTTGTCTGAAACCTTTGATTGAACGGAATCTGCTGGATTTAACCTATCTGCCGGTCATTAATGCCGTCAGCGGTGTCAGCGGTGCGGGACGTAAAGCGGCGTTAACCTCCAGTTTCTGCGAGGTCAGCTTAAATCCTTACGGCGTGTTTAATCACCGTCATCAGCCGGAAATTGCCGCACACTTGGGTACGGAAGTGATTTTTACCCCCCATTTGGGCAACTTTAAACGCGGCATTCTGGCGACGATTACCGCCAAATTAAACGCCGATGTGTATAACGAACATATTCGCGTGGCTTACCGCGATGCCTACCGGCACAAACCCTTGGTGCGCGTTTATGAAGAAGGCCTGCCGAGCATTAAGGCGGTGGAATTTACCCCTTACTGCGACATCGGCTTTGCCAGCAAAGACGGTTATATCATTATCGCCGGCGCGGAAGACAATCTATTGAAAGGCGCGGCGGCGCAGGCGGTGCAATGTGCCAATATTCGTTACGGTTTGGAAGAAACCTTAGGATTAATATAAGGAAACGCAATGAGACCTTTAGTGATTAAGCTGGGCGGGGTGCTGTTGGATACGCCGGCGGCAATGGAAAACCTGTTCACCGCGCTGGCGGATTATCAACGTAATTTCGACCGCCCTTTATTGATCGTACACGGCGGCGGCTGCGTGGTTGACGAGTTAATGGGACGCTTGCATCTGCCGGTAAAAAAGAAAAACGGATTGCGCGTCACGCCAAGTGATCAGATTGATATTATCGTCGGTGCGCTGGCCGGCATAGCGAATAAAACGCTGGTGGCGCAGGCGACCAAATTTAAATTGAATCCGGTCGGGCTCTGTCTGGCGGACGGTAATCTGACCCGCGCCGCGCAGTTTGATCCCGAACTGGGACATGTGGCGACCGTGGTGGCAAAAAATCCGGCGTTGCTCAATACGCTGCTCGGCGAGGCGTTTTTGCCGATTATCAGCTCCGTGGCGGTGGACGAGCACGGACTGCTGATGAATGTGAATGCCGATCAGGCGGCAACGGCGATTGCGGCGTTGATTGATGCGGATTTAGTGATGCTGTCCGATGTGGACGGCGTGCTGGATGGCGATAAGCGGCTGATTTCCCGCCTGAATGCGACACAAATTGATCAGCTGATTGAGGCGGGCGTGATCACCGACGGAATGATCGTGAAAGTTAATGCGGCGCTGGATGCGGCGAAAATTCTCAACCGCGGGGTCGATATCGCAAACTGGAAATATGCGCAAAAACTGACCGCACTTTTCGGCGGCGAGATTATCGGCACCCGGATTAATCCGTAAGGGCGGCGGGCAGACGACCCGCATAATATTAAAAAAGCACTGATAAAGGAAACAGTATGGCACTTTGGGGTGGACGTTTTACACAGGCGGCGGATAAGCGCTTTAAAGATTTTAACGATTCGCTGCGTTTTGATTATCGTTTGGCCGAACAGGATATTGAAGGGTCGATCGGCTGGTCGAAAGCGCTGGTCGGCGTCGGCGTGTTAAGCGCGCAAGAGCAACGGCAGCTGGAAGAGGCGCTGCATCAGTTATTGCTGGAAGTGCGGTCGAATCCGCAGGCGATTTTGCAGGATGACGCGGAAGATATTCACAGCTGGGTGGAAAGTAAGCTGATTGATAAAGTCGGCAATCTGGGCAAAAAACTGCATACCGGCCGCAGCCGTAATGATCAGGTGGCGCTGGATATTAAAATGTGGTGCAAACAGCGGGTGACGGAATTGCAGCATTCGCTGCGCGCGTTGCAGCGTAAACTGGTGGAAACCGCAGAACGCAATCAACAGGCGGTGATGCCCGGTTATACCCATTTGCAGCGCGCGCAGCCGATTACCTTTGCCCATTGGTGCATGGCTTATGTGGAAATGCTGGATCGTGATTATTCCCGTTTAACGGATGCCTATCGGCGCATGAATACCTGTCCGCTGGGCAGCGGCGCACTGGCGGGAACCGCTTATGCGATAGATCGCGATCAGTTGGCGAACGTGCTCGGATTTGCCACGGCGACCCGCAACAGTCTGGACAGCGTATCCGACCGCGATCATATTATTGAATTGTTGTCCGCCGCCGCTTTAAGCATGGTGCATCTTTCCCGCTTTGCCGAAGATATGATTATTTTTAACAGCGGTGAGGCGGATTTTGTCGAACTGTCCGATCGCGTTACCTCCGGCTCTTCCCTGATGCCGCAAAAGAAAAATCCGGACGCCTGCGAGCTTATCCGCGGTAAAACGGGGCGGGTTGCCGGTGCGCTGAGTGCGATGCTGATGACGCTAAAAGGGTTGCCGCTGGCTTATAACAAAGATATGCAGGAAGATAAAGAGGGCATTTTCGATGCGCTGGATACCTGGCAGGATTGTCTGGATATGGCGGCTTTCGTGCTGGAAGACATTAAAGTGAATGTGGCACGCACCAAAGAAGCGGCGCTGAAAGGCTATTCTAACGCCACGGAGCTGGCGGATTATCTGGTGGCGAAAGGCGTGCCGTTCCGCGATTCTCATCATATCGTGGGCGAAACCGTGGTGTATGCGATTTCGGCGCATAAAGGGCTGGAAGATTTAACGCTGGACGAATTCCGTCGTTTCAGTGCGGTGGTGGATGAAGACGTGTATGCTATTTTGTCGCTGCAATCCTGTCTGGATAAACGCTGTGCCAAAGGCGGCGTGTCGCCGCTGCGGGTGGCGGAAGCCATTGCGCAGGCTAAAGCCCGGTTGAAATAACGCTTTATGCGGAAAGCGTGATGCGGAATGATGCGGAAAGTGCGGTGGAAAATTCTTCGGTTTTTTTCACCGCACTTTTTATGCCGGCCTATACTTATAAAATGGCTTTTTCAAACAACATTTTCATATTGGTTAAAATCTGCGTCGGTTCCAGCGGCTGTTCGCTATTGACCGCAAAGGTCATCGCCGCCAGCGCAAACGATGCGTACATATGACCTTGAAATTCAATATTAATCAGTTCATCGCTGTTTTGCCGCATGAGCGTTTCAATGTATTTTTGTTTTATCAGCAGATACATATCCTGCCGTAAATGAATTTTCGGCGTCTCGATTTTCCATAACAGTTTCATTTTTTCCCGGTTCTGTTGCAGCAGCGGCGCGACTTCGCGGCTGAATGCCAACGAACTGTAGCTAAAGCGTTTTTCCAGCGTCGGCAGAAACAGCGTGTGCTTGAATTCTTCAATCAGGTGTCTGGCCAGTGCGTTTTTATTGGCGTAATGCTTATAAAACGTGGTGCGGTTGATCTGGGCCTGATCCAGAATATGCTGCACGGTGATGTCGTCGAAATCCATGGTTTTCAGCAATTCAAGGAAAGCATCACAAATATTTTTCGAGGTTTTGATTACCCGACGGTCTTTTTTATTTAGCATGTTACCTCTTTGTTATTATTTTCGTGAAAAATAAGCAACAAAATAATCCAATTTGTATGTTTAAGCAACATTTTATCGTTCTTTGATGATTGCAGGTTTTCGGGACATTCTCTAAACTGAATCCGTTCAAATTAAAATGGCGTGGAGTAAGCTATGAAAAAACTGTTGGTGGTTATTTTGGTTGTGGCGGTGCTGGCGGGGATCGCCTATTGGAAATTATTCCGTATTGATGCTGGCACGCCGGCGGGCGTTGCGGTGGTGAACGGACGTCTGGAGCTGGATCGTATTGACGTCGCCAGTTTATATGCGGGACGCGTCGAGGAAATTTATGTGCAGGAAGGCGAGAGGGTGGAAAAAGATCAGCCGTTGGCGCGTCTTTCCTCAACCCAGGTAACGGCACAGCTCAATGCCGCCAAGGCGCAGAAAATGCGGGCGGTGGAAGCGGTGGCGCGCAGTCAGGCGGAAATTGATTCTTACCAGCAGCAGGCCAATGTTGCGAAACTGGATTTGGATAATGCCAGAAAATTAAAACGGGATAATCTGGTTTCCGCCACCGAAGTGGCGCGCCGTGAAGCGTCCTATCAGGCGGCGGCGGCCGGAGTTGTGGCGGCGAAAGCGGCGAAGGCGGAAGCGCAGGCCGCCGTGGATCAGGCCGAAGCGGATATTGAACGCATTGCCGATATGGATACGGATATGGTGATCAAATCCCCGATTAACGGTCGGGTGGAATATAAAATCGCGGATGTGGGCAATGTGCTCGGTGCCGGCGGCAAAGTGGTCAGCGTGCTGGATTTAAATGATGTTTATATCAATGTGTTTTTGCCTTCATACCAATCCAACCAACTGAAAATTGACGATGAGGCGCGTATCGTGGTGGACGGCATTGATGCGGTATTCCCGGCCAACATTACCTATGTGGCGTCGGAAGCGCAGTTTACGCCGAAATCGGTCGAAACGACGGAAGAGCGCGCCAAATTAATGTTTAAAGTCAAACTACAGGTACCGCAAGATGTGGTAAAACAGCAGCAGGCGCTGTTAAAAGGCGGTATGACGGCATTAGGTTATGTGAAATATGACCCGCAGGCGCAATGGCCGGCGCATTTACAGGTGAAATTACCTCAGGCACAGCAATAGGATAAGGCGTTATGGCGGAAGTAAATGATATTGCGGTTTCCGTTGCGGATCTCAGCCACCGTTACGGCAAGACGCAGGCCTTGGAGCGGGTGTCTTTGCAGATCCCCAAAGGGGTCAGCGTCGGATTAATCGGCCCGGACGGAGTGGGAAAATCGACGCTGCTTTCCCTGATTGCGGGGGTAAAAATATTACAGCACGGCAAGATAACGGTATTTGATAAGGATGTCAGCGATAAAGCGCAGCGGGACAGCCTGTCTTATCAGGTGGCGTTTATGCCGCAGGGATTAGGGAAGAATCTGTATCCTACATTGTCGATTTATGAAAATATTGAGTTCCATGCCAGCCTGTTCGGTTTAGCCAAAGATTATCGTCGCGCGCGCATTCAGCGTTTGCTCAATGCGACCGGATTGCTGCCCTTTGCCGAACGGGCGGCGGGTAAGTTATCGGGCGGTATGAAGCAGAAATTAAGCCTGTGCTGTGCGTTGGTGCATAATCCGGATCTGCTGATTCTGGATGAGCCGACAACCGGGGTGGATCCGCTTTCCCGCCGTCAGTTCTGGGAATTGGTGGCGGATCTGCGGCAGGAATCACCGCACATGACGGTAATTGTCGCGACCGCCTATATTGAGGAAGCGGAAAAATTTGAACACCTGCTGGCGATGGATGATGGCAAATTAATCGCCAATGCGCCGACCCGACAGGTGATGTCGGAAACGCAAAGCGACACGCTGGAACAGGCTTATATTAAACTGCTGCCGCCGGAAAAGCGCGGTGCGGAAAACGGTCTGACCATTCCGCCGTTTAAACCGGCGGCCGATGAACCGCCGGCCATTGAAGCGGAAGGGCTGACCAAAAAATTCGGCGATTTCGTTTCTGTGGATCATGTCAGTTTTACCATTCCGAAAGGGGAAATTTTCGGTTTTCTGGGTTCCAACGGCTGTGGTAAATCCACCACCATGAAGATGCTGACCGGCTTGCTGGATGCGACCGAAGGCTCGGCGAAATTATTGGGTAAACCGGTGGATGCCGGCGATATCAACACGCGCAAACGCGTAGGGTATATGTCGCAGGCGTTTTCGCTGTATGAAGAGTTAAGCGTGCGTCAGAATCTGGAGTTGCATGCCAAACTTTATCAAATTAACAAAAGCCAGTGGGACGACTATGTGAATGCGGCGATGGAACAGTTTCATTTAACCGAATTCGCCGATCAAAAACCGGAGGCGCTGCCCTTGGGGATCCGCCAGCGCCTGCAACTTGCCGCCGCCTGTTTGCATAAACCGGAGGTGTTGATTCTGGACGAACCGACCTCCGGGGTGGATCCGGCCGCGCGTGATATGTTCTGGGAATATCTGATTAAACTGTCGCGTGAAGATAAGATCACCATTTTTGTTACCACGCACTTTATGAATGAGGCGCAGCGTTGCGATCGTATTTCTTTTATGCACCGCGGTAAGGTGCTCGGCGTCGGCACGCCGGAAGAACTGCGCAAGGGTAAAAAGGCGGAGACCCTGGAGCAGGCGTTTATCATTTATCTGGAAGAACAGGAAGATGAGGTGAGCGCACCGTCGCCGGATAACGCGCCGAAAGCTGCACAGATTCAGGCGCGGACTGCGTATTCAAGCGGTTTTATGGCGTGGTTTGCGATGGTCTGGACCTTTGCGGTGCGTGAAAGCAAAGAATTGCTGCGCGATAAAATCCGCCTGTTCTTTGCGCTGGGCGGGCCTGCGGTTATGCTGATCGCCATGGCATCGAGCATTTCCTTTGATATTAACCCGCTTAAATTTACCGTGTTGGATCACGATAACAGCTCGGAAAGCCGAAAGCTGGTGGAATATTTCAGCGGATCCCATTATTTTATCCGTCAGCCGTCTATTTATAATGTGAACGAAATCAATGAAGTATTGCAAAGTGCGCAGGTAAAAATGGTGATCGAAATTCCCGCCGGTTTCGGCCGCGAGGTATTAAACGGGCAGAAACCGGAAGTGGGATTTTTCATTGACGGCGCATTTCCGTCCATGGCGGAAAATCTGAAAGGTTCCACCACCGGCGTGATTGCGCAATACGCGCGTGATTATTTGCGTGCGCAGGGTATCAGCGTGGCGGGGAATAGTATTCTGGAAACCCGTTTTGTCTATAATCAGGATTTCAGAAGCGTATTCGCCATGACACCGGGAATTATTATGCTGGCGATGATGATGGTTCCTTCCATGATGACCGCATTGGGTGTGGTGCGGGAAAAAGAAATCGGTTCGATTATGAATCTGTACGGTTCGCCGGCAACGCCGTTGCAGTTTTTGTTGGGCAAACAGCTGCCTTATATTATGCTGTCTTTTTTCAGCTATCTGTTACTGGTGTGGATCGCGATCGTCTTGTTTGATGTGCCGATAAAAGGCTCCGTATGGGCGATGTTTTTAGGGGCGGTGTTTGTTATTTGTGCTTCGACTGGTTTCGGGCTGCTGGTATCCAGCTTTGTTTCTTCGCAGGTGGCGGCGCTGTTTGCGACGGCGATTCTGATTATGGTACCGACCATGAATTTCTCCGGTATGATGTATCCGACCGCCACTCTCTCACCGAATGTGTATTTTATCGCGCATATTTTTCCGGGCGCCTGGTTCCAGATTATCAGCCTCGGCGGTTTTACCAAAGGGCTGGGTTTTGCGGATTTCCTGCCGAATTATGCGGCGCTGCTGATCATTTATTCGGTTTATTTGATGCTGGCGGCGCGTTTTCTGAAAAAACAGGAGAAATAACATGCGTTGGTTAAAAAATGTGGCTTATTTGTCCGCCAAAGAATTCCGCAGCTTATTTACCGATCCTATATTAATGGTATTGATTGTGTATATGTTTTCCATCGCGCTGATTACCATTGCCAATATGCCGACCACGGAAGTGAAAAATGCGGTGGTTGCCGTGGTGGATAATGATCATTCGCAATTGTCCTACCGTCTGCGCGACAGCCTGATCCCACCGAATTTCAAACAAGTGGAGGAAATCGGTTATGCGGATGTCGATCGGGCGATGGATACCGGAAAATATACCTTCGTACTGGATATTCCGCCCAATTATCAGCGCGATATGCTGAAAGGGCAGGCGCCGAAAATTCAGCTGCTGGTGGATGCCACGGCGATGACGCAGGCCAGCATCGGCAGTTCCTATATTAATCAGACGTTGAGTGCGGAAATTCAGCAGTTTTTGAAAACCGCGCAGGTTCAGGCCTCACCGATTAATGCTGCGATTAACGTATTGTATAACCCGAACTATTCCAGTAAATGGTTGATGGGAACGATGCAGATTGTGGGAAACCTGAATTTATTGGTATTGCTGCTGGTCGGTGCGGCGGTGATCCGCGAACGCGAACGGGGCACTATCGAACACTTATTGGTGATGCCGGTCGGTTCCAGTGAAATTGCGGTTTCCAAGATTCTGGCTAACGGTGTGGTGCTATTGTGCGTCGCAATGCTTTCGCTGACCCTGATTGTCAGAGGCGTGCTGGAAGTGCCTATCGCATTAAGCGCCGTTCCGTTATTTGCCTTAGGTGTAATTACGTTTTTATTTTCCATTTCGGCGTTGGGGATTTTGCTGGCGATTATTGCGCCGACCATGCCGCAGTTCGGGCTGTTGTGCATTCCGGTATATGTGGTGATGTATCTGCTTTCGGGGACCAACTCGCCGCTGGAAAATATGCCGGAACTGGCGCAGCAAATTACCCAGTTCTCGCCGACCACCATACTGGGCGCTTATGCGCAGGATGTTTTATTCCGCGGCGCAGGGTTCGAGCTGGTATGGGATAAACTGGTCAAGATGATAGGCCTAGGTATCGTTTTTTTAACTTTAGCGTTGATGCAGTTTAAATCAATGCTGTCAAGACAGGGTTAAGCAGGATTTGAATATGAAAACATTGAGCATGACAACCATTGGTTTACTTGTTACCGTACTGACGGCCTGTCAGAATACCGACATGAGCGCGCAATCGGCGGTGCAGCTACCGGGGCAATTTGAGCACAGTCAGGCGGCGACAGGTTCTCGCGAGGTTGTGCAATGGTGGCGCAACTGGCAGGATCCCCAGCTGACCCGTTTGATTGAACAGGGATTGGCAAATAATCTTGATGTGGCGCTGGCGCAGTCCCGTTTGCGCGAGGCGCAGGCCAACAGTCGGGCGGCGGATGCCGATCGCGGGCCTTCGGTCGGCGCGGCGGCGTCGGGCGGATGGAGCGTGGCGGATTTGGATACCGGGCGCGGTAATCCGCCTTCATCCCGCAGTTATTCTGCGCTCGGCGCCATTGTAGCCTCTTGGGAGCCGGATTTCTTCGGGCAGAAACGCAGCGATGCCGATGCCGCGCAGCACATTGCCTTGAGTTATCAGGAACAGGTTTACGCCGCGCAATTACTGGTGGCTTCGCAGATCGCGGAAAACTATTTTAAAATTTATGCCACCGATCAACAAAGTGCGGTGCTAAAACAGAATATTTCTGCCTTGCAGCAGCTACAGCGCTATGTCAAAGGGCGTTTTTCCGCCGGCGATGCCACCGCCTATGAAGTGAATGAAATCGGCAGTCAGGTTTCCGCTTTACAGGCAAAACAGGCGACATTACAGGCGCAGTCGGACAGCTATCAGCGCAATATCGCCATATTAATCGGGCAAACGCCGCAGGGATTCCGCATTATAAAAAGCGCTGATCCGTTGGCGCGTCTGCCTGCCGCGCCGTCGGGACAACAACCGGGCAATTTGCTGGAGCGCCGTCCGGACATTCGTGCCAACGCGCAGCAGATTCAGGCGGCGATGGCAAAAGTGGCCAGCGCCAAAGCCGATTTGTATCCGCGCTTTGATATCACCTTTGCCGGACAGGGCGGGCGAATTGAGCTGAATAACGATTTATCGCACGTTTCCGGGCTGGGCAGTCTGCTAAGCCTTGGCGTACAGCTGCCGATTTTTACCAACGGACGGATTCAGGCAAATATTGATGCCGCCGATGCCCGCCTGAAAGGCGCGTTGGTTCAATATGACAAAACGCTGATGAACGCCTTGGGCGAAGTGGACAGCGCATACCAGATGCAATACGGCCTGACGAACCAGACTCAGTTACTGCAAAAGGCGTATCAACAGGCGGAACAACAAGCGCGTGATGCGCAGGCGCTGTTCCGGCACGGGGAGAAAACGCTGGATGTGGCGTTGCGCGCGCAGATTACGGCATTGAATTATCGCGGGCAAATTATTGAATCCCGGCTGCACAGTGCGCAGAATCTGATTAATTTATACAAAGCACTGGGCGGCGGCTGGCAACCGTAATCCTAAGAGAATGGTTATACGATGATTGCGGTTGAGTTTTCATACTTGCCGAAACGGTAGAAAATTCGACTGCTTGCACTTTTCAAAACAGGACAAAAAACACCCGCACTTTTTATTTTTAGCAAAAAGTGCGGGTGTTTTTTGGTGCATTATTTTCAATGCCTCAATCACCGCCCGCAAGACCGGTGAGTTTATCTGTTGCCAAATTTTCAGGCGGATAATCAATTCCCAAGGCGTGCGCCAATTTTAATCGTACACGGCGAGAAAGCGCACAGCCGCTATTTGTCGGAAGAATACAGCTTCATATTTAAGTCCGTCTTGAAGCCTGATACAATGCCTGCAAAATGCCATAAAATATACCAATTTAACCGTTTCAACCAAACAGCAAAAAACATTGTAGAGACGCATTAAATACATCCGCAATAATTGACAACTTAACAAAAGGACACACAATGCCAAACAGCACAGCACAGCACAGCACAGCACAGCACAGCACAGCACAGCACAG
>CCMQ01000026.1 GCA_000751835.1 Necropsobacter rosorum | reverse complement strand
CCTAACCCCATGCCGAACTTAGAAGTGAAACGCTGTAACGCCGATGGTAGTGTGGGGCCTCCCCATGTGAGAGTAGGACACCGCCGGGTTTTAATTAGAGAAGAGACCACTTGCCGAGGGCAGGTGGTTTTTTTGTTTTGGGGAAAACCGGCAAAAAATCACCGCACTTTTAGGTCAACCAAAGATGAAGATAAAGTGCGGTGGGTTTTGGGAGAATTTTATCACTCAATTTTTTCTTCTTTTTTTACTTCATCCCATAACAGATCCATTTCGATTAAAGATGCCGTTTCTATCTTTTTGCCTTGGTGCTTTAACTTTTCCTCTACCGCGCGAAAGCGACGTTCGAATTTTAAATTGGCTTGGCGTAAACTTTCTTCGGCGGAGCAATGTAAATGACGGCTTAAGTTAACTGCGGCAAACAGCAGATCGCCGATTTCTTCGTTGATTTTGGCCTGCTTTTGCTCCGTTTGTTGCCATTCCTGACGGGTTTCTTCCAGCTCTTCTTCCACTTTTGCGAAGACTTGTGCGATATTCTCCCAATCAAAGCCGACTTTGGCGCAGCGTTTTTGCAGTTTTTCCGCCCTCATCAGCGCAGGAAATGAAGTCGGTACGTTATCCAGAATTGAATGACGGCCTTTTTCTTTATGTTCTGCGGCTTTAACCTGGTTCCAATTGGATAGCGCTTCCTGTTCATTAGCCGCGCTGCTGTCGCCGAACACATGAGGGTGACGACGAATAATTTTTTGCGATATGTCCTGCACGACATCATCGAATGTGAACTGTTTTTCTTCCGTTGCCAGTTGGCTCAGGAAAACGACCTGTAATAACAGATCGCCGAGTTCTTCTTTTAGATCACGGTAGTTTTTCTGTTCAATGGCATCGATAACTTCACAACTTTCTTCGATTAGGCAGGGAATCATCGTGTGATAGTTTTGTTTCAGATCCCAAGGACATCCTCCATTTGGATCGCGTAATTTGGCAATTAAGTGAACAAAATCCTGAATAGAATAGCGCATTTTTTATCCTGTAACTCATTGGAATGGTGAAATTAATCATAACATAATCTTTGAGTTGGCATGTGCGGTAAAAAAGAAAAGTTTTTTCTAAAACGTGATCGAGAGCATATTTTTTTTATTTTACTGATGCTACTATAACTCCAAAATAAATTAATTAATCCCGGATCAGATAAGGAGTCAATTATGTACAAACACATATTAGTGGCAATAGATCTTTCTGACGAAAGTCCGTTTTTATTAGAAAAAGCCGCCGGTGTGGCGAAAAGACACGACGCTAAGTTGTCCATTATTCATGTTGACGTGAATTTTTCTGATCTTTATACCGGATTAATTGACGTTAATATGTCCTCCATGCAGGATCGGATTTCTACCGAAACGCAGCAGGCATTGGTGCAGCTTGCCGAACATTGCAGCTATCCGGTGTCGGAAAAATTAAGCGGCAGCGGCGATTTGGGGCAGGTATTATCCGATGCGATAGAACAATATGATGTGGATCTGTTAGTAACGGGCCATCATCAGGATTTCTGGAGCAAGTTAATGTCTTCCACCCGTCAGGTAATGAATAATATTACTGTGGATATGTTGGTTGTGCCGTTGCGGGAAGAATAGTTTCTAAACCTCAGCTACGTTTATTCAGGGCTAAATTCACCATATAAAGGAATTTAGCCTTTTTATTTGAACGCCCTGATCTCCCTTTCCTGCGGCGCGGCGAACAATAAAAATACTTTTTCTAAATTTCAAAAATATGTAACAATAAGCGCATTTATGTAGAAGATTGATCAGAGAATACAAGGCTTATTAATGAAAACAACGGCAGAAATCAGAAAATCTTTCCTTGATTTTTTTCACAGTAAAGGGCATCAGATCGTGGCAAGCAGCTCGCTTGTGCCGGAAAACGATCCGACTTTATTATTTACTAATGCGGGAATGAACCAATTTAAAGACGTATTCCTCGGTGTGGATAAGCGTCCGTATTCGCGGGCAACGACGGCGCAACGTTGCGTTCGGGCCGGCGGCAAGCATAACGATTTGGAAAATGTGGGTTATACCGCCCGGCATCATACTTTTTTTGAAATGTTGGGTAATTTCAGTTTCGGGGATTATTTTAAGCAGGATGCGATTCGATTCGGCTGGGAATTTCTGACTTCACCGCAATGGCTGGGTTTACCGCAAGAAAAACTGTGGGTAACCGTATATCAGGCAGACGATGAGGCCTATGATATCTGGCATAATCAGGTCGGCATTCCGGCTGAGCGGATTATTCGCATCGGTGACAATAAAGGCGCGCCTTATGCCTCGGATAATTTCTGGCAAATGGGCGATACCGGGCCGTGCGGTCCGTGTACGGAAATTTTTTATGATCACGGCGAACATATCTGGGGCGGCCCACCGGGATCGGCGGAAGAAGACGGCGATCGTTATATTGAAATTTGGAACATTGTGTTTATGCAGTTTAACCGTCAGGCGGACGGCACCATGGAAAAACTGCCTAAACCGTCGGTCGATACGGGCATGGGGCTGGAGCGCATTGCCGCGGTGTTGCAGCATGTGAATTCCAATTACGATATTGATATTTTCCAAAAATTAATCGCGAAGGTTGCGGAGCTGACCGGAGAACGCGATCTGACCAACAAATCGCTGCGTGTGATTGCCGATCATATCCGTTCATGCGCCTATTTAATCGCCGACGGCGTGATTCCGTCTAACGAAGGGCGCGGCTATGTTTTGCGCCGGATTATTCGCCGTGCGGTACGTCACGGGCATTTATTGGGGGCGAAAGACACCTTCTTTTATAAATTGGTGCCGACCTTAATTGCGGTGATGGCAGAGGCCGGTCAGGATGTGAAAGACAAACAGGCCGATGTCGAAAGATTGCTGCGTCAGGAAGAAGAACAGTTCGCCCGTACGCTGGAACGCGGGCTGACATTGCTGGATGAGGCGTTGGCTAAGGTCGAAAATAATATGTTGTCCGGTGAGGTGGCGTTCAAATTATATGATACTTACGGCTTTCCGCTGGATTTGACGGCGGATGTTTGTCGTGAACGCAATATTGCCATTGATGAGGCGGGATTTGACCGCGAAATGGAAGCGCAGCGTACGCGTGCGCAATCGGCAAGCCAGTTCGGCGTTGATTATAATAATATTATTCGGGTGGACGGTGCGACGAAGTTTGAAGGCTATGAAGATTCGGAAAGTCTGGCAAAAATCACCGCACTTTTCCATGACGGAAAATCGGTGCAAAGCATCAACGCCGGTCAAAGTGCGGTCGTTATTTTAGAAAATACGCCGTTTTATGCGGAATCCGGCGGGCAAATCGGCGACAGCGGTCGGCTGGAAGGGCAAAATTTTACTTTCACCGTTAACGATACGCAAAAATATGGTCAGGTTTTCGGGCATATCGGGCAGTTAACGCAAGGGTCACTGTCTGTCGGGCAATCGGTGAATGCCGTTGTGGATGCGGCGCGCCGTCGCCGGATTGCGTTAAATCACTCGGCGACGCATTTGCTGCATGCCGCGTTACGTCAGGTACTGGGCGCGCATGTGGCGCAACGCGGATCGCTGGTTTCCGATACTGCGCTGCGCTTTGACTTTACTCATCCTGAAGCGATCAGCAAAGATCAATTGTTTGAAGTGGAACGCATTGTGAACCGGGAAATTCGCGCCAATCATGCGGTGCAAACGGCGATAATGGATTTGGAGGCGGCGAAAGCGCAGGGCGCAATGGCGTTGTTCGGTGAGAAATATGCGGAAAAAGTGCGCGTTCTGACCATGGGCGATTTTTCTATTGAACTTTGCGGCGGTATTCATGTGAAACGCACCGGTGATATCGGCTTGTGTAAAATCATCAGTGAAGCGGCGATTGCCGCAGGCGTTCGCCGGATTGAGGCCGTCAGCGGGGAAAATGCCATTACCTGGCTGCATGCCCAGCAAACATTATTAACCCAGAGTGCGGACTTGCTGAAATCGGATGTCAATTCGATTGCGGAGAAAATTCAGCAATTGCAGGATAAAGCCAAGAAAACCGAAAAAGAATTGCAGCAATTAAAACAGAAAGCGGCCGTGCAGGCCGGCTCGGATCTGGCCAAAAGTGCGGTGAAAATTAATGGCGTTTCCGTTGTGTTACAACAACTTGACGGCATTGACGGTAAATCCTTGCGCGTGATGGTTGATGATGTGAAAAACCAGCTCGGTTCGGCGGTGATTGTGTTCGCTTCGGTGGCGGAGAATAAAGTCAATCTGATCGTCGGTGTCACCGCGGATTTAACCGCGAAAGTGAAAGCCGGCGAGCTGGTAAATTTAATGGCGCGTCAGGTCGGTGGAAAAGGCGGCGGCCGTCCTGATATGGCAATGGCCGGCGGTTCACAGCCGGAAAACGTGGCGAAGGCATTGTCGGTTTGTCGCGAATGGCTGCAGCTGAATTTATAGGCGGAAATTTTGTGCCGTAACTCACAACTTTGAGTTTTATTGATAACGCACTCAGATGAAATGCGTTACGATAATGTGGGTTGCGCTATGTGTGTAAAATAAGGATGTTGGGTTAACGATAGGATATCGCATCAAATGATCAAATGAGGAGGTTATATGCTGATCTTAACCAGAAAAGTTGGCGAGAGCTTGCTCATTGGCGATGACGTTTCCATCACGATACTGAATATTCGTGGTAACCAAGTGAAAATTGGCGTAAAGGCGCCGAAAGATGTTTCTGTTCATAGGGAAGAAATCTACCAACGCATTAAAGAAGCGCAGGATGAACAGCAATCTTAACGAGCTTTGTAATTGGTAAGAAATGGAGAAGTTATGAGTAAATTGACTTGCTTTAAAGCTTATGATATCCGCGGTCGCTTAGGCGATGAACTGAATGCGGATATTGTTTATCGGATCGGACGTGCGTTCGGGCAGTTTTTAAAACCGAAGACCATTGTGGTCGGCGGTGATGTCCGCCTGACCAGTAAAGAGCTGAAAAGCGCGGTGACCAACGGCTTGCTGGATTCCGGCGTTAACGTGATTGATCTCGGTGAAACCGGCACGGAAGAAGTGTATTTTGCGACATCGTTTTTAAAAGCGGACGGCGGGATTGAAGTCACGGCAAGTCATAATCCGATGGATTATAACGGGCTGAAATTAGTCCGCGAGGGATCGCGCCCGATTAGCGCGGATACCGGCCTGGCGGATATTCAGCGTTTGGCTGAAGAAAATAACTTCCCGCCGGTTACGCAGCGCGGCGAGTATAAACAGCTTTCGGTCTTGGGCGATTATGTCGAACATCTGTTGTCCTATATTAATTTGGATAATCTGAAACCGATGAAACTGGTGATCAATGCCGGAAACGGCGCGGCCGGTCATGTGATTGACGCCATTGAAGCACAATTTAAAGCAAAACGCGTACCGGTGGAATTCGTTAAGGTGCACAATAATCCGGACGGCACGTTCCCGAACGGTATTCCTAACCCGCTGCTGCATGAAAACCGTCAGGATACCATTGATGCGGTACTGGCTAACAACGCGGATATGGGGATTGCCTTTGACGGCGATTTTGACCGTTGTTTCCTGTTTGATGAACACGGCGGCTTTATTGAAGGCTATTATATCGTCGGGCTGCTCGGACGGGCGTTTTTACAGAAAAACAAAGGGGCGAAAATCATTTATGATCCGCGTCTGATTTGGAACACGATTAAACTGGTGGAAGAAAACGGCGGCGAAGCGGTGATGTCGAAGTCCGGACATTCGTTCATTAAAGAGAAAATGCGCGCGGTCGATGCTATCTACGGCGGCGAAATGAGTGCGCATCATTATTTCCGCGATTTCTTCTATTGCGACAGTGGCATGATCCCTTGGTTGTTGGTGATGGAATTGGTCTGCACAACCGGCCAGACGCTGGGACAACTGGTCGGCGACAGTATTGATACTTATCCGTCTCCGGGGGAAATCAACAGTAAACTGGCCGATGCCAAATCTGCGATTGCCCGCGTTCGCGCCGCTTATGAGAAAGACGCGATTCGGGTGGATGAGATTGACGGCATCAGTATTGAATATCCCGAATGGCGTTTCAATTTACGCAGTTCCAACACTGAACCGGTGGTGCGTTTAAATCTTGAAACCCGCGGCGATAAACAATTAATGACTGAAAAAACAGAAGAAATTTTGGCTTTATTACGTCAGTAATTAAGATAAAATGTCACCGCACTTTACCGATCCGATAGGAGAAAGTGCGGTTATTTATTATTCAGAATAAGGAAAACCAATGAAAGCAATTATTCCAGTAGCCGGATTGGGCACGCGTATGCTGCCTGCGACGAAAGCGATTCCGAAAGAAATGCTGACCTTAGTGGATAAACCGCTGATCCAATATGTTGTCAATGAATGTATCGCTGCCGGCATTAAAGAAATTGTGCTGGTCACCCATTCTTCAAAAAACGCGATCGAAAACCATTTCGATACCTCGTTTGAGTTGGAAACCATGTTAGAAAAACGGGTGAAGCGCCAGCTATTGGAAGAAGTGCGTTCTATTTGTCCGAAAGATGTGACGATCATGCATGTCCGCCAAGGGAATGCCAAAGGATTGGGGCATGCGGTGTTATGCGGACGCCCGTTGGTCGGCAATGAACCTTTTGCGGTGATTTTACCGGACGTATTACTGGCGGATTTCAGTGCGAATCAGAAAAAAGAAAATCTAAGCGCGATGTTGGCACGCTTTCGTGAAACGCAGGCCAGTCAGATTATGGTCGCACCGGTGGATAAAAATAATGTGAATAGTTATGGTATTGTCGATTGTGGCGGTGCTGAGCTGGGCGCCGGGGAAAGTGTAAAAATCAACAGTATTGTGGAAAAACCGAGTATTGAAAACGCGCCGTCCAATCTGGCGGTTGTCGGGCGTTATGTGTTTTCCGCCGCCATTTGGCCTTTGCTGGAAAAAACGCCGGTCGGTGTCGGCGATGAGATTCAGTTGACCGATGCGATTGATATGCTGATTGAAAAAGAAACGGTTGAGGCGTTTCATCAGACCGGGGTGAATTTCGATTGCGGCGATAAGCTGGGTTATATGCAGGCTTTTGTTGAGTACGGTTTACATCATCCGCAGTTGGGCGAGAAATTTACGGCCTATTTGAAAACATTGATTAAATCGCTGCCGTGATCGTCATTTAATAATGCAGCGTTTACTGCTGTTTCGCTGCTGTCATATCGTTACAGAGCCGCATGTTGATGCGGCTCTATCTGTTTTTTAGGCTTTCTGTTGTAATAGCGAGCGGTAAATCATGCCGCCCAGAATGCCGCCGATAATCGGTGCGACCCAGAATACCCACAGTTGTTCAACTGCCCAACCGCCTTGGAAAATCGCCACTGCCGTGCTGCGCGCCGGGTTTACAGAAGTATTGGATACCGGAATACTGATTAAGTGAATTAAGGTTAATCCTAAACCGATCGCAATCGGTGCGAAGCCTGCCGGTGCGTTTTTATCTGTTGCGCCGTGAATGATAATCAGGAAAAATGCGGTTAATATAATTTCTGCAATAATGACCGCACTTAGCGAAAAACCGTTTGGTGAATGCTCACCATAGCCATTTGAAGCAAAGCCGGCACTGACATCAAATCCGGCTTTGCCTGATGCGATGGCATATAAAACGGCCGCCCCGACGATACCGCCGATAACTTGCGCAATGATATAACCCAGCGCCTCTTTGGCGTTAAAACGACCGCCGGCAACGAGGCCTAAGGTGACTGCCGGGTTAAAATGCCCGCCGGAAATATGCCCGACGGCATAAGCCATGGTTAATACGGTCAGACCGAATGCCAACGCAACGCCGGCAAAGCCGATGCCTAATTCCGGATAGGCCGCCGCTAATACCGCACTTCCGCACCCGCCAAAGACAAGCCAGAAAGTACCGAAAAATTCAGCCGATAATTTTTTAAACATAATAAACCTCGATTAATGTTGTTAAATAAAAAGAAGTAAATCACCGAATGGTGTGCGAAACGCCATTCCGTTACTTTTCCTCCAATTAGAGTGTGATCTCGGCTGGGAAGTTGCGTAAATTTCTGTAAATCCTGCGGGCGTTCCGGCAGTCTTGATGTCCGGATTGTTATTCAGCCTATTTTTCATTAGAATGTGCGATAAATAGTAAGGTTATTTTATGAAGGTTGGCAAGATGGCGGAATGGGACGGCAAATATATTAGCCCTTATGCAGAACATGGTAAGAAAAGCGAGCAGGTCAAAAAGATTACGGTTTCGATTCCGATTAAGGTGTTAGAGATTTTAACGAATGAAAGAACCCGGCGTCAGATCCGTAATTTACGCCACGCGACCAATAGCGAATTACTGTGCGAGGCTTTTTTGCATGCCTTTACCGGCCAGCCGTTACCGAGTGATGCCGATTTGCTGAAAGACCGGCATGATGAGATTCCCGAGCAGGCGAAACTGGTTATGCGCGAGCTGGGCATTGATCCGGATAACTGGGAATATTGAACAAATAGCTTGCACGATCGGATTATTGCCAGTATAATCCACAAGCTCTCGGTATGAGAGTCGTTTGATGTAATCATTTATCGAGCGTGTGTCGCGATGATGCGATACGAAAAATGTTTCCGATCTGGAGACTATAAACAGGTTAACTGCACTTCCCTTTCAATAAGACGTATGAAAGGTGATGGTGTCAGTTTTATTATTAGCTAAATTTATTGGAGCTCTGGTCTAATGCAGAACCAAAGAATCCGTATCCGCTTAAAAGCGTTTGATCATCGTTTGATTGATCAATCTACTGCGGAGATCGTAGAAACAGCTAAACGTACCGGCGCGCAAGTTCGTGGTCCGATTCCTTTACCTACCCGTAAAGAACGTTTCACCGTGTTGATTTCGCCACATGTGAACAAAGACGCACGTGACCAATACGAAATTCGCACCCACAAACGTTTAGTGGATATCGTAGAGCCAACAGAAAAAACTGTTGATGCATTAATGCGTTTAGATTTGGCTGCCGGCGTTGACGTGCAGATCAGCCTAGGTTAATTAAGAGGTTATTACAATGATTGGTTTAATCGGTCGTAAAGTTGGTATGACCCGCGTCTTCACTGAAGACGGTGTGTCTGTTCCAGTTACCGTTATCGAAATCGAAGCCAACCGTGTGACTCAAGTTAAAACTCTTGAAAACGATGGCTATACTGCAGTCCAAGTTACTACAGGTTCAAAAAAAGCGAACCGTGTAACTAAGCCTGAAGCAGGTCATTTCGTGAAAGCAGGTGTTGAAGCTGGTCGCGGTTTATGGGAATTCCGTACCGAAGGTGAAGAATTCACTTTAGGTCAGGAAATCAATGTTGACATCTTTGCAGATGTTAAAAAAGTCGATGTTACCGGTACATCCAAAGGTAAAGGTTTCCAAGGCGGCGTTAAGCGTTGGAACTTCCGTACTCAGGATGCGACTCACGGTAACTCTTTATCACATCGTGTTCTTGGTTCTATTGGTCAAAACCAAACCCCGGGCCGTGTGTTTAAAGGTAAAAAAATGGCAGGACATTTGGGTAATGAACGTGTTACCGTTCAATCGCTTGAAGTTGTTCGTGTCGATGCCGAGCGTAAATTGCTGCTTGTTAAAGGTGCCGTTCCGGGCGCAACAGGTAGTGATCTTATCGTAAAACCGGCAGTTAAAGCATAAGTCTGGGAGATAGAGATGGAATTGCAAGTTAAAGATGCACAGCGTGCATTAACTGTTTCTGAAACTACCTTCGGACGTGAGTTTAACGAAGCGTTGATTCACCAGGTTGTCGTTGCTTACGCAGCTGGTGCGCGTCAGGGTTCTCGTGCGCAAAAAACTCGTGCTGAAGTGTCTGGTTCAGGTAAAAAACCTTGGCGTCAAAAAGGTACAGGCCGTGCCCGTTCCGGTGATATCAAATCACCAATCTGGCGTTCCGGTGGCGTGACTTTTGCGGCGAAACCGCAAGATCACAGTCAAAAAGTGAACAAAAAAATGTACCGTGGTGCAATCAAAAGCATTCTTTCCGAATTAGTTCGTCAAGACCGTTTGGTGGTTATGGAAAAATTCGAAGTTGAAGCACCGAAAACCAAAGTTTTAGTACAAAAATTAAAAGAATTAGCACTGGAAGACGTGTTAATCATTACAGCAGGTTTGGATGAAAACCTATTCTTGGCTGCACGCAATCTTTACAAAGTGGATGTGCGCGATGTACAGGGAATCGATCCGGTAAGTTTAATCGCTTTTGATAAAGTGGTTGTTACTGTCGATGCTGTAAAACAGATTGAGGAGATGTTAGCATGATTCAACAAGAACGTTTGCTAAAAGTGTTAAAAGCACCTCACGTCTCTGAGAAAGCAACAAATAACGCTGAGAAGTCAAACACTATCGTTTTCAAAGTTGCCTTAGATGCAAATAAAGTTGAGATTGCCAATGCAGTCGCACAGCTGTTTGAAGTGAAAGTGGATTCTGTACGTACCGTCGTAGTAAAAGGCAAAACCAAACGCCGCGGAGCTAAAGTCGGTCGTCGCAGTGACTGGAAAAAAGCTTATGTCACGCTTCAGGAAGGTCAGTCTCTTGACTTTGTTGAAGGTGCAGAGTAATTACGGAGGAGTAGATAACAATGGCTATCGTTAAATGTAAGCCGACCTCCGCTGGTCGTCGTCACGTTGTTAAAATCGTAAACCCTGAATTATATAAGGGTAAACCTTACGCACCTTTATTAGAAACCAAATCTAAAACAGGTGGTCGTAATAATTTAGGACGTATCACAACTCGTCATATCGGTGGCGGGCATAAACAACATTACCGTCTAATCGATTTCAAACGTAACAAGTTAGATATTCCGGCGGTTGTCGAGCGTCTTGAATATGATCCGAATCGTTCCGCAAATATTGCTTTAGTGCTGTATAAAGACGGTGAACGCCGTTATATTCTGGCACCTAAAGGATTGAGCGCCGGCGATCAAATCCAGGCTGGTGTGAATGCGCCGATTAAAGTCGGTAATGCGTTACCGATGCGCAACATTCCGGTAGGTTCGACCGTACATAACGTTGAATTAAAACCCGGCAAAGGCGGTCAGATTGCCCGTTCTGCAGGAAGCTATGTACAGATCATTGCCCGCGAAGGTAATTATGTGACTTTGCGTCTTCGTTCCGGCGAAATGCGTAAAGTACTTGCTGAGTGTACTGCCACCATCGGTGAAGTCGGTAACTCGGAACATATGCTTCGTGTACTGGGTAAAGCAGGTGCAAGCCGTTGGAGAGGTATTCGTCCGACCGTTCGTGGTACTGCGATGAACCCGGTTGATCACCCACATGGTGGTGGTGAAGGCCGTAACTTCGGTAAACATCCGGTTACACCTTGGGGCGTTCAAACCAAAGGTAAGAAAACTCGTCACAACAAACGTACCGATAAATTTATCGTACGTCGTCGTGGTAAATAATTTTATTAACTAAGAGGATAAGCCATGCCACGTTCTCTCAAGAAAGGTCCTTTCCTTGACCTACACTTGTTGAAGAAGGTAGAGAAGGCGGTGGAAAGCGGGGATAAAAAACCAATTAAAACCTGGTCCCGTCGTTCAATGATCATTCCTTCAATGATTGGATTGACCATCGCAGTCCATAATGGTCGTCAGCACGTTCCGGTTTATGTTTCCGACGAAATGATTGGTCATAAATTAGGTGAATTTGCACCGACTCGTACTTACCGCGGTCACGCTGCGGATAAGAAAGCTAAGAAGTAAGGGGTAAAAGATGGAAACTATTGCTAAACATCGTTACGCTCGCACTTCAGCGCAAAAAGCTCGCTTAGTTGCGGATTTAATCCGTGGCAAAAAAGTTGCTCAGGCTTTAGAAATTTTAACCTATACCAACAAAAAAGCGGCAGCTTTGGTTAAAAGTGTACTTGAGTCTGCAATTGCAAATGCCGAGCATAATGACGGTGCAGATATCGATGATCTTAAAGTTGCGAAGATCTTTGTCGATGAAGGTCCGAGCATGAAACGTGTAATGCCACGTGCTAAAGGTCGTGCAGATCGTATTTTAAAACGTACAAGCCACATTACCGTGGTTGTGTCAGATCGTTAATCGTAGAGGAATAACAATGGGTCAAAAAGTACATCCACATGGTATTCGCTTAGGCATCGTTAAGCCTTGGAGCTCTACTTGGTTTGCGAATACACAGGATTTCGCGTCTAACTTAGACGGCGATTTCAAAGTACGTAAATTCTTGAATAAAGAATTAGCGAATGCTTCAGTATCACGTATCACTATTGAACGTCCGGCTAAAAGTATTCGTGTTACAATTCACACCGCTCGCCCGGGTATCGTTATCGGTAAAAAAGGCGAAGATGTTGAAAAATTACGTCATGCCGTTGCGGCAATCGCAGGCGTGCCGGCGCAAATCAACATTGCGGAAGTGAAAAAACCTGAATTGGATGCAAAATTAGTTGCAGACAGTATCGCTTCTCAACTGGAACGTCGTGTTATGTTCCGCCGTGCGATGAAACGCGCAGTACAAAACGCTATGCGTTTAGGTGCGAAAGGTATTAAAGTTGAGGTAAGCGGTCGTTTAGGTGGTGCAGAAATTGCACGTTCTGAATGGTATCGTGAGGGCCGCGTGCCGTTACATACACTACGTGCGGACATCGATTATAACACTGCTGAAGCTCATACCACATACGGCGTTATCGGCGTTAAAGTATGGATCTTCAAAGGTGAAATTCTTGGTGGAATGGCTGCAATTGCACAACAACCGGAACAACAACCTGCCGCGCCGAAAAAGGCACCTCGCGGTAAAGGTCGTAAGTAAGGAGAATTGCTAAATGTTGCAACCAAAACGTACAAAATTCCGTAAAGTCCACAAAGGTCGTAACCGTGGTATTGCCAACGGTACAGAAGTGAGCTTCGGTACCTTCGGTTTAAAAGCAATTGGCCGTGGTCGTTTAACCGCTCGTCAGATCGAAGCGGCACGTCGTGCAATGACACGTGCAGTGAAACGTCAGGGTAAAATCTGGATCCGTGTTTTCCCGGATAAACCAATTACTGAAAAACCATTAGAAGTCCGTATGGGTAAAGGTAAAGGTAACGTTGAGTACTGGGTCGCTTTAATCCAGCCGGGTAAAGTACTTTATGAAATGGATGGTGTGTCTGAAGAGATCGCAAGAAGCGCATTTGCATTAGCAGCTGCCAAATTGCCAATCAAGACCACATTCGTAACTAAAACGGTGATGTAATGAAAGCTCAAGAACTACGTACAAAAACTGTTGAAGAGCTGAATGCTGAATTGGTTAACTTGTTAGGTGAGCAATTCAAATTGCGTATGCAAGCAGCCACCGGTCAGCTTCAACAAACCCATCAGTTAAAACAAGTGCGTCGTAGTATTGCACAAGTGAAAACTGTATTAACCGAAAAGGCGGGTGAGTAATGACTGATAAAATTCGTTCAGTGCAAGGTAAAGTTGTGAGTGACAAAATGGAAAAATCCTTTGTTGTCGCTATCGAGCGTAAGGTTAAACATCCGCTTTACGGTAAGTTTATCCGTCGCACAACCAAACTGCATGTGCATGATGAAAACAACGAAGCACAACTGGGTGATGTGGTAGAGATTCGTCAATGTCGTCCGATCTCTAAAACAAAATCCTGGACACTGGTTCGTGTTGTAGAAAAAGCAGTAATTGCTTAATTTACGTTTATCAAATAAAGCCTCGGTGAAAACCGGGGCTTTTTTGTAAAAACTTTGTTAAAAATGACCGCACTTTTACGGTATGAATCTTGCGGCAGCGGCCTGATAGATTTGATGGGCGCATAATCACGCGCGTTGTGCTTCGGGTCGGGAAGCAAGTGGATATCGTTCTGAAAGCCAACCTGCTGTGCGACGGAAATGATCTCCGCCGCATGTTATGGTGCCGGATTTAACGTAAGTCAAACAGCAGAAACTCAATATCGCTTTGTGCGGTCAGCGTCAGCAGCGCTTCGGCGCGCACACCGACGGCATCGCCATGCGCCAATGCCACGCCGTTTACGTCCAGCTCGCCTTTTACAACCTGCAACCAATAAGTGCGGTCGGTATTTAAGCGGATTTCTTCCCGTTTGCCGGCGGCGAATTGGTAACGCCAGAGCAGCATATCCTGATACACCTTGAAAGAATGCTGTGCGGCGTGCGGCGATAAAATCAAGGTGCCGCCTTCTTGCTCGGCAAACCGGCGTTGGTCATAACGCGGGGTGATACCGAGCTCGTTCGGCATAATCCAGATTTGCAGCAAATGCAGGCGTTCACTGTCGCTTGGATTAAACTCCGAGTGATAAACGCCGCTGCCGGCAGACATAATCTGGAATTCGCCGGCGCTGAATTCGCGTACGTTGCCCATGCTGTCTTTGTGCGCAATTTTTCCGGCCAGCACATAGGTTAAAATTTCCATGTCTTTATGCGGATGAGTGCCGAAGCCCATTGCCGGTTCGATATAATCTTCATTGATAACGCGGAGATCCGAGAAGTGCATATGATTGCGGTCGAAATAATCGGCGAAAGAAAAAGAATGATAAGTTTTCAGCCAACCGTGATCAAAATAACCGCGTTGAGTTGATTTTCTGATTTGTAACATAATTTGCTCTCCTAAATATATGCCGTCACGCCCGATTGCGTGTTAGTAAGCGTATTGTAGATTTTAACTTAAAAGGAATAAATAAGCCTTTTGTTGATTTATTTTCAATAAACAGGAAAAAATCCTTCCTAAAAAGTGCGGTCATTTTTTCGCACGTTTCAGCCGGCGCAATCGCATAAATCAGTTGTCTTTTTAGTTGAGTTTTTGTATAATCCGCCAACCTATTTCCCATGGTGGGGATAGGCTCGTCCCGAAAGGGTGTTATTAATTTTAGCGGAGTACTAAGATGATCCAAGAACAGACTATGCTGGACGTTGCTGATAACTCAGGCGCTCGCAGTGTAATGTGTATCAAGGTTCTAGGTGGATCGCACCGTCGTTACGCTGCTATTGGTGATATCATCAAAATTACTGTGAAAGAAGCGATTCCTCGCGGTAAAGTTAAAAAAGGTGATGTATTAAAAGCAGTTGTTGTGCGCACCAAGAAGGGTGTTCGTCGCCCAGATGGATCAGTCATTCGCTTCGATGGTAACGCTTGTGTAATTTTAAATAATAACACTGAGCAACCAATCGGTACTCGTATTTTTGGACCGGTGACTCGTGAACTTCGTTCTGAGAAATTCATGAAGATCATTTCTTTGGCACCAGAAGTACTGTAAGGAGAAGTGAGAAATGGCTGCAAAAATTCGTCAAAATGATGAAGTGATTGTTCTTGCCGGTAAAAGCAAGGGCAAACGTGGTAAGGTAACTCAAGTGTTGCCAAACGGTAAAGTGATTGTTGAGGGCGTAAATATCATCACTAAACATGAAAAACCGGTTCCTGCCTTAGGCAAAGAAGGTGGTTTAGTGAAGAAAGAAGCGCCGATTGATGCGTCAAATGTGGCGATTTTCAATCCGAAAACAAATAAAGCTGACCGTGTAGGTTTTAGATTTGAAGACGGCAAAAAAGTCCGTTTCTTTAAATCTAATAATGAAATTATTTAATAGTAAACTGGAGTAATGCGATGGCGAAACTGCATGATTACTACAGAGATCAAGTAGTTAATGAATTGAAAAATAAATTCAACTACGCATCTGTCATGCAAGTCCCACGAATCGAAAAGATTACCCTGAATATGGGTGTGGGTGAAGCATTGACCGACAAAAAATTGCTGGATAACGCAGTAGCGGATTTGACAGCAATCAGCGGTCAGAAACCTTTAATTACTAAAGCTCGCAAATCTGTTGCCGGCTTTAAAATCCGTCAGGGATATCCAATCGGTTGTAAAGTAACACTGCGCGGTGAGCGTATGTGGGAGTTCTTTGAACGTTTAATTACAATTGCTGTGCCACGTATTCGTGACTTTCGCGGTTTAAGCGCGAAATCATTTGATGGTCGTGGTAACTACAGCATGGGTGTGCGTGAGCAAATCATCTTCCCTGAAATCGATTATGATAAAGTGGATCGCGTTCGTGGTTTGGATATTACTATCACAACCAGCGCGAAAAGTGATGAAGAAGGTCAAGCACTTCTCGCTGCCTTTAATTTCCCATTCCGTAAGTAAGGCAGGTTACAAATGGCTAAACAATCAATGAAAGCACGCGATGTAAAACGCGTTAAATTGGCTGAGAAATTCTACGCAAAACGTGTAGAGTTGAAAAAAATCATTGCTAACGAGAATTCTTCTGATGAAGAACGTTGGAATGCCGTGTTGAAGTTACAAACTTTACCACGTGATTCAAGCCCAAGCCGCCAACGTAACCGTTGCAGCCAGACCGGACGTCCTCACGGCGTTTTGCGTAAGTTTGGTTTAAGCCGGATTAAAGTTCGCGAAGCAGCAATGCGCGGCGAAATCCCTGGCCTTAAAAAAGCAAGTTGGTAATTTACCACTTTATTTTGGAATCGGAGTAAAAGCACAATGAGTATGCAAGATCCAATCGCAGATATGTTGACCCGTATTCGTAACGGTCAAGCTGCGAACAAAGTTGCGATCAGTATGCCTTCATCCAAGCTAAAAGTGGCTATCGCCAATGTATTAGCAGCAGAAGGTTATATTGAGAGCGTTAAAGTTTTAGAAGGCACCAAGCCTGAACTGGAAATTACTTTAAAATATTTCCAAGGCAAACCGGTTGTAGAAAGTATTCAACGTGTGAGTCGCCCGGGTTTACGTATTTATAAACGTAAAGACGAGTTACCGAAAGTAATGGGCGGTTTAGGTGTTGCAGTGGTTTCTACATCGCAAGGTGTGATGACTGACCGTGCAGCCCGTCAAGCGGGTCTGGGCGGTGAAATCATCTGTTATGTAGCTTAATAGAGAGGTAGGAAAATGTCTCGTGTTGCAAAGGCACCTGTTAGTATTCCTGCCGGGGTTGAGGTAAAACTTAACGGTCAGCTACTAACAGTGAAAGGTAAGAATGGCGAGTTGTCTCGTACCATTCATAACTCAGTTGAAGTTAAACAAGATAATAATGAATTGACATTCGCTCCGCGTGAGGGAATTGTCGGTGCTAACGCGCAAGCGGGTACGGCACGTGCATTAGTTAATGCAATGGTTATCGGTGTTACTGAAGGCTTCACTAAGAAGTTACAATTAGTGGGTGTGGGTTACAGAGCTCAAATCAAGGGCAATGTAGTCGCATTAAGCTTAGGCTTTTCACACCCTGTTGAACACACATTACCTGCAGGTATTACCGCTGAATGTCCATCTCAGACCGAAATCGTGTTGAAAGGTGCGGACAAACAGTTAATCGGTCAAGTTGCTGCAGATATTCGTGCTTATCGCCGTCCTGAGCCTTATAAAGGTAAAGGTGTACGCTATGCTGATGAAGTGGTGCGTACAAAAGAGGCTAAGAAGAAATAATTAAGGTAACACTATGGATAAGAAATCAGCTCGTATCCGTCGTGCAACTCGTGCACGCCATATGATGAGAGAGCAAGGTGTAACCCGCTTAGTGGTTCACCGTACCCCGCGTCATATTTATGCACAGGTAATCGCACCGAACGGTTCAGAAGTGCTTGCCGCTGCTTCTACAGTTGAAAAAGCAATTAGTGAGCAAGTGAAATATACCGGAAATAAAGATGCCGCAGCAGTCGTTGGTAAACTGGTTGCTGAAAGAGCATTGGCAAAAGGCGTTAAAGACGTCGCGTTTGACCGTTCCGGTTTTAAATATCATGGTCGTGTCCAATCTTTAGCGGACGCTGCCCGTGAAGCTGGTCTACAGTTCTAATAGAGGTAATTTCAGATGGCAAACATCGAAAAACAAGCTGGTGAACTGCAAGAGAAGCTAATCGCGGTAAACCGTGTATCAAAAACTGTAAAAGGTGGTCGTATTATGAGCTTTACTGCGTTAACCGTAGTAGGCGATGGTAACGGTCGCGTAGGTTTTGGTTATGGTAAAGCGCGCGAAGTTCCGGCAGCGATCCAAAAAGCGATGGAAAAAGCACGTCGCAATATGATTACTGTGGCTTTAAACGAAGGCACATTACAACATCCGATTAAAGGTACACATACCGGTTCCCGCGTATTTATGCAGCCGGCCAGTGAAGGTACCGGTATCATCGCAGGCGGTGCTATGCGTGCCGTGCTGGAAGTTGCGGGTGTGCGTAACGTACTTTCTAAAGCTTACGGTTCAACCAACCCAATTAACGTTGTTCGCGCAACTATTGATGCGCTTGCAAATATGAAATCACCAGAAATGGTTGCTGCTAAACGCGGCAAAACCGTTGATGAAATTTTGGGGTAATTGATAATGGCTAAAACTATTAAAGTAACACAAGTGCGTAGCTCGATTGCTCGTTTACCGAAGCATAAAGCTACACTGCGTGGTCTTGGTCTTCGCCATATGCACCATACCGTTGAGTTAATCGATACGCCGGCAATTCGCGGTATGATTAACCAAGTTTCATACATGGTTAAAGTGGAGGAGTAAGAGAATGCGTTTAAATACTCTATCTCCGGCTGAAGGCGCCAAGCACAGCGCAAAACGTCTAGGTCGTGGTATTGGTTCCGGTTTAGGTAAAACCGGTGGCCGTGGTCATAAAGGTCAGAAATCTCGTACCGGCGGCGGTGTTCGTCGCGGTTTCGAAGGTGGTCAAATGCCTTTATACCGTCGTTTACCGAAATTTGGTTTTACTTCAATGAAAGCGGCAGTTACTGCTGAAGTTCGTTTGAATGAGTTAACCAAAGTTGAAGGTAATGTCGTCACTTTAGAGACATTAAAAGCAGCAAACGTCTTAACTAAAGATATTCAATTTGCCAAAGTTATTCTGGCAGGTGAAGTGAAAGGTGCGGTCGTTGTTCGCGGTTTGCGTGTCACTAAAGGCGCAAAAGCAGCGATTGAAGCTGCCGGCGGTTCAGTTGAGGAATAATTAACAAATGGCTAAGCAACCAGGTTATCAAACTAGAAGTACACAAAGCGGTACAGGTGAACTGAAAAGCAGATTGTTATTTGTACTAGGTGCACTGATTGTATTCCGTATTGGTTCTTTCATTCCGGTTCCTGGTATTGATGCAGCCGTGTTAGCTCAATTACTTGAACAACAAAAAGGCACCATCATTGATATGTTTAACATGTTTTCCGGTGGTGCATTGAGTCGCGCGTCAATTTTTGCATTAGGTATCATGCCATATATTTCGGCATCGATTATTATTCAATTATTGGCGACGGTTCACCCGGCATTAGCTGAATTAAAGAAAGAAGGTGAGAGCGGACGTCGTAAAATCAGTAAATATACGCGTTATTCGACTTTAGTTCTTGCCACTATTCAGGCAATCGGGATTTCTACCGGATTGCCGAATATGTTACCGGGCTTAGTGCCTAACCTTGGTTTCGGTTTTTATTTTACTGCGGTCATCAGCCTTGTCACCGGAACGATGTTCCTGATGTGGTTGGGCGAGCAGATTACTGAACGCGGTATCGGTAACGGGATTTCTTTAATTATTTTTGCGGGGATCGTTGCGGGCCTTCCTTCAGCGATTGGTCAGACTATTGAGCAGGCTCGTCAAGGGCAAATGCATCTATTAGTTCTCTTGTTGATCGCCGTTATTGTTTTTGCAGTGACTTATTTTGTCGTTTTCGTCGAAAGAGGACAACGCAGAATTAAAGTTGAATATGCTAAACGCCAGCAAGGTCGTCAGATTTTGGGCGGACATACCACTCATTTACCGTTAAAAGTGAATATGGCCGGGGTTATTCCGGCAATTTTTGCTTCAAGTATTATCCTGTTCCCTGCGACCATTACATCATGGTTCGGTCAGGGTTCAAGTTTAGAGTGGTTAACTGATCTGTCGATGTTATTACATCCCGGACAGCCGTTATATTTGATTGTCTATGCGGTAGCGATTATCTTCTTCAGCTTCTTTTACACGGCAATGCAATATAATCCGCGCGATACAGCAGATAATCTGAAAAAATCGGGTGCATTTATACCCGGAATTAGACCCGGTGAACAGACATCACGGTATATTGATAAAATTATGACCCGCTTAACGTTAATCGGCGGTTTATATATCACATTCGTGTGTTTAGTTCCTTATATTATGACATCAGCCTGGAACGTACAATTCTACTTCGGTGGAACGTCTTTACTGATCGTTGTAGTGGTAATTATGGATTTCATCGTTCAGGTTCAGAGTCACTTAATGTCGACGAAATATGAATCTGCGCTGAAAAAAGCAAACCTGAAAGGTTTCGGACAATAGTCCGTATAGATAAAGGGATAAGCAATGAAAGTTCGTGCTTCCGTTAAGAAATTATGTCGTAACTGTAAAATTGTGAAACGTGAAGGTGTTGTACGCGTTTTGTGCAGTGATCCTAAACATAAGCAACGTCAAGGTTAATTGACATTTTTCTTGCAAAGAACCGGCTGGGCATATATAATGCTCAGCTCATTTATGTCCTTGATATACTGTTTGAGTATCCTGAAAACGGGCTTTTCAAGATCAGTATATCAAATCAGTTAAAATATAGGAGTGCATAGTGGCCCGTATTGCAGGCATTAACATTCCTGATCACAAACACGCTGTAATCGCTTTAACTGCAATTTACGGTATCGGTAAAACCCGTTCAAAAGCCATTTGTGCCGCTGCGGGAATTGCCGAAGATGTTAAGATCAGCGAATTGTCTGAAGAGCAGATTGATAAACTGCGTGACGAAGTTGGTAAATTTACCGTTGAAGGTGACTTACGCCGTGAAGTAACACTTAACATTAAACGCCTGTTGGATTTAGGCTGTTATCGTGGTTTACGTCATCGTCGTAGTTTACCGGTACGTGGTCAACGTACTAAAACTAATGCGCGTACCCGTAAGGGTCCTCGTAAGCCGATCAAGAAATAATCGGGGTAAATTTAAATGGCAAAAACACCAGTTCGTGCACGTAAACGTGTAAAAAAACAAGTTGTAGATGGCGTAGCTCACATTCACGCATCTTTCAATAATACAATCGTTACCATTACCGACCGTCAAGGTAATGCCCTGGCATGGGCAACCGCAGGTGGTTCCGGTTTCCGCGGTTCTCGTAAATCTACTCCGTTTGCTGCACAGGTTGCGGCTGAGCGTTGTGCTGAAATCGTAAAAGAATTCGGCTTAAAGAACTTGGAAGTTATGGTTAAGGGACCGGGTCCGGGTCGTGAATCTACAATCCGAGCATTAAATGCTGCGGGATTCCGTATCACGAACATTACAGATGTGACTCCGATTCCTCATAACGGTTGTCGTCCACCGAAAAAACGTCGTGTTTAATGGCGTCATAGGATAGTTGGAGAAAGAAAATGGCAAGATATTTGGGTCCTAAACTCAAGCTAAGCCGTCGTGAAGGCACTGACTTATTCCTTAAGTCAGGTGTGCGCGCGATTGATTCAAAATGTAAAATTGATACAGCACCCGGTCAACACGGTGCTCGTAAACCGCGTTTGTCAGACTATGGTAGTCAGTTACGTGAAAAACAAAAAGTTCGTCGTATCTATGGTATTTTAGAACGTCAATTCCGTAACTACTATAAGGAAGCAAACCGCTTAAAAGGTAATACCGGTGAGAATTTACTGGTGTTATTGGAAGGTCGATTGGATAACGTTGTTTATCGCATGGGCTTTGCTGCAACTCGTGCCGAGGCTCGTCAGTTAGTGAGCCACAAAGCGATTGTTGTAAATGGTCGTGTAGTTAATATCCCATCTTTCCAAGTCTCAGTTGATGATGTTGTTGCTGTTCGTGAAAAATCGAAAAAACAAGCACGCATTAAAGCATCACTGGAATTAGCAGAACAAAGAGAAAAACCAACCTGGTTGGAAGTTGATGCTGCTAAAATGGAAGGTGTGTTCAAACGTGTTCCTGAACGTTCTGATTTATCAGCAGACATTAACGAACATCTGATCGTTGAGCTTTATTCTAAATAATAGTTAAAGCTTCGTAGCAAAGAGAGGATAAAATGCAGGGTTCTGTTACAGAATTTTTAAAACCACGTTTAGTTGATATTGAGCAAATCAGCTCAACTCACGCTAAAGTGATCTTAGAACCGTTAGAGCGTGGCTTCGGTCATACTCTAGGTAATGCATTGCGTCGTATTCTTCTGTCTTCAATGCCGGGTTGTGCCGTTACTGAAGTAGAAATTGATGGCGTATTGCATGAATATAGTAGTAAAGAAGGTGTTCAAGAAGATATTATTGAGGTTCTTCTAAACTTAAAAGGCCTAGCGGTTAAAGTACAGAACAAAGATAATGTTTTTCTGACACTAAGCAAGTCTGGAATTGGCCCTGTTGTTGCAGCAGACATCGTACATGATGGCGATGTTGAGATTGTGAATCCTGATCATGTCATCTGTCACTTAACGGATGAAAACGCATCCATTAATATGCGTATTCGCGTTCAGCGTGGCAGAGGATATGTCCCGGCATCAGCCCGAGTTCACGCTCAGGATGAAGAACGTCCTATCGGTCGTTTATTGGTAGATGCCTGTTATAGTCCGGTTGACCGTATTGCTTACAATGTGGAAGCGGCACGTGTCGAACAACGTACTGACTTGGATAAGTTAGTCATTGAGCTGGAAACAAACGGTACTATTGATCCGGAAGAGGCGATTCGCCGTGCGGCAACGATTTTAGCAGAGCAACTGGATGCATTCGTTGATTTGCGAGATGTTCGTCAACCAGAAGTCAAGGAAGAAAAACCGGAATTCGATCCGATTTTGTTACGTCCTGTTGATGACTTGGAGTTGACAGTTCGTTCTGCTAACTGTTTGAAAGCAGAAACAATTCATTATATCGGTGATTTAGTGCAGCGTACTGAAGTCGAGTTATTAAAAACCCCTAATCTTGGTAAAAAATCACTTACCGAAATCAAGGATGTTTTGGCTTCGCGCGGCTTGTCACTGGGTATGCGCCTTGAGAATTGGCCACCAGCAAGTATTGCTGAAGACTAGTTTGGTCATAGGTTAAAGATTTTTCTGAGAAGGATAAGGTCATGCGCCATCGTAAGAGTGGTCGTCAACTAAACCGTAATAGCAGTCATCGTCAAGCGATGTTCCGTAATATGGCAAGTGCATTGGTGAGTCATGAAATCATCAAAACCACTTTGCCTAAAGCAAAAGAATTACGTCGTGTAGTTGAGCCGTTAATTACATTAGCAAAAGAAGACAGCGTTGCAAATCGTCGTTTAGCTTTTGCTCGTACACGCAACATTGAAACCGTTGCAAAATTATTCAATGAATTAGGTCCACGTTTTGCACAGCGTGCAGGCGGTTATACCCGTATCTTAAAATGTGGTTTCCGTGCAGGTGACAACGCGCCAATGGCATACATTGAGCTGGTTGATCGTCCTGAAGTTGCCAGCGAAGAAGTCGCGGCGGCGGAATAATTTATTATTTAGCTAATTGGAAAGCTCACAGTAATGTGGGCTTTTTTGTTGCTTCAAAATTTGTCGTCTGACTGAAAATCGTTCGGCCTGTGCGGTTCTGATTACGGCATCCGTGATTAACAAGCTTAAGTATTGTTGGATTGCTTGAAGAAATAAAAAGTGCGGTGAAAAATTTATTATTTTTTGACCGCACTTTTATTTGCTGTAAATCACGCTATCGATCGTCAATGCCGCGCAATAAATAATTACCTTGTTCATCACATACGCTGCGAAAGCCGACATTGGTGATCTGATAAGGCAGATTGGCGCGCGTATCATGATAAGCAAAATTTTCGTGGTGATGACCGTGAAAAATGTGCGTTACTTCCATTTTTTCCGCTAATTGATTGATCACTCGAAATCCGCCGGGATGCGGTTTCGGGGCTTCGTGACAAATCAGAATATCCGCTTGCTGGGTTTCCAGCGCTTCGATATCGGACGGGAAAATAGAGGTTCGGTGACGCAGCGGAACACCGCCGCGCCAGATTTTTTCCTGCGGACAATACTGACAATAATGAATCGGATCAAAAAAAAGCGCTTTATTTGGCGGCATCCAGATTTGTCCGCGGAATACGCCGCCCAAACCGGCAATACGCCGCCCCTG
This sequence comes from Necropsobacter rosorum, assembly GCA_000751835.1. Classification (GTDB taxonomy): domain Bacteria; phylum Pseudomonadota; class Gammaproteobacteria; order Enterobacterales; family Pasteurellaceae; genus Necropsobacter; species Necropsobacter rosorum. Next base: position 53,137 of record CCMQ01000026.1, on the reverse strand, counting down.
AATCGTCACTACCCGACCGTGTAGATTGCGCTGTTTCCATGCGCTGCCCCATAACGCTTCAAAGGCCGCCACGGTTTTACTGTCGTGATTGCCGTGGATAAACCAGACATCGCAATATTGAGCCAGTTTATCTAATTCATCGGTTGAGGTTAATTGTAAATCGCCAAGTATCACAAGGGCGATATTTTCTGTTTGCCGGATAAAAGGATAAAGATGATTAAAACTGCCGTGCGGGTCGCCCGCAAATAAAATCATGAGATTTTTTACTCCTCAAATACCGTATCGGAACGGACTTCCGTGCTTAATCCCGGCAGTTCCTCCTCGTTGAGAATTTTCTCTACAATGGATTTCACTTGGTTATAGCGCTCCAGATAGCTTGGCGATTCGATTTCAATATAAGGCACATTATATTTATCCAGCAGTTTTTTCAGCAGTTGCTGGAAGCGCTGGCGCTGTTTATGATTGCCCAGACTGCGCAGCCCGTCGTCCACCCATTTAGTATTGTTATTCAACAAAATCGTGACATCAAACGGATATTCCTTGATCATGGAATCCAAAAACGGATGCGCTTTGCCTTCATATTGAATACAAAAGGCCTGAGTGGTAATAAAATCCGTGTCCACAATCGCCACCTTATGCGCATGTCGCACCGCATAATCGATATAACGCTGATGGCCGAGCGCCATTTGCGGGTAGTCGGAATACTGCATTGCCTGCTCATCGCCGCCTAATTTTTCAAACACGAATTCCCGCCCGTATTCCCATGCCGACGTGGTGTTAAACACGGTGGCAAGTTTGCTCACCAAAACGGTTTTACCGCTGCTTTCACCGCCTAAAATGGCGATGGTTTTGGCAAAAAACGGCCGCACTTCTTTCGGAATAAATTTCCAGTAATGGAACGGATTATTACGGATTTTCGTGGCGGAGACATTGAAAAAACGACGCTGCGGATCCACCAGTTCCACTTGCAAATTAAGGTATTGTTCATAAGGCGCTTTATCCTGCACCTCACTGCTGAATACCACGCTGGGATTGACGTGTTTTTCCTGAAGCAGTTTCTTCACTTCCTGCGCCCAGGCTTCCCAGCCGTTCGGATAGCTGGGCAGACCGTCTTCAACTAAATGATGAATAAATATCTGATTTTTCTGGTATTTGAAAATCTGCTGCATCCAGCGCAGACGATCCTGTACCGTCGGCATCCGTTTCATTTTACTGTCGTAAAACAGCTTCAAATCACGTTCCGTATCGCTGCAGACGATGACATGCACTTCATCCACTTTACTGAACGCTTCATAAATCATATTAATATGACCGGTATGCACCGGATAAAACTTACCGAAAATGACCCCCACTTTCTTATCGTTGCGTTCCGTAATTTGCAAGACTTTGTGCAGGGCGCTCAGTTTTGTGGCGCTCGGATTTTTAATTTTACCGCTGACCAGCTGGTTAAAGTAGGCGCGGGTAATATTGGCCTGCTCGCAGACATCGTTGACTTTAAGGTTCAATTGTTTACGTTTTTGTTGCAAATAGACGAAAGCTGACATGATAAGTTCCTTTCTGTTGCATGGCATTCAAGAGTGTAATACCGCAGGTTAGGGATAAAAGTGCGGTCGGAATTTATTCGGTTTTTTGTTGCGGCAGCAGTTGATCGAGACGTTTTTCCAATTCGTTTAACTTTTCGCGAGTCCGCATAAGTACTTGAGTTTGCACATCAAATTCTTCCCGTGTGATCAAATCCAGTTTGGCCAGCTGAGCTTGTAAAGTCTGTTTCAGTTTTGCTTCGGCATCTTGACCGAGATCTTTAATACCTTGCGGCAGGCTGTCTTGAATTTGTTGTATGATTTGCTCTATTTTTTTCGGATTAAGCATAATGACCTCACATTTTTTCGGATTTTGTCTATTGTATGCAACTTTGCTGCCTGCCGCTACAAATAAAAATATTTTTTCTCTATTCGGTTTGCGTTATACTAAGCGCGCATTCTCAGGGCAGGGCGGAATTCCCTACCGGTGGTAAGTATCCGATACGAGCCCACGAGCGTTTGATGCGCGCCGATAGCGCCGTCAAAGTCAGCAGATTTGGTGTGAATCCAAAGCCGACAGTCACAGTCTGGATGGAAGAGAATAAACAGGTTTTGTTGCCAAAACCTGCCTTTTTATTTGTTATTGTTTTGCTAACCCTTAACGAGAAAAATAATCTTTCCTCATCAGCCCTGATTCTGGTAACTGTTTAACTTAATTAAGGATTTTACTATGAATCAGTCAATTTTATCCCCTTTCGGCGATGCCGAACAACGTGTCGAAAACGCGATTGCCGCCTTCAAACAAGGTAACGGCGTTTTAGTTTTAGATGATGAAAATCGTGAAAATGAAGGCGATTTGATTTTCCCTGCCGAAACGATTACCACAGAACAAATGGCAAAACTTATCCGTTACGGCAGCGGCATCGTTTGTTTGTGCATAACTGACGAACTGTGCAAGCAACTTGATTTACCGCCAATGGTACAGCACAACACCAGCGTTAATAAAACCGCCTTCACCGTCACCATTGAAGCCGCCGAGGGCGTAACCACCGGCGTTTCCGCCGCCGATCGCGTGACAACGGTTAAAGCCGCGATTGCCGACGGGGCCAAACCGGCAGATTTACACCGACCGGGCCATATTTTCCCGTTAAGAGCGGCGGATAACGGCGTTTTGACCCGTAACGGCCATACGGAAGCGGCAATCGATTTAGCCCGCCTAGCCGGCTATAAACAGGCCGGGGTCATTTGTGAAATCACCAACGATGACGGATCCATGGCGAGAGCGCCGGAATTGATCGAATTTGTTAGAAAACACGGTTATGCGTTAGTGACGATTGAAGATTTAATCTATTACCGTAAAAAATATCATTGTTAAATTTCTTTATTCACCATTATTATAGTTAATAGCAGTATAGTTAAGATATACTGCTATTTTTGTTCTAAATTAATGTGTAAGTTGAAAGATGAATAATTATGTCAATACTTGATGAAAAGCGACTTCTAACTAAAATAGCGACGCTATATTATACGGAAAAGTTAAAACAAACGGATATTGCTAAAAAATTAAACCTTTCTCAATCTTTTGTTTCCCGTTCTCTAGCGAGGTGTATTGCTGAAGGGATCGTTAAAATCAGTATTATCCCACCTGCGAATACTTTTCTTGAACTAGAACAGCAAATTCAGAAAAAATACAACCTTTCTCAGGCCATTGTCGTTGATATCAGTGAAGAAGACGATGATTTGAAAATTAAAACTGCTATTGGCTCAGCTGCGGCTTACTATTTACAAGTGACGTTATTGCCGGATACATTGGTCGGTATTTCTGCTTGGAGCGGTACGATTAAAGCTATGCTGGAGACGTTATTACCGCTGAATATTAAAGCAAAAGCGGTGGTTCAGTTATTGGGTGGCGTTGGGCTTAACGGTAATGTACAAGCAAATTTTTTAACTTATGAATTGGCCGATAAGCTAAACTGTTCCGCTTACCTCTTGCCGGCACAGAGTTTTAGCCGAGACGGGGACGTTAATTATAAAGAAGAATTATTAAATACACCCGAAGTGGCAAAAGTTCAGGAATTATTTGCGCAAATTGATTTGGCCATTGTTGGTATCGGAATGTTGGAACCATCACAATTGTTGAAAAATTCCGGGTTGTTTTACGATAAAGATATGCTCGGGTTACTTGCAGCCAAAGGAGCAGTTGGGGATATTTGTTTGCACTATTTTGATCAAAATGGGGTGCCTGTGTTAGCACAGGAGGATGATCCTGTGTTAGGGATGGATTTACAACTTATTAAGAAATGTCCGCGTGTCATAGCTCTCGCCGGTGGAAAAGAAAAGGTCAATGCGATTAAAGGTGCCTTAAATGGCGGCTATATTGACGTATTAGTGATTGATAAAATTGCTGCTCGACAACTACTGTCAGATTGATTTCTTACCTATGATATAGCAATGTTCAGTCTCTATCATTGCTATTCCATAAGCGTTTACTCTATTAACTCTCACTGTTATTGCAAAATAAATTCTGTGATGTAAATCACTTTTTTGTAATTCCGTATTTGCTCTCTTTAACCGAAAGGTTTACATTGTTATTGAATATATAAACAAGTGCGAATAAATATTCATTAAAGTAAGTTGAGGAGAATTAAAATGACTACCATGTTATTTAAAAGCAGTATTGTTGCATTATCATTGGCGATGTCTACGTTTTCTTTTGCTAATAACGGACTCATCGCAATTATTACTCCATCTCATGATAATCCGTTTTTTAAAGCGGAAGCCGATGGTGCCAAACAAAAAGCGGAGGAACTCGGTTATACGACCTTGATTGCTTCTCATGATGATGATGGTAATAAACAGGATCAGTTAATTGCAACGGCAGTAGCTCGCAAAGCTAAAGCGATCATTCTGGATAATGCCGGCTCGGATGTAACAGTTGGAGCGTTAGAAAAAGCTAAAGCAGCGGGTGTTCCTGCATTTCTGATTGATCGTGAAATTAATAAAACGGGTGTTGCTGTTTCGCAAATTGTTTCTAATAACTATCAAGGTGCCCAGCTAGGAGCGCAAAAATTTGTCGAATTGATGGGCGAAGAAGGTCTTTATGTCGAATTACTGGGGCGTGAATCTGATACTAATGCTTCCGTTCGTTCCCAAGGGTTTCACGATATTATTGACGATTATCCTAATATGAAAATGGTTGCGCAACAAACAGCAAACTGGAGTCAAACCGAGGGATTTAATCGCATGGAATCTATTTTACAGGTTCATCCGAATATCAAAGGGGTGATTTCCGGTAATGATACCATGGCGTTAGGTGCGGAAGCGGCACTCAAGGCTGCCGGCAGAAAAGATATTATCGTGATCGGTTTTGACGGCAGTGATTATGTCCGAGATTCTATTTTAACCAATGGCAATATTAAGGCTACAGTATTGCAACCGGCTTGGGATCAAGCTCAGGAAGCGGTAGTTCAGGCAGATCGATATATAAAAACAGGCTCGACAGGCAAAGATGAAAAACAATTAATGGATTGCGTTTTAATTGATGAAAGTAATGCCAAAAAATTGAACAAATTTGCATTAAGTAAATAATTGATCGGTCTTATTTATTCGGGGTATTCACTTGGGAATGCCCTGAAATAAGCGAAAGCAGGAGGAATTATGGCAACCAATAATAGAAAATTGACTGTCTCTTTTGTCGCATTATTAAGCTGTTTTTTTATTACTGCCTGTGAAGTGGTTTCCTTAGACGATAATGGAAAACCAATTATTCCGATGTCAGCCGAGGAAGCGGCGTCATTTAAAAATATGGAACCGAAAACCATTGCAGATAAAATCTGGCCGAATCTGCTACAGAATGCGAAATCTTCTGCTATTACACCAGAAGTACTTATGGCTGATGCACAAAACGATAAGAGTTATTTTGTTATTCTACGCGGTATTATTGAGAGTATTGATGAAAAACAAAATGTTACACTCAACACCGGCGGGCAGACTATAACGCTTCAGTCCGGCCCTACTGTTCGCGGAAACGCGATTCGTGATGCTTCCGTAATGATCAGTTTTGATCAGTTTAAAAACCAGATTCAGTTTGCAAAATTATCAAAAGAGCTTAATAAGAAAGCTGTTCATAATACGACTTCATCCGGCAGTTTTGAAGCCGGAAAAACGATCGAAATTCTGACCGCACTTACTATTAAAAATAATCAGATTCAAGATGTGGTTCCGCTCGAAATCATTAAATCGGAATAATATGGAAGGTAAGCATTGTGAATATTAAGAATGAAGACGTGATAATGCGCGCAGAGCATATTTCTATGATCTTTCCGGGTACTAAGGCGCTAGATGATGTCAGTTATAAGGTTTACCGTGGTGCAGTGAATGTGATCATCGGTGAAAACGGGGCGGGAAAATCGACGTTGATGAAAATCCTGGCTGGTGTACAGCGACCGACATTGGGGGAATTATTTATTAATGGGCGGAAAGTGGAAATCACGAGTACTCGTAATGCAGCGGAGCATGGCATCGGTATGGTACATCAGGAACTGAATTTATCTGAAAACCTTAGCGTTATGGAGAATATTTTCCTCGGGCGTGAAATTCAGTCCGGTATTGCGCCGATAGATACTAAAACGCAGTACGAGGTCAGCAAGGCATTACTTAAACGATTGAAACAGCATATTGATCCGAATGAAATTGTCTCCAATTTAAAAGTTGGGCAAAAACAGCTAATTGAAATTGCCAAAGCGCTGGCCGGAAAAATTGATATTTTGATTTTAGACGAACCGACCTCTGCCTTGAGCAAAACTGAAGTACAAATTCTGTTTAATGTGATTCGCGAGTTAACTTTACAGGGCGTTTCCATTATCTATATTTCTCACCGTTTGGAAGAATTGATGGAAATCGGTACTTATATCACCATTTTGCGTGACGGAAAATTTCAGTCGGAGGCGGCAGTAAAAGATATTGACGTGCCTTGGATTGTTAGAGAGATGTTAGGCAGCGATCCGGTGACGGATTTTCTACCGGAAAGTCGTGAGTTTGGTCCTAAAATACTGGAGGCAGAACATATTACCTGTATTAACGAATCAGAAAATAAGGTGGTGGATGATGTCTCTTTCTTTTTAAAAGCAGGCGAAATTGTCGGTATTTACGGTTTGATGGGGGCAGGCAGAACAGAACTATTCGAGTGCCTGCTTGGCAAAGCAGAATATTCGGGGCGCTTTTCACTGAATGGCATCATTATTAATGAAAACACTTCAACAACTAACCGGATTAAAATGGGGTTAGGATTAGTACCGGAAGATCGTAAGCGTTCCGGTATTTTTCCGGTTAGTTCCGTAGGTAATAACCTAACCATATCCAGTTTATGGAAGCGGTTAAAAGGAAATATGGTGATTTCTGATGTGGATGAAAAACACGCAATTGATTCTGCAATTAAAGAACTTTCGATCAAAGTATCTTCACCTCAGGTAGAAATTCAAGCACTTAGCGGTGGTAATCAACAAAAAGTCGTCATTGGGCGTTCGCTGTTGACCGAACCTAAAGTGTTATTACTGGATGAACCGACCCGGGGAATCGATATCGGGGCTAAAGCAGACGTGTTTGAGATGATGGTTAAGTTATCTCAACAGGGTATCGGTATTTTATTTTCCACGTCGGATTTAAAAGAAATTATGGCGGTGTCCGATCGAATTTTAGTGATGTCCAACGGTAAATTAACTGCGGATGTGAAGAGAAACGAAACAAATGAAGCAAATCTTGTATTAGCCAGTGCTAAAGGATTTCAGTAGCAAATATTTACGGAGGTGTTATGTCGAATTCGGCTTCATCAGGCAATGTCATATTGTTGCTTTTAAAATTAAGAACATTTATTGCATTAATTATTATTTCAGCGTTTTTTACGTTGACTGTTGACGGTTTTCTCAACCCATCAAGCCTGATTATTATGGTTAAGCATATTTCAATTAATGCATTGCTGGCGCTGGGAATTACCTTTGTCATTATCACGGCAGGTATTGATTTATCTATCGGAGCCATTTTGGGTTTGTGCGGAATGGTCGCAGGCTATCTTATTTCCAAAGGAATCGTGCTGCCTATGTTTGGTATCGCTATTTTCCCGAGCGTTTGGGTTATTATACCTTTGGTATTGTTACTCGGTGGATTAATGGGCGCATTGAACGGATTTATTATTACGCGCTATAGCGTTGCGCCTTTTATTTGTACTTTAGGTACGATGTATATTTTCCGCGGTGCAGCGATGCTAACCTCTAACGGTGAGACTTTTCCAGGGTTGTCGGGTAATCCGCAGTTAGGCAATATAGGATTTGAGGTAATAGGCGCCGGCAGCCTGTTTGGTGTGCCTTATGCTATCTGGCTGATGTTTATTGTGGCTGGAATTATCGCCTATGTGGCTAAAAAACTCCCTTTTGGCCGCCATGTGTATGCGATTGGTGATAATGAACGGGCCGCGGAATTATCGGGTATCAAAGTTAATAACGTGAAAGTCTGGGTATATACCATATCGGGTTTATGTGCCGCTCTTGCAGGTATTGTTGTCACTTCACAATTAGTTGCCAGCCATCCTGCCACAGGTAACGCCTTTGAAATGAACGCGATTGCGGCGGTAGTGCTGGGCGGAACCTCATTGGCAGGCGGAAGGGGAACTATTGGTGGAACGTTGATCGGTGCGTTCGTCATTGGGATTTTAGCCGACGGTCTTGTCATGATGGGCGTTAGCGAATTCTGGCAAATGGTGATCAAAGGTATTGTGATTATTGTCGCTGTTATTATCGATCAGATGCAAAATCGGCTTCAATATAAGGTCGCGGTTGCTTCGCAGAAAGCATAATTTATTGGTTATTTTTTTATTTTAATGAATATATATTCAATTTGGAATATATAAGGAGTAAGTATGAATCCATATAAACTTTCTTACGCAGATATTGAGCAGAAAGCAAAAGCGATCCGCCGCAATATTGTCGTAATGAATGCCAACAGTCCGGCGGGCGGACACACTGGAGCGGATTTATCTCAGGTGGATATTCTGGCATCGTTGTATTTCAGAGTACTGAACTGTGCGCCGGACAGACTCGACGATCCTAAACGAGATATTTATATTCAATCGAAAGGCCATGGCGCAGGGGGGTATTATTGCTGTTTGGCGGAAGCAGGTTATATTCCGCAAGAATGGCTGCCTACCTATCAGCATGCAGATTCTAAACTGCCCGGTCATCCGGTTAAACAGAAAACTCCGGGAGTCGAGCTAAATACTGGTGCGCTGGGGCATGGCTTGCCGGTGGCGGTTGGGCTGGCGCTTGCTGCCAAGAAAAGCGGTAATCAGCGCAAAATTTATGTATTGACCGGTGACGGTGAACTGGATGAAGGCAGTAACTGGGAAGCCGCTTTGGTGGCAGCACATTACAAGCTGGACAATCTAATTATTATTAATGATAAAAATACACTACAGCTGGCCGGGTTTACCAAAGATATTATGAACACGGATCCGCTTGATCAAAAATGGAAGGCTTTTGGTATGGAGGTACACGAATGCCGGGGTAATGATGTGCATTCCGTAGTCGATACGTTGGAGGGGCTGAAACCGCAGGGCAAGCCGATCGTAGTGATTGCACACACCATAAAAGGGGCGGGCATTTCCTTTATTCAGGGCAAACCGGAATGGCACCACAAAGTACCGAAAGGTGAAGAAGTCGAATTAGCGTTAGAGGAGCTTAAAGATGAATAAGGCAGAACATTTAACCAACATTATGGTCGAGCGTTTTATTCGTGCGGTCGAAAACGGTGTAGATTTAGTGCCGGTCGTGGCGGACTCCACCTCCACGGCCAAAATTACGCCCTTCATCAACGCTTTTCCCAATCGTTTGGTGAATGTCGGTATTGCAGAGCAGACAATGGTTGGCTGTGCGGCGGGGCTTGCCTTGGGCGGCAAAGTGGCGGTGACCTGTAATGCCGCACCGTTTTTGGTATCGCGCGCGAACGAACAGGTGAAAGTGGATGTGTGCTACAACAATAATAACGTCAAATTGTTCGGTTTGAATGCCGGTGCCAGCTATGGCCCGCTGGCAAGCACGCATCACAGTCTGGATGATATCAGTATTATGCGCGGTTTTGGTAATATTCAGATTTTTGCGCCGTCTAGCCCGCTGGAATGCCGGCAGATTATTGATTACGCCATTAATTATGTCGGGCCGATATATATTCGCTTGGACGGTAAGGAATTGCCGGAAATTCATGAAGAAGACTACCGTTTTGAGCCGGGTAAAATTGATGTACTACAGAAAGGAGAGCAAATTGCTCTAATTGCAATGGGTTCTACTGTATATGAAATTGTTTCCGCTGCTGAATTATTGGCGGAAAAAGGGATGAAAGTCACGGTAATCAATGTGCCATCTCTTCGTCCTTGCGACACGGAAGCCTTATTTACCGCGGTGAGAGATTGTCAGGCTGTAATTACCGTAGAAGAACATAACGTCAACGGCGGACTTGGTAGTCTGGTCGCGGAGGTTTTAGCGGAACAGGGCGCGCCGATTAAGTTAAAACGGTTAGGTATCGCCGACGGACAATACGCACTGGCGGCGGATCGTCAGTCTATGCGTAAATATCATGGTATTGATGCGCAAAGTGTGTTGGAAACTGCACTGACATTGGTTTAAGTGAGTAAAAGTGCGGTGAAATTTTGCGTATTTTATATCACGAGTCCGGAAAAGAGCGTTTAAATTCTTCCTATCTTTTCCTTATCAAAGAAAGGAAATAAAAAGGAGCAACCATGGCACAACCTTTTATTATTGCGATTGATGAAGGGACGACGAATGCAAAAGCGGTCGCTGTAGGTATTGACGGAAGTATTCTGGCTAAAGGCAGTGTTCCCGTGCAATTGACTCATCCGTATCCGGGATGGGCGGAACAGGATCCTTTGACTATCTGGACGGCGACGAAAAGTGCGGTTGATTTTTGTATTAATTTGTTAAATCCGACTGATTTAAAAGGGATCGCGATCAGTAATCAGCGCGAATCCGTATTGGCTTGGCGTCGAGACACGGGTGAGCCTTTGTCTCCCTTAATTAGCTGGCAATGTCGGCGTTCGGAAACCTTGTGTCGTACTATTGCAACGTTGCCACAAGCCGCAATGATTCAGGAATTAACCGGGTCAGTATTGGATCCGCTGTTTCCCGCCTCCAAGATCAAATGGTTATTGAATGCGATTGAGGACGGTGTTAGACGGGCTGAGCGCGGTGAAATCTGTGTCGGTACCGTCGATGTATGGCTGGTTTGGCAATTAACCGGCGGTAAAGCGTTTGTTACTGATTATTCCAATGCCTCGCGCTACCAGTTATTTAATTTACATACGGCGCAATGGGATCCGCAGTTACTGGATTTGTTCGGTATCCCTTTGTCATGTTTGCCGGAAATTCTGCCGTCCAACGGTTATCGTGGGGAAACTCAGGGCTGTGGCAGTTTGCCCGATGGTATTCCGATTATGGCACAGATAGGTGATTCCCATGCCGCTTTATACGGGCAGGGTGGTTTTAATAACGGCGTAGTTAAAGCGACTTACGGTACAGGCAGTTCATTGATGACAAAGTGCGGTTCGATTTCACACCAAAATTTTGGTGTAAGTTCTACCGTCGCCTGGCATGATGGAGAATTGAGTTTGGCGCTGGAAGGCAATATTACCCATACCGGTTCGGCGCTGGGATTCGCATCCAGATTATTGGGGCTGGACAATGTCGCTATGTTAAGTGATATGGCACAATCAGCTGCGGGTAACGGTGGCGTATATTTTGTTCCTGCATTGGCAGGTTTGGGTGCTCCTTATTGGGATTCTGAGGCGCGCGGTATGATTTGCGGATTAACTGATGCGGCAACTCCGTCCGTGGTCGCCCGAGCGGCGATGGAATCCGTAGCATATCAGGTGGCCGATCTGTTTTTTGCGATGGAACAAACGCTCGGTCATAAATTGGAGATACTCTCGGTAGATGGTGGACCGACTAAAAATCGTTGGTTGATGCAATTTCAGGCGGATCTGCTGCAGCGTACTATTATTTGCAGTGAGGTGGCGGAGGTTTCCGCTTTGGGGGCGGCATATCTGGCAGGTAAAGCTTTAGGTTGGTGGGGCGATTATAAGCAACTGTCTGCTTTGCCGAGAAAGGTAAATGTTATTACACCAAATGCGATATCGGATGTAATGGAAAAAAATTATCAGGGCTGGAAAATTGCAGTACAGAGAACAAGATTTCAGACACATTAATTGGAGTGAAAGATGATGAGAAAAGCATTGAAACAAATGACGATTGCAGTGTTAATCGGTAACCGTGGATTTTTTCCCAGCTATTTAGTGGATGATGCACGACGCGACGCAGAACGCATTTTTAAAGAATTAGGCATTAACACAGTGATGTTGAGTGAGAAAGAGACCAATTACGGCGGTATCGAAACCCATCAGGATGCTAAAGTTGCCGCACAATTACTTAAAAAATACCGTGATGAAATTCAGGGAATCGTGGTTTTACTGCCAAATTTTGGTGATGAAAAAGCCATTTCTGAAACTATTCGTCTGTCGGGCTTAAATGTACCGGTTTTGGTTCAGGCGGAAGATGATGAATTGCATAAAATGGGATTGGCAACGCGTCGTGACAGCTTTTGCGGTAAAATTTCGCTTTGCAATAACTTACGTCAGTACGGTATTCCGTTTAGCTTGACTTCCCAGCATACCTGTGCGTTAACCGGCGAAGTATTCAAACAAGATCTGCTCTCATTTATTTCGGTTTGTCGTGTGGTTTACGCCTTAAAAGGTTGCCGTATCGGTGCAATTGGTGCGCGTCCGAGCGGGTTTAATACCGTACGTTACAGTGAGAAATTACTGGAACGGCTGGGTATTTCAGTGGAAACCATCGATTTATCTGAGATTTTTACCGGCGTGAACAGTTTGCAGGATGATGATCTGCGTATTGCCGAAAAATTACAATTGCTAAAAAACAACGCCGATACCTCAGCAATTCCGCAGGATAAGTTATTTATGATGGCAAAATTATTCGTCGTGATAAGCAACTGGATTGTCGAAAACGATATTGATACGACAGCCATTCAATGCTGGACGTCTTTACAGAATACGTTGGGCATCAATGTTTGCTCTATTATGAGCGTAATGTCTGGTCAGTTAATGCCAAGTGCCTGTGAAGTGGATGTTATGGGGGCGTTATCCATGTATGCGCTGTCGATTGCATCAATGAAACCGGCTTCTATTGCCGATTGGAATAATAATTTCGGCAATGAACGAGATAAATGTGTCATGTTTCACTGTGGTAATTATGCAACGGAAGAACTGCGCGACCCGTTTATGAGTACAGCAGATATTATCGGTACTACGGTGGGCTGCGAGAATACCTGCGGCGCAATTAACGGTCGGATGAAATCCGGGCCGTTAACCTATTTCAGACTATCGACGGATGATTTTGACGGTCGGCTAAAAGCCTATGTGGGCGAAGGTCAATTTGTTGATGATGAATTAGATACCGTTGGCTGCCGTGCGGTTATTCAGGTTAAGGAATTAGAGCGGTTACTTGCTTATATCTGCAATAACGGCTTTGAACATCATGTGGCAATGAACCATTCTTCTTGCGCGAAAATATTATATGAAGCGTTTACCAAATATCTGGGTGTTGATTGTTATTACCATTAGTGGATGGTAATTAATCGGAAAGTGCTTGATATATCATTTTAAGCACCCGTCAAAAAAACTAAAAAGTGCGGTCAGTTTTTAATCTGTTTTTAAACTGACCGCACTTTGAGTTTATCCCTGATTGCGTTCGCGAAATTCTTTCGGGGTTTGGTGCTGTTCTTTTTTGAATACCGAATAGAAATACTGTAATGACGGATAGCCGCAAACTTCGGCGATTTCCTGAATGGAAATGTCCGATTGGCGTAATAAATTCACCGCGCGGCTCATTTTCTCCTCATGAATAACCTGATGTACGGTTTTATGCATTTCCGCCTTAAAGCGTAGCTCCAGATTAGAGCGGGAGGTGCGCAGGTGATCGAGTACTTGCTCCACTTTAATGCCCTGGCAGGCGCGGTGGCGAATATAGTGCATGGCTTGAATCACCAGCGGATCACGCAGCGAGCGGTAATCGGTCGAGCTGCGTTCTTCCACTTTCACCGGCGGGATCAGGATCGGTTTATGGCTGACGGTTTGCCCGTTTAGCATGTAATGCAGCAATTTAGCCGCCTGATAACCGATTTGTTTGGTGCCTTGCGATACGGAAGACAGGGAAATGCGCGACAAATAGCGGATCAGTTCTTCATTATCAATCCCAATCACGCAGCGTTGTTCCGGAACGGCGATTTTCAGATATTCACAGGCTTGCAGCAAATGGCGCGCCCGTGCGTCGGTAACGGCGATAATGCCGGTATGTTCGGGCAGCGCGGCGATCCATTGACCTAAACGCGCCTGTGCCTGTAGCCAGTTTTGCGAGTTGATATGTTCGCCCGGATAAATCGTTTTGGCATAAGCATATTTATCCATTAAGGCGGAAAAGGCGTTTTGCCGTTCGATGGCCCAATGCCGTTCGCAAGGGGAAGGCTGACCATAAAAGGCGAAATGGGTAATCCCTTTCTGCTTAAGGTGTAAAAATGCCATTTCCACCAGCGCATCGTTATCTGTGGCGACATAAGGGCGCGGCGGATAATACGCCGGATTACGATACGAACCGCCGACAGCGACAGTCGGAATATCGACGGATTGCAGCCGTTCAGCCGTTTCCGGATCATCAAAATCCGCAATAATACCGTCGATAGACAGACTTTCAATAGTTTCTTTGTGGTAAACGAAATCGTCTTCCACGAAAATATCCCAAGTACACTGCGACGCCTGCAAATACTGCCCGACCCCGGCAACGATTTGACGGTCATAGACTTTATTGGCGTTAAATAATAATGCGATACGAGGATAGGCTGATGTTTGCGTCATTTGTGTTCCTTCAAATACGGACTAGGAAATAGAAAATATTGTATAGTAGTCATGATTGATTGCAAAACCCACCATAAAAATGATCATATATTTTTGTGTGTTCATATTATAAAAAAAGATTGCAGATATATTATCTACAATCTTTTTCGTTGATGTTTAATTGGTACTTTGTCTATTTATTACGATGTTCTGATCTTTCCCAACTAAAGGAGCCATCAGGTAACTGTGTATCGCCTAACTCTTTGTAATCAAAATAACTAAATTCGGCAGTAGACTCATAACCTGAGTAATCCACAGCGGCGAGTCCAACAAAAGCTCCTGTGAAGAATCCTCCGTAACTGCGTAAAACATAATCATCAGATAAAATAGCAGCATCAAGTTTTACAGGAATTTCTTGCCATTGTTTGCCATCAAAAGAATATTCATAAGTATAATAATTTTTACGGACTTTCGTTTTAAACCAGACATATTCTGTATTTTCAGGAATAATAATTGCATTTTCTTTTAAATAAGAAGTATATTGTCCATTTCGTGCACCTCCTCTATTTTCAGCAACTTCAATAACTTTTTGATTTTTATCATTTTTAGTGATAAATATCCATGACCAATGAGAGTGGTTATAATAATTAGTTAATCCGGCCATTGATTGATAAGAGAAAGGTGTAAACTTAATTTTAGTTTCGGCATCAAAATAAAATGCTTGCCAACGTCGGGCAATTAATGACAAGTCGTGAGTATTTGCCAAAGAACCTCGACCGATTAATTTTAAAACACCATTGCCTGTTTCCCCCATATAAGGTGTAAATGGGATTCTCAATGTGTTCCAATTTATGTCTAAATTCTCAGAATCAAATTTATCATATTGAGAATGATCTTTGGAGAAATCGGTAATCGTTGTTTTTTTCGGGGCATCAACAAAAGTATTTCCGCCGTGTCCACCTACGATATATGGCCACCCATCGGTATCGAATTCAACTTTTTGAATCGCTGTTTCTCGTCCTAGTGTTGACCAACCTCGCGGGTCTGTTGATGATTCGGTGCTATGGTTCCAAGGTCGTGCGCAAAGTGAAGCATAATACCATTCACCGTTTGGTGTATTAACTAATGAGCCGTGTCCTTGTTTTTGTAAATAAGAATATGGCGTATCAAAATTAGTAATAAAAGGTGTATTTGGTGCAGGTATAAATGAATAAGCATCGAGAGTCTTAGAACGGGAAACTACTTCTTGATGAGTAAAAACAGTTCCGCCTTCAGCAGTAAATAAATAATATTCATTGTTAATCTTATAGAGATGTGGTCCTTCAACTAATTTTACGTCAGTTCCTTCAAAAATAGTGCGTTGAGTTTCAGGTTTTAATTTCATTTTTTGTGGGTCAAATTCGGTTAATGTAATACCATTAAATGGGTGGTGGTATTCTCTATGATCCCAAGTTTGTTGAATGAGATATTTTTTCCCGTCATCATCGTGAAATAGGGACGCGTCGAAACCAATACCATTTAATTTTATTGGATTAGACCAGGGACCCATAATATTTGTAGAGGTCGTTAAATAATTAGTCATATCTTTGAATGCGCCGTCGGTAACTTTTACATCAGTGTAAACTAACCAAAATAATCCGTCAGCATAAGACAAATCAGGAGCCCAGATGCCGCCCGAAGATGGGTTTCCTTTCATATCCAGTAATGTAGTTGTGTCTAATACGTTCTTGATTAATTCCCAATGAATCAAATCCGTAGAAGAATGAATTCTTACTCCGGGAAACCATTCAAATGTTGAGGTTGCGATATAATAAGTATTTCCAACTCTAATAATGGAAGGATCAGGATTAAAACCAGGTAAAATGGGATTTTTTATTTTCATATTAAGCTCCTTACAATCAGCTGTGTTAGCGGTTTTGAGAAGAAAAGAGTTTGTTATTAATTTCTTCTAAGTATTTATCACTTAATGGGTATTTACGGATAACAAATGCAGCAATAATAGCTAATAAAATAGGTCCCCAAATCATAGAAAGATTAATACCGAACAAGGCATCTGTAGATTGTTCCATTTTGCTGCCATCAAAACCATACATTGCATTAATATATCCTGGAATAATGCCGCCCAATGCTAAGCCAATCTTAAAGAATAACCCCATTAATGCATTAATAATTCCTGCTACACGTTTCTGTGATTGAAATTCACCAAACAAAATAACTTCGGGTACAAGGGCCCACATAAAACCTGTTGCCGATGTTAATCCCCATTGTTGTAAGAAACGACCTATATAACCTAAGGCAGGAGAATCTTTAAAGGCATCAAATTGCCATATCCAGAGACAAATTTGTCCTAATACAAAGATGGTTAAGAATAAATAGAAGAAGTTCTTTTTACCAATAGTTGCGCGTAATTTAGGCCAAAGGAATACAAGAAAAATGCCGGGAATTGAACCTAATAAACCAATGGAGGCAATCCATTCAGAATGTCCAATATTATATTTTAGATAAAATGGCCAAACGGTATTACCGAAAAACATAAAAGTGAAACTAATCAAAAAGAATAAACCTAAAGTTTGTAATGGACGATTACGTTTTAATTCAGTGATTAAATCGGAGTAACTAACGCGCTCGGTTTCTTCTTGTGTTGGTATGATGCGTTCTTTAATACCAAAATAGGAAAACATTAATGCGGAAAATCCAACTACCATATAAATCATATAAATTTTAAACCAAGCTGGACCGGCAGCGACAGACATATAATCGCCCAATTTTAGTTCTAAACCGAAGAATCCTGTATTTTTTAATTCAGAATAAGGAGCGATTAATTGAACAAATAAAGGGAATAAGGTATATACTAATAAATTTGCAATATTTGCCATTGTCATTCGCGTTGTTGTTAATTTTGTAATTTCTTCTGTATCGCGTGTTAATGATGCAGAAAGAGAACCGTAAGGAATATTTACAAAAGAATAAATCATTGCAGTTGCAAAATAAGAAAGAAAAGCATAAATAACAGACCCATGGACAGCAGGAATGGGCAAGAATAATAATGATGCTAAAATGACTAATGGAATACCAAACCAAAGTAAATAAGGGCGATATTTACCATTTTTTGTTGGACGTCGTTTATCGATAAAAGCGCCCACCCAAGGATCCCAAAAAACATTACTCCATTTTACAATAAGGAAAATTGTTGCTCCTGCGGTGGCAGAAATACTATTTACTGTCGTTAGATAGGTGAGTAGAAAGCCACCAATTGTACCAAATACAAGGTTTTGTGCTAAATCGCCACTACCATAAGCGATACGTTCATATAAGCTTAACTTTGCAAATTCATTATTTTTGTTTGTTGAGGCATTCATATTTAATTCTCCTTCTGGGCGAAATTTAGAATAAATTTAACAAGATAAGTTTCCCATTCAATTATTATTTTTACCTCTTTAGTTACGTTTTTTCTTTTTTGTGATACCAGCCACAATAAATAATAATCTTAACGGTCAAGTAAAATAACGTAATTGATTGCCGGGGTGTTTTCATCAATCATGCTACTGAAACTTACTGCATCAGGAGACCTTATTATGACAACCTACTTCGATAAGATTGAAAAAGTAAATTATGAAGGGGCGGACAGTACGAATCCGTTTGCGTTCAAACATTATGATGCCAATCAGGTGATTCTGGGGAAAACCATGGCGCAGCATTTGCGTCTGGCGGTGTGTTATTGGCATACGTTCTGCTGGAACGGCAATGATATGTTCGGCGTCGGTTCTTTTGAGCGCGGCTGGCAGAAAAATAATGACCCGCTTGAGGGGGCGAAGCAGAAAGCGGATATTGCCTTTGAATTTCTCACTAAACTCGGCGTGCCTTATTATTGTTTTCATGATGTGGATGTGGCGCCGGAAGGGCGTTCGGTTAAAGAATATATCGGCAATTTTAATGCCATTATCGATATTTTAGAGAAAAAACAAGCCGATAGCGGCGTGAAATTATTATGGGGCACGGCCAACTGCTTTACGCATCCGCGTTATATGTCCGGCGCGGCGACCAATCCGAATCCGGATGTTTTTGCCTGGGCGGCGACCCAAGTGGTTAATGCCATGAATGCAACCAAACGGCTGAACGGCGAAAATTATGTGCTATGGGGCGGTCGTGAAGGTTATGAAACGTTGCTGAATACCGATTTAAAACGCGAACGTCAGCAGCTCGGTCGTTTTATGCAAATGGTGGTGGAGCATAAACACAAAATCGGCTTTAACGGCACGCTGCTTATCGAGCCGAAACCGCAGGAGCCGACGAAACATCAGTATGATTATGATGTGGCGACGGTGTATGGCTTTTTAACGCAGTTCGGGCTGGAAAAAGAGATTAAAGTCAATATTGAGGCCAATCACGCCACCTTGGCCGGGCATACTTTCCAGCATGAAATCGCCAGTGCGTTTGCGTTGGATATTTTCGGCTCGATCGACGCCAACCGCGGCGATCCGCAGTTAGGCTGGGATACCGATCAGTTCCCGAATAGCGTAGAGGAAAACACGTTAATTATTTATGAGATCTTAAAACACGGCGGCTTTACCACCGGCGGTTTTAATTTTGATGCCAAAATCCGTCGGCAAAGTACTGATCCGTATGATTTATTTTATGCGCATATCGGCGCGATTGATGTGTTGGCGTTATCCCTGAAACGTGCGGCGGCAATGCTGGAAGATGGAATGTTGCAGGATAATCTGGATAAACGCTATGCCGGCTGGGATCAGGGCATCGGCCAACAGATTCTCAGCGGCAAAGCCTCGCTGGAGGATTTGGCGAAACTGGCGGAACAGATGCAGCTGGATCCGAAACCGGTTTCGGGTCGGCAGGAATATTTGGAAAATCTGGTGAACCGTTATCTCTATCGCTAGCCAAACCGTTTATTCCGATAGTATGTGACAAAAGTGCGGTGATTTTTTTATCGTTTTCAAAACGTTGATAATTTCGACCGCACTTTCGGACATGCCGGCATGCTCCGGTCGGCAATTTAACTGCCTGAAGGCGTCAAGGCGCGAAAAAGCGGCTGAAAAAGCGTCCGATTAGCCTTAAACGCGTTACAATAAACTCGACTCAACCCAAGAACCAAAAAGGAGGTTTCATGTATCTCGGCATTGATCTCGGCACATCCGGTGTGAAAGTTGTGCTGCTGCATGAACAACACATTCTTGCCACTGTTTCCCGCCCGCTTTCCATTTCCCGTCCGCAGCCGCTTTGGTCGGAACAACAGCCGCAGGATTGGTGGCATGCAGTCAACCAGGCTATGCTGGAATTAAGCGCGCAACATGATTTAAGAGCGGTAAAGGCTATCGGGCTGACCGGGCAAATGCACGGCGCCACTTTACTGGATAAGCAGGATAACGTTTTAACGCCGGCGATTTTATGGAACGACGGGCGCAGTTTTGCCGAATGTGCGCAGTTGGAGGCCTTAGTGCCCCGTTCCCGCGCTATTACCGGCAATATAATGATGCCGGGCTTTACCGCGCCGAAACTGAAATGGATAGCCGAACACCGACCGCACATTTTTGCTCAAGCGGCAAAAGTGCTGCTGCCGAAAGATTATCTGCGTTTGCGGATGACCGGCGAATATGCCTCCGATATGTCCGATGCCTCCGGCACAATGTGGCTGGATGTCGGCAAACGGCGTTGGGATCTTGCTTTATTAAACGCCTGCGGGCTGGATGAAAGCCAAATGCCGGCGCTTTTTGAGGGCAATCAGATTACCGGTTATTTACGGCGCGAACTGGCCGAACAGTGGAACATGCAGTGTGTGCCGGTGGTGGCCGGCGGCGGTGATAATGCGGCGGGCGCCATTGGTATCGGCTTATATCAAGCCGGTCAGGCGATGTTGTCGCTGGGTACGTCCGGCGTTTATTTTGTGGTAACCGATACCTTTACTGCCAACCCGCAAAAGGCGGTGCACAGTTTCTGTCATGCGCTGCCGGAACGCTGGCATTTAATGTCGGTGATCTTAACCGCCGCCTCCGCGCTGGATTGGGTGCGGCAGGCGACCGGCATGCGCGATATTGCAACGTTATTTCAACAAATCGAACAAAGTGCGGTGGATTCTGAAGCGATTTTTTTACCTTATTTGTCCGGCGAACGCACGCCGCATAATGATCCCTATGCCAAGGGCGTATTCTGGGGATTAACCCATAATGATAATCCGGCCACACTGGCGAAAGCCGCGCTGGAAGGCGTCAGTTTCGCCTTAGCGGAAGGCATTGACGTCTTGCATGAAACCGGCGTACAGGCCGACAATATCACCTTAATCGGCGGCGGTGCCAAAAGCGCTTACTGGCGTCAGCTGCTGGCGGATATCAGCGGGCGCACATTAGCATACCGCACCGGCGGCGATGTCGGCCCGGCCTTAGGTGCGGCGAAACTGGCGCAAATCGCATTGCATCCGCAGCAGGATATTGCCGCATTTTGCCAACCACTGCCACTGGAAGCGGTGTACCGCCCCGACCCGCAACGCCATGACCTCTATCGCCGCAAACGCGAAAAATTCAGCGCGCTGTACCAGCGCTTAAAAGGCTTCTAACCGGCTAAAACATGCGGTAACTAAAATATGCGATAACAAAGAGGCGCACTTAAAAGTCGGATGGGGGACTTTTAAGTGCTGATCGAATGAGTGCCGGTTTTATATTTTGATCACTACACCGGATACCAATGTAGTTTACTAAATGATACCTGACAGTTTTCACCTTCCTGTGGGCCGGAATCGCGACGTCCTTTTTGTACGCGTAATTCCTGTTCACCGATTAAAATATTATAATCGATCACTTCACCCAGATAAGAGCGGCGTTTTACCACCCCGGGGATGCCACCGGAGTGGACAAAATTTATTTCAGAAGGACGGGTTGCCAGAATGGCTTTACCTTGTTGAATTAAATCTGCCGGTGGCATCGGTTGAATATTAAATGCTTCCGCGATACCCTGAAATATGACACCTTGTGAACTTAACGTTGCGTTGAGCTGGTTTGATAATCCGATAAAATTAAAAACAAATTTATTTGCCGGACTATTATAGACATTCAATGGACTGTCAATTTGCTCAATCATGCCTTTTTTCATGACCATGATCCTGTCTGATAAGGCCATTGCTTCAGCTTGGTCATGCGTAACATAAATAATTGAGAAACCGAATTTCTGCTGTAATGCTTTGATCTCAAATCGCATTTCTTCGCGTAAGTGAGGATCAAGACTGGATAAAGGCTCGTCCAGTAACATCACATCCGGATTGAGTGCTAATGCACGGGCAAGAGCTACACGTTGTTTTCCTCCACCGGAGAGATCATCGGGGCTTTTTTGCGCAACATTAAGTAGATTGGTATGTTTCAATGCGTCATTAGTCCGTTTTTCAATGTCGTTTTTTGACAGTTTCTTGAGCGCTAAAGGAAATGCGATATTGTCATAAACTGTCATATGAGGCCAGACTGCGAAAGCCTGAAAGACCATGCCGAAGTTGCGTTTTTCCGGAGGCAGGTAGAAATTTGTTGCTTTGGCGGATAATAATTTGCTGCCGACGCGAATTTCACCTGAATCCAGATCTTCAAAACCTGCAATCATTCGTAGAGTCGTTGTTTTACCGCAGCCTGACGGCCCGAGCATAGAAAAGCATTCTCCCTTTTCGATGGACAGGTTTAAATCAGGAATGGCAACCACATCACCGAATTTTTTCATTACATGGTTAAGTTGAATATAACTCATCATCGTTTCTCCTTAAAATCCGGTTATTTCTGTGTTTTCTTTTCGGCATAGCGTTTAATGATCGTTTGACCAAAAACGATAATAATTAATGCAATACCCGCCAGCGCAGCAGAATATACGGTTTCACCATCTTCATTCAGGGTATAAATTGCAACTCCGATTGTGCGTGTTGACGGGCCGTAAAGCATAACGGAAACGGTCAATTCACGTAATGCCGGCAGGAAGATCAGGAAAAATGCAGCGATCATCCCCGGTCTGACTAGTGGAATGACAATATCTTTCAGTGACTGCCACATACTTGCACCGCAAGCACGAGACGCTTCGACCAATGAATCATGTACTTGCTCTAATGCCGCTGAGTTGGCTTTTAGCGAGAAAGCCATATAACGCGCAATGTAAGCGATGAGGATAATCCATACGGTATTGTAAAGATTAATACCGAATTTTCCGCTCCAAGCGAGGATCACACCTAAGGCGATAACTGAGCCCGGTACGGAGAACGGAAGCATACCGAGAAATTCCAGAATACCTTTGCCTTTTACGCGCATTTTTACGATAACGTAGGAAATCATTACGCCAGCAAACATCGTAATTACGGCAGCCGCTAAACCTAAAAGTACGCTGTTGCGAATGGCATCTTTAGTGAGTTGCCAGTCAAACAGAATAAATTTGTAGTTTTCAAGTGTCAGATTTTCCCAGGTAACCGGCAATCCATAGGTTTTTAATCCGCCAACGATAAAGATGGTTGCTGTTGGCAGTATGATGGTAAACGCGATGTAACATAAACAGATAATCAATAAAGGCATGCGTAATCCACGTAATTTGACTTCTACCGGACGGAAACTTTTACCTGCGATAATCTGGAAACGCCCTTTAGTTAAAACCCGGTTTTGCAGCCAGATGATTACGGCGGCGGTGACGACTAATACGGTAGCCAATACGGTGCCGGTGCGAATTGCTTCAAAACTGCCCGCACTTTGATGGATTCGTTCGTAAATTAAGGTCGGGATATTAAAAATACCGTTTTCCACGCCTAATACTGCGACTGTTCCGAAGTGTGCCATTGAGTAAAGCATGATTAATAGTGCGCCGGAGACGATGCTGGGCATAACCAGTGGAATGGTGATTTTACGTGTTATCGTGAACAGACTAGCACCGGAAATACGCGCTGATTCTTCCAGTGTCGGATCCATGCGTTCCAAGGCGCCACAAACCTGAATAAATACAAATGGAAAGAGATACATGGTTTCCACCGCCATAATGCCGGCGTAGCTGTAAATATTAAATATGGGATCTTCTAGGCCAAATGTATCCATAAAGAAGCGGTTAATATAACCGGCTCGTGGAGAAAGTAACATTTTCCAGGCTAATGCACCAATAAACGACGGCAACATAAAGGGCACCAGAAACATGACTTTCATAAATCCCTTATACGGTAAATCGGTGCGCGTAACGAGCCAGGCAAAGAAGGTTCCCACAATGGTACTCATTATGGTCACGCCGCCGGCAATAAACAATGAGTTGAGTAAAGCTTCATAGGTTTCCTGTTGCTTGAGGATTTTTACGACATCGGTAATATTAAATTGGCCGTCAACCCAAAATGAGTTAATAAAAATCAATAATACCGGTACCGCCACTACGATGACTAGGATGCCAATAGATAAGGCAAGAATACTGTTCGCTACATTAAACGGACTTTTTTTCTCAATAACAGCTGACATAGCTACCCCCTTGTTTTCTCGGTTTTAGAAAACCACAACAGGTCATGGAAATTAACACAACAATCCTCGCCCTCTTTAAATATCAGATCGTCTTGTAATGCCGTATTAGTCGATATTTCCGTACGCAACATCAGGCCGTCGACATCGATCATATAATCCATAACTGCTCCTAAGAAACTTGTTCGTGCGATTTTGCCGCGTAAACCGTTTCCCGATTTAGTCAAAATGATATCGGATGGACGACACCCTACTTTGCCGTTTCCGGCAGGCAGTGATTGCCATTGCAAAACCTGCGTACCCTGTCCGATAAAATGTTGGCCGTTTTCATAGCGCAGTGGCAAAAAATTTGCCAGTCCCATGAATTTAAACACCATTTCATTCTCTGATTTCTCATAGATTTCCCAAGGAGTACCGATTTGCTGAATCGCACCATTTTTGTCCATAATTGCCAGTCGATCGGAAAGGGCTAAAGCAATTTCTTGGTCATGGGTAACGTATAAAATCGTTATGCCTAGTTTCTTCTGTAATCCCTTGATCTCAAAGCGCATTTCTTCTCTGAGGTTGGCATCAAGATTATTTAATGGCTCATCCAACAGCATTAACGATGGTTTGGCTACGAGCGCCCGGGCTAGTGCGACCCGTTGCTGTTGGCCGCCGGATAGCTGAGACGGTAAACGGCTTTCCAGCCCTGTTAGATTGACGAGCTCAACAACTTCCATGACTTGTTGGCGAATAATATCTTTATCCAATGCTTTAAGTTTTAGCGGATAGGCGATATTATCAAATACGCTCATATGCGGCCAAACTGCATAGTCTTGGAAAACGACCCCAAGGTCACGCTGATCCGGCTGTACATCCACGCCGGCGGCGGGATCGGCTACCACATGTTGATCGATAAGAATACGCCCCGAATCAGGTACTTCAAAGCCTGCCAATAATCGGAGTAATACCGTTTTTCCACAGCCGGACGGGCCAAGCAGCGTGAAACATTCACCGTCTTTTACAACTAACGACAAATCTTTCAACACGGTATTTGAACCGAAAGTTTTACTGATGTTCTCAAATGTGATTGTTGCCATAATACACATCCTGTTTATTGAGGGTTAGTTACGACCTTGAAGAATCTGGCTAAATTTTTTCACGGTATTTTCTTTTTCAGATAAGATTGACTGGTAATCAATCGGAATTGCGCGATTAATGGCATCTTCGACCGATGGCATACTTTCCAACGGTGCAACATCTTTTCTTACCGGTAAGGTGCCTTCTTGCGCAATAATTTTTTGTGCGTCTTCAGAGAGGAGAAAATCAATGAATTTCTGTGCGGTCGCTAAGTTTTTAGTGCCTTTAAAAATCGCGGCAGGACTTGGGATAACCAACATTTCTTGTGGATAGACTAATTTTAGCTGCGCCCCTTTTTTGATTTTATCGTTGGTTATATAATCAACGGCTAAAGAAGCCAGCAAATCGCCGGATGCCGTATCGTCCACCACCTGTCCGGAGCCTTTACCCACTTTTCCTTTGTTCTCTTTCATTTTCTCAAAGAATTCCCAGCCGAATGCGGATTTCAATAATGCCACGCTCATGTAAGAGGTGCCGGATAATGCCGGGTTGGCAATTCCGAACGCGCCTTTATATTTTTTATCTAAAATGTCGGACCATTGAGCCGGCGGTGTTTTGACAAAGCGCGTATTATAGGCAATGCCTAATGTGCCTAAACGGATTGGAGTGAATGAGCCGTCAAAATTAGGAATCGGATTGACAATATGCTCGATTTCTTTCGATATGTAAGGTTCCAGCATGCCGTTGTCTTTCATCTTAAAGAAATCGGGAACTTCACTGGTCCAGATAATATCCGCCATAATTTGACCGGATTCTTTTTCTGCGGCGATTTTCGCCATTAACTTGCCGGCACCGGCGGATTGATAATCCATTTCCACTTCGGGATATTTGGCGTTAAATTGTGTTTTAAGCGCACCAATCAGTGATTCTTTCATCGATGTATAGACAATGAGTTTTTCATTCGTATTGGCAAAGGTGTTTAATGCTATGCCTAAACCTAAGGCAATTACGGCGAAAGATAATTTTTTATTCATGATTTGCTCCTTATTACCTATTGATAAAATTAACGAAAATATGGTGATGAGATAATGCTTGCTGTGGGCCGTTTCATTTCAAATGAAACTGAAAACAAAGATATGCTGAAAAAATACAAAAAAAAAGACCGCACTTTTATTTCAAATTTATTCCAAAGCCGGTCAAAAAAGGACGAATTTATCATGTTTGATAAGATAAAATAATCACATTGGAAAGTTTTTACCCAAATTTCGTATTCTTTGATGGGAAATGGGTCAAAAATAACTCAATATTTTGCTGAAGTTATTGAAATATATATTTTATTTTTTTGAATCTGATCACAAAAATATCTGCATTTTCTGATATTTTTTTCGATAAGATAAGTTATCCGGATTGTGCTTGGGAAATCATAATGTGGTATCGGGTAAAATATTGTTTCATTACGTTCTTATTCAGCATATGTACTTTAATTAGCTCGGCTAACGAGTTGGTCATCGGTACTACGTTTTCCCCGGAGGGGATTGCGCATCTGCTGAATGAGTGGAATAAACAGCCGGGGGCGTTTCAGGTGACGACGTTAAATCGGACCAGCTCATCCCTTAATCAGTTATTGTCTTCGGAAAAACCTAATAATGTGGAGGTTGACCTTATTCTGAGTTCTTCCCCGATGTTATTTTATAATTTGCAGGAAAAGCAACGACTCGCTGCGCTACCGGCAGCATTAAATCGTTACGATAAGCAATTTGTTCCTTCTCTGTTGCAAAATACGACTCTCGCGTTTGCCTTGTCAGGATACGGCATGTTAGTCAATACGGCGTTATTGGCGCAACGAAAGATATCTGCACCGACCTCTTGGCAGGATTTAACTGATCCGAATATGCAAGGCATGATTATGATCAGCAGCCCGACCCGTTCGGACACCAATCACATTATTATTGAGGCGTTGCTGCAAAAATATGGTTGGCAGTCAGGTTGGGAATTAATTCATCAGATTATGGCAAATGCAGGTACGGTTTCTTCTCGTAGCTTTGGAGTGGTGGATAAAGTGCGGGCAAATATCGGCGCGGTCGGTATTACGATAGATAATTATGCTTATCTTCTGAAACAGAAGAATACGGCACATTTGACATTTCAGTATTTTGAGTCTTTTCCGGTTTCGCCGACGTTTATTGCTATTTTGAACCGCAGTCGG
The DNA here is from genome assembly GCA_000751835.1 of Necropsobacter rosorum. Taxonomy (GTDB): domain Bacteria; phylum Pseudomonadota; class Gammaproteobacteria; order Enterobacterales; family Pasteurellaceae; genus Necropsobacter; species Necropsobacter rosorum. Next base: position 25,936 of record CCMQ01000026.1, on the reverse strand, counting down.
AAAAAAGAGCAGGCGCAAAAATTTATCGAATTTATTTTAAGTGAACGGGGGCAAATGATCCTGAATGATGGACAGATGGGAAAACTGCCGATTCGCTCTCTGCCGGATAGTTCACCGAATAGCAATATCCAGAAATATTTATTAGCACAGCCGAAAGTTGATTATAACTTGTTGATTAAGCGGCAATATTTGGTAAAGGTCTTATTTGAACAACAAATCATTTATCGGCTTAACCAGCTGCAAGAAAACTGGAAAATGCTTTATCAGAAAGAGCGGCAATTAAATCGCCGGTTGCCCGAATTGTGTAAAATTCTGACCGCACTTCCTGTTAGTGCGGAGCAATCGTCCGAATCACAGTATTTGGATAATTTTAATCCGGAACGGGAATTGTTTCATTGGCAGCAGTTCTTTATAAATCAGCAAATCGAATTTATTAAAGCCGTGGAAAAATTATGATAAAACGCTGGTTCAAACGGTTGGATATTAGTATTACGCTGCAATTATCATTTCTAGTCAGTGCGCTGCTTTGTTTATTCGTTGGTGTGATAGGTCTTTATACTTGGCATCAACAGCGAATAGAAATTAATTTTGCACTGGATCAGGATTTTCCAAAAGTACAGGCTGCTTTTTATATGGAGGATCAGCTAAATGAGGTGAAAAATGCGTTTGTACGTTTAATCGGTGTTAAAACCACGGCGGAAAAAATTACTTGGTATAACCATACGAAAAAACATTTGAATGATTTACGCAAGACGCTGTTGATTGAGGCGGATAATAATCCGGATTATGTGCTGCTGACACTACTGGATAAATTATCCGCGTTATTAGAACAGTTCTCGGATAATATGAACTTAACGCTTACGCTGAAAGATGAACTAAATAAACAGAGTATCAGAATCAATTGGTTACATAACGATTTTCATAGTGATGTTACGGCATTGCTGCAGGAAATGAGCTGGCAGCAATCAACATTGGCAAATCAACTGCTGCAAGGTGTAAAAGATACGCCCGATATTCAGCAATTACAGCAAGTTCAGCAAGAATTGTTATTGGTATATGAGCTGATGAATTATGAAGAGCAGATTATTACTGAGTTAAAAAAACGGCTAACGGAATCAATTCCTTACTCGGCAATGGATTCGGATAATTATTTAAATTATCTTTCTTTATTAGTGAATAATCGTATTCAGCGACTTGATATTCATTCATCGACATATTCCATTCAGCAAATACTCAATGAATTGATTGCTATCGGGCTGAACGGACATGAACTTCCTGCGTTATTTCAACAAAGATACCATCTAGAGCAAGAGCGCAAGTACTTAACGGAACAAAGTAATACGCATTTTCATGATTTTCGTGAACAAATTGATGAGCGGATCGGAAACAGTAAAAATCAACTCCGTTTATTACATAGTATTGTAGAAAAAAGTACGCGGTTTAATGGCATTTTAGTGCTGATTTCCATGATATTTGCCTGTATTTTGTTGATTGCCGTTAATTTTATCTACATCCGTTTACGTTTACTTAAACGTTTTGAACTGTTGAATCAGGCTGTAGTTCAATTATCTAAAGGTAAACAAAATGTGAAAGTACCTATCTATGGGCATGATGAATTAGGTCGGATTGGTAAGTTGTTACGACTTTTTTTATTTGAAATGAATAAAAAAAATCAGGAACTGGAACGACGCAATCACATATTGACGGAAGAAATTCAGCATCGTATTCTGATTGAAAATGAGTTAGTCAGTACGCAAAATGAGCTGATGCAAACCGCAAAATTAGCGGTGGTAGGAAAAACGTTGACTTCTATCAGTCATGAAATTACGCAACCGCTTAATGCGATGAACGCGTATCTATTCAGTGCTAAACGAACGGTGAATAAACAAGATAATGCGGCTACATTGAATTATTTAAATAAGTTAAGTGATTTGGTGGAACGAATTGCATTAATTATTAAACGGCTGCGCCAGTTCTCTCGTCAGGGATCGGGAAAATTACAAACCGTCAATATTAATCAGTGTATTCAGAATGCGTGGGAATTGCTGGAATCCAAACATCATAACCGGCATGCCCGACTCATCGTCCCGCCTGATTTACCACAGGTATTGGGTGAAGATGTGCTGATTGAGCAGGTTTTTGTCAATTTATTTTTAAATTCGCTGGAGGCTTGCGAACATTTTGAACCGAATGTTCAGGTTTTTCAGCAGCACAGTGATAAGGATACACTTTGTTTATGGATATCTGATAACGGAAAAGGTTGGTCTCTGACTGAAAAATTATTACAACCGTTTTCCTCTAGTAAAGATATTAACCTAGGTTTAGGCTTATCCATTAGTCAGTCCATTATGCAACACTGTCGGGGCGAATTGTTGATTGCCTCGACATTAACACACAATGCATTGATTATATTGACATTTAAGGTAGCTGATAATGCAAATTGAAGATTGTAATGTATTACTTATTGATGATGATATCGATATTTTGGAATCTTACCAGGATTTGCTTAGTCAGGAAGGTTATCGGGTATTGGCAATTGCGGATCCGAAACGTTTTTTACCGTCACTTCCGGCATGTTGGCCGGGTGTCGTATTGTGCGATGTACTTTTGCCCGATATATCAGGATTACAGGTTCTGGAACAGATTATGCACACAGATTCTCAGATTCCCGTTATGATGATTACCGGACACGGCGATATTCCAATGGCGGTTGAGGCCGTGAAAAAAGGCGCGCTTGATTTTTTAGAAAAGCCGTTATCCCCGGAAAGATTATTAGTTCAAGTCAAGCGGGCTTTAGATACGCGCATACGGATTATCGAACGACGTCAGTGGCAATTGGATAAGCTGAATGAAAAATTTATTGGTAATACTGAATATATTCAATCTTTACGTCATCAGCTGCAAAAGCTGGCTTGCAGTAACATACCGGTTTTTTTGTGGGGGCAGATTGGAACCGGGCGACATCTGGCTGCGACTTATCTGCATAAACTGAGCGAATACAAAAAATCGCCATTTGTGTACTACGAATGTTTACCGGATACCTCAACTGATATTGAAAATTTGCTGTTACAGGCGAAACAAACATCTCTTATTCTTAAAAACATTCATTATTTATCCGATGCGGAACAGCAATATCTGGCGAATAAATTAAATTCTGATGCAAAAAGCGTACGTTTAATTATTATTAGTGATTTATCGTTACTGTCACTTATTTCGCAGCAATCATTAAATCCCGAATTATATTATCTATTGATTCATACACAAGTGGAATTACAAGCGCTGAAAAAACATCCGGCCGATATTCCCGCCATTTTTAATCATTATGTTCGTAGTAATTGTGCAAAACTGAATAAAGAATATATTGAACCATCTAAAAAATTATTGCGCCATTTGATGACGCTGGCATGGCCGGGAAATGTAAAGGAGCTGATTAACGTAGCCGCGTTATATTCTATCGGACTGTTTTCACAGCAAAGTATCCACACGGGTTTGCCGGCAACGATTATTAAGCCGGAAACCGTTAATCCTTTACATGATCAAATTGAAGAATACGAGAAACAAATTATTGAAGATGCGTTGATTTTTTATCAGGGACGAATTAACGATGTGGCGGCGTATTTAGATATCCCACGCAAGAAACTGTACTTGCGTATGCGAAAATACGGGATTGATAAAAAGGATTATAAATTTTAGCGGTATGACATCTGCTTATCAGCGTTTTATATGTGGCGTAGTTCGCTATGGTTATCAGTGATGCCTGTCACACTGTCAAAACATCACCGATATTTCCACATTACCCGTTTTATGTTTTCGTCTGCGTTTTCCCCGCATCAAGCAGTTTATGCGTATGCCGCGTCGTTCCAACGTAGCTGGTTTTTTAGCTCGGCAAGTGTGGTGCGGCGGTTGATATGGATAAACTCGATACCGAAATAATCAGCGAAAGTTTGCAGCATATCGGCGTCGATAGCCAGACTGAACACGCTGTGATGTGCGCCGCCGGCAAGAATCCAGGCTTGCGTGCCCACATCAAAATTCGGCTGTAATTGCCAGAAGGCATGGCCCACCGGTAAGTGCGGCATTTCCTGCGGTTTTTCGATGGCGTTCAGATCGGCTACGATCAGCCGGAAGCGATTGCCCATATCCACGATGGTGGCGTTGATTGCCGGGCCGGCTTTGGCGCTGAAGATTAAACGGGGCGGATCGTCCTTGCCGCCGATGCCCAGCGGTTTAATATCCAGCACCGGTTTGTCCCGTGCGATAGACGGGCAGACTTCAAGCATATGCGCGCCCAGCACCACTTCGTTATTGTCGTCCAGATCGTAGGTATAATCTTCCATAAAGGAGGTGCCTTGCCCTAAGCCGTCGCTCATCACTTTCAGCGCGCGTACCAGCGCCGCGGTTTTCCAGTCGCCTTCTGCGCCGAAGCCGTAGCCTTGCGCCATTAAACGCTGAACCGGCAGGCCGGGTAACTGTTTCAGACCGTTGAGGTTTTCAAAGGTATCGGTAAAGGCGTTGAAACCGCCTTGTTGCAAGAATGCCTTTAAGCCCAATTCAATACGCGCGCTGTCTAAAAGTGCGGTGCGTTTTGCGCCGTTTTTCCGCAAACTGTCGACCAGTTGATAATCGGTTTCGTATTCTTTGACTAAGGCGGCAATATCTTCTTCTTTTACCTGATTAACGGCGTCAGCCAATTGATAGACGCCATAGCCGTTCACGCTGTAACCGAATGTGATTTGCGCCGCCACTTTATCGCCTTCGGTCACCGCCACTTCGCGCATATTGTCGCCGAAGCGCGCCACTTTTAGGTGTTTTTGATCGTAAATCGCGGCGATGACGCGCATCCAGCGATCCAGTTTTTGCCGTACCGCCGCCGCTTGCCAGTGACCGACCACAATGGTGCGCGGTTTGCGCAGTCTTGCCGCCAGAAAGCCGAATTCACGATCACCATGGGCGGTTTGGTGCAGGTTCATATAATCCATATCAATGTCATTCCAGGGAATGTTCCGGTTGAATTGAGTATGAAACTGTAGCAGCGGTTTGCTCAGCTGGGATAAGCCGGCAATCCACATTTTCGCCGGCGAGAAGGTGTGCATCCAGGCGATGATTCCGGCACAGCGGTCGGTATTGTTCGCCGCCTGACACAGCGCGAGAATATCTTCCGCGCAGGTGGCCGGCGCTTTTAATTTAATCTGAATAAACGGCTGTTGCCGGTTAAGATAAGCGGTAATCTGTTCGGCATGCCGGTTTACCTGCCGTAATGCTTGTTCGCCATAAAGATGCTGGCTGCCGACGATAAACCAGACTTCCAGTTGCTTGATAAATTCCATTGCAATGCTCCTTACGATATAAACCGAATCCCGTTATTGTTGATCCGAACTGAATGTTGCCGCGGCCTGGACGACGGGAAGACCGCGCACATAACGCTGCATAAATCGCGCATATCCCTGCGCCGTTGCCGAGTCCGGCCGGCTGACGGAAAGTGCGGTTTGTTTAAACACCGTTTCGTTTAAATACTGTTCCAGTGATTGAGCGGGGGCGTACGCCAGATAGTTGGCCAGCAGAGCAATCCCCCAGGCGCCGCCCTCGGCCGCCGTATTCATAACCGCAATCGGCACGTTAAGTGCGCCGGCCAGAATGTGCGAGGCAACCTGTTTGGTTTTGAACATGCCGCCGTGGGCAAGAATTTGCGTGACGGCTACGTTTTCCCGCTGCATCAAAATGTCCATTCCCAGTTTCATCGCGCCGAACGCGCTGTAGAGATGAACGCGGATAAAATTGGCAAGGTTAAACCGGCTGTTTGCCGGGTGCATAAAGGTCGGGCAGCCCGCCGTTAAACCGACGTTGTGTTCGCCGGAATAAAAACCGTAAGATAAAAGTCCGCCGCAGTCGGCATCGCCTTCCAGCGCATGCAGGAACAATGTTTCATAGACCTGATCAATATCCGCTTTCACGCCGAATACCGTCAGTGTTTGGTGAAAAAGCGCGATCCACGCATTAATGTCCGATGTGCAGTTATTGGCGTGCGCCATCGCCACCGGTTTGCCCGCCGGCGTGGTGACCATATCCAGTTGTTCATATACGTTTGACAGCGCCTTTTCCAGCACGACCATGGCAAAAGCGGAGGTACCGACGGAAATATTGCCGGTGGTTTCTCTGATACTGTTAGTGGCGACCATTCCCGTGCCGGCGTCGCCTTCCGGCGGACACATTTTAATGCCGGCCTGTAGCTGCCCGCTCGGATCCAGCAAGCGTGCGCCCGCGTCGGTGAGACAGCCCGCGCATTGTCCGGCGACTAACACCCGCGGTAGGATCTGTTTGATTTTCCAGCGATAATTCTGCGCGGCGATAAGCTTGTCAAAGTCATCCAGCATGGATTGCTGATAAGATTGCGTGTGCGGATCAATCGGAAACATGCCCGAGGCCTCGCCGATGCCCAACACTTTTTCTCCGCTGAGCAGCCAATGCACATAGCCGGCTAAAGTGGTGAGATAATCAATGTGCGCCACATGCGCTTCCCGGCGCAGAATCGCCTGATACAGGTGGGCGATACTCCAGCGCTGCGGGATAGGATAATTAAAAAGTGCGGTCAGTTTTTGCGACGATTCTGCGGTAAAATTATTGCGCCAGGTACGAAACGGCACCAGTAGGTTATTTTGGCTGTCGAACGGCAGATAGCCGTGCATCATACCGCTGATACCGATCGCCCGCGCCGAGGTCAGATTCGTATGATATTGCTGCCGCACCGATTGTGCCAGCGCCTGATAAGCCTGCTGTAAGCCCTGCCGGATAGCCTGTTGGGAATAGGTCCAGATGCCGTCGATAAACTGATTTTCCCAGTTTACGCCACCGCTTGCCAATATATTGCCCTGTTGATCAACCAGTACCGCTTTGATTCGCGTGGAACCGAATTCAATGCCGATAGCGGTGTCGCCGCTATCAATAAGCGCTTTGTTAGACTGCATATTTCCCCCTTAACGATATGTGAGCGAATCAATGATACCTGCGGTTTAGGATAAGGGAAATGTTAATCGCAATTTCATCCTGAGAGGTAGGGGGGAAACCGCTATATATATGGACAAAACGGCTGTGTCGGCGAATCTGTGAACGCACGCAGGATTGGGTTGTTATGCACGGGATTTTGTTGTTGGCGAGACTGTTTTTTTTATTGATAAATCAAGCGGATAAGTTATCTTGAATTACGGTATGCCGACGGGTTCAAACCGGTGTAACGTTTAAACAGACGGGAGAAATAAAGCTGGTCGTCATATCCCAGCTGGCGGGCGATATGGTAAATCGGGGCATTGGAGGTATGCAGTAAATGCTGAGCTTTGATCATCCGCTGTTCTTCCCGCCATTTGATCATACCGTTGCCGATCTGGCGGGAAAACAAATGCGCCAGACGGGACGGCGACATATGAATATGGGCGGCAATTTCGGCGATTTTATGGTTTTTGTCCAGATTGTCGGTAATAAAATGGCAGGTGGACAGCACGCGCGGATCCAACATTCGCTGTTTATTGGCCGGATCCAGTTTAAAGCATGTGATCAGCAGCTGCTCCAGCAGGCACATGGACATTTCCTCGGAAAATAAACCGCCGGAGTTGTATTCTCTTTCGATGCGGCGGAATAAGCGGCGGATTTCCCGATACAGCTGCGGATCGCTGACCGTCAGCCTGCCGACATGATTGACGCTGTCCGTCCAGTTCAGCCAGTCAGTCCATAAAGCGCGCGGGCGAAAGTAAATCCACTGGTGAAACCAGTCGTTTGCGGTGCGGCAACGATGATAATAATGTACCGCACTTGGCGGAAACAGCAGTAAATCCCCCTCCGAACAGTCGAAGGCCTGTTTGCCGCTGAACACCGTTCCTTTGCCTTTGACCGTCAGATTAATAATATAGCCTTTCATGCCGTTCGGGCGATTGATCACAAAATCAAGCGCTTTGCCTTTTTCAATCGGCGTACAGCCGGCCACCAGATAAGCGCCGAAATTGTAACCGGGCAGCAGCGGGTCCGGCTGCTGGTGGCTTTCGTGTCGGTTCATCCCGCATCCCTCCTGTACCCTCTAGGCGTTGATAAATCGCTGTTTATATTTATCAAAAATCACCGCAATAAGCAAAATCAATCCGCGCACCACATATTGTGCGAACGGTGAGATATTCAGCAGATTCATGGCGTTTTCAATGGTGCCCAGAATCAGCACGCCGGCAATGATGAAAGAAATTTTCGCCACCCCGCCGTTTAAGGACACACCGCCGAGAACACAGGCGGAAATCGCCACCAGTTCAAAACCGATAGACGTCATCGGCTGCCCGCTGGTCATGCGCGCCGCCAAAATAACGCCGGCCAAGGCGGAAACCAGTCCCGATACGACAAAAATAATCAGCTTGGTGCGATCAACATTAATGCCCGCCAGACGGGAAGCCTCTTCGTTACCGCCGATCGCCAGCGTATTGCGTCCGTAGGTGGTTTTGCTAAGCAGAAAACCGAACAGCGCGATGCAGAGAATGGTGAAAATAATCGGCAGCGGAATGCCGAAAACGGATCGATAACCGATATCGAAAAACGCTTCCGTGGTGATCCCCACCGCTTTGCCGTCGGAGATAATATAGCCCAGACCACGCGCAATCTGCATACTGGCGAGGGTTGTAATCAGCGAGTTGATTTTCAGTTTGGCGATCACAATACCGTTCAGCAAACCGATTAACGCGCCTAAACCCAGCCCGGCGCCGATGCCTAAAACAAGACTTTGGGTGGCATTCAGCACCACCGCGCAGACCACTCCGGCACAGGCGATGACGGAAGCGACGGATAAATCGATCTCCCCGGCGGCAAGGCAGAATAACATGCCGCACGCCACCATACCGCTCATGGAAATGGCCAGCCCCAGCCCTTTCATGTTGATAAGCGTGGCGAAATTCGGAATAAACAGACAGGAACCGATGAAAATCACAAAGAAAATAAGCAGCATTCCGTAAGCATTCCAGAGTTTGCTCAGCGTGCCGGCATGATGTTTTTGCGCAGAAGTTGGTGTATTCATCCTCTTTCTCCTCAGTTAAGCGACTTTGCTGTCAACCATCGCCAGTTTCAAAATGGTTTCTTCCGTGGCGTCTTTTCGTTCCACCACGCCGGTAATTTGCTGCGCCCGCATGACGATAATCCGATCCGACAGGCCGATAATTTCGGGTAAATCGCTGGAAACCACGATAATCGCCAGTTTTTCATCGGCCAGTTTGAAAATTAAATCGTAAATTTCCGATTTGGCGCCCACATCAATGCCGCGGGTCGGTTCATCCAGTAACAGCACCTTAATATTTTCCGACAGCCAACGGCCTAAAATGGTTTTTTGCTGATTGCCGCCGGACAGGTTCACCACCAGCTGTTCGACGGACGGCGTTTTGACATTCATTTGGCGGCGCTGTTTTTCCGCATTTTCACGTTCCCAGGATTCATTAATAATGAATTTAAGCCGGTTATGCAGACGTCTGGCGCTGATATTGATATTTTCGGCCACTGTCGCGGTAGGGATAATCCCTTCTTTTTTCCGGTCTTCCGGACAAAGCACAATACCTTGTTCAATGGCGTCTTTCGGCCGGCGGATTGTGACGGGCCGCCCATCCAGCTCAAGGCTGCCCTGTGTCATCGGATCGGCGCCGAAGATGATTTTCAGCAGCTCCGAACGACCGGCGCCGACTAAGCCGAACAGCCCCAACACTTCACCGGCGCGCACGGTCAGATTAAAATCGCCTTTCAGTTTGGTGCCGCAAAGTGCGGTCGTTTTTAAACGAATTTCGCCGAGCTTACGCGCACGATAGCGATAAATATCGCCGAGATGACGACCGACCATACTGCGTACCAGTATGTCGTGATTGATTTTGCTTAAATCGGAAAACGTTTCCACGAACTGACCGTCTTTCAGTACGGTGATTTCATCACTGATACGGAAAATTTCTTCCATGCGGTGCGAAACATAAAGGATCACTTTTCCGGCGTCTCTCAGCTCGCGAATGACCGCAAACAGTTTTTCGATTTCCGGGGCGGACAGGCTGCTGGTCGGTTCGTCGAAGGCAATAATTTTGGCGCCGCGGCTCAGCGCCTTGGCGATTTCGATCATTTGCCATTGCCCGATAGAAAGCGCTTTTAGCGGCGTATCCGGCGCAATGGATAATGCCAGTTTATCTAAATAATACTGTGTCCGTTCCATCATCGCCTGCTTATCGATGACCCCGAATCTGTTCGGCAGTTGCCCTAAACACAGATTTTCCGCAACCGTCATTTCCGGCACGATATTCAGTTCCTGATAAATAATCGCAATCCCCGCCAGCAGCGCCTCTTTGGTATTTTTAAAGGTCAGTATTTTGCCGCCGATAGATAATTTTCCTTCGGTCGGCAAATAATTACCGCTTAAAATCTTCAGCAGCGTGGATTTGCCCGCACCGTTTTCGCCCATCAGCGCATGGACTTTGCCCTCGTAACATTTAAACGATACATGTTGCAGGGCATTGACACCGGGGAAGCGTTTACTGATGTTGTCAAACTCTAAATAGGGGATTTGCATATCGAATTCCTCTTTTCAGGTTATCTGGGAAGGCTGCCGGCATTCGGCGATGCTATGCCGGCAGAAGTGACTGGCAATGAATGATTACAAGCCTTTTTTCGCCAGTTCCGCTTTGAAGTTATCGCGTTTCAGGAATACTACATCCTGCACGGCGATGTATTTTTCCGGCTCAACGCCGTCTTTTATCCATTTATACAGCATTTCCGTACTGCGGTAGCCGTGAACGTCCGGGCTTGGCAGCAATGAACCGAGAAAACCGGTCGGATTCGGTTTGGAAAGCTCGTTGACCGCATCCACGCCGTTGATACCGATCGCCACCACATTGTCGGCTTTAAAGCCCTGTCCTTCTGTGGCGCGCACACCGCCTAACACCGTGTTGTCATTCATTCCCACAATCAGCCAGTGTTTCACTTCGGGATGCTGCACCAACATCGCATTGGCGGCGTCCAGCGCGCCCGGAATATCGTTGCTCTTGGTCGGGGATTTATAGATATGCTGTGCCGGGAAACCGGCTTTGATTAACGCCGAGATAGCGCCTTCGGTACGTCTGCGCGCGGTGTCCAGTTCATCGGCGGTGATGGCCAGCACCGCCGTATCCTTCACATCCCAGCCGCGCTGTTGCATCTCTTTATAGAGTTCCTGACCTTGCCGCTCGCCGATTTCGGTGGCGGCCATCATAATCAGCGGTACTTCGGTCATCGGTTCGCCGGCGGCGTTTAAGAATTGATCATCCACGGCGATCACTTTCAAGTCATAAGCTCTGGCTTTCGCCATAATTGCCGGGCCGAGCCGCGGATCCGGCGTACAAATCACAAAACCTTTCGCACCGCTGGCCGCCAGATTATCAATGGCGTTTAGCGTTTTTTCACCGTCCGGTACCGCAATTTTAATTATTTGCACATTGCCGATATCTTTTGCCGCTTTATCGGCAAATGCCCATTCGGTCTGGAACCAAGGTTCTTCCGGCTGTTTAACCAAATAACCCAGTTTGATGGTGTCGGGCGAGCTGGAATATACCGGTTCGGCATTAAATCCGACAACCGCAAAAATTGACGCCGCCACAATAGATTTGAGAAACGTTCTTTTGGATAAGTTCATCATTTCGCCCCTTTTCAGTTTAAATCATTAATTTAATCAATAAGATAATGTTACTGATTATACGGTTTGCGTAAATCGCAAAACCATATTAAAGGGTCTGATAACAAAAATACTCGATCTGGATCACATTCTAAATTTACAGCACAATCGTCCATATATTCAGCTAATAACTCCTGTTAGCTTTCGGACTTTGCGTGCAAAGTGCGGTGATTTTTCTGTGTGTTTTTACACCTCTTTCGGCGCCAAGTGTTGATAAAACAGGGCGAAAATGCACCGCACTTTTGTTTAAGCTTGAGGCGACAGGCTTTTTTGTCGTAGGAATTGTTGGACTTGCGAGTAACTGACGGCGCCGCCGGTGGCGGAAACGGAAAACAGATTAAAATAAGCCAGACTGTGGCCCAGCTGCAAAACCGCCTGCAACGGCATATTCTGGTGTAAGCCGTATAAACAACCGGCGCAGAATGCGTCACCTGCTCCTAAAGTACTGACGATATTCTGTTTTTCCACCCAATAAGACGGAATACACCGGTTTTCTCCGGCACGGTTGCAGGCAACCGCCCATTCGGGACAATGCACGATGACGCTGTTTTTCACGCCGAGGCGCTGAATTTGGTGTGCCAGCCGCAATAAATTTTCCGGATTTGACGGTAAGCCTTCGTTATCTGTCAGCATTTTGGCTTCCACCTCATTAATAATCGCAAAATCAATATAGGGCAGCGCTGGCCGGATATGCTGCATGAATATCGCTTTATTGCGGACGGAAACCAAATCAATGGAAATCAGCAAGCCTTTATCCCGCAGCGCCTGCAAAATAGCGGGTAAATGGTGATTAAGCAATGCCGGCAGCAGCGGCAAATATGCGATATGCGCGATCTTAGCCGGGTGATTTTGCCGTAGGATCTGCTGTTTCCCGTAAAGGCTCATGGCGCCGACATAATGGAAAAAGGTACGCTCACCGCTTTGGCTGTTGATCATTACATCCGTAAATGATGTGGGCAGCGCGGTCAGCGACAGCCCCTCCGTATTGACGTGATGTTGCAGCGCCTGCCGGATAATAAATTGGCCTTCGGCATCATCGCCGATTGCGCCGCTTAAATACAGCGGCAGTTCGGGATCCAGTTTGGCGAGGTTGAACAACACGTTGGTACAACCGCCGCCGCAATGTTGTTCGATATGGGAAATTGTCGCCAACATGGTTTCCTGCGGGTAATCGGAAATCATCAGGGTGCGATCCACCAGTACGTTGCCGATTGCCAGAATGCCTTTGCGTTTAGTCATAGAGTTCGGCCTTATGAATGCTGTTGAAAATAGCCATTTGTTGTGCGACGGTTGTCGAGATTGCGCGCTGCATATTTTCCATCATAATCAAATAATAATTGTATTTATGAACCAGTGCGGTGGTGGCGACATCCTGCTCGATACTTTGTAATGCGGCTTGCGACATACCGGTAAAGAAATTGATTTTGCGGATACCGCGAGCAATGGCGTTACGGAAATCTTCTGCGCTTAAACCGGATCCGCCGTGTAAGACCAGCGGTATGGGTACCGCGTTATCAATTTGGGTCAGCCGGGCGAAATCCAGTTTCGGTACGCCTTTATATTTTCCGTGCGTGTTGCCGATCGCAACTGCCAGTGCGTCGATGCCGGTGGATTGTACGAAGTCCGCCGCTTGTTCCGGCGGTGTATATAAGGCGGTATCCGCCGCACTTTCCAGCGCGCCGCCTTCATCACCGCCAACCGCGCCCAGCTCGCCTTCAACCGAAATATTATAACGGTGGCACAGCTCGACAACTTTGCGGGTTTGCGCCAGATTTTGCTCATAACTCAGGCCTGAGCCGTCAAACATAATGGAAGAAAAGCCGCATTGAACGGCGGTTTCAATGGTGCTGAAGGTAAAGCCGTGATCAAGATTCAAACAGACCGGCAAACCGGAGTCCGCCGCTTTTTTCTTAATATAATCCGCGGTGGCATAAATATCGATATACGGCAGATGGACTTCCGCCACATTAATAATCACCGGGGAGCGGTTAACATTTGCCGCATCGAACACCGCATCGATAAAATTGGAATCAATGGCGTTAAATGCGCCGACGGCAAAGTTATGTTTATCCGCTACCGCCAAAATATCTGTCAAATTTAATAAAGCCATTATTTACTCCTTAATATAGGTTTGATAATCGCTGCATAACAAATGATCCGGCGCTTCGTCCTCTTCGATTTGAGAAAAGCGACCTAAGGGTTCTAGAAAACGGTTGTCGGTCAGATCATCATTGGCCATTGACACTTCGCCGGCAAGCACCGCGCCTTTTCCTTCCTGCGCCCAGAAACTGTGATACAGCATCGGTGTCAGACAAATGCTTTGCCCCTCGTGAAGACAAATGGTGCCGCCGGCCGGTACGGTGATAGATTCGCCGTCAACGGCGACCTGCACATCGGCGTGTTCGTCCGGCAGATCGGTGTGTTCGTTGCGTCGGTAAAGGCGCACGATTAAATGACCGCCGCTGCGATTAATGATGTCTTCCATTTTTTTCCAATGATAGTGCATCGGCGTGACCTGATTTTCATTAACCAGCATGATTTTTTCCGCATAGGGTTTATTGTTCGTCGGCGATTGATTGCGTATGGTAAACAGAGTTAAACCGATTTTGTGAAATTGATTTAAGCCGAAGTCGGTCACATCCCAGCCTAAGTGGGCATCAATAATTTCCCGTTTAGCGGTGAGATTCATGGCCTGCCAGTCTGCCGGCGTATATTGTGCGAATTCAGGTAAGTGAAAGTGATAATGTCGCATCACATGTTTCATGTGACGGATAATGGCATTGATTTCTGAGCGTTTCATGATGATGTCTCCAACTGAAAGTGCGGTCGTTTTTTGTTGTGTTTTTACATGTTGCGTTGCAGGCGTTAGGGATTTTCTAACGGCCATAACCATGCCGCCCCGCGTACGCCGCTGGAATCGCCATGCAGGGCTTTTTTAATTTCGGTAGCGCATTCATGCCCGAAAACATACTCGTTCAGTAATTTAGGTACGTTGTGATAAAGACGCTCGATATTACAGACGCCGCCTGCGAGAACGACCACATCGGGATCCAGAATATTAAGATAAGCGGCTAACGCTTTGGCTAAACGACGTTCGTAAGCCTGCATGGATTGCTCGGCGATGACATCGCCCTGTTCGGCAAGTCTGACGATTTCATCCCCTTTTAAACGATTGCCGGAACGGCGTTCGTAATCATCGCATAGCCCGGTGCCGGAAACGAATTGTTCAACGCAACCGTATTTGCCGCAGTAACACGGTGTTGCCTTTGCGGCCTGTTGTTCTTCCTCGTCCAGCCATGGCAGCATATTATGTCCCCATTCTCCGCCGATCCCGTTGGCGCCGCTATGCGGTTTGCCGTTAATCACGATACCGGAGCCGCACCCAGTGCCTAAAATCAGCGCGAGTACCATCGCTTTGCCGGCGCCGGCCCCGTCGGTGGCTTCGGATACGGCCATGCAGTTGGCATCGTTGGCTACGCGGACTTCGCGTTGTAACAATGCGGATAAATCTTTATCCAGCGAGTGTCCGTTCAGCCACACGGAATTGGCGTTTTTTACTTTACCGGTGAACGGTGAAAGGGTGCCGGGAATACCGACGCCGACACTGCCGCGTTGTTCGGTCGCCCGTTCGGCATCGTCCACCAGATTTTTAATTGCCGCTAATGTGTCCGGATAGGATCCGCGCGGCGCGGCAATCCGTTTACGAAACAGTTCGTCGCCCTGATCGGAAAGGGCGATCACTTCGATTTTGGTACCGCCTAAATCAACACCTATACGCATAATTTCCTCTTTGTTTTGTGTCGGTCGGTGAATGTTTATATTTGTGAGTTGGTTAATATTATTCCGTACATAAATTCTATATACTTGCCGTGCTAAATCAGTGACGGTGAATGAACGATGTCAAACAAAATTCTTATTATTGACGACGATATTAAAATTTGTGAGCTGCTGGTCGATATCTTTAACCAACACGGCTATACCGCTCAAAGTGCGCAAAGCGGCGCGGGCGCCTTGGCGTTATTACAGGCCGAACCGGATGTTGCGTTAATTTTTTTAGACCTCATTCTGCCCGATATCAACGGTTTGTTATTGTTGCAGCAAATTAAGGCGCTGACCCCGGTGCCGGTTATTATGCTCAGCGGATTAGGCGCCGAATCCGACGTTGTTGTGGGGCTGGAAATGGGCGCGGATGATTATATTGCCAAACCGTTTTATCCGCGCGTCGTCGTGGCGCGCGCCAAAGCGGCAATCCGACGCTCCCTGCCGCAACATGCTGCACCCGTATATCAACATAACGGCCTGTGTTTTCATCAATGGTTTTTAGATACGGAAAACCATAAATTAATTTCGCCGCGCAAACAGGAAGTAGGATTAACGCAAGGCGAATATGTGTTACTGCACGCCTTAGCCACCCATCCGCAAAAAGTGTTATCCAGACAAAAACTGCTGGAATTGACTCACAGCGAAAGTCTGGAAATTTTCGACCGCACTATTGACGTATTAATTATGCGGTTGCGTAAAAAAATCGAACCGAATCCGAAAGCGCCGAGTTTTATTCAAACCATCCGCGGAACGGGGTATTTATTCGCCTGTGACGTTATCCGGGTAAATCCATTCAATACCGCAATTCGAGGATAATTTCGCTCTGCGGCGAAGAAGAGCGAAATTCTGCCCGTTTATTTCACTGTCCAGCCTTTATAGTCTTTAATATTATCGCGATTGATTAAGGTGACCGGAATTAATACCGGATCTTGCGGTGCGGCTTTGCCTTGCAGAATATCGTAACCGATTTTTACCGCTTCCGCTGCCATAACCTGCGGATCCTGTGCCGGCGTGCCTATAAATAGGCTGTCGGGCTGTTTTAATGCTTCCTCGCCGTCAGGAGAACCGTCCACGCCCATAATAAAAAATTCGCTGCGCTGAGCCTGTTTGGCGGCCAAATCCGCGCCGATTGCAGTCGGATCGTTGATGGCGAAGACGGCATCGATTTTCGGATGGGCGATAAGTAATGAGGTCATAACCTCTAAACCGCCTTCACGACTGCCCTTGGCATTTTGATTGTGGGATAACACTTTGATATCCGGCACTTTGGCAAATACGTCCATACAGCCTTGCACGCGATCTTGTACGGCGGATACCGGTGGGCCGTTTATGATCACCACATTCCCTTTATTGTTGATTTTGTTCATAATGGTCCGGCAGGCAATTTCGCCGGCCTGATAGTTATTTGAGGTTACCGTCGCGTTGGCACCGTCCGCCGCAACGTCAACCGCAATGACGATAATTCCCGCATCACGCGCCCGTTGTACCGCCGGGCCGATACCTTTGGAATCCGCCGCGTTAAGGATAATCATGTCGGTGCCGGCGGCGATGAAGTTATCAATCTGGGCAACCTGCTGACCTAAGTCGTAACCACTGGAAACTAACGTGACTTTCACGTTGTCGCCCGCCAATTCTTTGGCTTTTAGCTCCGCACCTTTTGCGATTTGCACGAAAAACGGATTTGCCAAATCACCGACTGTCACACCGATGGATTTTAATTCCTTTGCCTGAGAAAACTGCGCGACGGCTAACAGCAAAGAGACGGCTAATGTTTTTAATTTCATAGGGTTTCTCCTGTTTCACATGGAATGAACGTTTAAGATGTTCGGGTACGGTATTTATCAATCAATACCGCGATAATGATTACGCCGCCTTTTATAACAAGCTGCCAAAAATAGGATACGCCCATTAATGTCATCCCGTTATTGAGCGTTGCGATAATCAAGGCGCCTATTAATGTTCCGGTAATGGTTCCGATACCACCGACGAAGCTGGTGCCGCCTAAAATAACGGCGGCAATGGCATCCAGCTCATAGCCGACCCCAAGATTGCCGTTGGCGCTGTATAAACGGGAGGCGCTCATGACACCGCCGAGTCCGGATAACAGGCCGCTTACGGCATAGACGAAGATGAAAATTAACGAGACTTTAATACCGGTTAAGCGTGCCGCCTGTAAATTACCGCCTACGGCATAAATATGCGTTCCTAAGGTGGTTCGACGTAAAATGAACCAGCATACGGCAATGACGACAAAGGCGATAATCACCAACCAGGGTATTGAACCGAGATAGCCGTTTCCTATCCAAGAAAAAGCGATTTTAGAATTAATGACGGTGGTTCCGTCCGCCACCAGATAAGCGGCGCCGCGCAATGCGGTATAGGTGCCTAACGTAACGATAAATGGCGGCAATCCGGCATAAGCGACCAGCAAACCGTTAAACATTCCCATACCGAGACCGGCAATTAACGCGATCGGTACGGCAAAATCGGCCAGCGCCGGATTAAGAGAACTGACTAACGCCATTACGGCAGTCACCCCTAAAATAGAGCCGACGGAAAGGTCTATTCCGCCGGTTAAAATAACGAATGTCATGCCAGCGGCAAGTACAATATTAATGGAAGCCTGACGTGTAATATTCATCATATTCGCTTCGGTCATGAAATTCGGCGCGATAAATGAAAAGACGATAACAATCAATATGAGAATCGGCAGGATCCCCATTGCTTGCACCGCCTCCGCAACAGCGGGTTTTTTAAAGGTCGGTTTGGTTTCCGTCGTCGGTATAGCCGCCATAATCATTCTCCTTATCGTTTGCTCGACCCGTCATGCCGCCGCCGCACCGCAAGCCAGCGTCATAATATTTTCCTGTGTAATTTGTTTATCCTGTACTTCGCCGACGATATGTCCTTCACGCATCACATAAACGCGATCGCTCATACCGATGATTTCGGGCAGTTCGCTGGAAATCATCAGAATCGCAACGCCTTCTCTGGCCATTTGGGTCATCATTTTATAGATTTCGCTTTTGGCTCCGACATCCACCCCCCGAGTCGGTTCATCGAGAATGAACAGCTTCGGCCGGATCGCCATCCAGCGGGAAAGCAACACTTTCTGTTGATTTCCGCCGGATAATCCGCTGACATTGACATGGGTATTCGGCACCCGGATTTTCAGCCCTTGAATCGCACGGTCGGCCGTTTCCCGCCCTTTCTCCTGATTGATCACCATCATGGTGGCATCACGTTCCAGGGTTGCCATCGTAATATTTTTAAAGACATTCATATCCAGAAACAGCCCTTCTTCTTTTCGGTTTTCCGGCAATAATGCGACATGATGAACAATCGCATCGCGCGGCGAGCCGAAGCTGATTGGTGCGCCGTTCAGAAAAATGTTGCCTTGCGTTTTCGGGCTGACCCCAAATAATAACCGTGCCAGTTCGGAACGTCCGGCACCGACCAAACCGGATAAACCGACGATTTCACCTGCCCTAACGCACAGTGAGGCGTCTTGTACTTTTTTGCCGTCGGATAAGTGTTCGATACGCAGGACTTCATCGCCTATCGGTACTTTTTCTTTATTGAATAAATCCGTCAGCGGACGCCCGACCATCATTTGCACTAATGCTGAGGCATTAATGGCTTCACGCGTAAGCGAACCGACATATCGACCGTCGCGCAATACACTGACCCGATCCGCCAGCTCGTAGATTTCGGCCATGCGATGACTGATATAAATGATTGCCAAACCTTCGTTACGCAATTTTTTGATTAACGCAAATAAACGCTCGGTCTCTCTGGAAGAAAGCGCTGCCGTCGGTTCGTCCATCACGAGGATGCGGCTGTTGCGGTGCAACGCGCGGGCGATTTCCACCTGTTGCTGTTCGGCGATGGTCAGCGAGGCGACTTTCTGCGTGGCGGAAAACTGTGCGCCGAGTCGATTTAACACCTCCTGCGCCTGCCGTGCCATGTGTTTTCGGTTTAACCCGAGGCAATTTTTTATTTCCCGGCCTAAAAAAATATTTTCGGCGACAGTCAGGTTGGGAGAAAGATGAATTTCCTGATAAATCAATGTAATACCCGCGCGAATAGCGTCTTTAGGCGAGGTGATGGCAAACCGCTGATTATCAATATAGATGTTACCGGACGTTGCGGTATATACGCCGGCAAGAATTTTCATCAGCGTACTTTTCCCGGCGCCATTTTCGCCCATTAAGGCGTGAATTTCGCCGCGATAAATATCCAGATTAACATCCTGCAGCGCATAAAAACTGCCGAATCGTTTGGCAATACCTTGCATTTTTAGCAACGGTTGTTGCGGAATCCGTGTCGCCTGCTCCATCGTTTTATCCTCCGACTGAACTTGACGGTTATTACAGCACAGGAATGTGAATGGAAAATGTTTAATCTTGTTCATAAATGTCATAATTCTGCGAATTTTTATCGCTAGAATAAGGCGCTGAACGGCTGGGAAAAGTGCGGTAGAAAATCATGATAAATCTGAAAAATACAATATTTACAAAGCGTTATACGGTAAAAGTGCGGTTAATATTTTTTGTTTTTATGGCCATTTTTCTGATTGTACTGATCAGTTTCAGTGCGGTAATCGGGTTAAGCAATACTTATCATTCTTTGTCAAATTTGAGAGATAGATCACTAAATCAGCTGTTTTCTTCCATGACGCTGGGCGTTAAAACCTCACAGATTTCGACCTATTCCACCCGTTTAAGTCAGACTATCCGTGCGCTGGAATATAAGGAAGCGTCAGAGCAACTGGAACAGCATATTCAGCAGGTTCATTTACTGTTAAACGATGTGGAAAAACATGCCGGTGCGAAAGCAAACAGACCATTTGCCGATCTTGTGCAATCCCTGCGCGCGCTGGAACAGAGCGTCAAAGAACTGTTACATCAGGCCTATCGGCGGCATATTGTCCGCACGACGATTATCAGTAAACTCAATCAGAGTCTGCTGCATATCCGTCATATTAAGCGTTTGCAAACACGAAATCCCTTATCCGGCCATTTTCTGCCGCCATTGAGCAAAATTGAAAATCTGATTGAAGATGCAACGCGCAGTAGCTATTCGCCGAGTACGTTTTTGAGTATTCAGGCGATGTTTTCTTTTTTACCCGCCATGACGTCTTTCCCGGCCATTGAACAGGAATGGCATAAAGTGGAACAGGCGTTTGATGATGTGATCAAACAATCGGATGAATTAAATCGAGTGAATCTGCGGATTTTGTTTCTGACCAATCAGATTGATGCGCTAGTCAATCATATTGATAAAAATTACAGCCGGCTGGCAGGGCAGAAAACGCAGGAAGTGAATGGGACGTTTGAACGGCTTCAGGGCGATCTTTCACGCTATATTCTGTCGGTATTGCTACTGGCCGGGTTTATTATTCTGTTAGTCATTATTTTAGGCCGTTATATTTATCGGTTAATCGGTACCCGGCTGTCATCCATTACCGAGGCGTTAATTCGTCTTTCCAAAGGGGATAAAAATGCCGCCGTACCACAACAGCAGACGCAGGACGAAATCGGCGATTTAGCGCGGGCATTTGATGTTTTTCATCAGAATGTCGTCAAACTGGATCAGACGGACGCATTACTGCAACAGACTTTTTTGGCAATGCGCGATGGGCTGGCGATTTTTGATAAGCAATATAAACTGGTGTCTTATAATGCGCAGTTTGCCTTATTGCTGGGGCTTGAACAGGCGGTGCCGCAGCCCGAATGGAATCTGCCTGCATTGGTGAAATTTATGCGCCGCCATCATGCCGCCGTGTATGGCTCCGAGCGGGCGATAACGGTTGAATTGTTGTGTGAAATGCGGCGCGAACAAGAACCGTTGGAAATCGTATTTAATCATTTGATTTTTGAATGGCGCATCAGTTTTCTACAAGACGGCGGGTTAGTGGCGTTTTTAATTGACCGGACGCAGCGCAGAAAACTGGAAAGCGAGCTGGCGCATAGTCAGAAAATGCGCACGATCGGTCATTTAACCGGCGGTATCGCTCATGATTTTAATAATTTATTGGCGGTCATTATCGGCAATCTGGACATGATTGATCCGGCAACCCTCACGGAAAAGCAGGCCAAACGGCTGCACAATGCGCTAAAAGCGGCGGAGAACAGTGCAACCCTGACTCAGCGCCTGTTGGCTTATGCCAGAAAGCAACCGCTTTATCCCGACGTATTGGATATTAATCAGCTGTTGATTGATTTTGCCGAACTGATGGAACATAGTCTGCCGGCGACGGTGAAAGTGCGGTTGGATTTGGCGGAGAATCTGCCGCCGGTTTATATTGATAAAAATCAGCTGGAAACCGCCTTGGTGAATTTAATCCTGAATGCGAAAGATGCGCTGGACGGTGAAGGTGAAATTCTGATCAAGTCTTGTCAACTGCTGGTACAGCGTACTTATAAAAAAGAACAAATGGTGCAGATTGCTATTATTGATCACGGTTGCGGCATGGATGAAACAACCCGGAAACAGATTTTCGAACCTTTCTTCACAACCAAGAAAAACGGCAAAGGCAGCGGTTTGGGATTGTCGATGGTGTATGGGTTTATCCGCCAGTCAAAAGGACGGGTGATTGTACAGTCCGAACCGGGTCGCGGAACCTGCGTGAATTTACAGCTTCCGCTCGCCGTTCAGCCGCAAACGCACTCGGATGAGAATCGTGATCTTATGCCGCGCAACAATGACATGAAATCGGTTTTGTTGGTGGAGGATCAGCCCGCACTGCGCGACACGTTAGCCGAGCAGCTTAGGGAAATGCACTATCTGCCGATTGTGTTTGAAACCGGTGAGCAGGCGACGGATTATGTAAAACAGGGCAATTGCGTCGATTATCTGTTATCCGATATTGTGCTGACGGGTAAAATCAATGGCATTGATGTGGCGCAACGGGTTCGTCAGCACTGTCCTGCCTGCAAAATTCTGTTAATGACCGGAAATTACAGGGAATCCGCGGATAAATCGGTAAAATTCCCTGTTTTGAATAAACCGTTTAAACCGGCGGCGTTACAGCGCATGTTAAGCTGTTTGTAACCGTCGCCAGACAGGCTTTGCGTGAAAAGTGCGGTAACTTTTGGCGAAGTTTTTGCCGTATTTTACTTGCCTTTTTGCACCCAGTATTTAAACGGTATGCTTTCCGTTTCACTTTTCAGCAGGCGGTGTTCCATAAACTGACAGAAGCTCGGAATATCCCGGGTGGTGGCCGGGTCGTCGGCGATAATCAGCAGCACTTCGCCGGGTTGCATATGGCGGATTTGTTTGCGCACCAGCATAACGGGTTCCGGGCAGCGCAGCCCTTGCGCATCAAGTGTGTGATGAATGGTAATGTGGTTCATGATTTGCTTATTCGTTTCATCCGTTTTGTGCGTATAATACCGTTCAATCAAATGACGGTCAAAAGCAAAGAAGGCATTATGCAATATCCGATCCCGAAAAGTGCGGTCGTTTTTGAAGAAGAAATAAAGAAAAGCCGTTTTATCACTTATCTGGCGCATACGCCGGGAGTTGAGCAGGCGAAATTATTCTGGCAGACAACCAGACGGCGTCATCCGCAGGCGCGTCATCACTGCTGGGCTTGTGTGGCGGGGCAGCCGGATAATTCGCTGGCGCTCGGTTTTTCCGATGACGGTGAACCGGCGGGCTGTGCGGGAAAACCGATGTTGAATATCTTATTGGGTAGCGGAATCGGTGAGATTAGTGCGGTGGTGGTGCGTTATTACGGTGGGATTTTGTTAGGCACCGGCGGGCTGGTGCGTGCTTATGCCAACGGTGTGCGGCAGGCGCTGACGTTGCTGGAGACACAGTTAAAAACGCAGCGCCGGCACTATGTGCTCACCTGCGGTTACGGGCAGGTGCAGCGCATACAATCGCTGTGCGAAAAATATGATGTGCGGATTGACGCGCAGGATTTTCAGGCGGCGGTACAGTTTGAGTTGGGCGTAAGTGATGATAAACTAGCGCCATTTCAGCAGGAATTAACAGCATGTTTCGCCGGCACTCTGCATTTGCGGCGGGCGGAATAAGAGAGAAGATTGTGCATATTTTATCTATTGTGCGGATCGTCGGTATTCTGGTGATGTGTTTTTCCATCACCATGCTGGCGCCGGCATTTGTGGCGTTACTGTATGGTGACGGCGGCGGTAAGGCCTTTATGCAGGCGTTTGCCATTAGTTTGAGTGTCGGGGCAGTATTGTGGTGGATGTTCCGGGCGCATAAGCAGGAGCTGCGCTCGCGGGAAGGATTTCTGATTGTCGTGCTTTTCTGGACGGTGCTCGGTTTGCTGGGATCTATCCCGTTAATGCTGTTTGAACTGACGCATTTAAGTTTTGCGGATGCGGTGTTCGAATCGTTCTCCGGATTAACCACAACCGGCGCGACGGTGATGTCGGAGCTGGATAAGCTGCCGAAAGCCATGTTATTTTATCGTCAGTTTTTACAGTGGATTGGCGGGATGGGGATCATCGTGCTTGCCGTTGCGATTATTCCTTTGCTGGGGATCGGCGGAACGCAGTTATACCGGGCGGAATCCTCCGGGCCGCTGAAAGAACAGAAAATGCGCCCCAGAATTGCAGAAATTGCCAAATTATTATGGTTCACTTATCTGTTTCTCACGGTGCTGTGCGCCTTTGCCTATTGGTTTGCGGGCATGAACGTGTTTGATGCCATAGGACACAGTTTTTCCACCATTTCAAACGGGGGATTTTCCACCCATGATGCCAATATCGGTTATTTTAATAATTCGACGATTTACATCATTACGGCCATTTTTATGTTAATTGCGGGCTGTAATTTCAGCTTGCATATTGCATTGCTGTCGAATTTTAAACGCATCGGTATATGGAAAAATTATTATGCCGATCCGGAATTTCGCTTTTTCTTTTTTATGCAGATTGGTTTTATCGTCGTTTTTTCGCTCGGATTGTATTTAAGCTATGATTTAAGCGTATTCGATGCCATCGCACAAGGCGCGTTGCAACTGTCGTCCATGTCTATGACGGCAGGCTACACGATTTTCGATATTAATACCTTACCGGCTGCGTTGTCTTTGCTGTTGGTTGTGGCGGCGGTGATCGGCGGCTGCGGCGGCTCGACCACCGGCGGCTTGAAAGCGATCCGGGTGCTGGTGCTGAGTTTGCAGGTTAAAAGAGAATTAAATCATCTGGTTCACCCCAATTTGGTGCAGCCGATTAAATTCGGCAAGGATATTTTGCCGCAGCGGATTATCGAAAGTATTTGGGCTTTTTTTATCACGTTTGTGTTTGTCTTTTTAATTTGCGTTTTTGCCGCGATTTTATGCGGCATGGAAACGTTTGACGCGATCGGCGGGGTGTTGGCGACATTGACGAATGCCGGTCCGGGTTTGGGTATGACCGGTCAGAGCTTTGAAAATGTCCCGGATAATGCAAAATTTATCTTCTCATTTGCGATGGTATGCGGCCGGTTGGAGCTGTTTTCATTGCTGGTACTCGGTACCTCGGCATTCTGGAAAAGTTAGATGGAAACCTTAATTTTATATTCAAGCCGTGACGGGCAGACAAAAAAAATCGCCGATTTTATCGCAAGAGAATTGAGCGGCAATGTCACGGTTCAATCGCTGCATGAGGTGGCTGAATCATCACTAGTTCGGGCCGATCGAATTATTATCGGCGCATCAATCCGTTACGGCCATTTTGAACGAGCGCTGGACGATTTTGTAAAAAAACAGACCGCACTTTTGAATAAAAAGCCCAGTGCGTTTTTCGGCGTCAATCTCACTGCGCGCAAAGTCGGCAAAGATACGCCGGAAACCAATGTTTATGTCAGAAAATTTTTACGGCGCATTCAGTGGAAACCTGAACTGGCAGCGGTTTTTGCCGGTGCGCTGCGCTATCCGCGTTATCGTTTTTTGGATCGCATAATGATTCAGTTGATTATGAAGATCACCGGGGGCGAAACCGATCCGACAAAAGAGATTGAATATACGGATTGGCAGAAAGTCAAAGCGTTTGCAGAAAAGTTAACGTGATGGCGTAATCTGCATAAATAGGATGAAAATAACGCTATTTATGCAGATTTGTTTAATAAAAAAGCATTTGCGATCATTTTCTCAAAAAAGATCTTGCGTCAATAAAGCAAATCTCTATAATACGCCTCCGCAGCCGCGATGACGGCGGGCAGGCGAAAGCGGTGGTCAGTTTTTTACTGAAACAGAAAAATAACCGCTTGACGAGATGGACGATTCTGTTTATACTTGCACGCCTTGCTTCATGCAACTGTTCTTTAACAATTTATCAGACAATCTGTGTGGGCACTTGTTGATTGACTTTATTGAATAAATTTTAATTTTGAAGTCTTGATAAGTGCTTAACTTGAAATTCATTTTGTAGTTGTCGGACGCAATTTGCGTCCGCAAACAAAATT
>CCMQ01000025.1 GCA_000751835.1 Necropsobacter rosorum | reverse complement strand
GGCGGGCATTATTCGCGGCACAATTCTTTTTTCAACCCGCTGCACCTTAGCGGCGAATTAGACCGCATCTGCACCACCAAAGCGTTTATTTCCGCCGCCGGGGTGGATATCAAACAAGGCGTCACCTGCTTTAATTTTGACGAAGCGAAAATAAAAGCCAAAGCCATGGCCAAAACCCAACAGGCCATTCTGGCTTTCGATCACACCAAGCTACATAAAGTGCGGCAGGCGTATATCGGCGAATTAGGGCAGTTTGATTTAGTGGTATCGGATGTGAATTTGCCCCGTGAGTTTGACTATGATGCGCAAAAAATACGCTATTAGCCTGTTGTATTTTCGTTTTAACGAGTATAATCCAAACATGACTGTTTTGACCGTTTCGGAGAGAGGATGCAAACCAGAGCGGATTTGATTTTACATGTGGTGAACACGTCGGGGAAAGTGAAAGTGGATGAACTGGCGCGGCGGTTTGAGGTGTCGGTGGAAACTATTCGCCGGGATTTGAACGGGTTGGAAGAAAGAGGATTGGTTTACCGGGTGCACGGCGGTGCGGTCAGTTGTCAGTCGAAGGATATCGGGAGTTCCTTTCAGGTGCGCCAGCGTGCCAATTATGATGCTAAGCGCGCGATTGCCGAGCGTGCGGTGGAATATGTGTTTGAGGGCGCGGTTATCGGGCTGGACGCCAGTTCCACCAGTTGGCATTTTACCCAGCTTATTCCGGATATTCCCTGCACGATTGTCACTAATTCCATGCATAATATCTCCGCGCTGGTCAATAAACCGAATGTGACGACCATTGCCACCGGCGGGGTGTATTCCAGTAAATACGATGCGTTTTACGGCCCGCTGTCCGAGCAGTTGTTGCAGCGGCTGCATATTGATCTTTGTCTGTTTTCTTGTACGGGTATCGACAGCAGCGGTGCCATTTGGGAATCCAACGAGCTGAACGCGTCGGTAAAACGTAAAATGATGGATGCGTCGGGGCAAAAATTTTTATTGGTGGATAGTTCCAAATTTGAACGTAAACATTTAATTAAGCTGGCCGATTTATCGCAGATTGATATTTTGTTTACGGAACGTGAGACGACGGAGGAGCTGCAGAATTATTGTAAAAATCACGATGTACTTATTTCTATAAAATAATCGGTAGCACGTTTAACTTGCCTGTTTTGTGGTATTTCTGCACAAAACGGGCATTTTTTTGGCCGTAATTTTCACCTTTCTTGTGATCTCTCTCACGAAATGCCGCGTAATGAGAAAAAAGACTATTTTTTCAACCGCTTTGTGAAAAAATAATGTTAAGTGAGTGAGTTGATTATTAGATAAACGGAATAAGGAGGTTTTATGTTAAAAGGCATTCATCCGGCGATTTCGCCGGCGTTATTAAAAGTGCTGGCTGAAATGGGGCATGGCGATGAACTGGTATTATCCGATGCGCATTTTCCCGCCCATCAATTGCACCATAAGGTGATTCGCGCCGACGGTATTCCTGTTGATACGTTATTAAAGGGCATTGCGCCGTTATTTGAATTCGACGGCTATGTCGCCGCGCCGTTGATTATGATGCAGCCGGTTGCCGGCGATCAGTTGGATCCGACTGTGGAGCAGCGTTATTTGGCGGCGATTAAAAGTGCGGTCGGAAATACGCCGAATTTGGAAAGACTCGAACGCTTCACGTTTTATGAACGGGCAAAAGCGGCGTATGCCGTTGTGATCACCGGCGAAACGGCAAAATACGGCAACATTATCATTAAAAAAGGCGTGACGCCGGTTGAGGCCTGAAGCAAAAAGCGCAAATAAGATTGTTTGCCCGGAGACGGCTGCCGGGCGGGATTAACATTGATGAGGAAGAATACAATGGCAAACAGAATGATTCTGAATGAAACCAGCTATCACGGCAAAGGTGCGGTGGAAAATGTAGTGACCGAGGCGAAAGCGCGCGGATTTCGCAAAGCTTTGGTGGTCACCGATAAGGATTTAGTGAAATTCAATGTAGTGGAAAAAGTGACCGCACTATTAGATGCCGCGGGGTTGGCTTACGATATATTCGATGAAGTGAAGGCAAATCCGAGCGTGGCGGTGATCAAGCGGGGCGTGGCGCGTTTTAAAGACACCGGCGCCGATTATCTGATTGCTATCGGCGGCGGCTCACCGATTGACAGCGCGAAAGCCATCGGCATTATTATTAATAATCCGGAGTTCGGTGATGTGCTGTCGCTGGAAGGTGTGGCGCCG
The DNA here is from genome assembly GCA_000751835.1 of Necropsobacter rosorum. GTDB lineage: Bacteria > Pseudomonadota > Gammaproteobacteria > Enterobacterales > Pasteurellaceae > Necropsobacter > Necropsobacter rosorum. The sequence continues at coordinate 12,760 of CCMQ01000025.1, read as the reverse complement.
ACAAAAAACAAATGCGTGCCGATTATTGCGGTGGCGACGACGGCGGGAACCGCGGCGGAAGTGACGATTAACTATGTGATTACCGATGAAGCGAAAAAGCGCAAATTCGTGTGCGTTGATGTGCATGATATTCCGCTGGTGGCGATTGTGGATCCGGATATGATGTCCAGCATGCCGCGGGGGCTGACGGCGGCCACGGGGATGGATGCGCTGACCCATGCGATTGAAGGATATATTACGAAAGGCGCTTGGGAATTAACCGACACGCTGCATTTGAAGGCGATAGAATTGATTTCCCGTTCGTTGCGTGCGGCGGTGGAAAACGATCCGCAAGGGCGTGAGGATATGGCGCTGGGACAATATATGGCGGGCATGGGCTTTTCCAATGTGGGTTTAGGCGTGGTGCACAGTATGGCGCATCCGCTGTCAGCGTATTATGATACGCCGCACGGCATTGCGAATGCGGTATTGCTGCCTTATGTGATGGAGTTTAATAAAGATTACAGCGGTGAAAAATACCGTGAAATCGCGCGCGTGATGGGCGTGTCCGGCGTGGATGATATGACGCCGGAGGAATATCGCAACGCCGCGGTGGAGGCGGTCAGACGGTTGGCAAAAGAGGTGGGAATTCCGGAAAAACTGTCGGCAATCGGGGTGAAACAGGAAGATTTGCCGGCGCTGTCGGTGGATGCCTTTAATGATGTGTGTACCGGCGGGAATCCGCGCGATTGCTGTGCCGAAGAGATTCTGGCGGTCTATAAAACCGCATTCTGATTCCGTTGCGGCAAAAATCGGCGGGTTCGGTTTACTGAACCCGCAATATGCGCCGCTTATAAGTGCGGTCAGATTTTGCCTTTTTCTTTGTGCGCCGTATAATCGGCGCCTTTTGCCAGCATGCGTAATTGCAATACCACCCGTTCTTTGAGTTGATCCCGCTCTTTTTTATGCATATCCAGTGCATTGGCGCCGGCCGTGAACACCAGCGTGACGATACCTTCCGCCAGCACATAAGCGATAGGCTGCGGATAATTATTACGGTGCGCGATGTATTCGGTCAGTTCGTCAATAAAATGTTTGATTTCGCGCGCCGCGGCGGTACGAAACGCCTGCGAGGTGCCCGAGCTTTCGCGCAGCAGCAGGCGAAACACATTGGGGCTGTTATTGATAAATTCAAAAAAAGTATCGAGGGAAATGGCGATCACGCTGCCGCCGTTGGCGATTCGCTTGCGCGCCTGACGCATCAGCTGGCGCAGCATTAACCCCGCTTCGTCCACCATTTCCAGCCCCAGTTCATCCATATCGCGGAAATGCCGGTAAAAGGAGGTCGGCGCGATGCCGGCTTCGCGGGCAACTTCACGCAGGCTTAAACTGGAAAAACTTTTTTCCGCGCTGAGTTGATTAAACGCGGCATCCACCAACGCCCGGCGGGTTTTTTCTTTCTGCACTGCACGAATTCCGGCCATGTGACGTTCCTCTTAAGCCAGAATCGGTTTGACTGCGCTGGAAACCGTATCGGCGATGCGCTCATAACGGTTGCGCAGCGGCGAACCCGGGCGGTAAATCAATGCCACGGTGCGGGCCGGTTCCGGCGCGGTGCAGGGAATATATTTTACGCCGGTGCGGTTGCCTTCGCTTAATACCGCCAGCTCCGGCATTAAGGTCATGCCGGCATTAGCGGAAACCATGTTGCGCAGGGTTTCCAGACTGGTGGCCTGAAAATGCTGATTTTCTTTCGCCCCGGCGGTAAAACAATAGCCGAGCGCCTGACCGCGTAAACAATGTCCGTCATCCAGCATCAGCATTTCGCAGCCTTTGAGATTATCCATTTTGATCGAGGTTTTGTTTGCCCACGGATGCTGGTCGGAAATGGCCAGCAGCATTCTTTCGTTAAACAGCGGCACTTCGATAAAGGCTTCCGTTTCCGCCACCGAGGCTAAAATAGCGCAATCCAGTCTGCCGGTTTCCAGCTGTTCCAGCAGTTGCTGGGTTTGCGCTTCGTATAAAAACAGTTCCAGATCGGGAAACGCCTGTTTCAGCGTCGGCACGATGTAAGGCAGTAAATACGGGCCGATGGTCGGGATTACGCCGATATGCAGGGGGCCGGTCATTTCTTTGCCCTGATTACTGGCCATTTCTTTTAATAATTTGACTTCGCGCAATACGGTCTTCGCCTGATTGACTAATAATAAACCGGATTGGGTAAACAGTACCTTGCGGCTGGTTCTTTCCAGTAAAATAATGCCGAGTTCGTCTTCCAGTTTACGGATTTGTCCGCTTAAGGTCGGCTGGCTTACATGGCAGGAATCGGCGGCGCGGCGAAAATGCTTGTGTTCGGCCAAAGCAACCAGATATTCTAAATCGCGGATATTCATATATTCACCTTATAGAAAGAATCAATTAAAAGGATAGGTATTAATCGTTTGTAACTATATCACAGATTCTACTATAATTTACAGCGTAGTAAATAATCCATTCAAAAATAGGAGAAAAATTATGGCAGCAATGGAAGGAAAAAAAGTTCCTCAGGTCACATTCCATACCCGTCAGGGCGACAAATGGGTTGATGTTACGACCGCAGAATTATTCGATAACAAAACCGTCGTGTTATTTTCCTTGCCGGGCGCATTTACCCCGACCTGTTCATCCACTCATTTACCGCGTTATAACGAACTGGCCTCAGAATTCAAAGCGCTGGGCGTGGACGATATTATTTGCGTATCGGTCAACGATACCTTCGTGATGAACGCCTGGCGTGCGGATGAAGATGCGTCCAACATTACGGTGATTCCGGACGGCAACGGCGAGTTTACCGCAGGCATGGGCATGCTGGTGGATAAAGATGACCTCGGTTTCGGTAAACGTTCATGGCGTTATTCGATGCTGGTGAAAAACGGGGTGATCGAAAAAATGTTCATTGAGCCGCAGGAACCGGGCGATCCGTTCAAAGTTTCCGATGCGGATACCATGATTAAATACATTAAACCGGACTGGACGCCGAAACCGTCCGTATCTCTTTTCACCAAACCGGGCTGTCCGTTCTGCGCCAAAGCGAAAGCCTTGCTGCAAGAAAAAGGCCTGCCTTATGAAGAAATCGTATTGGGTAAAGATGCGACGATTACATCGGTACGGGCGATTACCGGCCGCGTCACCGTGCCGCAAGTGTTTATCGGCGGGAAACATATCGGCGGCAGCGACGATTTGGAAAACTATTTCGCGTAATCAAATTTGTTCATAAATATTGGGATGCCGCGCGCATCCCTTTTTTGTATTCACCCGTTAATAATGCGGCGGCGGTGTTTCTTCCGACTGACTGGCGATGTTTGACGGCTGCATATCTTTCAGTTTGTTTGCCAGATAGCGCAATTGCAGCTGCATTTTGTCAATGGCGAACTGTTGGGCGACCAGCGCCTGATTCAAGTCTTCCAGCAGTTTTTCCTGAAACGCGATTTTCATTTCAAGCTCAGCAATTTGTAACGCCGGATTCGGTTGAATTTGCATAAATAATCCTCAAATAAAGGTTGTGAATTTGTTAAAGACGATTTAACCTATTCGCGATGATTTCAACTTTTATTATAAAGGATCAACAACGATGTTAAAAATTCAAAAATTATCAGCAATCGCTGTCGTTATCGGCGCGCTGTTTAGCGGCACGGTTTCTGCGGATCAGGCAACGGATAAAAAGTTCAACGACGAGGCCTCATATGTAGTGGGCTATGCGACGGGACAGCAGTTCCTCAAAGGGTTGATCGACGATCAGAAAGATATCATCAATTACGATAATGCGCGTATTTTAGACGGCATTAAAGATGCGCTGGACGGCAAAGGCGCCTTATCCGAGGAAGAAATTCAAAAACAATTGCAGGCGATCGGTGATAAAGTGTATGAAGCCCGTCAGGCGAAAGTGAAAGCGGAAAATGAAAAATTCGCCGCCGAATTTATGCAAAAAGACGGCGTGAAGAAAACCGCTTCCGGTCTTTTATACCGCATTGACAAAGCCGGCAGCGGCGAGGCGATTAAAGACACGGATCTGGTTAAAGTGCATTATACCGGTAAACTGGCGAACGGCACCGTATTCGACAGCTCGGTAGAACGCGGACAGCCGGCCGAATTTAAACTGAATCAGGTCATCAAAGGCTGGACGGAAGGTCTGCAACTGGTGAAAAAAGGCGGTAAAATCGAATTGGTGATCCCGGCCGAACTGGCTTACGGCGAACAGGGCGCCGGCCCGATTCCACCGAATTCCACCTTATATTTTGAAGTGGAAGTGCTGGATGTCACGGCGGATAAAAACGCAGATAAAGCAACGGATAAAAAAGCAAAATAATCATAAAAAACTGACCGCACTTTATAGCAACGTTTTTAAAGTGCGGTCTTCTGCCGATAAAATTTGAGAGTCATATTATGTTAACGGACAGACGGCCTTTCACCGATGAAGATCGCACTATTCTGAGTTCGTATATCGCCGTGGTGGAAGGGGTAAGCGCGTTAATCGGCGATCATTGCGAAATCGTATTGCATTCTCTGGAAGATCTCGAACATTCGGCGATGTATATTGCCAACGGGCATAATACCAACCGCAAAGTCGGCTCGCCGATTACCGATTTTGCCCTGAAATCTCTGCGCAGTATGCAAACGGAGAATGTTTCCAAACCTTATTTTACCCGCGCCAAAGGCAGCGGGCTGATGAAATCGGTGACCATTGCCATTCGGAATAAAAACAAACGCATTATCGGTTTGCTGTGCATCAATATTAATCTGGATGTGCCGGTTTCCCGCTTTTTGCAGGCACTGATGCCGATTACGGAACCGAATTCGGCATCGGAAGTCAATTTTGCCAGTTCGGTGGAAGAACTGGTGGCGCAGACCATTGAAAAAACCATTGAAGAGGTGACGGCGGATCGACAGGTTTCCAATAACAACAAAAACCGTCAGATTGTGCTTTCCCTTTATGAAAAAGGCATTTTTGACATTAAAGACGCCATCAATCTGGTGGCGGAACGTCTGGCGATATCGCGCCATACGGTGTATCTGTATATCCGCCAAATCAAACAGGATCAGGAAGAAAGCAAATAAATGCGTTATGTTCTCGCGGTAAAACAACCGGTTTATGGCGCGCAGGGCGCGTTTTTAGCCTATCAGTTCGCGCAGGCGCTGCTAGATAAAGGTCATCAAATCGATCAGATTTTCTTTTTTCAGGCCGGCGTAACTAACGGCAACGCATTCGTGCATCCTGCCAATGATGAATTTAATCTGCTCTCGGCCTGGCAAACATTGCAGCGCGAACACGGCATTCCCTTGCATCTGTGCATTGCGGCGGCGCAGCGGCGCGGTGTGGTGGACGGCGCGACGGCTCGTTCGGCGCAACAGCATAATTTGGCCGAAGGGTTCGTGCTGGCCGGTTTGGGCGAATTTACGCAAGCGGTGCTGCAAGCCGATAGGGTGATCACGTTATGATTAAACTGGCTGTGGTGTTTCGTCATCCGCCGCACGGTACGGCCGCCGGCCGCGAAGGCTTGGATGCCTTGTTAGCGGCGACCGCGTTTTGCCACGAGGATGAGATTGCGGTGTTTTTTATGGATGACGGCGTATTTCATCTTTTAGCGGATCAGCAACCGGAATCCATCTTACAAAAAGATTTTATCCGCGGATTTAAATTATTGGCGCTGTATGACATTGAACGGCGTTATGTCTGCCGGCAATCCTTACGACAATTTAATTTGCAACAACAACCACGGATTATTTCCTGTGCCGAAACCGACCGCACCGTATTGCTCGATATATTGCGGCAGGCACAGAAAGTTTTAACCTTTTAGAGGGCGGATAATGCTTTATACCTTTTCTCAGGCGGATTACAATCCGGCGCATCTGCAACGCTGGCTGGCGCAAACCACGGCGCAGGATGCCGTATTGTTGTGGCAGGACGGCGTGCTGTTAGGCGTCAAATATCCCGATTTATTCGCCCGTTCGGCGGCGGCTTGCTATGCTTTGGAAAACGATATCGCCGCCCGTGGCATCCGCCCGTTGATGCCGCCGCAAGTGCGGTCGGTTTCTATGGATTTTCTGGTGGCATTGAGCGAGCGCTATTTTCCGCAGGTTGCGTTATAAACGCGCCGTATCACATCCCTTTGCCGCATCCTAACAATACGACGACCGCCCAAAAGTGCGGTCGTTTTTTTGCGAGTTTTTTTGCAGCCCGCCAACGGCATTGTCGTTATTCGGGCGCGGAATCAGTATTCGACCAGCACGTCTTTTTCGCTGATGCTGTCACCATAAACCGGCAGCAGAGTTTTGTCGTAAGCCTGTTTTAATACGCCCTCTTTACCCAGTTTTTCGATTTCCTGATTTAACCATTCCAGCAAAGCGGTGTCGCCTTTTTTCACCGCCGGGGCAATAAAATCCTGATCGCCGAGGTTTTTGATGCCCACGCTAAAGCCCGGATTTTCTTTTGCCCAGGCGAACAGCAAGGTGTTGTCATGGGCCAGCGCCGCGCCGCGACCGTCACGCAGGGCTTCGAACGTTTCGGTATTCTGTTCGAATTTCAACAGGTTGATATTCGGATAATGTTTGCTGAAATAGGCATCGGCAGTGGTGCCTTTGTTGACCAGTAAGGTTTTGCCTTCCAGCTGGGCGATATCGGTGATTTCCGCTCCTTCTTTGGATACTACGCCCAAAGCCACCTGCATGTAAGGTTTGGCGAAATCCACCACTTCCTGACGGGCCGGGGTAACGGTAAAGTTGGCGAGGATAATATCCACTTTATTGGCCTGTAAATATTCAACCCGGTTTGCCGCTTCCACCAGTACATAGTCCACCTTGTTTTCGTCGCCCAGCAGATCTTTACCGATGGCTTTCGCAATTTCCACATCAAAGCCCTGACTTTTGCCCGCGCTGTCCACATAGCCGAACGGCGGTTTGTCGCTGAACACGCCGATGCGCACTTTGCCGGCCTGTTTTAACTGCTCGACGGTGGAGACCGACGGATTATTTTGAGCGTTTTCTTTGCCGTTGTCGCCGCAGGCGGTCAAGCCCGCAGCCAGCAGTGCGGCGGCAAAAAGTGCGGTGAGTTTTTTAGATGTTTTGTGCATAGTTGGTACCTCTCGGTTCGTAATTTAAAATGTTGAGAAATGTTTTTGCCCGATCCGTGGTCGGATTGGTAAAAAACAGCTCGGGGGATTCCTGTTCAATGATGCGGCCGGCATCCATAAAGACGATTCTGTCCGCCACCTGACGGGCAAAGGACATTTCGTGGGTGACGATAAGCATGGTCATGCCGTCTTTGGCAAGTCCTAAAATCACATCCAGCACCTCGCGCACCATTTCGGGATCCAGCGCGGCGGTTACTTCGTCGAATAACATAATATCCGGGTTCATGCACAGGGCGCGCACAATGGCGATGCGCTGTTTCTGCCCGCCGGATAATTCGCGCGGGTAGGCGTTTTTGCGCTCGAACAGCCCGACGCGCCGTAACAGTTCGTCCGCCTGCGCTTCCGCTTCCGCGCGCTGGCGGCGCTGCACTTTCAGCGGGCCGAGCAGGATATTGTCGATAACCGACAAATGGGCGAACAGTTCATAACTCTGGAACACCATGCCGATATGTTGTCTGGCGTTGACCCAGGAAATATCTTTGCCCAGCTGGCCGCTGCCTTGCAGCATTAAGCGGCCGCTGCGGATCGGTTCCAACCCGTTGATACAGCGCAACAATGTGCTTTTCCCGCAGCCCGACGGGCCGAGAATGACCACCACTTCGCCTTTTTGTACCGACAGATTAATGCCGTTCAGTGCGGTGATCTCACCGTAATTTTTGACCAGATCCTGAATGTCTAATAATGCCATGTTTTAACCTTTATTTTTCCCAACGGTTTTCCAGATAGTGTGAGAATAAGGACAGCGGATAACAAATAAGGAAATACAAAGCGAAAATCACGCCGTAAATCCATAATGCCGCCGACGGTTCGGTAAACAACGAGGTTTCGATAATCTGTTGTCCCACTTTAATCACTTCCAGCACGCCGATCAGCATGGCCAGCGAACTGGTTTTCACCATGCGGGTGAATAAATTGATCGCGCTCGGTGTTACGCGTTTTAAACTTTGCGGCAATAAAATGTAGATAAACGTCTGTAACGGTGTTAATCCCAGCGCGTAAGCGGATTCCACCTGATGTTTTTCGATGGAAGTCAGCGCGCCGCGCACCAAATCGCCCATTTCCGCCGTGCCCCAGAAAATAAACACCAGTATGCAGACGGTAACGCCGTCCAGATGGGTATTAAACCATTTCGCCACGCCGAAATAGGTGATGAACAGCAACACCAGCAACGGCATAATCCGCACAAATTCCAGATAGCCGCGGCACAGCGCTTTCAGCGGACGGTTTTTGACGGTCATCAGCACCCCGAAGATCACACCGAAGAGACAGGCGAAGAAGACGGACACAAACGCGATTTTAGCGGTGACCCATAAACCGCCCAGCAGCCGTTCCGGGTTATTGCCGTCGAATAGAATACTAAGCCCCATATTTCGCTCTCCGCATCCGACGTTCCAGATAGCCGATAAAAACCGATACCGGCAGTAAAATAATCAGATAGAACAGCACCAGTAAAAATAACGCCTCGTTGGTTTTGTAATCCATACCGATGATTTCTTTCGCCATAAACATCAGTTCGGCAATGGCAATCGCGCTGACCACCGAGGTTTCTTTAATTAAAAACAGACAATTGGCGCCGATTGCCGGTGTGGCGATGGCGAAAGCCTGCGGAAAAATCACATACCGAAATGCCTGCAATGGCGTCAAGCCGATACTCAGGGCGGATTCCGTCTGCCCTTTGGATACGGCCTGCAATCCGCCGCGCACCGCTTCGGCCATGTAGCTGCCGCCGAGAAATGCCAGTCCGATGACCGCGCAGGTAAAGCCGTCCAGCCGAATGCCGACTTTAGACAGGCCGAAATAGAGGAAAAAAACCTGAATTAATAACGGGGTGTTGCGTGATAATTCAATATAGGCTTTCACCGCAACATTCAGGCCGCGTACGTTATAAACGGTGATAACGGCGCACAAAATACCGATGATGACGGAAAGTAAAATTCCCCAAAACGACAGCTGCAAGGTGATCAGCGCGGCATCGAAAAATCTGGGCAGCGCACTCCACACATATTGCCAGTTCATTGTATTTCTCTTTTAGTGATGACATAACGGCAATTATAAGACGCAAACGATTGCGGCAAAAGGAATGAAAACGCATTGTTTAGACCTTTTGGTTATAAAAATCAAAGTGCGGTCATTTTTCCCGGCGTTTTGGGTAATTCTTGACATCAGCGCTTTTCAAGATTAAAATTCTGCGTCTATCTATCCACGGATAGATGAGAAAATGTACATTCTTTTATGAATAACTATGAATAAACTGGAGCTTTTTTAATGGCAACAATCAACCAGCTAGTACGCAAACCGCGTGTTAAAAAGGTTGTAAAAAGCAACGTTCCTGCATTAGAGGCTTGCCCGCAGAAACGTGGCGTGTGTACCCGTGTATACACTACTACACCTAAAAAACCGAACTCTGCATTACGTAAAGTATGCCGTATTCGTTTAACCAACGGTTACGAAGTAACCTCTTATATCGGCGGTGAAGGTCATAACCTTCAGGAGCACAGCGTTGTGCTTATCCGTGGCGGTCGTGTTAAAGACTTGCCGGGTGTGCGTTATCACACCGTACGCGGTGCATTAGACTGCGCAGGCGTTAAAGATCGTAAACAAGGTCGTTCTAAATACGGCGTTAAACGTCCGAAAGCTTAATGGTTCTCCGTTAAGTAAGGCCAAACGTCAATTAAATTATTAATTAACCATAAACTCCAGTCAGAGTTTTGGATAATCCTGAAGATTAAAAAACGGAGAAATTACAATGCCACGTCGTCGTAGTATTGAACCTCGCAAAATTCTTCCAGATCCGAAGTTCGGTTCAGAATTGCTTGCGAAATTTATTAATGTATTAATGATAGACGGTAAAAAATCTATCGCGGAATCTATCGTTTACGGTGCGCTGGAAACCTTATCTCAACGTACCGGCAAAGAAGCGCTGGAAGCATTTGAAATCGCACTGGAAAACGTGCGTCCTACGGTTGAGGTGAAATCCCGCCGCGTAGGTGGTTCTACCTATCAGGTACCGGTTGAAGTCCGTCCGGCTCGTCGTAATGCATTAGGTATGCGCTGGATTGTTGAAGCGGCACGCAAACGCGGTGATAAATCCATGGCGCTGCGTTTAGCCAACGAATTGTCCGACGCGTCTGAGAATAAAGGTGCGGCGGTGAAAAAACGTGAAGACGTTCACCGTATGGCTGAAGCTAACAAAGCCTTCGCACATTACCGTTGGTAATCGGTTAGCAGACCGGCTTTTCAGGCTTCATCGCATCATTCAATGGGATGAAGCCTTATCCATATTTAAAATTTTATATTTACTGAATTCCAAAAAAGGAAATATTAATGGCTCGTACAACCCCTATTTCACTTTACCGTAACATCGGTATCAGTGCGCATATCGATGCGGGTAAAACAACCACTACTGAGCGTATCCTTTTCTATACCGGCGTAAGTCACAAAATCGGTGAAGTTCACGATGGTGCAGCGACAATGGACTGGATGGAACAAGAACAAGAACGCGGTATTACCATTACGTCTGCGGCGACAACCGCGTTCTGGTCGGGTATGTCGCAACAATATCCGCAACACCGTATTAACGTTATCGACACCCCGGGACACGTTGACTTTACTATCGAAGTAGAACGTTCCATGCGTGTACTTGACGGTGCGGTGATGGTGTATTGTGCGGTGGGCGGTGTGCAACCGCAATCCGAAACCGTATGGCGTCAGGCCAACAAATATAAAGTGCCGCGTATCGCGTTCGTCAACAAAATGGACCGTACCGGTGCAAACTTCCTGCGTGTCGTTGAACAGATTAAAACCCGTTTAGGCGGTAATGCGGTACCTTTACAGCTGCCGATCGGTGCGGAAGAAAACTTCAAAGGTGTGGTTGACCTGATCAAAATGAAAGCGATCAACTGGAATGAAGCCGATCAGGGTATGACGTTTACCTATGACGATATTCCGGCGGATATGCTTGAAGCTTGTGAAGAATGGCGTCAGAACCTTGTTGAAGCGGCGGCGGAATCTTCCGAAGAGTTAATGGAAAAATACCTTGGCGGTGAAGAATTAACCGAAGAAGAAATCAAAGTCGGTTTACGTCAGCGCGTATTGGCGACGGAAATTATTCTGGTGACCTGTGGTTCCGCCTTTAAAAACAAAGGGGTACAGGCAATGCTGGATGCCGTGATCGATTATCTGCCGGCACCGACCGATATCGAATCAATCAAAGGGATTAACCCGGATGAAACCGAAGGTGAACGTCACGCCAGCGATGACGAACCGTTTGCCGCATTGGCGTTTAAAATCGCCACAGACCCGTTTGTGGGTAACTTGACCTTCTTCCGTGTGTATTCCGGCGTGGTTGAGTCCGGTGCGACCGTGCTGAACTCAGTGAAAGATAAACGCGAACGTTTCGGCCGTATCGTACAGATGCACGCCAACAAACGTGAAGAAATCAAAGAAGTTCGCGCCGGTGATATCGCCGCGGCAATCGGCTTGAAAGATGTCGGTACCGGTGATACGTTATGTGCGATGGACGCGCCGATCATTCTTGAACGGATGGAATTCCCGGAACCGGTTATTTCCGTTGCGGTAGAACCGAAAACTAAAGCCGACCAAGAAAAAATGGGTCTGGCGTTAGGTCGTCTGGCGCAGGAAGACCCTTCATTCCGTGTTCACACGGATGAAGAATCGGGCGAAACCATTATCTCCGGTATGGGTGAGCTGCATCTGGACATTATCGTTGACCGTATGAAACGCGAATTTAAAGTCGAAGCGAATATCGGTAAACCGCAGGTATCTTATCGTGAAACGATTCGCACCCGTGTGAACGATGTAGAAGGTAAACATGCGAAACAATCCGGTGGTCGCGGTCAGTACGGTCATGTGGTGATCGACTTATATCCGCTGGATCCGGAAGGTCCGGGATACGAATTTGTTAACGAAATCAAAGGTGGTGTCATTCCGGGCGAATACATCCCTGCCGTTGACAAAGGTATTCAGGAACAGCTTAAATCCGGTCCGTTGGCGGGTTATCCGGTAGTGGATATCGGTGTTCGTTTACACTTCGGTTCATACCATGATGTGGACTCTTCCGAATTGGCGTTTAAACTTGCTGCCTCTATTGCATTTAAAGCGGCATTTAATAAAGCCAATCCGGTACTGCTGGAGCCTATCATGAAAGTGGAAGTGGAAACTCCGCCGGAATACGTTGGTGACGTGATCGGTGACTTAAGCCGTCGTCGCGCGATGGTTAACGGTCAGGAAAGCAATGAGTTTGTGACCAAAATCAACGCTGAAGTTCCGTTGTCGGAAATGTTCGGTTATGCAACCGATCTGCGTTCGCAAACTCAGGGTCGTGCCTCATATTCAATGGAACCATTGAAATATGCCGAAGCACCGAAAAACGTGGCAGATGCTATCATCGAAGCGCGTAGAAAATAATCGTTTATCAAAACTCCGTGGCGCGTTAAGCGCTGCGGAATTTCAATTAAGGAAACATTAGCAATGTCTAAAGAAAAATTTGAACGTACAAAACCGCACGTTAACGTGGGTACAATCGGCCACGTTGACCATGGTAAAACAACTTTAACCGCAGCGATTACAACGGTATTATCCAAACAGATCGGAGG
>CCMQ01000024.1 GCA_000751835.1 Necropsobacter rosorum | reverse complement strand
AAACGCTGTAACGCCGATGGTAGTGTGGGGTTTCCCCATGTGAGAGTAGGACACCGCCGGGTTTTAATCAGAGAAGAGACCACTTGCCGAGGGCAGGTGGTTTTTTTGTTTTTGGGGAAAACCGGCAAAAAATCACCGCACTTTTGCTGTTTCGGCCGGCGGTGAATCAAGTAAAAAAGTCAAAACATAAACTCAACCCAATCCAACTCAACACAACTACCAGACAACAATAAAAAAACAGGTAAAAAAGTCACCGCACTTTTAGGTTAATCAAAGATAACGGGGGTAAAGTGCGGTGGGTGTTGAGAGAATTTTTTTTTCTAAACAAATCAAAATATAAACCAAACTCAACACAACCAAACCACAAAAAACAGACAAAAAAATCACCGCACTTTTAGATTAACCGGAGACAAAGAGGATAAAGTGCGGTAGGTTTTTGATGAGTTTTTAATCCTGTGATGCAAGTAAACCTAGTATTTCAAATCTTGTTTTTATAAATTAAATTCAAAATAATTATCTTATTTTTGTGTTTTGTCTTTTTAAATTGACTTTTGTTTAAATTAAATTTTATTAATATTGACTTGGTTTGAATTTAGATTAAAATTAGCTGCATCGTTTTAGTGATAGGATTTTTAATATGTGTGGATTTGTTTTTTCGTCGGCGCCGTATTCTGAAGATGTTAAACGCGGGTTTGATACGCTGTTTCATCGCGGGCCGGATAATCAATATTTAGCGTCTGAAAGTAACGGCGTCTGGGGATTTCATCGTTTATCTATTATGGATTTGACGGATAATGGCAATCAACCTTTCAAACATGATGGTATTGAGCTGATTTGTAATGGCGAAATTTATAATTATCCGCAGCTGAAACAACTGTTGGAAAACGACTATGATTTCCGTTCCGGCAGCGATTGTGAAGTATTGATTCCGCTTTATCAGCAGGTTGGAATTGACGTGATGATGAAAATGCTGGATGCGGAATTCGCACTGGTTTTAGTCGATACGCAGCGCGGGAAGATTTACGCCGGACGTGATCCTATCGGCATTCGCCCAATGTTTTACGGCTATGATCAACAGACTGGCGGCATTGCGTTTTCTTCTGAAGCGAAAGCTTTGCTGCCGTTTTGTCGCGATATCGCGCCTTTCCCGCCCGGTCATTATTATGACGGCAGTCAATTTGTTTGTTACAACGATATTGCCGATCCGAAAACGATTGTTGAGCAGGATGTCGATAGCATCGCGCAGAATTTGCGTGAGAAACTGGAAGCTGCGGTGATTAAGCGCCTGAGTGCCGACGCACCGCTCGGGTTTTTACTCAGCGGCGGGTTGGATTCATCGTTGGTTTGTGCCATTGCGCAAAAACATTCGGATACGCCGATTAAAACATTTGCCGTCGGTATGGATACCGATCCTATCGATCTGAAGTATGCTAAAGAAGTGGCGGATTTTTTAGGCACCGAGCATACGGAAGTCATCATGACAAAAGATGAGGTGATCACCTGTCTGGAAAAGGTTATCTGGCATCTGGAAACCTGGGATATTACGACGATTCGCGCCAGTATCGGCATGTATTTGGTATGCCAATATATTCGAGAAAACACCGATTTAAAAGTGTTGCTGACCGGTGAAGTCAGCGACGAGATTTTCGGTTATAAATATACCGATTTTGCGCCGAGTGCGGCCGCTTTTCAGCAGGAAGCGCAGAAACGTATCCGCGAACTTTATATGTATGACGTATTGCGTGCGGATCGCTGCTTGGCGGCGCATTCTCTGGAAGCCCGCGTGCCGTTCAGTGATATCGATTTTGTCAATTATGCAATGAGCATTAATCCGCAACGTAAGATGAATGTCTATCACAAGGGAAAATATCTCTTGCGCAAAGCGTTTGCAGGCTTAGGCTATTTGCCGGACAGCATTTTATATCGGGAAAAAGCCGCGTTCAGTGATGCCGTGGGACATTCTATGGTCGATCATCTTAAAGCCTTTGCCGAAAATAAATACAGCGATGATGAATTAATGCAGGCGAAAGAAAAATACCCGTATGCCACGCCGTTTACCAAAGAATCATTGCTGTACCGCGATATTTTTGAACGGTTTTATCCGGGACAAGCGCGTTGGATTAAAGACTTCTGGATGCCGAATAAAGACTGGGACGGCTGTAATGTTAATGACCCGAGCGCAAGAGTATTGGGCAATTACGGTGACAGCGGGAAATAAATTATGCGCGCGGTTTATTAATAAAAAAGTGCGGTGTTATTTTGATCTGTTTTCTTTCTGCGCGGAATATCATCCGCTTTTTGAAAGCAGATCAGTTTTGTGCTTATTTCTGACAATAAAAAGAAAAATCCCAAGTCAACTGACTTGGGATTGAATATGGTGCGACTAGCTGGACTCGAACCAGTGACCCCCACCATGTCAAGGTGGTGCTCTAACCAACTGAGCTATAGTCGCCTTACGAAAGTGCGGTAATAATATAGTCTTTTTTTCATTAAGACAAGGCGTTTTTCCGATTTAGAATTTGTTTGTCATAAAATTAACCAATTGTTCAATTTCTTTACGATTTTTTTATAATTTGTGATCTCGATCTGATTTTGTTTTCAGCGTATAATACCCGCAGTTTTTCGCCGTCGCGGGTATTGTGCGGTCGGTAAAAGAATGTTTTAAATTAATTGTAATAATTGACGGAGTAAATAATGTCTAGAAGACTGAGAAGAACGAAAATCGTATGTACTATGGGGCCTTCAACAGACCGTGGCAATAATCTGGAAAAAATTATTGCGGCCGGTGCAAACGTTGTTCGTATGAATTTCTCACACGGTACGCCGGATGATCACATCGGTCGTGCGCAGCGTGTGCGTGAAATTGCAAAAAAATTAGGCAAAACGGTGGCTATTCTGGGCGACTTGCAAGGGCCTAAAATCCGTGTTTCGACTTTTAAAGATGGTAAAATTTTCTTAAATATTGGTGATAAATTTATTTTAGATGCCGAATTGCCGAAAGGTGAAGGTTCGCAAGAGGCGGTCGGTCTGGATTATAAAACACTACCTCAGGATGTTGTTCCGGGTGATATTCTGTTATTGGATGACGGTCGCGTGCAGTTGAAAGTCTTGTCCACCGAGGGCGCGAAAGTCTTTACCGAAGTGACTGTCGGCGGTCCTTTATCCAATAATAAAGGGATCAACAAGCTAGGCGGCGGTTTATCGGCAGATGCCTTAACCGAAAAAGATAAAGCGGATATTATTACCGCCGCGCGTATCGGCGTGGACTATTTAGCGGTGTCGTTCCCGCGCTCCAGCGCCGATTTGAATTACGCCCGTCAATTGGCCAAAGAAGCCGGACTTAACGCGAAAATTGTCGCGAAAGTTGAACGCGCCGAAGCGGTGGCGACCAGTGAAGCAATGGATGATATTATTCTGGCTTCCGATGTAATTATGGTTGCCCGCGGGGATTTAGGAGTGGAAATCGGTGATCCGGAATTAGTCGGCGTGCAGAAAAAATTAATCCGTCGCTCACGTCAATTAAACCGTGTGGTGATTACGGCGACACAAATGATGGAATCCATGATCAGCAATCCGATGCCGACCCGTGCGGAAGTGATGGACGTTGCGAATGCGGTGCTGGACGGAACCGATGCCGTTATGCTTTCTGCTGAAACTGCGGCGGGCCAATATCCGTCGGAAACGGTCGCCGCCATGGCGAAAGTGTGTTTAGGGGCAGAAAAAATGCCGAGTATCAATGTTTCCCGTCATCGTATGGATGCACAATTTGATACCATTGAAGAGTCCGTTGCCATGTCGGCGATGTTTGCGGCAAACCATATGAAAGGGGTGGCGGCAATTATTACCATGACAAGTAGCGGCCGTACACCGCTATTAATGTCGCGTATCAGCTCCGGTTTACCGATCTTCGCGTTATCTCGTAATGAAGCGACATTAAATTTATGTGCGCTTTATCGCGGAGTCACGCCGATTTTCAGTGAAGAAGTCAGCCGTACCGTTGAAGGGGCGAAAGCAGCGATTCAGTTGTTAAAAAACAAAGGATTCTTAGTGACCGGCGATCTGGTTCTGTTGACGCAAGGTGATGAGCTGGCGAGCGGCAGCACCAATACCTGCCGTACATTAGTGGTCGAATAAGCTTTTTGCTCTCAACTAAAAACGGTGAGAAATTTCTCACCGTTTTTTGTTTTTACATAGACGGTTTTATGATAAATAAAGCCGTTTATTATGGAATTGCCGCAAGGTACAGCGATGTCCGATACTCAGTATAATCATCTGAGGCAATCGGTGTCTGATCATGCCGTAGAGTAATTCTTCCGTCGGCTCATCCAGTGCCGAGGTGGTTTCGTCTAAAAACACCACATCCGGTTTGCTTAATAAAATCCGGATAAATGCCACCCGTTGCAGTTCTCCCGGAGACAAAATAACCTGCCAGTCATTTTCAATATCCAATGCGCCGAGATATTTTTCTAACCGGCATTCCCGCATCACTTGTTCCAATTCGGCATGGTGAATGTCAATTGTCGGATAACAAATCGCTTCGCGCAGCGTGCCTTGCGGCATATAAGGCCGTTGTGGCAGAAATAAGGCTTCCGCGCCGCAGGGGCGTTCGGCATGTCCCTCGGTGGCGAAAGGATAAATGCCGGCAATGGCTTTTAGCAAGGTGGTTTTGCCGGCACCGGACGGGCCTTGAATCAGCAGCGCATCGCCGTTGCTTAACTCAATATTGATGTTA
Source organism: Necropsobacter rosorum (assembly GCA_000751835.1). Lineage (GTDB taxonomy): Bacteria > Pseudomonadota > Gammaproteobacteria > Enterobacterales > Pasteurellaceae > Necropsobacter > Necropsobacter rosorum. The sequence goes on along the minus strand of CCMQ01000024.1, from coordinate 48,280 downwards.
TCCAGAATAATGTTATTTTCCTGATCGCGAATGCCGAAATGGCGCAGAGAAACGCGGTTTGTGCATTCTATCGGCTGATGAACTTGGGTATTATCCAACTCATCCAGTTTTTGCATAAAACCGGCAAGACGGTTTAAGCGCGCCTGATACAGGGTAAATTCTTCATAAAACAGGCGAAAAAAGGACAACGCGCGCATCAGGCGATTGAATGACTGCACGGTCTGGTGCATATCGCCCAGTGTGACCTGCCCGGCGAAAAAACGCGGCGCCTGCAACATTAACGGCAGGATCATGGCAATCTGCGTAACGCCGGTATTAAATCCGTCCAACCCCAGCATTTTACGCACAATTGCCCAGCGGTTTTGAATAACGGTATTAAATTTCTCGCTTAAATTCGACCGCTCTTTTTGCTCGCCTTCGTAAAATGCGATACTTTCCGCATTATCGCGTACCCGAATCAGAGAATAACGATAGTTACCGCTAAAATGTTCTTTATTAAAATTCAGTCTGACCAACGGGTAGCCGATCCAGACTGACAGGGCGGTCGCGGCAAGAATAAAACCATAGATAAAAAAGACCACGCCTTTGGGAATCGCCAGCCCGAATAATACCAGCAAACCGGATAATCCCCACAGAATAATGGTAAATTCGATGGTAGAGACCACAGAATTGATCGCCCCGCGCACCAGTTCGGTGGTACTTGAAATAAATTCTCGCGCATCCTGTTCAATACGCTGATCAATATTATCGGGAATTTCCTTCACATATTTCAGGCGATAATAATTTTTATTGGCCAGCCAGCGCGCTAGCATGTCCGCGTTAAGTTTTTCCAGCCAACGAATTTCAAATACCTGTAGCATCAGATAATTTACGATGGAGTGAATAATTTTAACCAACACCAGCATAACGTTGACGGTGGCGAAAAACCAAAACGCCTCGGCCTGTTTATTTTGCAGCGAACTATACAACCCGTTGTAGAAAAACGTATTCAGCACGCTGATACGCACTTCGAGCAAAATTAAGGTAAATAAAATCAGAATTAGCCCGCAGGTTTTCAGCCTATTGCTTTTGGTTAAACAAGGCTTCGTGATTAACCAGAATTTCCGGCCGAAATCCGTTTGCCGCAACATCACCGCCGTCAGCGAAAAACACAGCGCCACCCAAAACAGTGCGCTGACAAGCCAGTAAAAACTATTATTCAGTTCCGTTTGCCAGTTCATGATTGATTCCGTAAAAAACGACAAAAGGGCAGTCACACTGCCCTTGGGGAGGATTGGGGTTAGAATGAATATTCAGCATTTAACCAGTATGTACGCGGCAGTCCGACCACAGCGAAACTGCGATCATAGCGACCACGCTGTACTTGCCAGTAATTCTCATTAAATAGATTTTCGATTGCGCCGCGTAATGTGAGCGTTTGTTTCTGGCTAAGATGAATCACATATTTAGCACCGACATCTACTGTAGTATAAGGTGAGAATTTATATTTTTTGCCATAATCCTGATAAGAGGAACCATAATATTGAATGGCCGCATTTAAGGTTAAATCTTTAATAAATGGCGTATCCCATTCGATTGCACCTTTATAAATAATGCGCGGGCTGGCAACCTGCACGCCGCTAACAATCGTTCCCTTATCCGCATAAGCGGTGCCGAAAGTGGTGTAATCAATCAACTCACCTTTGTTATAGGTAATACCGAAGCTTGGGCGCAATGTGCCGTTTAACAGTCTGGCATAAGCGTTAAATTCGATACCGCGATTTCGTTCTTTGCCTTGTTCTTCACCGGTTAACACGTTAATACCCGGCCGGCGGATTTGGTATAAACTTAATGTCGTAGTGAATTGTTCACTCCAGTTTTTGCGCACACCGATTTCAATCTGGCGACTGACGATTGGCTTAGCCATTACGCCGGTATTTTCGTCAATGGCACCCGGTTCTAAATCTTCCAGATAGTTTCCGTAGAACACTAAATTCGAATTAGGCACATAAGCGAGAGTCGCCATCGGGCTGAAACGATTTTCATGGGCTTTGATCCCCGCACTATAGTCATGCTGTTTGATCCATTGATAACGGCCGCCTAAAGTTAGACGAATTCGGTTGTCGGAAAAGCCCAGCGTATCGGCAAATGCTAAGCTGTGTGCCTGTACTTTTTCATCGGTACTTTGTACCAGATCCGAGTATGTCGGAGAAGCCGGGAACTGCGGATGATAAATATTTAATCCGGCATAGGCTTTTTTTAAGGTGCCGTAATTTACAACCGGCGTCTGATCGAAATCGCGATAACGTGTTACGCTGTCAAAGGCCATGCTCCAGTTGTTTAGTACGGAGGCAATTTCAAATTCCCCCTGTAATTTCAGGTTGCCACTGGTGGTGCGGGTGCGGTAATCCATACCGCGCATGGAACGAATACTGTAATTGCCGGCAGAATCAACCATTCGTACCTGACCGAAGGAACCGTCATATTTGGATTCAAGATGACCGACACCGCCGGATAACATCATGTTGTATGGCAGATCATATTCAAAGGTGGTCATAACGGTTTGATCTTCTGTCGTTTGTCCGGACCAGCTCGGAATTAAATTGGTTTTACCGTTCGGTGCGGACGGTAAAGCGAAATCCAGCATCTGAATATCCTGTACGCGGGCGCGTCCGCCGTCGGTTTTACGCTTACTGTACATATAATCTACGCCGACGCGTAATTTTTCACCCCGATAATCAGCACCGATAGCCAATTCTTTATCACGCTCGCTGTAACCGACGCGGGCGGTATCGCCGTCACGGTATTTTCCGTTAATACGCACGCCCCATTCTTGATGAGAGCCGAAGCGACGTCCGAAGTCAAAACTTTCCTGCAAACGGTTATTACTGAACCAACCGAAACCGATTTTGTTAATTTCTTCGTCGGTGGCTCGTTTGGTTTCGATATTCATTGCGGCGCCGGCCGAACCTTCCGGATCCATGCCGCTTGTCACCGTGGAAGCGCCCTTAATTAATTGCGCAGCGCTGACACCGGCAGTCGGAGAGTTATAGGTGGAGTATAAACCGGCTAAGCCGTTTAGGCTGATTTGGCGTGCGTCTAATTGTAAACCGCGTACATAAACGCCTTGCAGGGTATTAGTTTCGCCGCCGAAATTCATTACGGATGCGTCAGTTTTGGCAATCGCGTCCACCACATTGCGCGGTTGCTGATCTTCAAAGGCTTTTTCATCATAATTTACCACGCTGATCGGCGAGGTAAAGGCAAGCTGGTTACCGAGCAGGCCGAGATTAGCCACTTCTTTTTGTTTACTGCCGGCCGCCTTGGCTTTTTCCACCTCGGTGACAATAGTAATTTGTTCTAAACTTCCATTATTAGGCTGCTGATTTGTTTCAGCCAGCGCGCCGAAAGAAACACCGGCAAAAAGTGCGGTGTAAATTACGCTTAATTTAAACTTCATAAAAATCCCATTATGCTAAAAACGTATTGAAAATCCGCGCGATTATAGCGAAAAGACTTTCTTTTAACAATAGGAATTGTTCTCATTTTAAACTAACGTTCGGTTTAACAAGAAAAAGGTTTACTTGAGTTTTTCCAGTTTAGCCAGTAATACCCGATCCGGCAGCGCCTGAATTTTGCGCATACGCCGCATAAGCAGTATTGCGGCAACGGTTAAGCTGACGACAAAGCCGATCCAAAATCCTGCCGCCCCGAGGCCGGGGACAATCAGATCGGTGCGCGCCAGCGTATAGCCGAGCGGCATGCCGAGAACCCAGTAACAGAACAGCGTAATATATAAAATCGCCTGCGTATCTTTATAACCGCGCAGTGCGCCGCCGGACACCACTTGTATCGTATCGGAGAACTGATATAATGCGGCAAGCAGCAACAGGCTGCCGGCCATAGAAATCACCGTTTGATCATTAACGAAAATCGACGCGATGTCGGTGCGGAAACATACCGTAATCAGCGCCGTGATCAGCGCGATGGATAATCCTACGCCGAGTGCGGCATAAGAGACCTGTTTGGCATTTTTGGCCGAGCCTTCGCCTAAACGTTGTCCCACCAGAATGGTGGTCGCCATCCCCAAAGACATCGGCAACATAAACACAAAGGAGCTGGTGTTTAAGGCGATCTGATGGCTTGCCACCACATTGGTACCGAGCGGAGAAAGTAATAACGACGCTAAGGCGAATAGCGCCACTTCGCAGCATAAGGCCACGGCGATGGGAAAACCCAGACGTAGCAGCTTGGCGAGAGTTTTTAGATCCGGTTTTTCAATCGGCGGTGAAAATATCTGAAGATCACGCTGATTGGCGGCCCGACGGCTGTAGGCGATCATCATCATGCACATTGCCCAGTTGACGATTGCGGTTGCAATCCCGCAGCCTACCGCGCCGAATGCCGGTAGCCCCAGTTTGCCGTAAATAAAAATATAATTTAACGGAATATTCAGCATTAAGCCCAAAAACGTGATCACCATCGCCGGCTTGGTTTTAGCCAGCCCGTCGCTTAAACAGCGGAAATTGATCATCAACAGATAGCCCGGCAAGCCCCATAACATCGCATGCAGATAGCCCATCGTGATGTTCGCCAGTTTTTCTTCCATTTGCATATATTGAATGACAATGTCACTTTTATAGATTAAAAAACATAACGGAATCGCGCTTGCCAGCAGAATCCATAATCCCTGACGCACCTGATGGGCAATTCTGTGACGTTGTCCCGAGCCGTTCAGATAGGCGATCGTCGGCGGCAGCGCCAGCAGTAACCCGTGCCCGAACAACACCAGCGGCAGCCAGATAGAGGCGCCGACGGAAATGGCGGCCATATCGGCGGCACTGACGCGCCCCGCCATAATGGTATCGACCAAGCCCATGGAATTTTGCGCGATTTGGGCAAATAAAATCGGGACGGCGATAGCGATAAGTTTGCGGGCTTCAAAATGGTATTCTTTAAGATGGCTAAATTTCATAAAAATCCGGGTTTTGTTATATAATAGCGACACTATTTTCAACACAGAGAGAACATCATGTTTACAGGAATCGTACAAGCAACGGCACAAATTCATGCGATTGACGAAAAAGCTAATTTTAGAACACAGACGTTAAAAATGCCACCGGAATTACTGCCGGGGCTGGCGGTCGGCGCCTCGGTGGCGAATAACGGCGTTTGCCTGACGGTGACGGGCATCAACGGAGATTTGGTCAGTTTCGATTTAATGATGGAAACGCTGCGCATTACCAATCTGGGCGGATTACAGGTCGGCGATTGGGTGAATGTCGAGCGCGCCATGCGTATGGGCGATGAAATCGGCGGGCATGTGTTGTCCGGTCATGTCTATTGCACCGCGAAAGTGGCGCAGCGTATTCCGTCGCCCAATAATCTGCAAATTTGGTTTGAATTGCCGCAGCCGGAACTGATGAAATATATTCTGACCAAAGGATTTATCGCCATTGACGGCATCAGTCTGACCATCAGCGAAGTCAACGGGCAGCAATTCTGCGTGAATTTGATTCCGGAAACCATTCAGCGCACGTTAATCGCACAGCGCGCCGTGGGGGAGGCGGTGAATATCGAAATCGACCCGCAGACACAAGCGATTGTGGACACCGTGGAGCGCTATTTGGCCCTAAGAGTTTAGCTGACGAAAGTGCGGTAAAAAACAGCAAATTTTCACCGCACTTTTCGTGTTCACCGAGATAATAATCTATGCAAAACAATGATTTCCTTTCTTCGCTGATATTTTCGGCAAGTGTGACCTGTCCGATTCTGTTTATGCTGATTCTCGGTATGTTGCTGCGTAAGCGCCGCGTGATCGACGACCGCTTCTGTGAACAGGCGAGTAAAATGATTTTTAATCTTACGCTGCCGGTGCTGCTGTTTTTTAATCTCTATAACAACCCGATTGAGCATCTCGAACAACAACTCCGGATTCTGACGGTGTGTATCGTCGGCACGCTGTCTTTGTTTATTCTGGCCGAACTGTTCGCGGCGAAATTTATCGCCGAAAAACGCGAGCGCGGCACCTTTGTGCAGGGCGTTTACCGCTGCAATGCCGGCATTCTGGGGCTGGCTTTTTGTATCAATGCGTACGGCAACGCCGCTTTGGCATCGGCCTCCATTTATACCGCGGTTTCGGTGTTTTTATATAATATTCTGGCGGTGATCACGATTAGCCGCTCCCTGTCTGACGGCAAGGTCAGTCCGCGCAAGATGCTGTGGAACGTGCTGAAAAATCCGTTGATTATCGGCATTGCGCTGGGTTTATTGGCAAGCGTGCTTAAACTGGAGATTCCCAAGCCTTTGATGACCGCCGGGAATTATCTGGTCAATATCACCTTACCGTTGGCGCTGATCTGCACCGGCGCCAGTATTGAGGTCAGAAATCTGTTCAAAACTTCCGGTATATCCTGGATGGCAACGATCGGACGGGTGATTGTGGCGCCGGTTTTTATGGTATTGCTGGGCAAAGCCCTCGGTTTAAGCGGCATGAATCTGGGCATTGTCTTTTTAATCACCGCCACGCCGCTGGCCGCTGCAACCTATGCCATGGTGCGCGGGATGGGCGGCAATGCGGAGACGGTTGCCAATATTATTGCCTTAACCACTTTCGGATCGATGTTCGGTTCCGCCATCGGCGTGTTGCTGTTAAGCCAGCTTGGTTGGATTTGAATTAATGCGCGAAATATCCCCGCCGATCAAAATATACCCGCCGCTTCGGCGGGCGTGGGACATTCAATTAAGCCAATTTAATCCGCGTACGGATCTGCTCGCCTTGCGATAGGAGGTGATTGATGCGTGCACTTTCGACACAAACCATAGTTTTATAGCCCTGTTCGCTCATGCCACTTGTGGCTTTGTGCCACGGATTCCACAGTACCACCTCGGTGGCATTATTATGTTCGATCACAATATTACGCTGATAAACCGGATCATGAACGGTTGTTGTAAGTGGGGAAGCGACGGCATAAATACCATCGACGTTGGCGCTAATCCGGCGCGGGGACGGAACCGGTTCGTTTTGTTGCTGCAAGGAATTAAAACAGGTGGTCGGTAAGCCGGCAACGGATACGGATTCAATATCGCCGATATGGAAATAACTGTGCAATGCCGCCTGTGCCGGCTGTTGCCCGTAGTGAGTGAAAGTCAGTTCACAGTGGTCGCAAAATTGCATGCTGATTTTCGCCTCGATCAGATTTTCGGCGGAAAACAGGCTGAATTCCAACCGCACTTTGTCTTCCGCAATCGCATAATCGCTGAGCTGCCAGAGCGAAATTCGGGCATAGCCGTGAGGCGGCGATTGCACCGAGCCGAACCACGGATAACAGATCGGTACGCCGCCGCGAATGGCATTGCCGGCACTAAAGGGTTCGACTTCGCTTAACCAGAAAACATCCTGCGCTGCGCCTTGCGGTTTCCAGCTGAACAAATGCGCCCCCTGAAGCGCGATTAAGGCGCTGCCGACGCGATGTTGCAGGGCGATGACGGGAATCTCGTTATATTGTTGCAGGCTGAGTTCCGGCGTGATTTGCTTAAGTAGGGTAATTGTGGTCATTTTTCTTTTCCTTTAATCGGGTTTCTTCGGCGGCAAAGTCCGCGGCGTTGCCGATGAAATGCGCAGCAGTCGCTGCCGAAGTCTGATACAATACGCGCCAATAAAAACGGCATAGAAATGATAATGGCGAAGATTGAACAAATAATCAAGATATTTTCCGCAGACGGCGAGCTAAGCCGGAACATTCAAGGCTTCCGCCCGCGTGCGGAACAGCTTGAGATGGCGACGGCGGTGGCAGAGGCCATCGCACGTAACACCACGCTGGTGGTGGAGGCGGGAACCGGAACGGGCAAAACCTTTGCTTATCTTGCGCCTGCGTTACTGTCGAACAAGAAAACCATTATTTCCACCGGCTCCAAGAATCTGCAGGATCAATTATTCAACCGCGATTTGCCGGCAATCAAACGGGCGCTCAACTACAGCGGTAAAATCGCGTTGTTAAAAGGGCGTGCGAATTACCTTTGTCTGGAACGTTTAGAGCAGGTGATTGCGCAGGGCGTATTGGGCGATCGCAGCGTGCTGGCGGATCTTGCCAAGGTCAGAGCATGGCATAACGCCACCAAAACCGGCGATCTGACCGAATGTATGACGCTGGCGGAAGACAGCCCGATTGTGCCGCAACTGACCAGCACCGCGGAAAGCTGTCTGGGCAGCGATTGCCCCAATTATGCGGATTGTTATGTGGCGGCGGCGCGCAAAAAAGCCTTGAATGCGGATTTGGTGGTAGTTAATCATCATCTATTTTTTGCCGACATGGCGGTGAAAGAAAGCGGTTTCGGCGAGTTGATCCCGCAGGCGGAAGTGATTATTTTCGATGAGGCGCATCAGCTGGTGGACATCGCCAGTCAGTATTTTGGCCAGTCGGTGACCGGGCGCCAGCTGTTTGATTTGTGCAAAGATCTGCATATAGTGTATCGCACCGAAGTGAAAGATATGGCGCAGCTGGGAGTGGCGTCGGATAATCTGCTCAAAGTGGCGCAGGATTTCCGCTTATTGCTGGGCGAGGGCAGCCGGCGCGGTAACTGGCGCGAGCTGCTGAATCAAAGTGCGGTCAAAAAAGGCTTTGTTTTATTGCAGGAAAAACTGGAGTTTACCTCGCAAGTGGTGAAGCGGGGATTGGGGCGATCGCAAACGCTGGACAGTATTTTCGAACGTCTTGCCACGCTGAAAAATATGCTGGCACGCCTACAGGACACCTCCATTGTCGGCTATTGCTACTGGTATGAAACAATGGGGCGGCAATTCGGCCTGCATATTACCCCGCTGACCGTGGCGGATAAATTCGGCGAACAGATGAAAGCCAAACAGGCCGCATGGATTTTTACTTCCGCCACGCTGGAAGTGGGCGGCAGCTTTACGCACTTTTGCGGACGATTGGGCATTGACGGCGGCGCACAAAAAATTCTGCCCAGCCCGTTTAATTATCCCGAACAGGCGCTTTTCTGCGTGCCGCGCTATTTGCCGGCAAGCAACCAAACCCGCACCGCCGCGAAACTGGGCGAGATGCTGCTGCCGGTGATCGAACACAATCACGGACGCTGTTTCGTGCTGTGCACTTCCTATGCCGTGATGCGTGAGCTGGCGGAGTATTTCCGCGCCAACAGTGAGCTTGCGGTATTGTTACAGGGTGACATGCCGAAAGCCAAATTACTGGAGCAGTTCGTTCAGCAGCCGCAAACAGTATTGGTCGCCACCTCAAGCTTCTGGGAAGGGGTGGATGTGCGCGGCGATGCGCTTTCGCTGGTCATTATCGATAAACTGCCGTTTACCGCACCGGATGAACCGTTGCTCAAAGCGCGCATTGAAGATTGCCGTTTGCAGGGCGGCGAACCGTTCCGGGATATTCAGATTCCGGAAGCGGTGATCGCGCTGAAACAAGGGGTAGGACGATTAATTCGCGATGTGACGGATCGCGGTGCGGTGATTATCTGCGACAGCCGTTTGGTGATGCGGCCTTACGGTGAAACCTTTTTAAAAAGTTTGCCCGACGCAAGACGTACCCGGGATTTAAACAACGTGGTACAATTTCTGGCAACGATTCAACAGGAATCATAACAATGACAACATTATTAGCTTTAGACACCTCCACGGAAGCCTGTTCGGTGGCGTTATTTTATCGGGGAGAAACCATTGCCGCGGACGAATTGGCGCAGCGCGCGCATACCAAACGGATTTTACCGATGGTGGACGATATTCTGGCGCAGGCGGGCATTAGATTAAACCAAGTGGACGCATTAGCGTTCGGCCGCGGGCCGGGCAGTTTTACCGGCGTGCGGGTCGGCGCCGGCATTGCGCAAGGGCTGGCGCTGGGCGCGGATTTACCGGTAATTCCGGTGTCCAATCTGACGGCGATGGCGCAGCAGGCCTATGAACAATATGGCGCGACGCAGGTGTTATGCGCCATTGACGCCAGAATGAACGAGGTGTATTTCAGCCGGCTGGCAGGTGAAAAAGTGCGGTCGGATTTCGGCGAGTTTATCCAATGGCGGCCGGTTATCGATGAGCAGGTGTGCCGCCCGGAACAGGCGATCGCACAATTATCGGATTTAAACGGACAATGGATGACGGTCGGCACCGGCTGGAACGCCTATGCACAGTTTGCCGCCGCCGGACTGGCAAGCCATTCGACGGTGGAATTACCGTCGGCGCGTTATATGCTGTCGCTGGCATTGCCGTTATATCAGCGCCGGCAATGGATAAGTGCGGTGGATATTGAGCCGGTTTATTTGCGCAACACGGTCACCTGGAAAAAATTACCCGGACGGGAATAAGGATTTTATTGACAATACATCCTGATTAAGGAGAACAACATGAAAAAATTACTCTTGTTTCCTTTGTTTATCTTTACGCTGAGCGCTTGCGTTTCCGCGCCGAAGGGCTTGGAGCGTAACCGGTACGCTATCCGCAGTCTGTCACAGATCCAGACGGAAGATTATGCCTGTCGCTGTAAACCGGTTCGTCTGGGTGGTAAAGTGCTGGCGGTAACGGCGTTAAAACAGCAGACCAGATTAGAAATTCTCAGCCTGCCGATCGCCGAATATTCGGCCAAGCCGCTGCTGGACGGCGCAACGAACGGGCGGTTTATCGCTTATATTCAGGGCTTTGTCGATCCGGAAAGTCTGAAGGATCAATATGTGACCGTCGCAGGCCGGCTGACGACGCAGGAACAGGGCAAAATTGACGAAGCGCCGTATCATTATCCGGTGGTCGCGGTGGAAAACTATAAGCGCTGGACGCTGATGCGCGAATATTATTATGATCCCGATGATGATTACTGGGGCGGATTCTGGGGCTTTTCCCGTTCGCGCTGGGGGCTGGGCGGCGCGTTTTGGCGGCCGGAACCGAGATTTCGTTACGGTTTGTACTAAGCCCGCCTAACGTGCTAAAATCCGACCGCACTTTTCCGATGACAATAATAAGGATAACAAATGGAAAAACCTTGGTTTAAAAATTATCCGGCGGGTTCCGAATTTGAGTTGAATACGTCCGAATATGAAAATATCTTGGATATGTTTGACCGGGCGATAAGAGCCCATCCTGATCGCGCGGCGTATATCAATATGGGACAGGTTTTAACTTTCCGTAAACTGGAAGAACGCAGTCGGGCGTTTGCCGCCTATCTGCAAAACGAATTAAAACTGAAAGGCGGCGAACGGGTCGCCTTAATGATGCCGAACCTGCTGCAATATCCTATCGCGTTATTCGGTATTTTGCGCGCCGGGCTGGTGGTGGTGAACGTCAATCCGCTTTATACCCCGCGCGAACTGGAACATCAGCTGCAAGACAGCGGCGCCAAAGCGATTGTGGTGGTGTCTAATTTCGCTTCCACACTGGAAGAAGTGGTATTTAACACCAATGTCAAACATGTGATTTTAACCCGCATGGGCGATCAGCTGTCTTTCGGCAAACGCACGCTGGTCAATTTTGTGGTGAAATATGTCAAAAAATTAGTGCCGAAATATAAACTGCCGCATGCGGTGACTTTTCGTGAAGTCTTGGCCATCGGTAAACACCGTCAGTATGTGCGCCCGCATCTGGAACGCGATACGCTGGCGTTTTTGCAATATACCGGCGGCACCACCGGCGTGGCGAAAGGCGCGATGCTGTCGCACGGCAATATTATCACCAATGTTTTTCAGGCCAAATGGATAGCTTACCCCTTTGTCGGGGATCGCAGCCGCGAACGTAAAGCGGTGCTGGCGCTGCCGCTGTATCATGTGTTCGCCTTAACGGTGAATTGCCTGTTGTTTATCGAACTGGGCGTGACCGCTCTGTTAATCACCAATCCGCGCGATATCGACGGTTTTGTCAAAGAGCTGAGAAAACACCGTTTCGCCGCCATTACCGGCGTGAATACCTTATTTAATGCCTTGCTGAATAACGAAAATTTCAAAGAAGTGGATTTTTCCGCGTTGAAACTGTCCGTCGGCGGCGGCATGGCGATTCAGCAATCGGTGGCGACCCGCTGGCATGAGACCACCGGTTGCAGCATTATTGAAGGCTACGGCATGACGGAATGCTCGCCGTTAATTGCGGCCTGTCCGATCAATGTGGTGAAACATAACGGCACCATCGGCGTGCCGGTGCCGAATACGGATATCAGAATTATCAAAGAAGACGGTTCACCAGCCGCCTTGGGCGAGCCGGGCGAGCTTTGGGTGAAAGGCGAGCAGGTGATGCAGGGATACTGGCAGCGTCCGGAAGCCACCGCGGAGGTGCTGAAAGACGGTTGGATGGCCACCGGCGATATTGTGATTATGGATGAAAGCTATAGTCTGCGTATTGTTGATCGCAAAAAAGATATGATCATCGTTTCCGGCTTTAATGTTTATCCGAACGAAATTGAAGATGTGGTGATGCTGAATTATAAAGTCGCCGAAGTGGTGGCAATCGGTGTGCCGCACGAAGTGTCCGGCGAAACCATCAAGATCTTCGTGGTGAAAAAAGACGACAGCCTGACGCGCGATGAATTGCGCCAGCATTGCCGCCGTCATTTAACGCGCTATAAAGTGCCGAAAGAGATCGAGTTCCGCGACGAGTTGCCGAAAACCAACGTGGGGAAAATTTTACGCCGAGTGCTGCGAGAAGAAGAAATCGCCAAACGCGCGGCACAGTAATTCAGTATAAGATGGGCTTAACCGCCCATCATTTTTGCCCGTAAAATTAAAAGATTAACGGGCGGCTTTGGGTTTACATTATGTCCATATCAATAAAAGAAATCGAAAATGCACCGCACTTTAGGCTGATAACGACCAATCAGGCGCTGGACGAGGTTTGCCGGCAGGCACGGCAACAACGTGCGGTGGCGTTAGATACCGAATTTGTGCGAACCCGCACCTTTTATCCGCGCTTAGGCCTGATTCAGCTGTATGACGGTGAACAGGTCAGTTTAATCGATCCTAATCAGATTGACGATTTTTCGCCTTTCGTGGCATTACTGGCGGATCCGTCGCTGTGCAAAGTGTTGCACGCCAGCAGCGAGGATCTGGAGGTTTTCCAGCATTATTTTCAGCAGCTGCCGCGCCCGATGATGGATACGCAGGTGATGGCGAGTTTTCTGAATCTCGGTCATTCCCTTGGTTTCGCCGCGCTGATTAAACATTATTTTCAGCTGGAGCTTGATAAAGGCGCATCGCGTACCGACTGGCTGGCGCGTCCGTTATCGGAAAATCAGTTGCGCTATGCGGCGGCGGATGTGTGGTATTTGCTGCCGTTGTATCGACGGATGCAGACGGCTTTAGCGCAGACCCGCTGGCAAAGTGCGGTGCAAAATGACTGCGAATCGCTGCTGCATAAACGGGAAAGAAGCAAAGACAGCGACAAGGCGTATTTGGCTATTGCCAACGCCTGGCGTTTGGATCGGCTTGAGCTGATGCGGCTGAAACTGTTGGCAAAGTGGCGTTATCAGGAAGCGATGAAACGGGATCTGGCGTTAAATTTTGTGGTCAAAAGCGAGCATTTATGGCTGGCGGCCAAACATCATCCCAAGCATACTTCCACCTTGCTGGAAATGGGATTTTCATCTTCCGAAGTCCGTATTCACGGTAAAAAAATCCTGCAACTTATTGATCAGGTCAAACGGATCGATGAACAGGCGTTTCCGCCGCTGATTGAGCGCCTTGCCGATGATCCGCGTTACCGCAGCGCGTTGAAAATGTTACAGCGCGAATTAAAAGCCCTGACCCCGCCGGATCTGCCTGCGGAAGTGATTGCCGGCAAAAAAGCGCTGGAAGAACTGATGCGCTGGTGCTGGCAGGCCGAGCGGGATGAGGCTCAACCGCCCGAGTTATTGTGCGGCTGGCGGCGGGAGTTCGGCTTGCCGTTGCTGGCATCTTTACAAAACTTTTAATTTATCGATTGGCAACTTTGCCTGCCACAGAGTAAAATTAAGCGCTCATATATCATTTATGTGAGATTTTCACTAACATATTAAGGACAGTACAATGAATAAAGTATTGAAAATCGGAGCGGCAATCGTGTTCGCTCTGTTCGTAGCGGCGTGTAACAAAGCGGATCCGGCGGCGGATTTTAAAAAGCTGACCGATTGGGGTGCGGCGAATCAACAGGCGCAGGCGGCGTTCCAGGTGGAATTTCAGAAAAAAGTCGCCACACAGGATCCGCAGCAAATCGAACAGGCGGTTAATGAGTTAAATACCAAAATCAGCGAAATTGAAAAAAGCCTCAATGCGCTTGATATTCAAAGCCCTGAAATCAAACCGTTGAAAGAAAAAATGAAATCCACCCTGGCATTATCCAGTGATTTAATGAAAGACAGCCTTGCGCTGATGAAAAATCCGACCGACGAGGGCGTGAAAGCGTTACAGGATAAAACCCAGCATGCGGTGCAAGCGACTAACGAATTACAGCAATTGCAGTCGCAGCTTGCCGAAAAATACGGTGAGAAAAAATAATTTCACCTCACGCTTTTCGCTTACAGCCATTCGATATCCCGAATGGCTTTTTTGTGGCCGCCATAAACTTTTTGCCTTTTAGATTCACTTCCTATACACTCAACACCGTTAGTCGGGGTGCTTCCGTGCGGAGGCTGAGATAATACCCGTGAACCTGATCCAGTTAATACTGACGTAGGAAACTCATTATGCAAAATACTTTTCTCACTTATCCGTTCCGTTCGCTATGTTCCCTTATTCATCTTTTTCCTTTATTTACGCGATGACAGCAAAAATCCGAATGCTGTTTAAATTGAAAAATTGACGCCGATTTATGATCAGGAGTGATGATGTTTGATATAAAAACAATGCTGACGTTATATTTTGTTGCCGGCAGTCAGGATTGCCTGCATTTGGCAGGTGATCGCGCGCAACATTTGCTGCGTATTTTGCAGCAGGCGCTGGAAAGCGGCATTACCTGTTTTCAGTTCCGGGACAAAGGGGACGGTTCACTGGAACGGGATCGCGCGGCGCAAAAACAATTGGCGCTGCAATGCCGGGATTTATGTCGTCGCTATCGGGTGCCGTTTATTGTTAATGATGATGTCGAACTGGCGCTGGCGGTTGCGGCGGACGGCATTCATGTGGGGCAGTCGGATATGCAGGCGGCACAAATCCGCGCCCAAACCGACCGCACTTTGATTGTCGGGTTGTCGGTCAATACGCTGGAGCAGGCACGGCGCGGTGCGGCGTCGGCGGATGTTGACTATTTGGGCGTCGGCCCGATTTTTCCGACCCAATCGAAAGCGGATCAAAAACCGGCGGTGGGAAGCGAATTTATCGCACGTTTAAGAGAGCAGGGCATAACTAAACCGTTAGTGGCTATCGGCGGTATCACCCAAGAAAGCGCCGCACAGCTGGCCGCGTTCGGGGCGGACGGTATTGCGGTGATTTCGGCCATTACGCGTGCGCAGGATGTGCCGGCTGCGGTTAAAGCCTTACGCCGGCAGCTGGGATAAAAACAGTCTAAGCCGGCGAGCGAATACGGATAAATCGCGGCGCTAATGCCGGCCGGCATATCCGTCAATGGGCGGCCAGCTTTTCGAGTAACGCCTGATTGATGTCGCGCAGGGAGGTTAATTTGGCATCCGCCAGCGACCAGCGGGGATCGGTTTTTGTGGCATTATCCGGAATGACGACACATTTCATGGAGGCGGCTTTCACCGCGGTCATGCCGATCACCGAATCTTCAATACCGAGGCAGTCACCGGGTGCGGCCTGTAATTGTTCCGCCGCGTGCAGATAAACCTGCGGATGCGGTTTGTTGTAATCCAGTTCGGTGGCGGAGGATAAATAGGCAAAATACTGGGCGATGTCGCAGCGACGGGTGATTTCCTCCAGCAATTTGCGCGGCGAGGCGGAGGCGACCGCCAGCCGATAACCCAGTGCGGTCAGTTTTTCCAGCGTTTCCGTCACCCCGGGCATCAGAGGTTTTTGCTTTAAAATCATGTCGATGGCGTGCGTATTTAAACGGCTCGCCATTTCGTCGGCCGGCACCGGCGCGTTGTGATATTTTTGGTAGATTTTTTCCACGATAGCCCGCGAGGGCAAACCGGTCAGGGCGACCATGTCCGCCCAAGTCACGGGAAGATCAAAGGCGTTGAAAATCTCAACGCCGGCTTGTTTCCATAAGGGTTCGGAGTCGATCAGCACTCCGTCCATATCAAAAATAATTGCTTTAACAGTCATCTATTCTCCTAACAGTCGATGAATAAATTTACGCGTCAGTTCAATGTAATTGCCGTGAAAACGGTGGCTGAAATTAAGTAAATAATACAGCTGATACAATGCCTTACGTTCCTGATAAGCCGCTTGCAGCGGATAAGTGCGGTCATAATTTTGATAGAATTCCGCACCAAAGGGCTGGAACAGTTCGCTGAACGCGATGTCGCATTCCCGATCGCCCCAGTAACAGGCGGGATCATACACCACCATATGTTCATTTGCCACGGCGCAGTTTTCAATCCATAGGTTACCGTGTAACAGCGACGGTTTGGGATTGTGTTTAGCCAGCCGGGCGGCGACGGTGCGGACGATAAGCGCGATATCGCCGAAATCCAGCGCTTTTTCTTTACAGATTTGCAACTGCCAGCCGATACGCTGTTCGCTGAAAAATTTCGCCCAATTATCTTTCCATTCGTTCGGCTGATAAACCGGCCCCAGCCAGCTATCGAAATCCAGCCCGTAATGCTCGGCATTGCCGGCAAGATGAAGCTGCGCCAGCTGACTGCCGAATTCCGCCATTGTCTGAGCCGTTGGCGGCGTGAGGCGCAGCGCCTCCAGCAGCAGGAAACTGTGTCCCTGAGAACATCCCATACCGTAAACCTGCGGAACGCGGACAGTATTGGTTTTGGCCAACAAGGTCAGCTGATCGGCTTCTGCGCGGAACATGGAACGGTATGATTTGGCATTGACTTTAACAAAAACCGGTTGGATACCGTCATCAATCACCCAGGCTTCGTGCATTTCGCCGCTGTGCACTTTCACCTTTTCTTTGATGGAATAGTATGCGCCGAATTGATCGGCCAACACCTGAGATACGGATTTCCACATCGTTTCCTCCTTTGCTCATCACATTGGTTCGTGTTGATAATAAAGGGAATTGTGTGAATATTCTGTGATTGAAGTCAAGTTTTGATAAATATTCCGCCCATTCCTTGCCACATCGCCGGCGATTGCGCTACAGTAAGCACCGAGTTGGACTAAGCGGAGGAAAAGATGCAACTGTACATTTATGATCATTGCCCGTTTTGCGTACGCGCACGCATGATTTTCGGTTTGAAAAATATACCGGTGGAAACGGTGGTGCTGCTAAATGACGATGAAGCCACGCCCACCGGGCTGGTCGGCAAAAAAGTGGTGCCGATTCTGGTGAAAGATGACGGCGGCGCGATGCCGGAAAGTCTGGATATTGTGCGTTATATTGATGATAACTACGGCGCCAAACTGCTGTCGGATCAGGTTCGTCCGGCACTGGATAACTGGATGAAAACGGTCGGTGCGTATTATAACCGGTTATTGCTGCCGCGTTTTGTGCAGCTCGGGCTGGCGGAATATGCCACGGAAAGCGCACGGCGTTATTTTATTGCCAAGAAGACCGAAAGTATCGGCGATTTTGCCGAAAATCTGGCCAATACGCCGCAATATATTGCTCGCTTAAACGCCGATTTGGCGGAGCTCGCCCCTTTGATTGTGAATGAAAACGCGGTCAATGGCGAATTATCGCTGGAAGATATTCTGCTGTTTCCGATGCTGCGCAATCTTACCTGCGTGAAAGGGCTGGTGTTTCCGGAGCGCGTGCGCGCTTATATTGAGCGCATGTCGGCGTTGAGTCATGTGGCGCTTTACACCGATAATGCGGTGTAAATCAGCGCCTTTTTCGTTGCGCGAAACTGTGCTAAAATGCACCGCACTTTTATTGTACATTGTAGGTATGTATAAAAGTGCGGTGCAAAAACAGCACGATTAACCCGAGGGATTATTATCCCTTATTTTATTTTTAACTACTGCACATGTAACCTTTGGTATGGGTTACCACTGTATAAGGATTTAATATGCCTATTATTACTTTACCTGACGGTTCCCAACGTCAGTTTGATCACCCCGTTTCCGTGTATGACGTCGCGCAGAATATCGGCGCAGGACTTGCCAAAGCCACCATTGCAGGGCGAGTGAACGGCGAACGGCGCGATGCCTGCGATCTCATTGAGCAAGACGCCACCCTTGAAATCATTACCGCAAAAGATGAAGACGGTCTGGAAATTATCCGTCACTCCTGCGCGCACTTGCTCGGTCATGCGATTAAACAGCTTTTCCCGGATGTCAAAATGGCTATCGGCCCGACGATTGACAACGGCTTTTATTATGATGTGGATTTAGACCGCGCCTTGACCCAAGAGGATTTGGCGGCACTGGAAAAACGCATGCTGGAGCTGGCGAAAACCAATTATGATGTGATCAAAAAACGCGTCAGCTGGCAGGAAGCCTATGACACTTTTAAAGCGCGCAACGAGCCGTATAAAATGGCGATTCTTGACGAAAATATTGCGAAAACCGATCATCCGGCGTTATACCATCATCAGGAATATATCGATATGTGCCGCGGCCCGCATGTGCCGAATATGCGCTTCTGCCACCATTTCAAATTACAAAAAGTGGCGGGCGCATACTGGCGCGGCGACAGCAAAAATAAAATGTTACAGCGTATCTACGGCACCGCTTGGGCGGATAAAAAACAACTGGCCGAGTATTTGCATCGTCTGGAAGAAGCGGCGAAACGTGATCACCGTAAAATCGGCAAAGCGCTCGACCTCTATCATATGCAGGAAGAAGCGCCGGGCATGGTGTTCTGGCATAATGACGGCTGGACGATTTTCCGCGAGCTGGAAACCTTCGTGCGCACCAAACTGAAAGAGTACGATTATCAGGAAGTGAAAGGGCCGTTTATGATGGATCGCGTGTTGTGGGAAAAAACCGGTCACTGGCAGAATTACGGTGATCTGATGTTTACCACACAGTCGGAAAACCGTGAATACGCCATTAAACCGATGAATTGCCCGGGCCATGTACAGATTTTTAATCAGGGATTAAAATCTTATCGTGATCTGCCGATCCGCATGGCGGAATTCGGTTCCTGCCATCGTAACGAGCCGTCCGGTTCATTGCACGGTTTAATGCGGGTGCGCGGGTTTACTCAGGATGATGCGCATATTTTCTGTACCGAAGCGCAAATCGAAAGCGAAGTAACCAGCTGTATCCGTATGGTGTACGACATTTACAGTACCTTCGGGTTTACCGCCATCGAAGTGAAATTATCCACCCGGCCGGAAAAACGCATTGGCGCCGACGACATGTGGGATCGCGCCGAAGCCGGCCTTGCCAACGCCTTGCGGCATAACGGGCTGGAGTATGAAATTCAGGCCGGCGAAGGGGCATTTTATGGGCCGAAAATCGAATTTGCGCTGCGTGACTGCTTAGACCGTCAATGGCAGTGCGGCACCATTCAGCTGGATTTCGCCTTACCGGGTCGTTTGAACGCCTCTTATGTAGCGGAAGACAACGAGCGCAGAACGCCGGTGATGATTCACCGCGCCATTTTGGGATCTATCGAACGTTTCATCGGCATCATCACCGAAGAATACGCCGGTTTCTTCCCGCCGTGGCTGGCGCCGGTTCAGGCTGTGGTGATGAACATCACCGACAGTCAGGCGGATTATGTGCAACAGGTGGTTAAAACCCTGTCCGACGCCGGTTTGCGCGTGAAATCCGATTTACGCAACGAAAAAATCGGTTTCAAAATCCGCGAACACACCTTGCGTCGCGTGCCTTATATGCTGGTCTGCGGCGATAAAGAAATCGAAGCCGGCAAAGTCGCCGTACGCACCCGTAAAGGTCAGGATTTAGGCACTTTCACTGTAGAAGCATTCTTAGACATGCTGAAAAAACAAGTGAGAAATCGCGAGTTGAAATTGTTGGGCGAAGAGTAGTTTCTGCTGACATGTAGTTGGCTAATAGCATTAAATGAAAGTGCGGTCGAAAATTTAAGTATTTTTGACCGCACTTTTTGGTTTCCGGCTGATTTTTGACGCCGGTTTTTTGTCCGAGATTGTGAACAATGTCACAGATGTGTATTGGCTAAGTTGTTATAATGTAATGCAAATGTTGCTGAATCAGGAGGTAAATTTACTCATAAACCGGTCGTTTCATTTTTCGATAAAGGATTTATACGTCAAAATAATAATTTCCAAAGGAGGAAATCATGATTATCGGTTGTCCAAAAGAAGTCAAAGTACAAGAATATCGGGTGGGCTTAACCCCGGCAAATGTGCAATCTTATACGGAAGCGGGGCATAAGGTGTATGTGGAGTATAACGCCGGTGCGGAAATCGGGTTTTCCGATGAGGCTTATCAGGCCGCCGGCGCGATACTCACCGATAAAACCACCCTGTTTGCCGAAAGTGAGATGATTATCAAAGTCAAAGAACCCATCGAAAGCGAATATCATTTTTTCCGTGAAAACCAGATCCTTTACACCTATCTTCATTTAGCCGCAGACAAACCGCTCACCGACATGTTACTGGCGCGCAAGATTCAATCCATCGCTTATGAAACCATTAAAACCCCCGCCGGTTTGCCTTGTCTGGCGCCGATGAGTGCCATCGCCGGGCGGCTGGCAGCCTTGGAAGCGGCGAAATACAGCCAGAAAACCTTTGGCGGTGCGGGCATATTATTAAGCGGAACGGCAGGCACGCCGAAGGCGAAAGTGGTGATTTTAGGCGCCGGTGTCGTCGGGCTGAATGCGGCGCAGATTGCCATGGGCATCGGTGCGGATGTGACGATTCTGGACATTAATGCCGCCCGTCTCAGCTATATTGATCAAATTTTTGCCATGCGGATTAAAACCTTAATCAGCTCGCGCGGCAATGTTCTGGCGTTATTGCCGGAAGCGGATGTGGTCATCGGTGCGGTGTTGATTCCGGGCGCAAAAACACCGCACTTGTTGCGTCGTGAGGATCTCAAATTAATGAAAAAAGGTGCGGTATTGGTGGATGTGGCCATTGATCAGGGCGGATGTTTCGAAACCTCGAAACCGACCACCCATAATGATCCGATTTATGAGATTGACGGTGTGATCCACTATTGTGTCGCTAACATGCCGGGCTGTGTCGCGCAAACCTCCACATTGGGATTGACCGATTCCACTCTGGAATACGGCTTGAAAATCGCGGCGTTGGGCGTGAAAGAGGCCTGTTTGTCTGATCCCGCGCTATTGCAGGGGCTGAATACCTACAATGGCAAATGCACCTTTAAAGGCGTCACGGAAGCCTTCGGGCTTGTCTATACCGAGCCGAAAGCCGCGTTAAGCGCATAAAACGTCTTACTATCCGTTCAACATTGTTTGCAAAATATCCTCTGGTTTTTATCACGAGGGGATATTTTTGATCCCTGAAAGAGGTGAAATCATGCATCGGAACACAACAAAACATGCGCGTCACGCCTGGTCCAGTCAATTAACCTATATATTAACCGTGGCGGGTGCCACCGTAGGCTTCGGCGCAACCTGGCGTTTTCCTTATTTAGTCGGTGAAAACGGGGGCGGCGCCTATGTATTATTATTCTGTATCGCCATGATCATCATCGGTATTCCGATGATTCTGGTGGAAAATGTTATCGGGCGTCGCATGCAG
Organism: Necropsobacter rosorum; assembly: GCA_000751835.1. GTDB lineage: Bacteria > Pseudomonadota > Gammaproteobacteria > Enterobacterales > Pasteurellaceae > Necropsobacter > Necropsobacter rosorum. The sequence continues at coordinate 26,606 of CCMQ01000024.1, read as the reverse complement.
GTCAATGCTATTGATGCGTTTGGCGGTCAGGCCAACGGGAAAAAAATTCATCCCGGCTGGAAAATACTGGGTTATATGGGCTTGCTGGGGGCATTCGGTATTCTGGCCTATTATATGGTGCTGGGCGGCTGGGTCTTGACCTATATCGGAAGCCTGATTTCCGGTGATTTGGATCTGTCGCGGCATGTAACCATTGAAACCACATCGGCATTTTTTAATGATCATATTCGCGATGCCCCGAAAACAGTGTTAATTTATACCGCACTTTTTGTGGCGATCAATTACGTTATTCTGATCAAAGGCATTAAAGAGGGCATTGAGCGCTCGGTGAAGATGTTAATGCCGTTATTGTTTATTTTTCTCATGATCATGATTGTCCGCAATATCACGTTACCGGGCGCGATGGAAGGGATTAAATTTTATCTGGTACCGGATTTTTCCAAAATCAGCAACACGCTCTTTGTATTTGTGTTAGGACAGGTGTTCTTTGCCTTAAGTTTGGGATTCGGCGTGTTGATTACCTTATCCAGCTACCTTTCCAAACAGGAAAATCTGGTTAAAACCGCCATGGTAACGGGCGTCATCAACACATTAATTGCGCTGGCGGCGGGATTTATGATTTTCCCTTCCTTATTTACCTTTAACGTTGCACCGAACTCGGGGCCGACTCTGGTCTTTCAAAGCCTGCCGATTGTGTTTTCGCATATGTGGGCGGGCACGCTGTTTGCCGTGATCTTTTTTGCTTTATTGATTACCGCGGCGTTAACCACCTCCATTACGATTTATGAGGTGCTGGTGACCGCCCTGCAGGAGAAAACGGCCTTGACCCGCGGACAATCCATCAGTGTGATTCTGTTCGGTGTTTTTGTTTGCGGTAATGTGCCGTCCGTGCTGGGCGATAACCTCTGGCGCCATGTGCATATTATGGGGCTGAGTATTTTTGATGCGTTTGATTATGCCAGCGGCAATATTCTATTTATCCTTACGGCATTGGGCAGCGCAATGTTTGTCGGTTATGTATTAAAAGACGAGGCGAAACGGGAGCTGGGCGCAGGTAAAAAACTGACCGCACTTTGGTTCAATTATGTCCGTTATGTGATTCCGGTTATTATTCTGGTGATTTTTATTCATTCGCTTTAGCACTTGCAGGCAATATGCCGTTATTTTGCCTTTTAAGACGCCTATGCAAAGCACAATCCGCACGTTTTACCTGCGGATTGTTCTATCTGACGGGATTAAATCGCTTACTTTATCCCATAGGCGATGAGCATATATGCCGCAATGCCTAATAAAATGAGTCCGAGTAATTTTCGGGCAATCGCGGGGGATAAAATGCCGCGGATTTTCATGGACAAAAAACTGGTGGCAAAGGAGCTGAGCACAACGATGATTGCGATGGAAAAATTGACATAACCGATTTGCCAGCCGTATTGAATGTGAAACGGGGCGGTTTTGGATAAATAACCGTACAGGCTGCCCAGTCCGCCGATGACCATCATATAATTGGTGTAAGGGGCGATTTGATAGGCCGAAATACTGCGTAATTGCCCGATAAGCGGTGCCATAATGGAACCGCCGCCGATGCCCGTCATACCGGCAATGCTGCCACCGAAAAAACACAAGGCGATGCCTTTGAGATTTTCGCTTGGCGCGGCCGTGTCATGTGAGGCGACCGGTTTACAGAAAAGCGTTCTGAGGGCCAGTGTCGTCAAGGTCATAATAAAAACGCTGATGATAATGGTCTCATGGACATAAAAACTGGCTTCAAAACCGAGTTGCACGCCCGCGATCATCCCCAAAGACCATAACAGCATTGCTTTGTAATTAATCCGAATATTTTGTTTATAGAAATAAAAAAGATTGATGAGCGATGAACCTATCACAATGGTGAGCGAGGTTGCCGCCACCATCTGAAACGGGAACTCCGGAAAAAGCGTGTACAGCATGGGAACCATCAAGACGCCGCCGCCGATACCAAAAATTGCCGACATTAAATTCGTCAACATGCCGCAACAGACTAAAATAACAATAAGTTGTAAAGCCATAATAACAGCCCTCTTAATTTTTTGCGTATTATGGTGCGACATCATGTCGTCGGATTATGATCATGCTCATAATGTTGAAATTTCTTTGCCGAACTGTGATCCGCTTCACACTATCCCTATGACAACTATCATAGTTTTTTAATTTTGCGTGTATTACCCTAACGACGTATCTAAGTATAAAGGGGATAATAATATGTTAGTTACGATCATATCTTTCTTACTTGTCACAGGTCTTGTGGCGTATATTTCCTGGTTGAAAACCAAGAATGATGATCTCAGCACGTCCAACGGTTATTTTTTGGCCGGACGCGGTTTGAGTGGTTTGGTTATCGGTTGTTCTATGGTGTTGACGTCACTTTCTACGGAGCAATTAATCGGCGTCAACGCGGTGTCTTATCAAGGCAACTTTTCCATTATTGCCTGGACGGTGCCGACAGTGATTCCACTTTGTTTTCTGGCCATTTATATGTTGCCGAAGTATTTGCGTAACGGTTACACCACCGTGCCGGAATTCTTTGAAAGCCGTTTTGACCGTCAAACCCGTTTAATTATGTCTGCGCTGTTCTTAGCGTTTTATCTTTTAATCGTTATTCCGACCGCACTTTACACCGGTGCCATCGCGTTCAATAAAATTTTCAATTTGGAAACGGCATTTGGTTTGAGCTACGGCGCGGCGATTACTTATACGGTGATTGCCATCGGCGTGGTGGGCGCGATTTACGCCATCTTCGGCGGCTTAAAAGCGGTGGCGGTTTCTGATACCATCAACGCGATAATTCTTGTTATCGGTGCATTGCTTGTGCCGTTTTTTGCCTTGATGTATTTGGGTGACGGCAGCGTTTCCGCCGGCTTGCATACCATTACAACCACCCACATTGAAAAGTGGAACGCAGTGGGCGGGCCGGACGATGCCACACCATGGCCGACTATTTTCACCGGGATTATGGTGGTGCATTTCTTCTACTGGACGACTAATCAGGCTATCGTACAACGTTGTCTGGGCGCGAAAGATTTAAAATCCGGTCAAAAAGGCATTCTGATTTCCGCGTTATTTTTATTAACGCTGCCCATTATTTTAAATGTGCCGGGGTTATTGAGTTTTCACATTCTGGGCGACGGTGTAAATCCGATTGACGCCTCTTACCCGCTGTTAGTGAATAAAGTGTTGCCGACGTGGTTGCAAGGCTTCTTTATTGCGGCATTGTTCGGGGCGATTTTGAGCACCTTCAACTCGTTTTTAAACTCCGCCGCCACCATTTATTGTAAAGATTTATTGCCTTTCATCAGCAAAAAAGTGCGGTCGGAACAAGAGTTAATCGTGTATGCTAAAAAAGTGTCCACCATTATGGCGATCGTCACCATGATCTTCGCGCCGTTATTGATGTTCGGTACGGACGGGATTTTCCTGATCACCAAACGATTTGCCGGTTTCGTGAATATTCCGATTGTGGCATTATTCGCGGTCGGGATGTTTAATAAAACCGTCTCCGGCAAAGCGGCGCGCATTGCATTGCTCTCCCATGTCATTCTGTATTTCTGCATCGTTTGGGTGTTTGACGTGAAAATTAATTTCGTGTATGTCATGGGCGGGTTATTCGTGTTCGATGTGGCGTTAATGCTCCTCTTAGGTCAATTCTTAAGACGTGAGCCTTATATCGAAAATAAAGAAAACTTAGGCAATGTGGATTTAACCGACTGGAAATATTTAAAAGTCACCAGCGTATCATTAATTTTAGGCTTGTTCGCACTGTATGCTTTCCTTTCCCCGATTGGGATGGCTTCCGAAAACGGCGCGCCGTTAATGGTGTTAGGCGTATGGGCGGTATTGCAGCTTATCGTGTTGCTGGTGGTGCGCAATAAAGAGGCAAAACAATGAATATTATCTATATTTTACTGGATCAGGTTCGCAAGGATATGATCGGCGCCTACGGGCATCAGATCGTAAAAACACCGAATTTGGATCGTTTGGCCAAGGAAGGCATTCGTTTTAACAACGCGTTCACCCCGGCGTCGGTGTGCGGCCCGGCGCGTACCTCCTTATTCACTGGTTTAATGCCGTCTTCCCATGGCATTATTCGTAACGGCGAAAAAGGCGGCAGCGGTGAAGTGAGCCGGGATACACCGCATATCGGGAAACTTGACGCGTATAATACTTATCTGCTGGGTAAATGGCACGTCGGCACCAAATCCGTACCGGAAGATTACGGCATTCAGGGACATAACTTCGACGGTTACGGCTATCCGGGCAGCGGGGTGTATAAAAATCTGGTGTTTAACCAACCGCCGACTCATTCCAATCGCTACAAAGCATGGCTGGAAGAAAAAGGTTATGCAATTCCCGAGGTGAGCAACGCCTATTTCGGCGATAATCCGCATTTGCGCGTGCAGGAGTTGTGCGGTTTGCTTTCCGGTAGCAAGGCGCAAACCATTCCGTATTTCATCATTGACGAGGCGAAAAAATATATTCGGCAATCCCTCGACGAGGGTAAGCCGTTTTTCGCCTGGATTAATTTCTGGGGCCCGCACACGCCTTGCATTGTGCCGGAACCTTATTATTCTATGTATCGCAAAGAAGATGTGGTGCTGGATGAAAGTTTCTTCAAACCGCTGGAAGGCAAACCGGGGCATTATCGCACCATTTCCAAAATGTGGGGCATGTGGGAAGCCAGCGAAGATCACTGGAAAGAAGTGATTACCAAATTTTGGGGCTATATCACCTTAATTGACGATGCTATCGGCGATCTGCTAGCCTTTTTAGAAAAGCAGCAAATTTATGACCGCACTTTTATGGTCGTGACGGCCGATCACGGTGATGCCATGGGCGCCCACCGCATGATTGAAAAAGGCGAGTTCATGTTTGATACCACCTACAATATTCCGCTGATCGTCAAAGACCCGCGTTCCGACCGGGCAAATCAGCAAGATGACAATCTGGTTTATCTGCATGATTTAACCTCGACGGTATATGATTTGGCCAATCAACCGATTCCGCAGGAATTTGAAGGCGAAACCATTTTACCGATCGTGCGGGAAAATAAAGATAACGGACGTCAGGGCGTGTTGGCGCAGCTTGCCGGTCATTTCGTGTATTTCGAACAGCGCATGTGGCGCCGCAAAGACTATAAATTGGTGTTTAATGCCTCCGATTTATGCGAGCTGTATGATGTGCGTAAAGACCCGGGAGAGATGCACAATTTGTTCTATGATCCGGAGTATCGGGCGATTAAAAAAACAATGCTGGAAGAAATGCGGGCGGAAATGCAACGGCTCGGCGATCCGCTGGAAAACTGGGTTTATCGCATTATTGATGAAATTTAGCGATCAATTTTATTAAGAAAGCGACCTGGCTCGCTTTCTTCTCTTATCGCCGGTGACAATAAAAATACCTGAAAAACGCACCGCACTTTTAAGGAAAAAATGAACATGACGGAACACCGACTTATTTTACCTACGGATTTAAAAGACTGCCAATTAACCTATTTACATCAGCTTGCCAAAGGCATGACCGTTTACAATCAAGGGGAAAAAGCGCAAGAATTTTATTATGTGCAACAAGGCCTGATCGGGCTGTATCATATGCTGGATAACGGCAAGGAAAGTCTGGCGCGCTTGTATAAACAAGGGGATTATTTTGGCTTTCGCACGTTATTCGGTTTGGGCGACAGCCGCTATCACTGCAATGCCAAAGTGTTGATTGAGGCGGAAATTATCCGAATCAAGCCGGAAAATATCGATCGTTTTTTCACCGATAATCTGCAAATGAGTAAAATCTTATTGCAAACCATTGCCAATGAATTAGGCGATGCGGAGCAGCGTTTAGCCAAAAGCGCCTATTTGCACACCCTTGATCGCGTGATTGACAGCCTGTATTTTTTGAACACCAATTTTCCTTATTACAACTGGACATATCGCGAAATCGCCGAATATGCCGGTTGTGAAACGGAAACCGCCATTCGCATTGCAAAAGCGTTAAAGCAAAAAGGGTTGTTGACCGATTTATTGTCTGCTCATAAAGGAAAATAACGCGTAATGGCATTTTTCGCACCACAAGCCCATTTTCATTTAATGGCAAAACCGAGCAGTTTTCATTGTAATATTCAATGCGAATATTGCTTTTATTTGTCAAAGGAAAAAGACTTCGGGGCGCAAGCGCCCTTTATGTCACTGGATACCTTGCGCAATTATGTGAAAAATTACATTGAATCCCATGCCGGCAATCGGGTGGAATTTGCCTGGCAGGGAGGGGAGCCGACATTACTCGGGCTGGATTTCTTCAAAAGTGCGGTCGATTTTCAGCGTGAATTTGCCAATGGTAAAACCGTTACCAACGCTTTTCAAACCAACGGCTTGGCGCTCAATCGGCAATGGGCGGAATTTTTTAAACAACATCAATTTCTCATCGGATTATCCATTGACGGACTGAGCGCGGTGCATAATCGTTATCGTATTTCAAGCAACGGCAACCCGACCTTTGAGAAAGTGGTCAGCGCGCTGGAATTGCTGAAAGCCTATCAGGTGGATTTTAATACCCTGACCGTGGTAAACGATCAAAATTGGCACAAGGGAAAAGACACTTATTTAGCCCTTAAAGCGCTGGGCGCCACTTTTATGCAATTTATCCCCGTCGTGGAACGCAAAGCGCGGCAATCCGCCGAAACTACGGATTTTTCCGTGCCGCCGGAGGGCTTCGGGCGTTTTTTGCTGGATGTGTTTAACATCTGGAAAAAAGACGATGTGGGGCGCATTTTTGTATTGGAGTTTGACAATTTATTGGGGCAATGGCTGGGCTATCCGTCCGGCAGTTGCGTTCATCAGCCCACCTGCGGTAAATCGCTGGTGGTGGAAGCCAATGGCGATGTTTATTCTTGCGATCATTATGTGTATCCGGAATATAAAATCGGCAATTTAAATGAGCAATCCCTTGAGCACTTGGTATTATCGGCCCGGCAGCAACAATTCGGTAGGGAAAAACTCACGCGGCTGACCAGTATTTGTCAACAATGCGAGGTGCGCCGTTTATGCCAGGGCGGTTGCCCGAAACATCGCTTCGTTGCCGTGCCGAACGAGAGCGCTAAACACAATTATTTGTGCGCCTCATACCGCTATTTTTTCCAGCAGACCGCCGCCGAGATGCAACGAATGCGCCGACAAATTCGTGGCACCGATTGCGCATAACCGCGAAGAAAGGCCGTTTATCAAAACAGGTTGGATTTTATACGATACAAAAATCCGCTTCAGCGTTTCCGGTTTGACTATGTTCTTATAATAAAAGCGCTTAAAAGCCTTGTTATGCCGTGTTCGGCTATTGCTTAACACGATAAAATTCTGTAAAATGCACCTCGTTTTTTGCGCATTATCAGCGCGCTGAAATGAATTTAACTTCTGTTCTTAATAGATAAAACAGCAGTTTTGTGACTTAATTAATAGAGGAATAATACTATTAAAACCGTAAAAAAAGCACCCGTAGTCAATCGTCCGAATCGTATTAATGATGAAATTCGTGTGAAAGAAGTCCGTTTAATTGATCAAGACGGCGAGCAGGCGGGAATCGTCAGTATTCAGGAGGCTTTGGAAAAAGCCGAAGCATTAGAGCTGGATCTTGTGGAAATCAGTCCTAACGCGGAACCGCCGGTGTGCCGTATTATGAATTACGGTAAATTCCTTTACGAGAAAGGCAAAGCTGCAAAAGAGCAGAAGAAAAAGCAGAAAGTCGTGCAGGTGAAGGAGATTAAATTCCGTCCCGGCACAGACGAAGGCGACTATCAGGTAAAACTACGCAGCCTGATTCGCTTTCTGGAAGACGGGGATAAAGCGAAAATTACCGTTCGTTTCCGCGGACGTGAAATGGCGCATCAAGATATCGGTTTAGACGTGCTGGAACGTGTTAAAAACGATTTGGCCGAGATTGCCGTGGTGGAATCCGCCCCGGGTAAGCTCGAAGGTCGTCAGGCCATTATGGTACTTGCCCCGAAAAAGAAATAGTCAGCGCATTACAAGTAACAAAAGTGCGGTCGAATTTCATGCTGTTTTTTGACCGCACTTTTATTCGCCTGACTATCTGATGTTAAACTTAAACAATGCGGAGTTTATAAAACAATGCCTAAAATTAAAACAGTACGTGGTGCTGCCAAGCGTTTCAAAAAGACGGCTTCCGGCGGTTTCAAACGTAAACAGTCTCACTTACGTCATATTCTGACTAAGAAAACCACTAAACGTAAACGTCATTTACGCCATAAATCCATGGTTGCGCAAGCGGATCAGGTTTTAGTCGTAGCGTGCCTGCCATACGCATAAGCACGGGCGTACGTTCAGTTAAATTTTAGTTCATTAATAGACATAGGAGATTAAATAATGGCTCGTGTAAAACGTGGTGTTATTGCAAGAGCGCGTCATAAGAAAGTTCTTAAGGCGGCTAAAGGTTATTATGGTGCGCGTTCTCGCGTTTATCGCGTTGCGTTCCAGGCGGTGATTAAAGCCGGTCAGTATGCTTATCGTGACCGTCGTCAACGTAAACGTCAGTTCCGTCAGTTATGGATCGCGCGTATTAATGCAGCAGCACGTCAGAACGGTTTATCTTACAGCAAATTCATCAATGGCCTGAAAAAAGCCTCTGTTGAAATCGACCGTAAGATTCTGGCCGACATTGCGGTATTCGACAAAGTGGCTTTTGCTGCGTTAGTTGAAAAAGCAAAATCTGCGCTTTAATTTTATAAAGTACAGAAAATCAGGACGCTTTAGGGCGTCCTTTTTTTGTGCCTGACGAAAAAAGCGCCGGAGATAGTTGTTCGGCGGCAGCTATTTGGGAAATAAAAAACCGCTACCCAAAGATTGAGTAGCGGGGAGGTCTTAATATAAGAAAGATTTCTAAAAAGACAACTGCATTTGCAGTGCACTAGCATTAACTAAGACTGGCAAAGTGAGAAAGAGTTCACAAAATTTTTAAAAATATTCGTTTTATGCGAGAAATTCCTTGATTTGCGCAGTGATGCCCGCCGCATCCAGTTTCAGTTCCGCCAGTATTTCCTGTTGCGTGCCCTGCGGGATAAAAAAGTCCGGCAAGCCTAATTGTAGCAAACGGCAATGATGGCGGCCGGTGTTCAGCACTTCCGCCACCGCACTGCCGGCGCCGCCCTGCACGGCATTTTCTTCCAGCGTGACGATAAGATCATAATCGTCGGCGGTTTGGTGAATGCGCTGTGCGTCGATCGGCTTGACAAAACGCATATCGACTACGGTGGCGTTCAGTTCGTCGGCGGCGCGCAACGCGTGCGGCAATAAGGTACCGAAATTTAAAATGGCGATGTTTTCCCCTTGGCGTACCAATTTGGATTGACCGAGCGGCAGTGCCTGCAACGGTTCCAGTTTTACGCCGCCGGCGTTGCCGCGCGGATAGCGCACCGCAGCCGGTTTGCCGCAATGATAGCCGGTATAAAGCATTTGACGGCATTCATTTTCATCGCTTGGCGTCATAATCACCAGATTCGGAATACAACGCATAAAGCTGATATCGAAGGCGCCCTGATGGGTTTGACCGTCCGCTCCCACCACGCCGGCGCGATCAATGGCAAATAACACCGGCAGATTTTGGATCGCCACATCGTGAATCAGCTGATCATAAGCGCGCTGCAGAAACGTAGAATAAATCGCCACCACCGGTTTATAGCCGCCGATGGCCAATCCCGCCGCAAAGGTGACGGCATGCTGTTCGGCAATCGCCACATCAAAATATTGCTGCGGAAAACGATTGGAAAACTCCACCATGCCGGAACCTTCGCGCATGGCAGGGGTAATGCCGATTAATTTCGGATCCTGCTGCGCCATTTCGCACAGCCAGTTACCGAAAATCTGCGAATAGGTCGGCGTGGCGGAGGATTTCGGCAATTCGCCGCTGAGGCGATCGAATTTAGGCACACCGTGAAACCCGATAGGATCGTTTTCCGCCGGCGCATAGCCTTTGCCTTTTTTGGTTTTTACATGTAAAAACTGCGGGCCGCTGAGCGAGCTCATATTTTTCAGCGTGCTGATTAACTCATCAATATTGTGACCGTCGATCGGGCCGATATAATTGAAACCGAGGGTTTCGAACAGCGTTCCCACCGGCGATACGAAACCTTTCATATGTTCTTCGGTTTTTTTCACGAATTCTTTGATCGGCGGCAGGCCGGACAGGATTTTCTTGCCGCTTTCGCGAATGGTCGAATAGAAGGCGCCGGAAAACAGGCGGGCGAGGTGATTGTTCAGGGCGCCGACATTTTCTGAAATCGACATTTCGTTATCGTTTAAAATCACCAGCATATCGGTATGCAGCGAACCGGCATGATTCAGCGCTTCGAACGCCATGCCGGCGGTAATGGCGCCGTCGCCGATTACACAAACGGTTTTGCGTCCGGCGTTTTCTTTTTGGGCGGCAATGGCAATCCCCAAACCGGCGCCGATAGAGGTTGAGGAGTGGCCGACGCTGAGTACGTCAAACTCGCTTTCTTCCCGCCACGGAAACGGATGCAGCCCGTCTTTTTGCCGGATAGTGGACATGCGATCGCGCCGTCCGGTAAGAATTTTGTGCGGATAGGCCTGATGACCCACATCCCAGATCAGCTGGTCAAAGGGCGTTTTAAACACATAATGCAACGCCACCGTCAGCTCCACCGTCCCCAGTCCGGAAGCCAGATGACCGCTGCTTTGACTGACACTTTCCAACAAATAATCGCGCAGTTCGCTGCACAGTTGCGGCAGCTGTTCTTTGCTTAAAAGACGCAAATCATCAGGCGAATTAATTAATGATAAAAGAGGATAATTTTGCATTGTTCATCAATCCCAAAATAGTCTAAATTCGAACCGCACTTTAAATGATCGGGCGTTCCGTTTGTTATGTTTCATTGCGCCGTGTAACGTCAGCTTTGCCGGTTCACGACGAATGCCGCCAGCGCGCGCAAGGCGCTGGTGTCGAACGGCACATCATCCAGCGCCTGCAGCGCCTGTCGGTAAAGTTCCTGCGCTTTTTGTTTCGCGCCGTCCAGCCCGAGCAATTTCGGATAGGTGCTTTTGTCGGCGGCTAAATCGGCACCGACGGTTTTGCCGGTGAGGCGGCTTTCGCCTTCAATATCCAGAATATCGTCCTGCACCTGAAAAGCCAGCCCGATGGCCGTGGCATAGCGCATCAATGGTTGTTCAAGCTGCGAATCGGCGAAATGCGGCGAACAGAGAAAGCCTGCCTTCAGCGCGGCGCACAGCAGCGCACCGGTTTTATTGCGGTGGATTTTTTCCAGTTCCGCAAGGTTTACCTGCCGGTGTTCGGCGATTAAATCCAGACTTTGCCCTAAACACATGCCGTTAACGCCGGAGGCCTGCGCCAGATTCGTCACCAGCGCCAGTTTTTGTTGCGCGGCCAAATCCGGGGTCTGGGTGAGGATTTCAAAGGCAAAGGTTTGCAGCGCATCGCCGGCCAGAATTGCCGTCGCTTCGTCAAAGGCGATATGGCAGGTCGGTTGACCTCGGCGCAAATGATCGTTATCCATTGCCGGCAGATCGTCGTGAATTAGTGAATAGGCATGAATGGCTTCAATGCCGGCGGCAGCGTAATCCAGCTGCGCCATTTGTGCGCCCAGCATGCGTCCGGTGGCGTAAGTCAGAAAGGGTCTGACCCGTTTGCCGCCGAGCAGCAGGCCGTATTTCATCGCCTCGGCAAGCGGCGACGGGCGGCTGTCGATGCGGGCGAAACGGTCGGTTAAGAATTGATTGATACGTTGCTGGAGCTGTTGTAAATCCCGGGTAAATTGATACATACGATTCGCTTATTATTCGTCGTTCGGTTGATAATCACTTAATTCCGCACTGTCGTTTTTTTGCAGTAAAATCTGAATGCGTTGCTCGGCCTGCTGCAAACGTTCCTGTCCTTGCCGGGCGAGCGTAATGCCGGTTTCAAAATCTTTTAACGCCTCTTCCAGCGATAAATCGCCGCTTTCCAGACGGGAAACGACCGCTTCCAGCTGGTTGAGCGTCGTTTCAAAATCCGCCGCCGGTTTTTCCACGGGTTTACGAGCCATGTGCAATCCTTGAGTTCAAACTGATTTAAAGTGGATTATTGTACTGTATTTTTGGCGCGTTGTTAAAAAATACTGCGGTTTTTGTGATAGATCTGACAGATTTCGAGATGTCTTCCTCCGTGTTCAGGCGGGGCGAGGAAAAACGGCTGAAACGCACCGCACTTTGCATTGCGCAGGCTAACGTAGCGCGAAAGAGAAGACGGACGAAAAGGAAATTGGGGATTAAGCCAAGATGTTGTACAATAACGCCGATTTTTTACAAAACAGAAATAAGCCATTCAACGATGAAATTTATTATTAAACTTTTTCCCGAAATTATGATTAAAAGCGAGAGCGTGCGTAAGCGCTTCGTGAAGATTCTGACCGGCAATATCCGCAATATTTTACATAAATATGACGAAACTATCGCGGTGGTGCGCCATTGGGATTATATTGAAGTGCGGTCGAAAAATGCCGAAAACCGACCGCACTTAATCGAATTATTACAGCGCATTCCCGGCATTCATCATTTTCTCGAAGTCGAGGAAAAACCGTTTACCGATTTGCACGATATTTTTCAGCACACCTTGCAGCAGGTAGCGTCGCAGCTGGAAAACAAAACGTTTTGCGTGCGGGTGAAACGCAAGGGCAAACATACTTTCAGCTCGCTGGAAGCGGAACGCTATGTGGGCGGCGGGCTGAATCAGCACATCGCCAGTGCGAAAGTGAAATTAAGCAAACCCGATGTGACGGTGCGCATTGATATTGAAGATGATCGCATGATGCTGATTAACGCGCGCCATGCCGGCATCGGCGGTTATCCTATCGGCACGCAGGAAGATGTGCTGTCGCTGATTTCCGGCGGTTTTGATTCCGGCGTCTCCAGTTATATGCTGATCCGGCGCGGTTCGCGGGTGCATTATTGCTTTTTTAATCTGGGCGGCGCGGCGCATGAAATCGGGGTAAAACAGATGGCGTATCATCTCTGGCAGCGCTTCGGCAGTTCCCATAAAGTGCGTTTTGTGGCGATTAATTTTGAGCCGGTGGTGGCGGAAATTCTGGAAAAGGTGGACAGCGGGCAAATGGGCGTAGTGCTGAAACGCATGATGGTACGCGCGGCCGGCCGTGTGGCGGAACGTTTCGGCATTCAGGCGATTGTCACCGGCGAGGCGCTCGGGCAGGTTTCCAGCCAAACGCTGACCAATTTACGTTTAATTGACGAAGCGGCGCCGACACTGGTGCTGCGCCCGCTGATCAGCCATGATAAAGAACAGATTATCGCGATGGCAAAGCATATCGGTACCGACGATATTGCCAAATCCATGCCGGAATTTTGCGGGGTGATTTCAAAAAATCCGACGGTAAAAGCGGTGAAGGCGAAAATCGAAGCGGAAGAAGCGCATTTTAACTTTGAAGTGCTGGAAAGTGCGGTGCAAAATGCGCAATATTTGGATATTCGCCAGATTGCCGCCCAAACGGAAAAAGACGTGGTGGAAGTGGACACGGTTTCTGTGTTGGCGGACGACGATGTAATTGTGGATATCCGCAGCCCGGAAGAACGCGATGAAAATCCGCTGCAAGCGGCGGGACGGCAGATTATTGTGATGCCGTTTTATAAATTATCCGCCCAGTTCGGGAGTTTGGATCAAACGAAACATTATGCGCTGTATTGCGAGCGCGGTGTAATGAGCAAATTGCAGGCGTTGTATCTGAAAGAAAACGGCTTTGACAATGTCAAAGTGTTCAATCGAAAAGCGTAACCTTTTATCGACTAGTGGAATCAGGCGGAGGAAAGTGCGGTGAAAAATCAACCGAAAAAATCGGCCCTGCGTGAGGATATTCTGACCTTTGCGCGGCAACAATACGGCAGCGAAGCGGAATATTTATGGCGCACTTCACCGGATTCGGCCATTTTGCGTCATAGTGATAACCGCAAATGGTATGCGGTGTTTATGACGGTGGAGCGGGAAAAACTCGGCCTCGGCACGGGCGGCAACACGCAGATTATGAATGTAAAATGTGACCCTGTCATTCACGCTACTTTTATCACCCAGAAAGGTTTCCTGCCGGGCTATCACATGCACCACGGGCATTGGCTGAGCGTGCTGCTGGACGGTTCGGTGGATAAAGACACGATTATTTTTCTGCTCAATTCCAGCTTTGATCTGACCGCCAGCCGCCAAACCCATAAGCGGTTCGGCATTGCCCGCTATACGGAATGGCTGGTGCCGGCGAATCCGAAATATTACGATATTGAAAGCCAATTGCATGAAAATGATGTGATTTTCTGGAAACAGAGCAACAATATCGCGGTGGACGATACGGTTTATATTTATGTCACCGCGCCGACCGCCGCGCTGCGTTATAAATGTCAGGTGCTGGAAGTCAATATTCCGCGTAAGTATGAAAAGGGCGATCTGCGTATCAAACGGGTGATGCGGATTAAATGCCTGCAAAAATATGCGCCGCACTTATTCGGGCGGGAAAAACTGCGCGAATTCGGCATCTCCGCGGTGCGCGGGCCGCGCCATATGCCGCGTGCGTTAAGCGATGAAATCGCACGTTTAAGCGCAGATAATTAAAAGCCCGGCTGCAACTTACCGCTCAATAGCGCTAAAGTGCGCTGATTTTCAGCGCAGTTTCGGCCATATTCCGGTTAATCAGCGATAATTCAGTTCGCCCAGCAGCTCGTCAATCGCCTGGCATAACAGCGTGCGATCGTGCCGGTAGCTGACATCGTCCGCTCTTAGCCGCCGCGCCATGATTTTGATCGACGCCGGCTCGTCACGGCGGTTCGGATCAAACTGCACCACCGCGCCGTCAATAATGTCTTTGCCCACGGTGTGATTGATCCAGTTTATCCGATCCTGCAGGGATAATCCGGCGGCAGGGCTGCGCTCGACACCCAGATTATCAATAAAGATTTTTTTCGCCGTACTGTGTTTTAACGCGTCGGCGATTTCGCTCAGTAACAGCGGCGGAACGATGCTGGTTAAAAAACTGCCCGGGCCGAATAAAATCACTTCTGCCTGATTGAGTGCATGCACCGCTTCCGGTGTCGCCTGAACCAACGGCACCAGAAAAACGGCTTTCGGCAGTTCGGTCAGCTGATCGATACCGACTTCGCCGACGATGCTTGAACCGGAATGCAGCGTTGCCGCCAAATGCACCGGGCTTTCCGACATCGGCACGATAAAGGATTTCACCCGCAGCAAATCACGAATCAGATTCACCCCTTCCGTCGGCCGGATATGCATATTTTCCAGCGCTTTCAGCATCAGATTGCCCAGATTATGCCCGGCAAGTGCGCCGCTGCCGGAAAAACGGTATTCAAACAACGAAGAGGCGGTGCTGGGTTCGGTAATGATCTGGTTCAGGCAGTTACGCAAATCGCCCCAGGCAATACCGCCCTGTTCGGTGCGGATGCGTCCGGTGGAGCCGCCGTTGTCGGTGGTGGTGACAATGCCTGTCAGCCGTTCCTGCATAAAACTCAGTGCCGACATGACGCGACCAAGGCCGTGTCCGCCGCCGATCGCGGCAATATGTTTGATCTCATCTAAATTTTCATGGCGGCTGTGGCGTATTAAGTCAGTCATGCTTTTTCCTTTAACGGCATGGCTTGCGGGGTCATGCCGTTTATGCGCAGGTTTTCGTTAAATTATGTCGGTTTTCGGCGGCTAGTATTCCAAACATCGCAGAATAAGTAAAGCCGAGCGCGGCGAACGGTGCGGATTTGTGAAAAATATTCGTTATATAATAAAATATATAATTGATTTTTAACGGATTTTTATTTTGCCGACTGGATCAGGCGTTCACTCTGTATTAGAATAGCCGGACAGTTTACAATTTGAAACAAATTTATCGCATAACTCCGAGCTTGTCAGCCTAAGTTTTCAGTAGCTGGAAATAAGGCGGCAATGCCAGCAGCCGGCAGGTTGCTCAGGGATAATGCTGGAAACGGCTTGTCCTCTCGTATTTTAGAAAGGTGTCCAATGCAACAAACCATTCCGATTAAGCAGGTCGGTGGCGGTCGTTTGGTCGATCCGTTCCGACGTGAATATTATTATTTGCGGCTATCCGTTACGGATGTCTGTAATTTTCGTTGCAATTATTGCCTGCCCGACGGCTATCAGCCCGAACCGACTAAACCCCGTTTCCTCAGTGTGCCGGAAATCCGGCGTATCGTCCGCGCATTCGGCGAATTAGGCATGCGCAAAGTGCGCATTACCGGCGGTGAGCCGACGTTGCGCAAAGATTTTCCGGCAATTGTCGAGGCGATTCGGCAACATCCGGCGATTCAGCATATCGCGCTGACGACCAACGGCTACCGTATGGCAAAAGACGTCGCGTACTGGAAAGCGGCGGGGATTACCTCCATCAACGTCAGCGTGGACAGTCTTGACCCGAAAATGTTTCATGCCATTACCGGCGTCAATAAATTCGCAGCGGTGATGCGCGGTATTGAACGGGCGTTTGAGGCGGGCTATCAGAAAATCAAGGTCAATTCCGTGTTGATGAAAGGCATGAACGCGCCGGAATTCAACGCGTTTCTGGCCTGGATTAAAGATAAGCCGATCCAAATGCGTTTTATCGAATTAATGCAGACCGGCGATATGGATAATTTCTTTCATCAGCATCACCTCTCCGGGCAGGTGTTGGCCGAACAATTACGCCGCGACGGCTGGCAATTGCAGCAGAAATCCCTGTTGGACGGCCCCGCCAAGGTGTTTCGTCATCCTGACTATAAGGGCGAAATCGGTCTGATTATGCCTTATGAAAAAAATTTCTGCGCCAGCTGCAACCGGTTGCGCATTTCCGCCAAAGGCAAGCTGCATTTATGCCTGTTCGGCGAGGAAGGCATTGATTTGCGCGATTTACTGCAAGCGGATGAACAACAGACCTTATTACAGGCAAGAGTTTTTGCCGCTTTACAGGGAAAACGCGAGCATCATTTTTTACATCAGGGCGACAGCGGGGTGAGAAATCATCTGGCCAGTATCGGCGGCTGACAAAAGGAAACACAATGACGCAATTGACACATATTAATCGCAACGGCGAAGCCAATATGGTGGACGTATCGGGCAAACAGGACACGGTGCGGGAGGCGCGCGCAGAAGCGTTGGTGACAATGTCACGGGAAACGCTGCAAATGATTCTGGCCGGGCAGCATCACAAAGGTGATGTGTTCGCCACGGCGCGTATCGCCGGGATTCAGGCGGCAAAACGCACTTGGGAGCTTATACCGCTGTGCCATCCGTTGTTGCTGTCCAAAGTGGAAGTGACACTCTGCGCACTACCGGACAGCAATCAGGTTCGGATTGAAAGTGTCTGCAAGTTAAGCGGAAAAACCGGTGTGGAAATGGAGGCGCTGACCGCCGCCTCCGTCGCGGCGCTGACTATTTACGATATGTGCAAGGCCGTACAGAAAGATATGGTGATCGAGCATATCCGCCTGTTGGAAAAGTGCGGTGGCAAATCGGGACATTTTATTGCAAAGTAAAAAACGGAAACACAAATGTTAAAAGTATTATTTTTTGCCCAGACCAGAGAGCTTGTCGGCGTAGACGAATTGACGCTCGATGCGGAATTTGCCAGCGCAGAGGCATTGCGTTGCGCGCTGGCGGCACGGGGCGAGCGCTGGGCGCTGGCGTTACGGAAAGACAAATTATTGGTGGCGATTAATCAAACCCTGTCGCCGCTGGAAAGTGCGGTGAAATCCGGCGATGAAATCGCTTTTTTCCCGCCGGTTACCGGAGGTTAATATGCACGATGTTCAAATTGCCGTGCAGCCACAGCCGTTTGATCAGAATGCCGTCTATCAATGGCTTGCGGCACCGGATTCGGTCGGTGCGGCGGTGGTGTTTGTGGGCAAAGTGCGTGATCTGAATTTAGGCGATCCGGTATCAACCTTATACCTCGAACATTATCCGGCAATGACGGAAAAGGCGCTGAAGGATATTGTCGCCCAGGCAAAGCGGCGCTGGACGATTCAACGCGTCTCGGTAATTCACCGCGTAGGCTTGTTGCACACCGGGGATGAAATCGTTCTGGTCGGGGTTAGCGCCGCACATCGCGGTGACGCGTATCACGCCAATGAATTTATTATGGATTATTTGAAAAGCAACGCGCCGTTCTGGAAAAAAGAACGCACGGATAAAGGCGAACGCTGGATTGAACAGCGGAAAAGCGATAATGACGCATTAAAAAAATGGCAGCAAAACTGACCGCACTTTTAGGCGCATTTTACTCATCGTTTCAGGAAAAAACCGGCGTATTGTCTGCGCCGGTTTGTTTTTGGGGGTTATTCGGCGATCTGCTCGAATGCCTGCTGTAAATCCGCCAGAATATCTTTTTTATTTTCGATCCCGCAGGACAGGCGAATTAATCCCGGTGAAATATGCGCCGCCGCAAGAGCCTCATCACTGAGCTGGCGATGGGTCGAACTCGCCGGGTGCAGAGCGCAGGTGCGGATATCCGCCACATGCACTTCGCGCGAAATCATCTTCAGCGCATCCAGCCAGCGGGTCGCCGCTTGTTTCCCGCCTTTGATCTCAAACGAAATGACCCCGCACAAGCCGTTCGGTACATATTTCTGTTGCAGGGCGTAATCGGGCGAACTTTTCAGGGCGGGATAATTCACCGCCTGAACCAGCGGGTGAGGTTCCAGATAGCCGGCAACGGCCAGTGCGTTGTGGTAATGCGCCTGCATGCGTAGCGGTAATGTCTCCAGACCGAGATTCAGCAGAAAACTGTTTTGCGGTGCCGGTGCAGCGCCCAAATCCCGCATAAGCTGCACCCGCGCTTTCACAATATAGGCGGCGGCACCGAACGTTTCGGTATAGATCAGGCCGTGATAGGTTTCATCCGGCTGAGTGAATTGCGGATAGCGGCCGTTATGCCAGTCAAAATTACCGCCGTCGATCACCACACCGCCGAGCGCAACGGCATGACCGTCCAGATATTTTGTGGTGCTGTGAACCACAATATTGGCGCCGAATTCAAAAGGGCGGCAGAAATATGGCGTGGCAAAGGTGTTATCAATAATTAACGGTGATTGCGCTTTGTGCGCCAGCCGGGCGAATTTTTCAATATCCAGCACCCGCAGTTCGGGATTGGCGATCGTTTCGCCGAACACCGCTTTGGTATTCGGTCGAATCGCTTTTTCCAGCTCTTCCAGCGGCAGATTTTGATCGACAAAGGTGACGGCAATGCCCATTTTCTTCAAACTGTGAGCGAACAGATTATAAGTGCCGCCGTAAATTGAGGAAGCGGAAATAAAATGATCGCCGGCTTCCAGCACGTTCAGCAGCGCATAGCAACTTGCCGCCTGTCCCGATGCCGTACACAGCGCCCCGACACCACCTTCCAATGCGGCCAGTTTTTCTTCCGCCGCATTGGTAGTGGGGTTGGCAAGGCGGGTATAAAAATAGCCCGCTTTTTTCAAATCGAATAACTCGCCGATATCTTGCGCGCTGTCGTAAGTATAAGTGGTGCTTTGCACAATCGGCGTCACACGGGGTTCGCCGTTTTTCGGCGTGTAACCGGCATGTAAACAACGGGTTTCGAATTCCATAAACGCTCCTTTTCAGACCAGATTAAAGAGAAAAACAGGATGAATTTTAACCGCACTTTTCCGACTTCGGTGCGGTTATGGGTGCGGCTATCGGTGATCGTTAAGCTAACATCAGGCTCTCGGATCAGGATTGTCCAATACCGCCGCGGTTTGCTCGGCGCGGAATGTGTTAAGCCGCCGTGCAATATCGTGATCAAATGCGGCAAGTATCTGCGCGGCCAGTAAACCGGCATTGGCTGCGCCTGCCGGGCCGATGGCCAAGGTGCCGACCGGAATGCCTTTCGGCATCTGCACGATAGAATATAAGCTGTCCACACCGCTTAACATAGCACTTTTCACCGGCACGCCCAGCACCGGCACAATGGTTTTCGCCGCAATCATGCCGGGCAAATGCGCCGCCCCGCCCGCGCCGGCGATAATCACTTTATAGCCGTTTTGCGCCGCCGTTTCGGCAAACTGAAATAACTTATCCGGTGTGCGATGCGCCGAGACGATTTCGACATGATAAGGCAGCGTTAATTTATCCAGTATCGCGGCCGCTTCCTGCATAGTGGCCCAATCGCTTTTTGAACCCATTACAATGGCAATTTGTGGTGTTGTCATAGATTTTCCCTGTCACTAAAAAACCGCGCTAGCATAGCATAAAGCGGGATTTAAGCAAACGGTTGCGCCCGCCCTTTGCGTCGGGCGATGAGTTTATTTGGATTAATTATCCGCTTTCGGTTTGAATTTCTATGAAAGGGATCACAAAAATGACATTTCTTATTTTTGTTTCGGCTCGGCTTGAGGGGATAATACGCAGGTTTGATAACAACAATATTAATAAAACGACAGTAGGAGTCTTATATGAAACTGAAAAAATTAGCGTTGTTAGCGCTGTGCGGACTGGGGATGTCAAGTGCTTATGCGGCATCTTTGCCGAATATTACCATTCTGGCCACCGGCGGTACCATTGCCGGTAGCGGCAAAAGTGCGGTCGGTTCCGAATATCAGGCCGGACAGTTGACCGTCGATACCTTAATCGAAGCGGTGCCGGAAATTAAAGATATTGCAGAGATCAAAGGGGAGCAGGTAGTGAAAATCGGCTCTCAGGATATGAGCGATGCGGTGTGGCTGAAACTGGTGAAAACCATTAATCGGCAATGTAAAGACACCGACGGTTTTGTGATCACGCACGGCACCGATACCATGGAAGAAACCGCGTATTTTCTGGATATGACGGTTAAATGCGAAAAACCGGTGGTGTTGGTGGGGGCAATGCGCCCGGCCACGGAAAAAAGCGCCGACGGGCCGTTGAATTTATATAATGCCGTTGTGGTGGCGGGAGATAAAAAATCGGCCGGCCGCGGCGTGCTGGTAGCGATGAACGGCGCGGTACTGGGCGCAAGGGATGTCACCAAAACCAGCACCACGGCGGTACAGACCTTTTCCTCACCGAATTTCGGTGCGCTAGGTTATATCCATAACAGCAAAGTGGATTACGAACGTTCGCCGGAAAGCAAACATACCGTCAATACTCCGTTTAATGTGGACAATCTCGACGCGTTACCGAAAGTCGGCATTATTTACGCTTATTCCAATATGCCGACAGAACCGTTGCAATCCTTACTGCAGGCCGGTTATCAAGGCATTGTCGCCGCCGGTGTGGGTAATGGCAATGTCAATGCGGCGAATCTGGAGTTGCTGGCGCAGGCGGCTAAAGACGGCGTTGCCGTCGTGCGTTCTTCCCGCGTACCGACAGGCTACACCACCCGTGATGCGGAAGTGGACGACAGCCGCTACGGCTTCAGCGCCTCCGGCACGCTCAACCCGCAAAAAGCGCGCGTATTACTGCAACTGGCGCTTACGAAAACTAAAGACCCGACAGTAATTCAGCAGTATTTCGATGAATTTTAACGTTTGAGCTGCATGGGGAAAGTGCGGTCAGTTTTGGTAAAGTCCTGATGAATATATCAGGACTTTATTTTCAGTTTTTATAATTAAATTTCCATAGATGGCAGATTTTTCACAATTTTCATCGTTTCTAAACTCACGGTAACTACTCGTAAGAACAGTTCCATTGGGTAGCGTGGGTTTTGCATTGTTTCCACCGCCCAATCATTGGCATCGTTTACGATTCCACTTGCTTTGTCGGTTTTGACGCTTTGGCGTTCCATTACCCATTCAAGGGCGGGTTTGCCATTTACGATATATTCATAAGCTTCAAGCGGTATGTTTTCGATTGTGAATTTTTTGTTGTAGGCGACTTTGGATTTGTCGTCTTCTTTTTTTCCTGTTTCCTCATTCACAATTTTGCCTGCGAATTTCATTTTTTCTACATAAAAATCGCCATTATCGCCGCCCATAATTTGATCGTTTTCAATGCGAATGCCGCCTTTAAATAAAACGCCTTGATACATCGGCACACGTTCATAATTTAAATGCAGCTGGGCTAATTTTCTGCCTGCCTGAACAAAGGCGGTGAAATCCGCAAAAGTTTTGACGCACGGAATGCGTGGCAGTTGTTTTGAGAGATTATCGGCATATTTTTCACGGTAATCTTCCGAATGCAACAAGCCGTAAATATAGTAGAAAATATCTTCTTTGCTGATATTCTCGTCGCAATATTTTTCTTGAAAATAGGCTAATGCCTCATTAGTAATAGCATCGCAACGTTGATAATCGCCAACAATATTATGATGTTTTACAAGTACCTCACTGCTTGTTTGTTCTACTTTTTCGTAGAGATAAAGTGGAAAGCCTTGACCATTTTCTTGTAGTTTTAAATGTGGAATAAAATCTGTCATTATGATAGAAAATTGTTTACCTAAATTACCTATACCTGTAATATAAATTACTTTATTCTTGGCGCCATTAAAAGGAAATACTTTGGGTAATTGATAAACATATTCATTTATATCTTTAGAAAAATATACATTTTGTTTGTTATATGGTTTATGTAATGAATAAAATATATTCTTCTTGTTAAATATAATTTCCTTACCTCTTTTTAATGAATTTTTTAATCCTCGAGACCAAGATATTTTACTACAGGAAAGTGTAATGATATTATCTATGTCGTCTTGAATATTTATAATTTTTATGCGTTCTTTATTATAAGTTTCAAGCATATTTTTTATATTTTTTTCCATCTTTTTTGATGAATAATTGTAAACCCAGGCATCTCTATTTGTTTGTAATCCAATTGTATAACTATTAAATATACGTAATGATTCTTTTCCTCCAATGGATATATATTGATTAAATTCAGAATTTCTTTTTCTTATCCAATCATTAAATTCATCAGGGATAATATTGTTCCACTTATTTTTTAGAGAAATATTTTTAATAGATTTTAATTTATTTATTATGTTTAATTTTTCATTTTTTTTGAGATGATCTCCAATATCATAGAAATGAATAAAGCCATCTTTCTTATTGTTATTTTTAACAAGAATAGAGATTGCAACGCCAGCCATAATATTAAATATATTTCCGCCTTCCTTTCTGGCATTCTCACCAACTTTTCCTCGAATACCTCCACGCAAGTGAAAAATATATAAAGAGTCGAACTCTATATATAAAGATTTTCTCAAACCATCTGCTGAATTGTTTTCAATAAATCCAGAATTGGTTATAAATCCAATTACTCCACTATTACCTATTCTATCACTGGCCCATCTAATGGCTTTTATATAGCTATCATAAATACTTTTATTATTACTAGATGTAGAATTTTTAACGTAAGTTTCCTCAATTCTTTGTTCTAATTTAGGATAATTTACATTTTTATTATTATCATTGGCTAATGTTTGCCCCACGGAATACGGTGGATTACCGATAATTACTTGAATATCTAACTGTTTTTGCTTTTTACGGCGCTTGCTGTTTTCTTCTAAAATTTCGTCCACCAAATCGTCTTTTTCGTTCATTTGGAAAGTATCGGTTAGACATATGCCTTCAAAAGGTTGATAAACGTTTGTTTCTTCGCCATTTTCTGATAGTAACGCGTGGTAAACCGATTCGATATTAATCGCCGCGATGTAATACGCCAAAAGCACCAATTCATTGGCGTGAATTTCGTTATATTTTTCGGGTAGCTTATCGGTCGGAATAATGCCACTTTGCAATAAGCGAGTGATGAATGTGCCTGTTCCCGTAAACGGATCAAGAATTTGTACACCTTTATCGGCAAGACTGGCATTAAATTGTTGATTTAACACTGCTTCCACACTGTGAATAATGAAATCTACCACTTCCACAGGCGTATAAACAATGCCGAGCCGTTCTGCCATTTTCGGGAAGGCTTTGTTAAAGAAATTATCATACAATTCTTTGATGATTTTTTGTTTGCCCTCAGGCGATTGAATGCCGCTCACACGCTCTTGCACGCTTTCGTAAAAATCTTGTAAGCGTTTGGCTTCAGCTACCGAAATACTTTCGCCATCTAAAATGGAGACCGTGCGCTGTAAGGTTTGGCTCATTGGGTTGTGTTGCGTGAAGTTGTTGTTGACAAAAAGTGCGTCAAAAACAGGTTTGGTAATCAAGTGTTGAGCCAACATTTCGATCACTTCTTCATCACGAATGGCGTTGTTTAAATCGTCTCGCAATTCGTTGGCAAAGGCGTTGAAGGCATTGATTTCTTTCACATTGGCAGGGTTTTCTAACACGGCTTTAATGCGGTCGATATGTGTATTGGCGATTTTGGCGACATCGTTTGCCCAATCTTCCCAATGGGTACGTTTGCCGACTTTTTTGACGATTTTGGCGGTTAAAGCACGCTCAATTTCGCCGATTTCAAATTCTAAATCGTATTGCTCGCCCACGCCTTGCAAATTATCAGGTGATCCGATAGTGTTTGAGCCACGCCCTGACCTGTCGTATTGTTTCTTTTTCTTCTGGGCGGCTTTGTTCTGTTTTTTAAAGATTTGACCGACTTTTGAAATCACTTCAATTTGGATTTTGTCGTTATTTGCCCCGTCAAATTCCATTTTGTTAATCATTGCATCAAAGCGGTCATCGTGCGAACGCAAGGCGTTTAGCACTTGCCACACCACTTTGTAATTTTCGTTGTTATCCAATGCGTCTTCTGGCTTCACGCCTGCTGGGATTACTACAGGCAAAATCACATAGCCCCGTTTTTTACCTGCCGCTTTTCGCATTACTCGCCCAACGGATTGCACCACATCAACTTGCGATGAACGTGGTGTTAAAAATAACACAGCGTCCAAGGCTGGCACGTCCACCCCTTCGGATAAACAACGCACGTTGGATAATATACGGCAATGATTTTCTTCGGTTTCGGCTTTGAGCCAGTTAATGCGGGTAGCCTTTTCGCTGGCGTTCATTGAGCCGTCCACATGCTGCGCTTCGCATTTGAGTTCCAACGAACGCATTAAATCGGCAGGCGGTGTTTTGCCTTCTTTTGCCCATTCTGAAAGTTCATATTGCTGATAGGTTTCCACCACGGTGGCAAACATTTCTTGAATGGCTTTGGAACTGACTTTATGGTGCTTGCCTTTGTATTCTTTTTCAATCACTTGGCAGAATGCCACGGCACGTTTCATCGGCTCGTTGTCGTCTAGCAAATCATCGGCAACACCGTATTTGGATAAGGCTTTCCAGCAGCCGACAATTTTGGCTGCGTCATCGACTTGAATTTCGTTATCTTTCAATAAATGCGTTAAACTGCGGTTAATATGCGCTTCTTCTACCGCCAAAACCAGTACTTTATAATCCACCAGTAAATCTTGTTTTACCGCCTTTGAAAAAGTAATGGTGTACAAATCTTTACCAAAAGTGGCTTCATCGTCCATGGAATAAATCTTGATACCCTCGGTGGCTTTGGTATCTTCGGTGTAAATGCGTGGCGTGGCGGTCATATACAGCCGTTTTTTCGCCTGGATATAATCGTTATTGTGAATGCGTACAAAGGTGGATTCGCTCTCGTCCACATCAAAACTTGTCCCTGTGGTGCGGTGCGCTTCATCGCAAATCACCAAATCTATTTCAGGCAGCCCCAGTTTTTGGGCTTGGTGGATTACGTCGATGGAGTGATAAGTAGAGAAAATCACATTCATTGCATTCGCATTATGATTCGCTTTGAATGCACGAATCAAACCGCTTGCGTTGGTGGTGGCAGGGTATTGCAATTCGTGAATTTGGGTGCGAACCAAATCTTCATTCTTTTTGATTTTGCCGACATCACTGTCGGAGCAAACGGCGAAACTGCGTAAAGCAAGCGCGGATTCTTGCGTCCATTCCGTTAAAGTTTGCGAAAGCAACGCCAAACTTGGCACGAGAAACAGCACGGTTTTGCCGTTGCCCGCCAAGTTTTCAGCAATTTTTAACGCTGTAAAGGTTTTGCCTGTGCCACACGCCATAATCAGCTTGCCACGATCGGCGGTTTCCAAACCTTTTTTCACCGAACTCAATGCACCGTTTTGGTGTTCACGCAAGATTTTTTTCGGCTTAATCGCAATGTTTTCCGCCGCTTGATTCGGCATAAATGCCGACCAATCAATCACGGAATTGGCTAAATCAGAACGGTTGATAAGCGTAACAGGTGGATTTTGGTTAGAAAGTGATTCTTCGGCGTTTTGCGTCCAGTGGTCGGTTGTTGCCACAATCAAGCGGTGCGAAAAATCGGTTTTGCCCGATGCGGTGAAAAAGCTGTCGATATCCGCTTTTTGAATGCGGTAATCAGGCGAATAGTTTTTGCATTGAATGGCGGTAAAATTGCCTTCACGATCAAGGGCGACTAAATCAATGCCCGTGTCGGTTTTGCGACTGCCTTCGGGCTGGTATTTTTCCACCCAATCGGCAAAGGTTAAGACTTCGGTGTAAAGCGATTGATATTGCGGTTCGGTCTTTAAATAGGCTTGAACTAAATCTTCAAAATACGTGCCTTTTTCACGTTGGGTTTGAGAAAGGGCTTGATAGTGGTTTAATAAGTCAGATAATGCTGTTGACTGACTGACTGACTGA
>CCMQ01000023.1 GCA_000751835.1 Necropsobacter rosorum | reverse complement strand
CTGACTGACTGACTGACTGACTGACTGACTGACTGACTGACTGACTGACTGACTGACTGACTGACTGACTGACTGACTGACTAGCAAGGATATTTTTTCACTATACACTCCAATAGTAAAACCTAAAATATAAGATGTTTGCCAACTTAAAATGTGAGACCAAGGTTTACTGGCTGAAACATTATGAATAATAATGGATAAAATTAAAATAGAAAATATATATTTTCTGTTCTCTTGTAATAATGGAGTAATGAGAACTAATGAGGCATAAGGTAATATAAACCACCATTCACCATTGTAATAAGAAGTTATGCCTAAAAAATCAAACGTAAAAATTTTAAAATCAAGCTTAATTCTAGAAACATTGAAAACGAAATAAGATAGAGGAACAAATATAAAGAAAACCAGCCATATTCTTTTATACAT
This sequence comes from Necropsobacter rosorum, assembly GCA_000751835.1. Taxonomy (GTDB): domain Bacteria; phylum Pseudomonadota; class Gammaproteobacteria; order Enterobacterales; family Pasteurellaceae; genus Necropsobacter; species Necropsobacter rosorum. The sequence goes on along the minus strand of CCMQ01000023.1, from coordinate 11,853 downwards.
ATTAAATATTTTAGAAACGTAATATTTAATATCTTTTTTATTTGCTACTGCATATCCATATCCAGCAATGAATAAAAAAATAGGCACGCAATATTTACCATATTGACCAATAAGCATTTCTAAATTGAATGTTTCTATTACATTAATAATAGAAATATCTTTAGGCTGTCGATTTGGAAATGCAAAAAGATGATGAAATAGCATTAAAAAAACAGCAATGCCTTTTATATAATCAGATTCATTTTTACTAATCAAAGAATTATTCATAAATAATAAATTTACCAAGCATGTTTTATTAAATAGTAACTGAAAATATTTCAGTTACTATACTTTTCTAAATTTTGCTTTTATCCCGCACTGCGCCTTTGTCGGCGGAGGTGGCGAAATGTCCGTACACTTTTAATGCGAAAGACACTTCACGTTGGCGGTTGGCCGGTTGCCAGCCTAATGCCGCTTGCTGTGTACGACGCGCGGCCAGTTCCTGTTCGCTCACCGCCAGATGAATGGAGCGGTTGGGAATATCGATGTCGATACGGTCGCCGTCCCGCACCAGACCGATCGCCCCGCCCGCCGCGGCTTCCGGTGAGCAATGGCCGATAGACAATCCGGACGTGCCGCCGGAAAAACGGCCGTCGGTCAACAGCGCACAGGCTTTGCCCAGCCCCATGGATTTCAGGTAACTGGTCGGATACAGCATTTCCTGCATGCCCGGCCCGCCTTTCGGGCCTTCGTAGCGAATCACCACCACATGCCCGGCGCGCACTTTACCGCCGAGAATCCCTTCCACCGCCTCTTCCTGACTTTCAAAGACAATGGCTTCACCGCTGAATTTTAGAATAGACTCATCCACGCCGGCCGTTTTGACGATACAGCCGTCCAGGGCGATATTACCCGACAGCATCGCCAGTCCGCCGTCCTGACTGTATGCGAACGCCTTACTGCGGATACAACCTTGCTGACGATCCTTATCCAGACTGTCCCAGCGGTAATCCTGCGAGAACGCCTGCGTGGTACGGATTCCGGCGGGGCCGGCGCGGAAGAATCGGTGTACCGCTTCATCCTGCGTCTGCATAATATCATAGGCGGCAATCTGTTCGCCCAGACTGAGCCCCAGTACGGTGCGGGTGTCATTATGCAGCAGATCGGCGCGCGCCAGTTCGCCTAAAATCGCCATAATGCCGCCGGCGCGGTGCACATCTTCCATATGGTATTTATTGGTATTCGGCGCCACTTTAGCCAAACAAGGCACGCGACGGGATAAACGGTCGATATCCGCCATGGTGAAATCCACTCCCGCTTCCTGCGCGGCGGCCAGTAAATGCAGCACGGTATTGGTCGAACCGCCCATGGCGATGTCCAGACTCATGGCGTTTTCAAACGCCGCTTTGGTGGCAATCGCACGCGGCAGAACGGAACCGTCATCCTGCTGATAATATCGTTTACATAAAGTCACAATCTGCGCGGCGGCTTGCAGGAATAACTGTTTACGATCCGCATGGGTCGCCAGACAGGAACCGTTGCCCGGCAGACTTAACCCCAGCGCTTCGGTTAAACAGTTCATGGAATTGGCGGTAAACATGCCGGAACAGGAACCGCAGGTCGGGCAGGCGGAACGTTCGATCGCCGCCACATCCGCATCGGAAACGTTGCTGTCCGCACTTTGCACCATGGCATCCACCAAATCCAGTTTAATCAGTTGATCGGAAAGTTTGGTTTTGCCCGCTTCCATCGGCCCGCCGGAAACGAAAACCGTCGGAATATTCAGACGCAGCGCCGCCATCAACATGCCCGGGGTGATTTTATCGCAGTTGGAAATACACACCATGGCATCGGCACAATGGGCATTGACCATATATTCCACGCTGTCGGCAATCAGATCGCGCGACGGCAGGGAATACAGCATGCCGCCGTGTCCCATGGCGATACCGTCGTCCACCGCAATGGTATTGAACTCTTTGGCCACCCCGCCGGCGGCTTCGATGTGTTCCGCCACCAGTTTGCCGATGTCGCGCAAATGCACATGTCCCGGCACAAATTGCGTAAAGGAATTCACCACCGCAATAATCGGTTTACCGAAGTCATCTTCTTTCATGCCGGTGGCGCGCCATAATGCGCGGGCACCGGCCATATTGCGACCCTGAGTACTGGTCGCAGAACGTAGTTTAGGCATAATCTCTCCAAGTTAATTTAAAACGGGTTAGCTGTCAGTATAGTCATATTGCCAAAAAGTGCGGTCGGTTTTTACCGGGTTTCTAAGATAAATTCCGCCGTCATTTTTGCGTGCAGTTCGGCAGCATCAAAAAACAAAACAGGGTAAGCTGTCAGTATAATCGTATTGCAAAAAAAGTGCGGTCGGTTTTTACCGGGTTTCTAAAATAAATTCCGCCGCCATTTTAGCGTGCAGTTCGGCCGTATCAAAAAACGGCAGATGATAATCCGTCTGCCGAATCAGCAAGCCGATTTCGGTACAGCCTAACACGACGCCCTGTGCGCCTTGTTTTTCCAGTGCGGCAATCGTATCCAGATAAAATTGTTTCGACTGCGGTAAAAATTTCCCCACACACAGTTCTTCAAAAATAATACGGTGGATTTCCTGCTGTGCGGCATCATCCGGCACAAGCGGCTGAATTCCGCGTTCCAGCAGGGCATCCCGGTAGAAGTTGTCCTGCATCACGAAACGGGTGCCGAGCAGCGCGACGCGCTCAATGCCGCCCGCTTTAATCGCGGTAGCCGTGGCATCCACAATATGCAGAAACGGCACCTTAACGGCGTCGATAATCGGTCGGGCGACTTTGTGCATGGTATTGGCGGACAGCACGATGCCCTGTGCGCCGATACATTCCAGCTTGTGCGCCGCTTCGGCAAGGATTTGCCCGGCCTGCTGCCAGTCGCCGCGGTTCTGGCATTGCACAATGTCGGCAAAATTCACGCTTGCTATCAATAACGGCGCACTGGCGTTGCCGCCCAAGGCCTGATTGACCAGACGGTTAATATCACGATAATAGGTGACGGTGCTTTGCGGCGACATGCCGCCGAGAATGCCCAGTGTTTTCATACCGGTTTCCTGTTTTAGTGTAGTTCCATTACATCCGGCAGTTTGGCCAGCTGATTAAACAGCAATTCAACAGGTCTTTCGCTTTGCAGCCGAACCTGTAGCCGAATTTCGCTCTGCCGGGTTTCTGTTTGTAATCCGATCACTTCAAAGCCGCGGTGGCGCATAACCCGCAATAAGCGTTCCAGCGTTTCCGGACGTCTGCCGGCTTTGATGGTTAATTGGTATTGCTGCATATTATCCTCCCATTTCTTCTTCAAGCATATCTTTATTACAGGCATTCGGCGGCACCAGCGGCCAAACGTTTTCTTCCGCCGGAATGCACACATGCAGTAAATACGCCTGTCGGCTGGCAAACAGGCGATCCAGCGCGGCATCAACATCGGCGCCCCGTTCAATGCGCTCGCCCTGAATGCCGAAGGCGGCGGCAAGGGTGACAAAATCCGGGTTGTCATCCAATATCGTGCTACTGTGGCGGGCTTGGAAGAATAAAGTCTGCCATTGACGCACCATGCCCAGCCGCTGATTATCCAGCAAGACGATTTTAAGCGGCGTCTTCGCCCGTTTAATGGTACCCAGCTCCTGTACGTTCATCATTAACGATCCGTCGCCGGTGATCAGAATCACCTCGTCCTGCGGGCGGGCTTTTTGCGCGCCGATCGCCGCCGGCAGACCGAATCCCATGGTGCCGAAACCGGCGGAAGTAATATAATTCTGCGGCGCATGATGCTGCATATGCTGCGCCGACCACATTTGATGCTGCCCCACATCGGTCACCACAATGCCGTGCGGATGTTTTCTGGCGGAGATACTGTTCAGCAGCCACCACGGATTAATCGGCTGCTGGCCTAAGTTTTGCGCATAACGGAAGTCAAACGCCGCTTTCAGGCGCTTGACCTCCGCCTGCCAGTCGGCGATATCCAGCGGGCGGCTTAATGCCTTGAACACCTCGCTGAGATCGCAGCATAACGCCACATCGGGACGGCGCAATTTGCCCAATTCCGCCATATCGATATCACAATGAATCACTTTGGCGTGCGGCGCGAAGGTGTCCAGCTTCCCGGTGACCCGATCATCAAACCGGGCGCCGAAGACCAACAACAAATCCGCTTCCTGTGTCGCCAGATTGGCCGCTTTGGTGCCGTGCATCCCGATCATGCCCAGATAATAAGGCGTATCCGCCGCAATGGCGCCGAGGCCTTTTAAGGTGGAAATGCTGGGAATTTGCGTCTGCGCCAGAAATGCGCGCAGCGCCGGCACCGCATTCGCCATGCCGACCCCGCCGCCCACATAAACGATCGGCCGTTCGGCCTGTTGCAGTAATTGCACGGCTTGCTGCAGTTTATCGTGACAAAGTGCGGTCGGTTTTTTAACAGGAAGTGTAAAAGGTGTCAGGTCGGTTTCGGCGAATTGCACGTCTTTGGGAATATCAATCAGCACCGGACCGGGGCGACCGCTGTGTGCGATGTGGAAGGCTTTGGCGAAAATTTCCGCTAATTCGTCGATGTGTTGAACGATAAAACTGTGTTTGGTACAGGCCAAGGATAACCCCAATACATCCGCCTCCTGAAAAGCGTCGGTGCCGATAAACGGTGAAGCCACCTGCCCCGTAATCGCCACCAGCGGCACCGAATCCATTAACGCATCGCCTAAGCCGGTAATCAGATTGGTGGCACCCGGCCCCGATGTGGCGATACATACCCCGGTTTTTCCGCTGGCTCTGGCATAACCGATGGCGGCCATGGCGGCTCCCTGCTCGTTGCGACAGAGCAAATGATCCAGCCCGGAATCATAAATCGCATCATACACCGGCATAATCGCGCCGCCCGGATAACCGAATACTGTGGTTACATTATGTGCTTTCAAGCACGCCGTTACTAATTTAGCCCCGTTCATTGTTCACCCATTTCCATTAAATTAACGCCGATAAAAAACCCCTCGCCGATCTGTGCGAGGGGTTTTCCGATAGAAGAAATCACATTACATTCCGAGTATCAGCAACCGCTCGCCTCGCGGTAATAATAATCACCGCGAGGTTAATAATAATGCCGATCAGGGAATAGTGTTTGTTCATGTATTCAATCCGTGCAAGCCGGTATGGCTTTTCATCAAGTGTTAATATTGATAGCACATTTTAAAGATAAATCAACTTATTTTTTTATTTAGCGCAAAGGATTGCGCGAAATGCGGAAAAAGTGCGGTCTTTTTTGCCGTAATTTTGCTATCATAGCGCCTGATTTTACTATTCGATAATAAGGTCTTTTAATTTATGCACCCTCTTCCCTTTCGTGCTGTGGTTTCTGATCTGGACGGCACGCTGCTTAACGGCAATCACGTCATCGGCGATTTTACTATCGAGACGCTGGAAAAATTAGCCGCCGAACAGGTGGATATCATTCTGGCGACCGGCCGTAACTATACGGACGTATCCTCCATTCTGAGCAAAGTCAGTGTGAAAAAAGCGCTGATGATCACCTCCAACGGCGCCCGCGTACACGACCTGCAGGGCAATCTGCTGCTCAGCGATAACCTGCCGGAGACCCTCGCGCTGGAGATTATGAATCTGCCCTTTGACGCCGAAAACGTGTTCGTCAATTCTTATCAGGACGACGGCTGGTTTATTAGCACAGACGTACCGGAAATGGCGAAATACCATCAGGATTCCGGTTTTATGTATCAGGTTGTGGATTTCGCCGAACATCACGGGCGCGGTACGGAAAAAGTGTTTTTTATCGGCCGCACGCCGCAGGATGTGGCACCGATCGAACAAACCCTGCGGGCACGCTTCGGCGAGGTTGTCAATATCACTTACTCAACGCCGAGCTGTCTGGAAGTGATGAATAAAAACGTGTCAAAAGCCACCGCACTTGCCCGTATTATCCGACCGCGGGATTACACGCTGAAAGATTGTATCGCCTTCGGCGACGGCATGAACGATGTGGAAATGCTGAGCGAAGTGGGAAAAGGCAATGTGATGGGGAATGCGGATCCGCGCCTGTTGCAGGCCTGTCCGCAGCTGGAACGCATCGGGTTAAATAAACATGAAGCGGTGGCCAGTTATCTGCGTGCCGTATTCGGGCTTTACTGATGTCGGCATGGCAATCCGTTCTATTAGTCGGCAGCGGTGCCGCACTGGGCGCCGTCGCGCGCTGGGGATTGGGTCAACTATTAAATCCGCTGTGTTCGTTTCTGGCGTTCGGCACGCTAATCGCCAATTACGCCGGCTGTTTTATTATCGGTCTGCTCTTGGCGGTTTTCTGGCAGTATCCGCAGATTTCCGCTGAGTGGCGCCTGTTTCTGATCACCGGCTTTCTCGGCGGTCTGACCACGTTTTCCTCATTTTCCGCCGAAGTGGTGGAATATTTTCTCAGCGCCAAATGGCAGCCGGCGCTTGCCGTGATGTCGCTGCACCTGTTCGGCGGCCTGTTATTTACCGCACTGGGCCTGTGGCTGTGGCGCTGTTTTAGTTAATCATTCCGCGGGCGCCTCATGTTCGACAAATTGAAAAATCTGTTCCAGCGCCTGCGCACGCAGCGGATCGCGTTCGAATAAAATTTCATGCTTGGCGTTATCCATGGTGATTAACCGATGCTGCGGCAAAAGTGCGGTCAATTCCTGCAGCTTTTCATTGCGCACGATCTTTTCCTTTCCGGCCTGAAAAACCAGCACCGGGATTTCAATGCGTGGCAGAATTTTCGGCAGACCTTTGATCGCGGTCAGACACAGATGCACCCAGCGAAATGTCGGCCCGCCCAGATTTAACTCGGGATAATTGCGGTTGATCCGGTTCATCCATTTCATTCGGGTTTTACAAAAACTCAGCTCATTATTGTTTAAATTTGCCGGTTTATACGGCGTTTTGCCGAACACATAACGCTTGCCCTGCCCGAACAGCATCATCAGGTTAATGATCAGCTCATCGCGCAGCGGGTGGCGGGTCGGCAAGCCGAAAAACGGCGAAGAAAAGACTGCACTTTTTATCTGGTGATCATAATTTGCCAGATAATACGCCGCGATCAACGCGCCCAGCGAATGGGCGATAACATGCTGGCTATGATAAGCATACAGCCCGCCGACATGTTCAGTCAGCGCCGCCATATCATCGGCATAAAAACGAAATTCGTCAATGTAGCCTTTCTCCCGATCCGCCAGCAAACGCTGTGAATAACCCTGTCCGCGATGATCAAAGATCAGCACATCATAACCGCGCAAATAAAAATCATAGGCCACTTCCGACCATTTCAGAATATTTTCCGCCCGTCCGTTGACCAGAATCATCAGCTTGCGTTGTGTGACGGTCTGCGGCTGAACAAAATGCCGGTAAGCGATACGGCAGTGATTTTTGCCGTGTATATATTGAATGGGAAACTGCGTAATAAAAGGGATCAATTGCAGTAAAGCAAATTGACAAAAACGAGGTTCTCTGATCATTGGATTCATTTATCTGTTTTATTTTCCGCTGAAAACGGGCTTATCGGCAAATATACCGGCGGTGAGAGAATATGACTACACGACAGATTCCCGATAAACGAACTTTCTTCCCGCCCTGATGTAATGAAGGGTTATCCGAAGACAACCCTTATCACATGAGATTAAGCCACTAACTGTTTAAGAATACGGCGAACAGGCTCCGCCGCGCCCCATAATAACTGGTCGCCGACGGTAAACGCCGCCAGATATTGCGGCCCCATCGCCAGTTTGCGTAAACGGCCGACCGGCACGCTTAAGGTTCCGGTAACTTTCGCCGGGGTCAGTTCGCGCAAGGTGGCCTCTTTATCGTTCGGGATCACTTCCACCCATTGGTTATGAGCGGCTAAAATCTGTTCAATTTCGGCTAACGGCAGATCTTTTTTCAGTTTGATCGTAAACGCCTGACTATGGCAGCGCAGCGCACCGATACGCACGCACAGACCGTCCACCGGAATCGGATTGTCGCTTAAACCAAGAATTTTGTTGGTTTCCGCATAGCCTTTCCATTCTTCTTTGGTTTGTCCGCTTTCCGGCAACAGTTTGTCAATCCAAGGAATCAGACTGCCGCCTAACGCCGCGCCGAAGTTGTCGGTCGGGAAATCGTCGGCACGCATTTGTGCGGTAACTTTACGTTCAATATCCAGAATCGACGATGCCGGATCGGCCAGTTCGGCTTTCACGCTGGCTTCCAGCTGCCCCATTTGCACCAGCAGCTCACGCATATTTTTTGCCCCCGCACCGGATGCCGCCTGATAAGTGGCGACGGAAATCCATTCCACCAAATCGTGCTGGAACAGACCGCCCAGCGCCATCAGCATCAGACTGACGGTACAATTTCCGCCGACAAAGGTTTTCACCCCGTTTTTCAGGCCTTCGCTGATAACATGCTGGTTTACCGGATCCAACACAATAATGGCGTCTTTTTCCATTCGCAGCGCAGACGCCGCATCCACCCAGTAGCCGTTCCAGCCGGTCGCTCTCAGTTTCGGATACACCGCATTGGTATAATCACCGCCCTGACAGGTAACGATAATATCCAGTTTTTTTAATTCGTCGATATCGAAAGCATCTTTCAGTTCGCCCGCCGCTTTACCGCCGAACACCGGCGCTTTTTGTCCCGCCTGCGATGTGGTGAAAAACAGCGGATTAATATTACTGAAATCATTTTCCTGCTGCATGCGATCCATTAACACGGAGCCGACCATGCCGCGCCAACCGATAAAACCTACGTTTTGCATAAAATTTTCCTTATTGATAATGTTGTGTCTGAAATAAAAAATATCAGTTAATTAATTACAAGATACATTGCACAAAAGCAAGTCTTTTTATAAAAAAAAGCGCTGAATTCGATTAAGCCGTTTGTTTTCTCGGTATATTCAGCCTTTTTTATCCAGCACCTGAATGTAGCGGGTCGCCGACAGCCACGCGCCGACATAGCCCACAATGGCACAAATCACCAATAAGAACAGCAATTCGCCGAATGCAATACCGTGCAAGGAAAAATTCACCGCAAAAATATCCGTCACATATTTTACCGCACTGGTGAAATACCCAATCAGACAGGCGCTGAAAATACAGGCTAGCAGCCCGCCCGCCAAGCCGTAGAGAATGCCGGTATAAAGAAACGGACGCAGAATGAACTGCTCCGTCGCGCCGAGTAATTTCATAATCTCAATGCTGGCCTGACTGCTATACACATCGGAACGAATGCTGTTACCGATAACCAGAAAGACCGAAACCGTCATCAGCACCGTACATAAAATCGCAACGTGCGCCACCAGCCACGAAAGTGCGGTCAGTTTTTCCATCCAATCGTTATCCAACCGAACTTCCTGCACCCCTTTGATTTTATTTAAATTATCACGCAGCGTATCGCGCTTCTGGCTTTCATTGTATTCTTTGCTCGGTTTAATCATCACCACTGCGGGCAGCGGATTGTCATCCAAAATATCCAGCCCTTCGCTAAATCCCGACCAGTTGCGGAATTCGTTCAGACTTTCCTGCCGCGAGACATAGTTCAGACTGTCGACGCCTTCCTGCTGACGGATTTTGTCCACCACCAGATTGGCATCCTCTTCACTCAGATTTTTATGCAGATAAACGGTTAATTCGCTTTCCGGATAAAACTGCGATGTAGCCTGATGAATGTTTTTCCACAACAAATAACTTATGGTCGGAATCGTCAGAGACACCGCAATCACCAGCACCGTCAGCAGCGTGCCGTATTTTTTTTTCATCAAATCGGTCAGCACCGCACGCAACACATAATTTACTTGCACCCATAACGAGGCATTAATCGGACGAGAACTCATCACTACTTTCCTTAACGTAAATACCCCTGTTCAAGTACAAGACAGGGTTTTGGTTTTTGTTGCACAATATTAATGTCATGGGTGGCGATCAGCACCGTCATTCCCAAACGGTTGAATTCTTCAAACAGATTAAAGATCTCCAGAGAAAGTGCGCTGTCTAAATTACCTGTCGGCTCATCGGCCAGCAATAATTGCGGTTTATGTACCACGGCGCGGGCAATATCCACCCGCTGCTGCTCACCGCCGGACAAATGCAACGGCAGATGATTGGCACGATCACGCAGCCCTACCCGATCCAGAGAAGCCAGCGCGCGGGATTGCGCCTCTTTCGGATGTATGCCGCTAATAATCAACGGCAACGCCACATTATCCGCCACCGACCGATCCGGCAGTAAACGGTAATCCTGATGCACCATACCGATTTGACGGCGTAAAAACGGAATTTCATATTTGGATAAGCGGGTAATATCATGCCCGTTGAACCAAATCTGCCCGCCATTAGCGCGTTCCATACCCATAATCAGTTTCAACAGTGTACTTTTTCCCGCACCGGAATGTCCGATCAGATAGGTCATACTGCCGACCGGCAAATGAAAAGTAAGCCCCTGCAAAGCCGGCTTACCGCCCAAATAAGCTTTGCTGACATTCTCAAAACGTATCATATTTTCCTGTCTCTTTAGAAATCTTGCGCGGTTTCCCCGCTGTTAAACGGCAAACCGCGACCAATTATAACGGATATTGCATATCCTTGTTATTAATTTATTATGCTTCCGTCCAATGCCTGAAAATTCATCACGCCGCTGAAAAATACCAACTTGTTTGTTTTTATTTACCCGTTTCGGCTTTAACTAACAGAATAGAGAGCAAACACAACAATCAGTCCGACCCGGCAAACAGCGCATCAATAAATTCGGTGGCGCGGAACTGGCGCAGATCATCAATTTTTTCGCCCACGCCGATATAGCGGATCGGTAAGCCGAACTGATCGGCGATGGCAAAAATCACTCCGCCTTTCGCTGTGCCGTCCAGTTTGGTCAGGCTGATGCCGGTCAGTCCCACCGCTTCGTTAAACAGTTTTGCCTGACTGATGGCGTTTTGTCCGGTGCCGGCATCTAAGGTCAGCATAATTTCATGCGGTGCGCTGTCGTCATATTTTTTCATAACGCGTACAATCTTTTTCAGCTCGTCCATCAGGTTATTTTTATTTTGCAGACGCCCCGCCGTATCGGCGATCAGAATATCAATATGACGCGCCGCGGCGGATTGCATGGCATCAAAAATCACCGACGCCGAATCGGATCCCGTAGGTTGTGCGATGACCGGAATATGGTTGCGCTCGCCCCAGACTTGCAGCTGTTCCACCGCGGCCGCCCGGAAGGTATCGCCGGCCGCCAGCATTACGGATTTGCCCTGTTGCTGAAACTGGCGGGCTAATTTTCCGATGGTGGTGGTTTTTCCCACTCCATTAACGCCGACCATTAAAATCACATAAGGTTTTTTGTCGCCGTCAATGCGCAGTGGCTGTTCCACCGGCTGCAGAATATCGGACAATTCCGTTTTCAGTTGCTGATACAGCAGTTCCGCGTCTTTCAGCTGCTTGCGGCTGGCATGCCGGGTCAGGTTGTCAATGATTTTCGCGGTGGTCGGTACGCCGATATCGGCTATCAGCAATTGTTCTTCCAGTTGCTCAAATAGGTCGTCATCGATTTTTTTACCGAAAAACAGGCCGCGGAAACCGTCGCCGATATGCTGTTTGGTTTTTAATAGTCCTTTCACCAGACGACTGAAGAAACCGCCTTCGCTCGGTTTTTCCTGCTCCTGAAAAACCGTTTCCGTTTCCGTTTCCGTTTCCGTTTCCGTTTCCGTTTCCGTTTCCGGCGTTATGTTTTCCGTGCCTTGTTGTGATTCAGGCGCTGATGTAGTTGGTTGTTTCACCGATTCGGTAAATTGCGAAACTGTTTGAGTTTCTACCGCACTTTGCGCGTTGCTTTCCGCCTCTCCGTGAGATTGCTCCTCACC
>CCMQ01000022.1 GCA_000751835.1 Necropsobacter rosorum | reverse complement strand
CAATGTCTAAAGAAAAATTTGAACGTACAAAACCGCACGTTAACGTGGGTACAATCGGCCACGTTGACCATGGTAAAACAACTTTAACCGCAGCGATTACAACGGTATTATCCAAACATTACGGCGGTGCGGCACGCGCATTCGACCAGATTGATAACGCGCCGGAAGAAAAAGCGCGCGGTATCACCATCAACACTTCACACGTTGAATACGACACGCCGACTCGTCACTACGCACACGTTGACTGCCCGGGACACGCGGACTATGTGAAAAACATGATTACCGGTGCGGCGCAGATGGACGGTGCTATCTTAGTGGTAGCGGCGACAGACGGCCCGATGCCACAGACGCGTGAGCACATCTTATTAGGTCGTCAGGTAGGCGTACCTTACATCATCGTATTCTTAAACAAATGCGATATGGTGGATGATGAAGAATTATTAGAATTAGTGGAAATGGAAGTGCGTGAACTTCTGTCCCAGTATGACTTCCCGGGCGATGATACGCCAATCGTACGCGGTTCGGCATTAAAAGCGCTGGAAGGCGATGCAGCATGGGAAGAAAAAATTCTTGAACTTGCAAACCACTTGGACACTTATATTCCTGAACCGGAACGTGCTATCGACCAACCGTTCTTATTACCAATCGAAGACGTGTTCTCTATCTCCGGTCGTGGTACCGTAGTAACCGGTCGTGTAGAACGCGGTATTATCCGTACTGGTGATGAAGTGGAAATCGTAGGTATCAAACCGACAGCGAAAACTACCGTAACCGGTGTTGAAATGTTCCGTAAACTGTTAGACGAAGGTCGTGCAGGTGAAAACATCGGTGCGTTACTGCGCGGTACCAAACGTGAAGAAATCGAACGTGGTCAGGTATTGGCGAAACCGGGTTCAATCACTCCGCACACTGATTTCGAATCTGAAGTGTACGTATTGTCCAAAGAAGAAGGCGGCCGTCATACTCCGTTCTTCAAAGGCTACCGTCCACAGTTCTATTTCCGTACCACAGACGTAACCGGAACCATCGAATTACCGGAAGGCGTGGAAATGGTAATGCCGGGCGATAACATCAAAATGACAGTCAGCCTGATTCACCCGATTGCGATGGACCA
>CCMQ01000021.1 GCA_000751835.1 Necropsobacter rosorum | reverse complement strand
ACACCGCCGGGTTTTAATTATTTTATTAATCTGTTTAATTAAGCAGATTAACAAAATGAATTTTTTTGGCAGCGATAGTGCAGTGGGCCCACCTAACCCCATGCCGAACTTAGAAGTGAAACGCTGTAACGCCGATGGTAGTGTGGGGCTTCCCCATGTGAGAGTAGGGCACTGCCAAATACCATTTTTAGCGGAGTGGTAGTTCAGCTGGTTAGAATACCTGCCTGTCACGCAGGGGGTCGCGGGTTCGAGTCCCGTCCATTCCGCCACTTATTTAAGCTAGCGAGTTCAAGCTCGCTATGTTCATATCTACAGGGGCGTAGTTCAATTGGTAGAGCACCGGTCTCCAAAACCGGGTGTTGGGAGTTCGAGCCTCTCCGCCCCTGCCATCATTTCTATATTTCAATTCTTTTCTATTTAATTAATCAAATATAACCAATATATTTCTGCCCAAAATCAGCTTATTATTTCAAGGGCTGATGTCGGATATTGTCATTATTTTTGTGTATCTGAATCTAACTAGGTCGGCGGTTTGCCGGTTTTTGGGGTCAGTAAAAATTGCGAGATGATACCATTACAGTCAGGCATAAAATCTGCACCTTAATGGGTTGGGAGGAAGTCGTGAGTTTTGCGATGCAGATTTATTCTACGTTTACCATCAATAATTTATATTCCTGTCGCTTCTTTAATCAATTGTTCTTTTAATAGGCTCAGGTGATTGGTGGTGTTCAATCCGATACCGCGGATAAGTTTTTTCAGCGGATTATTGCCGGAAAATAAATCTTTCAGACCTTGCATGGCAAGCAGCATTTTTACCGCATCGGTTTTGCGCCAGCGTTCATAGTGACGCAGGTGACGATATTCGCCGATATTAACGCCAAGCGCCAGATTTTTCTGTATTTCCTGTGCGAGGGCGGCCGCATCCTGAAAACCGAGATTCACCCCCAGCCCGGCAAGCGGGTGAATGGTGTGGGCGGCATCGCCGAGCAGCGCGATCCGGTTTTGGGCAAAATCACGGGCATAGCGGGCGGTCAGCGCAATCGACTGCCGTTCCGATTGCAGGCGGCACAGGCCGAGCTGATTATCAAAGGCGACGGTTAAGCGCTTATTAAATGTTTCTTCGGAACAGTGTACCAGCTCCTGCGCCTGTTCCGGCGGTAATGACCACACGATAGCACACAAATTTTCCTGATGCAGCGGTAAAAAGGCCAGAATGCTGTCGCCGGCAAATATCTGTCGGGCGCAATGTCCGTGCGGTTCAGCGGTTTTTACATTACAAACCAGCGCGCAATGGCCGTAATCACGAAACATCAGCGGAATATCCGCCTGTTGTCGAAGCCATGAGTTAGCGCCGTCCGCGCCGGCCACCAGTTTTGCCGAAAGTATCTCGCCGTTATTCAACGTCAGTACGGCGCTGTTTTCCGCAACGCCCAGCGTTTGCGGAAGTGCGGTGATAATTTCGGCGTTTTTTTGTTGCCGCACTTTTTGCCACAGAACATGTTGAATCAGATGATTTTCGACAATATGTCCGAGATGCGGAATGCCTAATCCCTGCGCGTCAAATTGGATCTGGGCGAAACTGTCTTTTTCGCGAACCGCCATGTGATCATAGCTTGTGGCGCGTAATTGCAGCAATGACTGCCACACGCCCAGTTCATGCAGCAGGTTTTGGCTTGCCGGATTGATTGCGCTGACCCGGAATGAGACCTGTTCAATCGGCGTTTGCGGCGGATAACCTTCAATCACGGCAATGGTTAACGCGCTTTTTTCCAGACTTGCCGCCAGTGCCAGACCGACCATTCCGCCGCCGATAATGGCGAGATCAACATTTTTCATTTTTTATCACCTTATGCTTAACGCCACCCTAATGCCGGTTTGGCGAAATGCCGTCTTAATAATGCGGACTGCGATAATGCCATTAATCCCAGATTCCGCCCGATCTGAAGCGGCAATAACTGATTGGCAAAAACCGATAATAACCCGTCGGTCAGGCGCATCATTTGCCGTTGATCGGCGATACGGTTTTGTTGGTATTGCTGTAAGCCGTGATAATCACCGATATCCTGTTGCGCCGAGTATTGCCGGGCGAGTATTTCTGCCAGAGACATCACATCGCGAATCGCTAAATTAAATCCCTGACCGGCGATAGGGTGTAATGTTTGTGCCGCATTACCGATTAACGCAATCCGGGATTGAATATGCTGACTGGCCCGATAAAGATTTAACGGATAGGCGGCGCGTTGGCCGCATTGCTGCAATTTGCCGAGCCGCCAGCCGAACCGTCGTTGCAGCGCCGCCAGAAACGCCTGATCGTCCAGCCGTAATAATGGCTGTGGCCGTTTTACGCACCACACCAGCGACATGAGGTTATCCCGCATGGGCAATAGTGCGATCGGCCCTTCATCGGTAAAACGCTCAAATGCCCGCTGATTATGCGGTTGCTGTACTTGAATGTTACTGATGATCGCCGTTTGCCCGTAAGCATGAAGTAAATCCATCTGAATGCCCGCCGCACTGGCCGCCGTCGATTGCGTGCCGTCCGCCCCGACCAGTAATTGCGCGCTTAAAGTGCGGTCGTTTTTCAGCGAGATTTCAACGCCCGTTTGCGAACGGGCGATCCGGTCAATATCCGCCGGCGCAAGATAATCGATATTCGGGTATTGTACCATGGCGTTGAGCAGCACATCACCGGCGCGGCTGAGTTCGATCACCGCTCCGAGCTGCGCGAGTTGGAATTCGTCGGCATTGAATTCGACGATACCGCTGTGTCCTTTATCTGAAACATGAATCCGTTTAATCGGCGTGGCAAACGGCTGAAGTTGCTGCCACAGGGTTTGTCCGCCGGGCAATCGGATGGTGTCGAATTGCCGGCAGCTGCCGTGTGATAACGCGATGGTACGCGCATCGAAACCGCTGTTCAGATGCTGATGCGGCACCTGTTTTTCCAGTACCGCGATGCGGATTCGGCCTTGGCTTCGGGCGCTTAACGCCAGCGCCAGGGTCGAACCGGTCATCGCACCGCCCATAATAATCAGATCGTAATGCATAGCCTGTGGGTTATCGTGTTTCCGCCATTAATCGTTCAATATCCTCTATTTCCTTCGGTGCCGCGCCGGTGAGGATTTTATTGCCGTATTCCGTGATCAGAATATTATCCTCAATGCGAACCCCGATGCCGCGGTATTGCGCCGGAATATCGCCATCGGCAGGAATATATAAACCGGGCTCGACGGTCAGCACCATTCCGCTTTCCAACGGGCGATCGCGCAGGTGTTGGTCGGCATCGGGATGATGCCGGTTGTGATAGCGGCCGACATCGTGTACATCCAGACCGAGCCAGTGGCCTAAACCGTGCATATAGAAGCGGCGGTAAGCCTGATTTTCGATCAGCATAGTTTCATCGCCGTGCAGAATGCCCAGTGCAATCAAACCGCGCACTTTGATTCGAATCACTTCATCGTTGGCCTGTTGAATGGTATTTCCCGCCACTAATAATTCGATCGCCCGTTTCTGCGCGCATAGCACCAGTTGGTAAATATCCCGCTGCGCCGGGCTGAATTTCCCGTTCACCGGAAATGTGCGGGTAATATCGCCGGCGTACATGGCAAATTCGCAACCGGCATCAATCAGCACCAGTTCGCCGTCTTTTAACGCTTGATCGTTTTCCGTGTAATGCAGAATGCAGGCGTTCGAGCCGCCGGCGACAATGCTGTTGTAAGCGGGATAACGGGCGCCGAAGCGGGCGAATTCGTGCAGCATTTCGCTTTCGATTTCATATTCTAAGCGATTGGGGCGGGTTTGCCGCATTGCGCGGATATGCGCAAGGGCGGAAATCTGCCCCGCTTGCTGCATTAATGCCGTTTCGCAGCGGGATTTGAACAGGCGCAGTTCATCCAGTATCGGCGCCCAGCATAAAACTTGTGCAAAATGCACCGCACTTTGTGTCAGCAGCTGATCGCCCCAAGGCTGTTGCGCCGCTTTATGATAAAGTGCGGTGAGATTTCGGGTTAATTCGGCAAAGCGCGGGGCAAATTCGTCTATCTCATAGGCGGCATCGACATTCAGTGCTGTCGGGGCGTTTGCCACCCCCAGCCGGCGACCGTGCCAGATTTCCTGTAAGGGGTCGGCGGGACGTAAGAAAAGTATGCTGCGCGTTTGATTGTCGGTTTTCAGCAACAGCAGAACCGCGTCGGGTTCGTTAAAACCGGTCAGATACCAGAAATAGCTGTCCTGCCGGAACGGATAGCAGTTGTCATTGTTACGCACCTGTTCCCGGGCAGAAAAAATCACCGCGACGGAATTCTCCTGCATTTGGGCGAGGCTTCGGCGGCGGCGCTGAGCGAATTCTTCCGGCGCTATTTGTGTTGCGTAAGCGAGATCCATAGCCGTACTCCGCTATTAGTGCAACCGCGGTTTGGCGGCTGCCGGGCGTGGGCGGAAATGGGTGTAAAGCAGCGCCGCTACCGTTCTGACATATTCGATAATTTCTTCCAGTGCTTCGGCCAGTTCTTCCGGGTTATCATTTTCGTCATATCCCAGTTGGGCGATATCTTGCAGATCGTCCAGCGCTTCGCCGATTTCGCCTTTTTCTTTGTCCAAATGCGGCTGATTAAGCCCTAAGCCGAGTAAAAAGTTGTTGCTCCATTCCGATAAGGCGTCGGCGCGCGAAAAAACATCGTCCTCTTCCGGCAGCCAAAGCTCAAAATTGAAACCGTCGATATCCGCCAGCATTTGCCCGATATGTTGATACAGTTTGTCAATATCCTGTAACAGTGCGGCCGGATAGGCGTGATTATCATTGGTAAACTGATAAAGCAGCGGCTGCCAGCGCTGATCATCAACGCCGCCACAGAGTAATCCGCTTAAAAAGCCGTGCAGTTCGGCACAAGACAGGTCGATACCCGAATGGGTTAATTTTTGTTGTAATTCCGTGTAAGAAAGGAGCTGTTCTGTCATATTATTTTTCCTATGTAACGATATCAATAGTTTAACACCGTTCCGGTTATGCAACCACCAATCAGTTTGATTTTTTATGACGAAAAATGTTTGCTATGGCATAATAGCCGGCAGAGCAAACAGACCGAAGTAGGGGAGCTTATGTCGTCTAAAAGTATAGAATTGCCCGTCTTGGGGCAGGTGCTGCGCCTCAATTGTCCGGAAGAACAGCACGAGGCGCTGCGTCAGGCCGCCAGAGCGCTGGATCAGCGGGTGTCGGAAATGAAGGAGCGCACCGGTATCCTGCAGCTGGAAAAAGTGCTGTCGATTGTGGCGCTGAATCTCAGTTACGAATTAATTCAGGAACAGCAGAAAGCGCAATTAATCGAAAATGTCGTGGCGACGCGCATTCAGCAGCTGGATAATTCGCTGGAAAATATTTTGGCGCAGAAAGCGAATTTTTGAATAAATAATGACGGTTTAGCATCACAATTGCAAAATTAGTCTGGTCAATCAACGCAAATTAAGTTAGTATTATTTCAAAGTTTACCTGAGGTGTTCGCCAGTGGATTACGTCCCTGAGCCGATACTTTAAACTTTATGAATCGGTTTCCTATTGTTGGTGTGCATGCTTAACTTGACCTCCGGTCCTGATGTAAGAAGCCTGAAAACGATTATAACCGGTTCCCTTGAACCGTAGGGTTCAAGGACCGACCATTCACAGCGGCACCTCGGGTCCCTTCTTTTTCTATCCCCGGATATTCCATGCTTTCATTTCAATCAGGTTTACAGCAGCGCCGTCAGATTCGTGAGCAAATGCGAAAAATGCGCAATAAACTGACCGCACTTGAGCAGGCGCAGGCGGAACAGCGCATCGCCGAACAGGCATTGGCGTTAATCGAACGCAACCGTGCGCAGCATGTGGCGCTTTATTTATCGTTTGACGGTGAGATTTCAACCCGGTTACTGATTCACCGGTTATGGCAGCGGAATATCGGCGTTTATTTGCCGGTGCTGCACCCCTTTTGTCGCGGGCATCTGCTGTTTCTGCGCTATCAACCGCAAAGCCGCATGACAGTCAATAAATTCGGCATTTTTGAACCGCACTTAAACGTACAGCATGTCTTACCGACCGATAAACTGGATATGATTTTTACGCCGTTGGTGGCCTTTGATCAAGCCGGTAATCGTTTGGGCATGGGCGGCGGATTTTATGATCGCACCTTACAGCGGAACAACGTTATGTCCGTCGGTCTGGCGCACCGTTGTCAACAGGTGGAAAGCCTGCCGACGGAAAGCTGGGATATCCCGCTGGCGCGGATTTTGATCGGTTAAATCACCTTCCTTGGCATAACATATTCCGGAAAGTTATTGGTAAAAAATGTTTTTTCTTTTACAATTCCCCGCATCTTTTATGGGGATGTCCCCGTTTTGTTTATTTTTAAGGAAAAATTATGTTGAAAAAATTAGCTGTTTTAGCCTTCTCGGTTTTCGCCCTGTCTGCCGTTGCGCAGGCTGCCGGTGATAGCTTATTGGACAGAATTAATCAGAAAGGAACTATCACGGTCGGCACGGAAGGCACTTACGCGCCTTTCACTTATCACGACGCCGGCGGCAAGCTGACCGGTTATGATGTGGAAGTCACCCGCGCGGTGGCGGAAAAATTAGGCGTTAAAGTGGATTTTAAAGAAACCCAGTGGGATGCGATGCTGGCGGGCTTAAAGGGCGGCCGTTTCGATTTGGTGGCCAATCAGGTTGCGCTGACCACGCCGGAACGTCAGGCGACCTTTGACAAATCCGAGCCTTACAGCTGGTCGGGCGCCATGTTACTTGCCCGCAGCGATGAAACCCGCCTGCACAAGGTGGAGGATGTAAAAAATCTGCGCGCCGCCCAGACGCTCAGTTCCAATTACGGGGAACTGGCAGTGAAATACGGTGCGAAAATTGTTCCGATTGACGGTATGGCGCAGGGATTGCTGCTGATTCAGCAAAACCGTGCGGATGTGACTTTTAACGATTCGTTAGCCTTATTGGATTACCTGAAGAAAAATCCGAATGCCGGTTTGAAGCCGTTCTGGGAATCCGATGATAAAGTCGGCGCCGGATTGATTGTCAATAAAGGCAATCAGGAAGCGCTGGCAAAAATCAATGCCGCGATTGAGCAGCTGCGTCAGGACGGCACCTTAAAACAGTTGGGCGAACAATTCTTCGGTAAGGATATCAGTGTTAACTAGTTTATTGACTGCATTGCCGTTTATGACCGAAGCCCGTGCGGATTTGGTGATAAACGGCTTTTTTCCGATGGTCAGTGCGGCGGTGCTGGTCTCCATTCCGCTGGCGGTGGTGTCTTTTTTCTTCGGCATGATCATTGCCGTTGCCGTCGCGCTGCTGCGGGTAACGCCGGTGAACGGCCTTTTTCACCGCATTTTGCTCGCCGTCGCCAAAATTTATATTTCCATTATCCGTGGCACCCCGATGCTGGTGCAGATTTCCGTGGTGTTTTACGGCTTGCCGGCGATCGGCGTGTTTATTGACCCGATTCCCGCCGCGGTGATCGGTTTTTCTCTGAATGTGGGCGCTTATGGTTCGGAAACGGTGCGTGCGGCGATCCAATCCGTGCCGAAAGGACAGTGGGAAGCCGGTTTTACTATCGGCATGAACTATATGCAGACCTTTCGCCGGATTATTGCACCGCAGGCCTTTCGCGTTGCCGTGCCGCCGCTGAGCAACAGCTTTATCGGGTTGTTTAAAGATACCTCGCTGGCGTCCGTGGTGACGGTGACGGAAATGTTCCGGGTGGCGCAGCAAATTGCCAATTCTTCTTATGATTTTCTGCCGGTATATATTGAAGCCGGCCTGATTTACTGGTGTTTTTGCTTTGTCTTGTTTGTGATTCAGGCGCGGGTGGAAAAACGCCTCAACCGCTATGTGGCGCGCTGAGGGAGAAATAACACATGATTCAAATTCGTCATATTCATAAAAGTTTTGATCATAATCCGGTGTTGCGCGGCGTGGATCTGGATATTAAAAAAGGGGAAGTGGTGGTGATTCTCGGGCCGTCCGGGTCGGGAAAAACCACATTTCTGCGTTGTCTGAACGCCTTAGAGCTGCCGGAGCAGGGCACCATTACGTTTCAGAGCGAACCGCCGTTTAAGATTGATTTCTCGGCGAAATCTGTGCGTAAGGATATTTTAGCCCTGCGCCGCCGTTCGGGCATGGTATTTCAGCAATATAATCTGTTCCCGCATAAAACCGCGCTGGAAAATGTGATGGAAGGCCCGGTTCAGGTGCAAAAACGTGATCCCGCCACAGTGCGGGCGGAAGCGGAACAATTGCTGTGCAAAGTGGGCTTATCGGACAAAATCAATCTGTATCCTTACCAGCTTTCCGGCGGACAGCAGCAACGGATCGGCATTGCCCGCGCCTTGGCGATTCAGCCGGAATTAATGCTGTTTGACGAACCGACATCCGCCTTAGATCCGGAATTGGTGCAGGATGTGCTGAATACCATGAAAGAATTGGCCAACGAAGGCCGAACCATGCTGGTCGTCACCCATGAAATTAAATTTGCTCTGGATGTGGCGGATTTGGTGGTGGTGATGGATGGCGGCATAATCGTCGAACAGGGCTCACCGCAGGCGTTATTTGCCAACCCGCAGCACGAACGGACAAAAGCGTTTTTGCATCAGTTAAGGGCGGATGAGTAAAAAGTGCGGTGAAAAAACGAAAAGTTTTGAGCGCTTCGCCGCAGGACAATAGAAGGACTGATGCCGAGATAATATCGGACTCAGTCCTTTTCGTTTAGGCCGGTTCGCCGTTCATCACCATCACGCACAAACCGCAAAACGGTTTCGCGTTTGGGGCGCCGGGCCGCTTGAGAGATTAGGTTAAACGAGGCGTTTGGTCTATAATGTGGCGCAGATTATTAACGCACAATACGAGAACAGTATGGCTAACATTGCAGAAAACCCGCTCGTCCTGGTGGACGGTTCGTCTTATTTATACCGCGCTTTTCACGCCTTTCCGCCGTTAACCAATTCCTTAGGCGAGCCCACCGGCGCGATGTACGGTGTGCTGAATATGCTGAAAAGTCTGATTTCGCAAGTGCAGCCCAGCCATATTGCGGTGGTGTTCGATGCCAAAGGCAAAACTTTCCGCGATGAAATGTTCGAACAATATAAATCGCACCGTCCGCCGATGCCCGACGATCTGCGTAAGCAAATTCAGCCGCTGCACCATATTATCCGCGCGCTGGGTATTCCGTTGCTGGTGGTGGAAGGCGTGGAAGCGGACGATGTGATCGGCACGCTGGCGATTCAGGCCTCAAAAAACGGGCAGAAAGTGCTGATCAGCACCGGCGACAAAGATATGGCGCAATTGGTGGATGATAACATTATGCTGATCAACACCATGAACAACCATTTGCTCGATCGCGCCGGCGTGATTGAAAAATACGGCATTCCGCCGGAACTGATTATCGATTATCTGGCCTTAATGGGCGACAGTTCGGACAATATTCCCGGCGTGCCGGGCGTTGGTGAAAAAACCGCGTTGGGGCTGTTGCAGGGCATCGGCAGCATGGCGGAGATTTATGCCAATCTGGACAAAGTGGCGGAATTGCCGATTCGCGGTGCCAAAAAACTGGGCGAAAAACTGCTGGCGGCCAAAGCCATGGCCGAATTATCCTATTTGCTGGCGACGATCAAAACCGATGTGGCGCTGGATATTCAGCCGGCGCAACTGACGCTGGGCGAATCTCAGAATGACAAACTGATCGAATATTTCGGCCGTTATGAATTCAAGCGCTGGCTGAATGATGCCATGCAGGGCGACAGTTCGGTGACAAACGGTAAATCTCACGCCGTTAAGATCAATCACTATCAGGCGACACCGCCGACCGGCGAGCCGAAAAGTGCGGTCAAAAATCCGATAAAAATCGACCGCACTTTATATCAAACCGTGACTACGACGGAAAAACTCGAACAGTGGATCGAGAAAATCAAGCAGGCGAAATTGATTGCCGTGGACACGGAAACCGATTCGCTGGATGCCATGCAGGCCAATCTGGTGGGTATTTCTTTCGCGCTGGAAAACGGCGAAGCCTGTTATATTCCGCTTGCTCACCGTTGTGAAGTGGCCGCCGAGGCGGACAGCGGGCAGGCGGATTTATTCGGCGAAACGGAAAATCCGCCGCCGACCCGGTTTGTAACCGCGCCGGATCAATTGGATAAGGCGGATTGTCTGGCGCGCTTAAAACCGCTATTGGAAAATCCGCAAATCCAAAAAATCGGCCAGAATATTAAATATGATCTGACGATTTTCGCCAATAATCATATCAACCTACAGGGCGTGGCCTTTGATACGATGCTGGAATCCTATATCTTGGACAGCACCGGGCGTCACAATATGGATGATCTGTCGGCGCGCTACCTCGGTCATCGGACGATCGAATTCGAAACGCTGGCGGGCAAAGGCAAAAACCAGCTGACCTTCGATAAAATCGCTATCGCACAGGCCGCCGAATATGCGGCGGAAGACGCCGATGTCACGATGAAACTGCATCAAACATTATGGCGTGAACTGGAACAAACCCCGGCGCTGACGGAGTTGTTCAGCGCTATCGAACTGCCGTTGGTCGGCGTATTATCGCGAATGGAACGGCACGGTGTGCTGATTGACAGTCAAACCCTGCTGAACCAATCGCAGGAAATCAGCGCGCGACTGACCGCACTTGAAGCGCAGGTTCATCAGGCGGCGGGCGAACAGTTCAATCTTGCCTCCACCAAGCAATTGCAGGAAGTGTTATTCAATAAACTGGGTCTGCCGGTGATCGCCAAAACGCCGAAAGGTGCGCCGTCCACCAATGAAGAGGTGCTGGACGAACTGGCACAGCAAGGCCATCAGGTGCCGAAACTGCTGATCGAACACCGCGGTTTGGCGAAGTTAAAATCCACTTACACCGATAAACTGCCGCAGATGATTAATCCGCGTACCGGCCGGGTGCACACCTCTTATCATCAGGCGGTAACCGCCACCGGACGGCTGTCCTCCAGCGATCCGAATCTGCAAAATATTCCGATCCGCAACGAAGAGGGGCGCCGCATTCGTCAGGCGTTTATTGCGCGTGACGGCTATAAAATCATTGCCGCCGACTATTCGCAGATTGAACTGCGGATTATGGCGCATTTATCCCAAGATAAAGGCTTGATTACCGCGTTCAGCGAGGGCAAAGATATTCACCGTTCCACCGCTGCGGAAATCTTCGGTTTGTCGTTGCAGCAGGTGAGCAACGAACAACGGCGCAGCGCCAAAGCGATTAATTTCGGCTTGATTTACGGCATGAGCGCCTTCGGCCTTTCCCGTCAGCTCGGCATTCCGCGCGGCGAGGCGCAAAATTATATGGATCTGTATTTTCAGCGCTATCCGGGCGTGCAAACCTTTATGCACGACATCCGCGCCAAAGCCAAAGCGCAGGGTTATGTGGAAACGCTGTTCGGGCGTCGCTTATATCTGCCGGATATTAACGCCTCCAGCGCCATGCGGCGCAAAGGGGCGGAACGGGTGGCGATCAATGCGCCGATGCAAGGTACCGCCGCCGATATTATCAAACGGGCAATGGTCGCCATTGATCAGACAATCCGGCATGACCCCGACATCCTGATGATTATGCAGGTACATGACGAACTGGTGTTTGAAGTGCGGTCGGAAAAAACCGAACAATACGGCGCACTTATCAAATCCCAAATGGAAAGTGCCGCGCAATTGGTAGTGCCGTTAATCGTCGATGTCGGCATCGGCGATAACTGGGATGAAGCGCATTAAGCCGGTTATGACGGCTCAGCCACTGACTGAGCGGATAGCAATCGGATTATTACGCGCATAAAAAACGCCTCAATCGAGGCGTTGATTGCTGTTGTTTTACCGCGCTTTATGCAGCAATGATGTGCTGATTTGCATACAGCCTTTCCAGCCCCAATAAATACGGTGTTTTAAGATTAAGCCGTTTTCGATTTCCATCAGTTCCAGAATGTCAATTTGTTCTCCGTTATCCGTTTGTCGCGGATATTCCCAGACTAATATACGGCCGTCGGTTAAATATTCTCCCGTTCTGAACCATCTGACCAATTCGTTAGGGCGGCGTTTGGTGCCTTCTTTGATAAAACGCGCGATTTCCGGTTTGCCCTGTAAAACCCCGTCGTGCTTGTCGTCTAAAATAGCAGGAACCAACGGGCTTTCAAAAACGGCATTATCCGCATATAAACTTAATAAACCGTCGGTATTTCTGCTTTTAGCATATTCATGCCATTTTTCATAAATGTGTCGTATCTGTTCCATTGTCTTTCCTCAATCAATTTATCGGCGGCATCGCGGGAATGATTCCGTCATGCGGCCGGGTTAAAAAATGCGCACGGCTCGACGCAGACATATTTACACCACAGGAAATCGGAAGTCAATCGACGGGGCGTCGGCATTGCGCTTAATCCGTGTTGACTAGCGTAACGGAAATTTTCGCAAAACCGACCGCACTTTCCGAAAGAAAGTAGAGAACGGCGGTATTTTCCAGTATAATTAAGCACATTTTCTTTCACTGCTTTTCATTTAAAGAGTCATTATGAGTTCAACATTCGATATTAAAACCTTTCAGGGCATGATTCTCGCGTTGCAGGAATACTGGGCGAATCAGGGCTGTACGGTGGTTCAGCCGTTTGATATGGAAGTGGGCGCCGGCACATCGCATCCGATGACGGCTCTGCGCGCGCTGGGGCCGGAGCCGATGGCTTTCGCTTATGTGCAGCCGTCACGCCGGCCGACCGACGGCCGCTACGGCGAAAATCCGAACCGTTTGCAGCATTATTATCAGTTTCAGGTGGTGATCAAACCGTCGCCGGACAATATTCAGGAACTGTATCTGGACAGTCTGAAAATGCTCGGTTTCGACCCGACCCAAAACGATATCCGCTTTGTGGAAGACAACTGGGAAAATCCGACATTAGGCGCTTGGGGGCTGGGCTGGGAAGTGTGGCTGAACGGTATGGAAGTGACGCAGTTCACTTATTTTCAGCAGGTGGGCGGACTGGAATGCAAACCGGTAACCGGCGAGATCACGTACGGGCTGGAACGCCTTGCCATGTATATTCAGGGCGTGGACAGCGTGTATGATTTAGTCTGGTCCGACGGCCCGCTGGGCAAAACCACTTACGGTGATGTGTTCCACCAAAACGAAGTGGAGCAATCCACCTACAATTTCGAATACGCCGATGTGGATTTTCTGTTTCAATGTTTCGATCAATATGAAAAAGAAGCGCAGAACCTGCTGGCGCTGGCAAAACCGCTGCCGCTGCCGGCTTATGAACGCATTTTGAAAGCGGCGCACAGCTTTAATTTACTGGATGCCCGCAAAGCCATTTCGGTAACGGAACGCCAGCGCTATATTCTGCGCATCCGCGCATTAACCAAAGGCGTGGCGGAAGCCTATTACGCCAGTCGTGAAGCTCTGGGCTTTCCGGGATGTCAACGATAATCCCACAAAACCGTTAAAAAAACGACCGCACTTTTACCATGTAAGGAGAACGTCATGAACGCACATAACTACCCGGCGGATATTTATACCGAGGCCGAACCCGATGTCAACACCTTAGCCAATCTGGGGCCACTTGCGCCGCTGGCGGGGATTTGGGAAGGCAAACGCGGGCTGGATACCAATCCGAAGGAAGACGGGCCGGAGAAAGATCCTTATATCGAACATTACGAATTGCAGCCGATTGACGCGCAAACCAACGGCCCGCAGCTGTTTTACGGCCTGCGCTATCATACCCATATCGTCGAGCCCGACGGCGTCGAAACCTTTCATGATCAAGTGGGTTACTGGCTGTGGGAACCGGCGACCGGCAATATTTTACTGAGCCTGAGCATTCCGCGCGGGCAAACCGTTATGGCAACCGGCAATGCGCCGGCCGATGCGAAAACCTTCACCCTGACGGCGGTACGCGGTTCGCTGACCAACGGCATTATTTCCAATCCGTTTCTGGAACAGTCTTTCCGAACCGAAAGTTATACGATTACGGTGAAAATCAACGACGACGGCACTTGGTCTTACGAACAGGATACGGTTATGGTGATCCCGAATTATAAAGAACCGTTCCATCACACCGATCGCAACCGCTTAAGTAAAATCGCAGAACCGACACCAAATCCGACCGCACTGGCGGCGCAAAAAGGATAATATTATGAAACCTGTTTTATATTTCGCCCCTTGGTGTCCGGACACCGCGCCGTTCGTCGCCGAATTACAACGTTTAGGCGTGGATTATGACGCGCTGGATATTACTCAAAGCGGTGCGACTTTTAAACCGTTTTTAAGATTGCGTGATCGCCACAGCGCGTTTGATCACGCCAAAGCGCACGGCTATATCGGCATTCCGGCGCTGGTTTTGGACGAAGAAAACGTGGTATTGGATATTGCGGAGCTGGACGCCATTTTCGGATAAACGCAGGATAACTAAACGATTTATCACAGAAAATCGACTTGCTTTTACCGTGATGCGCTTGCCATGTGAGGTTTAGATTGAATTGAAGCCGGGCTAACGGCTTGAGTTGTGTTTGGAAAGCGTAGGAAACGATTCGGTCGGCTTAGAAATAGCCGTTTTGCGCTTAACGGAAATCCGCAATTTTTTAAAATATAAAGAGATAATTCAAAGAGATAAAACAATGACAAAACAAAATTTCCTCGCCGAAATCGGCACCGAAGAGTTGCCGCCGAAGGCGCTGAAAAAATTAGCCACTGCTTTTGCCGACAATGTCGAACAAGAGTTAAAGCAGGCCGGTTTAGCCTTTGACAAAGTGGAATGGTTTGCCGCTCCCCGTCGTTTGGCGGTGAAAGTGTTAGGCTTGAGCACCAGCCAGCCGAGCAAGCAAATCGAAAAACGCGGCCCGGCGGTATCGGCGGCCTTTGACGGCGACGGCAACCCGACCAAAGCGGCGGAAGGCTGGGCGCGCGGCTGCGGGATCAGTGTCAGTCAGGCGCAGCGCCTGACCACCGAAAAAGGGGAATGGCTGGTACACCGCGCCGTGATTGAAGGTCAGCCGACGCAAAATTTATTACGCAAGATGATCGCCGATTCGCTGGCAAAATTACCAATTCCGAAAACCATGCGCTGGGGCGATAAAACCGAACAGTTCGTACGCCCGGTGCATACCGTTACCCTGTTATTCGGCGATCAATTAATTGCCGGCGACATCCTCGGCATACCGAGCGATACCCTGATTCGCGGGCACCGTTTTCTCGGCGAACGTGAATTGCGCCTGACTCACGCGGATCAATACCCTGCTCTGCTGAAAGAAAAAGGCTCGGTGATTGCCGACTTTAACGAGCGCAAAGCGTTAATTCGGGCAAATGCGCAGGAAAAAGCCACCGCACTTGGCGGAGTGGCGGATATTGAAGAGGATTTATTGGACGAAGTGACCGCCTTGGTGGAATATCCGAACGTACTGACGGCGAAATTTGAAGAGCGTTTTCTTGCCGTACCGGCGGAAGCGCTGGTTTACACCATGAAAGGCGACCAAAAATACTTCCCGATTTACGATAAAAACGGCAAATTATTACCGCACTTTATCTTCGTCTCGAATATTAATCCGGCGGATCCGAGCGCGATTATTGAAGGTAATGAAAAAGTCGTTCGTCCGCGGTTGACCGATGCGGAATTTTTCTTCAAAACCGATTTAAAACAGCGTCTGGCCGATCAGCTGCCGCGTCTGGAAACCGTACTGTTCCAGCAACAGCTCGGCACCCTGCGCGACAAAACCGACCGGATTGAACAGCTAAGCGGGATTATCGCCGCCCAGATCGGCGCTGATGTCAACAAGGCCACGCGCGCGGGATTATTGTCGAAATGCGATCTGATGACCAATATGGTGTTTGAATTTACCGACACCCAAGGCGTCATGGGTATGCATTATGCACGTCACGACGGTGAAGACGAAGAGATCGCCGTGGCGCTGAACGAACAATATATGCCGCGCTTTGCCGGCGACAGCCTGCCGGGATCGCTGGTGGCCTGTGCGCTCGCACTGGCGGATAAAATGGATACTCTGACCGGTATTTTCGGCATCGGCCAGCAGCCGAAAGGCAGCGCCGATCCTTTCGCCTTGCGCCGTGCGGCACTCGGCGTGCTGCGGATTATCGTGGAGAAAAAACTGCCGTTGGATCTGGCGGATTTAACCGAAAAATCCACCGCACTTTTCGGCAATAAATTAACCAACCCGAATGTGGTCAACGACGTGGTGGACTTTATGCTCGGCCGTTTCCGCGCCTGGTATCAGGACAAAGGCATCAGCGTCGATGTGATTCAGGCGGTACTGGCACGCCGGCCGACCAGACCGGCGGATTTCGACGCCCGTGTTCATGCCGTGGCTCATTTCCGCACGCTGGATTCCGCCGAAGCGCTGGCGGCGGCGAATAAACGCGTCGGTAATATTCTGGCGAAAACAGACGGCCAAATCGCAGCGAAAATCGACCGCACTTTATGTGTGGAACCGGCGGAAATCGCCCTCGCCGAACAGGTTGACACCTTACAGCAAGCATTGCAGCCGTTATTTGCCGCAGGCGAATACCGAACCGCGCTGGATCGCCTGGCCGCACTGCGCGAACCGGTGGATAATTTCTTTGATAATGTAATGGTGAACGCCGAAGATCAAAAACTGCGTAATAACCGCCTGGCCATTTTAAATACCCTGCAAAATCTGTTTTTACAAGTTGCGGACATCTCGTTATTGCAGTAATGGGATAACAACCTGCTGAAACTGTAATTGATAAAGCGTCGGATATATCCGGCGCTTTTTTTAATCATTATCCGCACTCCTATCCGTCCGGATTACCCGCCCACCCAGCTTTTATTTTCGTGAAGATGATCACAATTCTGAGATCAAACCGTTGAAATCGGTTAAATAGTAACCCACAATACCAAACATAAGTTTTAATAATAAACTTATGTTTATTTTGGAGGATTAACCATGACCGAAAATGAACGTATTATTTTTGACTTAATCCGCAAAAATCCATTTATTTCGCAGCAAGAAATTGCCGAACAAGTGGATTTATCCCGCCCGGCTGTCGCCAATATTATCTCTAATTTAGTCAAACGCGGTGATTTGCTGGGCCGGGCTTATCTCGTCAATACCCGTAATCAAATCGTCTGTATCGGCGCGGCCAATTTGGATAAAAAAATTAAAACCGATCATGAATTGTACGGCTACACCTCCAATCCGGTGAATTCCACCGTATCTATCGGCGGCGTAGTACGCAATGTTGCGGAAAATCTGGGGCGATTGGAAAAAGACGTGGTATTAATTTCGACTGTCGGCAACGATCCGGAATGGGGACGAATTAAAAATCTGTCTTCCCCTTTTATGGATACCGAAGGTGTCATCATTATTGAAGGCCAGTCCACCGGCTGTTATACCGCGTTATTGGATCGCGACGGCGAAATGTATCTCGGCTTGGCGGATATGTCCATTTACGATGCGTTTACTCCGGATCTTTTGGTGAAACAACAGCATATTTTACGCAATGCCGGCTGTATCGTAGTGGATCTTAACTGCCCGAAAGAAACGGTGGAATTTCTATGCGCTTATACGTTAAAACAGCAAATCAAACTGGCAGTTATTGCGGTATCCGAACCGAAAATGGCGCACTTACCGCATCAATTGTCCGCCGTAGATTGCCTGTTTATTAACAAAGGAGAACTCGGCGCTTTTGTGAATTCAGTGTTGGACAGTGAGGAAAAACTCGATCAGGCAATCGATACCGTACTGGGTTACGGAGTAAAACAGATTATTTTAACCGCCGGTTCGAAAGGCGTTTTGGCGGCTTCGCCAAAAACGCGCAAATGGTATCCGGTCAAACAAGTGGCCGCAGAAAAAATCGTGGATGTCACCGGTGCCGGAGACGGATTCAGCGGAGCCTACATTGCCGCGTGGTTGAACAATCACAAGGTGGATGATTGTATTCTGGCCGGAATAACCAATGCCTATCATACGATTCAATCAGAATTTACCGTACGCCCGAATCTCACCAAACAGCAATTAGAACTTGAAATGGAGAATTATTATGAATAAATATCTTATATTATCCGAAGAAGTCCGAGCCGGTATGGCAAAAGGTTTACCCATTGTCGCGCTGGAATCCACAATTATTTCCCATGGCATGCCTTATCCGCAAAATGTGGCTATGGCACGCGAAGTGGAGCAAATTATTCGTGATAACGGCGCCGTGCCGGCAACGATCGCTATAGTGGCGGGGAAAATTAAAATCGGGCTGTCCGATGAGGAACTGGAAATGTTCGGCAGCAGTAAAGGTATCGCCAAAGTATCGCGCCGTGATTTAGCCGATGTCATCGCCTCTCAAAAACTCGGTGCGACCACCGTTGCCACCACAATGATTGCGGCCCAGTTGGCCGGCATTAAATTTTTTGTTACCGGCGGCTTAGGCGGCGTACACCGCGGCTGGGAACATAATCTGGATATTTCTGCGGATCTGGATGAATTGGCGCAGACCGGGGTGGCCGTGATTTGTGCCGGCGCCAAGTCTATTTTGGATTTACCGGCGACATTGGAATATTTGGAAACCAAAGGTGTGCCTGTCATCGGTTACCAAACGCAGAACTTACCGGCATTCTTTACCCGCGACAGCGGTTTACCGTTAGCGCTTTCTTCCGATGATCTTGCGCACATCGCCGCGATGATCAAAATCAAATGGGAATTAGGATTAAACGGCGGCATCGTGGTTGCCAACCCGATTCCGGAGCAGGATGCGTTAGCGCCCGACTATATTAACGGCATTATCGAAAGTGCGGTCAAAGAAGCGGAAGAAAAAGGCATTAAAGGCAAGGACATTACTCCGTTCCTGCTCGGCAAAATCGTCGAAATAAGCGGTGGTAAAAGCCTGGAAGCCAACATTAAGCTGGTGAAAAACAATGCAAAAATCGGTGCGACCTTAGCCGTGCAATATTTTAATCAGCAATGATCGGAATGGGCAGTGAGTATTCACTGCCGATTTTTTATCAGACTTATTTTAAGGGGCATAACATGAGCATTTTAAACAGCCTGTTCGGTATTTTTATTTTGTTATTGATCGCCTTTTTACTGTCCGGTAACAAAAAAGCCATTAATTTTCGTACCGTATTCGGTGCTTTTGCTTTACAAATCGGTATTGGTGCGTTGATTTTGTATGTTCCCTGGGGACGGTCAATTTTAATGGGCGTCTCTGACGGTGTGGGCAAGATCATCAGTTTTGGCGGCGAAGGTATAAAATTCCTGTTCGGCGGTTTAGTCAGTCAACGAATGGCTGATGTACTTGGCAACGACAGTTTTGTGTTCGCATTGTATGTGTTACCGTCCATCATCTTTTTCTCCGCCTTAATCTCGCTATTGTATTATTTAGGCGTGATGTCATTTGTGATTAGAATTTTGGGCGGCGCATTACAGAAGCTGCTGAAAACCTCCAAAACAGAATCCACCTCCGCCGCGGCAAATATCTTCGTCGGGCAAACCGAAGCGCCGTTATTAGTCAGACCTTATATTAAAAACATGACCAAATCCGAATTATTTGCGGTGATGACCGGAGGCTTAGCTTCTGTGGCCGGTGCAAATTTAGCCGGGTATGTCGGCTTAGGCATTCCGCTGCCTTATTTGATCGCCGCCTCATTTATGGCGGCGCCCGGCGGCTTATTGTTTGCCAAAATTATCTTGCCGCAAACCGAGACGCCACAGGAAGACATTTCAGATAATTACACGGAAGAAAAACCCGCTAATATTATTGATGCCGCCGCCGGCGGTGCGATTTCAGGCGTACAGTTAGCCATTAATATCGGCGCTATGCTGGTTGCGTTTATCGCATTAATCGCCATGTTGAACTGGATTATCGGCGCCGCGGCAGGAGCCGTAGGATTTGAGAACGTCACTCTGCAATCTATTTTAGGTTATATTTTTCAGCCAATCGCCTGGGCAATCGGCGTTCCTTGGCAAGAGGCGCATTTATCCGGTTCGATGATCGGACAAAAATTAGTGTTGAACGAATTTGTGGCTTATATTGATTTTGTCCAATATTTAAGTCCGGATTCTGCGATACAACTACAGGCAAAAACGGTCGCGATCGTGACCTTTGCTTTATGCGGTTTCGCCAATTTCGGCTCAATTGCCATTTTAATCGGCGGCTTAGGCAGTATGGCGCCGAATCGCCGCAGCGATATTGCCAAATTAGGCCTAAAAGCCGTTATCGCCGGTTCACTATCAAACCTTATGAGCGGTGCAATCGCCGGTTTATTTATTGGTATCGGCGGACAGATTATTTAATTCGCAAAAGTGCGGTGAAAAACACCGCACTTTATACATTGCGCGATGGAACGTGACGATATTTTACTTTATAAACCACCCGGTGGTCGTTACCGGTTGTTTGTCCAGTAATTTGATAAAGCCGTAAATAATGCGGAATAAAAACCAGATCCAGACGGCGATCAGGAGCAGTTTTCCGATAATAATAAGCAGCAATATCGAGCCGAGGATGATGCCGGCGACAAATCCCCAGAAGGTGCGGATCAGATACGTCAGGTGCGCGTGATAGACGGTGCCCTGTACCTCGCTGCGTTTTATGTAAGCCAGCACTACGCCGACGATCGGCAGCAAAGGAATAAAAATGCCGCCGGCAAAGGTCAGGTAGGTAATCAGCATATAGTTTTTATCTTTTTCCAGAAATACATTGGAAAAATCCACTTCGTTTTTAGGCATAGGCGGTTCCTATTTGTTTTTGTCGTCCAGATACAACCATTCGGCCACCTGTTTGGCAAAATAGGTCAGAATGCCGTCCGCACCGGCGCGTTTGAAGCAGAGCAGGCCTTCCATAATACATTCTTTTTCCTTTAACCAGCCGTTTTGAATGGCCGCCATATGCATGGCATATTCGCCGGAAACCTGATAGGCGAATGTCGGTACGCCGAAATAATGTTTGACGCGGTACACCATATCCAGATACGGCATACCCGGTTTAACCATCACCATATCCGCGCCTTCCTGCAGATCCTGCGCCACTTCCTGTAAGCCTTCGTCGCCGTTCGCCGGATCCAGCTGATAGGTTTTTTTATCGCCGCCTTTCAGGTTGGAAGAGGAACCGACCGCATCCCGGAACGGGCCGTAATAATTGGAGGCGTATTTTGCCGAGTAAGCCATAATCTGGGTATTAATGAAGCCGTTTTGCTCAAGTGCGGTGCGAATTTTGCCGATTCTGCCGTCCATCATATCGCTCGGCGCCACAATATCGGCATCGGCGGCGGCATGGGATAACGCCTGTTTTACCAGCACGTCGGTCGTGATATCATTCAGCACATAGCCGTCGTCATCAATAATGCCGTCCTGACCGTGTACGGTATAAGGATCCAATGCCACATCGGTTAATACGCCCAATTCGGGATAATGTGCCTTTAACGCTTTCACGGCACGCTGAATCAAGCCGTCCGGGTTGTACGCTTCTTGTGCATCAAGCGATTTTTTCGCCTGTCCGACCACTGGAAACAGGGCAATCACCGGCACGCCGTATTTCACCAGCAAACCCGCTTCCATCAAGAGCTGATCAATCGTCAGGCGTTCCACCTTCGGCATGGAAGGAACCGGTTCGCGCCGGTTTTCTCCTTCGATAATAAATACCGGATAAATCAGATCATCGACCGTTAATTTATGTTCCGCCATTAAACGGCGGCTGAAATCATATTTGCGCATCCGGCGCAAACGACGGGCGGGAAATCCGCCGATAATTTGTTCTGTCATTATGTTATCCTCTAAAACAAAAGGGGCCTGCGCCCCTGATTTTTTCCGTTATATTATGCTGACGCGCTGTCATCGGCGTCATCTTTCGGCTGATAAAAACGGGCGAACAATAACCCCACTTCAAATAACAGGCACATCGGCACGGCCAGTAAAGTCTGCGAGAAAATATCCGGCGGGGTTAACAGCATACCGATCACAAATGCGCTGACGATAATATAAGGCCGCTTGGTTTTTAAATCCGCCACCGTCGTAACGCCGGTCCAGCACAGTAAGATAATGGCCACCGGCACTTCAAAACAGACGCCGAAAGCCAGAAAAATGGTCAGCACGAAATCCAGATAACTGCTGATATCCGTCGCAATGGCGACCCCTTCCGGCGCAGTTTTGGTCAGAAAACCGAACACCAGCGGGAAAACCACATAATAGGCAAAGGCCACGCCCAGATAAAACAATAAGGTGCTGGAAAACAGCAACGGATAAACCAGTTTTTTTTCGTTCTGATATAAAGCCGGCGCGATAAATGCCCACAGTTGATAGAGCAGGAAAGGCACCGACAGAAAAACGGCGACCACGCCGGTCAGCTTAATCGGGGTAAAAAAGGGCGTCGCAATATTGGTGGCGATCATGCTCATGCCTGCCGGCATAACATCCAGCAGCGGTGCCGCCACAAAATTATAAATATCATTGGCAAAGTAAACCAACGCCAGAAAAATCACCGCGACAAAAATCACACAGCGCAATAAGCGATTGCGCAACTCGATCAGATGGCTGATTAAAGGCTGAGTTTCTTCAACATGCATAAAAAGTTAACTCGCTGAGTGTTTATTTTCCGCCGGCTTAACGTTGGCAAGGGTATCCTCTTCGGGATAATAATTTGCCATGCGGGTCATCGGATCATCCTGCTCGGCTAATTCGGCAAGTTCCGCCGGCGAAAGCGTATTTTGTGATTCGGCGCTTTCCGTATCCGGCATGTCGCCGACGGCAGTTTTTTCGACGGAGTCTTTAAGCGCCTGAACCTGTTGCTGAAAATCCGTGTTGGTTTCCGCCGCTTTTTTCTCCAGATCCGCTTTTATTTTCTGCGCCGAGGCTTTCAGCTCTTCTACCGTTTTACCAAGCTCCGGCGATAATTGCTGAAGATTGAGATGCTCGGCTTTTTTAATGCTTTCCTGTAGCTCCTGTAGTTTTAACTCCTGATTCAGCTCGTTTTGCACATTCGCCGCCATGCCGCGGATTGTGCGCACCCAGCCCATTACCGTACGGATCGCCACCGGCAAACGCTGCGGACCGAGTACCACCAGCCCGACGATGAGGATTAAAACTAATTCGGAAAAACCAATATCAAACACGGATTAGGCCTGTTCTTTGTCTTTTACATGATCAGTCTGCGCTTTTTTGTCTGCCTCATCACTGATTTTTTTAAACTCGGCATCTTTCGGTTCGTCTTTCATTGCGTCTTTGAACCCTTTTACCGCCGTTCCCAGATCGGAACCGATATTTCTCAGTTTCTTCGTGCCGAAAAACACCAATACGATAAGCAAAACAATCAATAATTGCCAAATACTTACACCACCAAGACCCATTTTTAATCTCCTATGGAATCAATTTATAAAACCACCGCTGACTATAACTGTTTTACCCTATATGAACAATAGTCAATTGCGATTATTTTTTAAAATTGCACCTATGGCAGGAGCAATCCGACTAACCAAATCAGCAGACCGAGGAGCAACAATCCGCCGCTTAACCCGACGGGCAGTGCGCTGAATTGCCATAAGGTGCCGATAAAAATCACCCCGCCGGCCAATAGCGCAAAGGCTTTTTTATACCAGCGCTGCTGCCGGCTCAGCTTGTGGTTGATGGCGCGCAGCTGTTCGCTGATTAGCCGCTGTTGCTGCACGGCGCCGATCAGCATTTCCGGCAGATCCGGCAAATGTTCCTGCAAATAAGGCAATTTCCCCGCCATTCTTTTGGCTAAGGTTTTGAGCCCCATTTGTTGATTCAGCCAATCCTGCAAAAACGGTTTCGCCGTATCCCACAAATCCAGCTGCGGATACAGCTGCCGCCCCAGCCCTTCGATATACAGCAGGGTTTTTTGTAGCAGAACCAGCTGCGGCTGGACCTGCATATTAAATTCGCGTGCCACATTAAACAGATTGAGTAACACCTGCGCGAAAGAAATTTCGGATAACGGTTTGGCGAAGATCGGTTCGCAAACCTCGCGGAACGCCTGTTCAAAGGCGTCGATATCCGTATCCCGCGGCGTCCAGCCGGCATCCACATGCATTTGCGCCACCCGGCGGTAATCGCGGTTAAAAAACGCCACAAAACTTTCCGCCAGATAGCGTTTATCGTTATCGTTCAGTTTGCCCACAATGCCGCAGTCAATGCCGATATATTGCGGATCCTGCGGATGTTGCGGGTTAACGAAAATATTGCCGGGATGCATATCCGCATGAAAAAAACTGTCGCGGAATACTTGGGTGAAAAACACCTGTACGCCGCGTTCCGCCAGCAGTTTCATATCGGTGCCGTTACGCGTCAGGGCGGCAATATCCGAGACCGGAATGCCGTAAATCCGCTCCATTACGATTACATTTTGATGGCAGAACTGCGGATACATCTGCGGAATATACAGCATCGGACTGTCGATAAAATTATTGCGCAAGCGAATGGCATTGGCCATTTCGGTGCGTAAATCCAGCTCGTCGCGCAGGGTTTTTTCATATTCGCGGATCACCTCCACCGCACGCAGGCGGTAGCCCTCCGCCGATAAGCGCGGAATCCAGCCCGCCAGTTTGTACATCCAGCTTAAATCCGCCTCAATTTGCGGCTCTATGCCCGGTCGCAGCACCTTAATCACCACATCCTGACCGGCATATTGCTGAGCATCGTTGAAGGTTGCCGTGTGTACCTGCGCAATAGAAGCCGACGCCAGCGCATTTTCGTCGAATGCCGCAAACCAGTTTTCCAGCCGACCGCCCAAGGCTTGTTCTATTTGGGCGCGGGCGATTTTACCGTCGAACGGTTCTACCTGATCCTGCAATAGCGCCAGTTCGTCGGCGATATCCGGCGGGAACAAATCGCGTCGGGTGGACAGCATTTGCCCCAGTTTAATCCATACCGGGCCGAGTTCCTGCAACGCCAGTCGCAGCCGCAGCCCGAACGGTTGATGCGGATGCCGATTGCGCACCCAGAACAGCGTATTGCGCCAGCAGCGAAGCGGGCGGGTATAGCGGTTGTGCGGCAGAATCTCATCGATACCGTAATGCAGAAAGGTTTTGACGATGGTATATAACCGTTTGATATTCTTAATGTTCATTTAGCGATTAGGTCTAGTTCGGTGATTTTCCGTTCCAAAAGTGCGGTCTGTTTTTCCAGCGTTTTTACCTGATCGCAAAAATCCGCGACCGCCAGACTCGGCGCCAACAACGCCCATTCTTCCGTTAACCGTTCCCCGCAATAACGCTGACTTTGCGCGTATTTCCGTTTCACCGCCGTTGTTAAAACGCGGCAAAAACTGACCGCACTATGCGCCGCGACATCGCCCACATAAGGCGCAATCAGCTCGGCGGGATCTTTTTCCAGCCATTCGAGCAGACCGACAAAATCCTGCAATACCTGCAAATCGCCCTGCAACTGAATGGTTTTGGCATTAATACAGGCGCTGAGCTGTGATTTTTTCGGCGGATTAAACAATAAGCCGGCGGCGATCGCCACCGTACAATCCGCCTCATCCTCATAATGATGTAACACATCGATCCGTTGCGTGGAAAATACACAATACAGTGGCAGGTCAAGGTGTTGCAGCCGCAGCGCCAGCACTTTTCCGTTCAATTTGCGTAAATAGGGTTCGCAGTGGTCCGTGCGCCGCAGCAGGTAATTTAACAGCGTTTCCAAACCGCCGTTTAATAACTGAGGCAGCATTAATTGCGTTTTTAGCAGGGCAAAATCCGGCAGCATCATGACATCCTAAAACTTATAGCCGCGGTGCAGTGCGACAATACCGGCGGTCAGATTGTAATAACTCACCTGCTCAAAGCCGGCGTCGTCCATCATCGCTTTCAGCACATTCTGTTCGGGGTGCATGCGGATGGATTCGGCCAGATAGCGGTAACTGTCGCCGTCGTTAACCACCGCTTCACCGATTTTCGGCAAAATATTAAAGGAATAGAAATTATAGAGTTTATTTAACGGATCCAGAATCGGTTTGGAAAATTCCAGCACCAGCAAACGGCCGCCCGGTTTCAGCACGCGAAACATGGAACGCAGCGCCTTTTCTTTATCGGTGACATTGCGCAGCCCGAAGCTGATAATCACGCAATCGAAGGTGTTGTCGGGAAATGGCAGTTGTTCGGCATTGGCCTGCACATAATTGATATTGCCCACCACGCCGAGATTACGCAATTTTTCGCGCCCGACTTGCAGCATCGACGCGTTGATATCGGCCAGAATCACCTCGCCCGATTCGCCCACCAGACGGGAGAATTTGGCGCTGAAATCGCCGGTACCGCCGGCAAGATCGAGCACTTTATGCCCTTTGCGCACGCCGCTGCAATCGATGGTAAACCGTTTCCATAAGCGATGAATACCGAAAGACAGCAGATCATTCATTAAATCGTATTTTCCCGCTACGGAATGAAACACATTGGCCACCAGTTTTTGTTTGTCGGCTTTGGCCACGGTTTTAAAACCGAAATGCGTGGTTTCCTCCGCGGGGGAAAAGTGCGGTTGATTTTGCGTAAGATTTTCGGTGTGCATAAGGATTATCCGTCAAATAAAAAGGAATGTTAGCATAACAAAAAAAGATAAATTTTTCTTTGTTATTTTTGCCGGGCGAGAAAAATCGCTACGCCGGCAACGCCCTGTCAATATCTTCGATCGCCTTAGCTAAGCGACTGATTTTCGTGATAGAAGTCACAAATATCAATTATCCTGCCGATATCTTCTTGACAGCACTATACAAGATATTATGATAAGAATAATTCATTTCATATTCAAATATTGATAAATTCACTTCATTTTTGAGCGGTTGAAATGAACCCATGGCTGTTTCGAGCATGTTCTTTCCGATGTCGGTTACTCATTGGAAACTCAGTTATCACCAAAGGAGCGTTTATGACAAATCATATTGAAAATGAATCTCGCCGTAATTTTATGAAAGTACTTGCCGGCGTCGGCGCCGGAATTGCATTTAGCGGTACTTTGGGTTCATTCGCACCGAAAGCCTTTGCAGCCGCCCCTGCGGCAGGCAGTATTATTCAGGCCGGTATCGCTTATCCGCTTTCCACCGGCTTCGATCCTGCGACCTCCAGCGGGGCCTCGGCAATGGCGGCGAATCTGCATATTTTTGAAGGGTTGGTGGATTTGCATCCGGCAACTCGCCAGCCGTATCTGGCGCTGGCCGCCAAAGAACCGGAACAGGTGGACGAGACCACATGGCGGATTACGCTGCGTGAAGGCGCAACCTTCCACGACGGCAAACCGGTCACCACCGAAGATGTCGTGTATTCTTACGAGCGCGTGCTGGATCCGGAGAAAAATTCTTTATTCGCTCAGTTCATTCCGTTTATTGAATCGGTCAAAGCGCTGGATGATAAGGTTGTCGAATTCAAACTGAAATATCCGTTTGCGATTTTGAAACTGCGTCTGGGCATTGTGAAGATTGTGCCGAAACATGTGGTCGAAGCCGTCGGACAAACCGCATTCGATGCCAATCCGGTCGGTTCCGGCCCGTATAAATTCGTGTCTGCGGTCAAAGACGATCGTATCGTATTTGAGGCATTCAATGCTTATAACGGTCCTTATCCGGCTCGGGTAGAAAAAATGAACTGGTTCCTGCTCTCCGATGATGCCGCCCGTGTCACCGCACAGGAATCCGGCCGCACTCAGGCGATGGAAAGCGTACCGTATCTGGATGCTGAACGCTTAAAACGCAAAGGCACCGTCGAATCCGTACAGTCTTTCGGCTTGCTGTTCTTAATGTTTAACTGCAAAAAAGCCCCGTTTGATAATCCTAAGGTTCGTCAGGCGCTGCACTATGCGCTGGATACGCAGAAACTGATCGATGTGGTGTTCCTCGGTAATGCCGAAGCAGCGACTTCCTATGTGCAAACCACTCATCCTGAATATGTGAAAGCCTCGACCCAATACGCTTATGATGAGAAAAAAGCGGCGGAATTACTGAAAGAGGCCGGCGTCGATAAGCTGCATTTCCAGCTGCTGTCCACCGACCATTCCTGGGTGAAAGAATGTGCGCCGCTGGTGCTGGAATCCTGGAATAAATTACCGGGCGTTAAAGTCACGCTGCAACATCTGCAATCCGGCGCGTTATACGGCGGTCATGTGGATAAAGGCGCTTATGAAGTGGTGATGGCACCGGGCGATCCGTCCGTATTCAGTAACGATTTGGATTTATTGCTGAGCTGGTGGTATCGCGGCGATGTATGGCCGAAAAAACGTTTCGGCTGGTCGGATACGCCGGAATACGCACAAGTGCAGGAATTACTGGATGCGGCCATTAAGGCGAAAAACAACGCCGATGCAAAAGCCGCATGGGAAAAAGCGATTAATATTATTGCCGCACAGGTGCCGCTTTATCCGATCTTGCACCGTAAGCTGCCGACAGCCTGGAGCGACAAAGCGCTGGACGGTTTCCAACCGTTACCGACAACCGGAATGTCCTTCCTTGGCGTAGGGCGTAAGTAATCGCTTGCCGAAATCCCGCCTCGACCGTTCTGAGGCGGGAATTTCGGTAATCTGTCTTCATTATGTTTCCACGGCGGCACCATTAATCAGGCAATTAATCAATCCGCCGTTTTTTATACAATTTATTTACACAAGCTATCCTAACCTACGAACCGTTTGTCGTTGGAGAAAAAAATGGAAATCGTACTTCGTTTGTTATTACGCCGCTTAATGGCATTACCGATTATGATGCTCGGCGTAAGCGCATTGGTATTTATTATTCTGCAATTCACACCCGGCGATCCGGCTACCGTCGCGCTGGGTGAAAGCGCCAGTGAAGCGGCCAAACAGCTTTATCGCGAACAGCACGGTTTGAATGATCCGATTATCGTGCAGTATATTCGTTTTATCGGCAATGCAATTCAGCTTGATTTCGGCATGACCACACCGCCGGAACAACCGATTACCTCACTGATTGCCAAATCCTTCCCGCTGACTTTACAGCTCACTTTTATCGGGGTTTTTCTGGCGGCTGTCGTTTCTTTCACCTTAGGGGTGATCGCCGCACTTTACCGCGACAGCTGGGTGGATCAGATTATCCGTTTGCTTTCCGTGGCGGCCGTCGCTACGCCGTCGTTCTGGCTGGGGATCTTATTAATTCAATGGTTCGCGCTGGAACTGGATTGGTTCCCGTCAGGCGGTTTTATTCCGTTCAGTGAAGATCCGGCCGGCTATCTCCGTTCCATGACTCTGCCTTCTCTTGCGCTGGCGGTACCGGTTTGCGCCTCTTTAATCCGCGTGGTGCGTACCACGATGGTGGAAGAAATGGATAAAGACTATGTGCGTACCGCAATCGGCAACGGCGTGCCTTATGCCACCGTCATTCGGCATAATGTGCTGCGCAATGCGCTGATTACGCCGGTGACGGTGCTCGGTTTACGCGTCGGCTATTTACTTGGAGGTGCGGTGGTTATTGAACAGATTTTTGACTTGCCGGGCATGGGTAAATTGATTTTCAACGGTATCGTGAACCATGACTTACACCTGGTACAGGGTGTGGTGCTGACCATCGCATTTACCTTCGTATTGGTTAATATCATTGTTGATATTCTGTATCTTATCATCAATCCAAAAATTCGGAGTTTATAATGTTTCGTCAAGGATTAGCAGATCGACTTGCCTCAGGCGGTGCAAGATTCAAAGCCTTATCGACCGCCTCCAAAATTGCGCTGATTTTTATTCTGTTTATCGCATTAATCGCCATTTTTGCGCCGTGGGTAGCGCCTTATGATCCGCTGCAAACATTACGCCCGGTACAGGCGCCCGGCAGTGAGTATCTTTTCGGTACCGACCGTTTGGGACGCGATATTTTCTCCCGTCTGGTTTACGGCGCACAGACCTCACTGTTTATCGGCTTGGGCGCCGTCGGCACAGCGATTATCTTCGGCAGTATTTTAGGTGCCACCGCGGCCACGGCCAACAAATTCGGCAATGAAGTCATCATGCGTTTAATGGACATTTTAATGGCCTTTCCGGGAATTGCGCTGGCAGCGGTACTGCTCGCCACTTTCGGCAACAGCGTTCCCGTGATTATTCTGACCATCGCCGTCGTTTATACTCCGCAGCTTGCCCGCGTAGTGCGTGCTAACGTGGTATCCCAATGGGAAGAAGACTACATTCGCGCCGAACGGGTTATCGGCGGTAGCCGTACCTATATTTTATTGAAGCATGTGGTACGCAATACCGCCGCACCGGTATTGGTTTTCGCGACCGTGATGGTGGCGGATGCCATCGTGCTGGAGGCCTCATTGTCTTTCCTCGGCGCTGGTGTGCAACCGCCGCATCCGTCCTGGGGTAACGTATTATCCGAAGGACGTAATCTGGTCTTGAGCGGTTTTTGGTGGGCGACCACATTTGCCGGCTTAATGATTTTATTAACCGTTTTGTCGCTGAATATTCTGTCCGAAGGGCTAACCGACGCCTTAGTCAACCCGAAACTGAAACGCAGTCCGACCGCGTCGAAAGCCGACGTGTCAAAACCGCTTTCCACCGATGTACAGGAAGCCATGGCGGAAGGGCTGGCATTAAAACGCTATTTACTCAAATTACATGACAAAGAAAGCAGCCGTATGGATCGCATGCAGTTGAATCCGAACGCCAAACCGATTTTACAGGTGAAAAATCTGTCCATTCGTTTCCCGAACCGCTACGGCGAAACGCCGCTGGTGGATAATATCAGCTTTACCGTGCACGAAGGGGAAACCATGGGGTTAGTGGGCGAATCCGGCTGCGGCAAATCCATTTCGGCATTTTCCATTATGGGATTATTGCCGAAAACCGCCAAAATCAGCGGTGAAATTCTGTTTACCGACCGTGCCGGTCATCAGCATAATTTATTAACGACCGATAAATTAAATGATTTGCGCGGGCATGAAATTTCCATGATTTATCAGGATGCCCTCAGTGCGCTCAATCCGTCCATGCGGATTAAAGATCAAATGGCGCAGCTTATCAGCCGCGGCGGCAAACAAAGCGCCGAAACCCTGTTGCAATGGGTCAAGCTGGATCCGGAAAAAACCTTAAACCGTTATCCGCATGAACTCTCCGGCGGCCAACGGCAGCGGGTACTGATCGCCATGGCATTGGCGCGCGAACCGAAACTGCTGATCGCCGATGAACCGACCACCGCCTTGGATGTTACCGTACAGGCGGAGGTGATTAAGCTGCTCAACGAACTGCGGGAAAAACTCGGTTTCGCCATGGTTTTTGTCAGCCATGATCTTGCTTTAGTGGCGCAGATTGCACACCATATCACGGTGATGTATGCCGGTCAGGTGGTCGAAGCGGCGCCGACGACGCCGTTGTTGATGAACCCGACACAC
Organism: Necropsobacter rosorum; assembly: GCA_000751835.1. Classification (GTDB taxonomy): domain Bacteria; phylum Pseudomonadota; class Gammaproteobacteria; order Enterobacterales; family Pasteurellaceae; genus Necropsobacter; species Necropsobacter rosorum. The sequence goes on along the minus strand of CCMQ01000021.1, from coordinate 53,148 downwards.
GAATATACGCGCGGTCTGCTGGGTTCGGTGTTATCCACGGAATGCCGTGCCGAACGGTTATATCAGATCCCCGGCAGTGTGCCTTCGCCGTTTGATTTTGCGGACGGCGACCGCTTCGCCAGCCGTTCATTGCGACCGGATGCTAATCCGCACCAACAGTTAAAACTGGTTCCGGCCGGCGATCATCCTAAACATCTCTGGGCATCTCATTTGGAGGAGTAAACAATGAGCATGAAAGTCATCAAAGAACAGCCGATTATTCAACTGGAAGATATAGTGGTGCAGTTTCCTTCCCGCGACGGCACATTGTTTAATCCCAAAAAATTCACCGCAGTCGGCGGCGTCAGCCTGGCGATCAGCGCGGGCGAAACCGTCGGGCTGGTCGGCCAGTCCGGCTGCGGCAAATCGACCTTGGCCGGCGTGATCATCGGTTTACAGAAACCGACCTCCGGCATTGTCAAGTTCAACGGATTACAGATGAAATACGGCAGTGCGGAAGCTCGTAAACAGTTCGGGCGCCAGGTTTCGGTGATTTTTCAGGATCCCGCCACCGCATTAAATCCGAGAATGCGGGTGCTGGATATTTTAAAAGATCCCATGGATATTCATAACGTGCTGAAACCCCACGAACGGGAAAAACGGGTTTACGAACTGCTGTCCCGCGTCGGATTGCCGCGTTCGGCGGCGCTGGTGGAACCGACCCGTTTATCCGGCGGTCAAAAACAGCGCGTGGCCATTGCCCGTGCGTTGGCGTTAAGCCCGAAACTTATCGTGGCGGACGAACCGACATCGGCACTGGACGTTTCCGTGCGTGCGCAGGTGTTGAATTTGCTGTCGGATCTGAAAAAAGAATTAAACCTTGCGATGGTATTCATTTCCCACGACTTACAAACCGTACGGCAGGTTTCCGATCGGATTATCGTGATGAACGGCGGTCTGATTGTCGAACAGGGCAAAGCATCGGAGGTGTTTGATCATCCGCAGCAGGCTTACACCCAAATTCTGCTCAATGCGGCGCCGTCTTTACTGTAACGCCGATGGGCGACGGCAGGTGCTTATCCGCCTGCCGTGTTAGGTTGTCATTATGCACGCATGCAAGATTACACAATATATTGACACCGATGTACTGATTGTCGGCGGCGGTATCGCCGGGCTGGCCTGTTGCGTGGAGGCGGAAAGCCGGCAGCTGCATTCAACCTTAATCTGCAAAACCGTGCTCGGCAGCGGCGCCAGTTATTTTCCGCTGAAGGCCACATTGGGCATTCAGGTCTGCGGCGGTCAGCAGGATTATGCCCGTTTTCAGGAAGACATTAACCGCGTCAGCCACGGGATGAACGATCCTGCTATCGTCCGTGCTTATATTGAACAATCCGCCCAGTCCGTCGAATTGTTGACCCGCATCGGTTTCCGTCCGTGGCGGCGCAATGATGACCGGCCGGCCTGTTTTGCTCAATACAGCCGACCAATCTATCTGATTGACCAATGGCAGGCGTCGGCCGCACAAGCCGCCCGGATTATCGCCGCACAACCGAACACCGCACTTTATGAACATACTACGCTGCTACACATTGTTACGGAGAATAATCAGGTACGCGGTGCGATTTTATGCCGGCAAAAGTGCGGTCGGATTTTTTATATTTTTTGCCGCACTCGGCATATTATTTTAGCCGCTGGCGGGATTGCCGGTTTATATAAAGATAATCTTTATCCGGCGGATATTATCGGCTCCACGCATTATGTCGCGCAGCAGGCCGGCGCGCAGTTGGTTAATCTTGAATTTATTCAGTTTATTCCGTCTTTCACCGAACCTAAATATAAAGTGTTATTCGGTGAACATACCTTAAAATATGTCCGTCAGATTACCGACAGTCACGGCAGGGATCTGTTTGCTCACCTCAGTGCGCCGCAGTTTCAGGCGCTGATGCGCGCGCGCAGCGATTACGCCCCGTTCAGTACGGATTTTCCCGGTGTGGAATTTGATCTGACCATGATGCGGCATCTGTTGCGCCACCCGCAGGAAAAGGGCGTTTATCTACATTATTCGCCCGCACTTTATCAGGATCGCACGGAATTTTATACGGTGTATCTTCAATGGCTCGAACGGGAAGTGGGGATCAATCTGTGCCGGGATAACATCGCCATCCGCCCCTTTGCTCACAGCTGCAACGGCGGCATTAAAATCGATCACTACGCGCAAAGTGCGGTAAACGGCTTATTTGCCGTGGGCGAAGTGTCCGCCTGCATTGAAGGCGCCAATCGTCTGGGCGGCAATTCCGTCGGCGGCAGTCTGGTGTTTGCCAAAAGAGCGGTGCAAAAAATCAAACAAAACCCGGCGTGCCATGTTGCCGGGGATAATCTTGATTATGCCGATCGCGTGCAGGCTTATTTTGCCGGTTTAGCCAAGCCGAACGGCGATCCGACGCTGTCCGGCTCCGCCGTGCTGCGCACCGTGCGCGAGAATATGACGCGGTTTGCCAATGTTTACCGTACGCCAAGCAATTTAGCCCGCCTGTCGGCAACACTGAATGAACTGGAAACCCATTACTGTCCGCTGCATTATGTCGGCGAGCAGGGCATTGAGATTTATAATGCGCTGAAAACCGCACAGGAAGTGGTGCGCCACATGCGCCGCCGGACGCAAAGTCTGGGCGCTCACCACCTTGTTGCGGATTAATAATTTGACGTTTTCGCGGCAAAAAAATAGCGAAGTGTCCTTCGCTATGGTCTGAGAAGCGGATTTTAGCGATCGGCTAAAACCAGAACAGATAGGCGGTTGTTGCGATAACCAGCACACATAAAATATTCAGCACCACGCCGGCGCGAACCATTTCTCTCTGTTTCACTTCACCGGTACCGAAGACAATCGCATTCGGTGGTGTCGCCACCGGCAGCATAAAGGCGCAAGAAGCCCCTAATCCGATAATTAAGGCTAAGCCCAGTTCCGGCATACCCAGCGACTGCGCGATAGAAATAAAAATCGGCACCAGCAACGCCGCACTTGCCGTATTTGAAGTAAATTCGGTTAAGAAAATAATAAACGCCGCTACCAGCAAGCCGATAAGATAGAAATGACCGCCTTCAATCATGAATACGATACCATCGGCCAGAATCTTACTGGCACCGGAATCTCTCAGCACCGCACTTAAAGTTAAACCGCCGCCGAACAACATTAATACGCCCCAATCGGTATTTTCCTGCAACTGTTTCCAAGAAGCGACCCCGGTGATACAAATAATCACCGCCGCCAGCAATGCCACCACGCTGTCAAAGCTGCCGATTTTTTTCGTCATACCGAGCAGCGAAGACAACAGCGGATTAATCTGACTGCTGAACACCCAGCAGGCGGCGATAACGATGAAAATGACCAGCGTTGTGATTCGCTGCGTATTCATTTCGATTTTTTCGAAACTTTGCTCAAAACGCAGGTTCAGTTTCGGTCTGAAAACCAGATACAGCGTACCGATCATCACCGGCATCAGGATAATGGCAACCGGCAGACCATACCATAACCAATCGGAAAAGGTTAATTTCAGCTGAGAAGCCACAATGGCGTTCGGCGGGCTGCCGACCAGCGTCCCCATGCCGCCGATACTGGCGCTGTAAGCGATTCCCAACAGCACGAACACATAGGTGTTATGATTTTGAGTTTTATCCATCTGGCTTAATATCCCCATCGCCAGCGGCAACATCATCGCGGCCGTTGCGGTATTACTCATCCACATCGATAAAAATGCGGTGATGGAAAACAAATAAATCACCGCGACAAATAAATTTCCTTTTGCCAGCGTCATGATTTTGCCGGCGATCATGCGATCGAGTTTTTGAATATGCAGCGCCGTGGCGAGGGCAAAACCGCCGAAAAATAAAAAGATAGTCGGATCGGCGAACGCCACCAACGCATCTTTGGTCGCCACCAGACCGAGCCCGATTGCCAGCAACGGAACCAGCAATGCGGTAATGGTGACGTGTAACGCCTCGGTCAGCCATAACACCGCAATGAAGACGAGTAAAGCTAACCCCTTATTCGCTTTCGGATCAAACGGCAATACATTCAGTAAAATAATAAACAACACGATATCGACTAAAAAAATAATCGCACTTTTATTCAATGTTGTTTTTGTCGGTGAAGTTGAATTCATAATCATATCCTTAAACGAATAAACCCGGATAAAAACCTTGTCCTGCGAAAACGGACTTTATGACGTTATCAAGTTGTTAAAAAAAAGCAATGATTTTTTTATGGTTTTTTGAACTTCATCAGAAAAAATCACAAAAAAATACGGCGGCTCAAACAGAGCGGCCGTATTTTATCCGACAGTACGCGCAGTTAAAGGTTATTCTTCCGTCGCCTCTTCCAGCTCCAACGGTTCCTGAGACAGGATAATACCGGTTAAATCCGCATAGACATAATCTTCCGGGAAGAAGGTCACCCCGCCGAAATTTACCGGCACATCCGCTTCACCGGCCGTATTATCATCTGCGCTGACCGGAATCGGTGCCAAAGCCTGAATACCGATATCAATATTTTCCAGCTGCTGCAACTGGCGCACCGCGCCGTACACGATAATGCCTTCCCAGCCGTTATCGGCGGCCAGACGTGCCAGCTCCGCGTCAATTAATGCCCGGCGCACGGCACCGCCGCCGTCAATCAGCAACACCCGGCCTTCACCGTTCTCTTCCAAAATCTCGGCAATCAGTCCGTTGCTTTCAAAACATTTTACCGTCGTGATTTTGCCATAAAACGAACTCAAACCGCCAAAGCTTGAAAAAACAGGTTCGACGACATCAATCTGATCCAGATAAATATCGCAAAGTTCCGAAGTATCAATATACATAAGCGTACCCTTTAATGTAAGCTGAAAATCAGCCGTTAGTATATGCTCTTTTTTAGCCCGCAAGCAAGCCGAAACTGAACAACAGACTGGTCAGCAGTGCGAATAACGACATTTGTGCCAGCATCGGACGCAACCGGTGCGGATCGTCATGGCGGTAAACGAAGCGCGCATGTTGGATTAACAACGGAAAGGCACACACGAAAGCAAAGCTGAACCAGTGCCGGAAATACAACGCCGCAAACAACAAATAGCATCCGGCCGCCGCCGCCAATAAGGCGCAATGATACAGCCGCCCGCGCCGTGCACCCAAACGCACCGCCAGCGTATTTTTGCCGGCTTTCCGATCCTGCTCGATATCGCGCAGATTATTGATATTCAGCACCGCCGTGGCGAGTAATCCGGTTGCCGCCGCCGGTAAAAAAACGGCCGGTTGCAACGTGTGAGTCTGCAAATAATAACTGCCGCCTACGCCCAGCAAACCAAAAAAAACAAACACCGAAATATCGCCTAATCCCAAATAACCGTAAGGTTTTTCTCCCACCGTATAAGTGATTGCCGCCACAATGGCCGCGCCGCCCAGCAGCCCGAAGGCGATCAGATCCGCCAGATTGCGATAAGCCGCCGCCAGCAGTAAACTGCCGCTGACAAGACTGGCAACAATCACCGCCAGCAGGCCCAGTTTAAGCTGTGAGGCGCTGATGACGCCATGCTGAATGCCGCGTAAAGGGCCGATGCGCTCGGCCGTATCCGAGCCTTTCTGGTAATCGCCGTAATCATTGGCGAAATTCGATAAAACCTGCAATAACAACGTGGTCAACAGGCACAATAAAGTAATACGCCAGCTGAATCCCCCGCTACGATAGGCTAAAGCCGCGCCCATAATAATTGACGCCGCGGCAAGAGGCAGGGTTTTCGGTCTTGCCGTTTCTATCCACATTTTAAATGTGTCTTTGTTCATAATGTTCACTTAATTTCAGAAAAAAGTCTTTTTTTCACCGCACTTTGCGTACAATAATGGCATATTCTACAAGTTTATTGCGTGCTTTTTAACTGTTTTAAGGAAAATATGTCGGATTCATCCCTTCAATTACAGCCGGTTGCCATTATCCGCACCCCGTACAAAGAAAAATTCTCCGTTCCCCGCCAGCCTGATTTAGTGCAGGACGGGGTCGGCATCGTCGAATTGCTGCCGCCTTATAATCAGGCGCAGGCGGTTCGCGGTTTGGAACAATTTTCTCACATTTGGCTGATTTTCCGGTTTGATAAAATTCCTGCCGGCAAATGGCAGCCGACCGTGCGCCCGCCCCGCTTAGGCGGGAATCAGCACATCGGCGTGTTTGCCTCCCGTTCCACCCATCGTCCGAATCCGCTGGGCTTATCCAAAGCGGAACTGCGCCGTATCGAATGCCGTAATGGCCGTGTTCTGTTGCATCTCGGCGCTGTCGATTTAGTGGACGGCACTCCGATTTTCGATATCAAACCCTACATCGCCTATGCCGACAGTGAACCGGCGGCAAAATGCGGCTTCGCACAAAGCAAACCGCAGGCGCTGTTACAGGTGGAATTCACGGCGCAAGCCCTCGACCGTGCGCAGAAACTGGAGAAAAAATACCCGCACTTTATCCGTTTTATCCGCCAGATTATCCAGCAGGATCCCCGCCCCGCCTATTTGCAGGGCAAACCCAGCGAACGTATGCACGGCATCGCCTTGTATGAATTTAATATTCGCTGGCGAATCAAAAAAAGTGCGGTCAATATAGCGGAAGTTTTGGCGGTTGAGCCATGGGTATAAAATAGCGCGTTGCGACATGTCGATGAAACCGGTTATCTCCGCATATGAAGCGGTGATATTATGACGGCGCAAAAAACACGTTCCGAACTGTCTGCCGAGTTAATCGGTGTGACGCTTATCACATTTTAAAACAATGTTTTAAAAATATTTAATTTGTATTTATATTTTTTCATTTTAAATTATTAATAGAAAATATAATTGATTAAAATCAATATGTTATATTTTAAAACAACAACCCAGTAACAAAAGTTTTTTGTATAATTATGAGTTTGATCACATTTTGAAACCAAGTTTTATTTTATTAAGTTGTTGATATATCAAGAAAATACAATTATCCCCTCGGTTGACAAGCAGACTGTCTTTGCCTACATTGCAGCGGAGAACAACAGCATTTCCGTTCTTTCCTGAAAACTTCTCCATGATATGCGGTTTATATCATTAAATCCTAACTCCCTTAACGTGAGGCACTATGCAAAAAACACTTATCGCATTCAGTATTATGGCAACGGCAGCAGGCGCGGTAAACGCGACGACGATTTATCATAAAGACGGAACAAAAATTAACCTTGACGGGCGTCTTTCGCTGGAAATTGCAAATTTCAGCAATAAACGGACGGATCTGATTGACAGAGGATCGCGTTTACGCCTCCACGCCTATCAGGATATCGGCAGCGGTTTTAGCGCGCTGGCAAATGTCGAGTTTCGCTTCAGCAATGACAATATCGGTGACAATCTGCATACTAAACGGTTATATGCCGGTATCCGGCACAAACAGGGCACGCTGACGTTCGGTAAACAGGCATTGCTGGGCGATAGCATCGGTTATTCCAATTTTACTTACGAATTAGGCAAAATCGCCAAACTCACCACCGCAGCGGATAAAGCAGTCAGTTTTCTGAGCGGAGAATTTAACGGATTCCGTTTCGGCGCCGATTATTTATTCGGCAGCGCCGCCAAACATGCGGATAACGATCGCGACAAGGAAAAATTATCGGATAAAGGCAATGGATTTACGCTGGCACTGTTCTACCGGCAGAAATTTGATCAGTTGACCGTTGAAGCCGCCGGCGGATACGGCGAGAAAAAAGACGGTAAACTCGCCAGTAATGAATATACGCAAAAACTGGCCGGCACATCCGTGCGTTTCGCTTATGGCCCGGCGGCAATCGGTTTTGACTGGGCGCACGCCAAATCACCGACCGGTCATGCTGATCATCGATTTCGTATCGGCAGCGCAAAATTTGAAAAATTAAATCAATTTGAGCTGGGTATGAAATATCATCTGACGGAACGACATAAAGTCTATGCCGAATACCTTTGGGGCACCGGCGAGACAAAAGGAAAGGCCGACGGCGATTTTAGCGGATGGTTTCTGGGCGCCGATCATAAATTTAATCAATATGTTGTGATTTATGTTGAGGGCGGTACTTTCAAAACCAAACAGGCGGGTAATACGCTTGAAAAAGAAAAACGCATCGCATTGGGATCGCGCGTTTATTTCTGATAATCGCTGGCTTTCAAAACGATCTGTTAGATTAAAATTTCATATGGAAATCATAAGGTTATTTAACATAACAATAACAAAGGCGGTAAATTCACCGCCTTTTTATGCCGTAATGCTGATTTGTTTGCGCTATAGTGCGTCCGCAATCGGCGGATAATGATGATAGCCTAACTGTTCGGACACTTTTTTACCGGCATATTGCAGCAGACTGACCAGATGCGGCAGCTGTTCTTCTTTAAAACGGATGGTTGGTAACGAAATAGAAATGCCGGCGATAATTTTCCCGAACCGGTTATACACCGGCGCGGCGATACATCTTAAGCCCGGTTCCTGTTCTTCATTATCTTCCGCATAATGCTGGCGCCGCACTTTATCCAGTTCCTGCTCGAGCTGCTCGATATTTTCCAGCGTTTTTTCGGTATGTTTGATGAAAACGACGTCTTTCAGTATTTCCTGCACTTCCGCATTACTGTAATCGGACAACAGCACTTTTCCGATCGCGGTACTGTATAACGGATTGCGCCGCCCGATACGGGAGTGCATTCTTAAGCTGTAGTTGGAATCGATTTTGTGCAAATAAATGATTTCATTGCCCTCTAACATGCCTAAGTGCAGCGTTTCATTCGTTTGCTTGGCAATGTGGGCCATTTCCTTATTGGCCAATGTGATTAAATCCACATATTCCAAGGATTTGGCGCCAACCTCAAACAGCTTTAAGGTTAAGCTGTATTTATCCGTTTCGCCTTCCTGCGAGACGAATCCCAGCGTTTTCATGGTCTGTAAAAAACGGTATGTCGTACTTTTAGACATCATTAATCGTTGTGCCAAATCGGTAATACCGATTTCTTTTTGTTCAGCCAGCGCCTCAATAATTCCAAAAACCTTTAATACTGAAGAGACTGCTTCCGGTTGCGTTTCTTTTTCCATGGTGTTCCACACGTCATATATGATTATGGTTGAACGAAATTCTGCTATAAATGGTACAAATAATAGCATAAAAAGTTTTTTTTAGAAAAAAACTTACGCGAGCAGAAAATTAATCTTAAAATTGAAATATTGTTTCATATTTATTGTAATATATTTTTATTTGAGTATAATGCCTATCATACAGAGAAAATAGCGAATATGCTATTTCGCCTGAATTCAACATACTCAACCCAAAGGAGACACAAAATGAACTTATTTGATCTAACCGGAAAAGTCGCCGTAGTCACCGGTTGCAACACCGGCCTCGGACAAGGTATGGCATTAGGTTTGGCACAGGCCGGCTGTCATATTGTCGGTGTTAATCTGGTCGAGCCGTTAGAAACGAAAGCAAAAATTGAAGCGGCTGGGCGTCAATTCGTGAATATTGAGGCAAACCTGATGAAGCAGGACGACCTGGCCGGCATCATCGAAAAAGCCGTTGCGGCATTCGGTAAAATTGATATTTTAGTCAACAACGCCGGCATTATCCGTCGTGAAGATGCGATTGATTTCAGCGAACAAAACTGGGACGACGTCATTAATATCAACTTAAAAACCGTGTTCTTCCTGTCGCAATTGGCGGCAAAACAGTTTATTAAGCAAGGTCACGGCGGTAAAATCATCAACGTTGCGTCAATGCTTTCATTCCAGGGCGGTATCCGCGTGCCTTCCTATACGGCCTCAAAAAGTGCGGTGATGGGGATTACCCGCGCCATGGCGAACGAATGGGCGAAATATCATATTAATGTAAACGCGGTGGCGCCGGGCTATATGGCAACCGACAATACCGCCGCTTTGCGTGCCGATGAAGCCCGCAGCAAAGAAATTTTAGACCGCATTCCTGCCGGTCGCTGGGGAACGCCGAGCGATTTAGTCGGCCCGTGCGTATTTCTGGCTTCCGCCGCGGGAGATTATGTGAATGGTTATACCGTTGCGGTTGACGGCGGCTGGCTGGCAAGATAACGCCGCGTCGCAATAATTCGTTTTCGATTCAATTAATTAATAGGTGGATATAATGAAAATTGCATTAATGATGGAAAACAGTCAGGCAGCCAAAAATGCGATGATACTGAAAGAATTAAAAAATGTGGTCGATCCGAAAGGCTACGAAGTGTTTAACGTCGGGATGTCCGATGAAAATGATCATCACCTGACCTACATTCATTTAGGGATTATGGCCAGCATTCTGCTGAATGCGAAAGCGGTGGATTTTGTGGTTACCGGCTGCGGCACCGGACAAGGCGCGATGATGTCGCTTAATATTCATCCGGGCGTGGTATGCGGCTACTGCCTCGACCCGACCGATGCGTTCCTGTTCTGCCAGATTAATAACGGCAATGCGCTGGCATTAGCCTTTGCCAAAGGGTTCGGCTGGGGCGCGGAATTAAATGTGCGTTATATGTTCGAAAAAGCCTTTACCGGTGTGTATGGCGAAGGCTACCCGGCGGAACGTAAAGAACCGCAGGTGCGCAACGCCGGTATTTTAAACCAAGTCAAAAGTGCGGTGGTAAAAGATAACTATTTGGATACCTTACGCGCCATTGACCCGGCATTAGTGAAAACGGCGGTCAGCGGCGAACGTTTCCAGCAATGTTTCTTCGCCCATTGCCAAGACAAAGAAATCGAACGGTTCGTCCGCGATATTCTGGCTAACTAATCAATGTGCAGCAAACCTGTTTATCCCGCATAAGCAGGTTTGTTTGCATCGGGAGCAGGCAATGAAAAAAATCGCGATTATCGGCGAATGTATGATTGAACTGAACGGCGAACCGTTCGGCAAGATGCGCCAGACTTACGGCGGCGATACGCTGAATACGGCGACTTATTTAGCGCGCGTCAGCCCAAGCCGGCAGTTTGACATTCACTATGTGTCGGTATTAGGCACGGATAAACTCAGTCAAGGCATGCTTCATCACTGGCAGGATGACCATATCCGTACCGATCTGGTCCTGCGCGATGAACGCCGACAGCCGGGATTGTATCTGATTCAGCTCGACCGGCAGGGCGAACGCACGTTTCTTTACTGGCGCAATCAGTCCGCCGCCCGCTATTTATTGCAGCATGACGATTATCCCCGGATTCTGGCACAGCTGGAACAGATGGATATGATTTATCTGAGCGGAATTTCGCTGGCCATTTTACCGCCGCCGGATCGCATCACCTTTATCGGCCAGCTCAAACGGCTGGCGCAGCAAGGGGTTGAAATTGCGTTTGACAGTAATTATCGCCCGAATTTATGGGCGTCGTTAGAAGAAACGCAGCAAATTTATACCGCACTTTTGCCCTTTGTCAGTCTGGCATTGGTCACCTTTGAGGACGAACAGACCGTCTGGCAGGATGAAAACGCACGACACACCGTCCGCCGACTGAAAGCCTCGGGCGTCAAAACCGTGGTGGTGAAACAAGGTAAGTGCGGTGCGTTTTTCAGCAGTTTTAACGGCGAAGAACAACATATCGAGGTGGCCACCGTTGAAAACGTGGTTGACACCACCTCGGCGGGCGATGCGTTTAACGCCGGATTTTTAAACGGCTATCTGCAAAATAAACCCTTAGCTTGCTGCTGCCGGCAAGGTAATGCGCTGGCCGGCGTGGTTATCCGGCATAAAGGCGCGATTATTGAGCAAGCCGCGACCGCACATTTTATTCATCAGTTTAATTAGGAACCTGTTATGAGTGAGACGACAGCACAACTTATTGACAAACTGGCACAACTGAAAGTGGTGCCGGTGATTGCCCTGGAGCAGGCGGAAGATATTCTGCCGCTTGCCGATACTTTGGCGGCCAACGGCTTGCCGGTGGTGGAAATCACATTCCGTTCTGCGGCGGCGGAAGCGGCGATTCGACTGCTGCGCCGGCATAATCCGGCCATTTTGATCGCCGCCGGCACGGTACTGACGCCGGATCAGGTAGTCCGCGCCAAAAATGCCGGTGCGGATTGTATCGTCACACCGGGCTTTAACCCGCGCATCGTACGGCTGTGTCAGGCGCTGAATATTCCCGTCACACCGGGCGTGAACAATCCGATGGCGATTGAAGCGGCGCTGGAAATGGGGATCCGCGCCGTCAAATTTTTCCCGGCGGAAGCCAGTGGCGGCGTGAAAATGATCAAAGCGCTGCTCGGCCCTTACGCACAATTACAAATCATGCCTACCGGCGGGATCAATGTGCATAATATTAACGATTATCTGGCAATCCCAAATATCGTCGCCTGCGGCGGTTCCTGGTTTGTGGACAAATCGCTGATCGCCGCGAAAAACTGGGACGAAATCGGACGTCTGGTGCGCGAAGTGGTTAATCTGGTGAAATGTTAGCGAAATAAGGAGACAGGATGTTTGTCTATAACAAAACTATTCCGCTTGAGGATCTCGGCGGCGGCGTAAAACGTAAAATTCTCGCTTACAGTGAGAATATTATGGCAGTAGAAGTGCATTTTGAACAGGGGGCCGTCGGTGCGATGCACAATCACCCGCACGAACAATTAACTTATGTGTTATCCGGCAGTTTTGAATTTACTATCGGTGATGAGACTAAAACCGTTAATGCCGGTGATGTGTTATACAAAGCGCCGAACGTGATGCACGGTTGTGTCTGCCTGCAACCGGGTGTGCTGCTGGATACGTTCACCCCAATGAGACAGGATTTTATCAAATAAAAACTACACCGCGCTTTTCGCTTTTGCATTGGGCGCTGTTATTTTGTCGAAAACGCACAACATTTCGGGTGTAAGATCGTGCATATCTGCATTTAATCACAAACACTTGCCGGGCGGTATCATACCGCCTTTTTTTATCTTTTTGGTGAAATCTAAAATATCAATTCTTTAAAAATAAAACGATATTTCAAATTTAAGATAGTGATCACATTTTTTCCTTTTTAGCCGTGGTACATTATCAGCGCTTAATCGAATTATCAGCAGGGTTATCCGTGTTTTCCTGTACCGATACGATTAGGAATACCTCACACCGCCAAACACTATGTCATCACAGCTGATAGGCGATTTTTTACGGGATCAGCATATCGGTTGTATTTAACGGAAATTCAGGAGATTATTTATGTCCAATAAAACGCTGGCTTCTCTTTTTTATTTCGCATTATTTTCGACATCCGGCATGAGCGCCGCGGTCAACCCGAGTGATCTGGTATGGAAAAGTGTCACTTTCGGTCAATCTACCGATTTAAACTTCGGTTCGACGATTCTGCCGGAAAAGGTCGGCATCAATCAAACCACCGTAAACGGCATGCCGGTAAAAGACGGCGCATTGGCGCCCCGTTTTACCATTGAAAGCCGCGGCGGCAAGCTGGCGAATTCTCATGAAGGGGTTACTTATTATTATACCGAACTGCCGATTAATACCAATTTTGTGATTTCGGCCGATGTATATCTCGATCAGCTCGGGCCGGAAACCGGCGCCAAACCGAACCGTCAGGAAGGCGCCGGCATTATGGTGCGCGATATTATCGGCAAACCGAGAGAGGTTCCGCAGCCCGTCGGTTATGAGGAATTTCCCGCCGCGTCCAATATGGTGATGAATTTATTACGCAGCAATGCCAGAGAGCATAACGGTAAAGTGAATATCAATGCCTCTTACCGCGAGGGTATTAAAGAACCGTGGGGCAGTGCGGGGAATAAATTAGTCCGCGAAGATTATGCGGAAGGCATCGATTTCAATCACCGGCAGTTACGGTTAACGCTGGAAAAAAATGATCAGGGTTTTGTTCTCACCTCTCGTCAGGGTGAGCAAGAGTATAAAAAGGTGTTGGATAACGTGAATCCGGGTATTCTCGCCAATCAAAATGCGCAAAAACAATATTTGGGCTTCTTTGCCTCCCGCAATGCGAAAATTACCGTGGAGAATGTCGAGTTGCGGTTAAGTGAGGGAAAAAGCGTGACGCCGGCTCAATTTACGCCAAAAACATTGCCGTTAATTGTCAGTATTGAATCGCCTCGCAAGGCGTCCGGCACGGAGTATGTTTTTCAGGCGCGGGCGAATTATGACGGACGGTTCGTGCTGACCCAGGACGGCAAACGGATATTGACGTCATCCTTAATTAAAGCCGGTGAATTTATGCCGCACAGTCTTAAATTGGATCGCAACAAAACCGAGATAAGGGTGCAATTCATACCGCAAGCAAACCTTAAGGAGAAAGGCTTTGAGACGACGTTCAGCATTGAACGCTCTCATATCAAACTGCCTGACTTATTATATGTCGCCCCGAACGGTACGGCGGACGGCGACGGCTCGGCACAAAAACCGTTGGATTTAAGCACCGCACTTCAGCTGTTAGCGCCGGGCGGTACTATTCAGTTACAGCCGGGTGAGTATCCCGCCATTGAAATCCGTGCCGAGAGCAGCGGCTTAAAAGGCGCGTTGAAAACCCTTAAAGGGGTGAAAAATCAGGTGAAATTTGTCGGCGAACTACAGCATAAAGCCAGCTTCTGGAATGTGGAAGATATTGAAGTGGACGGCGCCAGTCTGATCGTTCACGGTAGTTATAACCATTTCAACAATATCGTTACGCACGGTGCGCCGGATACCGGCTTCCAGATTACGTCGCCGGAAAAAATCGGCAGACCGTTATGGGCCAGTCATAACATTGTAACCGACAGCATCAGTTTTAATAATATGGATGATTCCCAAATCAACGCCGACGGTTTTGCGGCGAAAATGCGGGTCGGCGACGGTAATACTTTTATTCGTTGTATCTCGCACCATAACATTGACGACGGCTGGGATCTGTTTAACAAAGTGGAAGACGGCCCGAACGGCGTCGTTACGATTAAAGATTCCATCGCGTTTATGAACGGACAAACCCTGACGGTGAAAAGTAAAAGCGCTTCTATCGGTAACGGTTTTAAACTGGGCGGCGAAGGCATTCCGGTGCCGCATGTGATCACAAACAGTCTTGCCTTCCGAAACAATATGGACGGTTTTACCGATAACTTTAATCCGGGTACGTTCACCGTGGCGGATAACGTCGCGATTGACAATAAACGCTTTAATTTCCTGTTCAGAAAAAGCCCGTATGAAAAAGGCCCGAAACAAGGCACTTTCACGCATAACCGTTCTTTCCGTTTCCATCAGGCAAGTCAGTATCCGGATGTGGTAAACGGTGATGTAGTAATCGATAACGCTTTTTTAGCGACAACGGACATGACGCCGGTGCAAACCGATGGGATGCAAAAACTGCGGGAATTAACTCGGACAGCGTTTTCTGACGATAACAGCGGTCTGGAAGAGGTGAAGAAAATTCAACAATTATTGCGTTAATTCATCGAGTTATTCCGCTAAAATAACAGGGCATCAGATTTACTGCCCTGTTTTTATTTGGGGCGCCAATAAATTTTATCAACAAAAACAAAACACATAAAATTAAAATACAAAACGTTGAATCTATAAAAATAAAACAATGTTTTAAATAATAGATATTGATCACATTTTTTTATTTTCTTCTATGCTAAATTTAACGCCGGTAATAAGACATTATTGGAGGCGTTATCTCATGACTATTGATTATTTAGTGATAGCCGGTTACTTCTGTATCATTGTAGCAATCAGCTTAGTATTTAAAAAAATGGCCAGTAACAGTACCAGTGATTACTTCCGCGGCGGCGGTAAAATGTTGTGGTGGATGGTCGGCGGTACTGCATTTATGACCCAGTTCTCCGCCTGGACCTTCACCGGCGCGGCCGGTAAAGCGTTTACCGACGGTTTATCCGTTATCGCGGTGTTTGTGGGCAATATGGTCGCTTATGTTTTCGCGTATTTCTATTTTGCCAAACGCTTTCGGCAAATGCGCGTCGATACGCCGACAGAAGCCGTCGGACGTCGTTTCGGTGCAACGAATGAGCAATTCTTTACTTGGGTGATCATCCCGCTCAGCGTAATTAATGCCGGAGTGTGGCTGAACGGTTTATCCGTTTTCGCTTCTGCGGTATTTGATGCGGATATTACCGTCACCATTTATGTCACCGGTATTTCGGTATTATTAGTGTCTTTGCTCAGCGGCGCTTGGGGCGTGGTGGCATCCGATTTTGTACAAATGCTGGTGGTTGCCGTCATTTCCGTTGCCTGTGCCGTCGTCGGATTAGTCGTCGTCGGCGGGCCGGGTGAAATCATTGAAAAATTCCCGGGCGGTTTTGTTTCCGGCCCGGATATGAATTATCCGTTGATTCTTGTGTGTACCTTCCTGTTTTTTATCGTAAAACAGTTACAAAGTATCAACAATATGCAGGAATCTTACCGCTTTTTAAACGCAAAAGATTCCAACAACGCCAGCAAAGCCGCGATCTTTGCCTTACTGCTGATGTTATTCGGTACGATTATCTGGTTTATTCCCCCTTGGGTTACCGCAATTATTTATCCGGATGCGGCGCAGGCTTATCCGGAACTGGGCAAAAAAGCCTCGGATGCCGTCTATCTGGTCTTTGCGCGTAATGTGATGCCGATCGGTACCGTCGGATTATTAATGGCAGGGTTATTCGCCGCTACCATGTCATCCATGGATTCCGCGTTAAACCGCAACTCCGGTGTGTTTGTGCGCAGCTTTTATTCACCCATTGTGCGGAAAGGCAAAGCGGACGATAAAGAATTATTACGCGCCGGTCAAATTGTGTGCATTGTGAACGGTATTTTGGTTATCTTAATGGCACAATTTTTCAACTCATTGAAACATTTGAGCTTATTCGAATTAATGATGCAAGTCGCCACCTTGTTGCAATCCCCGATTCTGGTGCCGCTATTCTTAGGCATTATTATCCGTAAAACACCGAAATGGGCGCCTTGGGCCACCGTAGTATTCGGAATGTTCGTGTCATGGTCGGTGGTGCAAATCTTCACCCCGCAATATGTCGCAAGCTGGTTCGGCGTAGAAGATTTAACCAAACGGGAAATTTCCGAACTTAAGGTCATCATCACCATCGCGGCGCATTTATTCTTTACCGCCGGCTTCTTCTGTTTAACCACGCTGTTCTATAAAGAAGACAACGATGACAACAAAGCAAGACGAATCGCCTTCTTTAACGATGTGGATCGCGAATGTATCGCCGTAGAAGGTCAGGATGAAATCGACCGTGTGCAGCGTCAAAAACTCAGTACGTTAGTATTGATTATGGCGGCAGGTTTATTATTAATGGTATTTATTCCGAATCCGCTGTGGGGCAGAATACTGTTTGCGGGCTGTGCGTTGGCTATCTTTGCGGTCGGTTACGGATTAAAACGCAGCGCGGCAATCAAATAAATTTCATTTGCGGCAATAAACCGGCGTCGGCTCGTTTATTGCCCGCCTGATGATAAACCAGATTAAGGACGTATTTATGGCTAAAGGAAACACAATCCGCTTGCAGTTCGAATCGTTTACGGATTCGGATACGCAAACTAAAATCACCCGTCTGACGCCGAAAGCGGTCAGCTGTCACCGCAATTATTTCTATCAGAAATGCTTTACCAAAGACGGCAACAAGTTACTGTTTGCCGGCGATTTTGACGGCAATCGCAATTATTATCTGCTGGATCTGCCGACGCAAACGGCAACCCAACTGACCGAAGGAAAGGGCGATAATACTTTCGGCGGTTTTATCGCCGCGGACGATAACTCCTTTTTCTATGTCAAAAATGAATCCAGTTTACGGCAGGTGGATTTGCACACGCTGGAAGAAAAGGTGATTTACACCGTGGATGAAAAATGGAAAGGTTATGGCACTTGGGTGGCCAATTCCGACTGCACGAAACTGGTGGGAATCGAAATTCTGAAATCCTGCTGGCAACCGTTGACCGACTGGGATAAATTCAAAGCCTTTTATCATACGCATCCCACTTGCCGCTTAATTAAAGTGGATATTTTAACCGGCGAACTGGCTGTGGTGCATCAGGATAACGTGTGGCTCGGACATCCGACTTATCGCCCGTTTGACGACAGCATTATCGGATTCTGCCATGAAGGCCCGCATGATTTGGTGGATGCCCGCATGTGGTTTATCGATCAAGACGGCAGCAACCTCAGAAAAGCCAAAACACAGCGGCCGGGCGAATCCTGCACCCATGAATTCTGGGTACCGGACGGCTCGAAGATGATTTATGTGTCTTATTTTAAAGGGCAAACCGAACGTGTGATTTACAGTGTCGATCCGGTGAGCTTAGACAATACCCGTCTGATGACTATGCCGCCGTGCTCACATTTAATGAGTAATTTCAACGGAAATTTACTGATTGGCGACGGTTGCGATGCGCCGGTCGATGTTGATGACAGCAACAGTTATCATATCGAAAACGATCCGTTCCTGTATCTGTTCGATATCGCCAAACAACGTATCGTTAAAGTCGCCAAACACAATTCGTCCTGGAAAGTGCTGGACGGCGATCGCCAGATCACCCATCCGCATCCGTCATTTAACCCGGATGATAGCGCCGTATTATTCGGCAGTGATTTTGAAGGTAAACCGGCAATTTATCTGGCGGATATCCGCCAAATAACCGGCTAATTCTGTACGGAAAAAATAATGAAAAAAACGACCGCACTTTGGTAGAAAAAGTGCGGTCGTTTTTTCGAGCGTTTTGAGGCATATAACAGAAAAAATCTGCGCGTGAACAATGCGTTATGCGACGCACAGATTTTTGGCAACGAACCGGGCAGGTTTTGCCCGGAGTTGTGGCGCAATGATGCGCTTGTGTTATTGTGTGGCAACGATTTTTCCATCGACCGCATCAATGCTCACTGCTTTACCCGGCAGCAATTTGCCGGATAAAATCTGTTGCGCCAGCGGATTTTCCACCTCGTTTTGGATGGCGCGTTTAAGCGGTCTTGCGCCGTAAACCGGGTCGTAACCGATTTCGCTGATGAAATCCAGCGCGTTATCGGTAAACCGGATTTGATAACCGTGACCGTCCATCCGTTTGACCAGCCGTGCCAGCTGAATCTGCGCAATGGCTTTGATGTTGGCTTTACCAAGCGGGTGGAATACCACGGTTTCATCAATACGGTTGATGAATTCCGGGCGGAAATGCCGGCTGACCACGCTCATGACCAGCTGTTTCATTTCGCCGTAGGTTTCGTTGGTACCGCCCTGAATCAAATCGGAACCCAGATTCGAGGTCATGATCACGACTGTGTTGCGGAAATCCACCGTTCTGCCCTGACCGTCGGTTAAACGACCGTCATCCAGCACTTGCAGCAGAATATTAAACACATCGTGATGGGCTTTTTCCACTTCATCAAGCAGAATCACGGAATACGGCCGACGGCGCACCGCTTCGGTCAGATAACCGCCTTCTTCATACCCCACATAGCCCGGAGGCGCGCCCACTAAACGGGAAACGCTGTGTTTTTCCATAAACTCGGACATATCGATCCGCACCATGGCGTTCTCGTCGTCAAACATAAAATTCGCCAGGGTTTTGCACAATTCGGTTTTACCCACCCCGGTTGGCCCTAAAAACAGGAATGAGCCGATCGGACGGTTCGGATCCGATAATCCGGCGCGGCTGCGGCGAATCGCGTTTGCCACCGCCACGACGGCTTCGTCCTGACCGACCACGCGTTTATGCAGTTCGTTTTCCATACGCAGCAGTTTTTCTTTTTCGCCTTCCATCATGCGTGAAACCGGAATACCGGTGGCGCGGGAGAGCACCTCGGCGATTTCTTCGTCGGTGACACGATAACGCAGCAAGGTCATCTCCTTACCTTCGGAGGTTTCCGCCTGCGCCAGCTGTTTTTCCAGTGACGGAATCACGCCGTATTGCAATTCGGACATGCGGTTTAAATCACCGGCACGCCGCGCCTGTTCCAGCTGAGTGCGCGCGTTTTCCAGTTCCGCCTTAACATGCTGCGTGCCGGACAGGGCGGCTTTTTCGCTTTTCCACACCTCTTCCAGTTCGGCATATTCCCGTTCTTTTTCCGCCAGTTCTTTTTCCAGCATGTCTAACCGTTTACGGCTGGCGTCATCGTCTTCTTTCTGCAATGCCTGCTGTTCCAGTTTCAACTGGATAATACGGCGATCCAGCCGATCCAGCGGCTGCGGTTTGGAATCAATTTCCATCCGGATGCTGGAGGCCGCTTCGTCGATTAAATCGATGGCTTTATCCGGCAGTTGACGGTCGGAAATATAGCGGTGAGAAAGGGTTGCCGCCGCGACGATCGCCGGGTCGGTGATCTGCACATGGTGGTGAATTTCATACCGCTCTTTCAGCCCGCGCAGGATCGCAATGGTATCTTCAACACTCGGTTCGTCCACAAACACTTTTTGGAAACGGCGTTCCAGCGCGGCGTCTTTTTCAATATACTGACGATATTCGTCTAATGTAGTGGCGCCCACGCAGTGCAGTTCACCGCGCGCCAGCGACGGTTTCAGCAGGTTGCCCGCATCCATCGCGCCGTCGGTTTTACCGGCACCGACCATGGTGTGAATTTCGTCGATAAACAAAATAATCCGGCCTTCTTCTTTCGCCAGTTCGTTTAACACGGCTTTCAAACGTTCCTCAAATTCCCCGCGGTATTTCGCCCCGGCGATCAGCGCGCCCATATCCAGCGACAGCACCCGTTTGTTTTTCAGCCCTTCCGGCACTTCACCGTTGACGATACGCTGCGCCAATCCTTCCACAATGGCGGTTTTCCCCACGCCCGGTTCGCCGATAAGCACCGGATTGTTTTTGGTACGGCGTTGCAGCACCTGAATGGTGCGGCGGATTTCCTCATCTCGGCCAATCACCGGATCAAGTTTCCCGCTTTCCGCCCGGGCGGTTAAATCAATGGTATATTTTTCCAATGCCTGACGGCTGTCTTCCGCATTCTGGTCGTTCACCTGTTGTCCTCCGCGTATGTGTTCAATCGCCTGCTGTAAACGTTCTTTTTTTGCACCGCACTTGCGCAGTATATCGCCCAAACTGCCTTTATCGTCCAGCACCGCCAATAAAAACAGCTCGGAAGAAATAAATTTATCCTGCTTTTGCTGCGCCAGTTTATCGCACAGATTGAGTAAATTCAGCAGCGCGCGTGAAATCTGCACATCGCCGCCGTTGCCCGAAACTTGCGGCAGACGATTCAGCTCCGCGTTTAACTCGTTACGCAATAAGGCGAGATTGACCCCGCCGGCGGTTAAAATCGGCGCCACCGAGCCGCCCTGCTGATTGAGCAGCGCACTCATTAAGTGCACTGGTTCAATAAATTGATTATCCTTCCCCAACGCCAGAGACTGCGCTTCCGCCAGTGCCTGTTGAAATTTGGTGGTAAATTTTTCAATATTCATAAAATCCTCCGTTCGATGTTCATTCCGTATAAACGGACGTCTCATTGATGGAATGTAAGTAATACCTAATTTGCCGATTTCAAGGCGCAGTGACGAATATTTTTAAATAAAATCTATTAATTTGAAAAATTCAATAGGGAACACTTTACATCGAAAGCAATGATTATTTACTCATTATCGGTTGCTGATTATAATGCGGGGCAATCGCGACGAATTTTTAAGGACGGAAACATGCAGTTTTCCAAAATGCACGGGCTGGGTAATGATTTTGTGGTGGTGGATGCCGTCACGCAAAATGTTTATTTCCCGACCGAAACCATCAAAAAACTGGCGGATCGCCACCGCGGTATCGGCTTTGACCAATTGCTGATTGTCGAACCGCCTTATGATCCCGAACTAGATTTTCACTACCGCATTTTCAATGCCGACGGCAGCGAAGTGGCGCAATGCGGCAACGGTGCGCGCTGTTTCGCCCGTTTTGTCACGTTAAAGGGGCTGACCAATAAAAAGGAGATTGCGGTCAGTACGGCGAAGGGCAAAATGCTGCTCAGCGTAAAAGAAGACGGCACGGTTCGCGTTAATATGGGCGAGCCGGTGTGGGAGCCGGCGAAAATTCCGTTTAGCGCCAATAAATTCGAGAAAAATTATATTCTGCGCACGGCGATCCAGACCGTGCTGTGCGGCGCGGTGTCGATGGGCAATCCGCATTGCGTGGTGCAGGTGGAGGATATCAGCCGCGCCAATGTGGCGCAGCTCGGCCCGTTGCTGGAAAGTCATGAACGTTTTCCGGAGCGGGTGAACGCCGGTTTTATGCAGGTAGTGGCGCGCGATCATATTAAACTGCGGGTTTACGAACGCGGCGCGGGCGAAACGCAGGCGTGCGGCAGCGGTGCCTGTGCCGCCGTGGCGGTGGGGATTATGCAGGGCTTGCTGGATTCGCGCGTGCAGGTGGATTTACCCGGCGGCAGCCTGACCATTGAATGGGCGGGCGAAGGCCGGCCGCTGTATATGACCGGCGATGCTACCCATGTTTATGACGGCGTGATAAGACTGTAAAAACGTGCGAAAAATCCACCGCACTTTTATCGTGCCGATAAGTGATAAGGTGATCAGAATGAACGAGCCATTAACCGAACAGCAAATCGCACAATATCTTGAACAGCATCCGGATTTTTTCGCCTCTCATCTGGCGTTGCTGGACAGCCTACAGGTTAACCACAGGCAGCAGGGGACGCTGTCATTAATTGAGGTGCAGCTGGAACGTCAGCGCCAACGCATAAAAGAACTGGAAAGCGAGCTGGCCTTTTTCGGCAGGCTGGCGAATCAGGAACAGGATATTTTTCTGGCCTTAATGCCGTTGCAGCAACAACTTAGCGCCTGCCGGCAGCTGAGCGACGGCGTTGCGGTGCTCAATCGCTGGGCGCAAAAATGGGAACTGCAACAGGCGAAAATTCTGCTATTTAATGACAGCTGGCAAAAACACGCCGCCATCGGCGAGCCCTACTGGTTGGATCGCAACGCCTTTGAGCTCATCCGGCTGGAGCGTTTCGGTCTGCGCCATTTTTATCTCGGTCAAATGAGCAACCGGGAAAAAAGCCTGTTATTTCTGCCGGAAGAATTTCCCGTCGGTTCGGTGGCGTGCTGTTTGCTGGGCGCCAAAACCGGCGTCAAACCGACCGCACTTTTGCTGTTCAGCGCTCATGACCGGCTGCATTTTCACAACGGGCAGGATACCACTTTTCTCAAACACTTAGTGGATATTGTCACCTTGCATCTGCAACGCTGGCTGGCCAATTATGCGGAGAATCTGTAATGCAGGCGCTGCTGCAAAGCTATTGGAATTATCTGCGCATTGAGCGTCAGCTCAGCCCGCATACGCTGAGTAATTACCAGCGCCAGCTGACGCGCATCGTCGAATTGTTGCGGCAAAACGGTATTGACAGCTGGCGACAGGTGACGCCAAGCGTGGTGCGGTTTATTCTGGCGCAAAGCCGCAAAGACGGGCTGCACGAAAAAAGCCTCGCCCTGCGCTTATCCGCACTGCGCCGCTTTCTCGGCTATCTGGTCAGCCAAGGGGAGTTGCAAGTTAATCCCGCCGTCGGTGTTTCGGCACCGAAGCAGGCCAAACATTTACCCAAAAACATTGATGCGGAGCAGGTGCAGCGGCTGCTTGCCAATGACAGCAAAGACCCCATTGATCTGCGCGATAAAGCCATGATCGAGCTGATGTACAGCGCCGGTTTGCGTTTATCGGAATTACAGGGACTGAATCTGAACAGTATTCATACCCGCGTACGAGAAGTGCGGGTGATCGGGAAAGGCAATAAAGAACGGATCTTACCCTTCGGGCGCTATGCCCTGCACGCCATTCAGCAATGGCTGAAAGTGCGGTTGTTATTTAATCCGAAAGATGACGCCCTGTTTGTCAGCGCACTCGGCAACCGCATCTCGCACCGCGCCATTCAGAAACGCATGGAAATCTGGGGCATCCGGCAAGGGCTGAACAGTCATTTAAACCCGCATAAACTGCGCCACTCCTTCGCCACCCATATGCTGGAAAACAGCTCGGATCTGCGCGCGGTACAGGAATTGCTGGGGCACAGCAATCTGTCTACCACGCAAATTTACACCCATTTGGATTTTCAGCATCTGGCTCAGGTTTATGATGCCGCCCATCCGCGCGCCAAACGCAAAAAATAGGAAAACCGCATGAAATTCTACCGCACTTTACAGCCTTTTAAGGTGATTAGCTTTGATTTGGACGATACGCTGTATGACAATTCGGCGGTCATTCGTGTGGCCGAACAGCGTTGTATCGACAGCCTGCGCGCGCTCGGCGGACTGGCGCAGCTGGACGGCGCTGACTGGTTGCAGTGGAAAACCCGCATCGCCGCGCAACATCCGCGGCTAAGCGAAGATGTCACCGCCTGGCGTCTGGAAACCATGCGGGCGCTGCTGGCATGTCACGGTAAAAGTGCGGTGGAAATTCAGCGCATTGCCGAACAAACCATGCAGCATTTTCTGCAATGGCGGCATAACATTCGCGTTGCGCCGCACCATATCGCCCTGCTGAACCGCTTGGCGCAGCAGTATAAACTGGCGGTCATCACCAACGGCAATGTGGATCCGGAACGTATCGGGCTGAGTCAGTTTGATTTGATTTTACGCGGCGGCGTTCAAGGGCGAGCCAAACCGCATCCGGATTTATTCCGCCGCACTGCGGCGTATTTTCATCTGCCGGCGTCGCAGATTCTGCATGTCGGCGACAGTCTGCTGACTGATGTGCAAGGCGCGCTACAGGCGGGATGTCAAGCGGTGTGGCTTAATCTGTCGGGCAATTCCCTGAATCGGTTTGCCGAATGCCGGCTTTTGCCGACGGTGGAAATTGAGGCGCTAGACCGATTGTGCGCGATAACGCGCATTTAACGCCCGCTAAGCGTCCCTTGTTCGATAATAATGCCGACACTGCGTGCCTGTGTGACGGCGCCCGGTTTGCGCAGCTTCAGGCGCAGCCATGAGATGCCGAAGCGTTGTCTGAGCCGGGCGGCGACCTCATAAGCCACCCGTTCGATTAACAAAAAAGGTTGTGATTGCACATAATCAATAATAAATTCGCTCACCTCGGCATAATTCAAGCAATGCTCCACGCTGTCGGTTTGCGCCGCCTGCCGGCTGTCCCACGCCATTTCAATATCAAACAGCAGTTGTTGTTTGATTTGCTGCTCCCAGTCATACACGCCGATTTGCGCATAGACGCTTAATTCTTCAATAAAAATGCGATCGATCAAGTTGTCCCTCGGTTGCGTGAAATTCTATTAGGCTTATGCTATCAACTTTATGTACAATAGACGAACAAAATTTTTTCATTTATCTACATTGGAGATTGCCGATGAGCGTTTTCGCCCTCTGTTATATGCTGTTTGCTTATTTATTAGGCTCGATTTCCAGTGCAATCTTACTTTGCCGTGTATTCGGATTGCCTGATCCGCGCGATGCCGGCTCGCATAATCCCGGCGCCACTAATGTGCTGCGTATCGGCGGCCGCGGGGTCGCCTTAAGCGTGCTGATATTCGATATGCTGAAAGGGATGTTGCCGGTGTGGCTGGGATATTATTTGGGGCTTAGCCATTTCGAACTGGGTATGGTCGCGCTGGGCGCCTGTTTAGGGCATATTTTTCCGCTGTTTTTCAAATTCAAAGGCGGGAAAGGGGTCGCCACCGCATTCGGCGCCATTGCGCCGATTAGCTGGTCGGTGGCGGGTTCTATGCTCGGCACTTGGCTGCTGGTATTTTTAATCAGCGGTTATTCTTCCCTCAGCGCCGTGCTCACCGCTTTGCTGGTGCCGTTTTATGTATGGTGGTTTAAGCCGGAATTCACTTTTCCTGTCGCGTTGGTGTGCTGTCTGCTGATTTACCGTCATCATGATAATATTCAGCGTTTATGGCGCGGACAGGAAGATAAAATGTGGCATAAATTACGAAAAAAATAACCGCACTTTACGGCGGCAATGTTATGTTTCCGTAAACCAAATCAACGACGCCATGCGCCCCGTTTGCTTATCGCGGCGGAAAGAAAAGAAATCCGTTGCCTGCCGGTAAGTACAATGTTCGCCGCCGCTAATGTGCCGCACGCCGACATGCTTCAGGCGCTGAGCGGCCAGACAGTACAAATCACACAAGTATTTTCCCGCCGCATCGGGATCCGGCATAAACGCAGTTTCCGCCTCGGCATCGTGCGCCATAAACCGCTCCGCCACATCCTTGCCGACCTGAAAACACGCCGGCCCGATAGCCGGCCCCAGCCAAGCGATAATATCTTCGCGCGGACATTGAAAATGCTTTACGGTTTGTTCCAGTACGCCGTCGCACAAGCCCCGCCAGCCGGCATGAGCCGCGGCAACCTGGGTGCCTTGTCGATCACACAACAGCACCGGCAGGCAGTCGGCGGTCATCACTACACAAACCTGATTCGGCTGCGCGCTGTAGGCGGCGTCCGCGGGCGGCATATCGCCCCTATAAGGCAAGCTAATCACATTCGTACCGTGAACCTGATTGAGAAAAACGGGCGCTTGCGGCAGACCGAACCGTTCGGTCAGCAAAGTGCGGTTAATTTTGACCGCACTTTCCTCATCCCCCACATGAGCGCCCAGATTAAAACTGTGATAGGGCGCTTGGCTGACACCGCCGCGCCGTACGGTAGTGAACGCCCGAATATTGGCCGGCGCCGGCCAGTGCGGTTGAATGGCATCCATATCAATAATCCAGTTCATCTTTATGCGCCAGATAATCCGCTTTCAACGCCTCGATCAGCTGTACGAAATCATCCGGCAGCGGCGCATGCCATTCCATTAATTCACCGCTGACGGGATGGTTCAGGCGCAGCATCACGGCATGCAGCGCCTGACGTTTAAAGTCGCGCAGTACGCTTAAAAACGCGTCGCTGGCATTTTTCGGCGGACGGGGACGCCCGCCGTAAGTTTGATCGCCCAGCAACGGATGCGCAATATGCGCCATATGCACGCGGATCTGATGGGTTCGCCCGGTCTCCAGACGCAGCCGCAGGCGGGTATAATTGCGGAAGCGTTCCATAATCCGGTAATGCGTAACGGCGGGCTTGCCGAGCGGATGCACCGCCATTTGCGTGCGTTTGGTCGGATGCCGCGCCATCGGCTCATCCACGCTGCCGCCTTGGGTCATTATGCCGTATGCGACCGCTTCGTATTCGCGGGTGATTTTCCGTTTTTGCAAATCGCGCACCAGTTTGGTCTGCGCCGGAATGGTTTTTGCCACCACCATCAAGCCCGTGGTGTCTTTATCCAGACGGTGGACAATGCCGGCGCGCGGCACTTCGGCAATCGACGGATAATGATACAGCAGCGCGTTTAAAACGGTGCCTTTCGGGTTTCCCGCGCCGGGGTGCACCACCAATGCTTTCGGTTTGTTGAGCACTAAAATATGTTCGTCTTCATAAACGATATTCAGCGGCAGATTCTCCGCTTCAAAGCGGGTGTCATCGTCCGCCTCAATCCGCACCTCAATTTGCTCTCCGCCATAGACTTTGCTGCGCGGCACATTGATGATTTCACCGTTCACCAAAACCGCATTATTTTCAATCCGCGCTTTTAACCGTGAACGCGAATAATCCGGGAACATTTCCGCCAATGTCTGGTCTAAGCGTTGTCCCATTTGCTGCGGCTGAACTTCGGCCGACAACGTGATTTGTGCCATAAATAAAAAAATCCGTCAGTTAATAGTTTGCTTATTCAGCGATGTTCTATAAAATACCGGATTATTGTAACTCATTTATTATTGCTCGTAAAAAAAGGATTACTATGCGTAAATTAAAAAATTTCACTCTCGTCGCATTAACCGCACTGGCTGTCGCCGCCTGTTCCGGGTCAAAAAAAGAGGTGGAGGACGGCACCGAACAGGAGCTTTACGCGAAAAGCCAGACCTATTTACAAGACGGCAATTATTCTCAGGCAATCCGCTATCTGGAAGCGGTAAAAAACCGTTATCCGGGCATGGGTTACGGCGAACAGACCCAGCTTAATCTGATTTACGCGTATTATAAATCGCAGGATTACACCAAAGCGCTGGTGGCGGCGGATCGTTTCATTCAGCAATATCCGAATAGTCAGCATCTTGATTATGTTCTGTATATGGCGGGCTTAACCAATTTCGCCTCAGGGGAGAATTTCTTCCAGGATTTCTTCGGTGTCGATCGCGCCACCCGCGAAAGTACCTCAATCAAAGCGGCATTTGCCAATTTTCAAGCCTTAGTTCAGCATTATCCGAACAGCGCCTATGCGCCGGACGCCGTTGCACGCATGGCCTACATCAAAGCTAGCCTCGCCCGTCATGAACTGGCGATCGCCAAATTCTACGCCAAACGCAATGCGCACGTCGCCGTTGCCAACCGTGTGGTCGGCATGCTGCAGCAATACCCTGACACTCAGGCCACACACGATGCGTTACCGTTAATGAAAGCGGCTTATGAAAACATGCACCTGACCCAACTGGCCAATCAGACCGAAACCCTCATTCAGGCCAACCAAGGCAAACAATTCGCTGACGTTGAAAAACCTGCAGAACCGGAATTGACCGTTCCACAGGCACAATAGGATAAAGGCAACAGCGTAATAAATGCACAAATATCAGCTGTTTTTCGCCACAATAAGCGAAACGCCCTGACCGCCGCCGACACAGAGTGTCGCCAAACCGTATCGGGCGTTTTTTCTTTTCATTTCATAAAGTAGGCTGACCAGAATTCTTGCTCCGGATGCGCCGATAGGATGACCTAGTGCAATTGCGCCGCCATTTATATTCGTTTTATTCGGATCTAAACCTAACTCTTTTATTACGGTTAACGCTTGTGCGGCAAAGGCTTCGTTTGCTTCGATTAAATCCAGATCCGCAATAGATAAGTGAATTTTTTTCAATGCTTTTTGTGTTGCAGGCACCGGGCCATAACCCATTATTTGGGGATTTACACCGGCGCAGGCCCAAGATTTGATCGTTGCCAGCGGTGTGAGTTTTAATTGCGCAGCTTTCTCTTTGCTCATTAATACTAGTGCAGCCGCACCGTCGTTGAGACCCGATGAATTACCCGCCGTAACTACACCGTCTTTTTTAAACGCCGGGGCAAGCTTAGCCAGTCCTTCGAGAGTTGAACCCTGTCTGATATGTTCATCTGCGGAGATCAGCATCGTTGATTTTTTGGTTTTGACTTCTACGGGGATGATTTCATCATTGAAGCGGCCTGCTTTCTGGGCTTTTTCTGCACGCTGCTGGCTTTGCAGCGCAAATTCGTCCAATTCTTGGCGACTGAAACCAAACTGCTCGGCCAGATTTTCCGCTGTTATTCCCATATGGACATGTGAAAAAGCGTCGGTTAACCCGTCTTTTATCATTGTATCAATCAGTTTACTGTCGCCCATTTTGGTTCCCCAACGAATATGTGGGAGCGCATAAGCGGCATTACTCATACTTTCGCTTCCGCCGACAACGACGATATCTGCATCATCACAGCAAATTGCCTGCGCGCCCAGTACGACGGATTTCAGCCCTGAACCACATACTTTATTAACCGTAAAGGCCGGAGTTTGTTCGGGGATTCCTGCTGAGATAGCGATTTGTCTTGCTATATTTTGCCCAAGCCCGGCAGACAGGGTATTACCTAAAATGACTTCGTCTATGTCAGTAGGGGATAGTCCCGCTCTTTTAATGGCTTCAATAACGGCACATTTGCCTAAATCTACCGCACTCATCTCTTTAAAGCAGCCGCCGAAACTCCCGATCGGTGTTCTTGTCGCGGAAACAATAACAACTTCTTTCATATTAACATCCCCTATAATGTAATACCGTTATCCACAACCAGAATTTGTCCGGTTATGCCTGAGGATTCATCGGAAGCAAAAAATAATATCGCTTGAGCCTGTTGTTCTGTTGTTGTGTGCGGCAATCCCATATTCATATGTTTGGCGCATTGTGCGGCGAATTCATCAAAGGTAGCCAACTTTTCCGGTGTATTTAATTCAGTCGGCGTCGGTCCGGGACATACGGCATTGCAGCGTATTCCTTTGCCGGCATATTGCATGGCGATATTTTTCGTCATTCCGATAACCGCACTTTTAGCGGCGGAATACGCAATACCGGCGGAACCGAATACACCGCCAATAGAGGAAATATTCACAATTGAACCGTTCGTCATTTTCATCAGTGCCGCTTTGGTAAGATAAAATACGGAGGTTTGATCAACCAGGATCACTTCATTCCACCACTCGGTAGAACATTTTGTAATTGGCATATGTTTATCGGCAATACCTGCATTATTCACTAAGATATCTAAGTGACCGAATGCGTCGAATGTTTCGGATACGACCCGTTGGCATTCATCTTCGCGGCTGACATCTGCCGGAATGACCTTGACATTGCCGCCGGTCTTGCGGATTTTTTCCGCTATCTGAGTTAATTTATTTTGACGACGGGCAACCATAACGACGGATGCACCCTGCGCTGCGAATAATTCTGCTGTGGTAGCCCCTATACCTGAACTGGCTCCGGTTACGATGGCAACTTTATTTTGTAATTTCATAGTAAACTCCTTAATTCTGGTTTTGATTATTTTGAACAGGGGTCAGATTAGTGGCCCAGATTAAAAGAAATGAAATGAAACCGATGCCGATAAGCAGCATATAGGCGCCTCTGAATCCTCCGAGATAGGCAAGCCCGAAAGCGAGAACAGAAAAAGCGCAGCAACGAATAATGGATTGAATCGGATGAATGATACCTAAGGCTTTGACATAGGAAGAGCGTGGGAATTTTGTTGCGATAAATGCGGTGCTGTAATTGGTTGCGCCGGGTAAGGCCAGCCCAATCATCCCCAATGAGATGAATAATGCGATTTCAGATGAAAAGATATTGAGAAAAATAGCAATCATCCACCATAGATTGTAGATAAGAAATGCAGGTTTAATGCCTATACGGTGATTTAGCCAACCCCAGGCGTAGGCTCCTATTGTTCCGATTAAGGCTGAGGCACTCATATAAAAAATCGCTGTATTAAGATCGAATCCAAGTTCGATAAGACGAGGCACGATTTGACTGACGATACCGACGAGCATAATGTAAACCGCCCCGGTTGCGATCCCCATATACCAAACATCTTTCATACTTAATAATTTTTTGGTGGTTAGGCTTTCGGACAGACGTATTTCTTCTTCGGCAGAGGTGATTTGTTGATCTAAAGGTTCATTGTCGGGATATAGTCCGATATCTTCCGGGCGGTTCGTTATTGAGGTTAACACAATCACAAAGAGAATCAGCATAATGGCGGATATCGTCCAAAAACCGTGATTAAAGTTAAATAACGCAAATGAAAGTGATAATACCGGAACGAAAAACGCACTTGATGTTGTTTGCCCGAATGTGCAAAAACCCAGGGCCAGGCTTTGTTTCCGTACAAACCAGTTGGCCACTAAAGATGTTCCGGCTATGTAGGCATAACCGGTTCCGAAAAAACTGACGCCGGCAAATAAGAGGGTAAAAGTGGTAAGTGTACTGGCATAACCGAGTAAACCGAAACAAATTGCACAGATAACCAGACAAAGCAATGTCGTGAATTTACTTCCTTTTTTGGTGCATAGCCAGGCACAGATGGGGGCCGCCGGGATCGCCGCCCAAGACGCAGGGGTGACTAAAAACAATAATTCATTGCGATCCAAACCATAAAATTCAGACAGACCGGGAACGATTAAATTTAAACCATGAGTCGTGACACCCGCACCGACCCAAAACATACAGGCTTGCACAATAATGACTGTCCAGCCATGTTTTCCGAAATTAAGTTGTTTTTCGGTATGACTCATCTTCAGTTCCTCCAATGAGACTTAAAAAGTACAATGTGATGGAAATCGGTTATAAAAAAGGGAGGCTATCGTTAAACTTAATGACAGAACTCCCTTTGAATAGCATTTAATGACAATTATTTGATTTCATCCTCTTCCTGACCGCCGTCGATTCGTGGCCGGATGACTTTACCTTTTTTCTCAGCAGCTCGGACTAATGAGGCTTCTTCTTTTGCCCGATCCCAGTAGTCGGCTTCATGCGGAGAATGTTCGGTTGCAGTAACGAACATTTCTGTCGCAAAGGAAGTACGCAACTCTTTTGCAATATCTTCTTTCCAAGGCTGACGGAGGATTTGAGTGGTAATGCGGCGGGTAACGCGGGTACCGGTATGCATGATCAATTCGGCAATTTCCCATGCCCGTTTATATGCCGCTTCGGTATCCTCACAAATTTCATTTATCATGCCGAGTGCCAGTGCTTTTCGAGCGGTAATAATTTCACCGGTTAATTCTGCATACGCAAAACGTTTCCGTCCCATGAGTTCTCGCCATGCGATTTGAACACCGTCTCCGGGAACCATATTGGTTCTGAAGTGCATTTCGGTTGTCCAGGCGTCTTCCGTTGCTAAAGTGATATCACTAAACAAAACTAAATCGGAATGAAATGTTGCGCCGGCCCAAACACCGATAGTCGGCACTTCAAGATCAAAGATTTGTCCTTCGATGTCGTTGGTTCCGTCGTAAAATTGATAGTTATACATACGCCAGGCCACATCAGGATCGGAGGCAAATTCCGTTGCAGGCTGCCATTCTCCGGCCTGGTTTACCCGTCCGATACCTTTAAAGGTGTCCGGGCCTATACCGCCAAGAATAATTACTTCGTTATCCGGATCACGGCCGGCCCAATCAAAGAAATAATGTAACCCTTGATGAAGCTGCGCCCCCCACTGGACAGGACCGCCGTTAGTATGCATTCTGGCTTCAAGGATGCCGTTCTTACGCTTCATAATGAAACAATCTTTTAATTTTTCTGAGTATTCCTCAAACGTCATATGTGGCAGCGTACCAAGCTCTTCGTGAGACATCTCTTTACGTTTATCATAATCTGATTCATAATTTGCTTTGATAGTCATAGCGGACTCCTTAATCATCATTTATTTAAACTTTCACGTCAGAACTTACGGTCTCAATCATAATCCTGACTTGTCATAAAGATTACCGTGCGTACATTTTCGGTTGAAATTCTTTTTATCTTTTTCATTATGTGAATATTGCATAATCACTAATCATTATTAGAGCGTAATCTTTATATTTAATAAAATCATATGGGTTCTCACAGAATGTGAGAGTAAATGAAATGAATGAAAGGGGATATATGTTATGAAACTGCAACTTTTACGTGAATTTGTCGCGTTAGCCGAAATGCTCAATTTTACTAAAGCCGCTAATCGATTATATATGACTCAGCCGGTATTAAGTCGCCATATAAAAGAATTAGAAGCCAGTATTGGTACCGAGTTATTAATTCGCGATACTCATCGAGTGGCATTAACCAGTGCCGGAGAAGTTTTATTTATTGAGGCTAAAAAAATTCTTCAGCAATATGATGATTCAATCGCAGTAATTCATCGTTTTACCGGAAAAAGTCGTTTAAAATTATCCATCGTTTATTTGGGGGATGCATTTAGCCATCTGCTTAGTGGCGTGGTGAGCAATTTTAAGCAAAAATACCCTGATATAGCGACTTCCTATCATGACGCGGAACTTGATGATGCATTAAATCTCTTATCATTAAGAGAATATGATGTCGGATTTGTTTTACGCCCGAATTTTCTTAATCGCACAACCAGACGATGGCTAAAAGAAAAATTTAATTTTAACCGATTATCGTTTCAGACTGACCCGTTGTGTATAGCGGTAAATAAACATCATCAGCTGGCCGCGCAGGAAACGATTTCTTTAAAGGAACTGGAGAATTGTTTAATTATTCGTGAAGATCCTAAACGGTTTTTATTTTCCAAAATTTTTAGTACGGATGTATTATTAATGCAGGGATTGGATTTTAAATTATATAAAGAATACCCGAATTTAAAAACCTGTGCTTTTAATTTGGAGATTAATAAAGATGTAGTATTATTAATTCCAAAACATAGAGCAAAATTACTGGGGCCAAACAGCACGTTAATTAATATTAAAGAAGATTATCATTATATTATGGAATTAATTTGGGATCCCCGTAACCCGAATTCAAGCATTCCGAAATTTGTTAAAGAATTTGAACGATTATTAGCACAAAATCAACAACTCTCCCCATCTGAATAAGAAAAGTGCGGTGATATTTTGCAGACTTTTTAAGTGATATGAACCGTACTGTATAGGGGCAAAATAAGGCTTAGTTATAAGCCTTATTTTATCTCCGTTTTATAACCGTTCTAATAATGCGGCAAAGCCTTGTCCGCCACCGACACAGAAGGTTATTAACCCCGTGCCTAAATTTTGGCGTTCAAGTTCATAAACAAGTTTTGTGGCTAAAATACCGCCCGTTCCGGCTAGCGGATGACCTAGCGCGAGTGCGCCGCCGTTGACATTAAGTTTGGCGGTATCCAGATTCAATTCCCGGATACAGGCGATAGATTGTGCAGCGAAGGCCTCATTCATTTCGATTAAATCAATATCATCAAGCGACATTTTCAGGTTGCGCAGCAGTTTTTGTGTCGCACTGACCGGACCGATACCCATAATTGACGGATCAACGCCGGTAGCGGCAAAACTCACCACTTTGGCCCAGATTTTTAATCCTAAGGCCTCTGCCTTTTTGCGTTCCATCACCACAACGGCACCGGAACCGTCGCTCATCGGCGAGCTGTTTCCGGCCGTGACGATACCTTGTTCAGTAAACGCCGGCGGTAATTTGGACAGCGTCTCCAAATTACAATCCGGACGTAATGCTTCGTCTCGGGTGATTACACTATCACCTTTGCGGTTTTTAACTGTTACCGGCACGATTTGTTGATCAAAGTAACCGTGTTGCCAGGCCGTTGCTGCTTTTTTATGACTATCCACGGCAAACTGATCGCATTCTTCTCTGGTCAGATGATATTTTTGCGCTAAATTTTCCGCGGTAATGCCCATCGGAATATCGATTGCTTTGGGTGCCGAAATCGGTACGACCCATGCCGGCGGGCGGGTCTGATATGCCGTTGTCGGTTTTTCCATGATATAGCAACGAGTCGAATCGCTTTCTACGCCACCGGCAACCATGATGTCGCCATAACCCGCTTGAATTAAGGCGGCGGCATAGGCGATAGCGTTAATACCCGAGGCGCATTGACGATTTAAAGTAATGCCGGGAACGGTCATCGGCAATCCGGCGGCTAACCCGACGACACGCGCCATATTGACACAATCCGTATTCAGCAGGTTACCGAAAATGATTTCGTCGATTTCCTTAGGCTCAACGCCTGACCGTTTCACCGCCTCTTGCACCGTTAATCTGCCCAATTCCCAGGCCGGAACAGAAGCCAACGCACCTCTTGCTTTTCCTACGGGAGTTCGTACCGCAGACACAATCACGGCTTCACGCATAATAAAATTCTCCTTATATTGGCTTAAACTTGTCTGAAAAACACCGCACTTTCGGTTAATCGTTGAAGATTAATCGTGCTTCGGTACGCTTGATCACATCCTCTTTCTTGATGTTCGGAAATAATTCTCTGACCACCACACCGTTAGCGGTGATATCAAAGACACCTAACTCCGTAACAATAATATCTACGACTTTATAGCCGGTCAGCGGCCAGCTGCATCGGGATAAAATTTTAGGTGCACCATTTTTGGCATTATGTTCCATGGCGACGATTACCTGTTTGGCGCCGGATACCAAATCCATCGCACCGCCCATTCCCATAATACGTCCGCCCGGAATACTCCAGTTTGCAATGCTGCCTTCGGCGTCCACTTGCAGCGCACCCAGTACGACGGCGGTTAATTTTCCGCTGCGAACCAGCGCGAATGCCCCGGCGCTGTCGGAAACGGAAGCTCCGGGTAAGAGTGTGACCATTTGACCGCCGGCATTAACATAATCCGGTTCTTCTTCTCCCGGTTTTGGCGAGCCTCCATAGCCTAGTAAACCGTTTTCCGCGTGAAGCTGTACGCCCTCTTCAATATAATTTCTCACTAAACCGGGAATACCGATACCTAGATTTACCACATCACCTGCGTGAAAAAAGCTTGCTATTTTTCGGGCAATCAGTTCTTTTGCATCAGACATATCGTTATTCCTCATTAGTTAAAATCATATCGACAAAAACTCCCGGCGTGATTACTGCTTCCGGATCAATCGTTCCTACATCAACGATCTCATCGGCTTGCACAATCACTAAATCCGCCGCCATCGCCATGACCGGGTTGAAATTTCGTGCCGAACCTTTATAGACTAAATTGCCCGATTTATCTGCTTTCGCCGCACGAATCAACGCAATTTCGGCTCGGAACGGTTTCTCGAAAATATACTGTTGCCCGTCAACTTCCATCACTTGGCGTCCTTCCTGAGCCATAGTACCCAATCCGGTTTTGGTCAGCACTCCGCCGAGTCCCGCTCCGCCGGCGCGGATTTTTTCAACCAATGTGCCCTGAGGATAGAGATTAACGGTCAGAATGCCTTGATTAATTAACTCTGTGACATAAGGATTCATACCGATATGTGAATGATGCGCTTTGGTGACTAAATGCGCATCATAAAGTTTACCTAATGCCACCCCCGGATCACCGGCATCATTGGCGATGAGTTCTAAGTCTTTGCAGCCTTTTTCAACGATAATATCGACGAGTCTATCGGCACAACCCCGGCAAGCAAAGATACCGGCCATTAACTTCATTCCATCATGAAATTTTTCGGCAATTTCTGCCTTTGAGTAAATCTTATTTTTCACCATATTACGGATTCCTTTTATGTTTGCTGAAAGGCATGCCTGCCATTGTGTTCAGGGTTTAAAGCGGAATAGCGACGCCCAGATGGAAGAAGCGCATCTTAGGATCGTTTTCCGAATGGACGGATGCTAAAAATCTGGCGGTTAGGGAAAACGCGCCGAAATCATATCCCAGTATCGGACCGAACATAACATGTTCGACACGGCTGCCTTCCGAATACAGACCTTGTACTACGCGTCCGCCTTTTTTATCGTCGGTAAACTGCTTAGTCCAGTTACCGATTAATCCGACAGTCCATTTATTGATACGTTTCGTGGCGGTCAGATCTAAATAATAGGTGTTACCCGAACGGTAATCCGTTTTCTTATTTCTGGTATTGAAATCAAAGGTGTTATTCATCGTAAACGCCCAGTCGTTATGAAAATAACTTAGGGCAAGATTAGGCTGAACGGTATAATAACGGTTTGCCAGGTTTTCCGGCGTATTCGCGCACGAACCGTTATGACAGACGGTAGCATGTTTACCGTTCTTAAAGACAAAAGCCGTCCCTGTTCCTAAATGGAATCCGTTACCTAAATCCCATGATAGAAGTAACGGCATAATAGTCGTGCTCATCAAACCATGATTGGAATATTTAGACTCGCCGGATGGCGTATTTAGTGTCGTATGGGCAATTTTGTAGGGTTGTGCGATGCCGAGCGCATAATTCGCACCAAGGAATTTGTAGGGAGTTGACCATAGTAATGCCGCCGCCATGCTGACATTGCTGGCTTTAATATTAACATAAGGAGAATGTAACTTACCCCATTCGTAATCTACGTCATAAGAAAAATACAGCCCTGGCGGAGGTAATGCGCCGGCATGATTGCCCGTCGTTGCGCCGGGCTGTAACGGCGTGACTCCTTCTTGAGCGGAGGAAGAAAAACTGATTGCCATAGCTATTGCAATTGTACTGAAGGATAAAACAACTTTTTTAGCTGACGTTGTGATAAACATTGTTATTTCCTCTCTTTTAACCGGCGGGGTTTAACTTCTTTGTTTTAACCCTAGAATAGTTCTTGCTTCATTTGGTGTCGCGACGGCTTTGTCGGCTTCATGAATAATACGAATTGCGCGTTCCACCAGTGAAACATTGGTTGCGGGTACGCCTTTGGAATAGTAAACATTATCTTCCAATCCGACGCGGATATGGCCGCCCATTGCGAGCGTCGCCAGCATGATCGGCAAATGGCTGCGTCCAATACCAAACGCTCCCCAGCTAGCGCCTTCGGGTAGTAAACTTTTTAAATACACAAGATCTTCGACATTGGCCATCGCACCACCCAAGACACCAAGAACCAACTGAAAATGCAGCGGTGCGGTTAAATGGCCTTTCTCCAAATAATACTTACAGGCGTGAACCATGCCGCTGTCAAAAATTTCAATTTCAGGTTTAATACCGAGCGCTAACATGGTTGAGCCTAGTCGGGATAAAAACTGTGGCGAATTCACAAACACACCGCCCGGCATCCAGTTAAATGAACCCGCATCAAAAGAAGCGATTTCAGGTTGAACGTAAGCCAAATGTTCCATTCGCTGTTCATCGGTTGCCCGGTGATCACCTGCTGTAGTCACATTAATAACCACATCACATTTGTCTTTAATTCGGTCAATGGTTTCTTTAAATTTATGTTTATCCATCGTACCTAATCCTTGTTCATCGCGCATATGCAAGTGCACGACAGAGGCGCCGGCTTTCCAGCATTGATAGGCGTCTTCGGCGATTTCTGCGGGCGTAATCGGGATAGATGGTGCAATTTCTTTTGGTGTGACGGCGCCGGTTAATGCGGCGGTTAGAATTACTTTTTCAGCCATAATACTCACCTCTTGTGTCGGATTGGGATTACAGAACAATCGTTACCGCTTCTGTGCTTTGAGGAAATGTAACATGGGCTAAAATGTGGACAGAAATTCTTTTTCTGATTTCGGTTATACGTTTTATGTATAAAACGATGCTTTATTTTTTCTCGCTGTCCGGATAATTTCCCTTATAATGGGGCAAAAAATTAATATGGAATTGTATGTATAAAACCTTACTCATTCTCACCGCACTTTGCGGGTTATCCGCCTGCGGGACGGTGGTGAAACTGATTGATCCGACGGCGCCTTATACGACTTATGCCGGGACAAAATACGATTGGGAGATGACGCAGCGATGGGGAGTGCCGATTTTGGATCTGCCGTTGTCGTTTTTATTGGATACGGCGTTGCTGCCTTACGTTTGGTTGCAGGAATAAGTGATGAAACTGAATAGTCAGCAGCAACAGGCGGTGAATTATGTGTCCGGCCCTTGTCTGGTTCTGGCCGGGGCGGGATCCGGCAAAACCCGGGTGATTATTAACAAAATCGCGTATCTGGTGGAAAAGTGCGGTTATTTACCGCAACATATTGCAGCGGTGACGTTTACCAACAAGGCGGCGCGCGAAATGAAAGAGCGGGTAGCGCATTCAATCGGTAAGGCGCAAAGCCGCGGTTTGATGGTGTCCACCTTTCATACGCTGGGATTCGATATTATCAAACGCGAATATAAGCCGTTGGGGTTGAAATCCGCGATGACGCTGTTTGACGAACATGATCAGGCGGCACTATTAAAGGAATTGACGGCGGATTTATTGCCCGAGACGGATAAGGAAACCCTGCGCGAGCTGATGAGCGCCATTTCCAACTGGAAAAACGATTTGGTTTTGCCGCCTCAGGCGCTGATGCAGGCAACGGATGAAAAACGGCAGCTTTTCGCCCGCTGTTATGCGCGTTATGCCAATCAGCTGCGCGCCTATAATGCGCTGGATTTTGACGATTTGATTATGCTGCCGACGTTGTTATTCCGGCACAATGCCGAAGTGCGGTCGAAATGGCAGGCAAAAATCCGTTATCTGCTGGTGGACGAATATCAGGACACCAATACCAGCCAATATGAGCTGATTAAATTGTTGGTCGGCGAGCGGGCGTGTTTCACGGTGGTCGGCGATGATGATCAGTCCATTTATTCGTGGCGCGGGGCGCGGCCGCAGAATATGATGCGGCTGAAAAACGATTTTCCGCACCTGAAGGTGATTAAGCTGGAGCAGAATTACCGTTCCACCGAACGTATTTTGCATTGCGCCAATATCCTGATCGCCAATAATGATCATGTGTTTGACAAAAAACTGTTTTCCACGCTGGGAGAAGGCGAAAAACTACAGGTGATCGAAGCGAAAAATGAAGAACATGAAGCGGAACGAGTGGTCGGCGAGTTAATCGCACACCGTTTTATGCGGAAGACCAAATATCGTGATTATGCCATTTTATACCGCGGCAATCATCAATCCCGCCTGTTTGAAAAAGTATTAATGCAGAACCGGATTCCGTATAAGATTTCCGGCGGCACATCGTTTTTTGCGCGGCCGGAAATTAAGGATATGATGGCGTATCTGCGTTTGCTGGTCAATCAGGACGACGATTCGGCGTTGCTGCGGATTATTAATACGCCGAAACGGGAAATCGGCGCGGCGACGCTGGAAAAACTGGGTGTGTTGGCGCAGGAAAAACAGTGCGGTTTGTTTGAGGCGATTTTTGATTTTGAGCTGATTCAGCGGGTTACGCCGAAAGCCTATAATGCGCTGCAAGGATTTGCCCGCTGGATGGTGGAGCTGAACGACGAGCTGCTGCGTGCCGAGCCGGAAGAGGCGGTGCGCCGTATGCTGGCGCAGCTGAGCTATGAAGAATATTTGTACGAACATGCCACCAGCCCGAAGATGGCGGAAATGCAGAGTAAAAATGTGGCAACCTTGTTCGAATGGGTCGCGGATATGCTGAAAGGCGATGAGTTTAATGAGCCGATGAGTTTAAGTCAGGTTGTCACCCGGTTGACGCTGCGCGATATGCTGGAGCGCGGCGAGGAGGATGAAGAGGCCGATCAGGTTCAGTTAATGACGCTGCACGCCTCGAAAGGGTTGGAATTTCCGCATGTTTTTCTGGTCGGCATGGAAGAGAATATCCTGCCGCACCAGAGCAGTATCGACGAAGATAATGTGGAGGAAGAGCGCCGTTTGGCTTATGTCGGCATTACCCGCGCTCAGCAAACGCTGACCTTTTCTTTATGCAAAGAACGGCGTCAGTTCGGTGAACTGCTGAGACCTGAACCGAGCCGGTTTTTAGCCGAGCTGCCGGCGGATGATGTACAGTGGGAGCGGGATAAACCGCCGCAAAGCG
Organism: Necropsobacter rosorum; assembly: GCA_000751835.1. Taxonomy (GTDB): domain Bacteria; phylum Pseudomonadota; class Gammaproteobacteria; order Enterobacterales; family Pasteurellaceae; genus Necropsobacter; species Necropsobacter rosorum. The sequence continues at coordinate 12,306 of CCMQ01000021.1, read as the reverse complement.
AGATACAGAAACAGGAAACCACGAAAAGCCATATCGCCAACCTGCGCGCTATCCTGCGCGGCTAACGTTGCCGCATGGTGTTGTAGATAAATCATGCAAATGAGCCGCGATTTAGAAAAAATAATTTGACTTATGACAGGTCTATTCGTATCATACCGCCCACAAACCGATTGTGGTGAGATGGCCGAGTAGGCTGAAGGCGCTCCCCTGCTAAGGGAGTATGGGGTCAAAAACTCCATCGAGGGTTCGAATCCCTCTCTCACCGCCATTTACTCAGGGCACCCGTAGCTCAGCTGGATAGAGTACTCGGCTACGAACCGAGCGGTCAGAGGTTCGAATCCTCTCGGGTGCGCCATCTTATTGAACTCTACAATAAGATTAAAATGATGGAATGACAGGTCGGCATACACGATTATGCGCACCCGTAGCTCAGCTGGATAGAGTACTCGGCTACGAACCGAGCGGTCAAAGGTTCGAATCCTTTCGGGTGCGCCATTTCATTTCTCTTCTTATCTTCAGTTTATTTCACAGATTTTTCAGAATATCCGGTTGAGCCAGCGACAGGGCATAAATATTGGCGATGAAATGGGTTTGCTCGCTTTCCGGCACGGCAAACGGAATCAGCGTCAGAATTTCGCGGTGACGCTGTAAAACTTGCGGAAAACTGACCGCACTTTTGATTTCCGCCACCATATCCCGGTGCAGGCTTTGCGCGGCGTAACCGCGTTTAATTCGGCCCAGCGCCATCGCCAGATGAATAAACAGCATACCGGCTTGTTTGGTTTCCACATCGGCATGCCAGTGTTCAAATAGATATGTGCGAATCTCCAGCACAAGCTGGCACACATTGTCATCAATCAGCCGGCGCTGTTGTAAAAAAATAAGGCGTTGTTGCAGATCCATTTCCGTTATCACGACGAATTGATTAATCAGGCGTTACTTTAACCGAATATTTGTCAATGAAATAGTGCGAAGATCACAATTTTATAGCAAAATAGCCGAAATTCTTTTGGTGAAGGTGGCAGGATGTTGGATAAACGGCTTTTTGAGCGATATAAAGGATTGATTTTTGATATGGACGGAACGGTTATCGATACCATGCCGAGCCATAAAAAAGCCTGGGATATGGTGGGCGAACAAATGGGCTATCCGCTGGACGGGCAGATTATGTATCAGCTTGGCGGCGCGCCGGTGCGGACGATTGCGCAAGCCATGATGAAGAAAGCCAATATGCCGGCGGCGTTGCTTGATGAGGTGATCAGCCTGAAACGCGAATATGGCGTTAAATTGATTATGCAGCATTCTTCGCTGCTGCCCGCCGCGCAGGTGGTGAAGACCTTTGTCGGTAAAAAGCCTTTGGCGCTGGGTACCGGTTCGCACCGTAAAATGACGGATATTTTGCTGGATAAGTTCCGGCTGCATGCGTATTTCAATGCGGTGGTGACGGCGGAAGACGTGCAAAAACACAAGCCGGCGCCGGATACCTTTCTGCGCTGTGCTGAGTTGATTGCGGTGAAACCGGCGGATTGTCTGGTGTTTGAAGATGCGGATCTGGGGGTGCAGGCGGGATTGGCCGCGGGCATGGATGTGTTTGATGTACGAATTAACCGAGTGATTAAGGGATAAAATCTGATGTTGTCGGAAAAAGAAAAAATGCTAGCGGGCCTTGCGCATCAGCCGTATTCGGCGGAACTGGCGAGGCTGCGTTTGGAAACCAAAGAACGGCTGTTTGAATATAATACGCAGATTCGCCCCTCTGATGAGGCGGCAAAAGTGCGGTTGATTTCAGCCATTTTCGGCAAGGCCAAAAATACGCCGCACGTTAATGCGCCGTTTTTTTGTGATTACGGTTGTTTCATTGAAGTCGGCGAGAATTTTTTCGCCAATTATCATTGCACGATCCTGGACAGCGGCGGGGTGAAAATCGGCGATAACGTAATGTTTGCGCCGAATGTCAGCCTTTATACCGTGGGTCATCCGCTGCATCCGCAGCTGCGTAACGACGGCTGGGAACAGGCAAAACCGATTGTTATCGGGAATAATGTTTGGGTCGGCGGTGATGTGGTGATTTTGCCCGGCGTGACGATCGGCGATAATGTGGTGATCGGGGCGGGTTCGGTGGTCAGTAAAGCGATTCCGGCGAATACGCTGGCGGTGGGCAATCCCTGCCGGGTGATACGCAATATCACGGAACAGGATCGCGACGATTACATAGCACGCTATCTGCGCCCTTAATCGACAAGCGGTGCGAATTCGGGCGAATTTTACACCGCACTTTATCTCATTCATAAAAAAAAGACCGTCTGAACAGACGGCCAAATAACCTAAGGAACCAATTTTTATTGAACAACTGCAAGTTGCTATTTTCAAGAGATTGTAGTCTAGCATAAAATTGGTTAAATCTTTACGAAAATTTACATTTTTTCGAAAAAAAATGAGTGAGCCGGAAAGATTTTCTATGATAGGTGCGAAAAGCTATAATTATCAAAAGATTATCTCTTTTGCATGAGATGTTATCACCGGTATGTCGGTATTTGTCGTTTACATAGCTTTACAAAATTCAAGGGATAAGAAAAGCCGCCCGAAACGGGCGGCGAATAACCTAAGGAACCAATTTTATTAAAACAACTGCAAGTTGCTGTACTTTATAGGACAGACCCTTAACCGGAAAGTTCAGCGCAACGTTGAGAATTTATACTTGAGGAGAAATTATGCCGTTACTTGATAGTTTTAAAGTGGATCACACCAGAATGCAGGCGCCGGCGGTTCGCGTGGCGAAAACCATGCGCACCCCGAAAGGCGACGCCATCACCGTTTTTGATCTGCGTTTTTGCCTGCCGAATAAAGAAATTTTACCGCCGAAAGGGATTCATACGCTGGAGCACCTGTTTGCCGGGTTTATGCGCGAGCATTTAAATGATGACAAAGTGGAAATCATTGATATTTCCCCGATGGGTTGCCGCACCGGGTTTTATCTGTCGCTGATCGGCACGCCGGACGAACAGCAAGTTGCTGATGCTTGGCGGGCGTCGATGCAGGATATTCTGACTGTGCGCGAGCAAAAAGCCATTCCGGAATTAAATGAATATCAGTGCGGCACTTATACCGAACATTCCCTGCCGGAAGCGCATGCGATCGCCGAACATGTGCTTGCGCGCGGGATCGGTATCAATAAAAATGCCGATTTATTATTAGACGACAGTTTCCTCAACTCATAACCGCATAAGGATAAAGCAAATGACAACATTAGGCACGGCGTTAACGCCGACGGCAACCAAAGTGATGCTGCTCGGTTCTGGTGAACTCGGCAAAGAGGTTGCCATTGAACTACAGCGCTTAGGGGTGGAAGTGATTGCGGTGGACCGTTATGCCAACGCACCGGCACAGCAAGTGGCGCACCGCGCCTATACGATTTCCATGCTGGACGGTGAGGCGTTGAAAGCGTTGGTGGAAAAAGAGAAGCCGGATTATATCGTGCCGGAAGTGGAAGCCATTGCCACGGCGACTTTAGTCGAGCTGGAACAGGCGGGGTTTAATGTGGTGCCGACGGCAAAAGCCACGCAGCTGACCATGAATCGTGAAGGGATTCGCCGTCTGGCGGCGGAAACGCTGGGATTGCCGACATCCCCTTATCAGTTTGTGGATAATTTTGCCGATTTTAAAAGTGCGGTGGAAAAAATCGGCGTTCCTTGCGTGGTTAAACCGATTATGTCTTCTTCCGGTCACGGGCAGAGTGTTGTGCGGACGGCGGAAGAGATACAAAAAGCCTGGGATTACGCCCAGCAGGGCGGACGTGCCGGCGGCGGGCGGGTGATTGTGGAAGGCTTCGTGAAATTCGATTATGAAATCACTTTGCTGACCGTGCGTCATATTAACGGCACTTCATTTCTGGCGCCGATCGGGCATCGTCAGCAGGACGGCGATTACCGCGAATCCTGGCAGCCGCAGGCGATGTCGGCGGCCGCACTGGCGAAAGCGCAGGATATCGCCGCCAAAATTACTGCCGCACTGGGCGGGCGCGGGATTTTCGGGGTCGAAATGTTTGTCTGCGGCGATGAGGTGATTTTCAATGAAGTTTCGCCGCGACCGCACGATACCGGCATGGTGACGCTGATTTCGCAGGAATTATCGGAATTTGCCCTGCATGCCCGTGCGATTCTGGGTTTACCGATTCCCGTCATTAATCTGCTCGGCCCCGCTGCGTCCAAGGCGATTGTGGTGGACGGGCAATCCGCACAGGTACAATTCGGCAATCTGGCCGATGTGCTGGCGGAACCGAATACCGATATTCGTTTATTCGGCAAGGGTGAAGTGAACGGTCATCGTCGCATGGGGGTTGTGCTGGCGCGCGATATTTCTGTGGCTCAGGCGGTGGAAAAGGTTAAACGGGCGTATGATAAATTGGTTATCCGCTTATAAATGATCATGGTTGTGCGCTGACAAGCCGTAGTTGCAATCAGCGTTTTTCGTAAAGCAAGGTACTGTAGTGATACCAGCTTGTCGGGAAACGCTTGTTTTTTTATTTCATTCTCGGTAAAAGAACATTGTATTGCTGTACATTCCGGCGATAGTGATATTGCGGCGGTAGATAACGCCTTGATGCCGTAATGATAATGTTTGACAGCCTGTTTCCATCTTCCTATTATCTCTGTTATTTAACTCATATCTGTAAGCGGGAATGCTGACTTTGAAAAACACAACTAAGCGACTGAATGATGCCCTCGCCCGGCGGATCCTGATTTTAGACGGTGCAATGGGGACAATGATCCAACAATATAAACTGACCGAAGCGGATTTCCGCGGTGAGGCGTTTAAACAAAGTGCGGTGGATTTACGCGGCAATAATGACCTGCTCACTCTCACCCAACCGCTGTTGATTTCCGCCATTCACGAAAAATACCTTGAAGCCGGGGCGGATATTATCGAGACCAATACCTTTAGCTCCACCACTATCGCTCAAGCGGATTACAAGCTGGAAGCCATTGCCTATCAATTAAACTATGCAGGAGCAAGACTAGCACGCTTGGCGGCGGATAAATTCTCCACACCTGACAAGCCCCGTTTTGTCGCAGGGATTCTCGGGCCGACGAATAGAACAGCGTCAATCTCGCCTGATGTAAACGACCCAGGGTTTCGTAACGTTACCTTTATGCAACTGGTGGAAGCCTATGCGGAAGCGGCCAAAGGCTTAATCGAAGGCGGTTCGGATCTGATTATGATCGAAACCATTTTCGACACGCTCAACGCCAAAGCGGCAGTGTTTGCCATTGAAAATGTGTTTGAAGAGTTGGGCGTTCGTCTGCCTGTGATGATTTCAGGCACGATTACCGACGCATCAGGGCGTACCCTTTCGGGGCAGACCACCGAAGCCTTTTACAACTCGCTCCGCCACGCGAAACCGATTACCTTTGGCTTGAACTGTGCCTTAGGTCCGAAAGAATTGCGTCCTTATGTGGAAACCCTGTCCAACATTTGCGAAACCTATGTTTCTGTTCACCCGAATGCAGGCTTGCCGAATGCCTTTGGTGGCTATGATTTGGGCGCAGATGAAATGGCGGAACATATCAAAGAGTGGGCGGAAAGCGGCTTTTTGAACATTGTCGGCGGCTGTTGTGGCACAACGCCTGAACACATTAAAGCCTTTGCCGAAGTAACCAAGGGCGTGAAGCCACGTCCGTTGCCAACCTTTAAAACCGCAATGCGTTTGTCGGGCTTAGAGCCGCTTAACATTGATGACGACAGCTTGTTTGTGAACGTCGGTGAACGCAATAACGTAACAGGCTCGGCGAAGTTCAAAAAGCTGATTAAAGAAGAAAAATACGCCGAAGCGATTGAGATTGCCATTGACCAAGTGGAAAACGGCGCGCAGGTGATCGACGTGAATATGGACGAAGCCTTGCTTGACGGGCAAAAGGCGATGACCAAATTTCTGAACATTCTCGCCACCGAACCCGAAGCGGCAAAAGCGCCGATTATGATCGACTCGTCCAAATGGGACGTGATCGAAGCAGGCTTGCAAGTGGTGCAAGGCAAGCCGATTGTGAACTCGATCTCGCTTAAAGAAGGCGTGGAAAAATTTGTGCGTGAAGCCAAGCTCGTCCGCAAATATGGGGCGGCGGTGGTCGTGATGGCGTTTGACGAAGTGGGGCAAGCGGACACCGAAGATCGCAAGGTGGAAATCTGTACTCGTGCCTATAACATTCTCGTGAACGAAGTCGGCTTCCCGCCCGAAGACATTATTTTCGACCCGAATATTTTTGCGATTGGTACGGGGATTGAAGAACACAATAACTACGGCGTGGATTTCATCAACGCCACAGGGCGAATTAAACGCTCGTTGCCACACGCCAAAATTTCTGGCGGTGTGTCGAACGTGTCGTTCTCATTTAGGGGCAACAACCCAATGCGTGAAGCGATCCACGCTGTGTTCTTGTATCACGCCATTAAGCAAGGTATGGATATGGGAATCGTGAATGCTGGACAGCTAGCGATTTATGACGATCTCGATCCTGAATTGCGTGAAGTGGTGGAAGATGCGGTGTTAAATCGCAAGTCGGACGCAACGGAAACCCTGCTTGAATTTGCAGAGAAGCTAAAAAATTCGACCGCTTCCAAAGAAGACGAAGGCATTGCCGAATGGCGAACTTGGGCGGTGGAAGAGCGTTTGAAGCACGCACTGGTGAAAGGGATTACCACCTACATTGTGGAAGACACCGAAGAAGCTCGCCAAAAATTTAGCTCGCCGCTGGAAGTGATTGAAGGCCCGCTAATGGACGGAATGGACGTGGTCGGCGATTTGTTCGGCGACGGCAAAATGTTCTTGCCGCAAGTGGTGAAATCGGCACGGGTGATGAAGCAATCGGTCGCTTACTTAGAGCCGTTTATCAACGCCACCAAGCAAAAAGGCGTGTCGAACGGCAAAGTGGTCATTGCGACCGTGAAAGGCGACGTGCACGACATCGGCAAAAATATCGTGAGCGTGGTAATGCAATGTAATAACTTTGAAGTGATTGATTTGGGCGTAATGGTGCCTGCGGATCGCATTATCGATACCGCCATTCGGGAAAAAGCGGACGTGATCGCCCTAAGCGGCTTGATTACGCCGTCCCTTGACGAAATGGAGTATTTTTTAGGCGAAATGACCCGCTTAAATCTCAACTTGCCTGTGATGATTGGCGGTGCGACCACGTCCAAAGAGCATACAGCGATTAAACTTTATCCAAAATATAAGCACGAAGTGGTTTACACCACCAACGCTTCCCGTGCCGTTTCTGCTTGTGCCGCCTTGATGAACCCTGACACCAAAGCGGAATTGTGGGCGAAACTCAAAGCGGACTACGAAAAAATCCAGCAATCCTTTGCCAACCGCAAGCCGTTACGCAAACAGCTTGCCATTGAAGAAGCTCGTGCCAATCGATTTGACCCATTCAGCGGCGAATGGGCAGACTACACGCCGCCAACGCCGAAGCAGACAGGCATTGTGGAATACAAAAACGTGCCAGTGGCGACGCTTCGCCAGTTTATCGACTGGTCGCCGTTCTTTATGGTATGGGGCTTAAAAGGCGGCTTCCCAGACGCATTCGACCACCCAGAAAGCGGTGCGGAAGCACGCCGTGTGTGGAACGACGCACAAAAAGTGCTAGACGAGATCGAACAAACAGGCAAGCTCAAACCAAGCGGCGTAATGGGGATTTTCCCAGCGTACCGAGTGGGCGATGATATCGAAATCTACCAAGATACCGACCGCACTTTATTGGCAGGCAAAGCCTACAATCTCCGCCAACAAACCGAGCGTGGCAAAAACAGCAAAAACGCCCACAACCTTTGTTTGAGCGACTTTATCGCCGACCGTGAAAGCGGCAAGCAAGACTGGTTTGGAATGTTCGCCGTCTGTGCAGGCGTGGAAGAATACGAGTTAGTGGAAGGCTACAAAGCCGCAGGCGACGACTACAACGCAATTCAGCTGCAAGCCGTCGGCGACCGTTTAGCCGAAGCAATGGCGGAATACCTACACTTTGAACTTCGCACCAACGTTTGGGGCTACTCCGATGAAACCTTCGACAACAACGGCTTAATCGCCGAAAACTACGTCGGCATTCGCCCAGCACCAGGCTACCCAAGCTGCCCAGAACACACGGAAAAACAAATTATCTGGGACTTACTCGAAGTGGAACAACGCATCGGAATGAAACTTACCGAAAGCTACGCAATGTTCCCAGCAGCGTCAGTCTGCGGCTGGTACTTCACCCACCCAGCGTCCAACTACTTCACGCTCGGGAGAATCGACCAAGATCAAGCCGACGACTACGCCAAACGCAAAGGCTGGGACGATGAAATGGTTCACAAGTGGTTGACTGTGGCGATGAAGTAGGGTATAAATTTTAACTCATTGATTTTAGAGGTATTTTAAAATAGTCTGCCGGCTCTAGACTTAGAGTCATAAAATGTTACTTTATCAATTAGACTATTTAGTATAGTTCCATAAGAAAATTTCTTAATATAGCAGAGAGGTTATATATGCAAAAAAAATTTACAGCAAAAATTGTACAAATTAGTGATATTGTCGAATGGTATTCGAAGGGAGAAATTAATTATTCCCCAAAATATCAAAGAAATAGTGTTTGGAATAATAATGCCAAATCTTATTTAATTGATACAATAATAAGAGGGATGCCTATACCTCCTATTTTTTTACATCAAAGAGTAGATATTTCTACTAGAAAAAACAATAGAGAAGTCATAGATGGACAACAAAGACTAAGAGCAATTATTGATTTTGTCCATAATGAATCATTTAGTATTATGAAGAAGCATAATCAAGATGTCGGAGATATGTATTTTGAACAACTTGATGATGATTATAAAAGAGAAATATTACAATATGAGATTGTTGCTCAAGTAATAAATGAAGAAGATGAATCAGTTATTTATGATATGTTCTCTAGATTAAATTCAAACAATGTAGTATTAAATAAACAAGAAATAAGAAACTCTAAATATTGGGGGGATTTTAAGGTTATAGTATACCAACTATTATCAAAATATAGATCATTTATTATAGATAATAAAATTGTAACAGAAAAAGAAGTTTCTAGAATGAAAGATGCTGAGTTAATTAATTCTCTTTTAATTTTGTTAATAAAAGGTATTGTCTCTGAGAATCCTAGATATATTGATGAAGTATATGAGGAATTTAATGATAATTTCGAAGGTTCTAATGTTATTATCGAAAAATTTGATTTACTGATGAATGACATCTTTGAATTATTCTCATTTTTCATCCAAAGAAATATATTTAGCAATAAAAATTATTTCTATACATTATTTGCAATTTTAGCAATAAAAAGAGGCTTTATATCTAATTTAACAGATGGTATCACTAACTCAGCATCCATAATGAAAAGAGATGGTTTTAATTTGAATAATAAGCTAGATGAATTTATTTCTAATATTGAAAATGCCTTATCTAAAGATTCAACAATGAGTCCAGATAGAAAATCAACTTATCAAGAAATTAATGAACTGCATAGAAGACATACGACTGACAAAAATAAAAGACAAGAACGAATCTTACGAATTTTTAGACTTTTAGGTGACTAATATGAATATTAGAGATCTTGAGCAATATATAGATGCCCAAGATAAATGGGCACAAGAAACAGAATTCTTTGATATAGCAATATTTAGATGTTGGATTAAATTTGAAAAATTTCTCATAGAAAAATTCATTGAATTTTCAACTACCCCATCCAGTTCAGAAGATAAAGATATACGAAAATTAAAGTTTGATAACGCAGAACATTTCAAAGCTTTCTTAAAAGGAGATAGAACGTATATAGAATATATATCTAAAATAGAGTTGTTATCTAAGCATATATTTAAAGATAATCAAAATCCTTTTGATATTTTAATTTCTGATCAAAATTATGCCCCTGCTTTTGAAAAATTAAGAGTAATCCGAAACCATATTGCTCATGAAAGTGAAGAGTCCCTAAGGAAATATACTAATAAGATGTTTAGTTCTGATAAAAGTAAAGTCATATCGCCTAATGACTATCTGAAATCTTGGGTTAACAATGAAAAAAGAGAAAGTAATTATTCTTTCTATATTAGAACTCTTAGAGAAATATCTAGATTAATAGAATCCCCTATTTTTTTATCCAAGGAAATGGTATAAGCATTCATATTTGTGCCTCCTAATCTAAATTACTTATTTGTTATTTTAGCTGAAAAGAAAAGTAATTTAGGATACAAGCGTGGATGTTTGCACCAGCTTGTATTGAAATCTATTAAGAAAACTTCATTGGTTTTCAGCTATTCGGTATTTCCGAATAACTCAGTTACCGAGTAAATTTAGGTAAGTGATACAAACTAGTCAAATACCTAAAAACAATGCAGACACCCCAAATCTACATCGGCATAGGCGGTTATAGCGATACGGATTTAATCGGTTCGCTGTATCCTTTTGGTGCGGATAAAACTGACTTTTTATCGATTTATAGCCAGCATTACGACACGATTGAAATTAACAGCACTTTCCAAGCTCACTTTGTGCCAAAGGCACAACATGATGCTTAACCCATGGCGTGAGCCGTGGGGATAAATAGGAATTCAACTTCCAATTTGTTGAGGTAGACATTAAGTTGGAAGTTAATTTCCAGTCCTTAAAAACAATCCCAAAACCAACCGCACTTTTAACTCCTTGGGCACGCATTAGGAAATACGCGCCATCAAAGTGGATTACCCGAGCAAAAGTGCGGTCAAAATTTTCGCTATTTTAAAACGAATAAAGCTGAACCTTTATGTTCAGCCTTAAATAAGTAAATCTCAATGAATGCTTATTTTCTCAACCAGAATTGTCCTTTGGCGAGTTTGTAAAAGGTTAAACCGATTAGTCCTAAAATCATTACATTAGCAAATGCAAAGGCGGCTATCGCGACGCCGGTGAGTACGCCGGCGTGATAGAACGCGACGGCGCTGTTTGCCATGGAGGCCAGTCCGAATGAGAAGCTCCAGAAGCCGATATTCAAGCCGTTTTGGGCGATCCAAGGTAGCAAACGGATTAAGAAAAAAAGCTGCAAGAAGCCGTAGCCCCAGAGGAGTTTCACAAACGTATCCACTGCACCGTGATTCACCGCCAAATAGGAGGACGCCCCCACAAATGCCGGGGCGAGGATGATGCCCATGGTCGGCCGGAATGGCGGTTCGATGGATTGAATGCGTAAATGTTGCAACAACACCGGCTCAAAAATAATCCATGCAATTAAGCCCGCGCCAAAGAATAAGAAGCCTAAATCGTTGTAGCCAAGCAATGCCAGTGAGCTGGCGCTGGTGAAATTGGCCGCGACGGCTGGCAAATAAAACGGCGGGCGCGTGGATTTTTGTTCAAAAACGCCGCCTTTCCATAATTCGCTGATGCGGAGGGAGGAAAAAAGCAGTTGTCCGACTGTGCCGACCCAAATCATGATTTCAGCAATAAAAGGCTGCCAACGGTATAAAATATCCGCCACCAGCATGGTCGTAATCGGGATTAACGCCAGAAATGAGAAGCGAACCGGGCAATGATATTCTTCTCGCACTTCATGACGGTAATAGCGGATTTTATACAGATACATGCCGATAAAAACCAACCACACCGAAATGGCAGCGATACCTAAGATATTGCTGATAAGCGTTGAAATAGAAAAGTGGCTAAATCGTGTCCAGGCAAGCGAAAGCGCCGCCAAGCCAAGGGGAATGCCGAAATATCCCGTCGGTAAAGGGAAAGGTTTGTTTGTATTCATATATTCTCCTGAAAAAGCAAAAACGCTCTGAGTATAGCACCCTTGTCAAGAGGGAAATCGGCGAAAATAAATAAAAATCCGACCGCACTTTTTATTTAAACCGTTCAAAAAGCGTTTGCATTTCTCCCCATTCCCCCTAAACTGTCCATTTTTCACTTTCAGCAAACCAAAATGCAAACTCCTCACATTTACATCGGCACGGGCGGTTATAGCGATACGGATTTAATCGGGTCGCTGTATCCTTTCGGCACGGATAAAGCTTATTTTCCCTACCCTTGACTAAAATATGAAGGAAACTACAATAAGCTACTTCATTATTTATTTGACGGTCAATTAAAGGAACGCATAATGCCTAACGCAACGCAACGCAACGCAACGCAACGCAACGCAACGCAACGCAACGCAACGCAACGCAACGCAACGCAACGCAACGCAAACTCAATTCTTGTCTCATACAATCAAGTAAGGTATGATAAGGGGCATCGACAATCCAGGACAGCAAGCGATTTACGTCGGAATAGCG
>CCMQ01000020.1 GCA_000751835.1 Necropsobacter rosorum | reverse complement strand
TAGACCTGTATAGACGACAGGATACAAAGCAGTGCTCCCTCGACAGCCACTGTAGCGAATAAAAGCAAGCTTTCATCCGCTACCGTTCGACTTGCATGTGTTAAGCCTGCCGCCAGCGTTCAATCTGAGCCATGATCAAACTCTTCAATTCAAGTTCAATCGCTCAATAAATCACTTAGCTTTAATTTTGTTTGCAGACGCAAGCATTGCGTCCCTACAATACAAAATGAATTTCAAGTTAAGCACTTATCAAGACTTCAAAATTAAAAAATAGTTTTAAACAAAGTCAATCAACAAGTGCCCACACAGATTGTCTGATAAATTGTTAAAGAGCAAAAAAGAACGACGCGAGTCAAAATTCATATTATTTACAACGTCGCGTCGTTGTGTGTGGCGTATTATAGGGATTTCAGCCGGCTTTGCAACACCTTTTTGCAAAAAATTTTAAAATCGCGATCGAAAGACGATCTTTTCATCAGATCGAACAAAAAAGCCAAAAGTGCGGTTGTTTTTTTAAACGTTTTTTAACTGATGAAGTAGTGCCGGTAAATCCGCCACGGAATCCAATACATAATCCGCCGCCTGCACGGCCGGTTCGGCCAGCGCCTTGCCGGTTTTGACCAAAACGCTGAATTTTACGCCCGCACTTTTGCCTGCCTGCAAATCCTCGAATTTATCGCCCACCATAATGGATTGGCTCGGATCGATATTTAATTCTGCTATGGCTTGCTTTAACATGCCGGCTTTGGGTTTACGGCAATCACAATCCTGTTTATAGTCGCCCTGCCCGTCAGGATGATGAGGACAATAGTAAATGCCGTCCAAATCAACGCCGCGATCCGCCAGCGACCAATCCATCCATTCGGTTAACTGCAAAAATTCCTGCTCGGAAAAATAACCGCGCGCAATCCCCGATTGATTGGTGACGACAACCAGCAAATACCCCATATCTTTCAGTTGTTTAAGCGCCTCAATACTCCCTTCGATAAATTTAAACCGATCGATCTCGTACACATAACCATAATCGACGTTCAGCGTTCCGTCCCGATCCAGAAAAATGGCTTTATTCACGTTCTATCCTTTTGAGTAATAATCAATTCGTTGCATTATGACTCAATTTTCTTCTAACTAATAGCCGAACATTATAAAAATCCGCGCAATAAATATTGACACGGCAATCTAGACGTCTAGAATACCCGTTAAACTTAAATTTAAGCAAATAAACTAAAAGGGCTTATATGATTAAGCTAAAAAATATCAGTAAAATTTTCGATGTTACGGGGAAAAAACTGACTGCACTTGATAATGTCACCCTGGAGGTACCGGCCGGTCAGATTTGCGGCGTTATCGGCGCATCCGGCGCCGGGAAAAGTACCCTTATCCGCTGCGTGAATTTATTAGAAAAGCCGACTTTCGGTTCGGTGACGGTGGACGGCAAAGAACTCACCGCTCTGACAGAACACCAACTGATTCGGGAACGACGTAACATCGGCATGATTTTTCAGCATTTTAATCTGCTGAGTTCGCGTACCGTATTCGGCAATATCGCCTTACCGCTGGAATTAGAAAATACCCCGAAAGAAACCATCAACCGGAAAGTCAATGAGTTACTGGCTTTAGTCGGGCTGACCGACAAAAAAGAGGTTTATCCGGCAAATTTATCCGGCGGCCAAAAGCAACGGGTCGCCATCGCGCGTGCGCTGGCCTGCGATCCGAAAGTGCTGCTGTGCGATGAAGCGACCAGCGCGCTGGATCCGGCTACCACGCAGGCTATTTTAAAATTATTAAAAGAAATCAACCGCACTTTAGGCATTACCATTCTTTTAATTACCCACGAAATGGATGTGGTAAAACGCATCTGCGATCAAGTTGCGGTGATTGATAACGGCAAATTGATCGAACAAGGTTCGGTCAGCGATATTTTTTCCAATCCGAAAACGGAACTGGCGCAGGAATTTATTCGTTCCACCTTTCACATCAGCCTGCCGGACGAATATCTGGAAAATCTGTCACCAACGCCGAAGCATGCAAAATCTTATCCGATTATTAAATTTGAATTTACCGGACGCTCCGTCGATGCGCCGCTGCTGTCACAGGCATCAAAACGGTTCGGCGTGGAACTTAGCATCTTAACCTCGCAGATTGACTATGCCGGCGGCGTCAAATTCGGCTTTACCATTGCGGAAGTGGCAGGCAATGAAGATGCGATTACACAAACCAAAATTTATCTTATGGAAAATAATGTACGCGTGGAGGTTTTAGGCTATGTTTGATGTATTGACTCCGCAAATGTGGAAACTATTATTCCAGGCGACCTTAGAAACATTGTATATGGTGTTTACGTCCGGTTTTTTTGCCGCACTTTTCGGAATTCCGTTAGGAATCGTGGTCTTTATCACGCGTAAAGGTCAAATTAAAGACAATCCGGTACTCAACAATATACTGAATGTCATCGTTAACGTTGGTCGTTCCGTACCTTTTGTGATTTTACTGGTTGCGATCATTCCTTTCACCATGCTACTTATCGGTACATTTATAGGTACCACAGCGGCTATCGTTCCCTTAACCATTGCCGCTATTCCTTTTGTTGCACGTCTGATAGAAAATGCCTTAATGGAAATTCCCAGCGGACTAACCGAAGCGGCTCAAGCGATGGGAGCGACGAATTTTCAGATCATTACCAAATTTTTATTACCGGAAGCACTTGCCAGCATCATTAATGCAATCACAATCACATTGGTTGCCCTGGTGAATTACTCGGCAATGGCGGGTACGGTTGGAGGTGGCGGTTTAGGCTATGTCGGTATTCAATACGGATATCAGATGTATGTGCCTGAAATTTTGCTCGCCACTGTCGTCATACTGGTCATTATGGTACAAATTATTCAGATGGTTGGCGATCGTTTGGTACGCACGTTTAATCATAAATAATATTCAACTTGAAATAAGGAAATCATATGAAATTAAAACATATTTTCAGTATTACATTGCTTACGTCCGCGTTAGCCCTCTCTTCCTCGGCATTTGCGAAAGACGGAAAAATTAAAGTCGGCATCCAAACCGGCCCTGAAATGTCTGTTGCGGAAGTCGCCAAACAGATTGCAAAAGAGAAATATAATCTTGATGTAGAGCTTGTGCCGTTTACCGATTATGTCACGCCGAATGCCGCTTTAGAAAACAAATTAATTGATGCCAACGCATTTCAGCATAAACCTTATTTAGACAGCCAAATCAAAGATCGCGGCTGGACGGATTTAGTGATTGTCGGCAACACGTTCGTTTATCCTATCGCCGCCTATTCCAAAAAAGTCAAAAACATCAATGAACTTAAAGAAGGCGCTACCGTCGCCATTCCAAACGATCCGACAAACGGCGGACGTTCATTATTATTATTGCAGGCGCAAGGGTTAATTAAATTAAAAGATGCCGCCAATCTGACTCAAACCGTATTGGATATCGTTGAGAATCCGAAAAAGCTAAACATCCAAACCTTGGATGCCAATTTAATTCCCCGTGCGTTAGACCAAGTTGACCTTGCAATCATTAACAATACCTTTGCCGGACAAGCCGGTTTATTCCCGAGTCGGGATGCTATTTTTATTGAAGACAAAGATTCCCCTTATGTCAATATTATCGTGGCACGCGACGACAATAAAACCGATCCGGATATACAGAATTTCGTCAAAGCCTATAATACCGATGAAGTTTATCAAAAAGCGATGTCCGAATTCCAAGATTCGGTGGTAAAAGGCTGGTAATTTCGACCGCACTTTTACGATATCCCCGCAGAAAACGGCCAGAATGCCGCTGCGGGGATTTTTTTATCGTTTTTTCGGCTTAATCCAACGCTTTGCCTTTTAATTCCGGAATCAGCACAAGAGTGGCGATCATATCAATGACATAAATCAATGCGAGAAACGCAATGGCAATCGAGAAGGAATAAGCCGACACGATCGCGCCCACCACCACCGGCCCGAACCCGCCGACCGCACGGCCTAAATTAAACAACACATTCTGTGCCGTCGCCCGAGCCTGTGTCGGATAGGCTTCCGCCATTAATGCGCCATAACCGCCCATCATACCGTTCACAAACATACCTAAAAACGCACCGGCAATCAGCATGGCGCTCGGATCAGTCAGTTGTGAATAAGTCAGAATGCTGATGACCGCGCCGAGCTGAAATAAAATAAAACTCGGTTTGCGCCCGAATCTGTCCGCCAGACGACCGAAGATCCAGATGCCGGCCATCATGCCGCATACGGTCACCGCCGTCCAGAGGCCGGATTTGGTTAAACTGAATCCCAGCTGTTTGGACAGAAAATTCGGCATCCAGATCATAATGCCGTAATAACCGAAATTCTGCACCGAAGTCAGAACCACAATGCCGGCGCTGATTTGGGCGGTGGATTTGTCTTTCACCAACAGTTTAAACGCTTCCAGCTTAGACGCTTTACGCATCTCGGTTTGAAGTGCGGTCTGTTTTTGCACAAAAACCGCCGGTTCATGCAATCTGGCACGCAAAAACCACGCCACAAAAGCCGGGAAAATACCGACTACAAACATGCCGCGCCAGCCGATATAAGGCAGCAACAGCGGCGTAAGCAGAGCAGCGGCCAAAACCCCGATTTGCCAGCCCAGCGCCACATAAGACGCCGCTTTCGCGCGATGGCGTGCCGGCCAGGCTTCCGCCGCCAGCGCCATGCCAATGCCGAATTCGCCGCCCAGACCGACACCGGCGATCGTGCGGTAAATCAGCAGATCCCAGTAGCCTTGCGCCAAGGCGCATAACCCGGTGAAAAGCGCAAATAAGACGATCGTCCAGGTTAATACCCGCACCCGTCCGTAACGATCACTCAAAGCGCCGAAAAGAATGCCGCCCGCCACTGCGCCGATTAACGTCCAAGTGACTAATGAGCCGGCTTGCGCAGGCGATAACGCCAGATCGGCGGAAATCGCCGTCAGCATAAAACCGAGAATCAGAAGATCAAACCCGTCCATGGCATAGCCGACGGCGGAACCGATTAAGGCTTTCCAGCCATAATGATTTACTTTGTCTGTCATAGAGAACCCTTTTGCTACTCACAGGTAGCGTTTAAAGTTAAATGAGAGGAGATGATTAAAAAATCGTGGCGTAGTTTAGGGGATTTCCGCTTGTTAGGCAATAAAAAACAACCCCGTATACGAACGGGGTTGTGCGAAGGCAAACCTAAAACCGCTTGCTTATTCTACCGTTACCGCTTTTGCCAGATTACGCGGCTGATCCACATCGGTACCTTTGATTAACGCTACATGATAGGCCAGTAATTGCATCGGCACGGTATAGAAAATCGGTGCGATGATTTCATTAACGGTCGGCATGGTAATAATCTTCATCCCCGGCGCGGCGCTGAATCCGGCTTCACGGTCGGCAAACACATACAGCTGGCCGCCGCGGGCGCGCACTTCCTCAATATTGGATTTCACTTTTTCCAGTAAATCATTGGTCGGCGCCACCACGATCACCGGCATATCCGCATCAATCAGTGCCAGCGGGCCGTGTTTCAGTTCACCGGCGGCATAGGCTTCCGCATGAATATACGAAATTTCTTTTAGCTTCAGCGCCGCTTCCATGGCGATCGGATAATACTCACCGCGACCTAAAAATAGCGCGTGACTTTTTTCGGCGAAATCTTCCGCCAGTTTTTCAATATCCTGATCGAAAACCAGCGCTTTTTCAATTTCGGCCGGTACGGATTGCAACGCTTTAATGATTTCCCGCTCTTTTTCGGCAGAAATCCGCCCGTTTAATTTTCCGATGGCCGTAACTAACATTAACATCGCCGCCAGTTGAGTCGTAAAGGCTTTGGTGGACGCCACACCGATTTCTACGCCGGCGCGGGTCATAAAAGCCAGATCCGATTCGCGTACCAGCGAGGAACCGGCGACATTACAAATAGTCATCGCCGCCATATAGCCTTTTTCTTTAGCCAGACGCAGCGCCGCCAGAGTATCAGCCGTTTCGCCGGATTGCGACAGAGTCAACAGCAAACTGTTCGGACGGGTGACGAATTTGCGGTAACGGAACTCGGACGCGATTTCCACATCGCAGCTCACGCCCGCCAACGCCTCAAACCAATAACGCGCCGTCATACCGGCGTTATAAGAGGTGCCGCAAGCCACGATTTGCACATGCTGTACGTTTTGCAAAATGTCTTTCGCCCCGTTGCCGATACTTTCCACAATCACGTTATCATGGCTGATGCGCCCTTCCATCGTATTGATAAGTGCGGTCGGTTGTTCGAAAATTTCTTTCTGCATAAAGTGGCGGAATTTGCCTTTTTCCGCCGCATCGTTTTCCAGATTGGATTCATGCACTTCACGTTCGACTTGATTACCGTCGGCATCATAAACCTGCACAGCACGGCGGGTCACTTCCGCAATATCCCCTTCTTCCAGAAAGATAAAACGACGGGTAACGCTTAATAATGCCAATTGGTCGGAGGCCAGAAAGTTTTCCCCGATACCGAATCCAATAACCAACGGGCTGCCGGAACGAGCAGCAATCAAGCGGCTCGGATCCTCGCTGTTCATCACCACCATGCCGTAAGCCCCGCTTAACTGGGCAACCACTTTTCGCACCGCTTCCAGTAGGCTTTCGGCGGTTCGCATTTCCCAGTTCACCAAATGGGCGATCACTTCCGTATCGGTCTGTGACAGAAATTCATAACCGCGTGCGGTTAATTCGGCGCGCAATTCTTCATGATTTTCGATAATGCCGTTATGTACCACGGCAAAGGTGCCGGATACATGGGGATGGGCATTGGCTTCCGACGGTTCGCCGTGTGTCGCCCAGCGGGTGTGCGCAATGCCCGTACCGCCGCTTAAAGGATGTTTTTCCACCGCCTCATCCAGCGCGTTGACTTTGCCCAAACAACGTACGCGCTGTAATTCGTGTTGTTCGTTCACTACCGCTAATCCCGCCGAATCATAGCCCCGGTATTCTAACCGGTGTAATCCGTTGATTAAGATTTCAGCCACATCGCGTTGTGCTACCGCACCGACAATACCACACATAATTTTTCCTTCATTGATTAAAAAAAGTTAATTTTATACCGCACTTACCCGGATCACTTCCGTGCCGTGCGTCTCGATCGCCTGTTTGCTTTTATTGCTCAGCAAATCATCGGTAATCAAAATATCGATCTGCTGCCAGGTTAATTCCAGATTCGGCATTTTTCTGCCGATTTTATGGGATTCCACCATCACAATCACTTCGCGGGAAACCGCCGCCATTACCTGACTTAATCCCACCAGCTCATTGAAGGTGGTCGTTCCTCTTTCCAGATCGATACCGTCCGCACCGATAAATAACTGGTCGAAATTATAGGAACGCAACACCTGCTCCGCCACTTTGCCCTGAAACGATTCGGAACGGGTATCCCAAGTTCCGCCGGTCATCAGCAGAGTCGGTTCATTTTCCAGCGCCCGCAATTCCGTCGCCACCGACAAGGAATTGGTCATCACCACCAGCCCCTGTTTTTTATTCAGTTGTTTAATCAGCGCCGCCGTGGTGCTGCCACTGTCCACAATAATCCGATTATGATCGCGGATACGTTCCGCCGCCGCTTTGGCAATAGACAACTTTCGTTTCGAAAGCACTTCTTCCTGCGGTTCATCAATCAGTTCGTTCGGCATCAGAATCGCTCCGCCGTAACGACGCAACAGAAAGCCGTTATTTTCCAGTGCGGTCAGATCCTTACGAATAGTGACTTCCGAGGTGTCAAACAACTGCACCAGACGTTCAACACTGACTTCGCCCTGTTCCTGCAAAAGCTGCATGATCATATGCCGGCGCTGCTGCGAATTGCGTTGCTGAAAGTTTCGTTTCATTAAAGATCCTCAGAATAAGTTTCGGTTCGAAATACTATAGAAATTTTCACCCGCTGTAAACCTATTTTTGCCGCCGCGGCTAATTTCATGCCAATAAAAAACCCTGCATCAGCGCAGGGTTTTATTAAGAAAACGTAAATATAATTATTTAACAGAATCTTTTAATGCTTTACCAGCAACGAAAGCCGGTACTTTGGACGCAGCGATTTGGATTTCGGCACCAGTTTGCGGATTACGACCTGTACGCGCTTTGCGTTCATTTACTTTGAATGTACCAAAGCCGATTAATTGTACAGGCTCACCTGCTTTTAAGCTACCCGCGATAGCGTCTAATGTAGCTTCTAATGCCGCTTTAGCTTGTTTTTTGTTTAATTCTGCTGCATTTGCAATAGCATCAATTAAATCCGTTTTGTTCATAAATTAGTACCTTCTATTTCTATTCAATTTTTTCAATAGCGTCAGGTTAAACTCCTAATGTCCTGACAGCCAGAACCACTGTAATCACAGCAGGGTAAAGCATAATCTAAGTTTTGTGTAATGCAAAGCAATATATATAAAAATTGCAATACAAGTCACATTATCGCTCAATTTCTATACCGATATTGGAGATCCCCGCCGTCCGCAGCTCATTTTTCAGGGTTAAAATCAACGTCACATCGCGTTCCTCACAGTCATTCAGCGCGCGGTAAATCTGCCATTGCACATCCAGTTCCGCTTCAATTTCCGGCTGTTTTTTTAATTCCGGCTCGGAAAATTCGCGCTCGGTTCGGGTTTCCAGCACGCCGATAACGGTTTGCAGCGACAGCAGACTGAGTTTTACCGCCTGTGTCAGCGTCGCGCCGGCAATAATGCCGTGCAACAGCTCGGCCAATCCTTCGCAGGCATCCTGTGCGGGCACGACACCGTAAAAATCATAATCGTTAACATCGGGAATCATCGGCGCCAGCTTTTCCAGCTGATTTTCAAAGTTGATTTTAGCCCCTTTCACGGTCAAATGTTCCCACACCAGATTTAAAATCGCCTGATAGGCGCGGGCATGCGCCGGCTGGTCGGTCATCTGACAAAACAGCTGAAAATTGGGGTACATCCGCTCGCACAAACAGGCCATAAAAGTGATATGCTGCCAGCTGTCGAATTTTTCTAATCGTTTATGTATCGGATTTCGCATAAATTTCTACCGCACTTTATGATGATAAGGTTGAGAATAGCGATGCACCGCATCAACCAACACCTGCGGGCTTAATACCGGCACATCCTGATGAATGCCGTGCCCCAGATTAAAGACATGACCGCTGCCGTCACCGAAATCAGCCAGAATGCGTTTTACTTCATCTTCAATCCGGGCCGGCGGGGCATACAGCACGCAAGGATCCAGATTTCCCTGCAAGGCCACTTTATGCCCGATGCGCGCTCTGGCTTCGGCCAGATTGACCGTCCAATCCAGTCCCACGGCATCACAGCCCGTCTCTGCAATCGCCTCCAGCCATAAACCGCCGCCCTTGGTAAATAACGTGACCGGCACTTTGCGCCCGTCATATTCACGCAGCAGATTATCCACAATTCGGTGCATATATTGCAGTGAAAAATCCTTGTATTCACGGTGTGCCAGCACGCCGCCCCAAGTGTCGAAAATCATCAGCGCCTGCGCGCCGGCCTTAATCTGCGCATTCAGATACAGGGTTACCGCCTGCGCCACTTTATCCAATAAACGGTGTAATAAGTGCGGTTCACAATACAACATTTTTTTGATAGTGCCGAAGGTTTTACTGCTGCCGCCTTCCACCATATAAGTCGCTAATGTCCAAGGACTGCCGGAAAAGCCGATTAACGGCACCTCGCCGTTCAGTTCGCAGCGAATGGTACGCACGGCGTTCATCACATACTGTAGTTCCTGCTCCGGGTCGGGAATCGGCAGATTATCCACCGCCTGACGGGAGTCA
The DNA here is from genome assembly GCA_000751835.1 of Necropsobacter rosorum. Lineage (GTDB taxonomy): Bacteria > Pseudomonadota > Gammaproteobacteria > Enterobacterales > Pasteurellaceae > Necropsobacter > Necropsobacter rosorum. The sequence goes on along the minus strand of CCMQ01000020.1, from coordinate 16,281 downwards.
ATCGGGCGGGCGAATTTCGGCCCTTCCCCGGCGCCGAAGCTCAGCCCCAATCCCATGGCATCGGGTATGGTCAAAATATCGGAAAACAAAATCGCTGCATCAAGTGCATAGCGACGTAAAGGTTGCAGCGTAACTTCACAGGCCAAATCGGCATGACGGCACAGCGCCATAAAATCCCCCGCCTGAGCCCGGGTGGCACGGTATTCCGGCAGATAACGCCCGGCCTGACGCATCATCCAGACCGGCGTCATATCCACGGGTTGACGCAATAATGCTCTCAAATAACGATCATTTTTCAGTATTGTCATAGTATGTTCTTGTGATATCAATGAATGCTAAGCGCGGAGAGTAACGAATCAATCCGCAGCGTGTTTACAAATATCCAGTGTGGCACGAATCAGCCTCAATGCAATCGTGCCTTCCGGCGGTAACGGCGGCAGCGCCTGATCATAACGGAACCATTGCGCATCGTACAATTCGGCTTCCTGTAAACGGATATCGCCGCTTGCGTAATCGGCTAAAAAGCCGACCATTTGTGAATTGGGAAACGCCCAGGGCTGGCTGCCGAAATAACGCACGTTTTTCACCTTGATGCCGGTTTCTTCAAACACTTCCCGATGTACGGTCTGTTCAAAGGTTTCGCCGACTTCCACAAATCCCGCCAGCGTCGTGTACATGTCGCCCCGATGCCGCTGATGATTGGCCAGCAAAATTTCCTTTCCTCGTCGCACCGCCACAATAATGGACGGGCAAATCACCGGATAAGTACGGTATCCGCATTGCGGATTGACACATTGCACCGCCCATTCGTCTTGCGTAATCCGGGTCTCGGCGCCGCATTTGCCGCAGAATTTATGGGTCTGGAAAAAATGATTCAGTTCCGCACCACGTCCCAGCAGATTAAAAGTGCGTTCCGGTAAATAAAGCTGATCGCGCAGCGACACATATTCCCGCGGATCATCCTCCCTTTCTTCCACCAGCCATAACGGCTGCTGCTCCAGCGCACCGATAACCATGCCGTTTCGTCCCTGCAACGCAAATTCCGACGCTTTGCCGTGAGGCAATTTATGCCCATGCAAATGCAGTGTCGAACCGCGGGTTAATAACCAGAATCCGCTGTCATCAGGTTGTATCGGTTTCATTATGCCACCTTAAAAATAAACGATATTATGCAGCGCGCAGCGCCCCGACAACATCCGTCATCGCGCAACGACTGCCTCATCGCGAAAATAAGTCAAAAAATAACCGCACTTTTCTGCGCGGAAAGTGCGGTTATTATAAAGTGATTCCGGCATTTTAGCGAATAAATAAAATCCGTCCGTTGCGGCGTACCGAAATCAGGCAACGGCCGAATTGCCTGCTCAGGCTACCACTGATAGCCGATACTTGCCGCCGCGCCGGTATCGCCGCGCGAGTTGGTATTCACACTGAACTTCACGCCCATTTTACCGTTATCCGATAAGCGTGAATAACCGACCGCCACGGCGCTTTCGCCGCGGTAAGCCCCGGCACCGGCAGACACCATGGAACGACCCGGCAACGTGGCGTGATACAAGCCCGCCGAAGCTAACGCCCCCGCAACACCGCCGCGTAAGTCTTTATCCACTTTATTAATGTGGCTGCCGAGATGATTAACCGCATGATCAAGCTGCGATTTATTTACCGCATCGCCCGGATTTACCCCCGGCGCCACATTGGTAATGGTGGCGTTGTTGACGTTCACGTTCGCTCGACCCTGTGCGTCGGTTTCCAGACCGATTTTGGTGCCGCCATGGGCGATCGAACGGATATTATTCAGATCGCCTTCGACGCTGACCTTATACGCCGAGCCGTTCGCACCGTCCGTGGTCGTCACCTTCACGTTATTACCGGCCACCACTTTCGTTTTATTGGCTTTCAGCTGTTTCACCGTGACGGCATCATTATCGTTAACCCCTTCTTTCACATTGGAAATGGTGGTGTTTCCGGCATCAATGCCCGCTTTGGTCACACTCGGCCCGCCTTGTACGGTCAGCCCCTCGTTGTTGACCTTGGTATCACCGATCGTCACGGATCCCGCTTTTGTCAGGTTCACATCTTTCGCCAACTGAACGCTTAAGGTATCGGAACCGTTCGCTTTTACGTTGATATTGCCGGCGGCGGCATTAAAGTTATCGGAGGCCTGTTTATCCACGCCTTCGCCGACAATATTCACCTGCGAATTCAGTTTATGCGCATTCACCACGCCATTATTACCGGCAAATTTCAGCCCGTCATCCATGGATGCGACCTCGCGCGTCACACTGCTTCCGTCGGTATAAACGATACGCGTCGTTGATGAACCGTCCAGCACGGTTGTGCCGTTTTGCACCTGAATCGTCGCCGACGCACCGTTTTTACCGTCCGCACCCGGCGCGCCGGTTAAGCCGATGGAACCGTCCTTACCGTTCAGCACCACGCTTGCACCGTCTTTGCCTTTTGCACCGATCACGCCGTCAACGCCGTCCGCGCCATCACGACCGGCAATCACGCTGCCGTTACCGGAGATGCTCACGCCGTCTTTGCCGTCCGCACCTTTCACCCCGATAGCGCCGGCTTTGCCGTCTTTACCGTTCACCGATACCTCGCCGGCCAAACCAACTTCCAAGGCTTTATCCGTACCGTTGGCGGTTACGGTTACCCCGTCCTTACCTTTGATCCGGATAGTTTTACCCAAGTCCTGCTTCACTTCGTTGCCGTTATCGTCGCTCAGACCGAAACCGCCGTTGCCCTCGGCGGATGTGATATTGCTCACCGCGTCTTTCAGATCGCCGACATTCACGCCGTTATTCAGCATATTGCCCGTCGCATCGGTTAATTTCACTTTATTACCGCTGTCGTCTTTCAGACCGCTGTCCAGGCCGGTAATTTGTTTACCCGCAACATTAATGCCGTCTTTCGTCACACTTGGGCCGCCGGTAATGGTTAGGCCGTTGTTATTCACTACGGCATCGCCGACCGTGACGGAACCGTCTTTCGTCAGGTTAATATCTTTTGCCAGCTGAACGGTTAAGATATCCGCCCCGTCTGCTTTTACATTGATATTTCCTGCCGCACCGGTGAAGTTTTCCGACGCGGCTTTATCTACACCTTCACCGACAATTTTCACTTTACTGTTCAGTTTATATGCGTTAACCACTTCATTGTTACCGGTGAAATTCAGACCGTCGTTTAAAGTCGCCACTTGCTCTTTGCTGCCGTCGGCTTTCTCATACACAATACGGGTTTTGCTTTCGCCGTTTGCGCCGTCATTGCCGTCCAGACCTTTCGCGCCATTTTCAACTTTGACGCTGACTTGACCGTCTTTACCGTCTTTGCCGTCCACGCCGTTAAACACCAGCGCGTCTTTGGTGATAGTGGTGCCGTCTTTACCGTCGGCGCCTTTCACCCCGATAGTACCGTCTTTACCATCTTTGCCCTGCACGAGCACATCACCGGCCAAACCGACTTCCAAGGCTTTGGTCGCGGCATTTGCGGTTACCGCCACACCGTCTTTGCCTTTAATCTGGATAGTATTACCCAAATCCTGTTTAATTGCGTTGCCGTTATCGTCGCTCAGACCGAAACCGCCTCCGCTCTGCGCCGAAGTGAGGTTGCTGACCGAGTCTTTCAGATCGCCGACATTCACCGCATTATTCAGCACATCGCCGCTTGCTTCGGTTAATTTCACCTTGCTGCCGTCGGCGGCTTTTAATCCGCTGTCAATCTGGCTTATCTGTTTTCCGGCGCCATTAATACCGCTCTTCGTGATACTCGGGCCGCCATTGATAACCAATCCATTATCATTTAAGGTCGAATTCCCGGTAATCACCGAGTTAAAGATCGGATTTTCCGCAATTTTAACCACCAGTTCACCGTTTTCACTATCGACACGCACATTCGCCGAAGAGGCCAGTGCTTCATTTGCCAGCGTACCGGCAACTTTCAGCGTTTGTCCCAGTTGTTTTTTGATGACTTCGCCCTGATTACCGACAAACTTCAGGCCGTCTTCCAAGGTTGCAACCTGATGCGAATTGCCGTCTTTATCGGTATAAACGATACGGGTCAGGTTTTCGCCGGATTTGCCGTTAATCCCCGCTTGGCCGTCAATAACGGTTAATGTCGCATTGGCGCCCGGTTGACCGTCCGCACCGTCGCGGCCGTTGATAGCAATTGAACCGTTGCCGTTAATCACCACTCCGTCCTTACCATCTTTACCGTTCACGCCGATAATACCGTCCTTGCCGTTCTTACCGCCGATAGTCAGGTTTTCATTTAACGCAAAGGTCACATTATTGTTTTCTTTCGCGATCACAATATTGCCGTCGTTATTCGCCAAATCCACGGTGGCATTCGGCGCAACCTGAGAGCTGTCAGTACTGTTTACCGTTAAATTCCAACCCGCCGCAGCCGTGGCATTTACGGCGTCCAGCTGATCTTTATTCACCGCATCGGTGCCGTTTACCCCCGGTGCGACGTTTGTGATCACTTTATTTCCGGCATTTATACCGCTCTTTGTGATACTCGGGCCGTTTGTAATGATTAAGCCGTTATTAGTCAGTACGGAATCGCCTATAGTCACCGAACCTGTTGCAGTCAGATTAAGATTTTTCGCCAGCTGAACGGTTAAAGTATCCGAGCCGTTAGCCTGTACATTGATATTACCCGCGGCACTGGCAAAACTGTCGGACTGGGCTTTATCCACTCCCTCACCCAATACTTTTACTTTCGTATTCAGTTTGTGAGCATTAACCACCTCATTATTACCGGTAAAGTTCAAACCGTCGTTTAAGGTCGCAACGGTTTCTGTCTCACCGTTCGGTTTTTCATACACAATACGGGTTTTGCTTTCGCCGTTCGCTCCGTCATTGCCATCCAGACCTTTCGCACCGTTTACCACGCTAATATTCGCTGAGGCACCGTCACTACCGTCCACACCTTTCGGACCGGTTAAGCCGATCGAACCGTCTTTACCGTTCAGTACCACGCTGGCGCCGTCTTTACCGCGCGCACCGATCAGACCATCAACGCCGTCCACACCGTCACGACCGGCAATCACAGTGCCATTACCGGAGATATTCACACCGTCTTTACCGTCCGCCCCTTTCACGCCGATAGCGCCGTCTTTGCCGTCCTTACCGCTTACGGATACTTCACCGGCTAACGCCACTTCCAGCGCCTTATTCGCAACATCGGCGGTTACCGTTACGCCATCTTTACCTTTAATCTGGATAGTTTTACCCAAATCTTGTTTGACTGCGTTGCCGTTATCGTCGGTCAGACCGAAGCCGCCGTTACCGTCAGCTGAAGTAATATCACTGACTGCCTCTTTCAGATCGCCGACATTCACACCGTTATTCAGCATATCGCCGCTGGCATTAGCCAATGCCACTTTGTTGTTATCGCCGTCTTTCAGCCCGCTATCCAGATTGGTAATTTGTTTATTACTAACGTTAATACCGTCTTTCGTAACGCTCGGACCGTTATGAATGCTTAAGCCGCTATCGCTTAACACCGAATCGCCGGTCGTCACAGTGGTAAAGATCGGGTTCTCCGCGATTTTAACCACTAACTTACCGCCTTCGCTATCGACACGAATATTTTGCGCTGAAGCCGCCACGCTGTTTGCTAACGCTCCCACAACCTCCAAGGTCTCACCTAACTGTTTCGCTATCGTGTCACCCTGATTACCGGCAAATTTCAAGCCGTCTTCCAAAGTTGCGACCTGATGCGGATTGCCGTCTTTATCGGTATAAACGATACGGGTCAGACTGTCGCCGTTCTTGCCGTTAATGCCCGGCTTACCGTTTTGCACCGTAATATTCGCCGACGCGCTCGTACCGTCACTACCCGGCAAACCGGTTAAACCGATAGTACCGTTCGCACCATCCAGACCGATTTTACCGTCCTGACCGGCTTTGCCGCCGATAGTTAATGCGTCATTCAGTCCGAAGAGCACATTATTATCTTTTTTACTGATAACAATATTGCCATCATTATTCGCCAAATCCACGGTGGCATTCGGCGCAACCTTAGAACTGTTAGAGCTGTTTACCGTTAGACTCCAACCCGCTGCCGCCGTGGCATTTACGGCGTCCAGCTGATCTTTATTCACCGCATCAGTGCCGTTTACCGCCTGTGCGACGTTTGTGATCACTTTATTTCCGGCATTTATACCGCTCTTTGTAATATTCGGGCCGTTTGCAATAGTTAAGCCGTTATCGCTTAACGTCGCATCTCCGGTCGTTACGGTGGTAAAGGTCGGGTTTGCCGTAGTCGCGATACTTATCGTATTACCCGTTTGGGTAAGATTAATATTGCTACCGCCATCAAGTGTCACGACAGCACCCATACCCACTTTCGATTCGGACTTACCGGTGGTATTGCCCGATGTGGTGAGCGTCCAGCCTTTAGCCACTTCCGTATTTAAGTTGGTCACATTCTGGTTAGTTTGATGTAACTGGCTACCGTTTACCGCGTCTGTTGAGCTTGCCGATACTTCACCGGCTGCGACATTGGTGATTTTCTTATCACCGGCATTAATACCATCCGCGGTAACCTTGACATCACCGACGGTTAATCCCGTCGTATTAAATACATTACCACCGGCAGTCACACTACTTACACTAATATTATCCGCCAGACTTAACTGCACACCACCGTTAATGGTTTCACTGACGATATTGTTATTGCCTGCCGTCACATTTAATGTATCGCCCAACTGGTATTGTTTAGCTGTCGTACCGTTACCGAATTTAATCCCTTTTGCGATATTTTCCGCGTTTTTGCTAATATTTTGCGTATTTTGCGTAATATTCTGCGTATTGGTCGCAACATTTGAGTTGGTTGTATTCAACCCGTCATTTAAGGTTTGAATCGCGTTTGTATTATTCGTGATATTTTGTGTATTGTTTGCCACAGTCGCGTTTGTCGCGTTTAGACCGTCTTTTACGGTATTAATCGCATTGGCATTATTGGTGATATTTGCCGAATTATTCGCCACATTAGCATTAGTTGCATTCAGCTGGCTTAAATTCACCGCATCGGTATCTGACGTACCATTAGACACATTGGTGATCTTGTGACTGCCGGCATCAATACCTGTTGTCGCAACTTTAACATCACCGACGCTCAAACCGGTTTCGTTTAAAACATTACCGCCCGCAGTCACGCTACTTACACTAATATTATCCACCAGACTTAACTGCACACCACCGTTAATGGTTTCACTGACGATATTGTTATTGCCTGCCGTGACATTTAATGTATCGCCCAGCTGGTATTGTTTAGCTGTCGTACCGTCACCGAATTTAATCCCTTTATCAACCGCACTTTTCGCATCCACACCTTTTGTGATATCCGCTTTCGTTGCCGACGATAAATCAACCGCATATTCGGTTACATTATTGGCTTTTTCCGTTGCCGTGATAGTTATTGCCTCCGAGGCATTAACCACTGTCGCCGCATTGGTATCTACCGTGTAAGTCGTTGTGCCGTTTTCCGCCACTTCCGACGTAATATGGGTATTATTACCCGCATTTAATGCAATTTTTGATGCTGTCAGCTGCGCTATCGTTGCCGCATCATTCGGATTTGTGCCATTGGCAAGATTGGTGATCGTTTTATTCCCCGCATCAATGCCTGTTGCCGCGACTTTAACATCACCGACGGTTAATCCCGTCGTATTAAATACATTACCACCGGCAGCCACGCTATCTACGGTAATATTTTTCGCTAACGATAAACCGACGCCCTTCTCTGTTGTGGCACTGACAAGATTACTATCGCCGACAACCGCCAGTTCACTGCCTAAAGCATAGGTATTATTGGTCGTACCATTACCGAATTTAATCCCTTTTGCGATATCTTCTGCGTTTTTGCTGATACTCTGTGCATTTTGCGCAATATTCTGCGTATTATTTGTCACATTAACATTGGTTGCATTCAGCTGACTTACATTCACCGCATCGGTATCTGACGTACCGTTAGACACATTGGTGATCTTCTGATTCCCGGCATCAATCCCGCTTGTCGTTATACTCGGACCATTGTGAATAACCAATCCACTATGATTCAGCAGCGAATCGCCAATGGTTATTGAACCGGCATCACTTAAATTTAACGTATTATTTAAATTAATTGCGATCTTGCCGTCAGTCACTGCAGTATTCAGGTTATCATTACCGCCCACAACCTCAACTTTTTCACCTAACGATTTTGTGACATTTAACCCATCCTGAGCCTGCAAACCAAAACCGCCACTCACTTGTGTAGTTAAATTAGTGATAGTTTGATTAGTGGCATTTAACTGGCTTAAATTCACCGCATCATTATCTGAAGTACCATTAGACACATTGGTGATCTTGTGATTGCCAGCATCAATTCCTGTTGCTGCGACTTTAACATCACCAACAGTCAAACCGGTTCCGTTTAAAACATTACCGCCCGCAGTCACGCTACTTACACTAATATTATCCGCTAGACTTAACTGCACACCACCATCAATGGTTTTACTGACAATATTGTTATTGCCTGCCGTAACATTTAATGTATCGCCCAACTGGTATTGTTTAGCTTCCGTACCATTACCGAAGTTAATGCCTTTAGCGATATTTTCTGCGTTTTTGCTAATATTTTGCGTATTTTGCGCAATATTCTGCGTATTATTTGTCACGTTGACATTGGTCGCATTTAAGTCATTTCTCACAGTATTGATCGCATTGGCATTATTGCTGATATTTGCCGAATTATTCGCCACATTAGCATTAGTTGCATTCAGCTGGCTTAAATTCACCGCGTCATTATCTGACGTACCGTTAGCTACATTCGCGATCTTCTGATTGCCGGCATCAATGCCTGTTGCCTCAACTTTAACATCACCAACAGTCAAACCGATTGTATTAAATACATTACCACCGGCAGTCACACTACTTATATTAATATTATCCGCCAGACTTAACTGCACACCACCATCAATGGTTTTACTGATAATATTGTTATTGCCTGCTGTGACATTTAATGTATCGCCCAGCTGATACTGTTTAGCCTCTGTTCCATTACCAAATTTAATCCCTTTATCGACCGCACTTTTCGCCTCCACACCTTTTGTGATATCCGCTTTCGTTGCCGACGATAAATCAACCGCATATTCGGTTACATTATTGGCTTTTTCCGTTGCCGTGATAGTTATTGCCTCCGAGGCATTAACCACTGTCGCCGCATTGGCATCTACCGTGTAAGTCGTTGTGCCGTTTGCCGCTACTTCCGACGTAATATGGGTATTATTACCCGCATTTAATGCAATTTTTGACGCCGTCAGCTGTGCTATCGTTGCCGCATCATTCGGATTTGTGCCATTGGCAAGATTGGTGATCGTTTTATTCCCCGCATCAATACCTGTTGTCGCAACTTTAACATCACCGACGGTCAAACCAGTTCCGTTTAAGACATTACCGCCGGCAGCCACGCTATCTACGGTAATGTTTTTCGCTAACGATAAACCGACACCCTTCTCTGTTGTGGCACTGACAATATTACTATCGCCGACAACCGCCAGTTCATTGCCTAAAGCATAGGTATTATTGGTCGTACCATTACCGAATTTAATCCCTTTTGCGATATCTTCTGCGTTTTTGCTGATACTCTGTGCATTCTGCGCAATATTCTGCGTATTATTTGTCACATTAGCATTAGTTGCATTCAGCTGACTTACATTCACCGCATCATTATCTGACGTACCGTTAGACACATTGGTGATCTTCTGATTCCCGGCATCAATCCCGCTTGTCGTTATACTCGGACCATTGTGAATAACCAATCCACTATGATTCAGCAGCGAATCGCCAATGGTTATTGAACCGGCATCACTTAAATTTAACGTATTATTTAAATTAATTGCGATCTTCCCGTCAGTCACTGCGGTATTCAGGTTATCATTACCGCCCACAACCTCGACTTTTTCACCTAATGATTTTGTGACATTTAACCCATCCTGAGCCTGCAAACCAAAACCGCCACTAACTTGTGTAGTTAAATTAGTGATAGTTTGATTAGTGGCATTTAACTGGCTTAAATTCACCGCATCATTATCTGACGTACCGTTAGACACATTAGTAATTGTTTTATTCCCCGCATCAATACCTGTTGTCGCAACTTTAACATCACCGACGGTCAAACCGGTTCCATTTAAAACATTACCGCCAGTAGTCACACTATCTACGGTAATATTTTTCGCTAACGATAAACTCACGCCATTTTCTGTTGTAGAACTCACAATATTGCTGTCACCGGCAACGGCTAATTCACTACCCAAAGCATAGGTATTATTAGTAGTACCGTTACCGAATTTAATCCCTTTTGCGATATTCTGTGCATTTTGAGCAATATTCTGCGTATTGGTCGCAACATTTGTGTTGGTTGTATTCAACCCGTCATTTAAGATTTGAATCGCGTTTGTATTATTCGTGATATTTTGTGTATTGTTTGCCACAGTCACGTTTGTAGCATTCAAACCGTCTTTTACGGTATTAATCGTATTGGTATTATTGGTGATATTCTGTGCATTATTCGCCACATTAGCATTAGTTGCATTCAGCTGACTTACATTCACCGCATCATTATCCGACGTGCCGTTGGCTACATTAGTAATTGTTTTATTACCTGCATCAATGCCACTAGCAGTGATGCTGACATCACCAACCGTTAAACCTGTTGTGTTAAATACATTACCGCCGGCAGCCACACTATCTACGGTAATATTTTTCGCTAACGATAAACTCACGCCATTTTCTGTTGTGGTACTAATAATATTGCTGTCACCAGCAACGGCTAATTCACTACCCAAAGCATAAGTATGGTTAGTGGTTCCGTTACCGAATTTAATCCCTTTTGCGATATTGTCCGCATTTTTACTAATATTCTGAGCATTATTACTGATATTGGCAGTGTTATTTGCCACTGTCGCATTTGTCGTATTCAGTCCGTCATTTAATGTTTTAATCGCATCGGTATTATTGGTGATATTCTGTGCATTATTCGCCACATTAGCATTAGTTGCATTCAGCTGGCTTAAATTCACCGCATCATTATCTGAAGTACCATTAGACACATTGGTGATCTTGTGACTGCCGGCATCAATACCTGTTGTCAAGACTTTAACATCACCGACGCTCAAACCGGTTTCGTTTAAAACATTACCGCCCGCAGTCACGCTACTTACACTAATATTATCCGCCAAACTTAACTGTACACCACCGTCAATGGTTTCACTAACGATATTGTTATTACCTGCCGTGACATTTAATGTATCGCCCAACTGGTATTGTCTTGATTCTGTGCCGTTACCAAATCGAATTCCTTTTGCAATATTCTGCGTATTGGTCGCAACATTTGCGTTGGTTGTGTTCAACCCATCATTTAAGGTTTGAATCGCGTTTGTATTATTCGTGATATTTTGTGTATTGTTTGCCACAGTCACGTTTGTCGCGTTCAAACCGTCTTTTACGGTATTAATCGCATTGGTATTATTGGTGATATTTGCCGAATTATTCGCCACATTAGCATTAGTTGCATTCAGCTGGCTTACATTCACCGCATCGGTATCTAACGTACCATTAGCTACATTAGTAATTGTTTTATTACCTGCATCAATGCCACCAGCAGTGATGCTGACATCACCAACCGTTAAACCTGTTGTGTTAAATACATTACCGCCGGCAGTCACACTATCTACAGTAATATTTTTCGCTAACGATAAACTCACGCCATTTTCTGTTGTGGTACTAATAATATTGCTGTCACCGGCAACGGCTAATTCATCGCCTAAAGCATAAGTATGGTTAGTGGTTCCGTTACCGAATTTGATCCCTTTTGCGATATCTTCTGCGTTTTTGCTAATATTTTGCGTATTTTGCGTAATATTCTGTGTATTGGTCGCAACATTTGCGTTGGTTGTGTTCAACCCATCATTTAAGGTTTGAATCGAGTTTGTATTATTCGTGATATTTTGTGTATTGTTTGCCACAGTCACGTTTGTCGCGTTTAAACCGTCTTTTACGGTATTAATCGCATTGGTATTATTGGTGATATTGGCCGAATTATTCGCCACATTTGCATTAGTGGCATTTAACTGGCTTAAATTCACCGCGTCATTATCTGACGTACCGTTAGCTACATTCGCGATCTTCTGATCGCCGGCGTTAATACCTGTCGGTGTGATTTTTACACCGCCGACAGTCAAGCCGGTTGCGTTTAACAGGTTACCGCCCGCATTAAGCGTGGTGACATTCGCTGTGGTAAACGTGACATTATCGGTAGTCGATACTTTAATATCGCCGTTCGTTTCAGCCGTAATATTAATGTTCTTACCGTCAATGAAATTTAATGTATTATTCGTCTGATCAACGGTTTTCGCCGTTTGTCCGTCAACTTGCGCCGTCCAGGACTGCAACGCCGTATCCGCCTTGGCTAAGGAACTGTTAGCACTTTCGGTGAGGCTAACTACATAATCCGTCACCTTGCCGTTAACCGTACCGGTGACATTGACTTTATCGCTGCCGGTCACGGTGGTGGTTTTCTCAGAATCATTAATCGCTTTTGCCACTTGTTGTGCGGTCGCAAAAGTATCGCCGTTTTTCACCGCACTTACTGTGCCGTCGGTGGCGACAGCGAGATCAGATTGATTCACGGAATAGGTTACTGTTGCAGTACTGCCGGTAGAATCGACGGAAACATTCGCCGTGGTGCCCGTACCGTTGGCGAAATTCACATTATCACCGGAACGCACCACCTCTTTTTGCACAGCATTCTCCTGAATGTTCCATGCGGCGGCAGATGACGCATCGGAAACCGCCGCTTTCAATTGCGCAACGTTAACCGCATCGCTATCCGCCGATCCAGCCGCCACATTAATAATCTGCCGTTTTATCTCCGACGAACCGACACTGACCGCACCGGCGGATGCTTTAGTATTATTAATTGCTGTTTTTTGTGCTTCATCCGCCGTGGCCGGAATATAAGGTGAATAGCCGGCGACATCCCAAGAATTTCGATCCGCGACACTTCCGCTGCCGAGCGCCACACCATTTTGCACCGTCACCGACGCATTAGCCCCTAACGCCGTACCGTTGAGACCGTCACCGGAAACGGTACTGCCGTTACCAATCGCAATACCATAATTTTTAGACACATTACTGCCGTGTCCGATTGCAACGGCGCTCACCGCGTTGTCAGTCACATTACTTAACGAACCCAACGCCACGGAATATTGTCCGTTAACCGTAATATTATCCCCCACGGCAACCGCATTGCCGACAGACACCCGGCTATCCGAACCGACCGCCACGGTACTTTGTCCGGTGCTGGTAACGTTGGTGTTATTACCAATAGCGATTGAACCTTGCTGCGCTCCGGTCACACTGGCATTATTACCTAACGCGATCGAGCTGATTCCGGTAACATTTGACTGTTGCCCGATAGCAATCGCGCCGTTATTGGCGGATGTGCCCACGGCAGAACCATTACCGATCGCAATACCGCCTTGTGCGGCCTCCACTTTACTGGCGTTACCGATGGCAATCGCACTGCTGGTAACGCTATTTCCGATTGTGGCGCCCCGTCCTACCGCCAGACTGTCTTGTCCGCCCTGAATCGTGGACGAATCGCCGATCGCGGTATTATTGGCTTTGGCAGAGTCGGTAATTGTAGAATTATTGCCCAGTGCAATACCTGAATTCGCCACACTTGTAATCGTGCTGTTTTTACCGATGGCAATGGAATCCGCCGATTTTGCGCCGTCATTGTTATAGTTATTTCCACCAGTGCTGTTAACGCTGAAATAATGTACGCCGCTGTTTGCGGATACATTGTCAATTTTCGTATTCAAGAGGCTGGCGACACTATAAAGCTGGCTGCCGTTAATAGCATCCGTACTGGTTGCAGAAATTAAGCCCGGCGCAACATTCTGCACACGACGGGCGGCACTCGCGCTGCCGACACTGACGACGCCGGCAACCATCTCACCGCCGGCAAAGTTAAGTGTTTGCCCGCTGATGACGGAGCTGTCGGAGGTGTAGGATTTATTAATCCCTTTGGTAGTGGACGTTTCGGCAACATAAGCACTGCCGCTGCCCAGAAAAACGGAATCGGCCGTCGTTGTAGTCACATTATTGCCTAACACAAAGACATCATGGGTTTTAGCCGCACCGGCAACGTTATTGTTATTCCCGATGATCGCAACCCCGCTGGCATTGGCAACATTATTATTATGACCGAGAATATTCACGCCGCTGGCGACTTTATTATTTTGATCCGTGCCTGATATGGTATTTTTCACCCCGATCGCGACAGACTCATCGCCGGTAACATTCGTGTTGTAACCAATTGCAATCGCAGGCACTTCCGTATTGGCGTCATTATTGCCGCCTTGCGCCACCACGTTAGTCCCAATAGCGATATCTTTAACATTGCCCGATGTCACATTATAACCGGCGGCTAAAGAATAAGACCCGTTTGCGACCGAAACGGAACCCAGCGCCAAAGAATCATCCCCCTTTGCACTGGAGCTTGCACCGACCACCGTTGAATTGGTACCCAACGCCGTCGTATTATAGCCGACCGCGGTTGTCCGGTTTGTCAGTGCCGATGCCATAGCACCGATGGCCGTGGCTTCAATATTATTCGTGCTATTTATTAAAGATAAATTTGTTGTCCCTGACGTGCTGTTGCCATACCCCGCCATGGCGCCAATCCCGATTGCGGTAGAGCCCTGACTTAACGCCTGCGCATGCACCCCGACCACCACGGAACCTGTGCCGCTTGAAACCGATTGGCGGTACTTCTCGTTTACTCCGTCACGAAAATAACCGGGCGAAGAACTGATATTAAAGGTATAAACGTTATTGGAATCATCACCGCCGATGACAATTGCGCCCCATTCGGCCGTAAACGCATCATTACCGATTGCCATAGATTGCTGCGCATTGGCAGAGGCATTCGCCCCCAGCGCAAGCGCCTGTATGCCGGTGGCGGTCGCATTGGCACCGATCGCGGTCGCACCGTTGGTATCCCCGCCGTAACTGGTTGCAGTGGCATTATAACCAAAGGCTATAGCGGACATACCGTTACTGGTCGCATTCACGCCGATCGCTGTTGAGTTCACGCCTTGTGCGGTGGAATTGTAACCCATGGCAATCGCATCCCGCTTCTGAGCTGTAGCCAAGCTACCGATGGCAATGGAATCTGTGGCTGATGCCGTAGAATTAAAACCAAATGCAATTGTTCCGGTACCACTGGTTGAGGTATTGGTGCCGATAGCAATAGAGTCATTATTAGTTGTTGTAGAGTTATAACCAATCGCAATAGAATTAGTACCGCCAGCGGTAGCCGTACCGGTATTATAAGGATACAGACCTCGCATAGTATCCATTGATATTGCGGCATTGACGCTCGATGAGAATGAAATTAAAGAAAAAGCGACCGCACTTAATTGACCGGCGAAGCGGAATACCGACAGGCGGCTTTTGGCTCCGTCAGAAACGGATGATTTAATTTTACCGCGATTATTTGCCAATTCGGAGACAACAACAAAACTTTGCGTAGTATGATTCCAGATAACTTTAAAAACTTTATTCATAAATACATTCCTTTAAATTCAATAAACAAAATAAGCGCTTCCCTTTATTTCAAAGGGTATGTACGTTAATAAAAATGAGAAAAAAAGATTAACTGCGTGACAAATATCACTCGATAAAAATAATGCAATTCACTAATTCATATACCAAACAATGAACGATTTTTTTAATATCTTAATTCGCGAGAATAAATCGCCATTTAAGTCAGATTTAAAAATCCGACTTAAATGGCGATTTAACCTAAAATTAATACCGAAGATATTCCTTTACTGATTAATGTTAATTTATCCAAACCGTTTAAACGATTTATAATAAATAACCACTTTCCTTAAAAAAAACGTAAATAATTTTCCGTTTACAATAAAAAACCACTTTAAATATATTCATTGAAAATACATTTATAAGTGGCTGTTTACCTAAACGTCATAATATGTAACACCTTAATACAAAACAACATAACTTGTATAAAACATACGATATTTACAATGTATTAGAATAGGTTCGCGCCAGTGCGCCAGTGCGCCAGTGCGCCAGTGCGCCAGTGCGCCAGTGCGCCAGTGCGCCAGTGCGCCAGTGCGCCAGTGCGCCAGTGAAATATAATTGAATTAAAACTTTTGTCAATACCGGGTTCTACTTAATTCGATTTATACACAGA
>CCMQ01000019.1 GCA_000751835.1 Necropsobacter rosorum | reverse complement strand
TTATGTTCCGGGCGATCTGTTCTCGGTCAATCCGTTTTTAGCGGAACATGTGCCTAACCTGTTTGCCCGTAATGAGCGGGTAATCTGCCTGTTTGATACACCGTTCGGTGCAATGGTGCAGATTCTGGTGGGCGCCACCATCACCGCCAGCATCAGCACCAGCTGGGCGGGCGTGATTAATCCGCCGCGCGCAAAAGCGGTGAAAACCTGGACGTACGAAGGTGAAAGCGCAATAACATTCACCAAAGGACAAGAAATGGGCGCGTTTCAGCTGGGTTCGACGGTTATCAATCTGTTTCAATCCGACCGGATTGTACTGGCGGATAATCTGAGCGTGGATGTGCCGGTGCGCGTCGGCGAAGTATTAGGCTATAAAAAATAATTTTTAATCATAAGGAAAAATAATGACAGCACAATTTTTTGCACAAATCAGTTTAGATGATGTCTCGGCCAAAGGCAGTTACGGCATCGGTTTACAAATCGGCCAGCAGTTGATCAACAGCAAACTGGCGGTCAAGGCCGAAGCGGTGGCCAAAGGCATTTATGACGCCCTAAACGGCAATGCGCCGGCTCTGGATTTAAACCAAGTCGGTCAGGCGTTACAACAATTGCAGCAACAGGCGGCACAAGCCGCTCAGGCGCAGTTCAAGCAGGTTGAAGAAGCCGGCAAGCAATTCCTTGAGGAAAATGCGAAAAAAGACGGCGTACAGATCACCGACAGCGGCCTGCAATATGAAGTATTGGTGGAAGGCAAAGGCGCGGTGCCGAGCCGTCAGGATCAGGTGCGCGTGCATTATACCGGCACCTTAATCGACGGCAGCGTGTTCGACAGTTCGGTGCAACGCGGTCAACCGGCGGAATTTCCTGTCAGCGGCGTCATCGCCGGCTGGGTTGAGGCGCTCTCGATGATGCCGGTCGGTTCAAAATGGAAACTGACCATTCCTCATCATTTAGCCTACGGCGAACGCGGCGCCGGTGCCTCTATTCCGCCGTTCAGCACGCTGGTGTTCGAAGTGGAATTACTTGATATTCTGTAAACCGCACAACGAAAAAGCAGCCCGAGCTGCTTTTTCACTTTTCAAATTACGACAAACTTACCCGCGGGCAAACATTCTGCGTTCTTTTTCAATCCCGAAAATTATTGCTCCCTTTAATCTGCCCGCCATCCGCGCTAAAGCACGATCATATCGTCGCGGTGCACCGCCACGGCGCCATATTCATAGCCGAGAATTTGTTCGATTTCCTGTGATTTTCGCCCTTTGATTAACGATAACGCGTCGCTGTTATAACGCGCCATCCCCAAGGCAATCGCTTTTCCGCCGCGGGTACAGATTTTCACCACTTCGCCGCGCGAAAAACGCCCTTCCACCGCCACAATGCCCGCCGGTAATAAGGATTTATACTGAATCAGCACCGCACTTTCCGCCCCGTCGTCAATAATCAGCGTGCCGGCGGAAGGCGCGGCAAACAGCCATTGCTTGCGGCTTTCCAGATGATCGGTCTGCGCGCAGAAACGGGTGCCGATCGACTCGCCGTAGGCCAAATCCACAATCACATTGGCGCGATTGCCCGGCGCAATAATGGTTTCCACCCCGGAACGGGTAGCCACATCCGCGGCGATCACCTTGGTGGACATCCCGCCGGTACCCAGATGAGTGCCGCTGCCGCCGGCGATAGCACGAATGTGATCGGTAATTTTTTCCACCTGTGGGATCAGTTGCGCCGCCGGATTTTTGCGCGGATCGCTGTCGAACAGGCCTTGTTGGTCAGTCAGTAAATACAGTTGCTCCGCCTGCGCCAAAATGGCAACCAGCGCCGACAGATTATCATTATCGCCGACTTTGATCTCCGCCGTCGCTACCGCGTCGTTTTCATTAATCACCGGAATAATGTGATTATCCAGCAGCGCGTGCAGGGTGTCGCGCGCATTTAAAAAACGCTCGCGATCTTCAATATCGGCGCGGGTCAGCAAAATCTGCCCGATATGAATATCATAAATGGCGAACAATTGTTCCCAGGTTTGGATTAATTGACTTTGCCCCACCGCGGCCAGCAATTGTTTTGAGGCAATGGTCGGCGGTAGTTGCGGGTGAGCCAGATAATGCCGCCCGGCCGCCATGGCGCCGGAAGTGACGATAATCATCCGGAAACCGGCGCGATGCAGTTGCGTAATCTGCCGTACGATTTCCATCATATGCGGGCGGTTTAATTTCGGCGTACCCTGAGTTAAGGTGCTGGTACCGAATTTCACCACGATCGTTTTCTGATTTGTTACATTTTCCATGATTTTGCGTTCTGTGAATTAAGCGTCGCCATAAATTAGCATTAAAAAGTTAAAAAATCATCCGATTTCCACCGCACTTCCATGACTTAGAACAAATTTTATTTTTATCAAGTGAATATAATAAAAGCGAGTTTATCGTCATGGGATCGGATAATGGAAACACAATGCGAACAAAGTGCCCAACACCAGCGCGAAGTGACCCGGCTGTGTGTTCAGGTCGCCTTAATGCTGCTGCAATACGGCGCGGAAAGCACTATCGTGGTACAAATGGCGCACCGTTTGGGGCTGGCGCTGGGGATGGACAGCGTGGAATGCGCACTGACGCCGAACGCGGTGATCCTGACCACTTTATATCAGGGACACTGTATTACCACCGCGCGCAAAAACGCGGACAAAGGCATTAATATGCAGGTGGTGACCGAAGTGCAGCGCGTGGTGATTACCGCCGAACATAAAATTTACGGCATTCATCAGGTGCGCGAACGTCTGGCGCGGATCAAACCGCTGAAATACAACCGCTATTTCGTGGTGCTGATGATCGGGCTGTCCTGCGCCAGCTTTGCCCATTTATCCGGCGGCGATGCGCTGATTTCGCTGATTACCTTTTTCGCTGCGGCGGGCGCGATGTATGTACGGCAAAGCCTTGCCCAGCGTCATTATAATCCGTTGATCGTCTTTTCCATCACCGCCTTTGTCGCCTCAATCATTTCGGGCATGGCGTTAAAATATCACCTCGGCAATGATCCGCAAATCGCACTGGCTTCCAGCGTTCTGCTGCTGGTGCCCGGTTTTCCGCTGATTAACTCGCTGGCGGATATTCTGAAAGGGCATGTCAATATGGGACTGGGGCGCTGGACCATCGCCACCATTCTGACGTTCGGCGCCTGTCTGGGCATTGTGTTCGCCCTCAGTCTGCTGAACATCACCAGTTGGGGGCGTTAAAATGATCGAATTATTACTGCACTTAGCCGACGATATGTTCTTCGCCGCCATTCCCGCCGTCGGGTTTGCTTTGGTTTTCAACGTGCCGCCGCAAGCGCTGAAATACTGCGCGATTTTAGGCGCGCTGGGACACGGGCTGCGCACCTTGCTGGTGCATTTCGATATGCCGCTGGTTTTTGCCACTTTTTTAGGCGCCAGCCTGATCGGCTTTATCGGCGTGCAGCTCTCGCACCGCTATCTGGCACATCCGAAAGTGTTCACCGTCGCCGCCATTATCCCGATGATCCCCGGCGTCTATGCCTACAAAGCGATGATCGCCATCGTACAGATTCACCATTACGGCTTTTCCGATCAGCTGTTCACGCAAATGATTGACTATTTTATCAAAACCGGGTTTATTCTGGGCGCCATCGTTTTCGGTCTGGCATTGCCGGGATTATTGTTCTATCGCCAGAAACCTGTGGTATAGTAAGAGCCCCCAATCAAGACAGACAGAGAGACAGCATGACTTTAAGCCTTATCGTCGCCATGACCCGCAACCGCGTCATCGGCAAAGACAACCGAATGCCCTGGCACCTGCCGGCGGATCTCGCGTGGTTCCGCCAACAGACCACAGGAAAACCGGTGATTATGGGGCGCAAAACCTTTGAAAGCATCGGACGGCCGCTGCCGAAGCGCACCAATATCGTACTGTCCCGCACGCCGTATCGACACGAGGGCGTTATCTGGCAACCCGATTTCCAAAGTGCGGTGGATTTTGTGCAAGATTCGCCGGAAATTCTGCTGATCGGCGGCGGCCAACTGTTCAGCCAATATCTTCCCGCGGCGGATAAACTGTACCTCACCGAAATTCAGACCGAACTCGACGGCGACACCTTCTTCCCCGCCATTCATCTGCCGGACTGGCACACCGAATTTGACACCTACCGCCCCGCCGACAACGACAATCCTTACGATTGCCGCTTTTTAATTTTGCGCCGGAAGGGGTAGCGGCGCGGACGGATGCCCGCTGAATCAAAATCGTTTTTCCAGAGTGATAAACATGGATTTATTCGTGCGTGAATAAAAATCCGGAATATTACTGTCAATTTTTTGCCATTTGAAATTCAGTTTCGGCAAGATTCCCTTCCAGCTTATTTTTTCATGCCAGATTGAGATCAATGACTGATATTCCCGATCCTGACGTGGATAGCCATAAAGATAATGCTTCCCTTCAAAATGCCGTTCGCTATAACGTAGCGTCATCATTCCGCCCCATAAAGGCGCCTGATAAACAAGACCGCCAATGCCGCCTATTTTATGTGACGACAAGGCTTTCTCTTTAGTGTTCTCCCGATTCAGTTCTAGCCCGCCAAACAGCCGCCAATGCCCTGTCGGTTGCCAAAACAGTAATCCTGTCGCTTCATTCTGCCAACTGTTATAACGCCATGCGGTTAGCTCATCACGATAACGTTTATAGTAATGATTAAAATTCAGTGCTGATTGCCAGCGCTGATTCCATTTGTACTGATGCTTCAGTTGCACGCCGAATTGCTTATTGTAACGAGAATGCCCAAACCAATTTTGTTCTGCAAACGGCAGAACGCCGAACGTTTGTCGCGCATTTTTATACCGATATCCCAGCGCAAAATGCAGCGTTTGTTCGTTATATTCCTGATTATCCCAATAATAAACACCCCCGAATTTAACCGCACTTGATAAAAAATGATGCCCGTGCAGATTGATATCACGTTCAATATCCATGCCATAATTAAATCCGTGTGCGGATTGCGGTAATGAATCTTCCGATTTGATAAATTGTCGTCCGTTAATATTAACCACGCGCGACGGGGAAACATTGTTGACATTACTGGTTTGGGTATATTGCAGATAAAAATCCGTTCGCCATGACTGCGCCTCATCAATGGCTTGCAGATAGGATTGCGTTACTGTTCTCATTTGCGGATCCAGCCTGCCATATGCAAGCTGGAACTGCTGCCGAGCCGCATCAAACTGTTTATCTTCAAATAAAATCAATGCCAGATCAAAGCGAGAATAGGTCAGGCTCGGATCCAACGATAATACTTGCTCATAGTGATATATTGCGTCGCCATGTTGTCCTTTGGCATAACTTAATGCGGCCGCAGCATAATGATATAAAATCGGATCAAATTGTGCCTGATCAGGATAATCCGACAATAATGCCGCTAATACATCCCATTGTTTCAGTAAAATCGCCTGATTAATTTGTTGATTTGTATCTGAAACCGTTAATACCGGTGAAATGTCTTTTTTCGTATTATCATCAAAAGCCATGGAAGAAAATTGCTTTATATCTACCGCACTTTGTTCAAAAGATATCGGATCACGGTTTTGTATAGGCACATTCGCCGCCGCATCGAAACCGGCGAGTACGACCGAAGAAATAATTAATCGTTTCATTGAGAGTCGGTTACCAAAAAGAAAAAAGAAATACCGCTTATAAAAACGGTATTTCTGATAGGTTAATTATTTTGTAATTTCACCGCGCTTACCGGCTAAGCCGAAATGATGCTCACCAAGAATCGGGTTATGAATAACCATTTTTCCACCGATTTCTTCCGCTTTAGGGCCAAAAAATTCAACAGTGTACTCACCACGTTCATCAACACCTGCCGTTACAGTGGATGAAATGGCCGATTTATCAATAGTCCCTTCATTCAAGTGAACCTTATTAGTATTATAGTTCGGAAGGCCTTGAACGTAGCCACTGCCTTTTCGTTCATTAAAATCCACATTATAGGTTAAATATCCCAGCTCGCCGCCATACGGGTGAATGACGCGACCCGAATATTCCGCTTTTCCTTCGTTAGGCATTGCTGACGCAGCAGTTTTAAGCCCTTTTGCCTCAACGGTGGTAGTATCTTCATTAATGTATTGGTTATTTAATAATCCGGCTTTGTTCGTCGAAACATATTGCACTACAGAATATTTTTGATTGTAAAGTCGTTCACTCGTAGAGGTTTTACCATCCCAAGTTGAGCAATTGTTTTCGGAACAAGTGGTGGTATTATCTGCTTGTTCTGAATAACCGACATAATTATAACCATCTTTATAGCTTGCACTTTTAATGCCTTTATGCTGATCAATAACAAGTTGTTCTAATACCTGTTTTTTGGTTGCTTCATCGGTATGCACATTATTCTGTGCATATTCATTGGCATTTTCTTCCGTCAGGCCGGCGGCAATCGCTTCTTTATACAAAGATTTTCTGGCTTTTTCTTCCTTCTCAATGGCTTTATCATAAGCTAAACGACTTAATTCCGCTTCGGCATCTTGTTCGGAAGCATTCACATAATTATTAGCAAATTGAGCCGCTTCTTCCTTTGTTAGTCCCGCCGCCAATGCCAGTTTTTCTAATTTCGCAACCTGTGCGGCGATACGCTCAGCTTCGGCTTTTTCTGCTGCTAGGCGTTCAGCTTCCGCCTTCGCTTTTTCTTCTGCCGCTTTCTGAGCCGCTTCCGCCTTCGCTTTCTCTTCCGCCGCTTTTTGAGCCGCTTCCGCTTTTGCTTTTTCTTCCGCTGCTTTTTGAGCCGCTTCCGCCTTCGCTTT
>CCMQ01000018.1 GCA_000751835.1 Necropsobacter rosorum | reverse complement strand
GCATCCAGCGCAGATAGCTCAGCAAAAGCCGCATCGACCTCAGCAAGCTCCGCTTCAACTTCTGCATCTAGTGCGGCAAGCTCAGCAACTGAGGCGTCAACCTCGGCAAGTTCCGCTTCGACTTCTGCATCTAGTGCATCAACTTCCGCATCCAATGCGGCAAGCTCTGCAAGCGCAGCATCAACATCAGCGACCGAGGCTTCAACAGCAGCAAGTTCTGCGATCAGCGCTGCCACAAATGCAGCCTCATCAGCAACAGCAGCTTCAACGTCGGCATCTAATGCAGCGAGTTCCGCAACTGTGGCATCAACTTCTGCGTCCAGCGCTGAAAGCTCCGCAAGCGCGGCGTCAAGTTCTGCATCCAGCGCAGATAGCTCTGCAAAAGCAGCGTCAAGTTCTGCGTCCAGTGCCGACAGTTCTGCAAAAGCAGCGTCAAGTTCTGCGTCCAGTGCGGAAAGTTCAGCAACTGCAGCGTCAAGTTCTGCATCCAGCGCCGACAGTTCTGCAAAAGCCGCGTCAACATCTGCGAGTTCCGCTTCGACTTCTGCAAGCTCTGCTTCGACTTCTGCATCCAGTGCGGCAAGTTCCGCAACGGCAGCTTCAACGTCGGCAAGTTCTGCTTCGACTTCGGCATCTAGTGCCTCGAGCTCTGCAACAGCCGCTGCAAGCTCCGCATCCAGTGCCGACAGTTCTGCAAAAGCAGCGTCAAGTTCTGCGTCCAATGCAGAAAGCTCGGCAAAAGCGGCATCAACTTCGGCAAGTTCTGCTTCAACTTCTGCGTCTAGTGCAGCAAGCTCAGCGACTGAGGCTTCTACTTCTGCATCCAGTGCAGCAAGTTCCGCAACTGAGGCTTCAACCTCAGCAAGTTCTGCTTCAACTTCCGCATCCAGTGCGGCAAGCTCAGCAAGCGCAGCGTCAACATCAGCAACCACGGCTTCAACAGCAGCAAGTTCTGCGATCAGCGCTGCCACAAATGCAGCTTCATCAGCAACAGCAGCTTCGACCTCGGCATCTAATGCGGCAAGTTCCGCAACGGCAGCTTCAACGTCGGCAAGTTCTGCTTCGACTTCGGCATCTAGTGCCTCGAGCTCTGCAACAGCCGCTGCAAGCTCCGCATCCAGTGCCGACAGTTCTGCAAAAGCCGCGTCAACATCTGCGAGTTCCGCTTCGACTTCTGCAAGCTCTGCTTCGACTTCTGCATCCAGTGCGGCAAGTTCCGCAACGGCAGCTTCAACGTCGGCAAGTTCTGCTTCAACTTCTGCGTCTAGTGCAGCAAGCTCCGCAACCGAGGCTTCCACTTCTGCATCTAACGCAGCAAGCTCCGCAACAGCAGCTTCAACTTCTGCATCTAGTGCAGCAAGCTCCGCAAGTGCAGCTTCAACATCAGCGACCGAGGCTTCAACCTCAGCAAGTTCTGCGTCAACATCTGCGAGTTCCGCTTCGACTTCTGCATCCAGTGCGGCAAGCTCTGCAAGCGCAGCGTCAACATCAGCAACCACGGCTTCAACAGCAGCAAGTTCTGCGATCAGCGCTGCCACAAATGCAGCTTCATCAGCAACTGCAGCGTCAACCTCCGCATCTAATGCGGTAAGTTCCGCAACTGCGGCGTCAACTTCGGCATCCAGCGCAGAAAGCTCGGCAAAAGCCGCATCGACTTCGGCAAGCTCTGCTTCAACATCTGCGAGTTCCGCTTCGACTTCTGCATCTAATGCGGCAAGTTCCGCAACTGCGGCTTCGACTTCGGCATCTAATGCAGTGAGTTCCGCAACCGCAGCATCTACCTCAGCATCTAGTGCTTCAAGTTCCGCAACAGCAGCGTCAAGTTCAGCGTCCAGCGCAGATAGCTCGGCAAAAGCGGCATCGACTTCGGCAAGCGCGGCGTCAACTTCTGCATCTAGTGCAGTGAGTTCCGCAACTGCGGCATCAACTTCTGCGTCTAGTGCATCAACTTCCGCAACAGCAGCTTCGACTTCCGCATCCAGCGCAGATAGCTCAGCAAAAGCCGCATCGACCTCAGCAAGCTCTGCTTCAACTTCCGCGTCTAGTGCTGCAACTTCCGCGTCTAGTGCTGCAAGTTCCGCATCTAGTGCATCAACTTCTGCATCCAGTGCAGCAAGTTCCGCAACTGAGGCTTCAACCTCAGCAAGTTCTGCTTCAACTTCCGCATCCAGTGCGGCAAGCTCAGCAAGCGCAGCGTCAACATCAGCAACCACGGCTTCAACAGCAGCAAGTTCTGCGATCAGCGCTGCCACAAATGCAGCTTCATCAGCAACAGCGGCTTCGACTTCTGCATCTAATGCGGCAAGTTCTGCAACTGAGGCTTCGACTTCTGCATCTAACGCTGAAAGCTCGGCAAAAGCAGCATCAACTTCGGCAAGTTCTGCTTCAACTTCTGCATCTAGTGCCTCAAGTTCTGCAACCGCGGCTTCGACTTCTGCATCCAGCGCCGATAGTTCTGCAAAAGCAGCGTCAACTTCGGCATCCAGTGCAGAAAGTTCAGCAACTGCTGCGTCAACTTCCGCATCCAGTGCAGAAAGTTCAGCAACTGCTGCGTCAACTTTCGCATCCAGCGCTGAAAGTTCGGCAAGTGCTGCGTCAACATCAGCATCTAGCGCTGAAAGTTCGGCAAGTGCGGCGTCAACATCAGCATCCAGCGCTGAAAGTTCGGCAACTGCAGCATCAAGTTCTGCGTCCAGCGCTGATAGTTCGGCAAGTGCAGCATCAAGTTCTGCGTCCAGCGCTGATAGTTCGGCAAGTGCAGCGTCAACTTCTGCATCCAGTGCTGAAAGTTCCGCAACTGCGGCATCAACTTCGGCATCCAGTGCGGAAAGCTCCGCAACTTCGGCGTCAACTTCGGCATCCAGTGCGGAAAGCTCTGCAACTGCGGCATCAAGTTCTGCATCCAGTGCAGAAAGCTCCGCAACTTCGGCGTCAACTTCTGCATCCAGTGCTGAAAGTTCAGCAACTGCGGCTTCAACTTCGGCATCCAGTGCTGAAAGTTCGGCAAGCTCCGCTTCAACATCAGCATCTAGCGCTGAAAGTTCCGCAACCGCAGCTTCAACATCTGCGTCTAGTGCGGAAAGTTCGGCAACTGCGGCATCAAGTTCTGCGTCCAGCGCGGAAAGCTCGGCAAGTGCGGCTTCAACCTCCGCATCTAGCGCTGAAAGTTCGGCAACTGCAGCGTCAAGTTCTGCATCCAGTGCAGAAAGCTCTGCAACAGCAGCTTCGACCTCGGCATCCAGCGCTGAAAGTTCGGCAAGTGCAGCGTCAACTTCAGCGTCCAGCGCTGAGAGTTCGGCAACTGCGGCGTCAAGTTCTGCATCCAGTGCGGAAAGTTCGGCACATTCGGCAAGCAGTTCGGCGACATCCGCCGCGTCGTCCGCCTCTGCGGCTGCAAGTTCTGCGCAGAGAGTGCTTGGTGAAGATGATGGTGATGATTCAACAACGAATTTTGGTGCGGATTCAACGGCAAATAAAACAAATGCCTCCGCATTCGGTAATAAAGCGAAAGCGACCGCTGAAAACACCACTGCCGTCGGTCAGAACGCGCGGGCCAGTGCGAAAAATGCTACGGCAGTAGGTCAGAATGCACAAGCGAGTGCGGAAAATGCCGTTGCGATCGGCGCAAATTCCGTTGCTAATGAAGCAAATACGGTTTCTGTCGGCAGTGCCGGACATGAACGGCGCGTAACCAATGTCGCCGACGGTGTCAAAGCGACCGACGCGGTAAATAAACGTCAGTTAGATCAGGTTTCTGCCGATTTACGCAAAACCGATCGTAAACTGCGTGCCGGTATCGCCGGAGCGGTTGCTATCGCCAATATTCCGCAGGTCACTCAGCCGGGCGCGAACCTTGTCGGTATGGGCGTGGGTAACTATAACGGTCAAAGTGCGGTTGCCGTCGGTTATTCCAAACTTTCCGATAATAATAAGGTGATTTTCAAAGTCAGCGCCGGTGCAACAACACAGGGCGATTATAACGTCGGTGCCGGTATCGGATACCAATGGAAATAATCCGCTAAACGCTACATTTCACCTACACAATTGTGTAGGTGAAATTTTATTGATAACCCACTAAAATAGATCGACATCGCATCAGCACAACTTACTGTCTTTCAAGGAATTCTTTATGTCACGCAACTATAAAATCGGTATCACATTCAATCTGGAAGCCCAAATTGCCGATATTTGGGCAAACGGCGCAAACCAAAATGTGATTTTTCTTTATCAATTATTTAAAGCCTCCTCACTGGTGGAAGACGTGGTTTTAGTCTCTTGGGGACCGGAAAAACGGGCAACGCCGCCTGACGGCTTTATGCTGGATGATCTGAATTTAAAATTTTCTTATGTAGAAGATGTCATTGATGAGCTTGACGTGCTTATTGAAGGCACGCTGACCATCGAATATCAATATATGACCCGCATGCACGAACACGGCGGAAAAATAGTCTGCTATAAAATGGGTCCTGATTATATTATGGATATTGAATATTTTATTTTTGGTAAAAATCCGAACCGCACTTTTAACGGCACATTATTTGATGCGAACTGGCTTATTCCGCAAAATATGAATACCTGCGCCGATTATTTTGCCATTATGCATCATTGTGATTCTTATCAGGTTCCGGCAATCTGGGCGCCGACATTCTGTGATAAAGTCATTCGCCGTATTAAAACGGAACATAATCTTGAATTCGGTTATAAACCGGATCCTGAGAAAAAATCTAAACGTATCGCATGTTTTGAACCGAATATTTTTATTTTTAAAAACTGTTTTACCCCGATTCTTATTACTGAACAGGCCTATCGGACGGCGCCGGAAAAAATTCAGCATTTTTATGCCTGTAACACCTATGATAAAAAAGATCATCCGACGTTTTTTAATTTTATCGGCCGCACAGAAATCGTTAAAAATAATATTATGACGGTGGAAGGACGCTATCAGATGCCGGATTTTTTAACCCGTTATGTCGATGTCGTACTGAGTCACCAATGGGAAAACGGACTGAATTACGCTTATAATGATGCGCTCTACGGCGGCTATCCGTTTATCCATAATTCCAAATTACTGCCGAAAGGCGTCGGCTATTATTATGATCAATTCGATGCCTTTGAAGGTGCCAAAGTGTTACTTGATGTGATTGATAACCATGATAAACATCATGCTGCCTATGTTAAACGCGCTAATGACTATCTGGATTCTCTTTCGCCGACCAATCCGATGAATATTTATTTATATGAAAAAGCACTTAAGCGGTTATTTGAGAAATAGTATGATGAAAACAATTATTCTGACGGCTATTGATGATAACCATAAACTTTGGTACGAGCATTTGATCCCGTTTATTCTTAGCCTGAAAGAAACGGATTATAACGGCGATATCGGTGTGATTTCCTACGGATTATCTGCGGAGAAAAAACAGATATTACAATCAAATGGTCTTAAGGTATTTTCCGCAACCAATAAATATCCGCAGATTTTAATCGATCGTCAAATTTCAGCCGCCGATATCGCCGCACAATATCATTATGATTGTATCGCGCTTTATGATGCCGATATTTGGTTTCCACAAACAAAATTGACCGTTTTTAATCAGATTAAGGATAAAACGAAACTGTATTGTACTTATGATATCTGGGAATGCAGTTTTTTATATGATTGCGTAACCGCTCCTGCGCTTGATGCCGTTCGAGATAAAATAAACCGACTGAAAAAACAGCATAATTATGTTTATCAAGCCGGTGTAATTATTGGTTTTAAACAAGCCTGGGTAGATTATAAAAATTATGTTGACACTGAAATACGGCAAGAGAAATTCATTCAATGTTATGGAATTGATTCGACATTAATTAATTCATATGCGGTAGATCATGAAAACGTAGCATTTTTACCGATTAAATATAATTGCCCTCCGGCTTGGGGAATCCGCCAAAATCAGACAACGAACGGCATTGAATATACGTTTGAAAACGAGTTGATTGAAGGATTACATGTCACGCGCGCACACCGAAAAGGCGAAGAATATTCTTACCATAAACGCTTTGCGGAAAAATATTATCAACAAGGTTTTCCGCTCAGAATTAAGCCTTATACGGAATACAATATTATACACGACAGTATTACCCGCTTTTGTCAAAAAGAATATACGGCATCCTGTATTCTTTCATTACAGGAAGCGAAAACCTGCGGCTGTATGAATATCAGTCTGGCGCCGTCGGTATATTCTGAAAACAGTTTAAAAATAGAAACTTCCGGTATCTCTTATTTGTTATTTAAAAATACGCATTCAACGACACAGACTATTTATTTTTATGCCGAGGCTATAATAAATATCGAACCCTGTGATGAGATTTTTATTGCGAAAAATAATGAGCCGATGCATAAAATCGAGCATAATCAATATTTATATATCACGCTGAATCCGGAAGACAGCATTGCGTTTTTAGTTCGGGAATTGGATGTTGAAAATAAACGGATACAATGGGTTTTCCCGAATTTAAAATTAATTTAATCCCAATTTATTGAGAGTTTATTCTTTTAACGTTATTTTAAACGCTATGCTGAAAATAAATCAGCACTATTTAAGGAAATATTATGCAATTACCTCCGTTGCAACCCGCCACATTAATTCGTCGCTATAAACGTTTTCTTGCCGATGTGGCGCTGCCGAACGGCGAGATGCTGACCATTCATTGCGCCAATACCGGCGCGATGACGGGATGCGGTGAAAAGGGCGATAAGATCTGGTATTCCACTTCCGACAGCGCCACGCGCAAATACCCGCATTCGTGGGAATTAACCCAGTTAAACAACGGACAGCTGGTGTGTATCAATACGCATCGCTCCAACCAACTGACGCTGGAAGCCTTACGGAACAAGCAAATCAAAGAACTGGCGCGGTACGACCACATCCTGCCGGAAGTTAAATACGGCGAGGAAAACAGTCGTATCGATTTTTTACTGCAAGGTGAGGGCTTGCCGGATTGTTATGTGGAAGTGAAATCCGTGACGCTGGTTAAAAACAATATCGGCATGTTTCCCGATGCCGTCACCACGCGCGGCCAAAAACATGTGCGCGAGCTGATGGCAATGAAAAAACAGGGACATCGTGCGGTGATCTTGTTTGCCGGTTTGCATAACGGCTTCGATTGTTTCAAGGTTGCGGAATATATCGATCCCGACTATGATCGCCTGCTGCGTCAGGCAATAAGCGCCGGGGTCGAGGTGTATGCGTACGCGGGAAAATTCGATATTTCTGATCAAATTCCGACCGCACTTTCGCTGACCGAAGCGGTGCCTTATCGCGCAGAATAAAATTATTGAGAATAATTTTCATTTATATGTTGACAAGCTATTTGAGAACTATTATCATCTAGCCATTCAAACAATAATAGATAATCACTCCAACATTTCAGCGTCTCTCCCCCCACAAAAGAGACGCTTTTTTTTATTCGTGTGATTCTTTGATGACATAGCGTTTTTTAATCAGAAAGCTGAAACGGCTGCCTTTGCCTTCCGTACTTTGAATTTCCAGATGAGAATCATGCTGTTCCAGCGCGTGTTTAACAATCGCCAGCCCCAAGCCGGTGCCGCCGGTATGATTGGTGCGCGCTTCGTCCACCCGATAAAATCGTTCGGTTAAGTGCGGTAAATGCTGCGGCGCGATGCCGATGCCGTCGTCGGTCACGCTGAATTCGGCACCCTGCTCAGTGTTTTTCCAGCCGACATGAATAGTCGTGCCTTGTCCCGCGTGTTTAAGCGCATTATAAATCAGATTGGACACCGCACTTTGCAACTGAGATTCATCGCCCATGATTTTCAGATCCGGTTCAATCTCAAAGCATAGCCTGTGCTGCTGATCATTAAGTACGGCAATGTTTTTCTGTAGCGCCAGAATCAATTGCGCCACATCCACTACCTGATGCTCCTTGTTCGATGAAATTTCTATCTTCGCCAGCGTATTTAATTGTTGCAGCAGCGTCGCCATTCTGCCGCTTTGTTCTTTCATTGCCTGCAAGGCTTTATGTTGTAATGCCGAACCCTGACTTTCTCCTTCCAGCAGTTCCAGATAACCCTGAATGACAGTCAGCGGGGTGCGCAATTCATGATTCAGATTGGTTAAAAAGGTTTGCCGCGAATGCAGCAGGCGAATAAACTGGGTCACATCGCGTGCGATCATTAAATAGCTGAATTCATCGTATTTATTGATATTGATTTCAATATAGCGTTGATTATTAAGCAATAACACTAAAGAATGATGCCATTTATTTTTTTTAAAATAACTTTTGAATTCCTCATAAAAAATCACGCTAAAAATATTTTTCTGCATTTTTTTATCCCAGTAAAAATCAAAGATCTGCTGGGCAACGTTGTTACACCAAGAGATTGCGCCGTGCTGCTGAAAAATAATAATTCCGTCGGGCAGGTACTGCATATTGCGGTTGAGTTTGGATAACAGGCGCAGGGTTTTGATTTTATCTTTACGGTGGCGATAGCGATTATAGGCCGCGGTTTGAGAAATGTAGGCCAGCAGATTGCCGCGGTATTTATGCTGCTGGGTTTGCGGCGAAAGCAGGCGCAATAAATGATATTCGTTATAGTGGTGACGAACTAACAATAACCCCAGAATGATAACCAGCCAGAACAGAAAATCTTTGGCAAACAAGCCGAACAATAACGCGACGCCGGCCGCCAGCAGAATTTCAAACAGAAAAGAAGCGAATACACGGTATTTCATGGCATATCCTGACAGTGGGTGGAGAACCGATACCCCGTTCCTCTGACCGTTTGAATATAGCGGTCGAAGCCATAGGGTTCCAGACTTTTACGCAGGCGACGAATATAGGAATCCACCGTGCGATCTTCCACATAAATCTCATTGCCCCAGATAAAATCCAGCAACTGTTCCCGGCTATAGACTTTTTCCGGATGAGACATAAAAAAATGCAGCAGTTTATATTCGGTGGCGCTGAGTTCTATCGGACGCTGATTCACGCTGACCCGCTGTGCGCTCTGATCCAGCATCAGATCGTCGATATAAATCCGCTCATTCGTTTCATAACTGCGCCGCCACATGGCATCAATGCGCGCCAGCAGCACTTTCGGGGAAAAAGGTTTGCTGACATAATCATCGGCGCCGCTGTTCAGGCAGGTGATGCAATCCTCTTCCGCGCTGCGTGCGGTTAACATAATGATCGGAATTTTCGCGCTTTCCTCATTTTTTTTCAGATACTGAATAAACTGGATGCCGGAACGCCCCGGCAGCATCCAGTCCAGCAAGATTAAGTGCGGTTTTTCTTTCATTTTTTTCACCGCACTTGGGTAATCCTCCGCTTCGATCACCGTATAGTTGTGCTGCGCCAGAAACAGCGCGATCATATCGCGGATCGCCCGTTCATCCTCCACTACCAGTATTTTCTTCGCCGTCACCCTATTTCTCCCCATTCACCCGTCTTTAACGCCTTAGCCCATACGCCCCGAAATATAATCCGCCGTTTTCTGATATTTAGGCTGAGCGAACAATGCCTTGGTGTGATCAAACTCCACCAGCTCGCCCAAATACATATAGGCGGTATAATCGGAACAGCGCGCCGCCTGCTGCATATTATGAGTGACGATAGCCACCGTATAATCATGCTTCAGCTCGCCGATCAACTCTTCAATTTTCATGGTTGAAATCGGATCCAGCGCCGAACAGGGCTCGTCCAGCAACAACACTTCCGGTTTTACCGCAATGCCTCTGGCGATACACAACCGCTGCTGCTGACCGCCGGACAGACTGTCGCCGCTTTGTTGCAGCTTATCTTTCACTTCATTCCACAATGCCGCTTTGGTCAACGCCCATTCTACCCGATCATGCAGCTCCGCTTTAGTTAATTTTTCAAATAATCGAATGCCGAACGCCACATTGTCATAAATCGACATCGGAAACGGCGTCGGTTTCTGAAATACCATGCCGATTTTGGCACGAATAATGGCCACGTCCGTTGCCGTCGTCAACAGATTTTCGCCGTCCAGATTGATTTCCCCGCTGGCATGCTGAGCGGGATACAGCTCGAACATACGGTTAAATGTGCGCAGCAAGGTGGATTTGCCGCAGCCGGAAGGGCCGATAAAAGCGGTCACTTTATTTTTTGCAATGCGCATCGTAATGTTTTTCAGCGCCTGAAAGCCACCGTAATAAAAATTCAGATTATTCACCGCAATTTTAGTCTGCGCCGCGGTGATAATTGGATGCTCCATTTTTTTCTCCTATTTTTTCTGTAGAACAAGCCGCGTGATTAAATTTAACAGCAACACAAAAAACGTAATCAGCGTCGCCCCCACCCAAGCCAGCTGATTCCAGTCCTGAAAAGGGCTTGAGGCATACTGATAAATCACCACCGGTAAATTTGCCAGCGGCCCGTTCATATTCCATGAGGTAAACTGATTGGACAGTGCGGTAAATAACAGCGGCGCGGTTTCCCCCGCAATACGCGCCACCGCCAGCAGCGCCCCGGTGATAATGCCGGAACGGGCGGCCGGGTAGCAGATCATGGTAATCACCCGCCATTGAGGACAGCCCAGCGCCGCCGCGGCTTCACGCAGGTTATTCGGAATCAGGCTCAGCATACTGTCGGTAGTGCGAACCACCACCGGAATGGCCAGCATGGCTAAGGCAAACGCTCCCGCCCAGCCGGAATAATGTTCCACCTGCGCCACATAAACGGCATAAACAAACAAGCCGATAATAATCGACGGGGCGGACAGCAAAATATCGTTTAAAAAACGGGTCGCCGCCGCCAGACGGCCGTATCTGCCGTATTCCGCCAGATAAGTGCCGGCTAAAATCCCGACCGGTGTGGCAATCAGTGTGGCCACCAGCAACATCAGCGCGGAACCGACAATCGCATTGAACAATCCGCCCGGTTCGTTCGGCGCCGGTGTCGGATGGATAAATAACTGCCAGGACAGCGCCGGAATACCTTTGCTGACCAGCGTAAACAAAATCCAGCACAACCAGAACAAACCGAAGATGACTGCCAGAAACGATAATCCCAGCATGAGCTTATTGCTTAGTTTGCGGCAATGGAACCGAATAGTGCGGTCATTATTCATCGAGTTTTACCTTCTTTTTTCGTTATCCGCGCTACCAAAAAACGCGAGAGCATTAATACCAAGGTGGTAATCAAAAACAGGATTAATCCCAATTCCATTAAGGCGGATTTTTGCAGCCCGCCGGCTTCGTTAAATTCATTGGCAATCGCCGAGGCGATGGAGGTGGACGGCGAAAATACGGACTCGGGCAAATAAAAGGCGTTACCGATCACAAAAGTCACCGCCATCGTTTCCCCCAACGCCCGGCCTAACCCCAGCATCACACTGCCGATCACTCCGGTTTTGGTATAAGGCATGACAATCTTCCATATCACCTCCCATGTGGTCGAACCCAGACCGTAGGCGGATTCTTTCAACATCGGCGGCACCGCGGCAAACACTTCCCGCATCATCGACGCGATAAACGGAATAATCATAATCGCCAGCACCAGCCCGGCGCTGAACAGCCCGATGCCGAACGGCGCGCCGGAAAATAAGATGCCGATTAACGGTAACGGGCTGAGCATTTCAATCAAATAAGGCTGAATATGCTCCTGAAACAACGGCACGAACACGAACAGGCCCCACATCCCGTAAATAATAGACGGGATTGCCGCCAGCATTTCCACCGCAATGCCCACCGGTTTTTTAACCCATTCGGGCGCCAGTTCGGTTAAAAACATGGCGATCCCGAAGGAAACCGGCACGGCAATACATAAGGCGATCAGCGCGGAAATTAAGGTTCCCGCCACCGGTACCAGCGCGCCGTAGCTATCCTGCACCGGATCCCAGTCGGCGTGGTGCAGAAAAGAGAGGCCGAATCGGGTAAGCGAATCCCAGCTGCCGATAATCAACGACAATAAAATTGCCATCAGAACGGCGAACACCAACAGGGCGAAAAACGCTGTGGTGCGCTTAAACAGGCCTTCAATCCACGGATGATTGAGGCATTTTTGATTTATTTTAGTCATATCGTTTGCTCTTGTCCGATCCGCCTCCGTCCGCTTGCGCACAGAGGCGGCGATGAGATTAACGCAGCGAGTTGCCCTGCGGATCGCTCACCTCGTTTGCCCATTTCGCTTCAATCTGCTGTACCACATTATCGGGCAACGGCACATAATCCAGTTCTGCCGCGGCATTTTTGCCCTGCTTAAACGCCCAGCCGAAAAAATCAAACACACCTTTGGTTTGTGCCGGTTGATCTGCCTGTTTGCGCATTAAAATAAAGCTCGCCGCCGTCACCGGCCAGGATTGCTCGCCCGCTTCATCCGTCAGCACCACGCCCATACCCGGCGTGTTATCCCATTTTGCATTTGCCGCGGCGGCGGAAAAGCTGTCTTTCGAAGGCTGCACAAAGGCACCGCTCTTATTTTGCAGCCGTGTCCATGCCAGATTATTTTGTTTCGCATAAGCATATTCCACATAACCGATGGTATATTTCAGCTGGCGCACATAGGCCGCAACGCCTTCGTTGCCTTTGCCGCCCTGACCGACCGGCCATTTCACCGATTTGCCCTCACCAACTTTTTCCCGCCATTCGGGCGACACTTTAGCCAGATAATTGGTCCAGCCGAATGTCGTCCCCGAGCCGTCCGAACGATGCACCACGATAATCGCTTTATTCGGCAGCGTAACGTCCGGATTCAATGCCGCAATCGCCGGATCATGCCAGTATTTAATCTTGCCGAGAAAAATATCCGCCAGCACCGTGCCCGATAATTTCAGCTGTCCGCTTGCAATGCCGGGCAGATTGACCACCGGCACGGTGCCGCCGATCACGGCAGGAAACTGCAATAACCGGTGTTGTTCCAGCGTAGCAGGCTTCATCGGGTCATCCGAAGCGCCGAAATCCACGGTGTTGGCGATAATCTGCTGCTGTCCGCCGCCGGATCCGATCGACTGATAATTCACTTTATTGCCGGTTTCCTTCTCATATAAAGCCGCCCATTTGGCATAAATCGGATATGGGAAAGAGGCGCCCGCACCGGTAATCGTCTGCGCCTGTGCGATAAATGACCATGCCATCAGCGGCAACGCCAGCAACGCGATTTTTGTTACCCGAATTTTCGTCATATTACTTTCTCCTGTTTACATACCATTGCTTGACTGCACAGGCAGTATAAAAAAGAAATATGACAGTTTGATGACAACATGCCCGCCTCGCCCAACCGCCGGCAACGGAATTTGATGAAATGTGATAAGCCCAAGCGCGCGCAGGCTTTTCATTTTACGAATAATCTCTATAATACAGGGGTTAAATTTAGCAAAACCAACACAGGACTACCCCATGAGTGATATCAACACTGTTCTCGCGGAACTGAAACGCGGTACGGATCAGATTTATTCGGAATCGGATTTGATCGAAAAATTAACCCAAAACCGCCCGTTAAGAATCAAACTGGGTGCTGATCCTACCGCACCGGATATTCACTTGGGTCACACCGTCGTGTTAAATAAATTGCGCCAATTCCAGAATTTCGGCCATGAAGTGATCTTTCTGATCGGCGATTTTACCGCCACGGTCGGCGACCCTTCCGGTAAAAACGCCACCCGCCCGCCGCTTTCACGCGAAGATGTGCTGCGCAATGCGGAAACCTACAAAGAACAGATTTTCAAAATTCTGGACCCGCAAAAAACCCGCATCGTATTTAATTCCGACTGGCTGGGTGAGCTGGGTACCGTCGGCATGATCCGTCTGGCGTCCAATTACACCGTCGCGCGCATGCTGGAACGTGACGACTTTAAAAAACGCTTCGCCAATAACCAATCCATTGCGATTCACGAATTTATTTATCCGTTGCTGCAAGGCTACGATTCGGTGCATTTACAAGCCGATGTGGAGCTGGGCGGTACCGACCAAACCTTTAACCTGTTAATCGGGCGCGAACTGCAAAAAGCCGACGGTCAGAAACCGCAGGTTGCCATGACGCTGCCGCTGCTGGTCGGTCTGGACGGCGAGAAGAAAATGTCCAAATCGCTGGGCAATTATATCGGCGTCAGCGATGCCCCGAATGAGATGTTCGGCAAAGTGATGTCCATTTCCGACCAACTGATGTGGGATTGGTACGATCTGCTGTCGTTCCGGCCGCTGGCGGATATCGCCCGCTTAAAACAGGAAGTGGCGCAAGGGCGTAATCCGCGCGACGTTAAAATATTGCTGGCGAAAGAACTCATTGCCCGCTTCCATGACGAAGCGGCGGCCGAAGCGGCGGAACAGGAATTTATCAACCGGTTCCAGAAAGGCGCCCTGCCGGATGAAATGCCGGAACTGACCTTAAACGGCGACATCGCGCTGGCCAATCTGTTAAAAGAGGCTGGTTTGGTCAGCTCCACCTCGGAAGCCATCCGTATGGTGCAGCAAGGCGGCGTGAAAATCGACGGCGCCAAAGCTCAGGATCCGAAACAACACATCAGCAGCGGCACCGCCGTGTATCAGGTCGGCAAACGTAAATTTGCCCGGGTAACGGTAAAATAAGCTGAAAACCGACCGCACTTTTAAAAAGTGCGGTCTTTTTCCGGCCTATTTTTATCACCGAATTCAGCATACCATGATGCGAATAACCTCCGCATCCTCGACATCCGAAAGGAGAGCAAACATGTCACACAAAATCTGGGTATTAGGCGATGCCGTGGTGGATTTAATTCCCGACGGCGAACAACATTATCTGCGCTGCGCCGGCGGTGCGCCCGCCAATGTAGCGGTGGGCGTGGCACGGTTGGGCGGACAGGCCGCGTTTATCGGCCGGGTCGGTAAAGATCCGCTGGGCGAATTTATGCAGCGGACATTGCAGCAGGAGCGGGTGGAAACCGATCATATGATCCTCGACCCGCAGCAGCGCACCTCCACGGTGGTGGTCGGTCTGGACAACGGCGAGCGCAGCTTTACTTTTATGGTTAATCCGAGCGCCGATCAGTTTTTACAGATTGCCGATCTGCCCAATTTTCAGTCCGGCGAATGGCTACACTGCTGTTCTATCGCATTAATTCATAATCCGTCGCGCGAAGCTACTTTCGAGGCGATTCGCCGGATTAAAGCGGCAAACGGCTTTTTCTCCTTTGACCCGAATCTGCGCGAATCCCTATGGCCGAGCTTTGACGAAATGAAACGAGTGGTGATGCAGGCGGTGGCGCTGGCCGATGTGTTAAAATTCTCTGAAGAAGAACTGACGCTGCTGACCGAAACCCCGACACTGGACGAAGCGTTTAAAAAAATCACCGCACTTTATCCGCAAAAATTGATTATCGTCACCCTCGGTAAAGACGGCGCCTTATATCATCTGAACGGACAGCAGGAAACCATTGTCGGCAAAGCGGTGCAACCGGTGGATACCACCGGCGCGGGCGATGCGTTTGTCAGCGGGCTGCTTGCCGGCCTGTCGCAACATGCCGATTGGCGCATGCACGACAGACTGGTCAACATTATTCGTCAGGCCAATGCCAGCGGCGCGCTGGCAACCACCGCCAAAGGGGCGATGTCGGCCTTGCCGAACCGTACACAGCTGGCGGCATTTCTGGCCGATTAACCCGACGGACGGGCGATTCGCCCGTCTTTTTATCCGGCTTCCCGCCGCCATTTTCCTTCTTTTTTCGGAGTATTCAGCATGATCATTTTCAATCAAGGCAAATATAAAAGCCTTTACGCCGCCCAACCCGACGAGCTGGCGCAACTTGCCGACAGCGTCGCACAGGATAAAGATTTCCGCCCGCGTTATCACCTCGCCCCGCCGACCGGTTTATTAAATGATCCGAACGGATTGCTCTTCGACGGCGAAAAATATCATGTGTTT
This sequence comes from Necropsobacter rosorum, assembly GCA_000751835.1. Lineage (GTDB taxonomy): Bacteria > Pseudomonadota > Gammaproteobacteria > Enterobacterales > Pasteurellaceae > Necropsobacter > Necropsobacter rosorum. The sequence continues at coordinate 20,056 of CCMQ01000018.1, read as the reverse complement.
TATCAATGGTTTCCGTTTGACGCCCTGCACGGTATGAAGCACTGGAAACATCTGATCACGGCGGATTTTCAGCATTTCCGCCCAGCGGATAATCTCATTCCCTGCGAAATGTTTGAAAGCCACGGTTGTTATTCCGGCGGCGCGTTATTGGTCGGTGAACAGATCGCAGTATTTTATACCGGCAATACCCGGCGCGCGGCGGATAATCAGCGCGTTCCCTATCAGAATTTAGCGCTCTTCGATAAAGCCGGCAACTTGTTGCGCAAGCGGGCGTTAATCGAACAGGCGCCGCCAGGCTATACCGAACATGTACGCGATCCGAAACCGTTTTTCAGCGCCGAGGGCAAAATCCGCTTTATTTGCGGCGCGCAGCGCACCGATCTGAGCGGCACCGCCATTGTGTTTGAAATGGATGATCTTGACGCAACCCCGCGTTTACTGGGCGAATTAAGCGTGCCGGCATTCGACAACCGACAGGTGTTTATGTGGGAATGCCCGGATTTATTCCACCATCAGGCGGAAAACAAAGACATTTTCATCTGGTCGCCGCAAGGCAAAGCCCGCCAGTCAACCCAATTTCAGAATAACTATCACGCCGTTTATGCCCTCGGCAAACTGGACGGGCTGCGCTTTGACGCCGAGCGGATCGCCGAGCTGGATCAGGGCTTTGATTTCTACGCGCCGCAAACTTTCTCCGGGGTGGAAAGCCTGATGCTGGGCTGGGTCGGCTTGCCGGATTTAAGCTATCCGACCGAGCGCTATAAGTGGCATTCCATGCTCACCCTGCCGCGCGCGCTGCGTCTGGTCGGCGATCGTATTTATCAGAGCCCGGCGACGGAAATTTACCGAAATCTGACCGCACTTTCCGACTTCACCATTGACAAACAAGCGGAAATCGCACGACTGGATTGCGCTTATGTCAAATTCAATGCTCAACAACAGCCGTTTTCCCTCCGCTTTTTCGATAACCCGCAGGGCCAGCATTTAACGCTGTCGTATGACGGAAACCGGCTGTGTTTGGACCGCACTTTCAGTGAACAGACGGACAGCATGCGCCAGCTCGGCAGTCAGCGTTATTGTGAAATCGACCAACTGGAACAGGTGGAAATTTTCTTTGACCGCTCGGTGATAGAAATTTTCCTCAACGACGGCGAAAAAGCCATGACCTCGCGTTTCTTTATTGCCGATCGCGCGCAAATGATGACGACGGACAGACCTCTCGCCCTGACGGTGGGCTATCCGCAGGCGATCTGCGAAAAATAGCCGCCTGATTAAGGGCAAACAATTTTGCCCTTCCCTCCCCTACTTTTTTTTATCAAAGTGCGGTACAATTCCGCACAATTTTAACGCTGAAAAACTCAACCGTCCGATGACCGATTACACCCGATATATTGCCGATGAAGCCGAGATGTGCCGTTTCGGCGCACAACTTATCCATGCAATTTGCAACATTGCCGCCGCACAAGGCGTGGTGGTTTATTTAAACGGCGAGCTGGGCGCCGGCAAAACCACTTTAAGCCGCGGCATGATTCAGGCATTGGGTTATCAGGGCAAGGTGAAAAGCCCCACTTATACGCTGGTGGAAGAATATCCGTTTCCCCACAAACGCATTTATCACTTTGATTTATATCGGTTAAGTGATCCGGAAGAGCTGGAATTTATGGGCATCCGCGATTATTTCGCCGCCGACAGCATCTGTCTGATCGAATGGGCGGAAAAAGGACAAGGGCTGCTGGCCGCGCCGGATCTGTCCGTTAATATCGATTATGCCGGTACGGCGCGTAATATCCGGCTGATCGCCGCAAGCGCGCAGGGTGAAAACATCATTCAGCAATTACAATCTGTCGTTTAATTTATTGAAATACATGAAAAAAATATATCGTTTCGTATTAAGTTGCCTACTGACCTTTTTTTGTTTTGCTCCCCTCGCTTTCGCCGAAGTCTGGACTATCGCCATTGACCCCGGCCACGGCGGCAAAGATCCCGGCGCAATCAGCCGTAATCTGGGTATTTACGAAAAAAACGTTACCCTTTCCGTGGCAAAAGAACTGAAGGCGCTGCTGGACAGAGATCCTAACTTTCGCGGCGTGCTGACCCGTAACGGCGATTATTACATTTCCGTGCCGCAGCGTTCGGAAATTGCGCGCAAACAGGGCGCCAATTATCTGGTCTCCATTCATGCCGATTCATCGGCTTCACCGGCATTGCGCGGCGCCTCGGTGTGGGTATTGTCCAACCGGCGGGCGAACAGCGAAATGGGGCAATGGCTGGAAGATCATGAAAAACGTTCCGAATTACTCGGCGGCGCCGGTTCGGTGCTGTCTTCCCATAATGAAAAATATCTCGATCAAACGGTGCTGGATCTGCAATTCGGTCACAGTCAGCGAGTGGGCTACGAACTGGGCGCGATTGTGCTGCGCCGCTTCTCGCAGATTACCCGCTTAAGCCGTACTACGCCGCAACATGCCAGTCTGGGCGTGCTGCGCTCGCCGGATATTCCGTCGATTCTGGTGGAAACCGGTTTTTTATCCAACCCGGAAGAGGAACGCAAACTGAACTCGCCGGCATACCGCAAGCAGATCGCCCGCGTGATTTACGAAAGTCTGGTTTACTATCGCCGCCATAATATTAAAGCCGACAGCAACGGCAGAGAAAAAGCCGTCGTGCGGGAAGCCCGAGGCGCGGATAATGTGGGCGACAGCGGTATCCGCCATAAAGTCAAATCCGGCGAAACCTTGGTCGGGCTTGCGGTAAAATACAAGGTGAAAATGAATGATATTATCGCCTTAAACAAACTGAAACGCCGCGAGCTGTGGATCGGAGAAACCATTAAAATTCCGGATAACGGTAAAAATAGCGCTCAATCGGGCAAAAATGCCGCAGACAAACCAGCAAGCAAAGGCAAAAACAATCAAAAAGCCGCTGCGAATAATCAAACGAGTGCGGCAAAGAACCGCAAAACGGACAAAAATCTGCCGAAATATCATACTGTGGAAAAAAATCAAACCCTGTATGCGATTTCGCGCCTGTACGGTATTCCGGTCAATACGTTGTTAAAACTGAACCCGAAACTGAAAGACGGTAAAGTACAAACCGGACAGAAAATTCAGCTGAAACAATAGGATAAGCCATGGCTATTCAGATTCTGCCGCCACAACTTGCCAACCAGATCGCCGCCGGTGAAGTGGTGGAACGGCCGGCGTCGGTGGTAAAAGAGCTGGTGGAAAACAGTCTGGACGCCGGCGCAAGCCGTATTCAAATCGACATTGAAAACGGCGGTGCCGGCTTGATTCGCGTGCGCGACAACGGCATCGGCATTGCCAAACAGGATATTGCCCTCGCCCTTGCCCGCCACGCCACCAGCAAAATTGCCAGCCTTGAAGATCTGGAAGCGATTCTCAGTCTGGGCTTTCGCGGTGAAGCGCTGGCCAGTATCAGCTCGGTTTCCCGTTTAACCCTGACCTCCCGCACACAGGAACAAGCCGAAGCCTGGCAGGTTTATGCGCAGGGGCGCGATATGGAGGCCACCGTTCAGCCTGCGTCGCATCCGGTCGGCACCAGCGTTGAAGTGGCGAATCTGTTTTTCAACACGCCGGCGCGACGCAAATTTCTGCGCAGCGATAAAACGGAATTTGCCCATATTGACGAAGTGATCCGTCGCATTGCGCTGGCCAAACCCAATATCGCCTTCAGCCTGACTCACAACGGAAAGCTTATCCGCCAGTATAAAAGTGCCGCCGATAACGGGCAAAAACTGAAACGACTGGCGGCGATCTGCGGTGAAGAATTCGTCCGGCAGGCACTGCAAATCGACTGGAAACACGATACGCTGCATTTATCCGGCTGGGTCGCCTCCCCTGCCTTTAACCGCGCACAGAATGATTTAAATTATTGTTATGTCAACGGTCGCATGGTGCGCGATAAAGTGATTAATCACGCCATTCGTCAGGCCTATGCCGATTATCCGAATAATGAACTGTATCCCGCTTTTGTGCTGTTTATTGATCTGAACCCGAATGAAGTGGATGTTAATGTTCACCCGACCAAACACGAAGTCCGTTTTCATCAGTCACGCCTGATTCACGATTTTATCTGTCAGGGCATCGCTCATGCCTTGGCGAGCGGGCAAACGGATAACGCCACCGCGGAAACAGAGGCCGCCGCACATGCGGTATGCGAACCGACGGGTGCCTGGTCAAGCAGCATCAACAAGCCGAATCGCGCGGCGGCAGGACAGAATATTTTTGCCGCTCACACAGGCTTGCAAACGCCAGAAAAACAGACGCAATCCGCACCGCACTTTAGCCGCGATGTCGCCACGGCCGCACCGAAGGTGAGCAAAACCGAGCAAAAACTGTACGCCGAATTGCTTTCCACCGCCGCAAGCGACAAGACCGACACATCGTCGCAACCGCCGGCGCATTCTGCCTTGCAGCATACCGCCGGCGTTTTGCATACGCTGGCGCTGATTGAAAAGCAGGCTTTATTGTTGCAGCAAGACGAGCGGTTTTATTTGCTGCCGCTGGCAAAATTGCAGCAGACCAAGCTGCAATTAAGCTTACGTCTCGACAGCCGCTCACAGCAGCCACTGCTGATTCCGATTATGTTTCATTTGACTGAAACCCAAAGCTGCCACTGGCAACAACAGAAAGCCTATTTTCAGCAGTTCGGTTTTCAGTTTAATGATAATCCGGCGCAACAACGCATCAGCCTGCATACCGTTCCGACCTGCCTGCGCCGACAAAATCTGCAAAAATGCGTCATCGCGTTACTGGACAGCAGCATCACCGATGCCGAGCATTTTCTGACCGCACTTTGCCAACAGGCGGAACAACCTGCCGTTACCGTACTGGCTGATGCGGTCGGTTTACTGACCGAAACCGAACAACTGATTAATCAACAAAAAGATCTCCGCCTGTCATCGTTGCTGACGCAAATCGACTGGCGGACTTATCTGGATAACCTGTCATGACCGCCCATTTAGCACAACCCCTTGCCATTTTTTTAATGGGCCCGACCGCCTCAGGCAAAACCGATCTGGCGATCCGACTGCGCCGACACTTACCGGTGGAGGTGATCAGCGTGGATTCCGCCCTGATTTACAAGGGCATGGATATCGGCACCGCCAAACCCGACGCCAGAGAACGAGCGCTTGCGCCACACCGTTTGATCGATATTAAAGATCCGGCCGAAAGTTATTCCGCCGCCGAGTTTCGCCGCGATGCCCTGCGTGAAATGCGCGATATCAGTGCGCAAGGCAGAATTCCGCTGCTGGTCGGCGGCACCATGCTGTATTACAAAGCCTTACTGGACGGGCTCTCGCCCTTGCCTTCCGCCGATGAAGCCACACGTCGCCGGATCGAAGCCGCTGCCGCGCAAAAAGGCTGGCCGGCGCTGCATGCCGAACTGGCGCAAATCGATCCCATCGCGGCGCAGCGGATTAATCCCAACGATAGCCAGCGCATCAACCGCGCGCTGGAAGTCTTTTATCTCAGCGGCAAATCGCTGACCGAACTGACCGCCCGGCAAGGCGAACCTCTGCCTTATCGGATCGTTCAGTTCGCTATCGCCCCGCAGGAACGCGCCGTTTTACATCAGCGCATTGAACGGCGTTTTCATATAATGATTGAACGGGGCTTTCAACAGGAAGTGGAAACCTTATACCAACGCGGCGATTTACATCCTGATTTGCCCTCCATTCGGTGCGTTGGTTATCGGCAAATGTGGGAATATCTGCGCGGTGATTATAGCCATGAGGAAATGATTTTCCGCGGCATCTGCGCCACACGCCAGTTAGCCAAACGGCAGATAACCTGGCTGCGCGGCTGGCAGCACCCGATTCGCTGGCTGGACAGCCTACAAATTGACCAGGCCGAGCGGCAAATTATACAAAGCATAAAATAATTATGTCGCTAAAGGTGACATTAGCGCAGATTATTGCTATATTGACAGGCGGAGGAGATGCGGATACCAAGCTACCCCGTGTTATTAGGCAATCATAATTAATATAAGAAGGAAATGAAAAATGGCAAAAGGACAATCATTACAAGATCCTTATTTGAATGCATTACGTCGTGAGCGAATTCCCGTCTCGATTTATTTAGTTAACGGCATCAAACTGCAAGGTCAGATCGAATCCTTTGATCAGTTTGTGATTTTATTAAAAAATACCGTTAATCAAATGGTGTACAAACACGCTATTTCGACGGTGGTTCCGGCTCGTTCTGTTTCGCACCATAACAATCAGGCGCAACAGCAATCGCAGCAACATCACAGCGGCGCGCAGGAAACACCGGCTGAAACCGGTACGGAAGAGCAAGCCGAGTAATTTTGAACGACGAAAAACAGTCTGACATTTCACCAAGTGCGGTAGATTTTACGGAAATTTCTACCGCACTTTCTCATTCCTTGCAATCTGCCGCGCCGTTACAATCCGCACGGGATAACGCCGTGGTCGTACATGTATTTTTTGCACAAAATAAAAATACCGAGGATTTACTTGAATTCCACCAACTGGCGAGCGCCGCCCAAGTCAATACGCTGACGACCGTCACCGCCTCGCGCAGCACGCCGCAGGCAAAATATTTCGTCGGTCAGGGCAAGGCGGAAGAAATCGCCGCTGCGGTCGCCGCCTTAAATGCCGATGTGGTACTGGTCAATCACAGCCTGACGCCGGCGCAAACCCGCAATCTGGAAACCCTGTGCCAATGCCGCGTGGTGGATCGCACCGGGCTGATTCTGGCAATTTTTGCCCAACGCGCCCGCTCTCACGAAGGGAAACTGCAAGTGGAGCTGGCACAGTTAAAGCATTTATCCACCCGTTTAGTGCGGCGCAAAACCGGTTTGGATCAGCAAAAAGGCGCGGTGGGATTGCGCGGCCCCGGAGAAACCCTGCTGGAGACCGATCGCCGTCTGATTAAAGTGCGCATCGCCCAGCTGCAAAACCGGCTGGCAAAAGTCGCCGGACAGCGCAAGCAAAATCGTCACACCCGACAGAAAGCGGCCATTCCCACCATTTCGCTGGTCGGTTATACCAATGCGGGCAAATCCACCTTATTTAATGCGCTGACACAAGCGCAGGTTTATGCCGCCGATCAGCTGTTCGCCACTCTTGACCCGACGCTGCGCCGTCTGCCGATTCAGGATGTCGGCACCACTATTGTGGCGGATACCGTCGGCTTTATCCGCGATCTGCCGTATGATCTGGTTGCCGCATTTAAATCCACTTTACAGGAAACCGCACAAGCCGCCCTGTTGCTGCATGTCATCGACTGCGCCGACAGCCGGCAGGCGGAAAATATTCAGGCGGTCAACGAGGTGCTGAGAGAAATTCAGGCACATGAGGTGCCGGTATTGTTGGTGTATAACAAAATCGATCAGCGCGATAATATCAGCCCGCATATTGAATACGATGCGCAAAACCGGCCGATTGCCGTTTATCTGTCCGCCCGCCTTGCTCAGGGCTTGGATTTGCTCGTGGAAGCGATTCGATTACGCTTACGCAATACCATGCTGAATCTGCACCTCATTTTGCCGCCGCAGGCCGGCAAACTGCGTCATTTGCTTTATCAGCAGCGTTGCATACGGCATGAACACATTAGCGAACTGGGCGAATTTAACCTGACGATTCAGATCGATAACGTTGAATGGCAAAAGCTGGTTAAAGCGTTTCCGGCGCTGCCGCACTTTGTGGCGGATTAAAGTGCGGTGCGTTTATCTGCCAGATTTCCAGTAAAATTGCGATCGCCTGCTGTAACTGCTGCTCGGTCAGATCACCGAAGCCCATAGAAAACAGCTTTTTATCCTGATATTCCACCGGATAAAGGCGGATATCCCGCTGCTGCGCCAACTCAACCAGCTCAGCCGGACTGCGGGGTTCCTGCAATAATTCCACCAACAGATAAAACCCCGAATGCTCGCCGTAATAACGGATTTTTTCTTTATAAGGCGCCAGCAATGCGCACAGCAGCTCCATTTTTTTGCGATAGCGTTTGCGCATACGATGAATATGCCGTTCAAACTCGCCCTGCCGCATAAATTCGGCCAAGCGCTGCTGCTCAAAGCGGGAGACGGAAGCATGAAAAAACGCGCAATAGGTTTCATAATCCGCCAGCAACCCTTTCGGCAGCACCATAAAACTGACGCGCAGCGCGGGCATCAGCAGCTTGGAAAAAGAGCCGAGATAAATCACCTTATCGCTGAAATCCAGACTTTGCAGCGAAGGAATCGGCTTGCCTTTATAGCGGAATTCGCTGTCATAATCATCTTCGATAATATAGCGATCCTGCCGGGCTTGCGCCCATTCCAGCAGTTGCTGACGCTGGCTGATGGACAACACCTGACCGAAAGGATACAAATGAGACGGAGTTACATACGCCACATTCACGCCGCAGCGCGGCAAAAAGGAGAGATCCACCGACTGTGCCGCCGCAGTGATGGGCAGTTTCACCACGCTCTTGCCGTAAAGACGCAATAATTTTTCCACTTTCGTATAACCGTAACTTTCCATCGCGTAAGTAAAATCCGGTTGCGGATAACGCTGGTTAAACAGCAAAATCAGCTGTTGCAGGCAGCTTTCCACCCCGGCGCCGATTACAATCTGCCGCGCCGAACAATGCACGCCGCGCGAAGCGGAAAGGTAATCGGCGATTTCCGTGCGCAATTGGAGATCGCCCTGCTTATCGCCCAGACTCAGCCATTCCCGCTGTTGAAAACCGTAGCAATGCCGACCGCACTTTTTCCAACTTTGCAGCGGAAAATGCCGGGTGTCGATGCGGTTCGGGTTAAAATCAAAACGCACCGTCGGCGCCGGTGCAAAGTGCGGTGTTTTTTTCGTTCGTTTCTGCGCGGTCAACGCCAGTTCCGCCTGAAAACAGACAAAAAAACCTTGTCTCGGCCGCGACTGAATATAGCCTTCCGCCACCAGCTGCTGATAAGCGCTTTCCACCGTATTACGGCTGATTTGCAGGTGTTCTTTCAGCTGTTGTTTGGACGGTAAACGCTCGCCAAACGCTAATTCCTGCCGGCAGATCGCTTGCTTGATTTGTTGATAAAGCTGTAAATACAGCGGCATATCCGGCGCTTTGCTTAACCGATAGCTTAATTTTTTCACCCTGACCCCATTAATTCGTTTAATTCTGACACTTTTAATCATACCTGAAGTTTCCCACAATAACCAACGATTCGATATCAGACAGAGTAAGGAGAAAATATGTCAACAGTATTAGGTTCGGAGACGGTAAAACGCGGCATGGCGCAAATGCAGAAAGGCGGCGTGATTATGGACGTGGTCAATGCCGAGCAGGCGCGCATTGCCGAAGCGGCCGGTGCGGTGGCGGTAATGGCGCTGGAACGGGTACCTTCCGATATTCGGGCGGCAGGCGGCGTGGCGCGCATGGCCAATCCGAAAATCGTGCGGGAAGTGATGGCGGCGGTTTCCATTCCGGTGATGGCGAAAGCGCGCATCGGGCATATTACCGAAGCGCGCGTGCTGGAAGCCATGGGCGTGGATTATATTGACGAAAGCGAAGTGCTGACCCCGGCCGATGAGGAATTTCACTTATTAAAAAGCGAATTTACCGTTCCTTTCGTCTGCGGCTGCCGTGATCTGGGCGAGGCGTTGCGCCGTATCGGCGAAGGCGCCTCCATGCTGCGCACCAAAGGCGAACCCGGCACCGGCAATATCGTGGAAGCGGTACGCCATATGCGTAAAGTCAACGCCCAGCTGCGTAAAGTGATCGCCATGAGCCGTGACGAATTAATGACGGAAGCCAAAAATCTCGGTGCGCCGTTCGAATTATTATTACAAATCAAAACGTTAGGCAAATTGCCGGTGGTGAACTTTGCCGCCGGCGGGGTGGCGACACCGGCCGATGCGGCGTTGATGATGGAACTCGGTGCCGACGGCGTATTTGTCGGTTCGGGGATTTTTAAAGCGGAAAATCCGGAAAAATTTGCCCAAGCCATTGTACAGGCCACCACCCATTATCAGGATTACGATCTGATCGCTCGCCTGTCGGAAGAGTTAGGGGCGCCGATGAAAGGGCTGGAAATCAGCCGTCTGACACCGGCGGAAAGAATGCAGGAGCGCGGTTGGTAAAATGACGGATTATTCGGCTTATACCGTCGGCGTGCTGGCACTACAAGGCGCGGTGACGGAACATATGCGCCAAATCGAACAGCTCGGTGCCACTGCGCTGGCGGTCAAAACCGTCGAACAGCTCGCCCTGCTCGACGGCCTGATTTTGCCCGGCGGCGAAAGCACCGCCATTGGCCGTTTAATGCGTCATTACGGTTTTATTGAGGCAATCCGTGATTTCGCACGGCAGCGCAAACCGCTTTTCGGTACCTGCGCGGGCATGATTTTGCTGGCGAAAGCAATCGAAGGCGGCGAGGCGGCACATCTGCAATTAATGGATATTCGGGTTCAGCGCAATGCTTTCGGACGGCAAACGGACAGTTTTCAGACGGATCTGAAGGTAAAAGGGCTGGCACAGCCGTTTCCGGCGGTATTTATCCGCGCGCCTTATATCCGGCATATCACCTCAAGTGCGGTGGAAAAACTGGCGGAATTTAACGGTAATACGGTACTGGCGAAACAGGACAATTTACTGGCCTGCGCCTTTCACCCGGAACTGACCGATGACTTAAGTATTATGCGTTTATTTCTGACGATGATCGAACAGGCGCGCCCGCACCGATAAACCTTAACGGGCGGCAACAAACCGCCCGGATTTAGGATTTATTTTCCGATGCCGTATTGTTTCAGTTTATTGGCAATCGCGGTATGAGAAATGCCCAAGCGGGCGGCGAGCTTGCGCGTGCTCGGATATTGTTCGTAAAACTTGCGCAGTATCATCGCCTCAAAACGGTTCATAATGTCTTCCAGCGTTTTATCGGCGAACTGTTCCATATTGACCGGCAGCATGTCCTGCTCGCTTAAATGCAATCCCGCAATCGACAATTGATTATCCTGCGCCAGACAACAGGCGCGATATAACGCATTGTATAATTCGCGCACATTGCCCGGCCAGGGATACTGACACAAATAAGCCATCAATTTCTCATCAAAATGCGGTGTGGCGATATTCAGCTCGGCACTGATTTGCGGCAGAAAAATGTCGGTCAGCGGCCGAATGTCTTCGCGCCGTTCGCGCAGCGGGGGAATATCCAGCGTCAGCACATTAAGACGATGAAACAGATCTTCGCGCATTTTGCCTTCATCCACATAATGCTGCAACGGTACTTGTGAGGTGCAGATCACGCGCACATCGGCGTAATGTTCTTTTTCCTCGCCGACCCGGCGGAACGTGCCGTCGTTCAGAAAACGCAGTAATTTCGCCTGCAGCGCCAGCGGCAGCTCCGCCACACTATCCAGCAATACCGTACCGCCGTCCGCATATTCAAAAAAACCGATGCTTTCTTTCGCGTTATCCGAACGGCCGAACATTTCGCTTTCCGCATCGGCATCGGGCAGCCCGGCGCAGTTTACCGCAATAAACTGTTTTTCACGACGGGCGCTGAGATGATGGCAGGCTTTGGCGATCAAATCTTTGCCCGTGCCGGTTTCGCCCTGAATCAGCAGCGGCGCATCCAGCGCGGCGAATTTTTTCGCCTTATCAATTACCGCCCGCATGTTATCACTCAAGGCGACAATATCTTGAAAAGAAACGGTTTTCGGCAGCATAGTATTCTCCCCGGCAATAGATTTCGAGGATTATTGTAAACATTTACACCGAAATGGAAAGAAAAATTTACAATTTTATTGATTGTTTGCGCTTTTCGCCGCCTAATACGGTCGTTTTCAGACTAGTCAGCAACTCTTTCTGAATATGCGACAGGCGCGGTTTTTCCTCTTTTTCAAAGGCCAGCGGCCGGCAGAATTCCATCGCCTTAATGCCCAGCCGTGCAGTCAGCAGCCCGACGCCCAGCCCTTGTGCCACCCGCGCCGACAATTTTGCGGTGATATCCTGCGACAGCCATTCCATTCCCATATCCTGCACCACTTCCGTCGCTCCGGCAAAAGCCATATTCAAAAATACCATGCGCAGCAGGCGCAGACGGCTGACATAACCCAGTTCAATGGCATAAATTTCCGCCAAACGGTTAATCAGCCGAATATTGCGCCAGGCGATAAAAAACATATCCACTATCGCCAGCGGGCTGACCGCCACAATCATCGCCGCTTCCAGCGCATTTTTACTGATGAGCTTTTTCGCCTGCAAATCCACCGGTTTCAGCACGGTGCGGCTGAATAAACGGGTGATCTCCTGTGCCGAATAACCGTCGTTCAGCTGCCGCTGCCATTGTATAAACGCCGGGGTTTGCGCAGAAATGTTCATCGCGGCGGCGATCTCGGTGCATAATGTTTTGCCTTGTTCGCCATCCGTCGCCGAGTTCTGCCGAGCGGAAAAATCCGGCGCAAAATCCACCGCACTTTTACGCAGTAAGTTGGCACTGGTTTGCTGCAGCAACATTCTTTTTTTCAGTCTGACCAAACGGCGCCATTCCTTTATCAGCGCCGTAATGCCTAATATCACCACCGAAAAACTCACCAGCGCAAAGGCAAAATAAATCCATTGGTGCTGCTGCCAGCTGTCGATCAGCCACTGCAGCGTTTGCGCAACGGTGGCTCCGCCGAATAAAAGTGCGGTCGCTGCCAGCACTTTTTTCCACCAACGGGGTTTCGGGGCGACAATTTGCTCGAATTGTTCGCTTATCAGCTCGCCTTGCAGTGCAACGCTGTCAATCGGATCGGGTTCAACCGCCGCCTGCCGGGGGTCGAATTCCTGTTTAGGCATAAATGCTGCTGTTTGCTCAGGCGCCTGTTCGGCGTCGCTAAATATCTGTTTTTGCATAATCCGTTTCGTATTTCCTCAACTGGTGATTCCGTATGCCGCCAACTCACGCCTTTAAATTTTATCACCCAGTAAAAACTGCAGCACCGCATCCATTCTTAAATGCGGAATCGGCTCGCCGGCTTCCAGCGGCTGCGGTTCAAACTGGTCAAAGTCAAACGGCTGTTTTTGCCAGAACGATGCCGGCGGCAGTCTGCCCGGCACCGAACCGGGATATAAGGTGATCTGTTGTTTATCGGACGAACGGATGCCCTGAATGGCTTTGAATTGCTTGCCATTCTGCGCCACCACCACCTGCTGTGTCGCCCGAATCGCCGCGATTGCCGTATAGTCGGTTTCGACTCCCGTATATTCGGCGTGACGCCCGCCTTCTTGTACCAGTTGACGCATTAAACTGACCAGATTCGGCAGCTGATCACTGGTGATATGATCCGCCTTGGTGGCAATAAACATCAGCTTATCAATGCGCGGGGAAAATAAACGGTTTAACAGTGTGCGTTTACCGTAATGAAAATTGTTAAACAGCTGCTGTAAACCTTCCTGCATATCGCGAAAGGCCTGATAGCTGTGATTCAGCGGGGTCAGACAGTCCGCCAGTATCACCTGCCGGTCGAAGGTCGAGAAATAATTGCGGTAAAATGCTTTTACCACATGACGGCAGTAATATTCATAACGCCGGTTCAGCACGGCAAAGTAACTGTCCGCTTTGTTTTCATTTTTTAACTGCTGCCATTGTGTTTCGCTTAAATGTGTCAGCGGGAAAAACTGTAGTGCCGGCGCGCCTTCCAGCTCGCCCGGCAGCACAAAACGCCCCGGCTGGATAAAATGCAGCCCCTGCTGTTTGCAGGCGAACAGAAAGCGGGTGTAATCGTTGGCCAGTTGCGCCAAAATGTCTTCATCCGCGCTGAGGCTCAGATCCAGCACCTTGATTTTCTGTAGCCAGTTTTCCGCCAGTTCGGCGCGTTTACCGTGCATTAACCCGTGCTGCCGTTGCGACCATTGCTGATAAGACATCTCCAGCAGCGGCAAATCCAGCAGCCATTCGCCCGGATAATCGAAAATATCCAGATACAACGTGCCTTTTTCTTTAATATGGCGCAGCAGCCCGCTTTGGCGCTGAAAGCGGATTGCCAGACGGGTTTCGCTGACGCCGCGGGTTGATTGCGGCCATACTGCCGGGGTGGCGGTTAAATCGTTCAGATTACCTTCATAATCAAAGCGGGGGATAGTTAAATTTCGCTGCGCAATGCGTTTTACACCGATAATCCCATGACTGCGCGCCGGCTCAAATAACGGCAGGTGACTGTTATCCGTTCGGTTAATGTGCAGCAGCTGATTAATCAGGCTGGTAATAAACGCCGTTTTGCCGCTGCGGCTCAAGCCGGTGACGGCAATACGCAAAGTGCGGTCAAAACCGCGATTAATAATATCGTCCAGCTCTTTTTGAATAGAATTCAACATTTTTATTTCTAAATTTCGTTAATATATCTTACAATCCCTACATAATTTATCACAATTACGGGTTTTATGTTTACTAGAAAAATCGCGGCATTCTGTTTTCTCGGCTTATGCGCTGTCGTTGCCGAATATGCTGCCGCGGCGCCGAAAGTGCCGAAAATATTAACCGACAACGGGTTGATTTACTGTACGCATGCCAACGGGTTTTCTTTCAATCCTCAAACCGCCGATGCGGGCACCAGTATGAATGTGGTGACGGAGCAAATCTATAACAAGTTATTTGAGATCAAAAATAACAGTGCGACCCTTGAACCGGTTTTGGCACAATCCTACCGCATTTCCGCCGACGGCAAGACTATCACGCTGAATCTGCGCAAAGGGGTGAAATTTCATCATACCGACTGGTTTACTCCGACCCGCGACTTTAATGCCGACGATGTGGTCTTTTCCCTTAACCGCGTATTGGGCTATAACACGGCGTTGCCGACGCTGGATACCAGCCCGGCGGATTATAAAAACCCGCAATATAAAATCTTTCACGAACAGGCCAAAAAGGTGCGCTTTCCGTATTTTGAAAGTATCCGCCTGAATGAGAAAATCGAATCGGTCAAAGCTCTTGGCCCGCATCAGGTGCAAATTACCTTATTTGAACCGGATGCCTCTATTTTGTCCCATCTTGCCAGTCAGTACGCCATTATTTTCTCTCAGGAATACGCGTTGCAGCTGAATGCCGACGATAATCTGGTGCAGATCGACGCGCTGCCGGTCGGCACCGGGCCTTATCAGGTGAAAAATTTTTTCCGCAACCAATATGTACGTTTGATAAGAAATGATAATTACTGGAAAAAGGAAGCGCGCATTGAAAATATTACCATTGATTTTTCCAATGACCGAACCGGAAGACTGCTGAAATTTCTGAACGGAGAATGCCAGATTTCCTCTTATCCGGAAGTCAGCCAGCTGGGGCTGTTAAAGCAGTATCATGAGAAATATTACATCAAATCCACCGACGGGATGAATCTGGCTTATCTGGCATTTAATTTTCAAAAACCGCAAATGCAGGATGCCGCATTGCGGCGCGCCGTTTCGCAGTCCATCGAACGCACCCGTTTGATCAATACCATTTACCATAATACGGCCACCGCCGCTAATAATATCATTCCGACTATCTCTTGGGCGGCGACCGTCAATACGCCGGATTTCGCTTACGATTATAACCCGGCAGCGGCGGCGGAATTTTTTCAGGACAAACATCTTCATCTGGATATGTGGGTATTAAATGAAGAGCAGGTGTATAATCCGTCGCCGTTAAAAATGGCCGAACTGATTAAATTCGACTTGGCGAAAGCCGGGGTTGCCGTGAATATTCGCGCCGTCACCAGAACCTATTTAATTCAGCAGCTCAGAAACGGCACTGAAGATTACGATATGATTCTGACCGGCTGGCTGGCGGGAAATCTGGATCCTGACAGTTTTATGCGCCCGATTTTAAGCTGCGGCACGGTAAACGACATTACCAATCTGTCCAACTGGTGTTACGAACCCTTTGAAAGAATTATGAACGAGGCTTTAGCGACCTCTAATCTGCGGGACAGAGCCGCGGCGTATAATATGGCGCAAAAACTTATCTTATCCGAACTGCCGATTATTCCGCTGGCGAACGTAAAACGCGTGTTAATCGCCTCATCGCGCGTTCAAGGGATTGATATGACGCCTTTCGGCAGTATCAACTTTGCCACGCTGTCCTATAAAAAAGAGGGAAAACGATGATCTTTTCTTTCTTCCGCCATCTTTTTCTGCTGTGTATCACTTTGTTGATCATTTCAATCATCAGTTATACGGTGCTGATGCGCGATCCGCTAAATGAAGTTTTCGCCACGCCATATTTTTATTCGGGCTATTTGCTGTATATCCAAAATTTGCTGCAGGGCGATTTCGGTATCAGCTATAACGGCGGCGAAT
This sequence comes from Necropsobacter rosorum, assembly GCA_000751835.1. Lineage (GTDB taxonomy): Bacteria > Pseudomonadota > Gammaproteobacteria > Enterobacterales > Pasteurellaceae > Necropsobacter > Necropsobacter rosorum. The sequence continues at coordinate 3,779 of CCMQ01000018.1, read as the reverse complement.
CGTTAAAGGATCTGATTCTGACCGTGCTTCCGCCGACTCTGGAGCTGTGTTTCTGCGCCATTTTACTGGCGATTATCTTCGCCATTCCGTTAGGCGTGATCGGGGCGATAAACAGCAAAAATGTGTACGGAAAATCAATTCGGGCGATTTCTTCTATCGGGTTATCCATACCGGTTTTCTGGGTGGCGCCGATTTTACTCTATTTTTCCTCGATTCATAACTGGGAAATTTCCGCTATCGGGCAATATAACCTGCTGTATGAAATCAAGCCGATAACCGGCTTTCCGATCATTGACGTCTGGTTTATCAACGAACCCTACCGCATTAAAATCATCCAGAACGTATTACAGCATTTGGTGCTGCCGACGCTGGTGCTGACGATTTTGCCGACCATGGAAATCATGCGTCTGGTGCAAACGCGGGCGGAATACCTGTGGCAACAGAATTATATTAAAATCACCGTAACCAAAGGCTGGTCAAGCTGCAAAATCCTGCGCCGGCATATTCTGCGCAACACCTTACCGCTGCTGGTGCCGCAAATGCCGCGTCTGTTCACGCTGGTTATGGCGCAATGTATGCTGGTTGAAGGCACCTTCGGCTGGCCGGGCATCGGCCGCTGGTTAATCGATGCCGTGGGCATGCAGGATTATAACAGTATCGCCGCCGGCATTATCGTGATCGGTTTATGTATTATCGTTATCAATTTATTTGCCGAAATACTGACCTTTATGTTGGATCCGCTGAATAAGAAGGGATGGTATGCAAGATAGAGAACCGGAAGACTTCCGAGAAACATTCGCATTCCGGCATATCTGGAATACGTTTCGTCAGGACAGAATCGCCTTAATCAGCCTTTACTTATTTATTGCGCTGATTTTGACCGCACTTTTCAGCCCGTTTATCGCACCTTATTCAAGCGATATGCAGTTCGTCGGTTATGAATTAATGCCACCTTCTTGGGTGGACGGCGGTAAAATCGCCTATTTCTTCGGAACTGATGATATCGGCCGCGATCTGTTAAGCCGTTTAATTACCGGCACCCGCTATACTTTCGGTTCCGCCTTGATCGTGGTGATGTTCACCGCCGTATTAGGCGGTATTCTCGGCGTCTGGGCGGGCATGTCGCAAGGCATAAAATCGCGTATATTAGGGCATTTTTTCGATGCCTTTCTGTCGATTCCGATCCTGCTGATTGCAATTATTATCGCCACCTTAATGGAAGCCAGTTTAATCAACGCGATGCTGGCTATCACGTTAGCGCTGCTGCCCTATTTCATTCACGAAATTTATCAGGCCATTCAGCAGGAATTAAAAAAAGAATATATTTTAATGCTGCGCTTAGAAGGCGCATCCAACTGGGTGTTGCTGAAAGAAACGATTTTTCCCAATATTTACGTCTCCTATATACGCGAAATCACCCGCGCATTTATCATTGTGATTCTGGATATCAGTGCGCTAAGTTTTATTTCACTCGGCGCACAACGTCCGACCCCGGAATGGGGCGCAATGATTAAAGATTCGCTGGAGCTGATTTATCTCGCGCCGTGGACGGTGATATTGCCCGGCATTGCCATTATCATCACCATTCTCATCGGGCTGGTACTCAGTAACGGTATTTGCAATGCCATAGAAAAATATTATCGCTAGGTGAAAACATGGCTTTACTTGATATCCGTAATCTCTGTATCGAAATAAAAACCCCGAACGGGCGCATCAAAATCGTCGATAACGTCAATCTGACCTTAAACGACGGCGAAATCTGCGGGCTGGTAGGCGAATCCGGTTCCGGCAAAAGCCTGATTGCAAAAGTGATTTGCAATGCGGTAAAAGATTCCTGGATCGTCACCGCTGATCGCTTTCGTTTCAACGATATCGAATTATTAAAGCTCAGCCCGAAAAAGCGCCGAAAACTGGTCGGCAAAGAAATTTCCATGATTTTTCAGGAACCGCTCACATGTCTGGAGCCCAGCCGCAAAATCGGCAAACAGCTGATTCAGAATATTCCGTCCTGGACATTCAAAGGGCATTGGTGGCAATGGTTCGGCTGGAAAAAACGGCGAGCGATTGAACTGCTGCACCGGGTAGGAATTAAAGATCATCAGGATATCATGCGCAGCTACCCGAATGAGATTACCGAAGGCGAAGAGCAAAAAGTGATGATTGCGCTGGCGATTGCCAATCAGCCTCGCCTGCTGATTGCCGATGAACCCACCAACGCATTGGAGCCGATTACCAAAGTTCAGATTTTCCGCCTGCTGCTGAGCATGAATCAAAATCAAGGTATGTCCGTACTGCTGGCCAGTAACGACATCAACAGCATCAGCGATTGGTGCGATAGCTTTACTATACTGTATTGCGGGCAAAATGCAGAATCCGGCCCGAAAGACGAAATCCTGCAAACCCCTCATCACCCTTACACCAATGCGCTGCTTCATTCGATCCCGGATTTCCGCCAGCCTTTAGTGCCGAAAAGCCGGTTAGGCACCTTAAAAGGGACGGTGCCGTTGTTAGAACAGATGCCGATCGGTTGTCGGCTGGGGCCGCGTTGTCCTTTCGCACAAAGAAAATGCGTGGTCAAACCGGCGTCCCGCCGCATCAGACAGCATGAATTTAATTGTCATTATCCGTTAAATTTACGCGACAGCCAGCGTAAAGACAGAGAGGAAACCCCGATGCCTCTTGTGGTTTTGCCAGATAACATCAAAGCATAAGAAGACTGATTATGATCCCCTTATTACAAGTTGATAATTTATCCAAATCCTTTCGAGATAAAGTCGGCATTTTCGGTTCCAACCAGTTTAATGCGGTTGACGACATCAGTTTTGCCCTGGAACGAAAACAAACCTTAGCCATTATCGGCAAAAACAGCTCCGGAAAATCCACCTTAGCCAAAATGATCGTCGGCATCGTCCGCCCCACCAAGGGGGAAATCCGCTTTAAAGGCAATCCGCTGACCTTCGGTGATTATCATTATCGCTCCCGCCACATCAGAATGGTATTTCAAGACCCGAACGCGTCATTTAATCCCAAGTTAAATATCGGTCAGATCCTTGATGCGCCTTTACGTCTGGCGGGCAATAAATCTGATGAGCATCAACGCAATGAAAAAATATTTTCCACCTTACGGTTAGTCGGCCTCTATCCTGATCATGCCAACGTCAAAATCAGTACGATATCCATCAGCCAGAAACAGCGCGTTGCCCTGGCCAGAGCGCTGATTCTGGAACCGGAAATCATCATTGCCGACGATGCTCTCGGTTCACTGGACACCACGGTGAAAACACAGCTGATGAACCTGATGCTAGAAATTCAGGAAAAGTTAGGTATTTCCTATATTTATGTCGGCCAGCATCTTGGCATCATCAAACATATTGCAGATAATGTGCTGGTGATGGATGAAGGCCGAATGATTGAATACGGCGATACGCGCTCCATTTTCAGCACGCCGAAAAATGAAGTCACCAAACGCCTGATAGAAAGCCATTTCGGCCAACTACTCACCGCCGATTCATGGCCTCCCCATTTACCCCTGCAAAAGGGATAAAATTTATCAAAAACCTACCGCACTTTATTACTCCCTTTATCTTCGGTTAACCCAAAAGTGCGGTGATTTTTTGTCTGTTTTTTATTGCGGTTGGGTTGTTGAGTTTGATTGAGTTGAGTTTATGTTTTGATTTATTTAGAGAAAAAATTCTCTCAACACCCACCGCACTTTATCCTCTTTATCTTTGGTTAACCTAAAAGTGCGGTGGTTTCTTACCGGTTTTCCCCAAAAACAA
>CCMQ01000017.1 GCA_000751835.1 Necropsobacter rosorum | reverse complement strand
CAAGCATTGCGTCCCTACAAATATAAAATGAATTTCAAGTTAAGCACTTATCAAGACTTCAAAATTAAAAAATAGTTTTAAACAAAGTCAATCAACAAGTGCCCACACAGATTGTCTGATAAATTGTTAAAGAGCAAAAAAGAACGACGCGAGTCAAAATTCATATTATTTACAACGTCGCGTCGTTGTGTGTGGCGTATTATAGGGATTTCACTCACCATTGCAAGCGGTTTTTGGAAAAATTCTTATTTTTTTAATTAAGCGGCGGTTTTTTATACGCCGATGCGATACGGACTGTTATCGCTCATCATGTTCCAATAAACGCAGCTCCGTAAATCCCCACAACGAAAGGGCTTGCCGGAATGTGGCTTCATATTGAAAACTCCGGGTACAAAAAATTAAATTCTGGGTTTCGCTGATTGGTCTGACGGTGGTATGAATATCCAACAGTTTTTTGACTCTCAACGCAATGGCTTTGCCCGGATCGATAAAATATTTCACTTGCGGCAGGCAGATTTGAATTTCGTCTTTAATGAGCGGAAAGTGAGTACAGCCCAGAATCACCGTATCTAAATCCGCCAACTCCCGCCAGATTTTCAACTCCGCATTCACCGCCAGTAAATCCACCGATGCGCCGCGCAATTTCTGTTCCGCAATTTCGGCCAAGACCGTGCTACCCAGTTTTTCAACCCGACAGTCCGTTGCATAATGCTCTATTAATTCACTAACATACTGACGCTTTATGGTGCCTTTGGTCGCCAGCAGACCGATATGCTTACTGACGGATATTTCAGCGGCGGGCTTGATAGCCGGCACCGTGCCGACAATGGGAATGGCAAAATGGCTTCTTAATGTGGGCAACACAACCGTACTCGCCGTATTGCAGGCGATGACGATAAGATCCAGAGGATACTGTCGGTCGATTTTTTGACAGATGGCCAGCGTGCGTTCGATAATCACCTCTTCAGACTTCTCGGAATAAGGAAACCCGACATTATCAAAGCAATAGAGATACTGACAATCCGGTAACAGATGTTTGACTTCTTTATAGACGCTAAATCCGCCGATACCGGAATCAAAAAACAGGATGGTAGGTTTCAGGCTCATCATATTCTTTATCATACTATTTAACTCCCAAAAATGTTTAAATTTATTACCGCACTTTTCATCCGTATATTATCAGGCATTGGAGTAAATCGCCCGATTATTCAGCCAGCGTCGAATCAGCTGATCCGCAATAGCCGGATGACGTTTCATCAGCTCGCGGGCATAATGCTGAACCTGCGGGATCATTTTCCGATCTCGCATTAAATTCGCCACTTTAAACTCCGCAATGCCCGTTTGTTTCGTGCCCAGTACTTCGCCCGGCCCCCGAATCGCCAGATCCTGCTCTGAAATATAAAACCCGTCCTGACTTTCGCGCAGGACTTGCAGGCGTTTTTGCGAAATTTTGCCCAGCGGCGGTTTATACATCAGCACGCAAAAGGAAGCCGTACTGCCACGGCCAACCCGCCCACGCAGCTGATGCAGCTGAGACAATCCCAGCCGCTCGGCATTTTCAATAATCATCAGACTGGCATTCGGTACATCCACCCCCACTTCAATCACCGTGGTAGCCACCAGCAAATCTAATTCAGCCTGCTTAAACCGCTGCATAACGGCCTGCTTTTCCGCCGCTTTCATCCGGCCGTGCACAAGCCCGATCCGTAAGTGCGGTAAACTTTTCCGCAGATCCTCCGCCGTGGCTTCCGCCGCCTGCGCCTCCAGCGCTTCGCTTTCATCAATCAGCGTACACACCCAGTAAGCCTGACGCTTTTCGTTAACGCAGGCATGGTGCACGCGGGCAACAATTTCCGCACGGCGTTCTTCGGACACCGCAATGGTCGTCACCGGCGTACGCCCCGGCGGCAGCTGGTCAATAACGGAAGTATCCAGATCCGCATAAACGGTCATCGCCAACGTGCGGGGAATCGGGGTTGCGGTCATAATTAACTGGTGCGGATAAAAACCGGTTCGTTCGCCTTTTTCGCGCAGCATTAAACGTTGATGCACGCCGAACCGGTGCTGTTCGTCAATGATTACCAGCGCCAAATCGGCAAAGCTGACATCCTGCTGAAATAACGCATGAGTGCCGACAATCATGCTGACTGTGCCGCAGCCGATTTGAGCTAACGCTTCCTGACGGGCTTTGCCTTTCACTTTGCCGGCCAGCCAGCCGACTTCAATCCCTAACGGCTCAAACCAATTGCGGAAGTTCGCAGCGTGTTGTTCGGCCAGAATCTCGGTCGGCGCCATCAGCGCAACCTGTTTACCGTTGTCAATCGCCAGCAGCGCCGCCATTGCGGCGACCAGCGTTTTGCCGGAGCCGACATCGCCCTGCACCAAACGCATCATCGGATAATCCTTGCCCAAATCCTGTTCGATTTCCGCACCGACGCGGCGTTGCGCATCGGTCGGCCGAAACGATAATCGGGCTAAAAACCGCTCGGTTAAATCCGTTTGCCGCGGCAGCGGTCTCGCCGAAAACTGTTGCATTCCCGACCGCACTTTCTGCATAGCCAAATTGTGTGCCAGCAATTCTTCAAAAATCAAGCGCTGTTGCGCGGGATGTTTGCCTTCTTCCAGCAGCGATAAGGTAATATCCGGCGGCGGGCGGTGCAAAAGGCGAAGCGCCTCTTTCAAGCTGAAAGGATACGGATTAAACCCGTCGGGCAGAATTTCCGTCACCTGAATGGTATCCAGTAATGCCAGCGCCTGATCCGTTAATTTGCGCAAGGTGGGCTGTTTTAACCCTTCCGTCGTGGAATAAATCGGCGTGAGCGTTTCCTCCAGCACAAGCGGTGCCTTATCGCGCACGATCCGATATTCGGGATGATGAATTTCCGCCATAAAACGCCCGCGTTTTACTTCGCCGAAAGCCTGCACTCTGGCGCCGGGCTGGAAACCGTTACGCATCGCCGCATTAAAATTAAAAAAGCGCAAGGTGATTTTCGCACTGCCGTCAGACAGCGTGACCACTAAAATCGGGCGGCGGCCAAATTGTACCGTACAGGTTTGCACCATTCCCTCAATGGTGGCATAGCGGTCAGGGCGTAAATCCGCAATGGGAGTAATACGGGTGCGATCCTCATAGCGAATCGGAAGGTGAAAAAGCAGATCCTGAAGATTATCAATCCCGATACGGCTTAGCTTTTCGGCTATAGCAGCTCCCACGCCGGACAAGGAGGTCAGCGGCACGGCATCCAGTATCCGGGTATCCATTTAGCTGTTAGTGTTGCGTGCTATACTCACAAAGCCCGGAATGGTTTTAATGCGGCGGATAATGCTGGCCAGATGATGAGTATTTTTGGTAGTTAATAACACCACGATTTGGTACAAACGCCCGTCCTGCTCTTCTGTCCAAATACTGTGGATATTGCTGTTCAGTGCGGAAATGGCCGAGGTCAGATTCGGCAACGCGCCCTGCTGATTAATCATTTCAATGCGTAATTCCGCCTCAAATTCCATCTTGTTATCACTTTGTTCCCATGTCACCGGCGTATAATGTTCGGGATTGTCCTTACGCTTTTTCAGGTTCATACAGCATTCATGGTGAATAACCAATCCCTTACCGGGGCTGGCATAAGCCACGATCGGATCACCGGGAACCGGATGGCAGCATTGTGCAAATGTGGTCAGCAGCCCTTCGCTGCTTTTGATTTCCAGCAGATTGTTATTATTCGTCAGTTCACCGTCGGTGTCGATTTCTATCGCCTCTCCCAATAAACGGTAGGCAATCACCGCACTCATTTGATTGCCCAGCCCGATTTCGGTCAGCAGCGCGTCGAAATTATCCAATTTTAGTTCCGCCAGTAATTCGTTAATCCGCAGCGGGTCAATATCGCTTAGTTTTTTCGGCAGCAACGCGTTGATTAACTGGCGTCTGCCCAGTACGACGGCGGTATCGGCGCGTAAATCTTTCAGAGCGTGGCGAATATTGGTGCGCGCCTTTGCCGTCACCACAAAATTCAGCCAGCCGGCATTCGGCTGCGCGGTGGCCGAGGTGATAATTTCAATGGTCTGCCCCGATTGCAATGCCTGTGATAACGGATAAGGCTTGCGATCCACATTTGCCGCCACACAGGAGCTGCCGATATCGGAATGCACGGCATAAGCGAAATCCACCGGGGTGGCGCCGACCGGCAATTCCACAATACGCCCTTTCGGCGTAAATACATAAATTTCTTTCGGGAAAAATTCCGATTTAACGCTTTCGATAAATTCAAAGGAATTGCCCACGCTTTGCTGCAGTTCGATCAGGCTCTGCAACCAGCGCTGCGCGCGGATCTGCGCGGTGGTACTGTCGTTTTTGCCGCCTTGTTTATAGGCCCAATGGGCGGCCACCCCCATTTCCGCCATTTGATCCATTTCTTCGGTACGAATCTGAACTTCCACCGGCACGCCGTGCGGCCCGATCATGGAGGTATGCAAGGATTGATAACCGTTTGCTTTCGGCACCGCAATATAATCTTTTACTCTGCCGGGACGCGGTTTATACAAACCGTGCATTTGCCCCAGCACACGGTAGCAGGTGTCCACATCTTTGACTATTGCGCGGAACGCATAAATATCCATAATGGAATGGAACTGCTGATCTTTCAGGCGCATTTTCTGATAAATCGCGTAAAGGTGTTTTTCCCGCCCGAAAACCCGTGCCTCAATGCCCATATCATCCAGCCGACCTTTGATTTCATCGGCAATCCGTTGGATCATATCCTTACGGTTTCCGCGCGCAATCTGAATAACCTTTTGCAGCACCGCATAACGCTGCGGATACATGGCTTCGAAGCCCAGATCTTCCAGTTCATTTTTAATATGTTCGATACCGAGACGATGCGCGAGGGGGGCGTAAATTTCAAGGGTTTCTTTGGCAATGCGGCGGCGTTTATCCGGCCGCAGCGCACTGAGCGTGCGCATATTATGCGTGCGGTCGGCCAGCTTTATCAGCACTACGCGGATATCGCGCGTCATGGCCAGAATCATCTTGCGGAAATTTTCCGCCTCCGCTTCTTTGCGGGTGCGGAATTTCAGTTTGTCCAGTTTGGACACGCCCTCGACAATCTCGGCGACACTGGTGCCGAATTCAGCTTTCAGCTGTTGTTCCGTATATGGCGTATCCTCAATTACATCATGCAGCAAAGCGGCCATTACCGCCTCGTGATCCAGTCGCATTTCGGCGATAATCGACGCCACCGCCACCGGATGCGTAATGTAAGGCTCGCCGCTTGAGCGTGTCTGTCCTTCGTGCGCATCTCTGGCGATAATGAATGCACGTTTTACCCATTCAATCTGCTCTGCCGGCAAATAGCCCTGAATGATTCGCTCTAAACTTTCAAATAAATACAAAGGACACCTGACTTTTCATTAAGATCCAACAATAATTGTCTGATAAATTAAAGAAAAACTGACCGCACTTTTCGCCTTATTCGGACAGCAGAGAAACCGCGTGCAGTTCCGCCGACTCCTGTTCCAATGCCTCATGACGGTCTTGCGCATTCATAATGTCGTTGTTGATCAGACCTTTTTCGATTTCGCGCAATGCAATGACCGTCGGTTTATCGTTATCTTCCGGCACCAACGGTTCACGCACATGCAGTTGCAATTGTCTTGCACGGCGCGCCGCGGTTAAAATCAAATCAAAACGGTTGCCGATTTTCTCAACCGCATCCTGCACTGTTACACGAGCCATAAATTACTCCACCAATAGTTAATCTGTAAAAATAAAAAAGGGTAATTATGATACTAAAACGCCGCTTATTTTGCCAGTAATTGATGCAGCAAGGCGCTATTTTGTGTCCGCTGATAATCAAGGGTCAGACGTTCTGCGCGCAGAATATGACCTAAATCGTCCAGCGCCCGCTCAAAGTTCTCATTAATAATGACATAATCATATTCATGGTAATGAGACATTTCATCCACCGCCTGCGCCATGCGCGCCGCGATCACCGTCTCGCTGTCCTGCCCGCGCCCGATTAAACGGCGTTCCAGCTCCTGTATGGACGGCGGCAGGATAAAAATACTTTTGACCGCCGGCAGCTTTGCCCGGATTTGCTGCGCGCCCTGCCAGTCGATATCAAGAAACACATCGATACCGCGCGCCAGATTTTGCTCAATCGCCGGCAACGATGTGCCGTAATAATTATCGCCGAACACTTTGGCGTATTCTAAAAATAAATCCTGTTCGATCAGCGCTTCAAATTCAGGCACCGAAACGAAATGATAATGCACCCCGTCAATCTCCCCCGGACGCGGGTTGCGGGTAGTATGTGATACCGACACCATCATGCCGGTGTCGTTATCCCGCGCCAGCAGCGCCGAAATTAAAGAGGATTTGCCCGCCCCGCTCGGCGCCGAAATAATATACAGATTGCCCTTACTCATCATACTCATCCTTTTCAACTAGCAATAATGCCGCTCATTATGCCGTTAAATCAGTAAAAAATCAGCAAAAGTGCGGTGCTTTTTTAGCAAATTTATAACAAATCGCATTTTATTTTTGAATCAATTAGCCGAACCCGGAATAATTTTGACATAGATCACAAAAAGGTTATCTGTTATAGTTTTCCACCGAGTGCGGTTTCATCACCAAAAGAAACCGTGCTATAATCTGCAACCGACGGATAGCGGGGTCAGGCTTCACGGCATCCTGCGAAACGTAAGAATTTGTTTAACTTAAATTATAGGTGAAAATCTTATGGCAATTAAAATTGGTATCAATGGTTTCGGCCGTATCGGTCGTATCGTATTCCGTGCTGCGCAAGCCCGCGACGACATCGAAGTTGTAGGTATCAACGACTTAATCGACGTAGAATACATGGCTTACATGTTAAAATACGATTCTACCCACGGCCGTTTCGATGGCACCGTTGAAGTGAAAGACGGTCATCTGGTGGTAAACGGTAAGTCTATCCGCGTTACTTCCGAACGTGATCCGGCCAACCTGAAATGGAACGAAATCGGTGTGGATATTGCCGTTGAAGCAACCGGTTTATTCTTAACTGACGAAACCGCGCGCAAACATATCACTGCCGGTGCGAAAAAAGTGGTTTTAACCGGTCCGTCTAAAGATGCCACACCAATGTTCGTTAACGGTGTTAACTTTGATGCGTATAAAGGTCAGGATATCGTCTCCAACGCATCTTGTACCACAAACTGCTTAGCGCCTTTAGCGAAAGTCATTCACGAAAAATTCGGTATTAAAGACGGCTTAATGACAACCGTTCACGCAACAACCGCAACGCAGAAAACCGTTGACGGCCCGTCTGCCAAAGACTGGCGCGGTGGTCGTGGCGCATCACAAAACATCATCCCGTCTTCCACCGGTGCGGCTAAAGCGGTCGGTAAAGTATTACCGGCATTAAACGGCAAATTAACCGGTATGGCGTTCCGTGTACCGACCACTAACGTTTCTGTGGTTGACTTAACCGTTAATCTTGAAAAACCGGCGACTTACGCTGAAATCTGTGCAGAAATCAAACGTGCTTCCGAAAACGAATTAAAAGGCGTGTTAGGTTACACTGAAGACGCCGTCGTTTCGACCGACTTCAACGGCTGCGCATTAACTTCCGTCTTCGATGCGGCGGCAGGTATCGCATTAACCGACAGCTTCGTTAAACTAGTTTCCTGGTACGACAACGAAACCGGTTATTCCAACAAAGTATTAGACTTAGTCGCACATATCTACAACTACAAAGGTTAATAAAAACCGTTGAATATCCAACCGCCCTTTTCGGGCGGTTTTTTTTATCCTCAACGCAATAGGTTTAGCCTGTCATCCCGTCATTTCGTGGTATTGCGGCAATACCGTTTTTTAAGAAAACGTGAACAGCTGTATTGGATTGAAAAATGTTATCGACCTCACAAAATCTATCATTTCCTTACTTTTTTTAATTTTTCTACTGGCATTTTGCATTGTTAGCCATTATATTAGCGCACAACTGTTCGCTTAAATCATTAAGATGGTCAATACCGAATAAAATTATTGTCAAAGGAAGCAAAGAAAACATGGCGCAACTTGATTTTCACTTCATTAACCGCATTCATCATCAGGCAGAAACCTTAGCAAATCGAACCGCACTTCGTTATCATGAACATAACGGCTGGAAAGCAATTAGCTGGTCGGCATTCCGGCAGCAAATCGACGAAGTGTCGCGCGCCTTACTGGCCAATCATATCGGTATACAGGATAAAATCGGGATATTCGCGCACAATATGCCGCGCTGGACGATCGCCGATATCGGCGCCTTACAGATTCGCGCGGTCAGCGTACCGATTTACGCCACCAATACCGCCCAGCAGGCAAAATTTATTATCAATGACGCGGATATTAAAATTTTATTCGTCGGCGATCAGGAACAATATACCCACGCGCTGGACATTGCCGAACAATGCCCTCAGTTGCAGCGCATTGTCGCCATGAAAGACAGCATCGACTTGCAGGATCACGCTATCGCCTGTTACTGGCGGGATTTTATTGCCGACGGCTCTCAACGCAATCAGCCCGAACTGGCCTCCCGTCTGGCAAATAAACAGATGAGCGACCTATTTACCCTGATTTACACCTCCGGCACCACCGGCGAGCCGAAAGGCGTGATGCTGGATTATGCCAACCTCGCCCATCAGCTGCAGGCGCATGATAATGCCCTGCAAAACATAGACACAACGGATATTTCGCTGTCGTTTTTACCGTTTTCCCATATTTTCGAACGGGCATGGGTCGCCTATGTGCTGCATCGCGGTGCGGTGAACTGCTATATCGAAGACACCAATCAGGTGCGTTCCGCATTAACGGAAATTCGCCCGACACTAATGTGCGCAGTGCCGCGTTTTTATGAAAAGATCTACACCGCGATCCACGATAAAGTTCAGCAGGCGCCTTTTTTCCGCCGTTTGATTTTCACTTGGGCGATGAATATCGGTCATCGCTGTTTTCAGCTAAAAAGCCGGAAACAAGCGATTCCGTTTCTGCTGCACCAACAATTCCGGCTGGCCGATAAGCTGGTGCTGAGCAAACTGCGTAATCTGCTGGGCGGACGCATTCGTATGATGCCGTGCGGCGGTGCCAAACTGGAACCGTCTATCGGCCTGTTTTTCCAAAGTATCGGCATCAATATCAAACTGGGCTACGGCATGACGGAAACCACGGCAACGGTTTCCTGCTGGCAGGATGCGCATATCGAACCGAATTCCATCGGCGAACCGATGCCTGGTTGTGAAGTGAAAATCGGCGCCGATAACGAAATTCTGGTGCGCGGCGGCATGGTGATGCGGGGCTATTACAAAAAACCGGCCGAAACCGCTAACGCCTTCACGGCCGACGGCTTTCTGAAAACCGGTGATGCCGGTCAGTTTGATGCGCAGGGCAATCTGTACATTACCGATCGCATTAAGGAATTAATGAAAACCTCCAACGGTAAATATATCGCGCCGCAGTATATTGAAGGTAAAATCGGCAAGGATAAATTTATCGAGCAAATCGCCGTGATCGCCGATGCGAAAAAATATGTATCGGCGCTGATCGTGCCGTGTTTCGCCTCGCTGGAAGAGTATGCCAAACAACTGAATATCAAATATCAGGATCGTATTGAACTGGTGAAACATTCCGCTATTATTCAGCTGTTTGAAAAGCGCATTAACGAGCTGCAAAAAGAGCTGCCGAGCTTTGAGCAAGTGAAAAAATTCACCCTGCTGCCGCAGGCATTCACCACCGCTATGAACGAAATCACGCCGACACTGAAACTGCGGCGCAAAGTCATTTTGCAGCGTTATAAAGAACAAATTGAAGCCATGTATAAATCCTAGTCTCGAAAGTGCGGTGAAAATCACCGCACTTTTTTGTATATTTTTTCATCGCTGATGCAAAAACTATGATCGAAATCACAAAACACAAATTTTAATTGAGAATAATTCTCACAAACAATCCGAGATTTCCCTAATAAAACCAATTACTAACCCCCGTTTTGCCGAAAAAAACAGCGAAAAAACACAATATATAGTGATTGAAATTAAAATAATATCTATATATAGTGTATCGCACGATTCACAGGCAGAACACGCAGAGGAAGTTTTATGGGAACATTTTTTGTCATTAAGCGTGACGGTTCACGCATCGGATTCGAAATCCAGCGCATCATTAACGCGATAAAAAAAGCGGCCTTAGCCGTCGGCATTAACGACGATCGCTACTGTTACAGCATCGGTCAGCAGGTATGCGATGAAATTTTCGCCCATCATCAGCAGGAAATCGACATCAGCCGGATTCAGCAAATCGTTGAAAATCATCTGATGTCAAGCCAATATCCGCAAATTGCCCGCGCCTATATCGAATACCGCCACGACCGCGATCTGGCGCGGGAAAAGCGCAGCAATCTCACCAAAGAAATCGAAGGGCTTATTGAGCAGAGCAATGTCGAGCTGCTCAATGAAAACGCCAATAAAGACGCCAAAGTCATTCCGACTCAACGGGATTTGCTGGCCGGTATCGTCGCCAAACATTACGCCAAGCGTTATATTCTGCCGCGTGATGTGGTCGCCGCCCACGAAAAAGGGGAAATTCATTATCATGATCTGGATTATGCGCCGTTTTTCCCGATGTTCAACTGCATGCTGGTGGATTTAAAAGGCATGCTGACCAGCGGGTTTAAAATGGGTAATGCGGAAATCGAACCGCCGAAATCCATCGGTACCGCAACCGCCGTAACGGCACAAATTATCGCGCAGGTTGCCAGCCATATTTACGGCGGCACCACCATCAACCGGATTGACGAAGTGCTGGCGCCCTATGTTCAGCTCAGCTACGAAAAACACTTAAAAACCGCCGCACTTTGGCACATTCCGCAGGCGGAGGCTTATGCCAAAGCATTAATTGAAAAAGAATGTTTTGACGCCTTCCAGTCTCTGGAATATGAGGTCAACACGCTGCATACCTCAAACGGTCAGACACCGTTCGTTACCCTCGGTTTCGGGCTGGGTACCAGCTGGCAGGAACGCCTGATTCAGCAATCCATTCTGCGCAACCGTATCCGCGGCCTAGGCAAAAACCATAAAACGCCGGTGTTCCCGAAATTGGTGTTTACCATTAAAAACGGCGTAAATCACCGTCCGGATGATCCGAATTACGATATCAAACAGCTGGCGCTGGAATGCGCTTCAAAACGCATGTATCCGGACATTTTAAACTATGATCAGGTCGTCAAGGTCACCGGTTCTTTCAAAGCGCCGATGGGCTGCCGCAGTTTCCTCGGCGCTTACGCAGAAAACGGCGAATATATGCACGACGGGCGCAATAATCTGGGCGTGGTCAGCCTTAATCTGCCGCGCATTGCGTTAGAAGCCGACGGCGATGAACAGCGTTTCTACGCGATACTGGAACAGCGTCTGGCGCTGGCGAAAAAAGCGCTGATGACCCGCATTGCGCGGCTGGAAAATACCAAAGCCCGGGTCGCACCGATTTTGTATATGGAAGGCGCTTGCGGCGTGCGTCTGAAAGCCGACGACAATGTGGCGCAAATTTTCAAAAACGGACGCGCCTCAATTTCACTGGGCTATATCGGCATTCACGAAACCATCAATGCGCTTTATCATCGCCATATTTATGATGATGAACAGCTGCGTCAAAAAGGGCTGCAAATCGTCGAACGCCTGAGCGAAGCGACCAAACAATGGCGCGCCGAAACCGGTTATGCGTTCAGTTTATATTCCACCCCGAGCGAAAACCTGTGCGATCGTTTCTGCCGGCTGGATACCCGCCAATTCGGCATTATCGACAGTGTTACGGACAAAGGATATTACACCAACAGTTATCACTTGGATGTGGAGAAAAAAGTCAACCCTTACGACAAACTGGATTTTGAAATGCCTTATCCGGCATTGGCCAGCGGCGGGTTTATCTGTTACGGCGAATACCCGAATATCCAGCATAATCTGAAAGCGCTGGAAGATGTATGGGATTACAGCTATGAGCGCGTGCCTTATTACGGCACTAATACGCCGATCGACGAATGCTACGAATGCGGGTTTACCGGCGAATTCGAGTGTACCAGCAAAGGCTTTACCTGCCCGAAATGCGGCAATCACGACAGTGAAAAAGTCTCGGTCACCCGCCGGGTATGCGGTTATCTGGGCAGCCCGGATGCCAGACCGTTTAACGCCGGCAAACAGGAAGAAGTCAAACGCCGGGTTAAACATATGTAATGCGCCGTCGCGTTGAACCGAGCGGCAGAAAAACGAAACGAGCGCCGTTTTTCTGCCGCCTTGCGGATAACAAGGCCGGTTTTTATACAACAGGCATGATTATGGCGTCACGCACTCTCTCTTTATATGCTACGGGCGCGGTCTGATACGGATTGGTCGAAAAAATGAAAAAAATTCACCGCACTTTAAACCTGACAGAAACGTTATTCGGCGATTTCTGATCACTGACACGAAAAACAATGAACTATTTACAATATTACCCTGTCGATATCGTCAACGGTGAAGGCACGCGCTGCACCTTGTTCGTCAGCGGTTGCACGCACCGCTGCAAAGGCTGTTACAACCAGAAAAGCTGGTCTTTTTCCGCCGGGGTATTGTTTGATCAGGCGATGGAAGATCAAATCATCAACGATTTACAGGACACCCGCATTAAGCGCCAGGGGCTCAGCCTGTCCGGCGGTGATCCGCTGCATCCGAATAATATTCCGACCCTGCTAAAACTGGTGCAACGCGTAAAACGCGAATGTCCGGGTAAAGATATTTGGCTGTGGACGGGTTATAAACTGGACGAACTCGATGCACAACAGAAAACCATGCTGCCGTATATCGACGTGCTGATCGACGGCAAATTCATTCAGGCGCAGGCCGATCCGGCGCTGATCTGGCGCGGTTCCGCCAATCAGGTGATTCATCGCTTTAGCGCGGACAGCATCCAGTCAGGCGAATAATGCCAGACTGTTTTGCCACAGCGCCTGCGCAATAATATCGGCCGATTCGGAACGCAGCCGGCAAAGCGCATTGAAAGTATCGACAATCCGCTCCGGACGGTTAGGCCGGCCCTGAAAGCCGGATACCGGCATATCGGGGCTGTCGGTTTCCAACAGCAAGGCATCAAGCGGTAATTTTGCGATCGTCTGACGGGTTTTATTGGCGCGCGGGTAAGTAATCACGCCGCCGACACCGATCCGATAACCGAGATCGACAAAGCGCTTCGCCTGCGCATAACTGCCGGCAAAACCGTGCACCACACCGCGCTTCGGTAAATCCGCCCGTTTTAAAAAGACAGACAACTGATCATGCGCTTTTCGTGAATGCAGATTGACCGGCAGCGCATATCGCTTGGCAAGGCTTAATTGGGCGGCGAAAAAATCCTGCTGTTTTTGCCATAACGCCGGCGTCAATAATTCCACTTTTCCCCGCTCCAGCCCGATTTCCGCCACCGCCGTACAGGCCGGCGCACGCTGTGCCAACCGTTGCTCCAGACAGGTCAGATCCGCTTCGGTATGCTGCGCAATATACAGCGGATGCAACCCCAGCCCGTAATACAGCCGTTCAGGATAAAGTGCGGTCATTTTTGCCAGCGTTTCAAAATCCTGCGCCATCACCGCGACTATCAGTATTTTCTGCACGCCCGCCTGCACCGCATTGTCCATCAAACGGGACAGCGGCTCGCCGCTCATGCGCAGCAAATAATCCAAATGGGTGTGCGTATCAAAAAACGGCATCATCAGTCAAACAAGGTTTTCCAGTCCGGCGCAAAGTGGGCGTCAAAACACATTTTCACCTGCGCGACATTATTCTTTTCCGTACACAGCGGCGGCAAGGCGTGCAACGAAAAATAGCCGCTGTCGATAGTCTCGTTATTCGGCCGGAATTCGCCGCCAAGTGCGGTACAATAAACAAACGTTTTGCACACTTTGTGCGCCATTTTCGGCAGATTATGCTTATCCCGATCCAAAATGGCGATAATAAACTCCGCCGACACATCCAAGCCCGCTTCTTCCTTAACTTCTTTAAGCGTATTTTCTTTAATCGACAAATCCACATCCACCCAGCCGCCGGGCAACGACCACAAACCGTTTTCTTCCTGTACCAGTAAAATCTTATCCTGTTGGAAAATCGCCGCCCGCGTGTCCAGTTTCGGGGTTTGAAAACCGGTTTCATTACAAAACAGGTCATTCACTTTCTGCGCCGAAAGCCCGGATTTATAACGAATCATTTCGGCGCTGATTTCACGAATGCGCTGAAAACGCTCAATGTCGAATTTATTCGGTGAATAATACAGACCGGCCTGAGCCAGACTTTGCAGTTCCACCGCCCATTGCAGCCAACGCTCATCCTGTTGCATTATGCCCTCCCAATAAAAAAGCGGGCTTTCAGCCCGCCGAACCGATTAGTCTTCCAGGGTGACGGATTCGATCACCACATCATCCTGCGGTACATCCTGGTGGAAACCCTGATTGCCGGTTTTTACGCCTTTAATTTTATCTACCACGTCCATGCCGTCAACCACTTCGCCGAACACCGCATAGCCCCATTCCTGCACCACGGTTTTGCCGAACATGTCTTTGGCGCGGTAATCTAAAAAGGTATTATCCGCCACATTAATAAAAAACTGCGCGGTGGCGGAATGCGGATCGGAAGTGCGCGCCATGGCGATGGTGCCGCGCTTGTTGCTTAAACCGTTGCTTGCTTCGTTTTGAATCGGCGCGTCGGTGGCTTTTTCGCGCATGCCCGCTTCCATACCGCCGCCCTGAATCATAAACCCGTCAATCACGCGGTGAAAAATCGTGTTATTATAAAACCCTTTTTTGCAGTAATTTTCAAAATTCGCCGCGGTCAACGGGGCTTTTTCATGATTTAATTTAATGCGGATATTGCCGAAGTTGGTATGTAATGTAATCATTTTCTTATTCCTGTCAAATATAAAGGGGTTTATTATTCCATAAAAGGCCAATAAGTGCTATAAATTACGCCTTAAAGTGCGGTCGGTTTTATCCGCATTTTTATGATATTTTCACGAGAACAACCTAATGCTAAAAATTTTTAATACCTTAACCCGAGAAAAAGAAATTTTTAAACCTATCCGCGACAACCATGTGGGGATGTATGTGTGCGGCGTCACCGTTTATGATTTATGTCATATCGGGCACGGACGTACGTTTGTTTGTTTCGATGTGATCGCACGTTATCTGCGTTATCTGGGCTATCACCTGACTTATGTGCGCAATATTACCGATGTGGATGACAAAATCATCAAACGCGCGCTGGCAAACCACGAAACCTG
This sequence comes from Necropsobacter rosorum, assembly GCA_000751835.1. Classification (GTDB taxonomy): domain Bacteria; phylum Pseudomonadota; class Gammaproteobacteria; order Enterobacterales; family Pasteurellaceae; genus Necropsobacter; species Necropsobacter rosorum. The sequence continues at coordinate 142,970 of CCMQ01000017.1, read as the reverse complement.
CGAGCAATTGGTGGATCGTATGGTGGTCGAAATGTATCGGGATTTTGATGCGCTAAACATTCTGCGTCCGGATTCAGAGCCGCGCGCCACTCATCATATTGCGGAAATTATTGACCTGGTGGACACCTTAATTCGCCGCGGGCATGCCTATGTGGCGCAAAACGGCGATGTGATGTTCGATGTGGAAAGTTTCCGCCAATACGGCAGACTGTCCCGTCAGGATCTGTCCCAGCTACAGGCCGGCGCGCGGGTGGAAATTTCCGCAATCAAGAAAAACCCGATGGATTTCGTGTTATGGAAAATGTCCAAACCGCACGAGCCGAGCTGGCAATCGCCGTGGGGCGCGGGGCGTCCGGGCTGGCATATCGAATGTTCGGCGATGAACTGCAAGCAGCTGGGCGCACATTTCGATATTCACGGCGGCGGTTCGGATTTAATGTTCCCGCACCATGAAAACGAAATCGCCCAATCCTGCTGTGCGCACGACGGCAAGTACGTCAATTACTGGATCCATTCCGGTATGATTATGGTGGACAAAGAAAAGATGTCCAAATCGCTGGGTAATTTCTTTACCATTCGCGATGTGCTGCAACATTATGATGCGGAAAGCGTGCGCTACTTCCTGTTAACCGCCCATTACCGCAGCCAGCTGAATTACAGCGAAGAGAATCTGAATCTGGCCCATGGCGCGCTGGAGCGCTTATACACGGCGCTGCGCGGCACCGACCGAAGCGCGGTTGCCTGCGGCGGCGAGAATTTCATCGCCGCCTTTAAAGAGGCTATGGACGACGATTTCAACACGCCGAATGCCATTTCCGTCTTATTTGAAATGGCGCGTGAAATTAATAAACTGAAAACTCACGATATGGCGCAAGCCGACGGTCTGGCCGCCCGTATGCGCGAACTGGCCGGCGTGCTGGGGCTGCTGACACAGGATCCTGAGCATTTTCTGCAATCCGGCTCTGATGTCGACGATGTGGCGAAAATCGATGCGCTGATTAAACAGCGTAATGACGCCCGCGCAATAAAAGACTGGGCGGCGGCGGATGCGGCGCGTAATCAACTGAGCGCGATGGGCATCATCCTGGAAGACGGCCCGAACGGCACAGTCTGGCGGAAACAGTAACTTCAAACGGCACGCCTTCTCGTGCCGTTTACATTTTTCCGCCTATTTTTGCATGCTATCGGTCATCAGCGCAAACCATGCCTGCATGCGCCGGTTCATTGCCCGAATCTGCGCCTCATCCGGCGGCGTGCGGGCAAACACCCGCTGCCAGTAGCGATCCGGCGGCGCATAATCACTGCCGGCGATAAGACCGTCCAGTTTCTGGGCGCAGGCTTCTAAATCCACCGCACTTTCCGCTTTAAACGCGCTGGTTTTATCAAGGCGCAATACATTCAGATAACTGTTAATCGCAGTCGTGATCACCGGCAGCGGTTGACATTGGCCGCGCAGATAATCTTCCACATAGACGGTCAATTGCTCAAGTGCGGTGGTTTTTTCCACCGTTTTGAAGGTCACCTGTTCTTTTTTAGCGTAATAAACCGCCGGCGCCGCATTATCCTGCACCGCACATTGCAGCAGATAATAAATCCAGTTTTCGATTACGTCCTGATCTCTGATCGCACTGCCGACCCGCCAGCGCACGCGTTGCAGCATGCCGTTTTGCTGTGCGTATAAATGAGCCAAATCGCCGTATAAACGGACATTTCCGTGCCGACAGTGAATATACAATTCTACCGATTGGCTGTGATAATCGCGCGTCAGGTAATCGGCCACACTATCTTTTAGCTCCCGAATATCCCGTTGCAGCTGCTTTTCATACACCTGCGCAAAGCTGCCGCGCGGCATGATGCCTTTGATCATCAGCGCGGCAAAAAACGCCTCCTGCGCCGCTTCATCGCAATAAAGCAATTGCTCATTGATATAATACTGATCCAGATTATTCAGGCTGAAATTTTCACTATCCACAATCAATGGATTGTCATACTCGAAACTCACCCCCAACCGCTGTTGCAGAAAAAATTTCAGCGGATGGCGGACAAATGCGATCAGATCGGGCAAGGCAATTTCACTCACCGGCTCCGGCGCCAGCGGCTGAATAAAATCCGGGATATCGGCATGCGGCGGGCGTTTTGCCAGCGGCAGCCATTTGCGCGCAAAAGTGCGGTCGTTACCGCGAAAGTTTTGTTCGCTGAAAGCGGTCATACTGTGCTGTTTTACCAGCAATGCGCGCCACGCCTGCGGGGTTTTCTCCGCCGTATCAGGGGCTTCAGCAGTCAGGTTTTCCGTCACATAATCCAATAACTGGCTGACCAATACGGAAGGCTCTTTCGGTTGATCGTCCACTACGGAACGCCCGACATAGCTGATATAAAGATAACGCTGCGCCGATAATAACGCTTCTAAAAACAGGTAACGATCATCATCCCGGCGGAAACGATCACCTTTCTGATGATGATACTGCATTAAATCAAAACTGTTCGGCGCATGCTGGCGCGGATAATCCCCCTCGTTCATACCGAGCAGGCACACCACCTTAAACGGAATGGAACGCATCGGCAACAGGGTACAGAAATTAACCTTTCCGCCCAGAAATTTAAGGCTATTCGGACTGTCCTGCAAATACCCGCTCAGCACCTCGGCAACCACGTCGGCACCGAGTGGATCATCAAATTTTGCCGCCTGCAGCTGTTCGGTGAAGTGCTGAATACGCTCTTTCAGATACCATAGCGTTTCGCCATTTTGCTCGTCTGCGGCAAAAAATGCGTCGGTCAGCGCCAGCAAATGCTGGTGCCATTGTAAAACATGATGCGCTTCCGCCAGCACCTGGCGCCATTGGTACAAACTGTCGATAAACTCCGCCAGATAACCCGCCAGCCGCCCGTTCAGCCCATAGCAATTATCCAGCCCCAGACTATCCTGCCAGATACCGTTTTCTTCCCGCATGGCATAGCCGAGTAGCATGCGCTCCAGCCCGGCCAGCCAAGCGTTGTAGTTATGCTGCACACTATCCGTATATTTATCCAGACCGAAACGAATGCCCGCTTCAGCCACCCAATGATGGATCAGCGCCAAATCCTCCGTTTCAATGTGAAAACGCGCACGCACGGCGGGAATATCCAGCAAAGCCAGCACTTCCTCCGCACCGAACTGGCTTTCTTTGACATTCAGCAGACTGATAAAACCGGACACTAACACATCGTTTTCCGCTAACTTATTATCGGAAATGGAAAAAGGAATAAAATCCGCTTCCTGACCGAACACGGCGCGGATATACGGCGTATAGTGATCAATATCGGCCACCATCACCACAATATCCTTCGGCGTAAGGCTTGCATCCTGCATAAACAGATGCAGCAAATAATCATGCAACGCCTCCACTTCCCGCATGGCGCTGTAACAGGCATGAAAACTCAGAGAATGATCCTGCGCCGAATAATGCAACGGCTGCCCTCCGTTCGGCTCTAAATTCAGGATACGCGCCTGAATCTGCGCCAACAGATTCGTTTCCGCCGGTTCCGCATAGGCACTGATTTCATTGCACTGCAACTCGGTGAGCAAATATAAAAAATCGCGTCCCAGTTTTCCCCACGAAGACAGCAAAGGATGGCCGATCTGTAAGATCTCATTATCGTAAGTATATTCGATGGCATGATTTGCCAGCAGGCAAGCCTGCTGTGCCGAAAGCAGCGGCCGGGTATGCTTATCCGCATAGGCAGTGCGGTGGCGCATTTGTAATTTCTGCCAATAGGACGGATCGATAATATCGCCCCAATATTCCCGACAGCCGTTATTAAAAAATAAATGCACGTCACAATAGGCGCTGATCCCATGCAGCGTATCCAGATAGCTTTTCGGCAGCGCAGAAATTCCAAACACAAAAATCCGTGCCGGCAGTTTCTGCGGTGCGCCCTGCGCTAATAAGGTCAAAAAGCGCTGATGTAAGCGTGCGCGATGCCAGAGTTGATCCGAACCGTTTTCCGCGCTGATTTCGTCCGTCAAGGCGCGCCATAATGTGCCCTGCCATTGTACATGTCTGGTGATTTGGGCAAATAACGGTGCATTACCGTCTTTGAGCTGTTGTGCGATCTGTCTGCCGACGGCCGGATCATCGCCCTGCTCCCATGCGGTTATCCACTCCGGGCGATACACTAAATACTGGTCGAATAAATCGGCAATCTTATGTGCCAGCTGATACAGCTTTTGCTGCTCCGCCTGCGCGGAAGAGGCCAGATAATTGCGCAACGGCTGAAAATCCGGGCGGGATAAATAGGCGGGGATCAACCGCATCAGCCGCCAGGTCATACTTTCCTTTTCAAACTGGCTTTGCGGTGCAACGTCCGGCAAATTCTCCGCATATTGACGCCAGATAAAGGTTGCCGGCATCGGAAACTGTAAATTCGCGGCAATGCCCTGTTTTTCCGCAATCTGCCATTGCAGCCATTGCGCCATCCCCGGACTTTGTACCAGAATCGTTTCCGCCTGCAAAGGATCATTTAACGGCTGTCGCTGCATTAAATGAATGAGAATCTCTTTCTGAATATCCAGTTGATTGGAATAATAAACGGTAAACACGCCTGTTCCTTTTTATAACACGATTTCGCCCACAGGATAACGCACGCTCACTTGCGCCGACGAACAACTAATGCGAAATACCAGCTGATTTTGCTCAACGCGCGGCTGGCAGGCCAAGCCTAAAAATAACCGTTGCCGCTGATTTTCTGCAATCTGTATCGCCTGATAACGTTGATAAATATTCACCGCACTTTGGCGCTGCGTGGCAATCCATTGATTAACGGACAGAAAAATACCACTAAACAAGGTTAAAGTCACTAACAGCGAAAGCAAATTCATGCCCTTGTAATTCACCACACTATTGAGGTTCAACATCATACCAGCTTTTCTCCGCCAGCCGCCATCGGCTGTATTGTCTAAGGATATTGGTCACTGTCGTTTTATTATAGGTAATCTGCACCTGTTCATCTTTATAGAAATTGCCGCCCGTAATCAGCGTACCGCTGATTTTTCCTTTGCCCGTAATAGTAAGATCGCCCTGCGCAACAATCACCGCATTAATATTGCCGTTCAGCGCCCATTCGGTTTGCTGCGGGCCGAACCAATAAAGCGCATCTTGGTTTGCCCGCGGCAAAGACTGCGGCGGCGGGCTGAGCTCGGCGGCAAATAAGGGGATCAGATTTTCTGTGAGATATTGCCCGAACGCGGCGGGATTCAGCGCCTTTTTCGGCGCTTGTTGGAACAATGACAGCCGCTCACACCAGACAAAATGAAAAGTGCGGTCGTTTTTTGCCGGATTTTCAAAGCGGATACGCCAGGTTTTATCATCATTGTCCAACGGCAGATTGTCGCATTCGGCATGTGCCTGCTGATGAGCGATATGCTGCAAGGCAATATGTTCCTGCACATAAATCTTACGCTGCGCCAATAACGCGGAATGCAGCCGTAACATCTCATCATCAAACAGCATAAACATCACCAAAAACGCGCTAAGCAGCATCAGCAGCGTTAATGTCATGATGCCGCGATACGGCATTAGTCCGCCTCCTGATTAATAAGCGGCACGATAATGCCGGTTGCATAATGAATCGTCGGCCGCTGCTTTAACCTTCCCGTCAGCTGCACTTCCACCGCTTTCCCGGCAATCAGCCAGTTAAACCACAAATGGGTAATCTCAATTTCGGTATCGTCCAGCAGATCCACCCAACCGCCGCTGTTACAGGCAGGCTGTTGTATATAACTGCGGCACTGCGCCTGACTGCAATCTTGCTGTACCGTATTTTTATAGGTCAGACGGGTTTCCAGCATCTTATCGTGCAGGCGATAGCCGAACAGTTCGCGTTCAATTTCGCGGGCGCTGTTTCGCCCCTCCGCCATACAAAGGCCGGATTTATAACTGCTGCCGATACAGCCCGTCGCATCCAAATCATAGAAAAACAGGATACAACTGTTTTGCCTTTCGCCGTCTGCCTGCGCAATGACGACACTGCGGCCGCGCTCATCCTGCTCGAATAACGTCAGATTATTGCGCACTAATTTTTCCGATACGGCGCGAAATCCGGCGCGGCGCAAATCTTTGCCGATAAGCTGCACCGTACGCTGCAATTCGCTTTGCAAATGCAGGTGTAATAAAACCTCCTGATTTTGCCGCCGGGTTTGTGCGTAAAACTGAATAATCACCAGCAGTAGCAATGAAGACAGCGAAAGGGACAACATCAGCCCCGTCAGGCTATGTCCGCGATATAAACATGCCATATTTTATGTCTCATCATTCACACAGGCGCTGAGAGCCTGATTGTTTTTCAGCTTCAGGCTGCCAATATTAAAAAACGAAAACAGGGTTCGGCGCTCTCCGGCCTGCAGCACCATACAGGCGGTTGAGATAGTATTACGAATGCCGTTTAAACGGGTGATTTCTTTCGGGTAATAGGATTTGCTGATCAACATGGTTTTACCGGCATAAGACGGATAATAAAATTGAGCCGAAAGCTGTGACGAACAGCTCTGTGGTGAGAAACAATCGCAAATCTGTTCGTTTTTAATCTGCGCAGTGATACACCAACGCTGTTGCAACTGATCCCGATTGACAATCAGTAGCCAAATCTCATTGGAATTTTCAACCCGAGCCTGAATATAGCGCAAAAACAAATACAGTTTACGCTGTTCTTTTTCCAATATCGCCTGATCGCTGCCTTGCTGCCAGACAGGCAAGGCCAATAACATCATGCTGCTGATAATCAGCAATACGGTCAACATTTCCAATAACGTAAAGCCTTTCGCCATGGGGGTTGTCTTTCCTCTTTAAAAACCCAGTGTTTTAAGACCGCACTTTAACGGCGAAAAAATCCTTTGACGATAAAATCAACACATTTCCGGAATGCAGATCGCAAAAATAAAAAAATTGGATAGAAAAAGATTAGAAACGGAAAATAGCCTTGGCTAACAATATAAGCAGGAAAGTTGGTGGGTCGTGAAGGATTCGAACCTTCGACCAACGGATTAAGAGTCCGCTGCTCTACCACTAAGCTAACGACCCGTAATATATTTCAGGGAATGTTACGTTAAAGTGGTGGGTCGTGAAGGATTCGAACCTTCGACCAACGGATTAAAAGTCCGCTGCTCTACCGACTGAGCTAACGACCCGCAAATATATTTAAGGAATACTACCGTTAATTGGTGGGTCGTGAAGGATTCGAACCTTCGACCAACGGATTAAAAGTCCGCTGCTCTACCGACTGAGCTAACGACCCGTAAATATATTTAAGGAATGTTACGTTGAAGTGGTGGGTCGTGAAGGATTCGAACCTTCGACCAACGGATTAAAAGTCCGCTGCTCTACCGACTGAGCTAACGACCCACGAACATATCATCGCGTAACGGAGGCTTATAATACTGGTTTTATTTTAATAATCAATAAAAATCTTTAATTTTTTATTCGTTTGAATGAATACTCACCATATATTCTAAGAAACCGGCGATTTTTGCGCATATAAAAACCGGGTCGGTTCGGACCCGGTTTTCATACTAAAAAAGGAATGCGTAAAAATTAGTATGCTAACACTGCACGACGGTTTTTCGCATAAGCCGCTTCGTCATGACCTAACTCAGCCGGTTTTTCTTCACCGTAAGAAACTGTTGAAACCTGACCAGCTTGAACACCTTTAGCTGATAAGAAGTTTTTAACAGCATCTGCACGACGTTGACCTAATGCAATGTTGTATTCCGGTGTACCGCGTTCGTCAGTATTACCTTCAACTAACACTTTAGATGCAGGAGTTGCATTTAAGTATGCAGCGTGAGCATCCAAGATTTGTTCGTATTCGCCTTCGATGTTGTATTTATCGAAACCGAAATAAACGGTGTTGTAACGTTGCTGTAAATCCTGAACGGAGTAACCGCCGAATGTTTGAGCATTTGCATCAGCGCCAGCGCCTGCGCTTTCATTTTTTGATGAACTACAAGCTGCTAATACTGCTACAGAGCCAGCTACTACTAATAATTTTGCAAAGTTTTTCATTAACTTTTCTCCTAGTTTTTACTCAAATATGGTGACCAAGCTGGAAATTTAACTTGTCCATCACTTCCTGGTAGACGGGCTTTGAATCGACCGTCAGCAGAAACCAATTGTAGCACCTTTCCTAAGCCTTGTGTAGAGCTATAAATAATCATAATTCCGTTCGGCGAAATGCTCGGACTTTCATCCAGAAAAGTAGAACTTAACATCTCGGTTGAGCCTGTCGCTAAGTCTTTTTTCACAATATGATCGCCTGAAATCATAATTAACGTACTACCGTCGGCGGAAATTTGCCCGCTATAACTGCGGCCGCCCGAGCTGACCAATGAAGCGCCACCACCTGACGCACTCATACGATAAACCTGCGGCGATCCGCTTCTGTCGGAAGTGAACACGATTGACTGTCCGTCCGGAGACCAGCCCGGCTCGGTATTATTACCGGCACCGCTCGTCAACTGAGAAACCTGTCCACTGCCTAAATTCATCACATAAATATTTAATACGCCGTCTTTAGAAGAGGCAAACGCCAGTCTTGAACCGTCCGGCGAAAATGCCGGTGCGCCGTTATGTCCTTCAAAAGAAGCCGCCACTTTGCGTGCGCCGGAACGCAGATCATGCACCACCAGCTGCGCTTTTTTCTTTTCGAACGAGACATAAGCCAGTTTGCTACCGTCCGGCGACCATGCCGGCGACATCAACGGCTGGGAACTTTGCGTCACGATAAACTGATTATGTCCGTCATAGTCCGCCACGCGTACCTGATAAGGCTGAGAACCGCCGTTTTTCTGCACGACATAAGCGATCTTGGTTCTGAACGCGCCGCGAATCGCGGTGAGTTTTTCGAACACTTCGTCACTGACCGTATGCGCCCCTAATCGAATCGCATTGGCCGGCACGGCATACTGGTTCTGACTTAACACGGTTCCTGCCGTTCCCGATGCGCCGATGGTATCGACCAGCTGATAAGCAATGCTATAACCGTTTCCGTTCGGGGTTACCTGACCGACGACAATGGCATCAATACCTAAAGATGACCACGCATCCGGCGTCACTTCGGAGGCCGCACTCGGTTGCTGCGGCATGCGGCTTACCGGAATGGGATTAAATTTACCGCTGTTGCGTAAATCCGCAGAAATAATATCGGCAATATCTGCCGGCGCGGAGCCGGAACCGTTCCATTTAAACGGAACGACGGCTATAGGACGCGCACTGTCAACGCCCTCATCAATCACAATACGGACTTCATCATCGGCAAACGCTGGATTCGCCAATAACAGAAACAGCATTGCCAATAAACTCATTATACGTTTCATGTCGTTTTCCTCAGGTTAAACTTACTTTCCTAAAACCATACCAGTTATTTAATATCAAAATCAATAATCGGGGCTTTATATTTACTATAGATCGCATCGGACGGCGCCGCCGGCACTTTTTTGGTTCTGGCCACCGCACTTAATGCCGCGGTGCAGATATCATCCGGCCCGGAAACTTTCTGATAACCGGAAATCGTGCCGTCGCGCTCCAGCTGGATTTTAATCCGGCAAACTTTACCGGCAAATCCCGGATCTTTTAAGAAACGACGCTGAATTTCTTTTTTAATCACACCGGCATACTGATCACCGACTTTACCGCCGTCGCCGCTGCCTAATCCGGCACCGCGCCCCTGACTGCCCTGCCGGTTGGCATTACCGCCCACCGAGGCACTGCCGCCGCCGATATCGCCGCCGTTCAGGAAATCATCCAATGCGGCTTGTTCAGAGCGGCGTTTTGCGGCGGCCGCATCGGCTTTCGCCTTGGCCTCGGCCTTCGCTTTTGCTTCGGCATCCGCTTTCGCCTTAGCCGCCGCTTTGGCGTCTGCTTCGGCTTTTGCCTTGGCTTGTGCATCAGCTTTGGCTTTTGCCTCGGCCTTTGCCTTCGCTTCGGCTTCCGCTTTTGCTTTGGCGGCTTTTTCCGCTTTCGCTTTTGCCTCCGCCTCAGCTTTCTGCGCCGCTTCCGCCGCCGCTTTGGCTTTGGCTTCTTCTTCCGCTTGTTTGGCTGCTGCCGCCAACCGTTTGGCTTCCGCCTCGGCTTTCAGTTTCGCCGCTTCAGCCGCCTGTTTTGCTTTGGCTTCTTCAGCATCTTTCTGCTTTTGCAGCGCCTCTAATCTGGCTTTTTCTTCCTGCTGTTTTTTCTGTTGTTCAGCAAGCTGTTTCTGGCGTTCCTGTTCTTTTTGCAGCGCTTGCTGTTTCTGATACTCCAGCTGTTTTTGGCGCTCCAGTTCCTGTTGGCGCTGTTGTTCTTCAAGCTGTTTCTGCTTATCCTGTTGTTCGTCTATGGGTTCCGGTTGTTTCGCTTTATCCGTATCGCCTTTTTTCTGTTGCTGCAAGCGCCCCCACTCCTGCGCGGCAGATCCGGTATCCACCATAACGGCGCCGATTACCTCGCCCTCACCTTCGCCGCCGCCCATAATCTCGACATTGTGATAGAAAGAACCTAATATCAACAAACCAAACAAGATAATGTGCAGTATGATAGAAACGATAACTGCATCGATACCTTTATTCTGTCGATTATTGCGCACAATTATACCTACTTAGTTAAATCGGGTTAGTCATTAATCCGACGGATTTAATGCCTGCAAGATGAAGCAGGTTCAGCGCTTTGATGACTTCCTCATAAGGCACATCTTTCGCCCCGCCCACTAAAAACATCGTGTTGTTATCTTTGTCATATTCCTGTTTAGTCAGTTGAGTGACCATTTCTTCCGTCAGCCCCTCACTGCGCTCTCCGCCCACGGAAAGCGTATATTGACCAATTCCCGATACTTCCAGAATCACCGGCACTTTATCTTCATTCGATACGTTCTGACTGTCAACGGCATCCGGCAGTTCAACCTGTACGCTCTGGCTGATAATCGGCGCGGTTGCCATAAAAATCAGCACCAGAACTAATAATACATCTAAAAAAGGCACGATATTAATTTCGGATTTAATATCGCGACGTCTGCGACGATAAGACATAATTGCCTCTAAAAAAACTTTTCTAAAACCGACCGCACTTTGGTGCGGTCAACATGGAACCTGAATTAATTGTGGTGATTCCGACCGAACACCTGACGATGCAAAATGGTGGTAAATTCATCAATGAAATTACCGTAATTCTGTTCAAGCTTATTAACGCGTAAACTCAGGCGGTTATAGGCCATCACCGCCGGAATGGCGGCGAACAGGCCGATTGCGGTGGCAATCAGCGCTTCGGCGATCCCCGGGGCGACCATTTGCAGGGTTGCCTGCTTGGCGCCGCTTAAGCCCATAAACGCATGCATAATCCCCCATACCGTACCGAACAAACCGATATACGGGCTGATTGAGGCGACGGTGGCCAAAAACGGAACGCGGGTTTCCAAATCTTCCACTTCGCGGTTCATCGCCAGATTCATTGCGCGCGAACTGCCCTGAATAATGGATTCCGGCGAATCGGGATTCGCCTGTTTTAAGCGGGAGAATTCTTTAAAACCGACATAAAAAATCTGTTCGCTGCCGGATAAACCGTCACGGCGGTTGGATAATCCTTCATACAGTTTGTGCAGATCTTCACCCGACCAGAAACGGTCTTCAAAGGCGGAGGATTCTTTCAGCGCCTTGGTCAATACACGGCTGCGCTGAATAATGATCGCCCAAGAGGCAATTGAAAACGAGACTAAAATTAAAATTACAATTTGAACAACAATACTTGCTTTTAGAAACAGTTCTAAAAAGTTCAATTCAGTAGTCATTAGATAACTCCGAGAAATTAATATACCTAAACGTCAGTGAATCCGAAACGCAGACTTGATCTCAACAGGAATAGCCGTCGGTTTCATTTTACCCAGATCAACACAAGCCACTTTTACCGTGGCTTTGCATAAAATCACATTCTCTCTTCTTAATAATTGTGTAAACAAAATCGTCGCACCTTTCACCTCGGTGACATCGGTGTCCACCCTCAGCAAATCATCCAGCTTTGCCGGCAAACAATAATCAATCTGCATTGATTTGACAACAAATGCGATATTCCGTTCATGTAATAATGTCTGCTGGGAGAAGTTCAACCCGCGTAAATATTCCGTCCGCGCGCGTTCAAAAAAATGCAGATAACGCGCATGATACACCACGCCGCCGGCGTCGGTATCTTCGTAGTACACCCGTACCGGGAACGAAAATATCTTCATTTCAGCATTCAACCTTCAGATAATCAACACTATTTTTATAAGGAAGAAAATTCGCGTATTTTAGAGCGACTGGCTCGGATTAGCAAGCAATAAAGTGCGGTCGGAAATAATTATTTTTTATAAAAATTAAACAATTTTTATCATCGACCAACGGCTGAAACCCAAATAATCCGCACGCTGAAGCGGGCGGCAAATGAAAATGAAAGAGCGGGCAATATCACCCGCTCTGAGAGATTATACCAGGTTATTAAACAGCGCAATCAGTGCGATTACATAGCCGCACAGCGGGAAAAACACGCATTTCCATACCACGGAACGGATTTCAAATCCGATGCCGTGAATCCATAAAATCATGGTCGCCCAGATTAACGCCATGACCCAAAACGGTGACGCCACTCTCAGCTGAGAGGCAAACTCATTGATATTAAAGAAAAAGAATAGCGTAACTATCACCGCAAGTATAAAGGAAAGGGCTCGCCAGGAGCCCTTATTTAGCTGTTGATACAGTGCATTGATCATTGACTTACTCGTCAAATTTACCTGTTTTTTCAATACCGATCGTAATCACGGCACTGATCATAACGGCGAACAAAACACCCACTACCCACAAAACATAAAACATAATTTATCTCCTTAGTATAATGAGTTTTTGTTTTCTTCAATGAAATCACTGTCAAGACGACCGAACATCTTCATATATGCCCAAATCGTATAAGCCAGTAAAATCACCACGAACACCAGTGCCAAGCCGAGCATCAACGTCAGCGTCAATTCGCTTGAAGTCGCATCCCACATCAGTAAACTCATTTCAGGATGTGTGATTGACGGCATCACGAACGGGAACATTGAAATACCGCAGGTCAGAATAATACCGGCCATAGTTAATGATGAGAACAGGAATGCCAGCCCGCAACGATTAGCCTTCGAAGCCAGAATATTCAGCAATGCGCCGCCTATTGCCAATGCCGGGAAGATAAACAGTATCGGTGCGGCTTTATAATTATCAAACCATGCTCCGGTCTGAGTGATGACCTCTTTGCCGAGCGGTGAAGACGGTGCGTTGTGATCAAGCACGCTGGTCACCACAAAACCGTCTTTGAAATACAGCCAAATCCCCGCCAGCACGAATGTGATTAAGGTGGCGAATGCGCCGACCTGTGTCACCACACGGGCGCGCTCACGCAATTCAGATGTGGTTTTCATCTGTAACCATGCACCGCCATGTGTCGTTAACATGGCTAAGCTAATCACACCGCAAAGCAAAGCGAACGGATTTAATAACGCAAAGAAAGAACCGGTGTAAGTCACCTGCATTAAGTCGTTGAATTCAAAGGGTACGCCCTGTAATAAATTACCGAATGCCACACCGAATACCAACGACGGCACAAAACCGCCTAAGAATAAACCCCAATCCCAAGCTTTACGCCATGTCGGATTGTTGATTTTTGCACGGTATTCAAAGCCGACCGGGCGGAAGAATAAGGCGGCAAGCACCAGAATCATCGCAATATAGAACCCGGAAAAAGAGGTGGCATAAACGATCGGCCAGGCCGCAAACATTGCGCCGCCGGCGGTTAATAACCAGACTTGGTTACCGTCCCAGTGTGGTGCAATCGAGTTGATCATAATGCGTTTTTCCACTTCTTTTTTACCTGCAAAAGGCAATAAAGTGATGACGCCCATATCAAATCCATCAGTTACTGCAAATCCAATAAGCAATACACCGACTAAAATCCACCAAACAAAACGTAGAAATTCATAATCAATCATATGCGCTCCTGCTTATTTAGATGATTGTTCAAAATAGTAACGGCCGGTTTTTAACGAACTTGGGCCAAGGCGACCATATTTGAACATTAAGTACATTTCGACGACAAGGAATACGGTGTACAAGGCACAAATTAAGCCGATAGAGAACCACAGATCGCCCGTCGTTAAATGCGATGCGGCCACGCCGACCGGCAACACGTCATAAATCGCCCATGGCTGACGGCCATATTCCGCCAAGAACCAACCGCTTTCAATTGCAATCCACGGCAACGGCATCCCCCATAATAATGCTTTCAGTAACAGCGGACTGCGTCCCACGGTTTTACGCACATTTTGTACGAATGCCGCAAGCATCAGGAGTAAAATCAAGCCGCCGGCAGCCATCATGACGCGGAATGACCAGAAAGTCGGCCCGACGTTCGGAATGGTATCGGCCGCGGCCGCTTTGATTTGCTCGTCGGTGGCATCAACAACGTTGTCCGTATAGCGTTTGAGCAATAAACCGAAACCGAGATCATTTTTAACCGCACTAAACTGTGCTTTTGAAGCTTCGCTGACCTGACCTTGCGCTTTTTTCTCCGCTTTTAACTGCTGTAATAAGCCGTAAGCCATCATTCCGTTGCGTACACGCTCTTCATTGCGGGCTTGTAAATCAACTAAACCTGCGAACTGTTTATCGATAGAACGGGTGACAATTAACCCCGCCGCATAAGGGATCTGAATGGCGAAATCGTTTTTCCGTTCCGCTTGGTTTGGAATAACCAGCATATTCCATGCCGCAGGCGCCGGCTGAGTATGCCATTCGCCTTCCATCGCCGCCAGTTTCACCGGCTGAGTCTGACCGATTTCATAACCGGACTCATCACCCATAATCAGCACAGAAATAACCGAGATGATACCGAAGACGGAAGCGACAGAAAAAGAACGTTTGGCAAAGCCGATATCGCGTCCTTTTAAAATATAGTATGCGCTGATCCCCAATACGAAGAACGCACCGGATACATAACCGGCCGATAAGGTGTGTAAGAATTTACTTTGTGCCACCGGATTTAACCACAACTCCATAAAGCTGGTCATTTCCATACGCATGGTTTCAAAGTTAAACTCAGAACCGATCGGATTTTGCATCCAGCCGTTCGCAACTAAAATCCACATTGCGGATAAGTTTGAACCGAAAGCCACACAATATGTCGTTAACAAATGTTTGCCTTTTGATAAACGATCCCAGCCAAAGAAGAACAACCCGACGAAAGTTGACTCTAAGAAAAATGCTAACAATGCTTCAATCGCCAGCGGTGCACCGAAGATATCACCGACATAATGAGAATAATATGACCAGTTGGTACCGAACTGGAATTCCATTGTAATACCAGTGGTTACCCCCAGAGCAAAGTTAATACCAAATAACTTACCCCAGAATTTTGTCATATCTTTATACACTTCTTTGCCTGTCGCCACATAAAGCGTTTCCATTATCACCAGAATAAAGGATAATCCCAGCGTTAACGGCACAAACAAAAAGTGATATAACGCAGTTAATGCAAACTGCAATCTAGAGAGTTCAACAACGTCTAACATCTCAACTCCTTGTAAATGCTACAAGTTCTTCACAAATGATTACCATGTAATCACCCCATACGCTTAAAAGAATGTTCCCTAAGCAAGCTCCATTGAATTACCTTTATAATTATTACTACAACATAAAATTCACACTATTTTTACAGCCAGTAATTAATTATTCTCATAGGTACCCCAAGACAGGGATGTATTCTACTACTAAAGATAAGGATAAAAAACCGTAAAAATGCAATACTGATCACATTTTTGTATTTAAATCAAAAATAATAATAAATAGGTATAATCTTATCTATTGATATAAGTCAAATCACATATTTTATTAACATTTTTACAACATTTATTGTGTACATGATCACAAGACGGAATAAAAAATCAACCAGTACTAGACATCGCGCGGATATTCTGATAACTTTCGTTGCGTTTGATTTTTAGTATTTAAAAATTAATAAAGGGGTTTTAATGAAAACAACAATAAAATTCGTGCTGACGGCTTTTTTTGCAGCCGCAACCTTGACCGGTGTTTCCGTCTCAGCACAAGCTCAGCCAACAGAAAAACAAACAGAAATTCAGGCATTACCGCAGCAATGTGAAAAGTTATTCAAAGAAACGGAAAATCTGATTGCCGAAGCGGAAAAACAACCGGGGACCCACACTCAGTTACGCAAAATCAAAAGCAAATTGAATCAAAGCAAACAGCAAATCCTTGAAATGGAACTGGCGACGCAAATCAGAAGCTGTGATATCGGGTTGGCGAAACTCACTTCAAAACAGCAATAATATCATTCGCACAAAAAAGGCTTGTTACGACATAAAACAAGCCTTTCGTTTATCTGAAGCCATATCGGCCTATTCATCCAGCACGACTTTTCCGATATAGCCCAAATTACGGTGGCGCTGCGCATAATCGATGCCGTAACCCACCACAAACTCATCGGGAATAGAAAATCCGACCCAATCCACCGGCACTTCCACCTCGCGCCGCGAAGGTTTATCCAGCAGCGTACAGATTGCCAATGATGCCGGCTCGCGCAGCTTTAAAATCTCACGCACTTTTTGTAGCGTATAGCCCGTATCAATAATGTCTTCCACAATTAAAACATGTTCATGTTTAATATCACCATCCAGATCCTTGCTGATCTTCACATCATGATTGCTGGTCATCCCGGAACCGTAACTGGCGGTCGTCATAAATTCAATTTCCACCGGCAACTGCATTTCACGCACCAAATCCGCCATAAACATAAAAGAGCCGCGCAACAGACCGACGATAATCACTTTCTCCGCCCGTTTATGTTGATAGAATTGGGTGATCTCACGCCCCAATTCCTGAATCCGGGTTTGTACCTCTTGCTGCGGAATTAAAATGTCAACATGGTGTTTCTTCATACATATACCTTTATCAGTAAGTTATCTTTGCGCTGCGAATAAGTGCCGCGTATTGTAGCAAAAAAAAAGCTGAAGTATAAACTCCAGCTTTTCAAATACCCTAACGAATTTACTTTCTACTCTACTTTTGTTTGGAGTATCTTAAAAACGACCTCTACCCAATCATTTTTAATCGCAATACTTAACAAACGCGGTCATTGTAGCAAAATCGATTTTAATGTCAATAAGAATTATTCTCATTTATAAAATTTAATTGCCCGATACTTTCATCGCCTCCAGCAATACCGAGCCGGTCTGAATGTTAGACCGCGTTTCAATATCATCGGCTACCGCCACGATATTACGCAGCATATCCGTCAATTGACCGGCAATGGTAATTTCCGCCACCGGATACTGAATCTCACCGTTTTCTACCCAAAAGCCGCCGGCACCGCGGGAATAATCACCAGTCACCGGATTCACGCCCTGCCCCATTAACTCCGTCACCAGCAAACCGCGCCCCATGCGGCGTAAAAGTGCGGTCAATCCTCCGCTTAAATTCGGTTTAACCAGCCAGTTGTGAATCCCGCCGGCATGGCCGGTAGTTTGCATCCCCAGTTTTCTTGCGCTGTAACTGGTTAATAAATAGGTTTGCAGAATACCGCGTGCAATAATCTCGCGCGCAACCGTTCTGACCCCTTCGCTGTCAAACGGGGAAGATGCCAGCTGACCGATTAAATGCGGTCGCTCACTGAGCTGAAACCAATCCGGTAAAATTTGGCTGCCCAACCGATCGAGCAAAAAACTGGCTTTACGGTACAAACTGCCGCCGCTGATCGCCGCC
Source organism: Necropsobacter rosorum (assembly GCA_000751835.1). Lineage (GTDB taxonomy): Bacteria > Pseudomonadota > Gammaproteobacteria > Enterobacterales > Pasteurellaceae > Necropsobacter > Necropsobacter rosorum. Next base: position 125,191 of record CCMQ01000017.1, on the reverse strand, counting down.
GCCAAATGACCGAATAAGCCGGTCGCCACATCATTTAAAAATATCACCGGCACGGTCTGCGTTGCAATTTTTTGCGGTTGCAGACGGGCCAGCGTTTTCTGCGCGCACCGTGCGCCTACCCAATCGGGGGTTTCCAGCTTCCGCATATCCCGCGCCACCGTATATTCATAATCCCGCTCCAGTTGATCTTCATGCCCGGCGATCATCGAACAGGACAAAGAATAACGGCTCGACAGATAACTTTGCAGCATCCCGTAACTGTTGCCATAAACCCGAACTCCGGTGTGAGAATTAAACGCCGCGCCCTCACTGTTTACGATCCGCTTATCATAATCCAGCGCGGCCTGTTCTGTTTGCAGCGCCAGTTCCACCGCACGCGCCACATCAATATCCGCGTGATGATAAAGCGCCAAATCCGGCGCCTCAAATGCCATTAATTCCCGTTCCGCCAGACCGGCACACGCGTCGGCGGACGTATATCGCGCGATAGCCAGCGCCGCTTCCACCGCACGTTTAATCGCATCGCGGCTTAAATCCGAGGTTGAGGCATTGCCTTTTTGCTGACCCAAATACACCGAAATGCCCAGCGCACCATCATTGTTAAACTCGACGTTTTCAATTTCCTGTAAACGGGCGGAAACGGATAATCCGCTGACTTTCGTTACCGACACTTCCGCGCCGGCACCGGCTTTTTGCGCCACATCCAGCGCATAAACGACCGCCTCGCGCAGCGCCTGTTCCTGCTGCTTTAAAAGTGCGGTCGGATTTTGTTGATTTTCCATATTAAAACCTTGGTATTAAACATGTTGCGCATTTTAGCTTATTTTACGTCATCTCGCTAATACGGACGGAATTATGCTAAACTAACCGCGTTTTTAGTTTAATGCAGGATGTAATTATGTCAAAACGCAAAAAAGACGTCTTTGATTGGGAAGCAGAACAGGAAGAAGAGATAATCTGGGTCAGCAAAAGCGAAATCAAGCGGGATGCCGAAGCGTTAAAAAAGCTGGGCGAAAAACTGGTGAATTTAACTCAAACCAATTTAACTAAAATCCCGCTGGATGATAGCCTGTCGGAGGCGATAGATCTTGCCCGCCGTTTACAGAAAGAAGCCAAACGCCGGCAGCTGCAATATATCGGAAAACTGTTGCGCAACACCGATGTCGCCCCGATTCAGGAGGCGCTGGACAAAATCGAAAACCGGCATAATCATCAACAGGCCATGCTGCATAACTTGGAACAACTGCGCGATGAACTGATTGCCAAAGGCGACGAGGCACTAACGCGGCTGCTCGCCGATTACCCGCAGGCGGATCGCCAGCATTTACGTCATCTGCTGCGCGCGGCACAGAAAGAAAACGAGCAGCACAAAGCGCCGAAAGCCTACCGGGAAATTTATCAGTATTTAAAAGCATTAATCTTAACGGAATAAAAAAACAGGGTGAGCATCAACGTTCACCCTGTTTTTTCTTAGTTTAGCGATTTACCCGGCGCCTGCATAAAGCGGAAAAAGTCGCTGTCCGGTTTTAAAATCATCATATTATCCGGTTTGGCAAAGCTGTTTTCATAGGCTTTCATACTGCGCACGAAGCTGTAAAACTCCGGCTCCCCGCTAAACGCCTCGGCATACAGTTTGGCCGCCGCGGCATCACCGTTACCGCGTAATTCCTGCGCGGTTTTATTCGCATTGGCAAGGATCAAGGTGACTTTACGATCCACATCGGCCTGAATAAATGCGGCCTTTTCTTTCCCCTGCGAACGGTGTTCGCGCGCCACCGCATCACGTTCGGCACGCATGCGCTGATAAATGGAAGATGACACTTCATCCGGCAGATTAATCTGTTTCACCCGCACATCGATGACTTCAATACCCAGTTCCGAGGTACTGTCCTGCCCGTTATTCAAGGCTTTTTTCGCACCGGCCATTAACTCGCCGCGTGTTCCGGAAACAATATCCTTGATCGTGCGGGAACCGATTTCGGAACGCAGGCGATCGTTGACTTTACGACGCAGTAAATTCGACGCCTGCGTATAATCCCCACCGCCGGTTGCGGTAAAGAAACGACCGAAATCGCTCACCCGCCATTTCACATAGGAATCCACCAGCAAATCCTTTTTCTCGACGGTTACGAAACGATCGGCCTGTCCGTCTAAGGTACGAATACGGGCGTCCAGCACCGTAATGCTGTCGATAAACGGAATTTTAAAATGCAGTCCCGGGTTATACACCACCACTTTATTATCCGCATCCCGCTGCACTTTGCCGAAACGCAGCATAATGCCGCGGGTACCTTCATCTACGATCACAATGCTTGAATAAATCACGGCGATCAGAACAATAATGACCGGAGTTAAAAATTTACGCATTAATTAAATCTCCCTTGACGATTTTCCGGATTGTGCGAGGTATTTGACGAATGATTATTTTCCGCATAAACCGGCTTGGAATTCACCGCACTTTGCTGAGCGTCGTTTTTCGGCTTCTCGGTCGATGCGGCATTGGCCCGTTTGCCGGTTAAAATCTGTTCCAGCGGTAACACGGTCAGATTGTTACCGTTATTGCCGTCCAGCATCACTTTCGGCGTATTGGCCATGACTTTTTCCATGGTTTGAATATACAGGCGTTCACGCAATAAATCCGGCGCCGCTTTAAACTCCGGCAATAAACGGCGGAAACGTTCCACTTCCCCCTGCGCATTCAGCACGATTTGATCTTTATATGCCGTCGCTTCTTCAATAATGCGCTGCGCGTCACCACGGGCGATAGGTTCCTGCTCACGGGCATAGGCCTCCGCTTCACGGATATAACGCTGTTCGTCTTCCTGCGCCTTGATGGCGTCATCAAAGGCCGCTTTAACTTCTTCCGGCGGACGCGCGAACTGGAAGTTCACATCTAAAATGTCCAGCCCCATATTGTAAGGCTGAATAATATCCTTCAGCGCTTTCCAGGTATTTTCACGCACAATCGCCCGCCCGGTGGTTAAAATATCGTCCATCGACATATGCCCGATAACATATCGCAACGCACTGTCCGTGGCCTGATTCAGGCTATCATCCGCATTGCTGACGCTGAACAGGTATTTGGCGGGGTCCTGCACACGGTATTGCACCGTCATTTCCACTTTCACCATATTTTCATCCTGCGTCAGCATAGAACCCTGCGTTCTCAGCTCTTTGACCTGCTCCACATTGACCGGCACCACGCGATCCACAAAGGTCGGTTTCCAGTTCAGACCGGGCTGAACGATAGAATGCAGCTGACCGAAACGCAGCACCACGCCGCGTTCCGCTTCTTTGACCGTGTACAATCCGCTGACACCCCACAAAATAAGACCGGCGGCAACCGCAATCGGCAACAGTTTACCCGCATTAAACGACGGTTTTTTACTGCCGCCGTTTTTATTATTACCGCCCCCCAGTTTTTTCAGCAGATTGCTGAACACCTCTTCGAGATCGGGCGGCGACTGCTGATTATCCCGCGCCGAATTATCCCCCCAATCCGGTTTTTGCTTACCGTCATTCGGCTGATTATTCTCAGGCTTTTTTCCGTTACTGCCTGGCTTACCCCAAGGATCTTGATCTGAACCGTTAAAGGACATGCTTCTCTCCATTTGTCAAAAAATTGTTACACAGTCTAAACAAAATATCACACTAAGTCTAATGAAAGTCTTGATTATGTAGGGGCGATTTTATGATTTTAAAGCGCCGGCTCAATAATTTACCGAATAGATTAACGGATGTTGCAGTTTTTCCGCCGCTAAGCCCTCACCATCCCAACGAAAGCATTGCAAGGCGGCGAAGCCGAGGTTAGTGAAAAAAGCCAGATAAAACGGAAACTGCGCGCTGAACAACAGCTGCCCGCGCGGACAATAGGCCGAATGCAGTGATAAATTAAGCGGATCATGCCGCACTTCCGATAATTTTACGATCCCCACGCCCTGCGACTTCAGCACCGCTTCGCGCAAACACCAGATACGATAAAAACTACCCGCCGCATCCTGCTGGCGCAAAAACCACTGCTGCTCGCACTCCGAGGCAAAATGACCTAAAAGTGCGGTGTAATTGCGCGCTTTTTGTGCATATTCGATATCAATGCCGACGACACTGTGCTGATGTTGGTTGCCAATCTGTAAAATAACCGCCACCCAATCGCCGCAATGGCTGATGTTAAAATCAATATGAGGGATTGGAAACTGCGGGCGACCGGACGCGGTACGGTAAATCCGGCCTAAAAGTGCGGTATTAATTTGCGCTTTTTTTAACAGTTTCCACAACAGAAAATGCGCCACCCAACGGCAACGATGACGTTGTCGCACACGGGGATTCCCGTTCGACGGCAATAATAATTCGTCAGTGAATAAATCGGCGGGGATATCCTGTAGCGGATAAGGTTGTTGAATATTGCCGCAGGCAACAAATAATGTCATTGTCTCATCCCAAAAAACGCCGGAAAAAGCCGGTCGGTATTATTTTTTCCGCGACGCCAACTGCGCCAGACGCAAGCGGCAGATTTTTTCCTGTCCCGCGGCGGACAGCGTTTTCAGCCCGGCTTTGGTATTGTCAAAGCCGCGTGTTATTTCCGCCAGTTTCTCTGCCGGCAATGTGGATTGGGCTAAATTCCGTTCGATATGTGCAAAATAAATCTGACAACTTGGCGATAATTTTTCTGTTTGATAACCGCGCATTGAACAGGCCGATAACAATAACAGCGTCACTAACAGAATGTTTTTCATAGGTTGTCCTTATAAAACGTGCAAAAAATAAGTGCTGCCGCCACAAGGGCGCGCAACACTATATTCTATCTAAATTCACTCAGATAACAACCGGTTTACACGCTTAATAAATGCGGTCGGATTTTCCAACGCGCCGCGCTCCGCCAGCATCGCCTGCTCCAGCAACAATTCCACCCAGTCGGCGAATTCGTCCTGATCGGCAATATCGGCGGTTTTCTTCACCAGCGGATGCGTCGGATTCAGCTCAAAGGTATATTTCACCTCCGGCACGCTTTGTCCCGCCGCGGCAAACAGTTTCGCCATTTGCGTGGTCATTTGATCGTTATCGGTAGAAACGACCGCCGGCGTATCGGTCAGACGATGAGTCAGACGCACCGCTTTCACTCGGTCGCCAAGTAGGGTTTTCACCCGTTCCACAAACGAACCGAAGGCTTCATCCTGCGCTTTTTGCTGTTCTTCTTCCTTATCTGCCAGCTCGCCTAAATCCAGATCCGCTTTGGTGATCGGCTGCAACGGTTTGCCGTCGAATTCGGTGAGATAGCTTAACATCCATTCGTCAATCCGATCCGATAGCAACAACACTTCAATGTCTTTCTTGTTAAACAGTTCCAAGTGCGGGCTGTTTTTGGCCGCGATATAGCTGTCGGCGGTAATATAATAAATGCCTTTTTGTCCCGCTTTCATGCGCGCCACATATTCTTCCAGCGACACATTCTGCTCACTGCTGTCGTTTTTGCTGGAAGCGAAACGCAATAATTTGGCAATCGCATCTTTGTTGGCAAAATCTTCTGCCGGGCCTTCTTTCAACACCAAGCCGAATTCGTTCCAGAATTGCTGATATTTTTCCTTATCGTCCTGCGCCAGTTTTTCCAGCATTTGCAGCGACCGTTTAGTCAGCGCTTTACGCAGCGCCGCGGTGACTTTGTTATCCTGTAGGATTTCACGCGATACGTTTAATGGCAAATCGTTACTGTCGATCAACCCGCGCATAAAACGCAGATAATTCGGCATAAACTGTTCCGCATCGTCCATAATAAATACGCGCTGCACATAGAGTTTCAGCCCGTGTTTGTGCTCACGGTTAAACAGATCCCAAGGCGCTTTCGACGGCACATACAACAGGCTGGTATATTCCTGATTGCCTTCCACTTTATTGTGCGTCCACAACAGCGGATCGGCAAAATCATGGCTCAGATGTTTGTAAAATTCTTTGTATTCGTCATCCGAAATATCGCCTTTCGCCCGCGTCCAAAGTGCCTGCGCTTTATTGATTTTCTCCCATTTGACGCCGGTTTCCTTGCCTTCCTCATCATGCTCTTTGCTCAGAATTTCCACCGGCAAGCCGATATGATCGGAATATTTACCGATAATTTCGCGCAGCCGCCATTCGTTGGCAAATTCTTTTTCGTCCTCGCGCAGATGCAATGTGATTTCCGTACCGCGCGTTTTTTTCTCAATATCCGCGACGGTATAATCGCCTTCGCCGGCGGATTCCCACAATACGCCTTTATCGGCACTTTCGCCGGCCGCACGGGTTTTCACGCTGACTTTATCCGCCACAATAAAAGCGGAATAAAAACCGACCCCGAACTGCCCGATTAACTGGCTGTCTTTCGCCTGATCGCTGCCAAGTGCGGTTAAAAATTCTTTCGTTCCGGATTTCGCAATCGTACCCAAATGGTCAATCGCCTGTTCGCGGGTCATCCCGATACCGTTATCGCTGACGGTCAGCGTGCCTTTCGCTTCATCAAAGCTGATGCGCACTTTCAACTCGCCGTCGCCTTCGTATAATTCCGGTGCGGATAAGGCCTTAAAACGTAATTTATCCGCCGCATCCGACGCATTTGAGATCAATTCGCGTAAGAAAATTTCTTTATTGGAATACAGCGAATGGATCATTAAATGTAACAGTTGTTTGACTTCCGATTGAAACCCGCGGGTTTCCTGATTTTTGCTCATAATAATTTCCTCTCTGACTGAATGTTTCCGTATATAAGAGCAAATACCGAGATTTCAAGCGCAATCACGTCGCTAATTGAGCAATTTTTGCGCTAACGGGAAAGTGATGGAAAAAAGAAAAGTGAAACGGAATAAAACTCGCTGAACGCAAAAGTGCGGTAAAAATTACCGCACTTTTTTCCGTTGAGGGAAAACAATCAGAATGTGTAGCGCAAACCGACTTTGGCGCCATATTGATTGATTTTAACATCATTGACTTTGCCTAAACGGTTATACTCCACCGTCCCGGTCAACGCCCAGTTCGGCGCCAGCTGATAAGCCGCACCGGCAAAGGCACCGTAACCGAAGCGGGTCGAATCTTCGCTATAGGAATACACATTGCCGTTGCCGGCCCGATAAAATTCATCCACTTTAACCAGATTCGACGCTAAGCGAACCCCGATATACGGTTTCAGATCCGTATTTAAATTCAGATCATAAATGGCGGAAAAACCGAAACTGTGGATTTTCAGCTCACCGTTGCCTACCCCGCCATAACTGTATTCCGATTTACCGTAATGGGTATAGTCCGCGGCCAAACGCCAGTCCACAAATTTGTACCCGACGATTACGCTCGGGGTAAACTTGCTTTTATTAATTTCTCCGTAATGCAAGCCGGAGGTTTTGATTTTAGAATAGCCTAAATCACCCTCAACATACCAGTTTGCCTGTGCCGTCGCCGCCACGCCCGACGCAGCAATAACGATAGCCAATAATGATTTTTTCATGTACTTACTCCTTTTGAACAGTCATTAAGCGTGAAGAAATATAGCATAGTCGGCCGGAGAATTCATCTAATTCTTTGTATTCACTAAGGATAGTTGCCGGCCGCATTTGCGGCAAAAATACACCGCACTTTCCTTTTGCACTTTATTATGCCGTCTTAAGGTCAAATAATGGGTCTGGCAGGCGCATTGGTACGCAAAGGTTTTACCCTGCACATTTTGCACGTTAAAGCGGTGGCAGGTCTGCGCCGGCAAATGGAAAATGTCCGTCATCACCGCGCGCCATTGCGCACCGTGCGGTTTTACCCGGCCGAAAACCTGATAGACGATAAGGTGCGCCAGCTCATGCCACACCACCTGAGCAATAAAGGCGTGCGGATTTTCCAGCAATAAGGTGCGGTTCAGTCTGATTTCATTGTGTTCGGGATAGGCGACGCCCGCTTTTACTCCGCGCAGGCGATAGTTGACCGTCGGCACCGGAAAAGTGCGGTTAAAATGCTGTTCGGCAAGCTGTAAACCGGCGTTTAACTTACGCACAACCTGCATATTAAGCTGACGAAACTCGGCGGTTTGCATAAAAAACAACCGGCGCGCACGTTTGTCCGCGCCGGCAGCAACAAGGTTATTTTAATCCGGCGGCCGCGCGCAGTTCTTGGGCGCGATCGGTTTTTTCCCACGGGAACTGCTCACGCCCGAAATGACCGTAAGCCGCGGTCTGGCGATAAATCGGCTGAATTAAATCCAGCATGTTGATTAAGCCGTAAGGACGCAAATCAAAAAATTCGCGCACTAATTTCACCAAGAGGGCTTCGCTCACTTTCGCCGTGCCGAAGGTTTCGATCATAATCGATGTCGGTTCGGCAACGCCGATGGCGTAAGACAACTGAATCTCGCAGCGCTGTGCTAAACCGGCCGCCACGATATTTTTCGCCACATAGCGCGCCGCATAAGCCGCAGAACGGTCGACTTTCGACGGATCTTTACCAGAAAACGCCCCGCCGCCGTGGCGTGCCGCCCCGCCGTAGGTATCGACAATAATTTTACGTCCGGTTAAACCGCAATCGCCCATCGGTCCGCCGATCACAAAACGCCCGGTCGGATTGATAAAAAATTTGGTTTCTTTAGACAGCCACTCACTCGGCAGCACCGACTTGATGATTTCCTCCATCACGCCTTCATGCACGGTTTTCTGGCTGACGTCATCGCTGTGTTGAGTGGAAAGCACCACGGCATCCACACCGACGATGTGATGATTATCGTATTTCAGCGTCAGCTGGCTTTTCGCATCCGGGCGCAGCCAGCTCAGCGTGCCGTTTTTGCGCACCTGTGCCTGCCGTTCCATCAAACGATGGGCGTAGGTAATCGCCGCCGGCATTAGCACATCCGTTTCATTGGTGGCATAACCGAACATAATGCCCTGGTCGCCCGCGCCCTGCTCCAGCGGATTTCCGCGATCCACCCCCTGATTAATATCGGCGGACTGTTTACCGATGGCATTCAGCACCGCGCAGGAATGCCCGTCAAATCCCATATCAGAATGCTCGTAGCCGATGTCGCAAATCACCTGACGGGTCAGGCTTTCAATATCCACCCACGCCGAGGTGGTAATTTCACCGCCCACCAGCGCCATACCGGTTTTCACATAGGTTTCGCAGGCAACGCGCGCTTTCGGATCCTGTTTTAGGATTTCGTCTAATACCGCATCGGAGATCTGATCGGCGATTTTATCCGGATGACCTTCCGATACGGATTCGGAAGTAAATAAATATGATGACATAAGATTCCTTTATTCGCTCTACATTTGGATGTTTTTCCGTCTGGACGGCTATAATACGCTTTTTGACTTAAAAGGCAAGCGCTATTTCGGAGCGAACAGACATGAGGTAAAACCGTAACCGACGTAAAGCATGTGGTTTAACTGCAAACAAAACGCCGCACAATGCACTGATTATGCGGCGTTTGACTGTTAAGCCGATGAAATATCGTTGCGCGCGGCGGCAACCGCCTTTAGCGCGGGCAGATCTCCGATTCCACAAAAAAATAGGCGATCTCACGTTCTGCACTTGGCAGACTGTCGGAACCGTGTACCGAATTGCGGCTTTTACTCTGCGCAAACTCGCGGCGCAGCGTGCCTTCCTCCGCCATAGCCGGGTCCGTTGCGCCCATTAAAGTGCGGTAGTTTTTTACTGCGTTTTCCTTCTCCAGCACACTGACCAGCACCGGTGCGGAAATCATATATTCCACCAGATCGGCAAAAAAGCTTTTGCCCTCATGTTCGGCATAAAATCCTTCCGCCTGCGCTCTGGTTAAATGCACCATTTTCGTAGCAACGATTTTAAAGCCGTGCTGTTCTAATCTTGCCAGAATCCGACCGATAAGATTTCGCTCCACCGCATCCGGTTTAATGATGGATAATGTCCGTTCCTGCGCCATAAATGTCCCCCCGTTATTGCACTATCCGTTCGCTTTCACTAATAAAAAATTGGCCAAGGTTTGCACGCCGATACCGGTGGCGCCGGCCGCCCATAAATCGCCAGGCGCTTTACGATATGTCGCCGAACAATCGATATGCAACCAGTGTTTCTGATATTGTTGAACAAAATAAGATAAAAAGGCGGTAGCCGTGCTCGCCCCCGCACCAACCGGCACGGAACCGATATTCGCAATATCGGCGAAATTCGAGCTGATCTGCGAACGGTGAAATTCTTCAAACGGCAAACGCCAGAAAGGCTCCTGCACGGATTTCGCCGTTTCAAACAACTGCGCGACCAACTCATCATCCATGGAAAGCACCGAATGATAATCATTGCCCACCGCCACTTTCGCCGCGCCGGTCAAAGTCGCGCAATCGATAATCAACTGCGGGCGCTGTTTATCCGCTTCAATTAACCCGTCCGCCAGCACCAAACGCCCTTCCGCATCGGTATTCAATACTTCCGCGCGAATGCCGTTGGCATAAGTGATAATATCGCCCAGTTTCAGGGCATTGCCGCTGAGCATATTTTCCGCACAGCATAAATATAATTTCACCCGTCGCGCCAGCCCGCCGGCAATCGCCATGCCTAATGCGCCGGTCAACAACGCCGCGCCGCCCATATCGGTACGCATCGTGCTCATGGTCTCGCTCGACTTAATGCTGTAACCGCCGCTGTCGAAAGTGATGCCCTTACCGACTAAACAGGCAAAAACCGGCGCATCGGGATCACCGCTCGGATTAAAATCCAGCTGTAACATCGCCGGTTTATTGGCTGAGGCTTTGCCCACCTGCCAGATGCCGTGATAGCCTTGTTTTTCCAATTCCTCAGCCGAAATAATCTCAAAAGACACCGCACTTTTATCGGCATATTCCGCCGCCTGCGCCTCAATAAATGCCGCCGCGCGCTGCGCTAATGCCTGCGGCGTCACCAATGAAGCCGGTAAATTGATGATTTCACGCACAAAATCGCCGCATTGAATACGCGCCAACAACTCCGCCTGCGGTTCATCCGCCAAATGCGGAAACTCAATGGTGTAATCCTGTTTCGCGCTATAAAAGCCCTGATAAAACGCCCAACAATGCTCCAGCTCCCATTGTTCGCCAATCAGTTCGACTTCTTTAATCCCCTGCCCGCGCAGCTTACGCGCCGCCTTTTGAATTAAAGTGCGGTCATTTTTTTCATTGTTTTTTACATGAATCACCGCTTGATTATCGGCAAAACTCAACAACGCATTATTGCCCCAGCAATCCGGCGCCGGCGCAAAAGAAAGCAAAATGTTCATAATTTTATTCCTATATATAAAAACCGGTACAGCGGCACTATACCAGTTTTTTCAATTTGTGTCTTAATTGTTAATAAAAAATTAAATGAGAATATTTTGCTATTCAAATAAAACGGCCTCAGATAAAACTTTTCCCGCCAAATCTTTTGCCGACAAACTCGGTTCTCCGTCTAATTGCCAGTCAATCGCGACAGTTGAATCGTTCCAAATAAGAGAATGCTCGGCTTTTGGGTTGTAATAATCGGTGCATTTATATACAAACTCCGCCGTTTCACTTAACACATAAAATCCGTGCGCAAATCCCTCCGGAACCCAAAGTTGACGTTTGTTTTCTGCAGAAAGAATTTCACCGACCCATTGTCCAAATGTTGGCGAACTACGGCGTAAATCCACCGCCACATCAAGCACTGCGCCTTGCACCACACGCACAAGTTTACCTTGCGTATTTTCCGTTTGATAGTGTAATCCGCGCAATACGCCTTTGATGGATTTGGAATGATTTTCTTGTACGAACGTACGTTGGGCGACATGTTGTTTAAACCATTCGTCGCGGAAGGTTTCCATAAAAAAACCACGTTCATCACCAAAAATTTGTGGCTCTAACAGTTTTACATCGGGGATTTTCGTTTCGATAATTTTCATTCTGCGTATGCCTTTAAGTTCTGTAACGCCTTTTTCCAATCGCTCGGCTCAATGCCCCAAGTCTGCTGAATTTTGGTTAAATCCAAGCGGGAATTTGCCGGGCGTTTTGCCGGCGTCGGATAATCACTGGTGGCAATTGCATTTAAGTGCGGTATATTTTCCAATATATTTTGCATTTTTGCCTCAGCAAAAATCGTTCGTGCAAATTCAAACCAACTGACATAAGGCTGCCCGCTAAAATGATAAATACCAAACGCATCGGTTTTACCGTTTAAAATATCAAAGGCGATTTTAATTAATGCAGCGGCAATATCGCCTGCATACGTCGGACCACCAATCTGATCGGCAACAATGCCTAATTCGGCACGTTCTTTGCCTAAACGTAGCATTGTTTTCACAAAATTATTACCATGTTCGCCGAATACCCACGCAGTACGCAAAATAATCGATTTCGGATTCGCTTGCCTTACCGCTGTTTCACCTGCAAGTTTTGTGCGTCCATACACATTTTGAGGGTCAGGTTGATCCGTTTCTTTGTAATAGTCATTATGCTTACCATTGAATATATAGTCAGTGGAAATATGCAAAATTAATGCGTCAATCTGTTGTGCTGCGTTGGCCAGCATTCCCGCACCTTTTGTATTAACCGCTTCGCAACGCGCAATGTCCTTCTCGGCACTATCTACCGAGGTATAGGCGGCAGCATTGATGATCGCATTCGGACGAAAATTTTCGACAATTTTTTTGACCGCACTTTCATCGGTAATATCCAGTTCATCATGGCTTACGGCCAGTAGTTCCGCCTTTCCTGTCAGCTTTTGTACCACATAATGCCCTACCTGACCTTTTGAACCGGTAACTAAAAATCGCTTCATGTTATTCATCGTCTTTTATTAGGCGTAATAAATATTGACCATAAGCATTCTGACTCATTGAATATGCAATAGTTTTCAGCTGGTCTGCCGTTAACCAATGATTACGCCAAGCGATTTCTTCTAAACAAGCAATATGTAAATCCTGTACATTTTCAATAGTTCGTACAAAAGACGCCGCTTCATGCAAACTTTCATGCGTACCGGTATCTAACCAAGCAAAACCACGCCCCAGCAGCTGTACATTTAGAGAACCGTCTTTCAAATACATTTTGTTCAGTGTTGTAATTTCCAGCTCGCCACGGGCGGAAGGTCGTACTTGCTTTGCCAATTCGACCACGCGATTATCATAAAAATACAAGCCTGTCACTGCCCAATCCGATTTTGGTTTTGTCGGTTTTTCTTCAATAGACAGTACATTAAAGTTATTATCAAACGCTAATACACCAAAACGTTCAGGATCTTTTACCTGATAACCGAAAACAGTCGCTTTTCCTGCCTCGGCATCCTTTGCGGCTTGTTTTAAGGTCTGGGTAAAATGTTGACCATAAAAAATATTGTCACCTAATACTAAGCAAACACAACTATTACCAATAAATTTTTCCCCGATCAAAAATGCCTGCGCTAAACCATCAGGGCTTGGTTGAATGGCATAACTTAACGAAATACCGAAATCCGAACCATCACCCAACAAACGCTTAAAACTGGCGTTGTCCTCAGGCGTGGTAATAATCAAAATCTCACGAATACCCGCTAACATTAACACCGATAACGGATAATAAATCATCGGTTTGTCATAAACCGGCAACAGCTGTTTTGATACACCGCGGGTAATAGGGTAAAGACGGGTACCGCTACCGCCAGCCAGAATAATACCTTTCATTTTCTTACTCCTAAGCGTTCACGATTATAGCTACCGTCCAACACTCGGCGCCACCACGTTTTATTATGTAAATACCAGTTCACCGTTTTACGAATACCACTTTCAAAAGTTTCTTGCGGTTTCCAGCCAAGTTCACGACTAATTTTGGTCGCGTCAATCGCATAACGAACATCATGTCCCGGACGGTCTGCAACAAACAAGATCAAATCCTCATAGTTAACCACACCTTGCGGTTTATTCGGCGCTAATTCTTCCAATAAACGACAGATACTCCGCACGACCTCAATATTCGTTTTTTCATTGTGTCCGCCAATATTATAAGTTTCACCCGCTTTTCCCTGCGTAATAACTTTATACAACGCTCGGGCGTGATCCTCGACAAACAACCAATCACGAATTTGTTGACCGTCACCGTAAACCGGTAACGCCTTACCCTCAAGGGCATTTAAAATCATTAATGGAATCAGCTTTTCAGGAAAATGAAAAGGGCCGTAATTATTGGAACAATTTGTCACGATGATCGGCAAGCCATAAGTTCTCCCCCATGCACGCACAAGATGATCACTGGCGGCCTTTGATGCGGAGTAAGGACTGCTTGGAGCATAAGCTGTGGTTTCAGTAAATAAATCCGTACGACTTTCTAAATCCCCATAAACTTCGTCCGTTGAAATATGATGAAAACGAAAAACCTCTTTTTTTTCAAAGGATAAATCATCCCAATAATGGCGTGCCACTTCAAGTAATGTATAAGTTCCCACAATATTGGTTTGAATAAAAGCCGCGGCACTATCAATCGAGCGGTCCACATGACTTTCCGCCGCTAAATGCATAACAGCATCGGGTTGATATTGTGTAAAAATGCGCTCCAATGCAGACTTATCACATATATCAACTTGCGCAAAAGCATAACGAGCATGTTTTTCTACCGATTTGAGCGATTCTAAATTACCGGCATAAGTGAGCTTATCAAGATTGATAACCGAATCCTGCGTATCGGTAATAATATGGCGAATCACGGCGGAACCAATAAAACCGGCGCCCCCGGTAACTAAAATTTTCTTGCGCATAATTTCCCTTATCTTTCCCAATAACCTTTATGCATACTGCATTTTTTTATTATATATTTCGGCAGTTTATTCCAGTTCAACCCCAATTTAAACCCGATTGCTTTAAACAAGGTCGTCAGCATAGCTTTAGGGATCCATAATGGAGCATGCTTGAGCAAATACTTCAATTCCGAAATAACAAATTTTTTCCCCTCGCCCTTTACGCCGCCAAAATTTTCTTTTATCCACCGCACCTTGGCGTGAAATACTCCCGTATCAAAATAACGTTTAACTTCCTGACAATAAGAATAATTATGGGAATGATACACCATAGCGTCAGCGCAATAGGCAATTTTATAATTCGCTAAAATCATTTTAGCCGCCAAATACATATCTTCTGCCAAAATAACATCATTTGGAAATCCGCCCAACGCGGTAAAGACAGAACGTCGATAAGCCGCAAATGAATTAGACATAAAAGCCGTTTTAATACCCAACTCAGTAATATCACGTTTTTCCTTAGTTACTGAATGGGCGGGATAATTGAATAGTCTGGCATGTGCCGCAATAGGATTTGCATCTTTATGCGGCAGCTGACGACCATAAGCTGCTGAAACCGAGGCGTCACTAAAACAATTGACTAAACATTGCAAAGCATCTGCGCTTGCTAATAGTGCATCTTGGGTAAGAAAAACCAAAATGTCGCTGTCCTTTTTACAAAGCATTACCGCTTGATTGCGCGTCCGACCATGATTAAAATCTGATTTCTCAATACAATAAGTCGAAAAACCGGCCTGTTTAGCTAAATTGGCCGTGTTATCTACCGATGAGGAATCAATCACAATAACTTCTTCAATTCGAATCGTTTGAAGCTTTAATTGTGCAATCCATTCAACCCACAAATCACCAGCATTAAAAGTCGGAACAATAAGAGTTATGCTTAACATTTTATATCGTCTTTATACTTTGTTACTTTATTAGTTAATTTCCGCTCACTATTTTTAATCATTTCAGAATAAACATCATTTTTAATTCCCCATAGCGTGGACTCAATATTTTCCTTGTGTCCCACAAGATATGGAATTGTCGTTATGGTCACACAATCAGCATGAGATTCCAGATAACGATCAATGGTATTTTCTTCCACATTATGGTTCTTTTCATCCCATGACAATAACTTATCATAAAAACGATGTGAATAAATATTAAACACCATACTGGTCATTTTATCGATATAAATATACTCCTTATCGCCTTCCCTTTTCGTTTTCAAAATTTTAATATGATCACTGACATCGGCAATAAGCCCGGAGAATAAATCCCATTGTTTATCCTGCGCAAGAAATCTTTTTATTTCAATATAATCTTCCTCAAAATTCTGAAAAAATTCCACATCATCTTCACAAACAGTCACCATATATAGACCAAGATCCTTTGCCTTTTGCAGAATAAATTTATAACTCATTCCGCATCCCAGCCAACTCTTTTTATGCCTTAGTCCCGGAAATATCTGAATATTCCTGTGATTTTGTTGCATAAAAGCTTGTGTTCTTTTCGTCGATTCCGGTAATCCTAGACAAATAAAATCATGTTTGAATTCGATGTGATGTCCGGCTATTTTATAAAAATCGGCAAAACTCAACCAATCGTTTGCCAACATAAAACGCATAAAATAATATTCAAACATATTTTTCGATTGCTGCAGATAAGCGCTATTTTTCTTAATTTTTTTCTCTCTCAATTCACTATTCGTTAACCAGAAAGTAATATGCTGACACATTTGATCAATATCGCCGACTTCTACAAAATCAACCGTATTTTTAATTTCATCATGTAATTCTAGATCGACACTGGTTTCTGAAATTATCAGTTTATTAAGGGATAAGCATTCATAGAGCCGGGTTGTTTCTAATAAAGCGTCATCATAATAATGAATATTGACTATAATTTTAGCTTTACTAATTTCTTTATATAGTTCATCCGCAAATACATTTTTTATCACTTTAGTTTTAAATCGTTTTGTAATCACATCAAGATATGCCTTTCTGCGCTGGTTCTTTATATCACCATAAAATAAAACGTCATACTGTTCATGAACCGCTTTCTCTGCAAAATAATCCTTTTGATAAGCAAGCGGCATAAAATAAATCTGCCGATAAGACAGTCCTTGAGTCTGAAGATAAGTAATGTTATCCAGAGAATAGTCAAATATTGAATAAGCATTTTTTAACTTATCAATATATTCCGGTGTAAACCAACGAGAACTGACGGATTGTTCTAATTGAAATGCGACATAGTGATTCGGCAACTGATTAAACATCTGCGGACAAATAACACAATGTAATCCCTTGCCGAATCCTTCTTTAGGCGGCTTAAATATAATCTCTGCGTTTAACGCTAATTTATTAAAATTAATCTGAAGCAGTCTTGCAATAAAATAACAATGCTTAGTTGTCAGAATATAGATAGTATCCTGTTTATATATATCTATTTCCGGCAGATCGAACTTATTATCACCAAGATAAGGGGATATAATTTTTTTTATTGTATATCTTATGCCATATTGTTTTATAGAATTAATTACCTTAAAAACAAGCCTAGGATCTTTTATTCCCTTCACAACCGCACATATAAGTCTATTTAACATGTCTAACATATTATCACCACAATACCTATAAATTTGATTTTAAAATATATAAAATAAATTTTTCTATTTTTTTAGTTCTAATATTATTTTAGAATTTTCAGATGAAATATGATACTTTTCACTCTCTCTATTAAAATTCTTATTTGTGACTAAAGGAAGTCTTTTGGAAATACTATGAGTTGAAATTTTTATAAATAGCTCATACTTATCTGTCGGAATATCTGATATATCAATCCCTTGATTCTGAGGAGTAGTAAACCATCCTTTATCATAAATAACCAGATTTTTCCCATCAAAAAATTCTTTAGTTAAATAAGGCTTATTCAAATTAGCCAAGGTTTTTCTTATCGTTTTCTTACCTTTTAAAATCAGTTGATAGTCAACATCTTTATACTCAATAAGATTATATCCTCGTAAAATAGCAACGCCTTCTATAAATAAAGTATCTTCTTTTATACTTAATCCTCTAGTATCAACAATAGCTTCAGCTTTCTTTTTCATTGATGATAAAGGCAAGGGCTGTGAGCCAAAAAAGTTAACTTCATTATGCTGAAATATTGGTGTTGCTTCCGATGCCAAACAATAATATAAACCAAGTAAAATCGCCGTATGATGAGATGTAATCTGATTATGTTCGCGACAGAATACCGAATAAGTTTTAATCAAATTAAAATTAGAATATTTTCTTAAATCTTCTAATATCGGTTTAATCTCAGGTTCATACTGAATATCCGCTTCAGAAGTTAAAAGATAAATGTTTTTATTAAAATATCTTTCTTTTTTTAATAACTTAATAATAATTTTGTCTAAATAATCTTGTTTAGCTTTTGTTAGCTCCCCCATCATATGACGCGCAACATGCTCCCAAGTATTAACAAGATAAGTTCCTATTTTTATTTGGGGTACAGTTGTTACAATATTAGCGACTGGCAATTTCAGACCATAATATAATGCGGCACTTCCACCCTTTGAAAACCCGGTAATAGTTACATTTTGATAATCTAATCCGAACTCTTTTATTTTATAATTAATAAATTCTGTAACCGCCTCTTCAACTTTAAAGTCCATATTAATACAGAGATAATATGTGTACATCTCTTCAAAGTTATCATTAATCCAGATAACATCTGCGGGGCAATCATCAAGTGCATTATTAAAATCGTAATTACCCGGATATTTATGCAGAAAACCTGAAAAAACAATAAGTAAGTGATTAAAATCATATTTTCTAGGTTTATATTTATAAATAATCTCAACACTATTACTAGCTCTATATTTATGCTCTCTTTTTTCTATCATAGATAATTACTCACATAAAGAATAAAGAGTAGATGATTCTACTCTTTAAAACTTACTTAGATAGTGATATTAAATTCTGTAAATTAGCCTCTTTATTTCTCTCTGGAAAAATAGCAATCATATTGGAAAGACAATATCGGGCCAATTCAAGATCACCTTGGATCAATGCTAAATCACATATAATTTCCCAATACTCATATAAAGAATCCGAAGTCGGCTTAAGATGCAGTTTATAAGCTTCTTTAATTAATCCTATCCGTACATTTGCTAATACCAAAGGATAAATAACCTCTTCAGGTCTTTGCTCATAAAGAGGAGGAGCCAATAATAATATTTTTTTCCATTCCTTATATTTGACCAAAATATTTACGATCACTAATGAAATATCCGTATCATAGCCTCGTTTTTCTATAATCTCATTAATCAGCTCACTCAACTCATTGAGTTTATCAATTTTATCTAATGAAATTAAAAATTCAATTAACGAATATTTTGGTAAATAAACAAAATTTCCAAAAGACGCTTTTGCCAACTGACTAAGTACTTTACCATATTTTTGTCTTGCAAAAGACAAATGTGCAATTTCTATATGGCAATCGGAATCATCATTTGTATATTTCTCATAATGCGCTAGCTGATTATGGCAATCATCATACTGTCCCAGCATTCTAAACGCACGAGCTAACAATAATTCCGGCTTATAAAATTCAAGCTCATGTTGGGTAAATTGCACCATATTATCATTTAAAAGTTCCGCAACAGCAGCCCAATTATCTTGGCTTGCTAATAACCAACAATTACAAATGATTCTTTCGTTTGAGGTTAAATCTGACAGTCCGGTAATTATTTTTTCTAATTCATCGGATTGTTTTAATTCCGCATAACAACGTAATAGCATAAATTGCTGCTCTCGGTTTAATGTGGAAAGTGCAGTTAAATAATCAATAGCTCGTTGCCATTCCTCTTGTAAAAACATTTGTATCGCTCTAATCTCGATAACTAAAGGATTATATTCTGTATATTCCTTTAGAGTCGTTTCTAAAGTTTCAAACTGAAACGTATTCGCTAGAGCGTAGAGCTTAATATCTTGTACCTGTCTTTGCTGCTTCTCATTACCGTACTTTTCTAATAGCTCACAACGAGAAAATAACGAATCCCAAATTCTATTTTTATAAGCGGAACAAACAAACTCTTGTAAAACATCCAAATCAATTTCTTTTGTTTCCGGTTCATCCAGTGCTTTAATTGCTTGATATACCCGCTCACAATTTTTACCGTCCCGAAATGGAAATGTTTCTTCAATTCTAGTCTTATACGGTTCTAACGGTTCACCATTATTTTCTAATGCTTTTTCCAATTCATTTAATAAATCATCTGCAGTTTCGGTAACCGGACCAAAACCATTTTCCTCATAGGAAAAATAACCTTTTTTATAGATATGCGATTGTGATGAAAAAACTTCTTTAGCATCAAATTGAAAATAAATAACTAGTTTTCTTAGATAAGCCATCTCAAAGGCAACAGATGAAAAATCTGTAATCATCAATTTAGATGTTTGAAACAATTCCTGAATACTCTCATGAGATGTTTTAGCACTCCATATAGAAATATATTCCGGAACCGTAAACTGTTCTAAATAAGGTTCTATATTTGCATGAGGAGCAAAGACCACTTTATATCCGTACTTCTCACTCAGCATTTTCAATCTATCAGAGTGTAAAACTGCAGACCAATTTTGAGCATAATCGGTAAGCATAAATTCTTTATTTAATTCTCTTTGATTACCGTTTGCTATAATATGCCCTACAATGCTTTGCCGCCATGTAGGCATTATTAATATAGTTTTACTCCCTGCCTGATTTCCGGCTAATAAGGCATCATGGCGTGGAAAACCAGTCAGAACAACATCTTTACGACATAATTTATAACTATCTCCATCTGCTATAGATGCAAACTCTGAAAAAGTACTTGTGATCAAACACTGCAAGTTCTTTTTTCCATTAAACCAGGAGGACATATCATCTTTAGTAATTCCATGTTGGAGAAATACATACTTTTTACTATACTGATATTCGTCACCAAAATAATTATTTATATATCGATCTAAATGACTACTAATAATACGAGAACAACGACAAAGTATTTTTTCAAATTCTTTTGTACCATAGTCAACAAGATTAAAACCTTCATCTTCCAATCGCTGCCAATCATGAGAATTGCGATTTAAAGCAAAATAACATTTTTTACTCGGATAATTATTTTTGATAAATCGATATAAATGTTCTGCATTATCGTCAGCCTGTATATCTCTGTCCATTAATAACCAGCTATCATCTGATGCATATTTTTCAGATGGTTTAAATCTAGAAATAATTTCTGATATTTTAATTTCCTTATATTGTTTTCCAAATAAAGAAATACGGCCATTATTCTTATTTAATGTAATTTTTAAAATATCATTTAATTCATTAAATTGAATCCAGTATCTTTTTTCTTTTACAAAGAATTTATTTCCAAAATTATTAATAACTGTTTTCCCATATACTGGGAAAATTTCTTTACCACCTAATTCTATATATTCCAATTCATCAAAATAGGTATAAAAAGAAAGCAAAATCTGCTTTTTTTCTCTGTCTATGTTTTCAATATAAATAATATTACTATTAATATGTTCATGTTTAAATAAACCGAGCATACCAACTTTATGCATAAACCAGATTCCGGCCAGATTAAAATTTAAAATAATATCTCGATCAATAAAAGAGAATATTTTTATTAATAATTCTAAAAAATATTTTTTTTGTTCATCTGATAAAAAAGAAATTTTTTCTTTGTTATTTAACAGATATTTAACATACCAAGACATATCATATAATGCAGTTCTCTGGATATGTTTAGGAACTAAGCCAAATTTATTAGCGTAATTTTCCAACATCGGAATAAAACCGAATTCAAGAACATTGCTATACTTTTCCAGCTTAGTCCAAGAGGTGTCAATAGTAGAACTTTCATCTTGCCGCTTTCTATAAAAATACACAGAATCCTTCAGATAAACCAAACTACCATTACCACAAACGAGAGAATAATCTGAAATAAATTTCCCGTCTTCAAAGTTCGGTCTAACCCTATGATCAAACATAATATTATTACTTTTAATAATATCAGTTTTAAACATACTGGATGATGCTGACAAATTAATCGTATCTTTAAGATCTAGGATATTATATTTATTTTTCTTATTTTTAAATCTAAATTTTAAAGGATGTCCATCTTTTACAATGCCTTGAGATTCCATGTAAAATTGAAGATTAGAAACCAATACAAGTAAACTAGGATCAAGACTGATTGCATCATCTATCTCCCTAAAATAATCGGCCGATATAAAATCATCAGGATCAATAAATGTTACCCATTCTGTTTCAACATATTCTAGTCCTAAATTTCGTGCAGATGCCTGGCCGCCATTTTCTTTATAAATGTAATGAATATTTTTAGGATAATTTTTCTGCCATTTTTTAATAATGGCCGCAGTATTATCTTGCGATCCATCATCTACACAAATAATTTGAATATGTTTTTTAAAATCTAAACTTTGTGCAACAATACTTTTAAAATACTCGTCTAAGTATTTTTCCACATTATAACAAGCAGAAATAATAGTAAAATAACTGCTACCTTTATATTTCAAAGGCAAATGTTTTCTGACTTTCTGATAAAGTAACTTACTATCACCATTCAACTCAGATGAAATTAAATACCAGGCTCCTTTGCGATCATATTTAAATTTATGATGTATTTTCTTTATCGTAGTTTTAGGGTCAGTGATTAATTTTCTAAAACGACTACCTATATTTGACATTATTTTTCTCCGAAAAATATTATTGCGCACTAAAAAATTATGAAATCAATATGCACCATTTTTGCGTATAACCGCTGGTACGGTTTTACATAAAATAGCAATATCATTCCACAACGACCAATTCTTAACATACCAAGCATCAAAATAAACACGCGTGCTGTAATCAACATTATTGCGTCCAGATACCTGCCATAACCCTGTCATACCGGGCTTAGCGATTAAATAATAATCAATATTTTCTTGATAATATTCCAATTCATTTTTAGTAATAGGTCTGGGGCCGACTAAACTCATTTGTCCGACTAACACATTCCAAAGCTGAGGAAGCTCATCTATACTATGTTTTCTCATCCAGGCACCGAAAAAAGTAATTCTGGGATCATTTTTCAGTTTATATTCTTGCTTCCACTGCTGATAAGCTTTTACATCTTTTTTAAACAGTTGTTGCAATAACTCCTCAGAATTTCTTTTCATTGTCCTAAATTTCCAACACTTGAATAACTTACCATTTAATCCCACTCTGGTATGCCCGTACAAAGGTTGTCCCCCGGTAACAAAAATAATTAGATATATCAATAATAGAAAAGGAAATAGTATCACTAACAAACTAAATGAAACGGCTATGTCCATGCTTCTTTTCAGAATTTTAGATGATCGTTTCGCGAGGTTATGATTAATACGCAATAAGATAATTTCATGGCTAAACAGAAAAGACATATCTGTGCTATATAGAGGCAATCCTCTTAGTGCAGGAACCACAGAAACAAAGCGATAACATTTTTTTGTCAGATAACGTAGCCATGCGTCCCGACTTTCTGTTTCATCATCTTCTAATGCAATAATGAATTGGTCGGTCTTTTCAGTAAAAAAACGCCAGATATTATTTTTACTGTCAGGAATAACAGCGATCCCCAACATCTTAAGCTCCGGGGAAGGCTTCGCTGCAATAAAATATTTTACATTCAGACCAAGGTAAGATTCGCTACAAATAGCATTATAAGCATCGATCGCATTTTGACTATTGCCAATAATTATGGTGTTTTTTAAATAAACTTTAGTTTTTATTAATAATTTTTTAACCAAAACCCGCCCGGTTGGCACTAAAAAGAATGCTATCATCCAAGTCAACACCCAAACATAGCGCGAAAAGTATAATTTAGAAAAACCGACAATTGCTAACTCAATAATTGAGAATATGGCGACCGTTCTGATAATTTCTTTTAATTCAAACCAAAACGGTTTGCGATAAGTATAATGTCTTAAGCGTACCCAAAACCAAGACGCACAAATTCCGCTTAACAGTAAATGAATAACAAAGCGCTCATCCATTTCGGTTAGCGGAATATAGTCATTAAGATCACCACCAAATTTGTGGATAATAAACAGAGCAAAAGGTAACGACAATAAAAAAGTAAGTAGATCAACTAAGATCATAATATATTTACAAATGCTCTGTTTTTTCATAAACATTGATAAGCTACTTAGTACTGTTCACATACAAAGGAAGCACCTCTTCTGTACTTCCTATCGCTTTCATAATTCCCTTGTCAAGCCAAACCGCTTTTTGGCACAATTGTTTAACTTGATTAATAGAATGGGAAACGAATAATAACGTCGTTCCATCTGAAAGCATCTCCGTCATTCTTTTCTTACATTTTTCTTGAAAAGCCTGATCGCCAACAGCCAACACTTCATCGACAATTAAAATTTCCGGTTTTACAATTGTCGCCACTGAAAACCCTAAACGGGCGGACATACCGGACGAAAAGTTTTTTATTGGTACATCAACAAAGTCTTGTAACCCGGCAAAATCAATAATTTCATCAAAATGTTTCTGCATAAAGGCTTTTTTATGGCCTAATAACGCTCCGTTCAAATAAATATTTTCTCTTGCTGTTAATTCTTTATCAAAACCTGCGCCCAACTCAATAAGCGGAGAAATACGACCATATACTTCAACACTGCCTTTATAAGGTTTCAAAATACCGCAGATAAGTTTAAGCAATGTGGACTTACCAGAACCGTTAGCCCCCACTAAACCCCATGATTCTCCGCGTTTGATATCCAAATTAATATCTTTCAATGCCAAAAATTCTTGGAACATCAGTTCCCCTTTTAGCATTTTAATAAAATATTCTTTTAATCCGTTATAACTCTCGGTTGCTTTATTAAAGCGTACAGTAACATCTGTTACTTTCACAATAGTATTATCTTTCATATGTATAAAATAAATTCATCTTGTTTTTTATTAAAATACCAAGTACCTAAGATCAAAGATACCAATGCGATTGAACATCCAATCATTATTGATTCGGGATGTGGCATTTTAGTATAAAGAATAATATCTCTGAATTGTTCGATATACCAATACATCGGATTCAATCCTTTATACCAAGCAAGAAATCGTTCAGGAATAATCGAGGTAGGATAAAAAATAGGCGTCATATACATCCACATAGTAGTAAAAACGCCCCATAAATACTGAATATCACGGAAAAATACGGTAAACGCTGCTAAAAACAAGCTAATTCCAAGGCTAAATGTAGCTACTTGAATAAGAACAAATGGTGCCAATAGCAAATACCAAGAAACCTCGGCCCGAGTAAAAATCATCACCAAAAGTAACGCTCCTAAAGAAAACAGTAAGTTCATCACCGAGCTACCTACTTTCGATAAAGTGAAAATATATTTAGGTACATAGGTTTTTTTAATTAACGAAGAATTATTTCGAATCGAAGTTACCGAGGAATTGGTAGCTTCAACCATAAAATAAAAAAGAATCTGTCCTGAAATTAAATAAAGCGGAAAATTAGGCACATTGCGCTGAAATAAATTAGAAAATACCAATACCAGAACTGTCATTAACAATAAAGGATTAAGGATGCTCCAAAGATATCCTAAATAACTGCGTCGATATTTTAATTTAATATCACGAAGAACAAGTTGCTTTAATAATTCATCAAACGCATAAAAACGCTGAAGTTTACCTTTCAATTTATTCATTATATAAGATCTCTAAATATTTAGCTTCAGATATGATAGTTATTTAATCGTTTAAAACGATATTATATAGTGTCAACACAACCTATTTTCTATTTGTATTTTATAGGTGAACACCAATATTTTACAGTAAAAATACTCTCAGCATCATTGAAAATTCATATCTTTTTTTCATAAAATTCAGCCATTTTGAACCAGTAGCCATAATCACTCAAGACAAAAATCGCGTCCTCTAAAGAACATTTGCCCGAACATTACAGGCAAGAAAACATGAATTGTCAACAAACCTTCGGCATTATACCCTAATATTTCCCTAATGTTTTAACTTTTATGTCATAAAATGTAACTCGTCATCTTAAGTTAAGCAGAAAATACTTTATAGCCTCGGAAAAAAGTGTATAATCGACCCGTTTTTTAAAGGTATCATTAGAGGAAAAAATGGCAAAAGAAGATAGTATCGAGATGCAGGGCACTATTTTGGAAACCCTGCCGAACACGATGTTTCGTGTGGAGTTGGAAAACGGTCATGTTGTGACAGCTCATATTTCGGGGAAAATGCGTAAAAACTATATCCGTATTCTAACCGGTGATAAAGTGACTGTTGAAATGACACCTTATGATTTAAGCAAAGGTCGTATCATCTTCCGCAGCCGTTAATAGGTTCCCCTCAGAAACACCAAGTCCGAGAACTTGGTGTTTTTCATTAAATCCGGCAAATTTACACCGCACTTTTCAGCCATCGGCGTTTTATCAGCAGCCCCATACCGCGTAATGCGACCAGCAACACGCTTAACAGATACAGCGGCATGGCGCCGAATGCGGCATAGGGGGTTTTTCCCTGTGTCGGGGCGATTTTTTGCGTGAGCGTGGTTTCGATAAATTGCGGCGCCTGTGCCGTGATCTTGCCGCCGGCATCGATAAATACCGTAATGCCGGTATTGGTCGCGCGGATTACCGGTTTGCCGGTTTCCAGTGCGCGCATACGCGCCATTTGCAAATGCTGCCACGGGCCGATACTGTCGCCGAACCAAGCGTCATTGGAAACCGTCAGGATAAAATCGCTCTCGCTGCGTAAATTCTGCTGTAACTGGGCGCCGAAAATAATTTCATAACAAATCGCCGGAGTGAAACGGCGGTTTTTTGCCACGAGCGGCGGCTGAATTTTATCCCCGCTCTGAAACGCCGACATCGGCAGATTAAACACGCTGCCGAGCGGACGCAGCAGTGTTTCCAGCGGCACATATTCACCGAAAGGCACCAGATGATGTTTACTGTAACGGTTTGCACTATCCGGGCGGTACGGATATTGCGCGTTACCGACATTAATAATGGAATTCAATAACTTACCGTGACGTTCATCCTCATAAACGGTGCCGATAATCAGCTCGCTGCCCGCTTGCTGCGCGGCCTGTTGTAAGGTGTTGAAAAAAGGCTGAATCTCATTTTCCCACAGCGGTAACGCGGCTTCCGGCAAGATGATGAGATCAGTTTTTCCCAGTTGCTGATTAATTAATTTGCTGTAAATTTCAAAGGTTTGATAAACATAATCAGGATCCCACTTCAAATTCTGCTCGATATTGCCCTGAATCAGCGTTACCGTCAGCGCTTTATCCGCCGCATTTTTAACATAACTCAGCGAAGAGGACAGCCCGCTTAAAGCGCCGATCAGCAATAATAACAACAGGTTGGAGAGAACGACGGCCGGTTTGCGCGGTGCTTGCCATAAGGCACAAATAATGTTGAACACGACCGCACTGACCCACATCACGAAAAAGGTCAGCCCTTCCACGCCGAACAGCGGCGCCAGCCCGGCAAAAGGGCTGTCGATCTGGGTATAGCCGAATTGCAGCCACGGGAAACCGGTGAAAACCCAACCGCGCAAAAACTCCGTAAAAGTCCAGATCACCGGGAAAATCGCCGCACTGCGAACTTGAAAACGCCGCACCAGATAAACGAACAACAAGGGATATAACGATAAATAAGCCGCCAGCAGCAACACCAGCAAATAGCTGAGCCACAACGGCGCGCCGCCGAATTGGTGAATACTGACATGCAGCCAGTTCACGCCGAAGGTGAAAAAGCTCATGCCCCACAGAAATGCGGCGCAAAGTGCGGTCTTTTTGCGTGCAGTTTTGGCGACCCACAACAAACCGAGTAACGAAAGATAGGCCAAGCCCCAAAGATCAAAAGGGGAAAAGGCGAACACGCCTAATCCCCCGCTGATCAACGCGATAAGATAGATAACATAATTTTTCATGAATGATCGTCTGTGTTGTCTTCGGTTTTTTCCATTTCCGCCAGCTGCTCGTCCGGCACCGTGACTCTTAACTGAATAATGCGGCGACTGTCCGCCGAGGTGATTTTAAAGTCTAACTTGCCGAGCGTGATTTCTTCCCCGCGTTTCGGCAGATAACCGAACGCCTGCATAACCAGCCCGCCGATGGTATCCACTTCCTCATCGGCAAAATCGGTGCTGAACTGTTGATTGAAATCATCAATGTCGGTCAACGCGCGTACCGTATAAGTATGGCGCGACAGTTGACGGATATCCACCACGTCTTCTTCATCGAATTCGTCTTCAATATCGCCGACGATTTGTTCCAGAATATCTTCAATCGTCACCAAACCGGACACCGCGCCGAACTCGTCCACCACAATCGCCATATGAAAACGTTCGGAGCGAAAATCCTTCAGCATGCGATCCACCCGTTTACTTTCGGGCACAATCACCGCCGGGCGCAGCAGCGGCAGCAAGTCAAATTGCTCCGCGTCGGAATGCAAAAAACGGAGTAAATCCTTGGCATGCAGAATACCGGCGATATTATCGCGCTCGCCGTTGATCACCGGAAAGCGGGAATGGGCGCTTTCAATAATGGTTTGCAGGCAGGAATCCTGATCCTGTGCGGTTTCGATAAAAATAATCTGCGAGCGCGGAATCATAATATCGCGCACGCGCAACTCGGCGATTTCCATTACGCCTTCGATCATCTCGCGCGTATCCAGATCGATCAGTTCATTTTGTTCGGAATCTCGGATCACTTCCACCAGTTCATCACGATTTTTAAGTTCGCCCTGAAAAAAGCGGCCGAAAAGGGACTGAAAAAAGCTTTTTTTTGTGCTGTTTTCCGCTTGATGTGAATTTTCTTCGTTGTTCATACTTATTTAATACATTACCGTCGTATCGACAGGGGGAAATTATCATATTTTATCAGCGATAGCAAAATAAA
The DNA here is from genome assembly GCA_000751835.1 of Necropsobacter rosorum. Taxonomy (GTDB): domain Bacteria; phylum Pseudomonadota; class Gammaproteobacteria; order Enterobacterales; family Pasteurellaceae; genus Necropsobacter; species Necropsobacter rosorum. The sequence goes on along the minus strand of CCMQ01000017.1, from coordinate 96,501 downwards.
AACGCCTGCGGATTCAGCGCAGGCCCTCTTATTTTAAGGCTTAACAGGAAAAGCGGAATCTGGTCCAATGACGGTATGGCCGTCCGGCCTTGCTTATCCCGCCGAAACGCCACCATTCCGGATGATTCGGCGTATCGGGCAGCGCTTGGGTTTCCAGGGCGATACCGGCATAATCCGCATAATGTCCGCCGTCGCGCCGCGGTGTGGCGCCGAGAAAATTACCGCTGTACACCTGTAATGCCGGCTGCGAGGTAAACACTTGCAATGTGGCGGAGCGGTCAAGTGCGGTCAGAATCGCGCAAGGTTTGTCCGGTGGTCCGTTGAGCAGAAAAGCATGATCGTATCCCTTGGTGATATGCTGTTCTTCCTGCATAAAATCCAGTCCGATAGGCTTTTCATCAGTAAAATCAAAACTGCTGTAGCGCACCGCTTTTAACGGCGCGTTCGGAATGCCGTCGCCGTCCACCGGCAAAAAATAATCCGCGTTCAATTGCAGCGAGTGGGCGCGAATATCCATGCCGTTTTCCGCATCATTCAGATTAAAATAAGCGTGGTTAGTCAGATTAAGCGGCGTGTCCCGATCCGCAACGGCATCAAACTCGATCGATACCGCATTATCCTCGCTTAAACGGTAGGTTACGCCTACGCGGACATTGCCCGGAAAGCCCTGATCACCATGCGCTGAAAAATGGCAAAAACGCACGAAATTTTCACCGCACTTTTCCACTTGCCAGCGCAGCTGATCAAAACCGCGTCCGCCGTGCAGCTGATGTCGGCCCTGATTGGCGGTCAATTTCACCGTTTCGCCGTTTAAACGAAAGCGCGCCCCGCCGATGCGATTGGCGTAGCGCCCGATCGTCGCGCCCAGATAAGCCTGCTGGGTCGGGTAATCCTGTAGCCGACAGCCCAGCAGCATTTCGCGCAATTGTCCGCCCACCGGCACCTGACAGGAAAGCCAGCTTGCGCCCCAGTCCATCAGGCGAATCTGCATGCCATTATGGTTGGTTAAACTAAAAACACGAAACGGCTGACCGTCCGGCGCCGTCGCTTGCGTATATTGTCTTAGCATACGGTAACTCCTTGCGAAGCCGTGCAGACATAAAAATCTTCCTTCAGCCCGGTTTGTTTTTCGTAATTATCGGCAATCATGTTGCGCACCGCCGCCACACAATCCTCCGGCGCCACCGCCACGATACAACCGCCGAAGCCGCCGCCGGTCATACGCGCTCCGCCGCGGTCGCCAAGTGCGGTCTGCGCCAGTTCCACCAGAAAATCAATTTCCGGTACGGTGATGGCGAAATCATCGCGCATAGAGGCATGCGATTGCGCCATTAATTCGCCCAAGCGGGATAAATCGCCCTGCCGCAACGCCTGTGCCGCCTCCAGTACCCGCTGATTTTCGCTAATCACATGTTTCGCCCGTTTTGCCGTTTCCGCATCCAGCGCCGCCAATTCCTTCTCTTTCTGTTTAAATTGTGCCAGCGACACATCACGCAGCGCCTTCACCCCGAAAAATGCCGCCGCCCGTTCGCATTGCCGGCGGCGGGTATTGTATTCGCCGCTGACCAGATCATGTTTCACATGCGAATTGATAATCATCACCGCCGCATTGTGCGGTATCGGGATCGGCGTGGTATCCAGTGAACGGCAATCAATCAGCAATAAATGATCTTGCTGCCCCAGCGCGGAAATCAGCTGATCCATATTGCCGCAATTGGCGCCGACAAACTGATTTTCCGCCTGTTGCCCGATTAATGCGATTTCCGTATCGGTTAGCGGCAATGAGCCGAGCTGCTGGCAGAATTTGCCCACCGCCACTTCCAGCGAGGCGGAAGAACTCAGCCCGGCAGATAACGGCACATTGCCGCTGATTACCAAATCCGCGCCCTGACTGAATGTCGGACAGCGCTGCTGAATAAATTTCACCACGCCGCGCACATAGCCCGTCCATTTCTGTGCCGGATTCGGCACAATTTCCTGATCCAGCCGGAATTCATCAAACTGATCAAAATCCGCCGCATACACTTTAAAAATATGGTCATGGCGTTTCGCACCGCTGATCGCCGTGCCGTAGTTAATGGCGCACGGCATCACAAAGCCATCGTTATAATCCGTATGTTCGCCGATAATATTCACCCGTCCCGGCGCGTAAACATGATGGGTTGAAGTGCGGTTAAATTTTTCACTGAATAAGCCTGTTGCGGTCTGCTGAGGATTCATTCTCTTTCTCCAAATAAACTGATTTTTCAAAGTGCGGTCTAAAACGCCGCCGTTTATGATGATTTTTCCGCGGGAATCAATAAGATATTCGTACTTTACCGACGCCGGCGCAGCTCGCCTTTAGGGCTGATGCGCCTTTGCCGTATCCTCTTATTATTGCTCTTTATAATGCGTTTCGCTCAATTCCCGTAAGCGCGCCGCTGCCTGTTCCGCCGTCAGATCCCGCTGGCTTTCGCCCAGCATTTCGTATCCCACCATAAACTTACGCACCGTCGCCGAGCGCAGTAACGGCGGATAAAAATGCGCGTGCAGCTGCCAGTGCGCATTCTCCTCACCGTTAAACGGCGCGGCATGAAAGCCCATGGAATACGGAAAGGAAACATTAAACAGATTGTCGTATTTGGTGGTCAGTTTTTTCAGCGCAACGGCCAGATCCTGCGTTTGTGCCGCCGTCATCTCGGTTAAGCGCTTAATCTGAGTTTTCGGCAGCAGCAGGGTTTCAAACGGCCAGACCGCCCAATAAGGCACCAGCGCGACCCAATGGTCGGTTTGCACGACGATGCGTTCGTTTAACGCCAGTTCGCGCTGTACATAATCCACTAACAGCACCGAACCGTGCCGGCGTAAATACTCACGCTGCGTCGCATCTTCACGCGCCACTTCGTTCGGTAAAAAACTGTTCGCCCAAATTTGACCGTGCGGGTGCGGATTCGAGCAGCCCATGGCGGCGCCTTTATTTTCAAAAATCTGTACCCATTGATATTTTTGTCCCAGCTCGTTTAACTGCTGTTGCCATACCCGAATCACTTCGCTGATCTCATCGACGCTAAGCAACGGCAAGGTTTTGCTGTGATCCGGCGAAAAGCACACCACCCGGCTTTCTCCCCGCGCCGGTGCGCTTCTGAACAGGGGATCGGCGCTTTCCGGCGGAGTTGGCGTGTCTTCCAGCAAGGCGGAAAAATCGTTTTTAAACACAAAAGGTTTATGGTAAACCGGATTTTGTTCGCCGCTGATGCGCCGGTTGCCCGGACAAAGATAACAGGCGGGATCGTAAGCCGGTTTTTGTTCTTCCGCCGTTTTTTCCTGCTGCCCTTGCCACGGCCGTTTTGCGCGGTGAGGCGAAACCAGCACCCATTGCGCCGTCAGCGGATTATAACGACGATGCGGATGTTCGGTCGGGATAAATGCTTCTGTCATAATCACCTCTCAAAAATGAAAACGGTTACAAAGAGATCGCTGCATAAGATAGCAGATAAAAAAAAATAAACCATTATCCAGATCACAAAATTGGTAAAAAGTCGGATTTTTTTGCCGGTTAACCCCGCTTTTTCAACGTAACCGCTTTCAATTTTATCGGTTTTATATATCATATAGGCAGCCTATTAATCTAAAATGCAGGAAAATGCTATGATTACGATTCGTGATGTGGCGGAACAGGCCGGCGTTTCCGTCGCCACCGTCTCCCGTGTATTGAATAATCATCCGTCATCCAGTAAAAAGGCGCGTCTGGCGGTGCAAAGTGCGGTGGAAAAACTGGGTTATCGCCCGAATGCCAACGCACAGGCGCTTGCATTGCAGAATACGGACACCATCGGCGTAGTGGTGACGGACGTGACCGATCCTTTCTTTGCGATTTTGGTCAAAGCGGTGGATAAGGTCGCCGAGGAGCATCAGAAAACCATTTTAATCGGTATCGGCTATCACAACGCGGAAAAGGAACGCAAGGCTATCGACACCCTGCTGCGTAAGCGTTGCAGCTGTCTGGTGGTGCATTCCAAAGCCCTCAGTGATGATGAGCTGCGCGATTATCTGAGCAAAATTCCGGGCATGGTGATTATTAACCGTATCGTGCGCGGTTATGAGAAACGCTGCGTCAGTCTGGATAACCGCAAAGGCACCTTTTCGGCAACGGAAATGCTGATTGGGTTGGGGCATAAAAATATCGGTTACATCGGTTCCAACCATAAAATCACCGATGAAACGGAACGCATCGAGGGCTATCTGAGCGCCCTTCGGCATTATGCGCTGTCCGTCAAAGAACATATGATCACACACAGCAGCCCCGATTTTGAAGGCGGCGAGGAGGCGATGATCAATCTGTTAAGTTACAATTCCGATCTGACTGCGGTGGTTGCCTATAACGACAGTATGGCGGCCGGTGCAATTTCCGTTTTGAGTGAAAATAATATCAATGTGCCGAAACAGTTTTCCATTATCGGTTTTGATGATATGCCGATTGCCAGATACCTTATTCCGAAACTCACTACCATTCGCTATCCTATTGATTTAATGGCGAGTTATGCCGCTAATCTGGCGTTAAGTTTAGTCGATAAAAGCATAAAAACGCCCGAACATATCCAGTTTAATCCCACATTAGTCAGACGTTTTTCCACCGGCAATTTCGCCTGAGACGTGATCCGGATCACATTTTTCGGCATTGTTTTGTAATCGCTTTCATAAATGTGAGAGCGATCACAGTCTTCCTCCCGCTTTTCCTATATGCTCTAAACGCTGGTATGACCTGAGGCTCACAGCGTAATATCCATCAACTGATCATCAATGTACTCAAGGAGCGTTTTTATGAAAAAAACAGTATTAAGTGCGGTCGCTTTCGCCGTAGGTTTAAGCCTTGCCACCACTGCAGCACAAGCGGCAACCCGTATCGGTGTAACCATTTACAAATATGATGATAACTTTATGTCACTGATGCGTAAGGAAATCGATAAAGAGGCGAAACAGCTTAAAGACGTTGAACTGCTGATGAACGATTCACAAAATGCGCAATCCATTCAAAATGACCAGGTTGATGTATTACTTTCCCGCGGCGTCAAAGCCTTAGCGATTAACCTTGTTGACCCGGCGGCCGCCCCGACGATTATCAATAAAGCCAAACCGGATGATATTCCGGTGGTGTTCTTTAATAAAGATCCGGGCGCTAAAGCCATCGGCAGTTATGACAACGCTTATTATGTGGGCACCGATCCGAAAGAATCCGGTCTGATTCAGGGCGATTTGATTGCGAAACACTGGAAAGCCAATCCGGCATATGATTTAAATAAAGACGGCAAAATTCAATATGTCCTGTTAAAAGGTGAACCGGGTCATCCCGATGCCGAAGCGCGTACCAAATACGTTATCGAGCAGTTAAACAGCCAAGGCATTCCGACCGAGCAGTTATTTATCGATACCGGCATGTGGGATGCGGCAATGGCCAAAGATAAAACCGATGCCTGGCTGTCCAGTTCCAAAGCCAACGATATTGAAGTGATTATCACCAATAACGACGGCATGGCGATGGGCGCGCTGGAAGCCACCAAAGCGCACGGTAAAAAACTGCCGATCTTCGGGGTGGACGCCTTACCGGAAGTGCTGCAGCTGATTAAAAAAGGCGAAATTGCCGGTACCGTATTGAACGACGGTGTCAATCAGGCGAAAGCCGTAGTGCAGTTATCGGATAATCTGGCGCACGGAAAAGCCGCCACCGAAGGTACCGACTGGAAACTACAGGATCGCGTAGTGCGCATTCCTTATGTCGGCATCGATCAAGATAATTTAGCCGAGTTTTTAAAATAATAGTCGTAATCATCAGGGGAGATCCGTCTCCCCTTTTCTGTGAGGTTGGAGATGACAGTACACACTCAAACTCAAGACGGCGAAGTGCTGCTCACCATGACAAATGTCAGCAAATCCTTTCCCGGTGTGAAAGCGCTGGATCACGCCAATCTGACCGTACGTTCGCATTCGGTTCACGCCCTGATGGGGGAAAACGGGGCGGGTAAATCCACATTATTAAAATGTTTATTCGGCATTTATGCCAAAGACGAAGGGGACATTTTGTTCCTCAATCAACCCGTCAATTTTAAAACCTCGAAAGAAGCGCTTGAAAACGGGATCTCCATGGTGCATCAGGAACTGAATCTGGTGCGTCAGCGCAATGTAATGGATAACCTGTGGCTGGGTCGCTATCCGTTAAAAGGGCCGTTCATCGATCATGCCAAAATGTACCGCGATACCAAAGCGATTTTCGACGAACTGGATATTAAAATCGATCCGAAAGAAAAGGTTGCCAATCTGTCCGTTTCCCAAATGCAGATGATCGAAATCGCCAAAGCCTTTTCTTATCATGCCAAAATCGTCATTATGGACGAACCGACCTCTTCCCTGTCGGAAAAGGAGGTGGATCACCTGTTTAAAATCATCGCCAAACTGAAACAGCGTGGCTGCGGCATTATTTATATTTCCCATAAAATGGATGAAATTTTCAAGATTTGCGATGAAATCACGATTCTGCGCGACGGCAAATGGATCAACACCGTGCCGGTTAAAGGTTCCACCATGGACGGCATTGTCGCTATGATGGTGGGACGCGAACTCACTCAGCGTTTCCCGGAAAAAACCAACGCCCCGAAAGAAGTGATTCTGGAAGTGGAACATCTGAGCGCCAAAAACCAGCCTTCCATTCAGGATGTCAGTTTTGAGCTGCGCAAAGGCGAAATTCTGGGCGTTGCCGGGCTGGTCGGCGCGAAACGTACCGATATCGTGGAAACCATTTTCGGCGTGCGCGAGCGCAGCGGCGGTACGGTTAAGCTGAACGGAAAAACCGTGAAAAATCACACCGCACTTGAAGCGATTAATAACGGTTTTGCCTTAGTCACTGAAGAACGCCGCTCCACCGGCATTTACGCCAATCTGAGCATCGAGTTCAACTCTTTGATTTCGAATATGAAATCCTATATCAGTTCATGGGGATTGCTGAGTAATAAAAAAATGAAAAGCGACACCCAATGGGTCATCGATGCGATGAATGTCAAAACGCCGTCCCATAAAACCACGATCGGTTCGCTGTCCGGCGGTAATCAGCAAAAAGTGGTTATCGGCCGCTGGCTGCTGACCCAGCCGGAAATTCTGATGCTGGACGAACCGACCCGCGGCATTGATGTCGGAGCAAAATATGAAATTTATCAGTTAATTATGCAGCTGGCGCAAAAAGACAAGGGAATTATTATGATCTCGTCCGAAATGCCGGAACTATTAGGCATTACCGATCGTATTTTAGTGATGAGCAACGGTAAGGTCGCCGGTATCGTGGAAACGGCGAAAACCTCGCAAGAGGAGATCTTGCAGCTTGCCGCCAAATATTTATAACAAGCGTTGAAAAGGAATAGCATTATGGCCGTTAAACCACATAAAACCTGGGATTTCTTTAAACAGAACGCGATTTATTTCGTGTTGTTAATCCTGCTTTTAATTATTATTTCGCAAGACCCGACGTTCCTGAACGTGATGAATTTCAGTAATATTCTGACTCAATCTTCCGTGCGTCTGATTATCGCATTGGGTATCGCCGGCCTACTGGTGGTACAGGGTACCGACTTATCCGCCGGTCGTCAGGTCGGTCTGGCCGCCGTGGTGTCCGCCACCATGCTGCAATCGATGGAAAATCTGAACCGCGTATTTCCGGAGCTGCCGGAATTGCCGATTCCCGTCGTGATTCTGGCGGTTTGTGCGGTCGGTGCCGTGATTGGCCTGCTCAACGGTTTCGTGATTGCCGTATTGAACGTCACGCCGTTTATCGCTACCATGGGCACCATGATCATCGTCTATGGCATTAACTCGCTGTACTACGATGCGGTAGGTTCCTCGCCGATTGCCGGTTTTACCGAAAGTTTTTCCACCTTTGCGCAGGGCTTTTTCCGGCTCGGTTCCTTTAAGCTGTCGTATATTACCATTTATGCGGCTATCGCCACCGTGATTATGTGGATACTCTGGAACAAAACCCGTTTCGGTAAAAATATTTTCGCCATCGGCGGTAATCCTGAAGCGGCGCGTGTTTCCGGGGTAAATGTGGTGCGCAATCTGCTGGTTATCTACACCTTAGCCGGCGTGTTCTACGCCTTCGGCGGGATGCTGGAAGCCGGCCGTATCGGCAGTGCGACCAACAACTTAGGCTTTATGTATGAAATGGATGCCATTGCCGCCTGCGTGGTGGGCGGGGTTTCCTTTGCCGGCGGTGTCGGTACCATTATCGGGGTGGTTACCGGGGTATTGATCTTTACCGTGATCAACTACGGGCTGACCTATATCGGTGTTAATCCTTACTGGCAATATATCATCAAAGGCAGCATCATCATTCTGGCGGTCGCCATCGACTCGCTGAAATACGCCAAGAAAAAATAATTCTGCGATGCGGTGGGAATTGTCCCACCGTTTCAAGCATCACTTTTTGCCGACCGAAAAACTCACCCAAAAAAGACCGCACTTTAAGCTGTGCGGTCTTTTCGTTTGTTATGTTTTTACATTATTTAGCTAAAATATTTTGTATCGCCTGATAAATCGCCTGTGCCGGCGCGCCGGATAATGCGTTGCCGTCTTCATCGGAAATTACCACCGCACTTTGTTTGCCCAATGCGCTCAGCTGCATCGAATATGCACCTTTTTCCAGTTCCGGATTCGCCACGCCGAAACGCCGCCATTCATCGGCATCCAACGGTTTATATTTCAGTTCACGATAACCGCGACCGCCGTTTTCCGCTGTAATCTCAAAACCGAGTAATGGCAATGCGCCGCCCAGTCTTGCCCAAGCCTGATTAAACGATGCGCCCAGCGCCAGCGCCGTACGTCCGTTGTTATCGGTGGTTAATGCAGACTGAATCGGCGTCTGCACCGCATTATTCAAATCCTGCTGCTGTTTGCGGTATGCGCTGTTCAGCTCGCCCACCAATTGATTTAAGCGATCCGAGGTATAGCGTTGCTTGTCGGTCACGCTCGGGGTGAAAATAATATTATCCCGTTTCATATCCAATACGGAAATCGCCAGCGCACTTGCATCACGGGTCGCCACCTGTTCGATCTGATAACGGATTTGGGTATCGCCCACATCGTCGGCCCGACCGGTCGGCGCCCAGTCGGTGACCAGCTGACCGTTCTGCGCGCTATAGGTAATGCCCTGCTCTTTCAGTAAACGTTCCACCTGTTTTAAATTATAGACTTCCTGTTTTTCCAGCGGATACACGATTAACGAACGCTCGCCGTCAAACTGTGCGATCGAATTGTTGATCATGGCAATCGGCATTGTCGGCGGACGGATATCCACGCTTTGACTCGGTGTCACCTTAACCTGCGGCAGCTGATAGGTTTGATCCTGTTTCGGCAGCGTAACGCCGCCGCTTGCCAATGGCACAAACGCCGGCAGATCACGACCTTTCTCAGCGAAATTATCATTAGACTGCTGCTTGCTTTCGTTACTCACGGAACAAGCCGTCAGCGTCGTTAATATCGTCGCGGTAAGTAACCACTTTTTCATATAGGTATTCCTCGGGTTCAAATCAATGCGGGGGTTCCCGCTGTTCCATGTTGTTTCGTCAGTGTTTGACAACAGATCAAACAAAAAGTTTAGGGCCTGCATCCATCCTGCAGACCCTAAACGAAAAATCAAACCGGTTTATAGCAGACCGGCGGTTTTTAAGGCATCCAGCACTTTCGGCTGCGCGCCGGCACTTAACGTGGTCAGCGGTAAACGCAGCACCGGTTCGGGAATTAAGCCCAGTTTATAGCACGCCCATTTAACCGGAATCGGATTCGATTCGATAAACAGGTTTTTATGCAACGCCATCAGACGCTGATTAATCGCTTCCGCTTCCTCAAATTTACCGGCCAGCGCAAGATTACACATTTTCGCCATATCCGCCGCCGCCACATTATTGGTGACGGAAATCACGCCCTCGCCGCCGGCTTTCATGCTTTCCAGACCGGTGGCATCATCGCCGCTTAACACGATAAATTCCTCACCGGCCAGCCGTTTGATTTTCGCCACCCGACTGACATCGCCGGTAGCTTCTTTAATCGCGACGATATTTTTCACTTCGGCCAGACGCCCTACGGTTTCCGGTAGCATATCACTGCCGGTACGCCCCGGCACATTATATAAAATCTGCGGTAAATCAGTACATTCGGCAATGGCCTTGAAATGCTGATACATGCCTTCCTGAGTCGGTTTATTATAATAAGGCACAACGGACAAACAACCGGCGACGCCGCTGTCATTCAACAGTTTGGTCATGGTGATTGCCTCGCTGGTGGCGTTCGCCCCGGCGCCGGCGATAACCGGAATCCGCCCGGCGGCAAATTCCACGGTTTTTAAGATGGTCTTGACATTTTCTTCAATGCTTAAAGTGGCGGATTCGCCCGTAGTGCCTACCGACACAATACCGTGCGTTCCTGCCGCCACATGATATTCAACCAATTTTTCCAATGCGTCGAAATCCACTTCGCCGTGATTGTCCATCGGGGTAACCATTGCGGTGATACTGCCGAAAAACAAAGGATTGCTCGCAGTCATAAAAACCTCCAGATTTATTTTTGTTATCGATGCCGAGTCTGCTTGAAAAAGTTTATTTAAGATCGCTAAAATAGCCTGAATTTGCAAGCGATTTTTTTCATTTTTTAGATATGGCACAAATTTTTTAAGGAGATTTTAAATGAACCGATTAAACGCCGGCGCACCCGCACCGCACTTTCAACTGCCGGATCAAAACAACACGCCGGTTTCGCTGACGGATTTTGCCGATAAAAAAGTGCTGGTTTATTTTTACCCTAAAGCGCTGACGCCCGGCTGTACCACACAGGCCTGTGGATTGCGCGACAGCAAAAGCGAGCTGGATAAATTAGGCGTGGCGGTTGTGGGCATCAGCCCCGACAGTCCGTCAAAACTGGCCGCGTTTAGCGAGAAAAAAGCCTTAAATTTCACTCTGTTATCCGATGCGGATCATCACGTTGCCGAGCAGTTCGGCGTATGGGGCGAAAAGCAATTTATGGGACGCACCTTCGACGGCATTCACCGCATCAGCTTTTTGATTGATGAGCAGGGCAATATCGAACGGGTTTTCGATAAATTCAAAACCCGCGATCATCATCAGGTGGTGCTGGATTATCTGTTACAAAAACAATCGAAAAAATAACCGCACTTTCAGCGCCTCTACATCCCGCCCGGCCAAATTCCGCAGCCGGACGGGGCTTGAACTTGGCGCGTTAATGGCGTTTACAGGCCGCCAGAATATCCAGCTGCGGTTGGTAAACGGCGGTTTTTAAATTCATATCCATCATACCGATAACCGTACTGAATAAATTGTCGTGGGAAAACGGTTCGGTTTTCGCCCGCGCTCTGAGGCAATCCAGATCGACGCCCTCATTCTTTTGCCAGGTTTTCGAGAACCAGAAGATCATCGGCACTCGGGTTTGCTGTTCCGGTGCGATGGCGTAAGGCGCGCCGTGCAGATACATGCCGTTCTCACCGAGGGATTCGCCGTGATCGGACACATAATAGACCGCACTTTCCAGATCATCGCGGTGTTCCAGTTTGCCGATCACCGTATTTAAGAAATTATCAATATACAAAATCCCGTTGTCATAGGTATTCACCAGCTGTTCGTTACTGCAATTCTGGATCTGGTTGGTATCGCAGGTGGGCAGAAATTTGCGGAATGCCGGCGTATAACGTTCGTAATAGGTCGGCCCGTGGCTGCCGATAGTATGCAAAATCAGCACCGTATCTTTATTGGTTTCATTCAGGATTTTATCAAAATCCCGCAGCAACACTTCATCCAGACATTCGCCTTCGGTGCAGTATTCTTTCAGTGTCATATTCACCGTTTCATTCGGCACGCGCACACACACGCCCTTGCAGTCGCTGTTGTTATCCAGCCAGAAAATATTCACCCCCGCCCGTTGCAGCACATCCAGCAGATTATCCATTTTTTCCGCTTTGGAACCGTCGTACTGATCTTTGTTCAAAAAAGAAAACATACAAGGCACCGACACCGCCGTCGCCGTGCCGCAGCTGGTAACATGGTTAAAATTAATCACCTCGTCGCCGCGCGCCGCCAGTTGCGGCGTGGTTTGCCGCGCATAACCGTTTAATCCCCAGTTTTGCGCGCGGGTGGTTTCGCCCACCACAATCACGGTGAAATGGCGATAAGGATCCGGTTTTGCCTGCTGTGCGTCCAGCCCGATCTGCTCATACGGCCGGTTTGCATCGCGCAGGCGTTTGAGTTTATTCACGCCCGCCGTAATAAAGTTTGACGGCAGAATCAGGTTCACCACCGGTTTATTGTTACGCACAAAGGCGGCGTAATCCTGAAAGAAAAATTTTGCGATGCCGACAATCACCAGCGCAGAAAGCACAATGGCGCCGAGCCGGAAACCGATTTCCGCAACGGTGCGGCGGTAATCCACCTTCACCGCCAGATACAACAACGCCGGCAGCAGCCCGAACAGCACAATCCACCCCACATACTGCCAGGTTACCATGCGCGCGCTTTCCGCCGGCGTGGTTTGCAACACGTTTTCCAGCATATCCGTGGTGAAATACACATCCAGAAAAACTTCGCTGTACGCAATCGCCGCGCTGATAATCAGCAACAGTGGCATAATGATTTTATGCAGCAGCGGCAGCGCCAAGAGCTGAAAAACGGCATTCAACGTGAAAAACACGAAAAACGGCACGGTCAGCAAGAAATAATCTTCCGGCTTACCGCTAAACGGATGAAGCGCCAGCACTTTGCTGTAAAAGGCGAAATTCAGTACCAAGGTAAAATACAGCGCTGTCAGCGCAATCAGCGCCGAGCTGGTTAAATGCAAACGTGGAAATCGAAACATAAAAATCCTGCTAAAATCGTTAGTGGTTACGCAGGCATTAGACGGACGGGCAAAATAAAAGTTCATGCCGGAAAAAGATATTTTCAGGCCGAAACCGTTTTAGGAATAAACAGTATGCGGGAGATAAAAATTCGGGATAAAAAAGCACCACACTTTTATGAAGTGCGGTGCTTTTTTTCATCGTTTTTACACTTAATGCGTGCTGGTGCTGGTCGTGGTGCGGTTGGCGCGTTTGCGATCCATTTCCGTCAACAGTTTCTTACGGATACGGATGGAAACCGGCGTCACTTCCACCAATTCATCGTCGTCGATAAACTCAATGGCCTGTTCAAGGGAGAACTTAATCGGCGTGGTCAGCTGAATCGCATCGTCCTTACCGGAGGCGCGCATATTGGTCAGCTTTTTACCTTGCAGACAGTTTACGGTCAGATCGTTGGAACGGCTGTGAATACCGATAATCTGCCCTTCATACACTTCAACCCCGTGGTCGATCATCAGTTTACCGCGTTCCTGCAATCCCCATAAGGCGTAAGCCAGCGCTTTACCGGTGGCGTTTGAAATCAACACGCCGTTTTTGCGCTGTCCGATGTCGCCCGCTTTCACATCATCATAATGGCTGAAAGTGGAATACAGCAAACCGGTACCGGAAGTCATGGTCATAAATTCGTTGCGGAAACCGATCAAACCGCGGCTTGGGATCACATATTCCAGTCGGGTACGACCTTTGCCGTCCGGAATCATGTCTTTCACTTCGCCTTTGCGGATACCCAGCGCTTCCATCACGGCGCCCTGGTGCTGTTCCTCAATATCGATGGTCACCTGTTCGAACGGCTCCTGTTTGCGGCCGTTTTCTTCTTTATAAATCACTTTCGGACGGGATACCGCCAGCTCATAGCCTTCGCGGCGCATATTTTCGATCAACACGGAAAGGTGCAGTTCGCCGCGCCCGGACACCCGGAATTCGTCCGGATTCTGGGTTTCTTCCACCCGCAGCGCCACATTGTGCACCAATTCTTTATTCAGGCGTTCCAGAATCTGACGGGAGGTGACGAATTTGCCCTCTTTACCGCAGAACGGCGAGGTATTCACACAAAAAAACATGGTGACCGTCGGTTCGTCCACGGTCAGCGCCGGCAGCGCTTCCACACTATTAATGTCGCAAACAGTATCGGAAATATTCAGCTCGCCCAGACCGGTAATCGCCACAATATCGCCCGCCTGCGCCAGATCTTCTTCATAGCGTTGCAGGCCGAGATGCCCCAGTACCTGACCGATTTTGCCGTTGCGGGTTTTGCCGGCGCTGTCGATAATGGTCACCGCCTGATTCGGTTTGACCGCGCCGCGTTTAATCCGCCCGATACCGATCACGCCTACATAATTATTGTAATCCAGTTGGGAAATCTGCATCTGGAACGGGGCATTCAGTTCGACCTGCGGCGGTGCGACATATTTAACAATCGCTTCGAACAGCGGCGTCATATCCGCGGCCAGCGCTTCATGTTCCAAACCGGCAACACCGTTAAGCGCGGAGGCGTAGATAATCGGAAAATCCAGTTGTTCGTCGGTGGCGCCCAGATTGACGAACAAATCGAAAACCTGATCCACCACCCAGTCCGGACGCGCGCCCGGGCGATCCACTTTATTAATCACCACAATCGGCTTTAAGCCGTGCGAAAAGGCTTTTTGCGTCACAAAACGGGTTTGCGGCATCGGGCCGTCAAAGGCGTCCACCACTAACAGGACGCTGTCCACCATCGAAAGCACGCGCTCCACTTCGCCGCCGAAGTCCGCGTGTCCCGGGGTGTCCACGATATTAATACGATAACCGTTCCAGTTGATCGCGGTATTTTTGGCCAGAATCGTAATGCCGCGTTCTTTTTCCAAATCGTTGGAATCCATTACCCGTTCGTCGGTGTCGGTGCGGCTGGCTTCCAGCGTACCGGATTGTTGCAGAAGTTTATCCACCAGCGTCGTTTTACCGTGGTCAACGTGAGCGATAATTGCGATATTACGCAATTTATTAATATCAATTGTTTCTGTCATTTGATGATTCTTAATCTATTCAATAAAAGGGATTTTTGCAGCAACGGACAATGCACAATAAACGGGCATTATTCGAAAGGTGGCAGATTATACAACTTTTTCGATTGGCGGGCTATTAAATAATACGGCTCCACATGATGGCGGACCGGGTATCAATTCAATAAAAGCGGCTTTAATTAAAATGGAAATAACAAAACAGCAATTAAATTAAATAAAATCACATAAAATAAATAATTTTATTAATTAATTTCAAATTAACACTTGTTTTTTATAAATGATATGTTATTTTTAGCAACGTGCTTTATAATACACAACGTCCGAATTCACCCATCTTATTTATAGAGGATTATCTTATGTCAAAAGCAGCTGCTGTTGCGAATGTATTCAAACTGATTGAAGAAAACGACATCAAATTCGTTCTTCTGCGCTTTACCGATATCAAGGGTAAAGAACACGGCGTCTCACTGCCCGTCAGTCTGGTCGATGAAGACCTGTTTGAAGACGGTAAAATGTTCGACGGTTCATCCGTGGAAGGCTGGAAGGCCATCAATAAAGCGGATATGCTGTTAATGCCGATTGCCGAAACCGCGGTGGTCGATCCTTTCGCGCAAATCCCGACCTTATCCCTGCGTTGCAGCATTTATGAACCGAGCACCATGCAAAGTTACGATCGCGACCCGCGTTCAATCGCCGCCCGCGCGGAAAACTATATGCGTTCCACCGGTATCGCCGACAACGTGTTCTTCGGCCCGGAACCGGAATTTTTCTTATTTGACGATGTGCGCTTCGAGGCGTCCATGAACGGTAATTCCTATGTGGTGGATGACATTGAAGCCGCCTGGAACACCAACAAACGCTACGAAGACGGCAACAACGCTTACCGCCCGCTGAAAAAAGGCGGCTATTGCGCGGTGGCGCCGAATGACACGGCTCATGATCTGCGTTCCGAAATGTGTCTGCTGCTGGAAGAAATGGGCTTGGTTATCGAAGCGCATCACCATGAAGTCGCCACCGCAGGACAAAACGAAATCGCCACCCGTTTCAATTCGCTGACCTTAAAAGCCGACGAAACTCAGATTTATAAATATGTGGTACAGAATGTTGCCGCCGAACACGGTAAAACCGCCTGCTTTATGCCGAAACCGATCACCGGCGACAACGGCTCGGGCATGCACTGCAATATGTCGCTGAGTAAAGACGGCAAAAATATCTTCCAGGGTGATAAATATGCCGGACTTTCCGAAACCGCGCTGTATTATATCGGCGGTATCATCAAACATGCCAAAGCGCTGAACGCGTTCACCAATCCGTCCACCAACTCCTACAAACGTTTGGTGCCGGGTTTTGAAGCGCCGGTATTACTGGCTTATTCCGCCAGCAACCGTTCCGCCTCAATCCGTATTCCGGCGGTTACTAGTCCGAAAGCCATCCGTATCGAAGCCCGCTTCCCGGATCCGCTGGCCAACCCGTATTTGGCGTTCTCGGCGCTGTTAATGGCGGGTCTGGACGGTATTATCAATAAAATTCATCCGGGCGATGCGATGGATAAAAATCTTTACGATCTGCCGCCGGAAGAACTGAAAGAAATCCCGGCGGTATCCAGTTCTCTGGAAGAAGCGCTGAACAGTCTGCAAAACGATTATGAATTCTTAATTCAGGGCGGCGTATTCAGCAAGGAATTTGTTGAGACCTTTATCGCCATGAAACGCAAAGAAGTGGAACGTCTGAATATGACACCGCACCCGGTGGAATTTGAGATGTACTACGCGTAATCGCCGTTAGCATCAGTTAATACGGACTTTGCACCCGCCAGCGGAACAACCGCTCAGGGTGCATTTTTTTGAGCCTGTTTCTGCCGTTGTCGGCATTATTTATTCGCCAAAATCACCGCTCTTTTCGGCGCGGGATAGCCTTCAATGGTTTTACCGTGATCCTGCGGATCAAGAAAATCAATCAGGCTTTCATTTTCCAGCCACTCGGTTTTGCGCTGCTCCTGCAGGCTCGTCACCGCTACATCAACGCAGCGCACCTGCCGGAATCCCGCTTTTTCCAACCAGCGGATTAACGCCGCAACGGAAGGAATAAAATAAACGTTTTTCATTTTGGCATAACGATCCGCCGGCACCAGTACCGTATTGACATCGCCGTCCACCACCAGCGTTTCCAGCACCAGTTCGCCGCCGTTGCGCAGCTGATTTCTCAACTGAGTGAGATGCTCAAACGGCGATTTGCGGTGATACAACACGCCCATAGAAAAGACCGTATCGAATACCCCCAGCGGTTGCATCTGTTCAATACCCAGCGGAATCAGATTGGCGCGGCGATCATTGTTCAGTAATTTGCGCACCGCTTCAAACTGACACAGAAACAATTCCGTCGGATCAATGCCCACCACGGTTTTGGCGCCCTCGCCGAGCATCCGCCACATATGATAACCGCTGCCGCAGCCCACATCCAACACGATGCGATCCTGCAACGGCGCCAGATGGGGCAGAACGCGCTGCCATTTAAAATCCGATCGCCATTCACAATCGATATGAATGCCGTGCAACTCATACGGCCCTTTGCGCCACGGCATTAACTGTTTAAGATGATGAATAATCCGCTGCCGCTCGCCGGCGCAAAGGGCAAAATCGCGCTCGGATCTGACCGCACTTTTCAGCTCAATCCGATCCGCCGTTAAGTGCGGTAGAAAATCAATCAGTTTTGCCCATTTAGCATAATCGCCGTGAGTCTGGCTTTCCCATTGTTTCAGTTGCCGCGGTAAGGTTTCCAGCCACGCAGATAACTCTCCCACAGCGATTTGTTGATAAAACGGACGAAAATCAATCATAATGCCTCTTTATAAGCCTTTTTGGCCTGTTCGAAGGTGTTGATAACAGCCGCTTCCGGCGCGGCGGACAGTAACGATACGGCGATAATCGCAAGGCAGGCGGCGCCGAACCCCGGTATCATTTCATAGACGCCGTACCACGGACTTGTCGGCGCAATCACGCTTTTCCAGCCGAACACGGTCAGCGCCCCGACCAACATTCCCGCCAGCGCGGCAGAAGCGGTCATACGTTTCCAGAACAGAGAAAACAGCACCACCGGCCCGAATGCGCTGCCGAAGCCCGCCCAGGCAAACTGCACCAGTTGCAGCACTTTGCTGTGTTCATCCTGCGCGATCCAAATGGCGACGGCCGCAATCAGCAATACCATCGCACGTCCCAGCCAGACCAGTTCTTTTTCCGATGCCTGCGGGCGAATAAAGCCTTTGTAAAAGTCCTCGCTGATAGCGCTGGAGGAAATCAGCAGCTGGCAGCTCAGGGTACTCATCACCGCCGCCAGAATGGCCGACAGCAGCACGCCGGCAATCCAAGGATTAAACAGCAGTTTGGCCAATTCGATAAATACCTGTTCCGGTTCCTGATTGACCGTTGCCGCCGCCTGCGGCTGAGCGTAAAAATACGCGATACCGAAAAAACCGATGCCGATGGCGCCGACTAAACAGAGAATCATCCAAGTAATACTGATGCGGCGCGCATTGGTTAAGGATTTTACGCTGTCCGCCGCCATAAAACGCGCCAGAATATGCGGCTGCCCGAAATAGCCCAGCCCCCAGGCGGCCAGACTTAACAAGCCCAAAGTGGTCGTTTGGCCGAAGATATCGGTGAAATCCTTGTGTGCCACGGATTCCGCCTGATTTAGCACCGCACTTAATGCGTCAATTCCGCCGAGAGCGACGATCACCATCACCGGCGTGAGAATCAAGGCAAAAATCATCAATGTGGCCTGAATTGTATCCGTCCAGCTGACCGCCAGAAAACCGCCGATAAACGTATAAGCAATGGTGGCGAATGCGCCGTACCAAAGTGCGGTGGAATATTGCACCGCAAACAGATTCTGAAACAATTTGGCGCCGGCCACCACACCGGAGGCGCAATAAATGGTGAAAAAAACCAGAATCACCGAGGCGGAAACGATTTTCAGCGTACTGCGACCGGCGCCGAAACGATGATGAAAATATTCCGGCAACGTCAACGCGTTATTGTTGATTTCGGTATAGACCCGCAGCCGTCCGGCCACAAACAGCCAGTTTAAATACGCGCCCAGCGTCAGCCCGAGTGCGATCCAGCCTTCCACCAGTCCGGTCAGATAAACCGCGCCGGGCAATCCCATCAACAGCCAGCCGGACATATCCGACGCGCCCGCCGACATCGCGGTGACAAAGCTGCCTAAGCGGCGCCCGCCGAGAATATAATCGGACAGACTATTCGTGTAATAATATGCCAGTACCCCTATCAGCAACATCCCCAAAATATAAACCACAAAGGTAATCAGCGTCGGATCCAATCCAAACATCACGACCTCACAAAAGCTATTTAAACGCTATTTTATAGTATAAAAATTTGACAAAGGTCGCATTTTACCCTATTTGGTACTATTATTCTATTTTCCTTTTCGCTAGACTAACGTCCGGTAAATAATAAATTTTAATTCATTTTTAGTTATGGAATCTGTCGAATTATTGGTGAACGTAACGCCGAACGAAACCCGTATCGCGTTAGTGGACACAGGGATTTTAAAAGAAGTTCATATTGAGCGTCAGGCAAAACGGGGTATCGTAGGCAACATTTACAAAGGGCGGGTCACGCGCGTGCTGCCGGGCATGCAATCGGCGTTTGTGGATATCGGCTTAGAAAAAGCGGCATTTTTGCACGCCTCGGATATCGTATCGCACACCGAATGTGTTGACGAAAACGAGAAAAAGCAGTTTATCGTCAAAGATATCGCCGAATTGGTTCGCGAAGGTCAGGATATCGTGGTGCAGGTGGTGAAAGACCCGCTCGGCACCAAAGGCGCACGGCTGACAACCGATATCACCCTGCCCTCCCGCTATTTGGTGTTTATGCCGGAAAACAGCCATGTCGGCGTCTCGCAGCGGATTGAAAGCGAAGAAGAGCGCGGACGGCTAAAAGAGCTGGTATTGCCGCTTTGTGACGAACTGGGCGGCTTTATCATCCGCACTGCCGCCGAAGGGGCGACGGAAGATGATCTGAAACAGGATGCGGATTTTCTGAAACGCTTGTGGCGAAAAGTGATGGAACGCCGTGGCAAATACCCGACCCGTTCCATGTTATACGGCGAACTGGCGCTGACCCAACGGATTTTGCGCGATTTTATCGGCGCCGGTCTGGAAAAAATCCGCATCGACTCGAAACTGTGTTTTACCGAAGTCAGTCAGTTCACCGCGGAATTTATGCCGACCTTAACGGATAAGCTGGTGCTGTATTCCGGCAGTCAGCCGCTGTTCGACGTTTATGGCGTCGAAGCCGCCATTCAGACCGCGCTGGATACCCGGGTAAATTTAAAATCCGGCGGGTATCTGATTATCGAACAGACCGAAGCGATGACCACCATTGATATTAATACCGGCGCATTCGTCGGTCACCGCAATCTGGAAGAAACCATCTTCAACACCAATATCGAAGCCACCAAGGCGATCGCACAGCAATTGCAACTGCGCAATCTGGGCGGCATTATCATCATTGATTTTATCGATATGCAAACCGAAGAACACCGCGCCCGCGTGCTGGAATCGTTGCAGGAGGCGCTGTCAAAAGATCGGGTAAAAACCAGTGTCAACGGCTTTACTCAGCTCGGACTGGTGGAGATGACCCGTAAACGCACGCGGGAAAGTCTGGAACATGTATTATGCGGTGAATGCCCCGCCTGCAAAGGACGCGGCCGGGTGAAAACGGTGGAAACCGTCTGCTACGAAATCATGCGCGAAATCATCCGCGTGCATCATTTATTTTCCAGCGAACAGTTTGTGGTGTATGCCTCAAGAGCGGTGGCGGATTATCTGATTAATGAGGAAAGTCACGGTCTGGTCGCGGAGCTGGAAGTGTTTATCGGCAAACAGATTCAAATCAAAACCGAAGTGTTCTATCATCAGGAACAGTTTGACGTGGTGGTAATGTAAGCATAAACGGTAAAAAACGTGCGAAAAAACGACCGCACTTTTTCTGCCGCCCGGCAAAATTAACCTGCCGTTCATCCGTTTTTTGATGTTTTATCCCTTTGATTTTATTTAATTATTATTGCGATCAGCAAACCGAATCGGAACATGTCGCCCTTCCCACCGGCGAATGCCGTGCGGCGAGCTGATCGCCAATCCATGAGAAAACTATGTTAAACAACGTCACCCAAAGCCTGCTTGGCCAAAGCAATTTATCTCTGCAAGATTTATCCAATATCTTTGATCGCCTTGCCCGGCGCCATATCGATTATGCGGATCTGTATTTTCAACTCAGCCAGGACGAAAACTGGGTGCTGGAAGACGGCATTATCAAAGAAGGCGGTTTCCATATCGATCGCGGCGTCGGCGTACGCGCCGTCAGCGGCGAAAAAACCGGTTTTGCCTATTCGGATCAAATCAATCTCACCACGTTACAGCAATGCGCCGATGCGGTGAAAGGTATCGCGCCGGCACAAGCGACTCAACCGCTCAGGGTACAACGCTTTAATGCGGTTACACCGACCTTACGCTACGCCGCCTTAAACCCGCTGGATAGTCTGAGTAAAGCACAGAAAATCGAGTTGCTGCATTTGGTGGATCGCACGGCGCGGGCGGAAGATCCGCGCGTCACACAGGTGTCGGCGGGGTTAAGCGCCGTGTATGAAGAAATCCTCATCACCGCCACCGACGGTACGCTGGCGGCGGATATCCGCCCGTTGGTGCGGTTATCGGTGTCGGTGCTGGTGGAACAGGACGGCAAACGTGAGCGCGGCGGTGCCGGTGCCGGCGGACGTTTTGCGCTGGATTGGCTCCTACAGCCGTATCAGGGCGAAATCCGCGCGGTCTATTTCGCCAAACAGGCGGTTCGTCAGGCACTGGTTAATCTGAATGCGGTTCCCGCTCCGGCCGGCGCCATGCCGGTGATTTTAGGCGCAGGCTGGCCGGGCGTCTTATTGCACGAAGCGGTGGGACACGGTCTGGAAGGCGATTTCAACCGCAAACAAAGCTCATTGTTCAGCGGGAAACTCGGCGAGCTGGTGACCTCGCCGCTGTGTACGATTGTTGACGACGGCACGCTGCCGGATCGCCGCGGTTCGCTTACCGTTGACGATGAAGGCGTGCCGAGCCGGCGCAATGTGCTGATTAAAGACGGTATTTTGCAAGGCTATATGCAGGATAAAATGAATGCGCGCCTGATGGGCATGCCGCCGACGGGCAACGGACGCCGCGAAAGCTATGCGCATCTGCCGATGCCGCGCATGACCAATACTTACATGCTGGCCGGGCAAAGCCGGTTTGACGATCTGATCGCCTCTGTCGATCGCGGCATTTTCGCACCGCACTTCGGTGGCGGGCAGGTGGATATTACCTCCGGCAAATTCGTGTTTTCCACCTCGGAAGCTTACTTAATCGAAAAGGGCAAAATCAGCAAACCGGTAAAAGGCGCAACCCTAATCGGCAGCGGCATTGAAGTGATGCAGAATGTGTCCATGGTGGCGGACAGCGTGGAGCTGGATCACGGTATCGGCGTTTGCGGCAAAGAAGGACAAAGCGTTCCGGTCGGTGTCGGTCAGCCGGCATTAAAAATTGACCGCATTACGGTGGGCGGCACCAATTAACGAATTTTTATTCATTAATTTGACTAAATATTCATTTAGGATTATGCTGAAAGCACATTCCTACTCATGCACTATAAGGACGGCAGAATGAATACCTATAGCAGACAAACCTTCGATCAGGTCATGATCCAGAATTACGCACCGGCCGATTTTATTCCGGTAAAAGGCAAAGGCTGCCGGGTATGGGATCAGGCCGGGCGCGAATATATCGATTTCACCAGCGGTATCGCGGTCAACGCGCTGGGCCACTGCCCTGACGAAATCGTCGCGGTATTGAAACAACAGGGCGAAACCCTCTGGCATTCCAGCAACTGGTTTACCAACGAACCGGCTCTGGCGCTGGCCGGCAAATTAACCGACAAAACCTTTGCCGAGCGCGTTATGTTCGTCAACTCCGGCGCCGAGGCCAACGAAGCGGCGCTAAAACTGGCACGCCGTTACGCCTTCGATCATTTCGGCGCGCAGAAAAGCAAAATTATTTCGTTCAAGCAGAGTTTCCACGGCCGCACCCTGTTTACCGTCAGCGTCGGCGGTCAGGCGAAATATTCCGACGGCTTCGGCCCGAAACCGGCGGATATCGTACATGTGCCGTTTAATGATCTGGCGGCGGTCAACGCCGTTATCGACGATCACACCTGTGCGGTGATCGTTGAGCCGATTCAGGGAGAAAGCGGTGTGCAGCCGGCAACTCCGGCATTTTTACAGGGCTTGCGCCGATTATGCGATGAAAATAACGCATTGCTGATTTTCGACGAAGTGCAGACCGGGCTGGGGCGCACCGGCCATTTCTACGCCTATATGAAATACGGGGTCACGCCGGATATTTTAACTTCCGCCAAAGCGCTGGCAAACGGCTTTCCTATCGGTGCGATGATGACGACCGACAACATCGCCGCCAGCTTTACACCGGGCGTACACGGCACCACTTTCGGCGGCAATCCGCTGGCCTGTGCGGTTGCCGCAAAAGTTGTGGATATTCTCTCCGCGCCGGAATTTCTGGCCAATGTGAACCGCACTTCGGCGCAATTTATCGCCGCCCTGAACTCGCTTAATCAAAAATATGCCCGGTTTAAGCAAATTCGCGGTGAGGGATTACTCATCGGTGCCGAACTGATCGACCGCTATCGGGGCAAGGCGGCGGATTTCGTGAAGAAAGCGGCGGATAACGGTTTGATGATATTGGTGGCAGGGCCGAACGTGCTGCGTTTCGCCCCGGCGCTGAATATTTCAGCGGAAGAATTAACCTTAGGCCTCGAACGACTGGAAGAGACTTTACGTTAACCGCCTCTTGAGCGATAAAAAGTGCGGTGGAAATTACGCCTGTTTTTCGCCTATCGCTCATGTTAATCCGTATCCTGCGCACTATTGCTCATAAACCACAGGCGAAAAAAATGCGGCTAAAATGCCGCATTATCTGTTTTGTGCGCAAATTATTATTTGCTGTAACGTCTGAATACCAGCGCGGCGTTGGTACCGCCGAAGCCGAAACTGTTTGACATAACCGTGCGCAAACCGGCGTTTTCTTTCGTTTCGGTCACGATATTCATGCCCGCCGCCTGCTCATCCAGCGTTTCGATATTGATACTCGGTGCGATAAAATCGTGTTCCAGCATCAACAAACTGTAAATCGCCTCATGGGCACCCGCCGCGCCTAACGAGTGGCCGGTCATGGATTTGGTGGAGGAAAGCGGCGGCACGTTGTCGCCGAATACATTTTTAATCGCACCCAGCTCTTTTACATCGCCGACCGGAGTAGAAGTACCGTGTACATTAATATAATCGATCGGCGTATCTACGGTTGCCATCGCCTGTTTCATACAACGTTCCGCACCTTCACCGCTCGGCGCAACCATATCATAACCGTCGGAAGTCGCGCCGTAACCGACGATTTCCGCATAGATTTTGGCACCGCGTGCCAGCGCATGTTCCAGCTCTTCGACCACCACGACCGCACCGCCGCCGGCAATTACGAAGCCGTCACGGTTGGCGTCATACGCGCGGGAGGCTTTGGTCGGGGTATCGTTATATTTCGTGGATACCGCGCCCATGGCGTCAAATTCAGTGGCGCATTCCCAAGACAATTCTTCCGCGCCGCCGGCAAACACAATATCCTGTTTACCCAGCTGAATTAATTCCAGCGCATTCCCGATACAATGCGCCGAGGTTGCGCAGGCGGAGCTGATACTGTAATTCACGCCGCGGATTTTATATGGAGTGGCCAGACAGGCGGACACGCTGGAGGCCATGGTTTTGGTCACCGCATAAGGGCCGACCGCTTTAATGCCGCGCGGGCCGCGCACCGCATCGCAGGCAACCAGCTGATTATGCGCCGAACCGGTACCGGCGCCGATCACAAGACCGGTACGATCATTAGACACCTGCTCTGCGCTCAGCCCGGCATCTTCAATCGCTTCTTTCATAGAAAGGTAAGCATAGGCCGCGGCATCGCCCATAAAACGATACACTTTGCGATCAATGAATTCTGCAGGATTTAACTTAATGGTACCGGCGATGTGGCTGCGCATGCCCATTTCAATGAAAGAAGGTACCGCTTCAATACCTGATTTACCCGCTTTCAATGAGGCCAGCACCTCATCTTTATTATTGCCGATACTGGAGATTACACCGAAGCCCGTAATCACTGCTCTTTTCATAGATCATTTCCTTAATGTGTTTGACGGTTAAAAATAAGAACACGGTCGCTAACTTACTACGAAATGAAAATATTGCAAGTATTTCTTTGAAGGTTCGACCAATGCGGAAAATTCCGCTATTATAGCAAAAGAAATTTTTCCCACAAAGGACAGCGACATGCGCCTTCACGTTACTCCCGCCGAGATCTATTTTAATCAGGCGAACACGCCGGTCTCCGCCCGCTTCGACGATGTGTATTTTTCCAATCAGGACGGCTTGCAGGAAAGCCGTTATGTGTTTTTGCAGGGCAATCAACTTTGGTCGCGCTGGCAACAATGTCGCCAACGGCATTTTGTCATCGCCGAAACCGGCTTCGGCACCGGCTTGAATTTTTTCGCCGCCACGGCGCTGTTTCGTCGCTTTCGCCGTGATTATCCGCACTCGCCGCTGACGCGCCTGTTTTTTATTTCCTTTGAAAAATATCCGCTGTCCGCCGCGCAGCTGGCCGAGATTCACCGCGCCTATCCGGAATTCAGCGAGCTGGCGCAACAGCTGCAACAGGACTGGCCGGAGCCGATCGCCGGCTGTTATCGCCTGCATTTTGCCGAAACTACGCTGGATGTGTGGTTCGGCGATATTGCCGATAACCTGCCGCAGCTGGGGGATTATATGTGCCAGCGCATCGACGCTTGGTTTCTTGACGGTTTTTCGCCGGCGAAAAATCCGCAAATGTGGAACGATGAGCTGTATCGCAACATGTACCGCTACACCAAACCGCAAGGCACCTTCGCCACCTTTACCGCCGCCGGTGCCGTGCGTAAAGGGCTGCAACAGGCGGGATTCGAGGTCAGCAAACGCAAGGGGTTCGGTCAAAAACGCGAATGTCTGCATGGCATTAAACCCCATGACGCCCCGGCGCCTGCCATCAATACACCTTGGTATCTGGCGCAGCCGGCGCATTTCGAGTCAAAGCCGGATGTCGCGGTAATCGGCGGCGGAATCGCCTCATTATTCACCGCACTTTCCCTGTTGCAGCGCGGCGCCCGCGTCACGCTCTATTGCGAGGACGAACAACCTGCGCTGAACGCCTCCGGCAACAAACAGGGCGCGTTTTACCCGCAGCTCAGCGATGACGACCTGCGCAATATTCGTTTTTATATCCACGCCTTCGCCTACGGACAACAGCAACTGCGCCGGGCGATTGCGCAAGATATTGCATTTGAACATCAGTTTTGCGGCGTGGCGCTGTGCGCCTACGATCAAAAAAGTGCGGTTAAATTAGGCAAAATTTCTGCCTGTGACTGGCCGCCGGCGTTATTCCGCTTACTCGATCAAAAGGCGCTCAGCGAAACGGTGGGATTGCCCCTGCCGTGCGGCGGCGGTTTTATTGCGCAAGGCGGCTGGCTGGCACCGCGTCAGTTTGTGCAGACGATGTTCGCCCATTTACAGCAGCAGGGGCTTATCATCAAAACTGCGCAAAAAATCACCGCACTTTCGCCGCTTGCCGGCGGCTGGCAGCTGACTAATGCCGATGGCGCGCAGTTCACGCATTGCGTCGCGGTGCTGGCCAACGGCCATCGGCTGACTCAATTTTCTCAAACGGCAAAACTGCCGCTTTATCCGGTACGCGGACAGGTCAGCCAGATTCCCACCTCGGCGAATCTGCTGAAACTTAAAACGGTGTTGTGTTATGACGGCTATCTCACGCCGGCGGATCAGGCGAAAAGCAGTCATTGCATCGGCGCAAGCCATGTGCGCGATAATGCGGATCGCCGTTTCAGCCCGCAGGAACAGCAGGAAAACCAGCACAAAATTCAGCGTAATCTGGCGCCGGTGGATTGGGTGAACGAGGTGGATACTTCGGGCAATCTGGCGCGGGTCGGCGTGCGCTGTGCGGTGCGCGATCGTATTCCGATGGTGGGAAACGTGCCGGATTTTCAGCAACAAACCGCAGATTATCGGAATCTGTTTAACCTGCGCCGCCGGCGGCAAACGATAAAACATGCGGCGAATTACCCGAATCTGTATCTGATAGGTGCGCTGGGCTCACGCGGATTAACCTCCGCACCGCTATTAGGCGAAACGCTGGCCTCTTTGATTTACGGCGAACCCTTGCCGTTAAGTGAAGATATTATGCAGCATTTAAGCGCCAACCGCAGCTGGATGCGTAAATTACTGAAAGGCACGCCGATTAGCTGAAAAAAATCCCTTATCCTGCAACAGGATAAGGGATTATGACTCTGTTTGCGGCGGATTATTTCACCCGGCTGCCCGGCTGTGCGCCCGCATCCGCATCCAGCAGGAACAAATCGCTGCCGCCGCTACCGGCCGATAAAATCATCCCTTCGGAAACGCCGAATTTCATCTTGCGAGGTGTCAGATTCGCCACCATAATCACCAAACGTCCTTCCAGTTCCTGCGGTTTCGTATAAGCGGCTTTAATACCGGAAAATACCTGACGGGTTTCAACGCCTAAATCCAGGCTAAACTTAAGCAGTTTATTGCTTTCCGGCACCGCTTCGCATTTCAGCACTTTCGCCACCCGCAAATCCAGTTTGGCAAACTCCTCAATGCCGATGGTCGCTTCAAAAGGTTCAATCGGCGCCGAAACGGCGGTATTTTTGACCGCACTTTGGCTGACCTGCGCATTCTCCGCTTTTGATGCCTCGATCATGGTGTCGATTTGTTTCATCTCCAACCGTGCAAACAAGGCTTTAAACGGCGCGATTTGGTGCGCCAGCAACGGCGAGGTTAAATTATCCCAGCTCAGTTCCGTTTGCAGGAACGCCTCCGCCCGTTCCGCCAGTTGCGGCAGAATCGGTTTCAGATACCCGATAAGCAGGCGGAACAGCTGAATGCCCATGGAGCAAACCTGCTGTAATTCAGCCTCACGCTCTGCTTGCTTGGCGATGATCCACGGCGCTTTTTCATCCACATATTTATTCGCTTTATCGGTCAGCGCCATAATTTCGCGCACCGCTTTAGCATATTCGCGTTGTTCATAATAAGTCGCGATCTGTTCCGATTGTGCGGTAAATTCGGCAAATAATGCTTCATCTTCCAATTTATCCGCTAATTGACCATTAAACCGTTTATGAATAAAACCGGCATTGCGGGAGGCCAGATTAACCAGTTTATTCACCAGATCCGTATTGACGCGCTGCACGAAATCTTGCAGATTCAAATCCAGATCATCAATCCGATTGCTCAGTTTGGCCGCATAATAATAACGCAGGCATTCCGGATCCAAATGTTTCAGATAAGTCGCCGCCTGAATAAAGGTGCCGCGCGATTTAGACATTTTCTCGCCGTTTACCGTCACATAGCCGTGCACGAAAATATTGTTCGGCTTGCGCAGCCCCGCACCTTCCAGCATCGCTGGCCAGAACAGGGAATGGAAATACATAATATCTTTGCCGATAAAATGATAAAGCTCGGTTTCGCTGTCCTGGCGCCAGAAACTGTCGAAATCAATACCGCCCTTTTTATCACAAAGGTTTTTAAACGACGCCATATAACCGATCGGCGCATCCAGCCAGACGTAAAAATATTTGTCCTGCGTGTGCGGAATTTTAAACCCGAAATACGGCGCATCGCGGGAAATATCCCATTGCTGCAAGCCGGCATCGAACCATTCGCGCATTTTATTGGCCACTTCCTGCTGCAGCGTGCCGGAATTGATCCAGTCTTTCAGCATCGCTTCGAAACTCGGCAGGTCAAAGAAAAAATGTTCGCTTTCTTTTAATACCGGTGTGGCGCCGGAAACCGTCGAGCGCGGGTTAATCAGCTCCGTCGGGCTGTATGTGGCCGAGCAGACCTCACAATTATCGCCGTACTGATCCGGCGATTTGCATTTCGGGCAGGTGCCTTTTACGAAGCGATCCGGCAAAAACATGCCTTTTTCCGGGTCAAACAACTGGGAAATGGTACGGCTTTTAATAAAGCCGTTGGTTTTCAGCCGCTGATAAATGGTTTCGGATAAAATTTTATTTTCGTCGCTGTGAGTGGAATGATAATTATCAAAACTGATATTAAAGCCGGCAAAATCCGCCATATGGCTTTGCTGCACCTCAGCAATCAGCTGTTCCGGCGTAATGCCCATTTGATCCGCTTTCAGCATAATCGGCGTGCCGTGCGCATCGTCGGCGCAGACAAAATAAATTTCGTTGCCGCGCATGCGCTGAAAACGCACCCAGATATCCGCCTGAATATGTTCTAACATATGACCTAAATGAATCGGACCGTTGGCATAAGGCAATGCGCAGGTGACCAAAATTTTACGCGCCGGATTTGACATGATTTATCTACCTTTCTCCTCAAAAAAATCGGCCTAGATTTTACCTGATTCACGGTATTTTTTCCAGTTCAACCGCACTTTTCACAATTTTGACTTAACACGGCCGATTCGGCATGTTTAAATATAGCCGACGAATTTACCTCACCAGCTTAAAGGAATAATAAGTTATGGCTATTTTCTTTTCTGACAATCTGACTGACACGCAAAAACAGCAGATTCAGTCGCTTTTCCAACAATTCCGGCACCCGACGCTGCACCAGGATCTGACGGCGTTAAATGCGGTAAAAAAAGTGGAAAAAGGCGGCGCGATTTTACGGGTTGAAATCACCATGCCTTTTGCCTGGAATAGCGGATTTGCCCAATTACAGACCGCACTTTCCGAGCCGTTGCAGAAAATCACTGACACCACGCAAATTAAATGGCTGCTAAACTACCAAATCGCCACCTTAAAACGCGCCAATAATCACCCGGCGGTCAAAGGGGTCAAAAACATTATCGCGGTGACCTCCGGCAAAGGCGGGGTCGGCAAATCGACCATTGCGGTCAATCTGGCGCTGGCTTTGCAGGCGCAAGGCGCGCATGTCGGCATTCTGGATGCGGATATTTACGGCCCGTCGATTCCGCATATGTTGGGGGTGGCCGATCAGCGTCCGACCTCACCGGACAACAAACATATCGATCCGATTCGGGCTTACGGCCTGCTCGCCAATTCCATCGGCTTTCTGATGGAGGCCGACAGCGCTACCATCTGGCGCGGCCCGATGGCAAGCAGCGCATTAAATCAGTTATTACAGGAAACCTTATGGGCGAAAGACGGCACCGAGCTGGATTATCTGGTCATTGATATGCCGCCGGGCACCGGCGATATTCAGCTGACCCTGTCGCAGCAAATTCCGGTGACCGGCGCGATTGTGGTCACCACGCCGCAGGATATCGCCTTAATCGATGCCATCAAAGGCGTCGCCATGTTCCAGCGGGTTGCCGTACCGGTATTGGGCATTGTGGAAAATATGTCGGTTCACATTTGCAGCCACTGCGGTCATCAGGAACCGATTTTCGGCACCGGCGGCGCGCAAAAAATGGCGGAAAAATATCAGGTCAACGTTTTATCCCAACAACCGCTGCATATCCGTTTGCGTGAAGATATGGATAACGGCACGCCGACCGTAGTGTCCGCGCCGGACAGCGAAATCACCCGTTCCTTCCTGCAACTGGCGGAAAAGGTCGCCGCCGAACTCTACTGGCAGGGCGATGTCATTCCGGGTGAGATCATGTTTAAAGAAGTGAAATAAACCTCGCAAAAGTGCGGTTAATTTTCGATCAAAAATCACCGCACTTTCAGACAGGCAACAACGCATAACAAAAAAGCTCCCGTTTTCACGAGAGCTTTCGACTTTGAACTTACGCTCAATAATTAGCGACGTAAACCTAAACGTGCAATCGTAGAAGTGTAAAGTTCAAGATTGGTACGTTTTAAATAATCCAACAGTTTACGACGACGGGAAACCATGCGTAATAAACCACGGCGACCATGGTGGTCTTTTTTGTGCTCCGCAAAGTGAGCCTGTAAGTGGTTGATTTGTGCAGTTAATAACGCGATTTGCACTTCGGAAGAACCGGTATCTTTCGCATCACGACCGAATTCGGCAACAATTTCCGCTTTTTTTTCTGTACTTAGAGACATAATATAATCCTCAATAATCGGGAAGTTAACGATACATCGTTCGCCGATCTCTAACTCAGCGACGACAAAGAAGTGTGAATTTTAACATTGAGCGGGGAAAAAGCAATGAGATATTATCAAGTGCGGTACGATTTAGCGTAGTATTTATCTCAATCTCAGCAATCAGGCAAGGTTCGGTGAATGGAACTGAATAAACAAACAGCACAGAAAATCGTAAAACGGGCGATGAATATTATCCACAACTCCGTCAATGTTATGGATAAAAACGGTATTATCATTGCCTCCGGCGACAGTTCACGCCTCAGTCAGAAACATATCGGCGCCGTGCTTGCCATTCGGGAAAACCGAGTGGTGGAAATTGATGAGGAACTGGCGCAAAAATGGAATTTTGAAGCTAAGCCGGGTATTAATGTGCCGATTAACTATTTAGGGAAAACGCTCGGTGTGGTAGGAATTTCCGGTGAACCGGAAAAAGTCCGTTCCTATGCGGAGCTGGTTAAAATGACCGCCGAGCTGATTATTGAACAACAGATTTTGTTGGAGCAGGAACGTTGGGCGTATCGCTATAAAGAGGAATTTATTTTACATTTATTGAATGAAAAACAGCACATTAGCCGGATGAAAGCTCAGGCCGCATTCTTCAATATTGATCTTGATTTGCCTTATGTGGTTGTCATTATTAAACTCTGTCAATCTTCCAGCGAACAATTACAGGAACTGGTAACCTATTTAAATCAACCGCACTTCAATCATCATCTGGCGATTTTATCGCTCAATACCGTGGCGGTTCTGACACTTGCCCAACAAACCGACACTAAACAGCTTGATCAATTATTGCCGCCGGACAGCCCGCCCCACAGCTATAAAATTGCGGTCGGCGCGAATTTAGACAACGAGTTCAAACTGCATTTTTCCTATAAAACGGCACTCAGCACCTTAAATTACGGACAAAAATGTTATCCGAAACGAACCTTTTATTTTTTTGAACAACATCAACTGCCGGTGCTGCTGGATAATTTGGCTAACTCCTGGCAAGCGGAGGAGTTGTTAAAACCGTTGCAAAAATTATATTGTCAGGATCCGCATCAGCAATTACGCAAAACGTTGCAACAATATTTTTTATCAAACTGTGATCTGACTCTCACTAGCCAAAAACTGTTCATTCACATTAATACACTGCGCTATCGTCTCAATAAAATCACGCAAATAACTTCTTTGTCGTTCAATAAGATAGATGATTTATTCATCTTATATTTAAGCACTGTTCTGACTCAATGAAACTAGACAAAAATACAATAAAATAACATTTAGCGTTGTTTTATTGTATTTTTCAACGAAGCATTTTTAGCTTAAAGCAATAATAATCTGCAATAGGATTCTCAACAACGTAAGGAGTTTTCTATGAGCGGTATAGCACTGATTATCAGTTTTATTATTGCCATCATCATTATGATCTGGATGATCGCAAAACTAAAAGTTCACCCATTCTTAGCGCTGATGACAATCTCCCTGACACTCGCCCTAGTGGCCGGTATCAGTTTAAACAAAATTCCGGCGATTGTCGGTGACGGTTTCAGCGGCACATTTAAAAGTATCGGGATTGTTATCATTTTCGGCGCAATTATCGGTACGGTATTGGAAAAAACCGGCGCGGCACTTAAATTGGCCGATATGGTGGTCAATGTGGTGGGTCAGAAACGTCCGGAACTTGCCATGTTAATTATGGGGTGGGTCGTCGGTATCCCCGTATTCTGCGACAGCGGATTTGTGGTATTAAATCCTATCCGTGAGGCTATTCGTAAAAAAATCGCTGCAAATCCGGTTGGCATGGCCGTAGCATTGAGCGCCGGTTTATACACAGCCCATGTCTTTATTCCGCCGACACCGGGCCCGATTGCCGTGGCCGGTGCGGTAGGTTTAAGCCATAATTTATTATTGGTGATTCTCATGGGGATCGTTGCTTCCCTGCCCGTGCTGATCGCCAGTTATATTTTCGCAAAACAAATCGGTAAAAGCGTGACGTTATCGGAGGTCGAAGCCGATAGCCTTATTACGCAAAGCTATGATGAGTTAATCAAGCAATACGGCAAATTACCGAGCGGCTTTCTTAGTCTGGCGCCAATCTTGATGCCGATTCTGTTAATGGCATTAGGTTCCATTGCGAAAATTATCGGTTTGGAAGGCGCTGTGGGAACGCTAATCCAATTTCTCGGTAATCCGATTATCGCATTAGCCGTCGGCGTTATTTTCTCCGTCTTTTTACTGCTTAATTCAAATAAAATTGCTGAATTCGACAACCTAACCAATGAGACGTTAAAAATTGTCGGGCCGATTTTATTTATTACCGCGGCAGGCGGCGTGTTGGGCAAAGTGATTATCGAAGCCGGGTTTGTCGAATATATCAAACAAAATGCGCATATTATCAGTACCGCCGGCATTTTCTTCCCGTTCATCATCTCGGCGGTATTGAAAACCGCACAAGGCAGTTCAACCGTCGCCATGATTACCACCGCCGCCATTATGGGCATGTTTGATGCAAGCGATTCACTCATGAATGCACTGGGATTAACCTCAGAAATGGCGGCCGCATTAACGGTCATGGCTATCGCGGCCGGCGCAATGTGTATTTCTCATGCCAACGACAGCTATTTCTGGGTAGTCACAAACTTTACGAAAATGACGCCGCAACAAGGCTATCGTACCCAAACCACACTCACGTTTATTATGGGGATTGTCGGTATGCTAAGCGTCTATCTACTTTCCTTAATATTACTGTAACAGGATAACAAGCATGAAATTCGTAATCGCTCCGGATAGTTTCAAAGAAAGTCTGACGGCACTGGAAGTCGCCGAAGCTATCGAAATCGGGTTAAAAAAGATTTTTCCCGCGGCCGAATATGTCAAGATTCCGATGGCTGATGGCGGCGAAGGCACAGTACAGTCGCTGGTGGACGCAACGCAAGGCAAAATGATTAATGTCGAAGTATGTGCGCCGTTAGGCAACAACGTGTCCGCCTTTTTCGGCCTGTCCGGCGACAATCAGACTGCGATCATCGAAATGGCCGCCGCATCCGGCTTACATTTAGTTCCCAGCGCACAACGTAATCCGCTAAAAACCACCAGTTTCGGTACCGGTGAGTTGATCAGAGCTGCACTTGATCTCGGCGTGAAAAAAATCATTCTGGGACTTGGCGGCAGTGCAACAAACGATGGCGGAATCGGTATGTTACAGGCACTAGGGGCAAAATTTCTGGATAAACAAAACAAACAGATCGGTTTCGGCGGCGAACATCTTAGCGAAATTAAAACAATTGATCTCAGTGAACTGGATCCCCGTCTACAGGACATCGAACTGGATGTCGCTTGCGATGTGAATAATCCGCTATGCGGAAATACCGGTGCTTCAGCTATTTTCGGCCCGCAAAAAGGCGCAACGGCAGCCATGATCGAGGTGTTGGACAATGCGTTGCGGCACTTTTCACATCTGGTCGAAAATCAATACGGATTAAATATTCGCGATAAACCGGGCGCAGGTGCGGCAGGCGGTATGGGCGGCGGTTTGCTGCTGCTACCTAAAGTGCGGTTAAAATCCGGCGTAAAAATTATTATTGACACACTGAATCTTACAGAAGTCGTGAAAGATGCGGATATGGTGATTACCGGGGAAGGACGTATGGACGGGCAAAGCGTTCTCGGCAAAACGCCGATCGGCGTAGCCCAAACGGCAAAAGCATTTAACAAACCGGTTATCGCCATTGTCGGCAGTTTGCGTGAAGATTACGAGGCAATTTATGATCACGGCATTGACGCCGTCTTCCCGATAATCCGGCAGATCGACAGTCTGGAAGCAACCTTAAAGTGCGGTCGGGAAAATTTAATTTCTACTGCTCAGAATGTTGCCCGACTTTATCGATTAGCAAAATAGTGCATAGCATCCATAACGGGGCAAATCAGTTTTGCCCCGTCATCCCGTATTTTCAGAGATTGCTTTTATCTATTCGTCATTAACCATTCTTACCAACCCAAAATGCCGGTAAGTTCTTGCGGTGGCGATGCGGCCGCGGGGGGTGCGTTGCAGGAAACCCTGTTGGATTAAATAAGGTTCTAAGACATCTTCGATGGTATCCCGTTCTTCGCCGATGGCGGCGGCCAGGTTATCCAGTCCGACCGGGCCGCCGTCGAAACGTTCGATAATGGCATTGAGCAGTTTGCGATCCATAAAATCGAAGCCGGCGGGATCCACATCCAGCATAGATAAGGCGGATTGTGCAATGAGCGCGGAAATCACGCCGCCGTTTTTGACATCGGCATAATCACGCACCCGGCGCAGTAAGCGATTGGCGATTCGCGGCGTGCCGCGTGAACGGCAGGCGATTTCCTGTGCGGCGCCGGGCTCAAGGGTTAAATTGAGACATCCGGCACTGCGGCTGACGATCGCGGTTAAATCTTCCACCGAGTAAAATTCCAGACGCTGTACAATACCGAAACGATCCCGCAGCGGTGATGTTAACGAGCCTGCGCGCGTGGTGGCGCCGATCAGGGTGAAGGGAGGTAAATCCAGCTTGATCGAACGGGCGGCCGGACCTTCGCCGATCATAATATCCAGCTGATAATCTTCCATCGCCGGGTACAGCACTTCTTCGATTGCCGGCGATAAACGATGAATTTCATCAATAAACAGCACATCGTGCGGTTCGAGATTGGTCAGCATCGCCGCCAGATCGCCGGCTTTTTCCAGCACAGGCCCCGATGTAGTACGGATATTCACTCCCATTTCATTGGCAACAATATTCGCCAACGTGGTTTTTCCCAGTCCCGGCGGGCCGAAAATCAGCAAGTGATCCAGCGCATCCTGACGCAGTTTCGCCGCCTGAATAAAAATCGCCATCTGCTCACAAACCTGCGGCTGTCCCACATAATCGGTCAACAGTTTAGGGCGAATCGCACGATCAATATATTCTTCGTCCGTCTTTGCCGTCGCGCTGATAATTCTGTCTGCTTCAATCATAGTTATCTGTCTGTTACAACGCGGCTTTTAACGCCTCGCGGATTAATTGTTCGCTGTTCAACTCCGGTTTGGCGATTTTGTTCACCATTTTTTCCGCATCGTTTTGTTTATAACCCAAGGCGATCAAGGCGGCAACCGCGTCATCCACTTGTATATCGGACGCCGAGGCGTTTTTCGGCGCACTCGGCAGACGGCTGCTCTGCACAAAGAAATCCGCCTGCTGCATGCCGTTGAATTTGCCTTTTAATTCCACCAGCAACCGCTCCGCCGTTTTTTTACCCACGCCCGGAATTTTGGTCAGCCGGGATAACTCTTCCCGCTCAATCGCATAAGCGAATTCCGTGACGGACATCGCAGACAGGATGGCTAACGCCAGTTTCGGGCCGACGCCGTTGGTTTTAATCAGTTCGCGGAATAAAGTGCGGTCGTTTTTATGCGAGAATCCGAATAATAAATGGGCGTCTTCACGCACGGTTAAATGGGTAAATAATGTGACTTGCTGCCCGATTTCCGGCAGATTATAAAAACTGGTCATCGGCAGCAATAATTCATAGCCGACCCCTTGCACATCCAGCAGGATTTCCGGCGGTTGCTTTTCAATCAGCAATCCTTTTAAACGACCGATCATAATGTGATTTACCTTCGATAAAAATTTTGCATAGCATAAAATAAAACTGGATAAATATCCAGTTTTTTAACGTCAGATTTTAAGCCGAAAGCGCCCGCGGCTGTAACGCGTGCCTAAAAGTGCGGTCAATTTTTCCTGCGTTTCTGAGCTTTTCACGCTGTCCGCCACCCGCAGCGAATGCGGCATGCTGTGCGCATGGGTAATCGCAATGGCTAAGGCATCCGCCGCATCCGCCTGCGGCGTATCGGATAATTTCAGGATGCGGGTCACCATATCCTGCACCTGCGTTTTATCCGCCGATCCGATGCCGACTACGGTCTGCTTCACCAGCCGCGCGGCATATTCAAACACCGGCAGGTCATGATTCACCGCCGCCACAATCGCGGTGCCGCGCGCCTGTCCGAGCTTTAACGCCGAGCTGGCGTTTTTAGCCAAAAACACTTCTTCAATCGCAAACATATCCGGTTGAAACTGCGTGATGATTTCCGTCACGCCGGCATAAATGCGTTTCAGCCGGGTCGGCAAATCTTCCGCCAATGTGCGGATCGCCCCGCTGCCGAGATAGTCCAGCTGTCGCCCCTGCTGGCGAATCACGCCGTAGCCGGTGACGCGCGAGCCGGGATCGATACCTAAAATAACCGTCATAAACCTGCCGCAAAAAATAAGCGAGCTATTGCCCGCTTATGTTTGATTATTTAACCGATTTCGGGGTGGCGCAGTATTTTACCAGAATCTCATCGGATTCTTTACCGTCCACATACAACATGTTGCCGTTGACTTTATCCACGTTATCCAGCGTAAAGTTATCGGCGACCCAAACAAATTTATCCGCGCTGATAAATCTTGCGCTCTCCTGATCGTTCGTATCACGCATAAAGCCGGAGGCCGACACATTCTGGCCTTTGAACACCACATCCGCCGCCACCGGTTCCTGACCTTCAAAACGATAGGTTACGATAACCGGCTCGTTACTGTCCGCACCGCAGGCGTATTCGACGGTTTTAGTCACGGTTTGTTGAGCGGGCTGCTCGGCTTTAGGCGCTTCTTGTACCTGCGCTTTCGGCGCGTCCTGAGGAGCCGCCGGCGCCTGTTGCGGTTTGTCGTCACAGCCGGCTAAGGCGACTGATAATCCGATTAATGCTAAAGATGAGATAAATTTCATTGGTTTCTCCTGAAAAATTCTGTCAATTAAAGCAATGCGGCGACTTCATCGCTGATTTCGCCGTTATGATAGACGTTCTGTACGTCATCGCAATCTTCCAGCATATCGATTAATCTTAATAATTTCGGTGCGGTTTCCGCATCCAGATCCACCGTCGTGGACGGGATCATGGTGACTTCCGCTTCCTGCACGTTAAAGCCCGCCGCTTCAATCGCATCACGCACGGCGCCTAATTCTTCCCACGCAGTATAAATTTCAAAACTGCCGTCTTCCTGTGCCTGAATATCGTCGGCGCCGGCTTCGATAGCGGCTTCGGTCAATGCGTCTTCGTCACCGCTTGCAATTAAGATCAAGCCTTTTTTGCTGAACAAATAACCGACCGAACCTTCCGTGCCCAGATTGCCGCCGCATTTGGTAAAACTCGGACGCACCTGCGAAATGGTACGGTTGGCGTTATCACTTAGACACTCAACCATCACGGCAGTTCCGCCCGGGCCGTAACCTTCGTAAATTTTGGTTTCCATATTGGTGTCATCACCGCCGCCGACACCGCGATCAATGGCGCGGTTAATGGTGTCGCGCGTCATGTTGCTGGCCAGCGCTTTATCAATCGCCGCACGCAAACGCGGATTTGATCCGGCATCGCCGCCGCCGATTTTGGCAGCGGTAACCAACTCACGGATTAATTTGGTGAAAATTTTACCGCGCTGTGCATCCTGTGCCGCTTTGCGGTGTTTAATATTGGCCCACTTACTATGTCCTGCCATGTTATTTTCCTTTTACGTTGCTCCGGTTTCATCGCTTTGCCTCCGCAAACGACAAACCTTATTATCGTCGTTAAAGTGCGGTGAAAAAACCGATAAATTTTCAACCGCACTTTTATCTATTAAATATGTTCTAATCGCCTGTGCATTATTCGGGGATTTCGTCAACGCCGCCGCCTGTCGGGCGTCCAGCCATTGATAAGCTAAATGCTCGCTTAAGCGCGGTTCGCATTCCTGTGGCAGCGCCAATAAAAACGGATATTCCGTGCAATGTGTGACATGCGGCGCGTATTTATACCGAAAATGCGGAAAAATTTCAAATTTTATACGCGCGTTGCAATTGATGAGGCTTAGGTGTTGCGCTGCAATATCAATTCCCGTTTCTTCTTTCACTTCCCGCACCGCCGCCTGATAGGGCGACTCGCCACTCTCCAGCGAGCCGGTCACCGATTGCCAGAAGCTCGGATCGTCCCGGCGCTGCAGCATTAACACCCGCCCGCTGTTTTGCGCGTAGATCACGGCAAGAATGGAATGAGGATTTTTATATTTCATCAGCGCTATCCGATTCAGGCATCACCGCCCCGCCCTGCTGCTACCCGACCGACAACGCATTACCTTTGCCAACAGCCTGTTTGCAAACGGATATGCGTTGCGCCGTCGGATAAACGGTA
This sequence comes from Necropsobacter rosorum, assembly GCA_000751835.1. Lineage (GTDB taxonomy): Bacteria > Pseudomonadota > Gammaproteobacteria > Enterobacterales > Pasteurellaceae > Necropsobacter > Necropsobacter rosorum. The sequence goes on along the minus strand of CCMQ01000017.1, from coordinate 57,114 downwards.
AAGGGCGCCGGTCAATCTGCCCGGCGGTTTAAGATTATTCGCTTTTTGCCACTGCGATCCCCAGTTCCGCCAATGCCTGCGGATTCGCAACGCTCGGCGCTTCCGTCATCAAACAGGCGGCGGCCGTGGTTTTCGGGAATGCGATCACATCGCGGATATTGTCCGTGCCGGTCAGCAGCATCACCAAGCGATCCAGCCCGAAAGCCAGCCCCGCATGCGGCGGTGTGCCGAATTTCAGGGCATCCAGCAGGAAGCCGAATTTTTCGCGCTGTTGCTGTTCGTCAATCCCCAGAATGCGGAACACGGTTTGCTGCATCGCCGGATCAAAAATCCGCACCGAACCGCCGCCCACTTCATAACCGTTGATCACCATATCATAGGCATTGGCCACCGCACCGGTCGGATCCGCTTCCAGCTGCTGCGGGCTAAAGGCTTTCGGCGAGGTGAACGGATGGTGCATCGCGGCAAGATTGCCCTCGTCATCGCGTTCAAACATCGGGAAGTCAATCACCCACAGCGGCTGCCATTCATCCAGACGGGTCAAGCCTAAATCACGGCCTAATTTCAAACGCAGCGCGCCCATCGCATCGGTCGCCACTTGCCATTTATCCGCGCCGAAGAACAATATATCGCCGCTTTGCGCCGAAGTGCGGTCTAAAATCGCCTTAATTTTTTCTTCGTTTAAGAATTTGGCAATCGGGCTTTGTATGCCGGCCAGACCGGCGCCCGCCTCGTTGACTTTCAGCCACGCCAGACCTTTGGCGCCGTAAATCCCGACAAATTGGGTATATTCGTCGATTTGTTTGCGTGTGATACTCGCCCCGTTCGGTACGCGGATAGCCGTCACGCGTCCGTTCGGATCCTGCGCCGGGCCGCTGAACACCTTGAAATCCACGTCGTTGACGATGTCCGCCACATCCACCATTTCCAGCGGATTGCGCAGATCCGGCTTGTCCGAACCAAAACGCCGCATGGCTTCCTGCCAGGTCATCACCGGAAATTCGCCCAAATCCACGTCCAGAATATCCTGCCATAAGCCGTGGATCATCCGTTCCATGATCGCGCGCACTTCCGGCGCGGTTAAAAATGAGGTCTCCACATCGATTTGAGTAAATTCCGGCTGGCGATCGGCGCGTAAATCTTCATCGCGGAAACATTTCACAATCTGATAATAGCGATCGAAACCGGACATCATCAGCAGCTGTTTAAACAATTGCGGCGATTGCGGCAAGGCATAGAATTTGCCCTTATGCACCCGGCTCGGCACCAGATAATCGCGCGCGCCTTCCGGCGTGGCTTTGGTCAGCATCGGGGTTTCGATATCCAAAAAGCCGTTGGCATCCATAAAACGGCGCACAAATGCGGTAATCTTGGCGCGGGCTTTCAAACGCTGCGCCATTTCCGGACGGCGTAAATCCAGATAACGGTATTTCAGGCGCTGTTCTTCGGTATTATTCTGATTGAAATCCAGCGGCAGCGCCTCGGCGGCGTTATACACGGTCAGCGCTTTGGCCAGCACTTCCACCTCGCCGGTCGCCATATTTCGGTTGATTTGATTCGCCGGACGGGCGATCACCTCGCCGCTAATCTGAATACAAAACTCATTACGCAACGCACCGGCGGCATTCAGCGCATCCGGGAAAGCCGGGTCAAAACAGACCTGCACAATGCCTTCGCGATCGCGCATATCAATAAAAATCAACCCGCCCAAATCGCGCCGTTTATGCACCCAGCCGCTTAAGGTCACGGCCTGCCCGATGTGTTCGCGGTTTAACGCACCGCAATAATGAGTTCGCATCATAGAATATTCCTTGAATAAAATGAGAGAAATTAACCGCCAGATTATAGCGAAAATCGGGTTAAAAAACACGATTTGTTTTCACCGCACTTTTCAGGCGTCCGTAATCGTTTTCTGCTCCGACCAATCCGTTTCGCATTGGATAAAAACACAATCACTGCTAACATTATTCGCGCTAAAAATTAATAATGCAAGGATATTTAATGTTAACTATCAATATGTTATTTGTAGCCATTTTGGCTATTCGGTTTTATTCGCTGTCTATTTCCATCAAAAATGAAAAAAATCTCATCAAAAACGGCGCGCAGCAATACGGCAAGCGCAATTCCGCCCTGCTTTCCGCCGCCCATATCGCCTTTTATTTTGCGGCGATTATTGAGGCCAACCACAATCAAATCGGCTTTGACGCCCTGTCTCAGCTCGGTCTGTTGCTGCTTATTTTCGCTTTTATCGCGCTGTTTTATGTGATCCGCCAGCTGAAGGAAATCTGGACGGTAAAAATCTATATTCTGCCCAATCACCGGATCAACCGCTCCTTTCTGTTTCGCTATGTGCGTCATCCCAATTATTTTTTAAATATTATTCCCGAATTAATCGGTCTGGCGCTGCTCTGCCATGCCGAATATACCGCGCTGTTCGGTCTGCCGCTTTATGGGGTGATCTTGTTTATCCGCATACGGCAAGAACAGCGCGCGATGGCGCATTTAGGCTGAAAATTTATTTGTCGGGCGGCAAAACTTCTTCTAAAATGACCGCACTTTTTCCCTGAATGATAGAACATCATGCCAAAAGATACGCTATTTTCGACCCCGATTGAAAAGCTGGGCGATTTCACTTTTGATGAAAACGTGGCGGAAGTGTTTCCCGACATGATCCAGCGCTCGGTACCCGGCTATGCCAATATTATCACCGCGATCGGCATGCTGGCCGCACGTTTCGTCACGCCGAACAGCCAAGTGTACGACTTGGGTTGCTCGCGGGGCGCGGCGACCCTTTCCGCCCGGCGCAATATTAAACACGCGAACGTCAACATTATCGGCGTGGATAATTCCCGCCCCATGGTGGAACGCGCCCGCCAGCATATCAACGCCTATCACAGCGATATTCCGGTGGAGATTTTGTGCGATGACATTCGCCGTATCCGCATTGAAAACGCCTCCATGGTGATTTTAAATTTCACCTTACAGTTTCTGCCGCCGGAAGACCGCCTGACGTTGCTGCAAAACATTTATCACGGGCTGAATCCGCAAGGCGTGCTGGTGCTGTCGGAAAAATTCCGTTTCGAGGACGGCCGGATCAACGATCTGTTGATCGATCTGCATCATCAGTTCAAACGCGCTAACGGCTACAGCGAACTGGAAGTCAGCCAGAAACGCACCGCACTGGAAAACGTGATGCGCACCGACAGTATCGAACAGCATAAAGTGCGGTTAAAATCGGTGGGATTTTCTCACACCGAACTGTGGTTTCAGTGTTTTAATTTCGGTTCGATGATCGCAGTGAAATAACGCCGCCAGCGATTTGCCGCTGATTGAGCGCCCGGTTTGCCGCAATTAATGATTTTTCACTCCGGTTATGGCATAATCTCAGCGTTTTATTACTCTTTAAACGTATTAACGCGGAGGAAATGATGCGAATTTTACATACCATGTTACGCGTGGGCGATTTACAACGCGCAATCAACTTTTATCGTGACGTGCTGGGCATGCGCCTGCTGCGCACCAGCGAAAACCCCGAATACCGCTATTCACTGGCGTTTTTAGGCTATGGCGATGAGGAAACCTCCGCCGTGATCGAGCTGACCTATAACTGGGGCGTGAGCGAATACGAACTCGGTACGGCGTTCGGCCATATCGCTATCGGCGTGGACGATATTTATGCCACCTGTACAGCGGTGAAAGCCGCCGGCGGAAAAGTCACCCGCGAACCCGGCCCGGTTAAAGGCGGTTCTACCGTAATCGCTTTCGTCGAAGATCCGGACGGCTATAAAATCGAATTTATCGAAAATAAAAGCGCTCAGGCAGGATTAGGCAACTGATTTTACTGTTCACTGCGCAGGCGGGCTGAGCTTACTGCCTGCCGGCTATGATTTACGGGCGGAAATTTTCAATCCGCCTTAATATTTTTTATCCCACGCATTCGGAATTTATTATGACAACCACTCCCCCCGCCGAACCGACCAATTATAATCTGCTTAAAAATCGTTTCCGCGGCTACTTTCCCGTAATTATTGATGTGGAAACCGCCGGGTTCAATGCACGTACCGACGCGCTGCTGGAACTGGCGGCCATTACGCTGAAAATGGACGAAAACGGCCTGTTAACGCCCGATCAACAATGTCATTTCCATATTCAGCCGTTTGAGGGCGCTAACATTAATCCCGATTCCTTAAAATTCAACGGTATTGATATCAATAACCCCTTGCGCGGTGCGGTTTCGGAACATCTCGCCCTCGGCGAACTGTTTAAAATGGTGCGCCGCGCGCAAAAAGACGCCGACTGCCAGCGTTCGATTATTGTGGCGCACAACGCGGCGTTCGATCAGGGTTTTCTGATGGCGGCGGCGGAACGAACGGGCATTAAGCGTAATCCTTTTCATCCGTTCGGCATGTTCGATACGGCGACCTTAAGCGGGCTGATGTTCGGGCAGACGGTGCTGGTTAAAGCCTGTCAGGCGGCGAAAATCCCCTTCGACAACAAACAGGCGCATTCCGCCCTGTATGATACGCAACGCACCGCGGAACTGTTCTGTTATATGGTCAATCATTTAAAAAATCTCGGCGGTTTTCCCCATATTGCTGAATAAAATCAAACTGATTGAGTAAAAGTGCGGTGAGATTTATAAAAGTAATAGACAAAACTTTTATTTTTAGTAAATTGAACCACACTTTTCTCTCATTCATTCCATAAGGACGATACCTCATGTTATTCACTAACCCTGTCGTGATTTCTATCATTGTCTTGCTCGCCTTAAGTCTGCTGCGCATTAACGTGGTCATCGCGTTGATTATCGCCGCCTTAACCGCGGGGCTTTGCAGTGATTTGAATATCAGCGAAACCATAAAAAGTTTTACCGGCGGACTGGGCGGCGGCGCGGAAGTCGCCATGAATTACGCCATTCTGGGCGCTTTTGCGGTGGCGATCTCAAAATCCGGCATCACCGATCTGTTGGCGTTTAATGTGATCAAACGGCTCGGCCGGACGCCGACAAGCCGTTCCATGGCGGGCTTCAAATATTTTATCCTTGCGGTACTGCTGTTATTCTCGATTTCCTCACAAAACCTGCTGCCGGTGCATATTGCGTTTATTCCGATTGTGATCCCGCCGCTGCTGTCCATCTTCAACAAATTGAAAATCGACCGCCGCGCGGTAGCCTGCGTACTGACCTTCGGTTTAACCGCCACTTATATGCTGTTGCCGGTGGGATTCGGGAAAATCTTTATTGAAAGCGTGCTGGTCAAAAATATCAATCAGGTGGGCGCGCCGCTGGGTTTGCAAACCTCGGTGGGCGAAGTGTCGCTGGCGATGACAATTCCGGTGATCGGAATGGTGCTGGGCTTATTAACCGCAGTATTCATCAGCTACCGCAAACCGCGCGAGTACGCCGCATCGCATCAAACCCTGACTACCGCCGAGATTGAACGGCATATCGCCAGCATCAAACCCTTTCATGTCACTGCCAGTCTGGTGGCGATTATTATCACCTTCGGGTTGCAGCTGATCACCAGTTCCACCATTATCGGCGGTTTGGCCGGTTTAATTATTTTCGCCCTGTGCGGTATTTTTAAATTAAAAGAAAGCAACGATATTTTCCAGCAGGGCCTGCGTCTGATGGCGATGATCGGTTTCGTGATGATCGCCGCCTCCGGTTTCGCTGCGGTGATTAACGCCACCGGCGGCGTCAATGTGCTGGTCGATACCTTCAGTCAAGGGCTGGGCGCCAATAATAAAGGATTGGCCGCTTTTTTAATGTTGCTGGTGGGGCTGTTCATTACCATGGGGATCGGCTCCTCATTTTCCACCGTACCGATTATTACCTCGATTTATGTGCCGCTGTGTTTATCGCTCGGCTTCTCGCCGTTGGCCACGGTGTCTATCGTCGGTGTAGCGGCGGCCTTGGGCGATGCGGGTTCGCCGGCGTCCGATTCGACGTTGGGGCCGACATCCGGGTTAAATATGGACGGCAAACATGATCACATTTGGGATTCCGTGGTGCCGACCTTTATCCATTACAATATTCCGCTGCTGGTTTTCGGCTGGATTGCGGCGATGTATCTTTAATCTTATACGGGCGTCATAACGACGCCCGATTTTTTATTAGGCTATGACAAAATCCGAACTTATCCGGCGTCTGCGACACACATTGACGCGGTTTTATGCTCAATATCATCTCGCGGAAGAGCGCAAAATCTTTGCCAAATTCGACCGCACTTTATTCAGTGAAGATTTTCAGTCTTTCGGTTTTTATGTACGGGAACTGGAGCACACGCTGGCCAGCTTAGAAAAACTGCAAGGTAATGATACGGCGCAATATCAGTTTTACAGCCACAAACTGCTGGCGCAATGCAATGCGCTTGCCGATGCGCTGACCCCCACATCCCGCCGTCCAGCGACAATCGCAGAAACCGGCGCCTCCGCGCGGGAACGGCAAAAACAGCTGATCCACCAGCTGCCGCCGCGCGAACGACTGGAAAAATATTATGCCGCGTTACAGGCGCTAAACGAAAAACTTGAAAAACAGCACGCCGGCTATATGCGCACAACCGACCACAGTGCAAAACAATACTACTTACGACAGATCGAAATCACCAAACAACGCCGTCTGCGCTGTCTGGAAGCGATTGAACTGCTGGAAGAGTATCTGGCGTTAAAACAAGACTGATTAGCCCGCAATCGCTGCGAAACTTAATGAAAAAAGCCTGTCGGATTATCCTGACAGGCTTTATGGAATTTGATGGCGGAGGAAGTGAGATTCGAACTCACGGAGGGCGTAAACCCTCGCCGGTTTTCAAGACCGGTGCCTTCAACCACTCGACCATTCCTCCGTGATTTAAGCGTGAGGAATAATACGTGCTTTACCCGGTTAAGTCAAGCGCGGAAAAACGCGTTTTGATTCAATTGCTTTTTTTTGCAACAACTTTTCAGCGCCGGAAAACGCGCATAAAAAATCCGAAAGCCAATCTTTCGGATTTTAGTTTAATTCAGTAACGGATTATTCCGCTTTCGCGCGGGTCGGTTCCGAATAAACATGACTGACGGCACTGTGATGCCCCGCCGAACCTTTGCCGTGGAAGTAATAGCGGGAATCCTGCCATTGTACAATCGGATAAGGTGCATGCTCGCTTTCTATGGCTGTCGCCGGCGTCATTGCCGCTTTGGTATGCGCCACGGCGGAAATCGTTCCGAGTTGACGACCATCAAAGTGATAAGTGCGGTCGCTTTCCGGCATCATTTCTACTGAAGCCGGTTCATTTTGCGACGGTTCGGCCGGCGTCGTCGGCTGCGCCTCGGTTTGCACCACATTCAGGCGCTGTAACGATTCCTGCACTTTTTTCTCTACCGATTCATTGGCAGGCTGGGCAACGAAATTGGCCAACGGTTTCGACTCGTTTTGTGCCGCTTCGACCAATACTTCCGTGGCCGGCAACACCACCGCAACCTCTTCATCCTGCTGATTCTGCTGTTCCAGCAGTTCATCTACGGATAAAAACGAATTGTTTTTCGCGGCATTGACCTCTTTAATATTGATCCAGACTTTACCGCTTGCCAATTCCGGTGAAGCCACCGCGGCAAATAACGGCATCGGCGATTTCGCCTCAGAATTATTGCGGCGACGTTGTTTGCTGACCCGTAAATGGCGCGGCAGGCGACGCTGGCGATTATTATCGCGCCCGTCCCGACGTTTTTCTTTCTCGCCGCCGTCTTCCTCGGCAGTCTCAATAACCGGTGCTTCAACCTGTTCGCTCAATGTTTCCTCAAACGGCGTTTGTTCAACAGTTATTTGCGCTGCCGGTTCAACCGGTTTTTCCGGTGACGGATTGTCATTGTCGCTGACCCGGACTTTTTTGCGTAAATCGCGACGCTGGCGACGCGGCTGATTCGCTGCCGGTTCGCGTTCCTCGTCGTTTACCGCGTTATTTTCCACTGACTTAGGCTGAACCTCTTCCGCCGCCGGTGCTTTTTTCGTGCGTTTATTACGGTTCACCCGCACATTATCCGGCGCTTTTTCCGTATTACGTTCGCTGCGCTCAGTGCTTTCATCGTTGGTTTTACCGTCCGCCTTTTCATTACGGTTGCGGCGAGTGTTACGACGCTCCTGAGTGCGACGATTGCCGTTGCGGCCGCTTTTATTATTACGCGTTTCCTGCGGCTTTTGTTCCACCGCTTCGGCGGCAAAAAGGCTTTTGATTTTCGCAATAATGCGCTCAAGTAATGACGGAGTTTCCTCCTTGTGTACGGTCGGCATCGGCGCCGGCGTATCGATGGCCAGAGAAACGGCGGCATTTTCCAGAATACTTTCCGTGGTCACCGCCGCCACTTCGGTATTACGGTTTACCAAGGATTCTTCCGCCGTAAAGCTGTCTTCCTCATTTTCGTGCAATTTTGCCAGATTGTAACTTAATTCGTTCACATCTTCGCCGTCACGCACGCGGAACACGCTGAATTGCGGGGTCTGCATATTTTCACTCGGCGCCACCACAATATCCACATTATGCCGTTTTTCAATACTGCTGATCGCCCGGCGTTTCTCATTGAGCAGATAAGAGGCGATTTGCACCGGCACAATGGTATGCACCTGCTTGCTGTTTTCTTTCAGCGCCTCTTCTTCCAGCAAACGCAGAATGGATAAGGACAGGGATTCGTTATCGCGGATTTTCCCTGTACCCTGACAGCGCGGACACACATGATGAGTCGATTCGCCCAGTGACGGACTTAAACGTTGACGGGACATTTCCAGCAAGCCGAAACGGGAAATCCGGCTGATCTGAATACGCGCCCGATCCTGACGTACCGCATCACGCATCCGGTTTTCCACTTCACGCTGGTGGCGAACCGGCGTCATATCAATAAAATCAATGACAATCAAACCGCCCAAATCGCGCAGACGCAACTGACGGGCGATTTCATCCGCCGCTTCCAGATTGGTATTCAACGCGGTTTCTTCAATATCGCCGCCGCGGGTGGAACGGGCGGAGTTAATATCGATTGCGGTTAAGGCTTCCGTCACGTCGATAACGATAGAACCGCCGGACGGCAGGCGCACTTCACGCTGGAAGGCGGATTCGATTTGCGATTCAATCTGATAATGACTGAACAGCGGCACTTCGCCCTGATACAGCTTGACCCGGTTAATAAAATCCGGGCGCACCAGTTTAATATGCGCTTTGGCTTTTTCGTAAACTTTCGGGCTGTCGATTAAAATCTCACCGATATCACGGCGCAGATAATCGCGGATTGCGCGCACGATAACATCGCTTTCCTGATGAATCAGAAACGGCGCGGCGCGGCTTTCGGAAGCCTGTTTAATGGCTTCCCAGTGATGCAGCAATACTTTTAAGTCCCATTGCAGTTCTTCCGGCGACTTACCGACACCGGCGGTACGCACGATAAGCCCGACGCCTTCCGGCACTTCCAGCGAGCTTAACGCATCTTTCAGCTCAAGACGCTCGTCGCCTTCAATGCGACGGGAAATACCGCCGGCGCGCGGATTATTCGGCATAATCACCAGATAACTTCCCGCCAGCGATACAAAGGTGGTCAATGCCGCCCCTTTATTGCCGCGTTCTTCTTTGTTTACCTGTACGATCACTTCCTGCCCTTCGCGTAAAATATCGCGAATATTCGGACGTCCCTGATACACATAATCGGCCGGGAAATATTCGCGGGCGATTTCTTTCAGCGGAAGGAAACCGTGCCGTTCGGCACCGTAATCGACGAAAGCCGCCTCAAGGCTCGGTTCTACCCGCGTGATGCGACCTTTATAAATGTTGGCTTTTTTCTGTTCGTGACCCGGACTTTCAATATCCAGATCGAATAAACGCTGCCCGTCCACCAGAGCAACGCGCAACTCTTCTTTTTGAGTCGCGTTAATCAGCATTCTTTTCATTAAATTGTCTCTTATATTTTCATAATTCTTGATTAAAAATCACCGCACTTTGCTTCGCAATCGACCTCGTGTCTGTCGCGCCATGTCCGTCTCCCGACCGTCAGTCGCTGGGTGCATTGATTGCGTTACCGGAATCCACCGCAAAGTAATACGCCGATAAAACAAAATCGATTAATCATCATTCTGCAAGCTGTCGCTGTTTTTAATCAGGCTCACTGATTGAATCCGTGATGTCTTATGCCGTATGCCGCATTGCCGGATTCAATGATATCAAAGGCGTTTTTAAGCTGTTTTACTCACTTAAAAAGCCGCCTTATTATCTACCGACAAGGCTATTTTGGCAAGGTAATTCCTTCATTTTATGCTATGATACGCGGCAATTTTATGGCACATTCCGAAAAATCACATGAATCACGACAGCGAAGCAAAAACCATCAATCAAGGGGTCAGATTTCTGACCGTCACCGAGGACGAAGCCGGGCAGCGGGTGGATAATTATCTGACCGCAAAATTAAAAGGCGTACCGAAAAGCCTGATTTACCGCATTCTGCGCAAAGGCGAAGTGCGGGTCAACAAAGGCAGAGTCAAACCGGAATATAAATTACAGCGCGATGACAGCGTGCGCGTGCCGCCGCTGCGGGTTGCGGAAAAAGCACAGGCGCCGGTTTCCAAAAAATTAAATCAGGTCGCCCGATTGGAAAAGCAGATTATTTTTGAAGATGATTGTCTGCTGGTGCTGAATAAACCCTCGGGCCTTGCCGTACACGGCGGCAGCGGACTGAATTTCGGCGTGATCGAAGCCTTGCGCGCATTACGCCCGGAGGCGCGTTTTCTGGAGCTGGTGCATCGTCTGGACAGAGATACTTCCGGCATTTTGCTGGTGGCGAAAAAGCGTTCCGCATTGCGCAATCTGCATCAGCAACTGCGCGAAAAAACCGTGCAGAAAGACTATCTGGCATTGGTGCGCGGGCAGTGGCAATCCCATTGTAAAACGATTAACGCCCCGCTGCTGAAAAACGAACTGGCCGGCGGCGAGCGTATTGTGCGGGTGGACGAACAGGGCAAGCCGTCCGAAACCCATTTCAGCATTGAAGAACGTTATGCCGGCGCTACGTTAATCAAAGCCTCGCCGGTTACCGGGCGGACGCATCAGATCCGGGTACACACGCAATATGCCGGTCATCCGATTGCGCTGGATAATAAATACGGCGACAAAGATTTCGATCAAAAAATGACCGCACTTGGGTTAAACCGTCTGTTTTTGCATGCCTATGCCATCCGTTTCGAGCATCCCAAATCGGCAGAAACCCTGCGTTTAACCGCCGCGCTGGACGAGTCGCTGAAAGCGCTGCTGACAATATTGCGCGCAACAAAATAGAACGCGCCGAATTCAGCACAAAAAAATCCCGCCCTCTTGGGCGGGATTCGATTATTTTAGTGAACCAATCAGATATTTTGATTCACAAAATTTGCCAGCTGATTCTTCGGTAAGGCGCCGACCTGTGTTGCCGCCGCTTTGCCTTCTTTAAACAGGATTAGCGTCGGAATGCTGCGCACGCCGAATTTCGCCGGAGTTTCCTGATTTTCATCAATATTGATTTTCACCACTTTCACTTTTGCGCCGAATTCCGCCGCCAGCTCATCCAGAATCGGTGCCACCATACGGCACGGGCCGCACCACGGCGCCCAGAAATCCAATAATACCGGTACATCGGCTCTCAATACGTCCTGCTCAAATGTCGCATCTGTTGTATGTAATACTTCGCTCATTGTTATTTTCCTTTGTTGTAAACCATGTCTCGCATATGGTGACATTTTTGTTAAATTCAAGTGCGGTGATAATAACATAAAGATCACCTCATCCGCACTAATCGTTTTAATAGTCAAAGACTAAGAAGGCAGCACCGCATTGGCGCAAGGCTGACCGGTTTGTAACGTATAAATATTCGATAAGGTGACATCGGAAATGCTGATTAACGCCTCTTCCGTCAAAAATGCCTGATGGCCGGTCAGCAACACATTATGGCAGGCGGACAGACGACGGAAAATATCATCTTGAATCACTTCATTGGATTTATCTTCAAAGAACAGTTCGCGTTCGTTTTCATACACATCCATTCCCAGCGATCCGATTTTACGCTGTTTCAGCGCATCGATCGCCGCCTGGGTATCGATCAGCGTGCCGCGGCTGGTATTAATAATCATCACGCCATCGCGCATTTTGGCGAACGCATCACGGTTCAATAAATGATAATTTTCCGGTGTTGCCGGGCAATGCAGAGTGATCACATGCGATTTGGCATACAATTCGTCAAGCTCGACATATTGCGCGCCCAATGCTTCCGCCTGCGGGTTTTTAAACGGATCATAAGCCAGCAGCTGCATACCGAAGCCGCTCAGAATCCGCATCACCGCTACGCCGATTTTCCCCGTGCCGACAACCCCGGCGGTACGCCCGTGCATATTAAACCCGATTAATCCTTCCAGCGAAAAATTCGCTTCGCGGGTGCGCTGATAGGCGCGGTGAATGTGCCGATTGAGCGTCAGCATCAGCCCTACTGTGTGTTCGGCCACCGCTTCCGGCGAATATGCCGGCACGCGCACCACTTTCAGCCCCAGTTCCTGCGCCGCTTTTAAATCCACATTATTAAATCCCGCACAGCGCAACGCCACCATTTTGACCCCGAGTGCGGCCAGTTTTTCCAGCACATTGCGGCTGCCGTCGTCATTGACGAAAATGCACACCACATCGCAATGCTCCGCCATCTTCACCGTGCTTTCATTCAGCATAAAATCAAAAAACTCAATGTCAAAACCGTATTTAACATTCACCAGTTCCAGATATTTGCGATCGTAACTTTTCGTACTATATACTGCGATTTTCATCTTTACCTCCACCATGCGCAAAAGTCAGCCGGATATTACGCCGTTAACTGTGCAAAAGCCTGTTGCAAATCCGCTTTAATATCCTCAACGTTTTCCAAACCGACGGAAAAACGCAGCAGACGGTTACAAACGCCGCGCGCGATACGTTCCGCTGCAGGAATATCCATATGGGTCTGGGTTGCCGGATAAGTAATGAAACTTTCCGTGCCACCAAGACTTTCCGCAAACGTAATCAATTTCAAGGCTTTCAAAAACGGATTGACCCAGTTTTCATCCTGTAGGCGGAACGACAGCATGCCGCCTTTATTCGGATACAGCACATCTTTAATCTGCGGCTGGGCGCGCAAAAATTCCACCAGCGCTTTGGCATTTTTTTCATGCCGTTCCATACGCAGCGCCAGCGTTTTCATGCCGCGGATCGTCAGCCAGCTGTCGAACGGCGAAAGCACCGCCCCGGCACCGTTTTGAATATAGAATAAACGCTCGCCCAGTTCCTGCCCTTTCGCCACAATCAGCCCCACCAGCGCATCATTATGTCCGGCGAGATATTTAGTGCCGCTGTGAATCACAATATCCGCCCCGTGTTCAATAGGACGGAACAACACTGGTGTCAGGAACGTATTGTCCACAATCAATAATAAGTTATGTTTTTTCGCCAGCGCCGAAATCTGCGCCACATCGCATTCTTCCATCAGCGGATTGGACGGTGTTTCTACAAAAATCGCCTTGGTATGCGGCGTAATCGCCGCTTCAATCGCCTGTGGCGACGCCGTATCGACATAAACGGGTTTAACGCCGTGATTATGTTTATAGGCAAAATCCAATAACCGGTAAGTGCCGCCATAAACATCGCTGGATACGATCCACTCGTCCGGCGCAGTAAACAGCGACATCAACAACTGAATCGCCGCCATTCCGGAAGCGCAGGCAAAACCGCGATCGCCGCCTTCCAGTTTGGCGATGGTTTCTTCCAATACGGTGCGGGTCGGGTTTTTGGTGCGGGTATAATCATATCCCGTACTTTCGCCGATGCCGCGGTGGCCGTATGCGGTGGACAGAAAAATCGGCGTAGAAACCGCGCCGGTGCGTTCGTCTGTCCGGTTACCGGCCTGCGCTAATAAGGTATCTATCTGATATTGTTGGGTCATAATTCCTCACTAAAACAATTAAAAAATGCACCGCACTTTTTTGTAATAGACGCCGGTTTTAACCGGTGTGCGACGCATTTCGATCCGAAAAAAGAATGTCAACATTCTGGCACAAACTCGATCAGGATTAAAGCAGATTTTCGGCGCCGCCCGGAATTTGGCATGAATTCGCCTTCTCCGTTATCTTTGGCAAGGGTTGCAGTTTTTTTCAGCAGTTAAGTATTTTTTTTCATACCACCCGTTGACAGATTGTCAGAAGTCAGTAAAATGCACGCCACTGACAGCGAATGTGTTGCAGCGAAAGCGGGAATAGCTCAGTTGGTAGAGCACGACCTTGCCAAGGTCGGGGTCGCGAGTTCGAGCCTCGTTTCCCGCTCCAATTTACGCTACGGCGTGTTAGCAAAGCGGTTATGCACTGGATTGCAAATCCATGTAGCTCGGTTCGACTCCGGGACACGCCTCCATCATGCAACCGCAGTCAGAAACAACTCGCCCGAGTGGTGAAATCGGTAGACACAAGGGATTTAAAATCCCTCGGCTTTCGGGCTGTGGCGGTTCAAGTCCGCCCTCGGGCACCATTTCAAACAATTGATAATTCAATAAGATAGTCGCATAATGCGGCTTTTTATGCTTGTAATTCGGCTTGTTTTCAAGCGGAAAAAGGCACGACTCAATCCAGATAATTCACAGGCGAACGACAATTCGCCTGTGAAAGCCGCTTTAACCCACATACGAAAACCGTATCCATAACGGCAAGCTGGCGCTGATAAACAGCAGGATGAGTAAACCGTTGTAGTCTAAGCGGCGTTTTCGCATAATACATGCGCCCAGTATGGCGGCGATCAGTAAATGCAAGCAAAAATAAAGAATTAAAGCCAATTCGTTGGCGAAAATCACCGCACTTGAATAGGCGTACGCCAGTAAAATCAATACCGCCAGCGCATTAAGCAGTAACAAGATCAACATGCCGAAAGGCAGTACGGTAAGCAAGCCTTGCAGGCGGTTTTTTGATATCACTAACATGCTATTCGCCAAAATAATGCCGGTTAATCCTTGCGCCAGCGGATTGTATTGCATCATATCCCGCAGCGGCAGTTCGCTAAACATCAGCCAATAAGTGAGTATGCCCAGCCCCGCCAGCAGCGCACCGAGCACTAACACCGAGCGGCGCATTTGCACATCCTGCGGTTGCTGCCAAATCGCCAGCGTCACGGCGATGCCGCACAGGCTCACAATATCCGTCAGCACATAGTGATAATTGGAAAACAGGCTTAATACCAGCCAAGCCGCCCAATAAAGCAGCAAATACAGGTTGACCTTAATCAGGCGGGCGCGCTGACCGTTACAGATTTCGCCTTTGGCAAACACCAGCAGGCACAGCAACTGCGCCATCAGCAGCGCCGGGCTTAAATGCGAAACGGCTTTCGCCTGCGGTTGTAAATACAGCGCAAACATATCCGCGCCGAATAACAGCAGCGGCGGAATTAACGATAAAACGGCGGTCAAGGGTTTTGATTGTGGTTCGGACATAAACATTTCCTGTACGGTACGATTCAGGCGCACATTATGCAGAAATTTAAAAGTGCGGTCAAAAATAACCCCGTTTCAGGCGTTCGCTTGTGGCATTTTTTATCATTCCTCTCTAAAATACGCAGAAAACGGACCGCACTTTTCATCAGGAGCATTATGCTGCTCAGTATTTTATATATTATCGGTATCACCGCCGAAGCGATTACCGGTGCGCTGGCCGCCGGACGGGAAAAAATGGATATTTTCGGCGTGATTATCATCGCCTCGATGACCGCAATCGGCGGCGGCTCGGTGCGTGATGTGCTGCTCGGACATTATCCGCTGGGCTGGGTTAAACATCCGCATTATTTTTTAATCGTGGCCGGCGCTGCGGTATTAACTGTCGTTATCGCCCCGCTGATTAAACATTTTATCCGCTATTTCCGTACCGTCTTTCTGGTGTTGGATGCGCTGGGTTTGATCGTATTTTCCATTATCGGCGCGCAAATCGCGCTGGATATGGGCCACAGCGCGACCATTGCCATTATCGCCGCCATTATCACCGGTGCATTCGGCGGGGTGTTGCGCGATCTGTTGTGCAACCGCATTCCGTTAGTCTTTCAGAAAGAGCTTTACGCCAGCGTCGCATTGCTGGCCGCCAGTATTTACATCGGTTTACAGCAACTGAATATCAACCACAACCTGGTGATTATCGTCACGCTGGCCAGCGGTTTTATCATGCGCTTGCTGGCGATTTATTTCGAATGGGGTCTGCCGGTTTTCGATTATCAGGAAAATCCGATCGCCGCCAAAGAAAACGATGACAAATTACCGAAAAAAACCAAATAGGATCACAGATGACAGCATTAATTCAAATGGGCAAACAGGCTAAACAGGCGGCTTTCGTTTTAGCGCAATTATCGCAACAAGAAAAAAACAACGTCTTAAACCTGATTGCCGAAAAACTGGAAGCGCAGGCCGACGACATTCTCGCCGCCAATGCGCAGGATGTTGCGGCGGCCAAACAAAACGGGTTATCCGAGGCGCTGATTGATCGTTTATTGTTGACCGAGCAACGTCTGAAAGCGATTGCCGGCGATGTCCGTCATGTGGTTTCGCTGGCGGATCCGGTCGGTAAAATTATCGACGGCGGTACGCTGGACAGCGGATTAAAAATCGAACGGGTACGCGTGCCGTTAGGCGTAGTCGGCACTATTTACGAAGCGCGGCCGAACGTCACCATTGATACCGCCAGCCTGTGTTTAAAAACCGGCAATGCGGTTATTCTGCGCGGTGGCAAAGAAACCCGGCACAGCAATACCATTCTGGTTGAGGTGATACAACAGGCCTTACAGCAGGCGGGGCTGCCGAAATATGCGGTACAGGCGATCACCGATCCGGATCGCGAACTGGTCATGCAATTGCTCAAGCTGGATGCCTATGTGGATATGATTATTCCGCGCGGCGGCGCCAAACTGCATGCCTTTTGCAAACAGCACGCCACCATTCCGGTGATTATCGGCGGGGTCGGGGTGTGCCATATTTTCGTGGAACAAAGCGCCGATCTGCCGCGCGCTTTAGCCGTGATCGATAATGCCAAAACCCAGCGCCCGAGTACCTGTAACAGCGTGGAAACACTGCTGGTGCAGCGCAGTATCGCGGCCGATTTTCTGCCCCGGCTTGCGGCCTATTTCAACGATAAGCGGGTAAAATTTCACGCCGATCCGACCGCACTTGCGATATTACAACAGGCCGGTGCGACGGTTTCCCCGGTGCAGGAATCCGAGCTGCGTCAGGAATGGGGCTCGCCGGATTTAAACGTCGTGATTGTGCAGGATATCGAACAGGCTATCGCCCATATCGCCGAATACGGCACCCAGCATTCGGAAGCGATTCTGACCGCCTCACAGCAACTGGCGCGGCAATTTGTCAATCAGGTGGATGCCGCCGCGGTGTATGTTAATGCCAGCACCCGGTTTACCGACGGCGGGCAATTCGGTCTGGGCGCGGAAGTGGCGGTCAGCACACAGAAACTGCACGCCCGCGGTCCGATGGGATTAGAGGCGCTGACCGCTTATAAATGGGTCGGCAGCGGCGACTATCTGATACGCACCTAATTGAAAATTATTCGATTAGCATGGTTAAAAAGGAAAATATTAAAACGTCATTTAACAGAATGGCGTTTTTCTTTTATTTTATAAAATAATATTTGACAATCTTTGTTTAAATCGTTATCTGTATTGTGGAACACAACATTACGTCTAATTAACCATTAAAGGAATTTACTTATGTCCCATCTTTCAGTCGCTAAATTCGGCGGCACCAGTGTCGCGAATTATTCCGCCATGCGTGCCTGCGCCGAAATCATCATCGCCGATCCCGCCACCCGCGTCGTCGTACTTTCCGCCTCAGCCGGCGTAACCAATTTACTAGTCGCGCTGGCCAACGGTTGCGATGCCTCGGAGCAGGCAAGATGCGTGGCGGAAGTCCGCCGCATTCAGGAAAATATCTTAAACGAATTACAGGATGCCTCCCAAGTGCGGCCTAAAATAGACGCGATTTTGAGCAATATCGAAAGCCTAGCCGAAGCCGCCAGTCTGGCAACCTCTCCAGCGCTCACGGACGAATTGATCTGTCAGGGCGAAATGATGTCCACCTTGATTTTCGTGCAGCTGCTGAAAGAGTTGAATACCAACGCCACTTGGGTGGATGTGCGCACGGTAGTCGCCACCAACAGCCATTTCGGCAAAGCCGCACCGAATGACGAACAAACCCGCAAAAACAGCGATAATATTTTAAAACCGTTGCTCGATCGCGGCGAGCTTGTGATCACGCAGGGATTTATCGGGCGCGATCCGCAAGGCAAAACCACCACGCTGGGACGCGGCGGCAGCGATTATTCCGCGGCGTTACTGGCGGAGGTTTTACATGCTAAGAATGTATTGATCTGGACGGATGTCGCCGGTATTTATACCACCGATCCGCGCATTGTGCCGGCCGCACGCCGTATTGATACCATGAGTTTTGCCGAAGCGGCGGAAATGGCGACCTTCGGTGCAAAAGTGCTGCACCCGGCCACGCTGCTGCCGGCGGTACGCAGCAATATTCCGGTGTATGTCGGTTCCAGCAAAGCGCCGCAGGACGGCGGCAGCTGGGTCACCCGCGATCCGCAGCCGCGCCCGACATTCCGCGCCATTGCCCTGCGCCGCGATCAAACGCTGCTCACGCTGTCCAGCCTCAGCATGCTGCACGCACAGGGATTTCTGGCCAATGTGTTCAGTATTCTGGCGAAACACAAAATTTCGGTAGATACCATCACCACCTCCGAAGTCAGCGTGGCACTGACGCTGGATAAAACCGGTTCCGCCTCTTCCGGCGCCAATATGCTGTCCGGCGAACTGCTGGCCGAATTAAGCGAAGTGTCCAGTGTGAAAGTGGATACCGGTCTGTCGCTGGTGGCGCTGGTCGGCAATGATCTGCATATTACCGCCGGGCTGGCGAAACGCATTTTCGGCACGCTGGAAACCTACAATCTCCGTATGATCAGCTACGGAGCAAGCAGCAACAATGTGTGTATGCTGGTTCAGAGCGAACAGGCCGACGATGTGGTGCGCGCGCTGCATAAAAATCTGTTTGAAGAATAATCCCGAAAGAGCGGTAAAAACGACCGCTCTTTTTTATCAACGGGAAAATGCGAAGAAAATAACGATTTGGATTGAGATTAACCGGATAAAATAGTAAAGTAATCAGCTGGTTATTCATGAATAAAAACTCAGCTTAAAAGGCGGAAGATATGGGAAAAAGTGTTGTTATCCTCGGCGCTCAGTGGGGCGATGAAGGTAAAGGAAAAATTGTCGATCTACTTACCGATCGCGTCAGCTATGTGGTGCGTTATCAGGGCGGTCATAATGCGGGGCATACGCTGATCATCAACGGTGAAAAAACCGTGCTGCGTTTGATTCCGTCCGGTATTCTGCGCCCGAACGTCACCTGCCTTATCGGTAACGGCGTGGTGCTTTCGCCGTCGGCGTTGCTACAGGAAATGGGCGAATTGGAAAGCCGCGGCATTAAGGTGCGCGAACGTTTATTGATTTCCGAAGCCTGCCCGTTAATCCTGCCTTATCACGTCGCCATGGATCATGCCCGTGAAGCGGCGTTGGGCAAGAAAGCTATCGGCACCACTGGTCGCGGGATCGGCCCGGCTTATGAAGATAAAGTGGCGCGCCGCGGTTTGCGGGTCGGCGATCTGTTTGATCGCGCCGCCTTTGCCGAAAAATTAAAAACCATTTTAGATTATTATAATTTCCAACTGGTCAACTATTACAACGTCGAACCGGTCGATTATCAAAAAACGCTGGATGACGTATTCGCCATCGCCGATATTATCACCGGCATGGTGGCTGATGTGACCACCATTTTGGATACCGCGCGTAAAAACGGCGACAATATTCTGTTTGAAGGCGCGCAAGGCACTATGTTGGATATCGATCAGGGCACTTATCCGTATGTGACCAGCTCCAACACCACTGCCGGCGGCGTATCGACCGGTTCCGGCTTCGGCCCGCGCTATATCGGCTATGTATTGGGCATCGTAAAAGCCTACTGCACCCGTGTCGGCGGCGGCCCTTTCGCCACCGAATTATTCGACCAAGTCGGTGCGGAAATCGCGCGCAAGGGCAACGAATTCGGCGCCGTTACCGGACGTCCGCGTCGTTGCGGCTGGTTTGACGCGGTGGCGATTCGCCGTGCGATTCAGGTAAACTCCATTTCCGGATTCTGCATGACTAAACTGGATGTGCTGGACGGCTTTGACGAAGTCAAAATCTGCGTCGGCTATAAGCTGCCAAACGGGGATATTGTGGAATATGCGCCACTGGCGGCAAAAGACTGGGAAGGCGTGGAGCCGGTGTATGAAACCCTGCCGGGCTGGAAAGAAAATACCTTCGGCATCACCGATGTCAACCAGCTTCCGCAAAACACCCGTAACTATATCAAACGGATCGAAGAAGTCACCGGCGTACCGGTGGATATTCTTTCCACCGGCCCGGATCGGGTACAAACTATGATTTTACGCGATCCTTTTGCGGCTTAACCGGCATTGGGACAAATAAGGGCGATAATAGTCGCCCTTTATTTTGCCCGCAATCGCAGTCATAAAAAAACCGGCATCCGCCGGTTTTTGTCTGTGTTCGTATCGTTATTTCACACGGGAAACATATTCGCCGGAGCGGGTATCCACTTTGATCACCTCGCCGATTTGCACGAATAAAGGCACTTTAACTACCGCACCGGTGCTTAATGTAGCCGGTTTGCCGCCGGTACCTGCGGTATCGCCTTTCAGGCCCGGATCCGTTTCAATCACTTCCAGTTCGACGAAATTCGGCGGAGTAATGGAAATCGGTGCGCCGTTCCATAAAGTGACAATGCAGTCCGCCTGATCCAATAACCATTTATCCGCATCACCGACCGCTTTTTTATCGGCGGAATATTGTTCGAACGTTTCCGGGTGCATAAAATACCAGAATGCGTCGTCTTTATAGGAATAGGTTAAGTTTAAATCCATCACGTCCGCCGCCTCCACGGAAGTCCCGGATTTAAAGTTGACGTCCAGCACCTTGCCTGAAATCAATTTACGGATACGGGTGCGGGTAAACGCCTGACCTTTGCCCGGTTTAACGAACTCATTTTCCACGATAACGCAAGGTTCGCCGTCCTGCATAAATTTTAGACCTGGTTTGAAATCACTGGTAGTATATGTAGCCATATTATCCTCAAGTAAAAGAGATTGTTTTTTTAAAGTGCGTATTTTAACCCAAAATCACCCGATTAGAGAAGAACAAAATTGGACGGATTACCTTGCCGGCGCCATTTCCGATCCGCACGCCTTATTAACCGCACTATCGTTACCGAGCGATACATTCGGGCCGGATATCGCCGCCCGCCGCCTGTTTCCGCTGCGCGTCCCGCTGCCTTTTGTGGCCAAAATGGAAAAAGGCAACCCGCAGGATCCGCTGTTTCTACAGGCCATGTCATCGCGGCAGGAATTTCTAAGTGCGGCAGGATTTTGCAAAGATCCGCTGCAAGAACAGCAAACCGCCGCGCCGAATATTCTGCACAAATACCACAACCGTTTGCTGTTCATGATTAAAAACAGCTGTGCGATTAACTGCCGCTATTGTTTCCGCCGCCATTTTCCTTATGCGCAAAACAAAGGCGATAAGTCAAGCTGGCTGAAAGCCATCGCTTATATCGCGGCGCATACCGAAATCGAAGAAGTGATTTTTTCCGGCGGCGATCCGCTGATGGCCAAAGATCACGAGCTGGAATGGCTGCTAAAACAGCTGGAAAATCTACCGCACTTACAGCGCTTGCGCATTCACACCCGCCTGCCGGTGGTGATTCCGCAACGAATTACCGACCATCTTTGCCGCATACTGGCGCAAAGCCGTCTGCAAACGCTGCTGGTGACCCATATCAATCACCCGAACGAAATCGATCACCTTCTGGCGGAAGGCATGTTGCGGCTGAAACAGGCGGGCGTGACTCTGCTTAACCAATCGGTATTACTGAAAAACGTGAATGATAACGCACAGGTACTGAAACATCTGGGCGATAAACTGTTTGCCGTCGGCATCCTGCCCTATTATCTGCATTTACTGGATAAAGTGGAAGGCGCCAGCCATTTTTATATTGAAGATCGGCAGGCAACAAAAATTTACACTGAATTACAAAGCATCACATCCGGTTATCTGGTGCCGAAACTGGCGCGCGAAATTGCCGGCGAGCCGAATAAAACTTTGTATTCGGCATAGGAAAATCGTGAAAGATCCTTTAAAATAAACGCAATTTCGACCGCACTTTGTATAAGTGCCTCTCTTTTTACTGTTAGCATTAAGGTATAACCGTGACAACTGAACAAAACAAACCTGACACAGAGGTGAAAACCAATCCGGCACAAAACGAATTGGATCTCGAATTTAATCAAATTGAGCCGATCACGCCGAAAAAGCCGATGACCTCTGAACCCTCATTGTTAAACAAAGCGAAAGGTATCATGCAGTCTTTTACTCGGAAAGAAGCCCCGGCGGCGCAATTCAGCTCGCGCCAAGAACCGACAATCGGCACGACAAACACAAACGCTCAAAGCAGCTTGCCAAACGATGAGCAGAATGTGCCGCCCGCGGCGACACCGGCCGGCGACAACACGGTAACAAACGACAACAGCACACCGGATGCCGCGTCCCAGAATGCGCAATCCGCTGCCCCGGCAAGAAATCTGAAAAATCCGGAGAACTGGGCGATTTTACAGGCATTACCGCCGAAATACCGCCGGATTTTCATCGCCTTACTGGTCGCCGTTATTATTTTACTGATTGTGTCCTGGTTAAAACCAAGCTCGGAAACCGTTCATTCCTTCGAACAATCGGCGACCAATATTCCGACCCAGTTCCAGTCTCTGGATCAAAGCCAGCCGTTAGAAAATACGCTGCTGGACAATATGAATAACGGGCAAAACGAACAGGCGGCCGATGTGCCGGCAATGAACGCCACCGATGCCAATGCACAGCGCGAAGAACAAGCCGCCGTAAACCCGGCGGAGCATAACGCGCCGCAAGCGACCGATACTCAGCCGGCGGCAACGCAACCGACAACCGTTCAGCCTGCGCCGAATCCACCGGCGACAGAAACTCACGCCGGCACCGAACCGATGGTTGCGCCAAAACCGGTTTCACCACAGCCGACCCGTAGCAGCGCGGTTCACACCGAGGCCAATAAACCGGTTCACCATGAACCGACGACCGCCACCAAGCCGGTTAAACCGGTTCAGGCCGCCAAAGCCGGTGAAAGCAAAACCACGGCGACGGCCGGCAAACCTGAACGCAAAGGCGCGCCGGTGGTCGAAGCAAAAGCCGCCGGAGCCTCCGCCGCCAAACAAACGGCCGGTGCCACAACGGGTAAAACTTTAACCGTGCCACAGGGTGTCACCTTAATGCAGGTATTCCGCGACAACAACCTGAATATCGCCGATGTCAATGCGATGACCAAGGCAAACGGCGCCGGTAACGTATTAAGCAGCTTTAAACCGGGCGATAAAGTTCAGGTTTCGTTAAACGGTCAAGGCCGCGTCAGCGAATTACGCCTGTCTAACGGCAGCCGTTTTGTACGCCAGTCAGACGGTAGCTATCAATATAAAAAATAATTTTAAGGTGGGAGTATTCCCACCTTTTCATTGCATTTAAACGCTGTTTTTCAGCACACCATAAAAGGGGATGTCATGTTAAAAACGGGATTTTTATTGACTTTCGTATTCGGGCTTGCAGCCTGCAGCCAGCCACTGATACCGCCTGCGCCATCCCAAAGCGCGCCGCAAGCGCCTGCAATGGTCGTGGAAAAAACCACACAGCCGGGCGGCAAAGCGACGCGTTATTTGTGCAAAGACAACAAAGTGGTGCGCATTATTCGCACTCCGGGCAATAAGAAAAGAAAACTTACCTCAATTACGCTCACCTTTGAACAAAGCACCCAAAAGCTCACTCAAGCCATTTCCGAGAGCGGTCGCAAATTCACCAATATTCATTGGCATTGGACCGAACGCAGCGAATACAGCACCTTGACCAGTGCGGTGGGGGATGTGCTGGCCGAGCAGTGCGTAGAACAGCAATAGGCATCAAAAAGGACGCCGCGGCGTCCTGAAATTCGGTCGTTTACAACCGCACTTTTTCCCCGCCGAACTCATTCAGCAGATTTTCGGTTAATTTCGCCAGTATGCCGGTCATCAGCACAAAATCCGCGTCAAAACGCTGAGCGACATCTTCTTTTAAAATATCTTCGTTTTTCTCACGGATCTGATCGGCAAACTTCAGGCGTTTTAAGCTGCAATCCTCATTCAGCACAAACGTCAGATGCGCTTCCCATTCCAAAGCCAGCTTGCTGATGTGTTTGCCCGCCTGCAGCAGCGATAACATTTCATCCGTATCCAGCGCCTGCTGTTTACAGCGGATCACCGCATTGTCCTGACTGCCTTTCAGTTCGGCATCCTCCAGCACGGTCAGCCACTGCGGCATCGTCTCATTCGCCACCCAATCGCTCATCACCGAAGTCGGCTCATTGGCAAAACTTAACGGCACCACCGGCAGCGAGCCTAAGGATTTGCGCAATAACGCCAGCACATCTTCCGCCCGTTTGCCGGATGCCGCATCCACATAAATCAGGTTATTTTCCGTATCGATCCACAGCGCGGTTTGCTGATGTTTACTGAATGCGCGCGGCAACAGCGCAGACACCACATCGTCTTTTAACGCCTGTTTTTCCGTTTTCTTCAGTTTGCGGTTTTCTTTCTGTTCCAGCGTGTTGATTCGGCTGTCCAGTTCACGCTTAACCACATGCGCCGGCAGAATTTTCTCTTCTTTATGCGCCACCAGCAGAATCTGCTTGCCGACGGAAAAATGCAGCAATTCGCTGCCGCGCAACGGATTCGTCCAGCCGAATTTACTCATATCCGATTGGCTGCAGGCATAAAATTCGCATTGACTCAGTTGCTGCTGCAAACGCGTCGCCTCCCAGTCCAGTGTTTTTGTCAGCCGGTAAATCATTGCGTGTTTAAACCAAAACATAGTAGATCCTTATTATTATTCAGGTAAAATGTGTGCCTATATCGGTTTTCTATTGTAACTTATTCGGGATAAAAATATGCAACATAAATTAATCGCATTTATCGGCGGCGGCAATATGGCGCAGGCGATTGTCTTCGGGCTGTTAAAAAAGGGTTATCCGGCGCAGCAAATTATCGTCTGCGATCCGAATCAGGACAGACGGGACATCTTTGCCGCTCAGGGCGTGCAGGTCAGCGACGATAATCTTGCGGCGGCCACCCGCGCGGAAGCGGTGTTATTAGCGGTGAAACCGCAGGTGATCGGCGCTGTCTGCGCGCCGTTAAGTGCGGTGAATTTTGCCGACAAATTATTAATTTCCATCGCCGCCGCGGTGCCGGTGGCGCGTTTACAAGCGTTACTGCCCGGCGCACGGCATATTGTCCGCGTCATGCCCAATACACCGGCATTCGTTTCCGCCGGCATGGCGGGGCTGTTTGCCGAACCGAATCTGCCGCAGCCGTTAAAAGCCTTTGCGCAGGAGTTATTAAACGCCGTCGGCAAAAGCTGCTGGGTGGAAAAAGAAAGCGATATGCACCTGATAACGGCGGCGTCCGGCAGCAGCCCGGCTTATTTTTTCCTGTTTATGGAAGCCATGCAGAACGCCTTAACGGAAATGGGACTGACAGAAACCGATGCGCGTCTGCTGGTTCAGCAATCCGCTTTCGGCGCGGCTAAAATGGCCGCTGAAAACCCGGCGCTGTCTTTCGCGCGGCTGCGGCAAAACGTCACCTCGAAAGGCGGCACGACAGCGGCGGCACTGGCCGTATTTACGCAGCACGATCTGGAACAGACCGTACAACAGGCAATTCAGGCCTGTGTGCAACGTTCGCAAGAAATGGAAAAACTGTTTTAATGAAAATCTCTCCTTTTACCTGGCTGGCACTGAGCTTTTTCGGCTATTACTGCGCCTACGGCGTTTTTGTACCGTTTTTTCCCGTTTGGCTGAAATCGCAATCTTACGGCGCGGAAACCATCGGTTTAATTCTGGCGTCGTCTTATTTATTCCGTTTTATCGGCGGCATTTTCTTTTCCGCACTGGTCAAACGCGCCTCTCAGCTGCTCAACGCACTGCGCTATCTGGCGTGGCTGAGCTGTGCGGTGATGTTCGTTATCGCCTTTCTGGCGCAGACTTTCTGGCTGTTGTGCGGCGCAATCTGGCTGTTTGCCATGCTGAATGCGGCGGGCATGCCGCTTAGCGACACGCTGGCGTCCACCTGGCAGAAACAAATCCATCTGGATTACGGCAAGGCGCGTTTGATCGGCTCCGCGGCGTTTGTGGTCGGCGTAACCCTGTTCGGCTATCTTATCGGCATAAGCGGCGAGCATTATATTATCTGGATGTTAACCGCACTTTTAGGGCTGTATGCGGTTATGCAAATGAACTCGCCGCATACGCCGCCGCATGATGAAACGGAAAGTGCGGTCGAAAATACGGTCACTTTCGGGCAACTGCTGAAAAACCGCACCACCCTGCGCCTGCTGATTGCCATTTCGCTGATCCAAGGTTCCCATGCGGCTTATTACGCTTACAGCGTGCTGTACTGGACGGAATCGGGCATTTCGGTGCAAACTACCAGTTTGCTTTGGGGTTTAAGCGTGGTTGCAGAAATCGTGTTGTTTTTCTTTTCCACCAGATTATTCAAACACTGGAACGTCAGCCGCCTGTTTTATCTCTCCGCGCTGGCGGCGGCACTGCGCTGGGGCGTGCTGGGTTCAACGCAGGAACTGGCGGTTATCGCCGCAGCACAGCTTCTGCACAGTCTGACCTATGCCGCCAGTCATTATGCCATGGTACGTTATATCACCACCCAGCCGCAAAATACGATCGCCAAATTGCAGGGATTATACAACGGCTTGTCCAGCTGTGCCGCGGTGGCGCTGCTGACGGCGTTATCCGGCGTGCTGTATCCGCTTTCGCCGTCACTCACCTTTGCGGTAATGAGCGGGGTGGCGCTTATGGCGCTGTTATTTATTCCGCCGAAAGTGGAAGCCTTTTTGCTCCGTAACGAGGCCTCATGAAAGATACGGCGTTGCTTGAACTGTTTCTGAACGAACTCTGGCTGGAAAAAGGTTTATCGGACAATACCGTGCAGTCTTACCGGCTGGATCTCAGCGCACTGTGCCGCTGGCTGGAAAAACACGAACTCAACCTGCTGACGCTGGATGCAGTGGATCTGCAAACCTTTCTCGGCGAAAGATTACAGCAGGGCTACAAAGCCACCAGCACGGCGCGCCTGTTAAGTGCGCTGCGTAAGCTGTTTCAATATTTATACCGCGAAGCGTACCGCCCCGATGATCCCAGTGCGGTATTAAGTTCGCCCAAATTACCGGGGCGGCTGCCGAAATATCTGACGGAACAGCAAGTGACGGATTTGCTGAATACGCCGAATATTGACGAACCGCTGGAGTTGCGCGACAAAGCTATGCTGGAGCTGCTGTATGCCACCGGCTTGCGGGTCAGCGAACTGGTGGCGCTGAATATCGACAGTATCAGTTTGAATCAGGGCGTCGTGCGGGTTATCGGTAAGGGCAATAAGGAACGCATTGTGCCGATGGGGGAAGAAGCGGCTTATTGGGTGCGCCAGTTCATCCTGTACGGACGGGCGGCTTTACTGGCCGGACAAAGTGCCGATACGCTGTTTCCAAGCCGTCGCGGCAATCAAATGACCCGCCAGACTTTCTGGCATCGCATAAAGCATTATGCGGTTTTGGCGGAAATCGACTGCGACGCGTTATCGCCGCATGTGCTGCGCCATGCGTTCGCCACTCATCTGGTTAATCACGGCGCGGATTTGCGGGTGGTGCAAATGCTGCTCGGCCACAGCGATTTATCCACCACCCAGATCTATACCCATGTTGCCAAGGAACGGCTGAAACATCTGCACGAACGTTATCACCCGCGCGGCTAGCGCGTTATGCCATGCCGATTAATTTGTGCGTTTGCAGGCTCAACAACCAGCGGGGTTTACCGGCGCGCTGATTGAGCAAACCCAGTTGGCGCACGGTATGCAGCAGATTCATTTCGCCGTTAATGTCGCAAGGCGACAGATAATAATAGGTTGCCTGAATCCGCGCTTCTATTTCCGCACAGAACTCCAGCATTTCTCCGTCCGCGACAATCCGCACTTCATCGGCGAAAGCGATACAGCGCCGACGATATCTTTCCCGATACTCCGCTTTCGGGCTCACCGCAATATAATCAATCTGCGGCGCAACCGGTTTTAACCCGTTGGTTTCCATGGCAAGAAAATAGCCCGCCAGTTTCAGGTGAGTCAAAAGTGCGGTTAATTTCGGCTGAATTGTCGGCTCGCCGCCGGTGATAATAATATTCTTGGCAGAAAACGACCGCACTTTGCGCATAATCTCGCTTAGGCGCATCCAGCGGAAACGGTTGAATTCCGTATCGCACCAGGAACAGGCCAAATTGCATTTGCCGAAACGGATAAACACGCAAGGCATGCCGGTATTGGCGCCCTCGCCCTGCAAACTTTCGAAAATTTCCACAACGGCATATTGCGGTTCATCCGCCGTCGGCAGGAGCTGATTAATTTTCATCGTACTGGCAAAAAGAAGTCGGCGTTTCCCATAGTCGGATCGCCGATACCGGCAGCCCCGCTTCCCGTTTCAGGCGCTGAAAAATAAACCGCGCCATTTCTTCCGCGGTGGTCCGCGTCGGCATTCCGAATGTTTTCGAGTCCAGCTCCTGCAACAGCGCGGCAATCCGGCATTCGCGCCGACTGGTGGTATCGTAAATAAAAGCATGATCCATCGGATCTAAAATCAGCGCTTTCACCACCGCTTTGAGATCGGTAAAATCCATCACCATGCCTTTCTTGGCGCCCTGCGGGTGCAAATCGCCGCTCACTTCCACCTGCAGTTTATAGGTATGACCGTGCAGATTGCGGCATTTGCCGTCGTGCCCGTCCAGCAGATGCGCCATATCAAAACTGAATTCTTTCGAAACTTTAAACATTTTCCACCGCACTTTTCTGTTGCAAATATTCCTTCAGCCCTTTTTCGCGCAATACACAGCTCGGACATTCGCCGCAGCCGTGTTCGACGCCCTTATAGCAGGTATGCGTATGGGTTCTGATGTAATCCAGTGCGCCCAGCTCGTCGGCCAGCGCCCAGGTTTGCGCTTTGGTCAGATACATTAACGGCGTGCGCAGATTGAAATGATAATCCATGGCCAAATTCAGCGTGACATTCATGGATTTAATAAACACGTCGCGACAATCGGGATAACCGCTGAAATCCGTTTCGCACACGCCGGTAATAATATCGCGGATGCCCTGCCCTTTGGCGTAAATCGCCGTATAAAGCAAAAACAGCGCATTGCGTCCGTCCACAAAGGTATTCGGCACGCCTTGCGGGCCCGGCTTGATTTCGGCGTTGTCCTGCATTAAGGCGTTGGTGGTAATGGATGAGATCACCGAGGTGTCGATCAAGGTTTGTTTAACGCCGAGATCCTGTGCAATCCAGGCGGCTTTTTCCAGTTCAATGGCATGACGCTGACCATATCGGAAGGTGACGGTTTCCACCTGCCGGCGACCATAATCCGCAATGGCCTGTATCAGGCAGGTGGTGGAATCTTGTCCGCCGGAGAAAATGACAACCGCTTTGCGATCGCCCGTTTGAGTTGATAAAGACATAATTTTCCTAGTTTTTTTGCGTGGGAGGGTTGCGAACCACGAGGCTATAACGTGCCACCATTGTACCGTGAAAGCGGCGATTGTCCAACAAAAAAGCCCGTCATCACAGACGGGCCGAATTAACATGCCGCGTGATTATTCGGCAAAAGAGTCTTTTAAACGTTCATCGGCACGACGGGCTTCGCCTTTATGCTGCAATTTATTCAGTTGTTTTTCTAATTTTTCTTCAACTTCATTAATCGCTTTATACATATCTTCCGACTGACTACTGGCGAACAGATCACCGAGCGGCGTGCCGATTGAGGCTTCAACCGAAAAACCTTGCGGAATTTTGTTTAAAATGAAATGCGGATTGATTAACTGAGTTTGCCATTTACCTAACTTAGCAAGTCTTTCTTCGACGTGAGCACGAATTGCAGGGGTGATATCCATTTGTTTACTTGTGATATTTAGAGTCATAGCATTTACCTCTTTGTTTTAATGAAGAGTATTTCTACTCCGTGAAATCCTTTAGTAACAAAATAGCGTCGTTATCCTGACTTTTCAAGCACTTTATGACGAATTCCGGCGGAAAAAAGAAAAATTATGATCTGAGTGGAAAATCTGAAAAAAGATACTGTCTTTTGCCTTGAAAATTGCTATGATGATAAAGTTTTTTGCGCCGCAGGGTTGCTGATTATCGTCAGCAACCCTTTGTTTTAGTTTATCTTTTAAACAAGATTCAGCGATCAGGCCGGTTCGTCCTGTGCCACATGGCGCAGTTTCAGACGGGCAAAATAATCCGCCGTTTCACTCACCACCACATGCCGCAATCCGACCAGTGCAATCAGATTCGGAAACGCCATTAATCCGTTGACAATATCCGCCAGAATCCAGATTAATTCCAGATGAATAAAAGCGCCGCAGCCGACCAGCACGATAAATACGGTGCGGTAAAGTTTAATCCCCTTTACCCCGGCCAGATAAACAAAGCAGCGCTCGCCGTAATAGCACCAGCCCAAAATGGTGGTAAAGGCAAAAAACAGCAGCCCGACAGTCACGATCGTCGCACCAATACTGTTGCCTAATCCCTGCGAAAAAGCGTAATTGGTGACCGCCGCCCCCGCCATATCCGACTGCCACGCGCCGGTTAACACCAGCACGATACCGGTCATCGAACAAACGATAATGGTATCCAGAAACGTGCCGGTCATGGAAATCAGCCCCTGACGCACCGGTTCCTGGGTTTGCGCTGCGGCCGCGGCAATCGGCGCACTGCCCAGCCCTGACTCGTTGGAAAAAATCCCGCGCGCCACACCGGATTGAATGGCTCTCATCACCGTATAACCCAAGGCACCGCCCAATGCCGCCTGCGGCTCAAAGGCGCTGTGAATAATCAGCGTAACCGCCGCCGGAACCTGCCGCCAGTTAAAAATAATGATCACCACCGCCGTCGCCACATACAGTACCGCCATAAACGGCACCAGCACGGAAGAGACGGTCGCAATACGTTTCACGCCGCCCAGAATAATCAGCCCGACCAACAGCGTCATCACCGCGGCACTCAGCGCCACCGGCACATGAAAGGTATCGTTCATCGCATGCGTAATGGCCTGAATCTGCGGAAACGTACCGATACCGAAAAACGCCACCAGCACACCGAAAACGGCAAACAGTTTCGCCAGCCAGCCGATGCCCAGCCCGCGCTCAATATAATACATCGGGCCGCCCGCCATAAAGCCTTGTTTATCGCGAACGCGATATTTTACCGCCAGCAGACATTCGGCGTATTTGGTCGCCATCCCGAGCAGCGCCACCAGCCACATCCAGAACATAGCGCCCGGCCCACCCGCTTGAATGGCGGTCGCCACGCCGACGATATTGCCGGTGCCGATAGTCGCCGCCAGTGCGGTGCAAAGCGCGGCGAAAGCGGAAACATCGCCTTTTTTCTGTCCACGCTCTTTTTTAAATAAATAGACCAGCGCCCGCGGCAGATGAATAATCTGAATAAAACCGAGACGCAACGTCAGATAAAGCCCGGTACCGGACAGCAAAATCAGCAGCGGCGGGCCCCAGATAAATGAATTGATCGATGATAATATCGTTTCCAGCGACATGTGAATTCCTCGTAAAAAATCGCGGTTTACAAGGAGGCGAAAAGATGTTTGGCGAATGAATAAAATAGAAATAACGCCGCAGCCGGCGCTAAAATCACCTGAATAGTCTCTTGCCCCTGTCCTTTTGCCTGAGCGTTTCAAAAACAGTCGAAAAAACGACCGCTCTTTTGCGCCTTCGGCGTCCATTTTGTGCCATCGCACAGTGGATCTCTCCAAGGGTTCGTCCAGTAACAGTCCTCGCTAATCTATTAGCACCTGAAAGATTTTACCTCGTCGGTGCAGGGTCAATTCCCTACTCTCCAGCTACCTTCATCCGAACTTGTCTTTTATTGCAATAAATAAAAGTGCGGTGAATTTTAGCAGGATCAACGCCGAAGCTCAATAACCGCCGCCGGATTTATTCGGCCTGCCGCTTATACACGCTCATTTAGCGCCGGCCATACCGGCAAACAAAACGGGCTGATTATCGAAATCAGCCCGTCGTCATGTTAAAGAGAACAACACGCTTAGCGCGTTTCCTTTTGCCATTTTTTAGCAATATAGCTACAGCCGGGGATCAGATTCAGCCGGCGGGCGGCAATAAAATCCCGCAGCGCACGGTATAATTGATCCGCCACGCCCTGCCCGCGTAAACTTTCCGAGACATAAGTATGATTGGCGTTAATGGTGTTTTGATCCACAAAATAATAGGTCAGCTCGGCAATCCGACGGTTCTCGCCGTCGGTCAGAAAAAACACGCCGTCTTTTTCGCCCTGTTGATGCTGAATGTTCATCAATGTTTTCTCCAGTCTTCGCCAAAATTGTCGTCTGTCGCAAAATCCGCCGTATCGCACGGAATCGCCTTTTCCTCGCTTGCCCATTCGCCCAGATCAATCAGCTGACAGCGCTTGCTGCAAAAAGGACGGTACGGACTTTGTGCCGACCACACCACCGGTTTTCTGCAAATCGGGCAAGGCACTTCAAAACTATCGTCACTCATGTTCGGTTCCTGCCTGTTGTAAATAATAACGGTGTAATTCTAACACTTTTTGTTTGATTTCGGGTAACGATGCCGTGAAATCTCTGTTATTGTCAATCACATCATCGGCGACGCGCAAGCGCTCTGCGCGGCTGACTTGCGAGCGCATGATATTTTTAATCAGCGCCGCGTTATTTTTATCCCGCTTGGCGGCGCGTAACAGTTGCGTTTCCGGCGCCACATCCACCACCAGCACCCGATCACAAAGTGCGGTCAGATGATTTTCAATTAACAGCGGCACCACCCAAAGCACATACGGGTAGGTTTGCGCCCGTAACCGGCTCAACATCGCCTGTCGAATCGCGGGATGCAATATTGAATTCAACCATTGCCGCGCCGCATCATCGGCGAAAATCCGCTCGCGCAGCGCGCCCCGGTTAAGTTCGCCCTGTTCGGTTAATATGTCCTCACCGAAATGCCGTACGATTTGCTGCAAAAGCGGCGTGCCTTTTGCCACCACTTCGCGCGCAATAACATCCGCATCCACCACCGGCACGCCCAGTTCGGCAAAAAAATCCGCCACCGTGCTTTTACCGCTGCCGATACCGCCCGTTAATCCTACAATATACGTCATTGTTTTTCCTTAATGCCGCAAGAGTTATCCCGCAGCGCCGATTGCAACACGCAAGCCGGTTAATGCCCGGAAAGGTACGGGATAACCAGACAAACAACATGGCTATCATTGTGGCATATCCTGTCGAAATTGCCCATATAAAAGATAAAACAAAGTAATCCGCCCGCACATAAAAACGGCGCAAAGGGAATCAAGCGGACATGTTTAGAGCGTAAACGTAAATACAATCCATAGGTCAGCCCGCCGAGGCAGGCAAGCAATACCATTAACGCCAGCTGTGAAAGCGGAATGAAACCGCCCAGCCCCAGCATCAGCCAGTAATCGCCTCGCCCTAATGCCTCCTGCCGATAATAGTCTTTGGCCAGATGATAAATCAGATAAAAGCCGCTAAATCCGGCCATGGCACTGAGCAGGCTTTGCTCCACCGTCAACGGGGTCAGCCGCCCGTACGCGCCGGCAAGCGCTAATGCAAACAATAGCTGGCACAAGGCAGGCGGAATCAGACGATATTGCCAGTCAATCAACGCAATCACAAACAACAGACTGCAATATGTCGCGATCCACAAGGCGAACAAAACCGGTTCAAAGGCGATAAAACAGCATAAAAACCACGCGCCGAAACTGATTAAATAGGCGTAAAACGCACCGCACTTTTTAGCCTGTAAGACGGCATCGCGAGGGCAAAAGTGCGGCGGATTACGGCTGAAAATTTCCACATAATTGTGATAAACCTGCCTGACGGTATGCTCGGCAAAGGTGGAAACATAACGGAAAATCCGGGCGCCGACCAACATGCCGCACAATATCGCCGCCAGATAACTCATTGCAGCACCGCCCCCATATTAAATATCGGCAGATACATGCCGAGCATAATCATGCCGATAAGCCCTCCGATAATCACCATCAACAACGGCTCCAGCATCTGCGATAACAAATCGATCCGATGATCGAGACGCTGTTGATAATTCTCGGCAATATGTTGCAGCATCATCGTCAGATTGCCGCTTTGCTCCCCGATTCGCAGCATTTGTCTTGCCTGCGGCGGAAACAATCTGCAACCGAGACTCTGTGAAAATGCGTAGCCGCGGTTAATCCGTTGCAGCATATAGTCCACTTCGGCAGTTAATACCGGATCGCCTTCCGGCCGATTATTCACCTGCCAGCTTTGTATCTTCGGCAAAAAGGATTGCAGCGCCTGATTCAGCGGAACACCGGCCTGCAGCATCAAATGCAGACTGCGGCTAAACGCCACCAGCCGGGATAAGCGGATAATCTCGCCCAACACCGGCATAGACGCCAGCAAGCGGTTTTTCCACAGATGCAGACGGCGGGAGCTGTTCAGGCGCAAACGCAGAAACAGCACCGACAAAACCGCCAGCAGCAGAAACTGAATAACATACTGACGCAAGCCGTCGGACAGATACATCAGCAGCGCCGTAAACGCAGGCAGCGCGGCATTGTGACCGACATACAGCTGTGCGAATTGCGGCACGATAAAAATCAACAATAACAGGGTTAATATCAGCGACACCGCCAATACCAGCAACGGATAAAGCAGAATTTTCTGTAGCTTACGCTGCAGCGCCAAAGCACGGCCTTTGTGCCGGGCAATCTGTTGGCAGACCTGTGCCAGTTTGCCGCTCATTTCCCCGGCTTTGATCAGCTGGCGCTCCTGATAAGTGAAATAGCGCGCCTGATTATCCAGCGCCTGTGAAAAGCGCAGTCCGCGTTCAAGATCCGCAATTAATCCGTCCAGCCATTGATAAAGCGCCACATTCGTACAATGTTGACGCATAAGCTCCAGACTGTTTTTCAACGGCAGTGCGGCCTGCAGCAGTACCGCCAGCTGCATCGCCAATTCGCTGATTTCCGCTTGTTGCGGTTTGCTTGACCATTGCCAGTTCGGCTGTAGCCTGATCTGTCGCAATCCCTGCCGGAACAAGGCTTGCCGTGCTTCATCGACGTTGGCCGCGACGATCTCGCCCCGTTGTTTTTGTCGTAAATGGTCAATGCCTTGCCAGCGAAACTGTTTAAATCGATTCATCACCTTTACCCAACACCCGTTCGACTTCAGTTAAATCCGTCAGTCCCGCATTGACTTTTTCCATTGCGCTGGCCGTCAAATCGGCAAAATCCGTCCGATATTCGGTCTGCTGCGCCGAAAAGTGCGGTTGTAAAAATTGATAAATGCCGATACGCCCTTTATATCCCTGATAACAATCACAATTTTCTGTTTGATGAGCAAGGCAACGTTTACGAACCAGACGCTGAGCAATCACCAGCAATAACGCGCTCTCAATTTCATGCTGGCGAATGCCCAGCTGCCGCAAGCGGGAAATCGCCGAAACCGCATTATTAGTATGCAATGTGGATAACACCAGATGCCCGGTCTGCGCCGCCCGTAACGCCATGGCGGCACTTTCCTCGTCGCGGATTTCCCCCAGCATGATAATATCGGGATCCTGTCGCAAAAAAGTACGCAGCAAACGGCTGAAATCCAGACCGATTTGCAAATTCACCTGTGTTTGAATAATGCCCGGCAATTCGATTTCGATGGGATCTTCGGCCGTCATAATATGTTTTTCCGACTGGTTCAGCCATTCCAGTGCGGTATAAAGCGTAATGCTTTTACCGCTGCCGGTCGGGCCGGTTACCAAAATCAGCCCCTGCGGCCGGGAGAGTGCCTGTTGCAGCGCAGCTTGCTGCGGCGGTGTCATACCGAGTTCGGCAAAACTCAGGTGTACGGGTTTGTTCTGCTGCAAGCGCAGCACCGCTTTTTCGCCCTGATTGGTCGGTAGCACGGATAGACGGAAATCCAGCCTGTCGGAAAAAGCGGTTTTAAACTGAAAGCGTCCGTCCTGCGGCAGGCGGTTTTCGCTGATATCCAGCTTCGCCAGTAATTTTAAACGGGAAATCAAACGATCCGCCAGCGCTGCCGCCACCGGCGCTTGTCGCTGTAAAACGCCGTCGATGCGAAACCGCACTTGCAGACCGCCGGATTGCGGTTCCAGGTGAATATCGGAAGCCTTGCGGCGTAATCCGTGTTCGAAAATCCGTTCCAGCAGCGCAATCACCGGTTCATCGTTATGCGTTTCCTGAGCCGGCGCCACATCAACCTCCGTCGGGGCATAAAAAGCCGTTTGCGGCTCCTCCGCCACTGACGGTGCCAGCGCCTGCAACAGCGCTTTCAGCACAGCTGTTTCCAGTAATACCGGTTCGACAACCTTGCCGCGGATAAATGAAAAGGCTTCACAGGCGGCAAGGTTGGTCAGATTATCAATACCCAGCCACAGCGAATGCGCCTCTTCGCGTAAAGGTACGGCAAAATAGCGCAGCAGCAACGCCGCTTGCTGCCGGTTTTTGTCCCATAAGTGCGGTGCTATTTCGAACGGTTTTCCGTCCATGGCAACGACACTGCGCGCTGCGTCGGACTTATAGCCGGGCATATTTCCTCCCGATTAGCTGCAAGCGCCCGCCGGGAAAATCTCCGCCGGTGAGCAGGCCGCCTGCCAGGACACGCCTTGAGCGGCATCGCCGTCCGGCGTTAGAATATAGGTGGTATCCGCCAGACTGTCGCGCCCGCTGACCGTAATAACACCGCTTTTTACCTCTATGGAAGCCACCCGGCCTTTATTTTCAAGCTTATGCTGAATCCCGTGGCTGCCGGCATGGCAGTTTTCTCTGCCGCCCTGATGATAAATACACAGCTCCACTTCCGAGCGATAGGGGGAGGAGGCTTGCAGCAATTCTGCAACCGCCGCTTTTTTGGTATAATTCTGATAAGACGGAATCGCAATTGTCGCCAGAATCGCCACAATTGCAATAACGATCATTAATTCGATAAGGGTAAATCCCTGCTCGATTTTTGCCGGATAGGAGATTTGCATAATGGTTTTCCTTATATGTGCCGTAGTTGTCATAAGCGGTGACAGGCAGTGTGCATAACAGAAAAACCGACGGCAAACGCACCGCACTTTTTTTTCGATCGGGATCGCAAAAATACATTTTTATGAGCCAAAAACCATCACACACCATTTCACACGGCTGGCTGACCGATGCCAGAAAACGGCCTTCGCCGCATTATGATCCGCGCCCGGATCCCAATGATATTTCTTTATTGGTGATTCATTACATCAGCCTGCCGCCGGAACAGTTCGGCGGCGGGTATATCGATGATTTTTTTCTCGGCCGGCTCGACCCTCAGGCTCATCCGTATTTTCGGGAAATTTCTCAGCTGCGCGTCTCGGCTCATTGTCTGATTGAGCGCACCGGGCGCGTAACTCAGTATGTCAGTTTTGCCGATCGCGCCTGGCATGCCGGCCAATCCTGTTTTCAGGGGCGGGAAAAATGCAATGATTTTGCCATCGGCATTGAGCTGGAAGGCAGTAATCAGCAACCCTTTACCGCAGCGCAGTACCGCGCACTCAGCGAGCTAACCCGCCGCCTTATGGCGCAGTATCCGTTAATCAGTAAAGAACGCATTGTCGGGCATTGCGACATTGCTCCCGGGCGCAAAATCGATCCCGGCCAGTATTTCGACTGGGCGGACTATTTGTCGCGGCTTTAATCCTACCGCCCGAGCGTCCTGCTTAATAAACAACCACCTTTTTTATGCGGTTTTTCATATACGGGGGAAATCCGCAACAAACAGATAACCAGTTGATAAATATCAATATTTTAAAATCTATTAGCCGCAAGGTTGAGGAATTGAAAAGTTACTCAGGGTTATCCCTGCGATCAGTCACACAGTTATCCACAGAAATTCTGAATAACTCACAGCCCGCCATCTCAACCTCAGACAACCTGACCGGGCGAGGGCAAACTGTTGTTTTTATCGACATAAAGCGCGCTAAAAAAGTGCGGTTCGAAATCCTCAAGGATCCAGCGGTTAAAACAGCAGAGATCGCGATTAGCCCGCAATAAGATCCTTGCATGCCAATGATCCTGCGCGGATCATATTTAATCCGTTCGGCATTTATGCGCCGCCTATACACAGCGTTATCCACACCTTTTCACGCGGCCGGGTTTTGCGTTTAAAATCATGATTAGCAGTTGTTAAAAATGCCGGATTATGAAACAATTTAGCGCTATCAATATAATCAGACAAAAATTAAGGTGAGGGATAGTGATCGATTTCGATGGCTACCGTCCGAATGTGGGTATCGTGATTTGCAACCGCAAAGGACAAGTACTCTGGGCGAAAAGATACGGGCAGAATTCCTGGCAGTTTCCTCAAGGCGGCATTAACGATAATGAAAGTGCGGAGCAGGCGATGTACCGCGAACTGTTCGAAGAAGTGGGACTGAGCCCGAAAGATGTCAAAATTCTGTACGTCTCCAAGCAATGGCTGCGTTATAAACTGCCGAAGCGTTTATTGCGTTACGACAGCAAACCGATGTGCATCGGGCAGAAGCAGCGCTGGTTTCTGCTACAGTTGATTTCGGACGACGCCAATATTAATGTGCAATCCAACAAATCGCCCGAATTTGACGGCTGGAGCTGGGTCAGTTTCTGGTATCCGGTTCGTCAGGTGGTGTCGTTCAAAAAAGACGTTTATCGTAAAGCGATGAAAGAATTCGCGGCCGTGTTGTTTGATCAGCATAAAGATCCGCTTGCCGGCAAAAGTCCGCTTTACCGTCACGAAACTAAACATGCGCAGCCGGCCAAAAAATCCGGTTCTGCCAAATATCAAAAACGTTCATCAAATAAAACAAGGGGTTAATATGTTGACCTTTTTTCTTATCTGTCTGGCGGTGGGATCGCTGGTCGGTTTTCTGGCCGGTTTATTCGGCATCGGCGGCGGTCTGGTCATTGTTCCGGTGCTGGTTTATCTGTTACCGATGGTGGGCGTGCCGGACAATGTGTTAATGTCCTCGGCACTCGGCACCTCTTTCGCCACTATCGTGATTACCGGTTTTTCCTCGGCCCAGCGACACCATAAACTCGGCAATGTCGTCTGGGATGCGGTCAAGATTCTGGCGCCGGTCATTATGCTGTCAACCTTTATTTCCGGTCTATTTATCGGCAAACTGGACAAAGACATCGCCAGTAAGATTTTCGCCTGTCTGGTGATTTATCTGGCGGTCAAAATGCTGTTA
The DNA here is from genome assembly GCA_000751835.1 of Necropsobacter rosorum. Classification (GTDB taxonomy): domain Bacteria; phylum Pseudomonadota; class Gammaproteobacteria; order Enterobacterales; family Pasteurellaceae; genus Necropsobacter; species Necropsobacter rosorum. Next base: position 17,576 of record CCMQ01000017.1, on the reverse strand, counting down.
TCCATTAAACCGAAAGCGGCGCACAAGCCGCTGACCACCACTTCATCGGTCATCGGCGGCGTATTGATCGGAATTGCCTCCAGCGCAGCCGGTATCGGCGGCGGCGGATTTATCGTGCCGTTTTTAAATTCACGCGGCATTGAAATGAAAAAAGCCATCGGTTCATCCGCTTTCTGCGGAATGCTGCTCGGCTTATCCGGCATGCTGAGTTTTATGGTCGGCGGCTGGAATGCGGCCAATATGCCGGCTTATTCCGTCGGTTATGTTTATCTGCCCGCCGTGATCGGCATTACGCTAACCTCATTTTTCACCTCGAAACTCGGCGCCACCACCACAACGAAATTACCGGTGCCGACCTTAAAACGTTATTTTGCATTACTGTTAATCGCCATCGCGATTGATATGATTATTCGATAATTATTTGTCAGAAGGAAATTTATGAATTCGGAATTTTTCGCTTTTCCCCAATTTGATCCGGTGATTTTCTCACTCGGCCCGGTCAGCCTGCGTTGGTACGGCATGATGTATTTAATCGGTTTTGTTTTCGCCCGCTGGCTGGCGGTGCGCCGCGCCAATCGCCCGGACAGCGGCTGGACGACGGAACAGGTGGATAATCTGCTGTTTAACGGCTTTTTGGGCGTTTTCCTCGGCGGGCGCATCGGTTATGTTCTGTTTTATCAGTTCGACTACTTTGTGCAGGATCCCGCCTATCTGTTTCGTGTCTGGGAAGGCGGCATGTCGTTTCACGGCGGTTTAATCGGCGTGATCCTCGCCATGTACATTACCGCCCGGCTGCAAAAACGCGGCTTCTGGGCGACCGCTGATTTTGTCGCGCCGTTAATTCCGTTCGGTCTGGGTATGGGGCGGCTCGGCAATTTTATCAACGACGAGCTGTGGGGACGCGTAACCGATGTGCCTTGGGCGGTGTTATTCCCGTCCGGCGGTTATCTGCCGCGCCACCCGTCGCAGCTCTATGAAGCGGTGCTGGAAGGGTTGCTGCTGTTTTTTATCCTGAACCGGTTCATCCAAAAACCGCGCCCGACAGGTTCGGTTGCCGGTTTATTTTTAACCTGTTACGGCCTGTTCCGCTTTATCGTCGAATTTTTCCGCGAACCGGATGCCCAACTGGGATTATTCTTCGGCCAGCAGATTTCCATGGGGCAGATTCTATCCGCCCCGATGATTATTATCGGCCTCACGATTATCGCCGTTTCTTATAAAAGTGCGGTCAAAAAAGGATAAGTTTATGCGTCAATATTTAGCATTATGCCAGCGCATTATTGATGAAGGACGCTGGATCGAAAATCAGCGTACCGGCAAGCGCTGTCTGACCGTGATCGATGCGGATCTGACTTACAATGTGGCAGAAAATCAGTTTCCCCTGATCACCACCCGTAAAAGTTACTGGAAAGCCGCCATCGCCGAATTTCTGGGTTATCTGCGCGGCTACGACAATGCCGCCGATTTCCGCAAACTGGGCGCCAAAACCTGGGACGCCAATGCCAATGAAAACCTCGCCTGGCTGAATAATCCGCAGCGCAAAGGCGTTGACGATATGGGACGGGTTTACGGCGTGCAGGGACGCGCCTGGCGTAAACCGAACGGGGAATGCGTCGATCAGCTGCGTAAAATCGTTGATCATCTGACAAAAGGCATTGATGATCGCGGCGAAATCATGACCTTTTATAATCCGGGCGAAATTGATCTCGGCTGCCTGCGGCCGTGCATGCATACGCACACGTTCTCGCTGCTGGGCGATACCCTGTATTTAACCAGTTATCAGCGTTCCTGCGATGTGCCGCTGGGGCTGAATTTCAATCAGATTCAGGTCTTTACTTTTCTGGCGTTAATGGCACAAATCACCGGCAAAAAACCGGGGCTGGCGTTCCATAAAATCGTCAATGCCCATATTTATGAAGATCAGCTTGATTTAATGCGTGATGTGCAGTTAAAACGCGAACCGTTTGCGCTGCCGAAGCTGGAAATCAATCCGGACATTAAGACGTTGCAGGATTTGGAAACCTGGGTCACGCTGGATGATTTCAAAGTGAGCGGTTATCAGTGTCACGCCGCGATTAAATATCCGTTTTCGGTATAAACGATGAAAGCCGTTATCTCGCTGCTGTTCGCTATTATGCTGCCGGCATCGCAGGCCGCTTTGGCGGAAACCGCTTACGACAGACAAACGCCGGCGGCACTGTTGCAACAGGGTGCCGAACAAGGCAATGCCGAAGCGCAGGTTTATCTGGGCGAGCAGTATGAAAACAAGCAGGATTATGCGAATGCCGCCTTCTGGTATGATAAAGCCGCACAGCAGAATTTGCCGGCGGGTTTATTCAACCTTGGCTATTTGTATGAAAAAGGTCAGGGAGTGGAGCAAAGTTATCACACCGCCGCCAAACTGTATAAACGGGCCGCAGAGCAACATTTTGCGCCGGCGCAATACCGTCTGGCTTATATGTACCTGAACGGGCAGGGGCTACGTCAGGATCTGAATATCGCGCAAACCTGGCTGGAAAGCGCGGCGGAACAGGGTTATGCGCAAGCGCAGTTCGATTTGGCGATGATGTATTACAAAGGGCTGAATCATCTCGCGCAGGATTACCGTCAGGCCAAGCACTGGTTCGAACAGGCCGCCGGGCAAAATCATGCACCGGCGCAATTCAGCTTAGGGGTAATGTATCAAAACGGTATCGGTGTGGCGCAAAATACGCAGACCGCCGCCGATTGGTACGGCAAAGCCGCCGCCCAGCAACACGCGCCGGCCCAGCTGAACCTCGGCGCCTTATATGAACAGGGTAACGGCATTAAACAGGATCTGAAAAAAGCCAAAGCCCTTTACGGCGATGCCTGTGACAACGGCGATCAGCGCGGCTGCGATTATTACAAAGATCTGAACCAGAAAGGAATCTGAAAGTGCGGTCGGATTTTGATCAGAAAATGATGCGTCATGCGCTTGCTTTAGCGGATAAAGCCGAAGCCTTGGGCGAAATTCCCGTCGGTGCGGTATTGGTTGACGAACAGGGCGAAATCCTCGGCGAAGGCTGGAATTTATCCATTGTCAACTCCGATCCCACCGCTCATGCGGAAATCGTCGCCCTGCGCGATGCCGGACAAAGAGTACAGAACTACCGTTTGTTAAATACCACCCTGTATGTCACCCTTGAACCCTGCACCATGTGCGCCGGCGCGATTTTACACAGCCGGATTAAACGCTTAGTGTTCGGGGCGGCGGATTATAAAACCGGCGCAGTCGGTTCCCGCTTTCATTTTTTTGACGATTATAAAATGAATCACACGCTGGAAATTACCGGCGGGGTACTGGAAGCGGAATGCAGCCGCAAACTGAGTGAATTTTTCCGCAAAAGACGCGAACAAAAAAAATCCACCAAACAGAACGCGGCGGATCGCTGAGCCAAAAGCAGGCGGAACACCGCCTGTATAAGTTAATCCCGTTATGCGGCAACCATGACCATTGCCGGGCGAATCACACGGCCGTTCAGCAAATAGCCTTTCTGTAATACGGTGGTAATCTGATTGCTGTCAAATCCTTCCGTCGGCTGCATGGAAATCGCCTGATGCAAATCCGGATTAAACGTCTCGCCGACCGCACCGACCGGTTCCACGCCGAAACGCGCAACGGTCGCCAGTAACCCTTTCAGCGTCAGCTCCACCCCGTCCATCAAGGCTTTCATGCTTTCATCTTCCAGATTGGCCGGCGTGGCTAAGGCGCGTTCTAAATTATCAATGGTTTCCAGCAGTTCTTTGGAGAATTTTTCCAGCGCGAATTTATGCGCTTTTTCCACATCCTGCTCCGCGCGGCGGCGAATATTATCCATTTCCGCCCGGGTACGCAATAAAATGTCCTGTTCTTTTTTGGCGGTTTCCGCTAATTGTTCTTCCAGTTCCTGCACCCGGGCAATCGCCTCTTCCAGCGCGTCCTGTTCTTCAGTCGGTTCCTCGGCGACGGGCTGTTGTTCCGGTGCCGCTTCTTGGTTTTCCGTCTGCGTTTCCGCCTGTGGATTTTCGACTTTCTTTTCTTGTTCTGACATGCTCTGCTCCATTCATCAAAAGGTTTCGTCTATTGTAACATAAAAATTAACACTTTCCCCGCGCCGCGCTGGCAACTAAAAAGCTTTCTGTGTAATATAGGCACTAATTTTGTGAATTCAAGTGCGGTTATTTTTTGGCACAAATGGAACCACTATGTCCAACTATAATTTAATTGACAACGACGAATTACATATCTCCTTTCATACCATCGGTTTAGTGGGAAAACCGCGTAAAGATATCAATCTGCAAATGCACAAAAACCTGTTCCAGTGGCTATCGGAGCGGGGATATAACGTGCTGGTCGAAAAAGACATCGGCGAACGTCTGGATTTGCCTTTTCATCATCTGGCGGAACTTGATGAAATCGGCCGTCTGGCTCAGCTGGCGATTGTCATCGGCGGCGACGGCAATATGCTCGGGCGCGCCCGGATTCTGGCCAAATATGATATCGCGCTCATTGGGATCAACCGCGGCAATCTGGGATTTTTAACCGATATTGATCCGAAAAATGCCTATGCGCAGCTGGAAGCCTGTCTGGAAAACGGTGAATTCTTTGTCGAAGAACGTTTTATACTGGAAGCGGCGGTCGAGCGCGGCAACAACATTATCGCGCGCAGTTACGCGGTGAATGAAGCAGTCATCCACCCGGCAAAAATCGCCCATATGATCGATTTTCATGTGTATATTAACGACAAACTGGCCTTTTCCCAGCGCTCCGACGGTTTGATTATTTCGACCCCGACCGGTTCGACCGCCTATTCTTTATCCGCCGGCGGGCCGATTCTGATGCCGCAGCTGAATGCACTGTCACTGGTTCCGATGTTCCCGCATACCTTGTCTTCCCGTCCTTTGGTGATTGACGGCGATCAGAAAATTTCCATTCGCTTCGCCGAAGACAATACCTCGCAATTGGAAGTAGGCTGCGACAGCCAGATCGCACTGCCTTTTACCCCGGACGATGTGGTGCACGTTTATAAAAGCGAACATAAACTGCGTCTGTTACATTTAAAAAGTTACAATTATTACAAAGTGTTAAGTTCCAAACTCGGTTGGTTGAGAAACTCGGCCTAATATTTCGGCAAAAAACACTTTACTGTATATAAAAACAGTTATAAACTGATAAACATACAGTATAAGAGGATTTTGCCATGCTCACTCAGCTCACCGTCAATAATTTCGCTATCGTTCAACATCTGGATGTCGAGTTATCCGCCGGCATGTCGGTGATTACCGGCGAAACCGGCGCGGGTAAATCCATCGCCCTTGACGCCTTAGGTCTGTGTCTCGGACAGCGCACGGAAAACGGCATGCTGCGCGAAGGACAGGAACGCGCGGACATCTGCGCCGCCTTTCAAATCAGCGCTCAGCATCCCGCTTATCAATGGTTGCAGGAACAGGAATTGCAGGATCAGGATAATCCCGAAAGTTGCATTCTGCGCCGCGTTATCAACGCCGACGGCCGCTCAAAAGCGTTTATCAACAGCACGCCGGTTTCCGCTGCGCAGCTGAAAGCTGTCGGGCAGTATCTGGTACACATCAACGGCCAGCACACCTCGCAGCGGCTTTTGAAAAGCGACTATCAGCTGCAACTGGTGGATAATTTCTGCGCGCATCCGCAATTACTGGCAAACATGCGTGAAAGTTACCGCACTTGGAAAACATTACAAGAGCAAATCGCCGCGTTCCGCCGGCACTGCGCAGAAAACGAAGCCAAAAAACAATTGCTGCAATATCAGGTGGAAGAATTGGATCTGTTCGGCTTAACAGAACACGAATATCCGGCGCTGGAAGAGCAGCATAAACGGCTGTCCAACAGCGAAGCGCTGATCTCGCTTTGCCAATCGACGCTGCAACTGTTAAGCGAAAATGAAAGCGTAAGTATTGATGCGCTGCTGCATCGCACCAATCAGTATATTGATGAAATGTGTGAACTGGACCCGCGCTATGCCGATGTGCAAAGCATGTTACAGGAGGCGCTGATTCAGATTCAGGAAGCCACCTCGGAAGTTCAGCAGTTATCCGCCGATATTGAACAGGATCCGACCTCATTACAGGCGGTGGAACAGCGCATGAGCCAAGCGCTGCAACTTGCGCGCAAACACAATGTTATGCCGGAAGCCCTGGTCGGGCTGCATCAAAGTCTGAAGCAGGAATTAAACCAACTGACGGATTTTTCGCAGCGCGAAGCAGAATTAAAACAGCAGGAACAGCTGGCCTACCGTGCCATGATTGAGGCGGCTGAAGCGCTCAGCAACAGCCGGCGGCTGGGCGCTGAAAAACTGGCCGCCGCAGTCACCAATTCCATTAAACGGCTGGCCATGGAAAACGCCCGATTTTCCATTCGGTTTGAGCCGACGGAGCATCACATCGCCGCCAACGGTGCGGATAACCTGACCTTTATGCTGTGCGCCAATCTGGGGCAATCCGCCCAGCCATTGGCAAAAGTGGCCTCCGGCGGCGAATTATCCCGCGTCGCACTCGCCTTACAGGTGCTGACCTCGGATAAATCCGCCGTCTCGACGCTGGTTTTCGATGAAGTGGATACGGGGATCAGCGGCGCCACCGCCAGTGTGGTTGGTAAACTTTTGCGTAAACTGGGGCAAAAATGTCAAGTGCTTTGTGTGACGCATTTACCGCAGGTCGCCTGTTGCGGCCACCAGCATTTCTGGGTGGAAAAACAAACTACAGACGGTAAAACCGAGACAAAAATGACCGCACTTTCCGCCTCGCAGCGGGTAAAAGCGCTGGCAAAACTGCTGGGAGGCAGCAAACTGACCGACAGCGCTCTGGCCAATGCGCAGGAAATGCTGGATTCGGTCGGCTGAAAAACCTCAATCAAGCAATAGCATATTTCAGCGCAGCTGATTTGACATCGCATCAAAAAACAGCCTGTGGTGGCAAAGATAAATTACGCGATATCCGGTGTTCGGTGTTCGGTGTTCGGCAGTAAAAAAACCACCTGCCCTCGGTAAGTGGTTGCTTTCCTTTTCTCTTTTTCTAATAAAAACTGAACGCCGACAGCTCGTCATGATGTAACGACGGCATAAGCGACACCGCCGTCTTTCCGGGTTAGCGGACGGCAGCACCTGATGCTACCGCCGCATAAGGCGCTGTCTTCACGCCATGTTAGGCGACGATTTTCTTAAATTCGTCAAAAAACGTCGGAAAGGTTTTCGCCGTACATTGCGGATCCAAAATGGTGACCGGCGTATCCGATAACGCCACCAGCGCAAAGCACATTGCCATGCGGTGATCATTATAAGTGGCGATTTCCGCATGACGGAATTTATCCGCCGGCAACGGTTGAATACGGATAAAATCCTCGCCTTCTTCCACTTCCGCCCCGACTTTACGCAGTTCGGTCGCCATCGCCGTCAAACGATCCGTCTCTTTCACCCGCCAGTTATAAATATTGCGGATCACAGTTTCTCCCGTGGCAAATAACGCCGTCGTGGCAATGGTCATCGCCGCATCGGGAATATGGTTCATATCCATATCAATGCCGTGCAGTTCCCCCTTTTCCGCCTGAATAAAATCATCGCCGCGGGTAATTTTCGCGCCCATTTTTTCCAACACCTCGGCAAACAGACGATCGCCCTGAATGGAATTTTTACCGATGCCTCTGACTTTCACCCTGCCTTTAATGGCGCCCGCGGCAAGAAAATAAGAGGCGGACGAGGCATCGCCCTCCACCAGATAGGTTTGCGGCGCAATATAGCACTGACCGCCCGGCACAAAAAACTTCCGGTAGTGATCATGCCGTACCGTTACGCCGAAATCCTTCATCATCGCCAATGTGATATCAATATAAGGCTTGGAAACCAGTTCGCCGATAATGTCGATTTCCATGTCCTGCTGCCCAAGCGGCGCGGAGATTAATAGTGCGGTCAAAAATTGCGAAGAAATCGAGCCGTCAATGCGCACTTTTCCGCCCTGAATACCGCGGTTACGAATCACCAACGGCGGGTATCCCTCGTTTTCCAGATACTGAATATCGGCGCCCGCCTGACGCAGCGCGTCCACTAAATGCGCAATCGGACGCTCTTTCATGCGCGGTTCGCCGGTCAGCACCACTTCCGCCTCCGCCGCACCTTGCAGGCACAACGCCGCAGTCAGCGGACGCATTGCCGTCCCAGCGTTGCCTAAAAACAGCGCCAAGCCATCGTGGCACTGAAAGGCGCCGCCTGCGCCTTGAATCTCGCACTGCGTTTTATCCTCCGACAATTGATAGGTAATGCCCAAGGCTTTCAGCGCATTCAGCATATGACGAATATCATCGCTGTCCAGCAAATTGGTTACCTTGGTGGTTCCTCTGGCAAGCGCCGCCAGCAGTAAAGCCCGGTTGGAAAGGCTTTTCGAACCGGGCAAATGAATGTCGCCGTCAACACGGGCAATGGGATTGAGGGTGAGTTTATCCATGGTCGTTTCACTATCCATAATGACAAGGCGCCACAACAGACGCCCTGATGTTGCACTCCGCCGGTGAATCAAAACATGCGTTATCGCTGATTCAACACCTTCAAAAGTGCGGTGAAAAATTTATCGTTTTCCTGCGGCAGACCGATACTGACGCGCAAATGATTCGGCATACCGTAACCGGCTATCGGACGGACGATCACGCCTTCGCGCAGCAGCGCCTCATAGATCGGTGCGGCGGGACGTTTAAAATCCAGGGTAATAAAATTGCCTTTCGACGGAATATAGGTCAGCTGATGCCGTCGGCAGAAATCTTCGTAGCGCTGCATTTCGGTGCGGTTGTTTTGCGCCGCTTTTTGCACAAAGCCGTCGTCATTTAACACGGCAATCGCGGCCACCTGCGCCAACGCATTGCAGTTGAACGGCTGCCGTACCCGGTTCAATAAATCCGCAATTTCCGGATGCGATACCGCATACCCGATGCGCAGCCCCGCCAGACCGTATGCCTTGGATAAAGAACGGGAGACGATTAAATTCGGATACTGTTTTACCAGCGCGAAAGAATCAACACGTTCCTCCGGCGCGGTAAATTCCGTATAGGCTTCATCCAGCACCACAATGACCCGTTCCGGTACGCGGGCTAAAAATTCACTGATTTCCGCCTGAGTTAAAAAATTGCCGGTCGGGTTATTCGGATTGGCGATATAAATCAGCTTGGTGTTGTCGTTAATCGCCGCCAGAAAGCCGGCCAGATCATGTCCCCAGTTTTTGGCCGGAATTTCACGCGCGACGGCATTGATCGCCTTGGTAATCAGCGGATAGACAATAAAAGCGTATTGCGAATAAATAATTTCATCATCGCTGTCGGCAAAGGTATGAGCAAACAGCTCGATCAATTCATTGGAGCCGTTTCCCAAGGTGATCTGATTTGCCTGCAAAGCGAATTTTTTTGCGATCGTCGCTTTGAGTTCGAAACCGTTGGCATCGGGATAACGGGTCAGATCATCCAACCGGTTTTCAATCGCGCGTTTAGCGCTCGGCGGGAATCCGAACGGGTTCTCATTGGACGCCAGTTTAACGATATTACGGATACCGAGCTCGCGCTCCAGCTCCTCAATAGGCTTGCCTGCCTGATAGGGCGAAAGGGCTTTCACCCCTTCATTTGCGATAGTAATAAATTGCATAGGATTCGTTACCAGTTATAACAGAAGAAAACTCAGCGCGTTGCAACGCGCTTAACGGCATGCGGCTCAGCGGTTTTGCGCGGCGAATTGACGCATAAAGGCGATCAGCGCCTCCACCCCTTCAATCGGCATGGCGTTATAAATCGAGGCACGCATTCCGCCCAGCACTTTATGTCCTTTCAGCGCCTGTAATCCGGCCGCCGCCGCCTGCGCGACAAATTTTGCGTTTAATTCGTCATTGCCGGTGGTAAAGGTGACATTCATTAAAGAGCGGTTATTTTTTGCCACGTTATTGCGGTAAAAATCACTTTGATCCAAATAGGCATACAGCAAATCGGCTTTCGCCCGATTGCGCTGCGCCATGGCGCTTACCCCGCCGGTGGCCAGCAAATGCTTAAAGACCAGCGAACATAAATACCACGCGAATGTCGGCGGGGTATTGATCATGGAATCGCTTTGCGCCTGCACTGCATAATTCCAGATGGACGGCGTGGCTGTCCGCGCCTTACCGATCAAATCCTCGCGCACGATAACGATGGTAATTCCCGCCGGGCCTAAATTTTTTTGCGCGCCGGCATAAATCAGACCGAATCGGCTTACATCAATTTCACGAGACAAAATATTGGAGGACATATCGGCAACCAGCACTGCATCGCCCACCTTCGGCAGCTCGAAAATCTCAACCCCGCTGATGGTTTCGTTCGGGCAATAATGCACATAATCGTACTGCGGTGCGATGGCGCTGAAATCCAGTTTATCCACCGCCAGCGTTTCGCCTTCGGCCAGAATATTCATTTCGTCAACCTCGCAGAACAAGCGCGCCTCTTTCGCAGCCGTCGCCGACCAGTGACCGCTGGTTAAATACAGCGCTTTGCCTTTTTCGTTGCACAGGTTCATCGGAATGGCGGCAAACTGACCGCGCGCACCGCCCTGCAGAAAAAGCACTTTATAGTTTGCCGGAATATGATAAAGCCGGCGGATATCGTCCTCCGCCTGCGTGATCAGATCCATAAACAGCTTACCGCGGTGGCTGACTTCCATGACCGAAGTCTGCTGCGCCTGCCAGTTGAGTAACTCGCGCTGAGCCTGTTGTAATACGGCAGGCGGCATCATCGCCGGCCCGGCACTGAAATTAAATACTTGCGACATGTTTCACTTCCTGAGAGATAATGGAGAAATAAAGAATAATTCGGTATTTTTATCACCTCAGCATAGCGTAATCAACGACTTTTATAAAATTCCTCACATTTTTTACTTTTATCCGGAAAAAGCGCGCGAATACTTTGACGAAAAGCGCAAAAAAGACTACATTAACCGGGGTTTATTTTTAATTACAGGCAGAGAGTATCAATTATGGAAAACGTGAATAAACAATCGTTCCAAGAAGTGTTAGAGTATGTGCGTATGTATCGTTTAAAAAATAAATTATTGCGCGATATAGACGATAACAATCGTAAAATTCGCGACAACCAGAAACGCGTGCTGTTATTGGACAATCTGAACCAATATATCCGCGATGATATGAGCATTGAAGATGTGCGCGCCATTATTGAAAATATGCGTGACGACTATGAAACCCGGGTTGATGATTACACCATCCGCAATGCGGAACTGTCCAAACAGCGGCGCGAAATCAGCGGCAAAATGAAGGGGCAGAAAAAAGCACATGCCGAGTTACTGAAAAAATAACCGGTTTTCCGAAACACTAAAGTGCGGTGAAAAATGACTGAAATTTTCACCGCACTTTTTTATTTTGCGCCGGCGGATTCTGTCGTAAAACTGATGCGATATAAAAATTAACGGAGTTTTATTTCTAAAATATAAAAAATAAATATCAAAACCCTATTCCTTTTTTAATTCACCATGCCGATATGTGACCAACATCACAAAACAACGGTATCTTTATCTCAAATTCGTGATCCTAATCACATTATTCTGGAGCGTTTTCATTTAAAATCCGCCGGTCAAATAATTCTATTTGATTTGATCCACTTTTATTATTGTTAAGGAGTCAGAATGACTATTGCGATCATCATAGCAACGCACGGTGTGGCGGCGAAACAGCTGCTGAAAACCACCGAAATGTTGATCGGTGAGCAAGATGACGTAGCCACCATCGATTTCGTCCCCGGCGAAAATGCTGAAACGATTATGGCGAAATATCAGGAACAACTATCGACCACATTATCCCATTGTGATCAGGTCTTATTCCTGGTGGATACTTGGGGCGGCAGCCCGTTCAACGCGGCAAACCGCGTCGCCGAGGGCAAAGACAATATGGATATTGTCACCGGTGTCAACGTGCCGATGCTGGTGGAAACCTTTATGGCGCGCGATGACGGCCCGGATTTGGCGGAACTGGTGGCCATCGCTCTGGAAACCGGTCGTACCGGCGTACGCGCATTAAAATATGTCGAACAAGAACCTGAAGCTGAAGCAAAACCGGCCGCACCGCAGGCAGCGCCGGCGCCGGTGCAAGCCGTACGGCCAAACCAAGAAGGTCATCTGATTGTCGGTCTTGCCCGCATTGACGATCGTCTGATTCACGGTCAGGTCGCGACCCGCTGGACCAAAGAAAGCCGGGTCAGCCGGATTATTGTGGTAAATGATAATGTGGCTAACGATCAGGTGCGTTCCACCATGCTGAAAAGTGTGGCGCCGCCGGGCGTCACCGCCCATGTGGTCAGCGTGGATAAAATGATCCGCGTGTATAACAATCCGGAATATACCAACGAACGCGTGATGCTGTTATTCACCAATCCCGGCGATGTGCTGAAGCTGCTCGAAGCCGGCGTCGATATGAAATCCATCAATATCGGCGGAATGGCCTATAAAGAAGGCAAAAAACAGATTACCAGCGCAGTATGCGTGGACGATGACGATATCGCCGCCTTTAAAACCATCGACGGCATGGGCGTCGAACTGGATGTGCGCAAAGTCTCCAATGACACGCGTCAGTATATGATGGATTTATTAAAAAAACATAACTTAGTGTAAGGAATATTCACGATGGAAATTTCAACCCTCCAAGTCATACTCGTTTTTATCGTCGCCTGTATATGCGGTATGGGCTCGATTCTCGACGAATTCCAGACTCACCGTCCGTTAATCGCCTGTACGTTGATCGGTCTGGTGCTGGGCGATATTACAACCGGGATTATCGTCGGCGGTTCTCTGGAACTGCTGGCGCTCGGCTGGATGAATATCGGTGCGGCACTGGCGCCGGATGCGGCGCTTGCCTCCGTTATCTCCACCATTTTGGTTATCGTCGGCGGTCAGGAAATCACCACCGGTATCGCTATCGCCATTCCGCTGGCGGCAGCCGGTCAGGTATTAACCTATGTGGTGCGCGCCATTACCGTGGGCTTCCAGCATGCGGCGGACAAATCCATTGAGGACGGTAATCTGACCCGTTTGGACTGGATCCACTGTAGCGCCCTATTACTGCAAGCGATGCGTATCGCTATTCCGGCATTAATCGTGGCGTTAACCGCGGGTACCGATGTGGTGCAGTCCATGCTGCATGCGATTCCGGAAGTGGTGACTAACGGTCTGAAAATCGCCGGCGGTATTATCGCCGTGGTCGGTTATGCCATGGTCATCAATATGATGCGCGCCGGTCACCTGATGCCGTTCTTTTATGCCGGTTTCGTGGTGGCGGCCTTTACCGATTTCAATCTGGTGGCATTAGGCGTACTGGGCGCAATTATGGCGGCACTTTATATTCAGCTGCACCCGAAATACAATCAAAGTAAACAGGTGGTGCAGGTGGTGTCAAACGGCAACAACGATCTTGATAACCGATTAGATTAACGGGGTAGAAAAATGACAACAGAAATTAAAAAAGTAACTCAACGCGATTTAAACTCCGTGGTATTGCGTTCCAACCTGTTCCAAGGTTCATGGAACTTTGAACGGATGCAGGCGCTCGGTTTCGCTTATTCGATGGTACCGGTGATCAAACGCCTGTATCCGGATCCAAACTCGCAGGAGCGCAAAGATGCGATCAAACGTCATCTGGAATTTTTCAATACTCAGCCGTTTATGGCGGCGCCGGTATTGGGCGTTACCATTGCGATGGAAGAAGAGCGTGCCAACGGTAAAGAAATCGACGATGCCGCCATCAACGGGATCAAAGTCGGTCTGATGGGGCCGCTGGCCGGGGTGGGCGACCCGATTTACTGGGGAACGGCGCGTCCGGTATTCGCCGCGCTGGGGGCGGGATTAGCCTTAACCGGCAGCCTGCTAGGACCGGTTCTGTTCTTCTTATTATTCAATCTGGTTCGTCTTGCCACCCGTTACTACGGCGTCACTTACGGCTACCGCAAAGGGCTGGACGTGGTACAGGATATGAGCGGCGGCTTGCTGCAAAAACTGACCGAAGGCGCTTCGATTCTCGGTCTGTTTATTATGGGCGCGCTGGTGCAGAAATGGACCAGCATTCACGTTCCGCTGGTGGTGTCCGTCATTGAAAAACAAGACGGTACCGTAGAAACCACCACCGTACAAAGCATTCTGGACAGCCTGATGCCGGGTCTGTTACCATTGCTGTTCACTTTTGCCTGTATGTGGCTGTTGCGCAATCGCGTCAACGCCTTATGGATTATCGTCGGGATCTTTATTATCGGTATCTTCGGCGCCTGGACAGGCATTCTTGCCTAACGGCAATCAATGACATTGCGGCGGGCTTTATCGCCCGCCGGTTTCTTTTTTATCCGTAATTATGATCGACACAATACTGCTTCTCGGCATTCTGCTGTTTTTCGTTTACGCCTTTTATGATCAGTTCGGCATGGATCGGCTGAAAGGCAAAACCCGTTTAAAAGTGCGGTTAAAAAAACGGGCGAAAATCGATGCCGTCATTTTTATCGCGCTTATCGCCATCATTTTGTACCAGACGCAGGCCAATATTCGCCCGACCACCCTGTATTTACTGGCGATGTCGGTGATCCTCAGTCTGTATATCGCCTTTATCCGTTTTCCCGTGCTGGTGCTGAAAGAAAGCGGCTTTTTCTATGACAATATTTTTATCGATTATGCTAAAATCCGCCGGGTGAATCTCGCCGACGGCAATATTCTGGTGATCGATCTGACCAACGGCAAGCGGCTTACCGCCCCGCTGCACGACCCGCAGGATACGGCGAAAATCGTAGCGTTTTTCGGCGGCTATCAGCCGACGCAATCCGCCTCTTCCGAGGAGAAAAACCAATGACCGGTATTTATAAACTCAACGGCAGCCTGCAACATTATGTGTGGGGCGGCAAAGATTACCTCCCCGCGCTGCTCGGCGTTGCCGAACGGACGCAGCAACATTATGCGGAATGGTGGCTCGGCGCTCATCCCTCCGCCCCGTCGCAACTGGACATCGACGGCAAAGCGCAAGCGCTGAATACGTTTTTGACGCGCCATCCGCAGGCGCTGGGCGTCCGCAGCCGCCGGATATTCGGCGACCAGCTGCCTTATTTATTAAAAATTCTGGATGTGGAAAAACCGCTTTCCATTCAACTGCATCCGACCAAACAACAAGCGGAAACCGGCTTTGCGCGCGAAAACGCGCAGCACATCGCACTCAGCGATGCGAAACGCACTTACAAAGACGATAACCACAAACCGGAAATGATGATCGCGCTGTCCGAGTTCTGGCTGCTGCACGGTTTTAAAGCGAAGGCAAAAATTATCGCCGCACTCAACGCCCGTCCGTCGCTGGCGCCGTTGGCGGATAAACTGCACACTCAGGATTTGCACGGCTTTTATGCCGATATTATGCAAGCCTCGCCGGCACAGCTCGCCCACTGGCTGCATCCGATTATCACACAACAGCGGGCCGCTTACGCCGCCGGCCGACTGACCCCGGACAACCCCGACTATTGGCTGCTGTACACGCTGGAGGCGATGGCTATCCCGGCCGATAATCTGGATCCGGGTTTAGTCTGCTTCTATCTGTTTAATATCGTGCATATCAGACCGGGCGAAGGCATTTATCAGGACGCCGGCATTCCGCACGCCTATCTGCGCGGGCAGAATATCGAATTAATGGCCTGCTCCGATAACGTTATCCGCGGCGGTCTGACGCCAAAACATGTGGATATTGCCGAATTGCTAAAAGTGGTGGATTGCCGCGAAGTGGAACCGGCGATTATTCCCGCCGCGCCGCACAACCGGGCGCTGTTTACCTATCACACGCCGGCCAAGGATTTCGCCCTGACCCGTGTTCATTATACCGACGGCGAAAAACACGCTTTACAGGCGCAAAGTGCGGCGATTTTACTGGTGATGGACGGTGAAATTACGCTGACTACCACGCACACCGCGCTGCGCCTGAAACGGGGGGATTCCGCCTTTATCTGCGCAGACACCTCATATCGCGCAGAAGGGGTGCAGGCAGGTTACGCCGTGCTGGCAAGTTTGCCGCCATCACCTTGATCCTCGCCATCAAAAAGTGCGGTGGTTTTTTTCGTTGTTTTATTAAAAACTGTCTAAAAAACCACCGCACTTTTTCTCTGCCGTTGCCCTTTATTTCTATTCCGCCGTATAGCCTTCATCGTTTAGGGTCGGATGTTCCGCGCCCTGTTTGGCCAGCTGATCACAAATTTCGTTTTCCCGATGTCCGCTGTGGCCTTTTACCCATTGCCAGCGGATCTGATGCGGCTGAATCGCGTTATCCAGCGCAATCCACAGATCCTGATTTTTCACCGCTTTTCCGCCGGATGCTTTCCAGTTATTTTTTTTCCAGTTGTGAATCCATTGCGTAATGCCGTTTTTCATATATTGGCTGTCACTGTGCAGCACCACCGCGCAAGGTTCTTTCAAACTTTGCAGGGCGATAATCACCGCCAGCAGTTCCATGCGGTTATTAGTGGTGCGGAAATAGCCCTGCGAAAGCTGTTTTTCATGCTGCCCGTAACGCAGCAAAATGCCGATACCGCCGGCACCGGGATTGCCCAGACAGGAACCGTCGGTGAAAATGTCAATTTGTTTGCGCATAAATTTAGACTACTCATTTTGTATAAATCAGGCGATAATAGCGCAAATTGAGTTAAAGATATAGCAAAACCCATGACAATCGACATTCATCCTAATCGCCAGATCGTGCTGGATACGGAAACCACCGGCATGAACCAGTTCGGCGCCCATTACGAAGGCCATTGCATTATTGAAATCGGTGCGGTGGAAATGATTAACCGCCGTTATACCGGGCGCAAACTGCATTTATACATCAAACCCGATCGCCCGGTGGATCCGGAGGCGGTCAAAGTGCACGGCATCACCGACGAGATGCTGCAGGATAAACCGGCATTTGCGGCGGTGGCGCAGGAATTTATTGAATTTATCAAAGGCGCGGAGCTGCTGATCCATAACGCGCCCTTCGATGTGGGCTTTATGGATTATGAATTCGGCAAGCACGGCATCAAGCTTAAAACCGAAGAGATCTGTCTGGTCACCGATACCCTGCAAATGGCGCGTAAGGCCTATCCCGGCAAGCGCAATAATCTGGATGCGCTGTGCGAACGGTTAAATATTGATAACAGTAAACGTACCCTGCACGGCGCGTTACTGGATGCGGAGATTCTGGGCGATGTGTATCTGGCGATGACCGGCGGCCAGACCAGCCTGTTTGATGAAAATGAGCAGGAAACCCTGTACAGCACCTCCGCCGCAGAGCAGCAAAGTGCGGTGGTTTTTTCCCACAATTTGAAACTGCTGCAACCGAGCGAAGAAGAATGGCAGGCGCATCAGGAATATCTCAAACTGATCAACAAAAAAAGTAAGGATAACTGCCTGTGGGACAACGCGCCGGAAGGCGAAAGCGTGCATTAACGTTCATGGATTAAGCAACCGGGCGGCAAAGCATAAAAATCGCTTGACGCACATGCTATTCGCGATTATCATGCCTCACACTTACGCGGAGCGGTAGTTCAGCTG
>CCMQ01000016.1 GCA_000751835.1 Necropsobacter rosorum | reverse complement strand
GAAATCGACCGGGCATCCGGCTTAGTGGCGATAAAGCCGTCGGGGGTGGATTATGAAAGCATGCGTGCAGAAGATATCGTGATTGTGGATTTACAGGGCAATAAAGTGTGGGGCGAGAAAAAGCCGTCGTCGGATACGGCCACCCATTTAGCGCTGTATCGCCAGTTTAACGATATCGGCGGTATCGTGCATACCCATTCGCGCCATGCCACCATCTGGGCGCAGGCGGGCGAGCCGTTGATTGCGGCGGGCACCACCCATGCGGATTATTTTTACGGCGAAATTCCCTGCACGCGCCAAATGACGGAGGAAGAAATTCAACGCGACTATGAACTGGAAACCGGCAACGTGATTATCGAAACCTTCCGTCAGCGCGGTATTGAGCCGAAAGAGGTGCCGGCGGTACTGGTACATTCGCACGGCCCGTTCGTGTGGGGCAAAGACGGCGATAACGCGGTACACAATGCCGTGGTGCTGGAAGAAATCGCCTACATGAACCTGTTTACCCGCCAACTGCGCCCGAACCTGCTGCCGATGCAACAGGCGCTGCTGGATAAGCACTACCTGCGCAAACACGGCAAACAGGCTTATTACGGGCAGTAAAGGCCGCTCATCAAGCCTGACGGACGGTGCGCTGTCAGGCTTTCGCTTAAGCCGGCATTCCACCGGCCCGACAGGAATAATGACTTTCGCGCATTCAATCCGCCGATTAAATTAATTCCTCTTTTCGAACGAAAATAAGGTAAAATATGACCGCACTTTATCGTTATTTTACACATTTATTATTAGTATCATAGGAGAATAACATGACAGCACGAAAACAACTAGCCAACGCCATTCGCTTCCTCAGCATGGATGCGGTGCAAAAAGCCAAATCCGGCCATCCCGGCGCACCGATGGGCATGGCGGATATCGCCGAAGTCCTGTGGCGCGATTTCTTAAAACACAATCCGACCAATCCGCAATGGCCCGACCGCGACCGCTTCGTGCTGTCCAACGGCCACGGCTCCATGTTAATTTACAGCCTGCTGCATTTAACCGGCTATGATCTCTCCATCGACGAGTTAAAACATTTCCGTCAGCTGCATTCCAAAACCCCGGGCCACCCCGAATACGGTTACACCCCGGGCGTGGAAACCACTACCGGCCCATTAGGTCAGGGCATTACCAACGCAGTGGGCATGGCCATTGCGGAAAAAACCTTAGCCGCACAGTTTAACCGTCCCGGTCATGATATCGTTGACCATTACACCTATGCCTTTTTAGGCGACGGCTGTTTAATGGAAGGCATTTCCCATGAAGCCTGTTCGCTGGCCGGTACTCTCGGATTAGGCAAACTGATTGCCTTTTATGATGACAACAATATTTCTATCGACGGGCATGTGGACGGCTGGTTTACCGACAATACCAAAGCGCGTTTTGAAGCCTACGGCTGGCAGGTGATTGGGCCGATTGACGGGCACCACAGCGAACAGATTATTGAGGCGGTGAAACAGGCGCAGGCGGAACACGACAAACCGAGCCTGATTATCTGTAAAACCGTTATCGGTTACGGTTCCCCGAACAAAGCCAACTCCCATGACAGCCACGGTGCGCCGTTGGGGGATGAGGAAATCGCCTTAACCCGTCAGGCGCTAAACTGGGATTATGCGCCGTTTGAGATTCCGGCCGAAATTTACGCGCAGTGGGATGCTAAAGCGAAAGGTCAGGTCGCCGAACAGGCGTGGAATGACAAATTCGCCGCCTATGCCAATGCGCACCCGACACTGGCGGCAGAATTTAAGCGCCGGATTCAGGGCAAACTGCCGGCCGACTGGGCGCAGAACAGCCAGGCCTTTATCGACAGCCTGCAAGCCAATCCGGCCAATATTGCCAGCCGCAAAGCCTCACAAAACGCCATTGAAGCCTACGCTCATAACCTGCCGGAATTTTTAGGCGGCTCGGCGGATTTGGCCGGCTCCAACCTGACCTTATGGTCCGGCGCCAAACCTATCCGCGCCAAACAAAACGTGGACGGCAACTACATCAATTACGGCGTGCGCGAATTCGGCATGTCCGCCATCATGAACGGTATCGCCTTACACGGCGGCTTTATTCCGTACGGCGCCACCTTCTTAATGTTTTATGAATACGCCCATAATGCGGTGCGCATGGCGGCGTTAATGAAACAACGCGTACTGTTCGTCTATACCCATGATTCCATCGGCTTAGGCGAAGACGGCCCGACCCATCAACCGGTGGAGCAAACCGCCGCCTTGCGTTTAATTCCGAATCTACAGACCTGGCGCCCTTGCGACCAGGTGGAATCCGCGGTGGCGTGGAAAGCGGCGATCGAGCGTCAGGACGGGCCGAGCGCGTTAATCTTCTCCCGTCAGAATCTGACCCAACAGGCCCGCAGCGCCGAACAGCTGGCCGATATTGCCCGCGGCGGGTATATTCTGCGGGAATGCTGTGAAAAAGGCGGATGCCCTGACTTAATCCTGATTGCCACCGGCTCCGAAGTGGCGCTGGCCATGCAGGCGGCCGACCGGCTGGCGGCGGAAGGCATTCGCGCCCGCGTGGTGTCCATGCCGTCCACCAATGTATTTGACAGTCAGGATGCCGCTTACCGCGAACAGGTACTGCCGACCGCCGTAACCAAACGACTGGCGATTGAAGCCGGCATCAGCGATTTCTGGTATAAATATGTCGGCCTTGAAGGACGCATCGTCGGCATGCACGGCTTCGGCGAATCTGCCCCGGCCGACCAGTTATTCGAACTGTTCGGCTTCACGGTGGACAACATCGTCGCCAAAGCGAAAGAAATGTTATAAATTTCCACCGCACTTTTAGTCTGAGTTTGACTTAAAATACGGCAACAAAAATCCCCGTGCAGAACGGGGATTTTTTATATATACAATTATTCCACCAGTCCCATCATTTCCGGTAAAATCATGGAAATCGCAGGAATATAAGTCACCAGCATTAATACGATAAAAATCGCAAAGAAATACGGTACCAGCGTTCGTATAACATCTTCAATACTAATATTAGTTACCTTGCAACCGGTAAATAAAATCGGCCCGACCGGCGGCGTAATGGTTCCCAACGATAAATTAAACACTAATACAATACCGAATTGAACCGGACTCATACCTAAGTTGATACAAATAGGCAGAAATATCGGTGTAAAAATCAAAACCGCCGGAGTTGGATCCATAAATGTACCGACAATTAACAGGATAATATTAATAATCAATAAAATAAGAATGGGATTGTTTGTCAACGATAATAGACCGTCGGCAATTGCATTCGGAATCTGTGTGAATGCCATTACCCATGACATAATCGATGATGTCGCCAACATAAAGATGACGATAGCCGACATCTTTGCCGTATCTAAAAAAATTTTCGGTAATTGTTTTAAATCTAACGTGCGGTAACATAAGCTTAATATCAAGGAGTAAACCACCGCGATGGCCGATGATTCCGTTGCCGTGAAGATCCCGGCCAGAATCCCACCGATAACAACCACGACCAACGATAAGCTTGGCAGTGCCGCCAATGTTACTTTCAGACATTCGTTACAGGTCATACGATGCTTAATAACATAACCCCTTTTCTTTGCCATCCAGCCAGCAACAATCATCACTGAAATACCCCATAAAATACCGGGGATATAGCCGGCCATAAATAGCGCAGAAACAGAAACACTACCGGCAATTGTCGCATATACAATTATTGTATTACTTGGCGGAATCAGCATACCGGTCGGAGCAGAGGCAATATTAATCGCCGTACTGTATTTAGGATCATACCCCTCCTTTTTCTGAATCGGCGCCATAATACCGCCGACTGCCGCCGCTGAGGCGACACCGGAACCACTTATTGAACCAAACAGCATATTCGAAACAATATTAGTTTGCGCCAATGAACCGGGGAAGAACCCACTGATAATTTTTGAAAAATTCACCAGTCGAATTGCAATGCCACCGCTATTCATAATATTACCGGCCAAAATAAAAAACGGAATCGCTAATAAAGCAAACGAATCCAGGCCGACAAAAATACGTTGTGCCGATGTAACGATACTCCCCTGATAAGGCAAAATAGAAAGCATTGCTGCAAAGGAGGAAACGCCGATACTGATGCTAATCGGTGTGCCGATTAATAAGAAAAACAGCGTTCCGAGAAACATAATCAAAGCGGCGATTGTTGCTGTATCCATCGTAACCTCACTTATTTAACGCTTTGAGCTTTCTGTATAATTTTATTTCGTTATAGAAGAAATAAAAGACAATAATTGCGCCGCTAATCGGAATTGCCGAATAAATCACTCCCATCGGCATTTGCAATGCGGAATCCATTTGCCACATTTGCCGCAAAGACGCACTGTAGCCACCTAGAATCAATACGCATAATGCAAAAATAACAATGATCAGTTCGGAAAACATATCAAATGAAATCTGGATGTTAAGAGGAAACTTCTGCTTCACATATTCAATTGACATATGCCCTCTAAGGCCAAAAACATAAGCACCGCTGAATAAGATCAGCCAAATGAACAGATAACGGGATAAAACTTCGCTCATACCGCTGGCAGCGTTGAATACATAACGGGCTATTACCTGATAGGTCACCAATAACACCATCATCGCAACAATTAAAATGCACAATGATGCCATCAGACTATCAATAGCCCTTTTTATTTTTTCAAGCGCGGAAAAAAATGGCGTTGACGGACATTCAGACATAATAATTCCTTAAACTAGCATGAACCGGACGCTCACCAATCGCCCGGCTCCGTTAATCATGATTTATTCGAGCGCCATTATTTGTTCGAATAATGCTTTTTGTTCCGGTGTTTTCAACAATTCTTGCTGAACATTTTTACAACTTTCTCTGAATGGTGTCGTGTCGATTTCAATAAAAGTCGCACCTTTATCTTTAGCTAATTGTTCGGAAGATTGAATTTGTTGGTTCCAAAGAGTAAATTCGGTTTTTACGCTTTCTTTCGCCAACTTGCGTAAAAGTGCCTGTTCTTCTGGTGACATACCGGATAGAAAGGTATTGCTGATCACCAACAAATCCGCCACACGCAAATGCTGAGTTCTGGTGAAATAAGGAGCGACCTCATAATGTTTTAAATCCGTATAAGTAATTTCATTATTTTCCGCACCGTCCAAAACACCTTGCTGAATTGCCGTATAAACTTCTCCCTGATTCATCGGCACACCGACACCGCCCATACAGCTTAATGTTTTCATCATTGCATCGGATTGTAATACTCTGATTTTCTTACCTTTTAAATCAGCCTGTGCAGTAATCGGCTTTCCTTTCACATACAGACTGCGCGCACCGGCCGTATAGGCGGCTAACACATCGAATCCGAATGTAGAGGTTGATGCAAACAGCGGATCTAAAATATCAGAAGTATAAAGATGCTCCTGATGTTCAGTGCTTTTATACAAATAAGGCAATGCCAAGACTAAAAAAGTGCGGTCATAATTTTCAACTAAAGGATTCGCTACCACCGCCATTTGAATTGCACCGTTTTGTACCAGCTCTAAACTGGCTCGTTGGTTACCGAGCAACTCGTTCGGATAAATTGTCAGCTTATATTTTCCTTGGGTGGCATCAGAAAACTTGTGACTTAGTTCCTCCAGCGCTTGATACTGCGGATGTTGTTTCGACTGATTGAACGCGACTTTTAATTCCGTCGCCGCCTGTGTATAAGTACAGATAAAAAATGCACCCAATACAGTCAAAAGTGCGGTTGATTTTTTGAATGATTTCACAAAAAACATAAGGTTCTCCTTTATATGATTCACGAAACGGTTACATTTAACGAATGACATCCATAGCAACAAAATCCATATCATCAAAAGTCTGATTTTCGCCGACCATTCCCCAAACGAAACTGTAATTTTCGGTACCGCACCCGGAATGAATCGACCAGCTCGGCGAAATAATCAATTGTTTGTCACGCATCACAATATGGCGGGTTTCGGTCGGTTCCCCCAAAAAGTGGAATACGACTTGTGACGGTTTGATATTAAAATACAGATAGGCTTCCATGCGTCGCGCATGAGTATGTGCCGGCATAGTATTCCAAACACTTCCTTCGGCAAGATGGGTGACTCCCATACACAACTGACAAGTTTCCACCACATTAGGATGCAAATATTGGTAAATAGTACGGGCATTTGCATTTTGCTGACAGCCCAATTCCACTTTACATGCCGCCTCACGAGGGATTAATTTATTCGGATAACTGTGATGCGCCGGTGCGCTTAAACAATAAAGATAGGTTTCTTTTCCGGTTTCTAAAGGAATGAATTCAATATCTTCCGTACCTTTACCTAAATAAAGCGCATCCAAATAATTCAGCATAAACGACTGTTTTTTACATTTCACCTCAACAGCAGCCCCTAAATTCAGAATGCCTAACTCTCTACGAGCCAAAAAATAATCCGTGCCGAAAGCTTTTTTATCGATAAAAGTATCTAATTTTAATGGCTCCCGAGGGCAGGCACCGATTGCAACTAAGCGATCAATATGACTATATACAATAGAAACCATTCCCTGCTGAAATAGATCTTTTTTCAAAAATGCTTCCCGCAAACGTGCCGTATCATAAAATTTCACATCTTTCGGATTCATATTTTGATAAATTTCCATAAAGCAACTCCCCTTAAATAAGTACCTATTTTCTGTCATTCTAAAAGCAAATTGAGGGGACTCAAGAGATAATTTTAAAAAATGAGACATTGATCTATTTTTTATGAAAAATAGTTTCATTTATCTCAAAGAAGATATTTTAGTTATTTTTAATAAATCGAAGGAATTGGTAAAAATCAAAAAATTACGGTCATTATTTCACAACAAAAATCGTAAAATAATGACCGCACTTGCTAGTTAACATCAATTGCCGGAAACTATCCGCTCAATCCTGCATGCAACGCCTGCACGGAATACACTTCGCAGCCGTCAATGCTTTTCACGCCTTCCACTAACGCTTCCGCTGCGGCTAATGTGGTTTGCATAAATACTTTCTGCTGCAATGCGCTGCGGCGGATGGAATGGCTGTCGGCGACGCTTTCCGGCAGGCTGCCGACGGTGTTGATCACCATGGCGATTTCGCCGTTTTTAATCGCATCCACGATATGCGGGCGACCTTCCCGCACTTTATTCACGATTTGCGCAAACACACCGTGTTCGCGCAGGAAGTTCGCGGTTCCCATGGTAGCGCACAGGCCATAACCTTCCTGCTGTAAACGTTGAGCGATAGGCAATAGGCGGGTTTTGTCGCCGTCGTCAACGGACAGAAATACCTTGCCGGTTTTCGGGATCCGTTCATTGGCGCCGATTTGTGCCTTCAGGAAGGCTTCGGAGAAGGTTTTGCCGACGCCCATCACTTCGCCGGTAGAACGCATTTCCGGCCCCAAAATGGTATCTACGCCCGGGAATTTAATGAATGGGAACACCGCTTCTTTCACCGCATAAAAGTGCGGTACGATTTCGCCCTGAATTCCCTGTTGGGCTAGGCTGATGCCCGCCATGACGCGCGCGGCGATTTTCGCCAGCGGACGACCGGTGGCTTTACTGACGAACGGCACGGTACGGCTGGCGCGCGGGTTGACTTCCAGCACATAAATGACATTTTCCTGCACCGCGAACTGTACGTTCATCAGCCCCACCACATTTAACGCTTGCGCCATCGCCGCAGTTTGACGGCGGATTTCATCCTGAATCGCCCGGCTTAAGGAATACGGCGGCAGCGAACAGGCGGAATCGCCGCTGTGAATCCCCGCTTGCTCAATGTGCTGCATAATGCCGCCGATAATCACCTGCTCGCCATCGCAGATACAATCCACATCCACTTCAATGGCGTTATTCAGGAAATGATCCAGCAGGATCGGGCTGTCTTCGGAGACCTGCACCGCTTCACGCATATATTGATTCAGCTCGTCCACGTTATACACGATTTGCATTGCGCGGCCGCCCAAAACATAAGACGGGCGCACCACCAGCGGATAACCCACTTCCTGCGCCAGACTCACCGCCTCGACGGCATTATGCGCGGTGCGGTTATTCGGCTGTTTGAGCGCCAAATCCCGCAGAATTTGCTGGAACCGTTCGCGATCTTCCGCCGCATCGATACTGTCGGCGCTGGTACCGATAATATTTACCCCGTTTTCATGCAGCGCATTGGCCAGTTTCAACGGTGTCTGACCGCCGTACTGTACAATTACGCCCCACGGCCGTTCCACATGAATCACTTCCAACACATCTTCCAGAGTCAGCGGTTCAAAATAGAGGCGATCAGAGGTATCGAAATCGGTGGAAACCGTTTCCGGATTACAGTTCACCATAATGGTTTCAAACCCGCTTTCGCGCAGCGCCAACGCAGCATGCACGCAGCAATAGTCAAACTCAATGCCCTGTCCGATACGGTTCGGGCCGCCGCCTAGGATCATAATTTTTTTCTTGTCGGACGGCCGGCTTTCACATTCTTCTTCATAGCAGGAATAGAGATACGCGGTATCGGAATTAAACTCGCCGGCACAGGTGTCCACCCGTTTATAGACCGGATGCAGATTTAACAAATGTCGTTTATTTCTGACCGCACTTTCGCCCGCTTGCGTCAGCTGACCGATGCGCTTATCGGAAAAACCTTTACGTTTCAGGCGGCGCAGTTCGGCATAATCCAATTCGTCCAAGCTGCGTTTTTCCAGCGCCAGTTCTTCCTGCACCAAATCCTGAATCTGAACCAAAAACCACGGATCGATTTTAGAATAATGATGCACTTCCTCCAGACTGAAACCGGCACCAAACGCATCCGCCACATATAAAATCCGGTTCGGCCCCGGATTGCCGAGCTCCGTGCGGATTTTTTCCGCCTCTTCCGACAGCAGATTGAAACCGCAAATGCCGGTTTCCAGCCCACGCAGGGCTTTTTGTAAACTCTCCTGAAAGGTGCGTCCCATCGCCATCACTTCCCCGACGGATTTCATCTGGGTAGTCAGGCGATCATCCGCCTGTGGAAATTTTTCAAAGGCGAAGCGCGGCACTTTGGTCACCACATAATCAATCGATGGTTCGAAAGAGGCCGGAATCAGCCCGCCGGTGATGTCATTACGCAGCTCGTTTAAGGTATAACCCACCGCCAGTTTCGCCGCCACTTTGGCGATCGGAAAACCGGTGGCTTTGGAGGCCAGCGCGGAAGAGCGGCTTACGCGCGGATTCATTTCGATCACAATCATCTCGCCGTTCGCCGGATTAACCGCAAACTGCACGTTGGAGCCGCCGGTATCCACGCCGATTTCGCGCAGCACCGCCAACGACGCATTACGCATAATCTGATATTCTTTGTCGGTCAGGGTTTGTGCCGGCGCGACGGTAATGGAATCGCCGGTGTGCACGCCCATCGGATCGAAGTTTTCAATCGAGCAGACGATAATGCAGTTATCCGCTTTGTCGCGCACCACTTCCATTTCGTATTCTTTCCAGCCCAGCACCGATTGTTCGATCAGCAGTTCATGGGTCGGCGAAGCATCAAAACCGCGCTCGCAAATGGCATAAAATTCATCTTTATTATATGCGATACCGCCGCCGGAACCGCCCATGGTGAACGACGGACGAATCAAGGTCGGAAAGCCCACTTCCGCCTGCGCCGCCCAAGCTTCTTCAAAGCTATGGCAGACAAAGGATTTCGGCGTATTCAAACCGATTTTCGCCATAGCGTCTTTGAAACGTCCGCGATCTTCCGCTTTGTCGATGGCATCTTCCGTGGCGCCGATAAGTTCCACGCCGTATTTTTTCAGCACGCCCTGTTTGGATAAATCCAGCGCGCAGTTCAGCGCCGTTTGCCCGCCCATGGTCGGCAAAATCGCATCCGGGCGTTCTTTTTCTATAATTTTTTCCACCGTTTGCCACGCAATCGGCTCGATGTAAGTGACATCCGCCATATTCGGATCGGTCATAATGGTGGCCGGATTGGAATTGACCAGCACCACTTTGTAGCCTTCCTCACGCAACGCTTTACACGCCTGCGCCCCGGAATAATCGAATTCGCACGCCTGACCGATGACGATCGGGCCCGCGCCGATAATAAGAATTGTGTTTATGTCGTTACGTTTTGGCATTTTTGTTTTCTCACTGTAAAACGATTAAAAAATTAACCGCACTTTAGGCTTTCGCCGCTCTCATCGCGGCAATAAATCTGTCAAACAGATACGCCACATCATGCGGGCCGGGGCTGGCTTCGGGGTGTCCTTGGAAGCTGAATGCCGATTGATCGGTCAATTCAATGCCTTGCACCGAGTTGTCGAATAAAGAGCGGTGAGTTATGCGCACGTTTTGCGGCAGGCTGTGTTCATCCACTTCAAAACCGTGATTCTGGCTGGTGATAAAAACTTTTTGCGACGCTAAATCCTGCACCGGATGATTGGCGCCGTGATGACCGAAAGCCATTTTTTTGGTTTTGCCGCCCACCGCCAGCCCAAGCAGCTGATGGCCTAAACAAATACCGAAAATCGGCTTCTTGCTCGCCAATAACTGCCGAACCGCGCTGACCGCATAATCACAGGGCTCGGGATCGCCCGGGCCGTTAGACAGGAAAATGCCGTCCGGATTTAACGCCAGCACTTCCTGCGCGTCGGTTTTGGCCGGCACCACGGTAATATTGCAGCCGCGCTGCGCCAGCATTCTTAAAATATTGTGTTTGACCCCGAAATCATAGGCGACAATATGAAATTCCGGATGCTGTATTTCCGTATAGCCCTCGCCTAATCGCCATTCCCCCTGCGTCCATTGATAGCGTTGTTTGCAGCTAACGGCCTGCGCCAGATCTTTGCCCGCCATGGAACCGAAACTTAATGCCAGTTCAAGGGCTTTTTTCTCATCGACGTTACCCGCCATGATACAGCCCGCCTGGGCGCCTTTATCGCGCAGAATGCGGGTTAAACGTCGGGTGTCAATTCCGGCGATAGCCACCACATTATTGGCTTTCAGGTATTCGCTTAAACTCTGATTGGCGCGGAAGTTGCTGTGCAATAACGGTAAATCGCGGATAATCAGACCGGCAGCATACACGCCGGCGCTTTCCCAATCTTCGCTATTGGCGCCGGTATTGCCGATATGGGGATAAGTTAAGGTAACGATTTGTTGAAAATAAGAAGGGTCGGTAAGAATTTCCTGATAGCCGGTCATTGCGGTATTGAAAACCACTTCGCCGACGGTGTGTCCCGCAGCGCCGATAGCATCACCGTGAAAGATACTGCCGTCAGCCAAGACTAAAATTGCGGATTCAGACATAAATTGCTCCTGTTTGTCATCTGTTTCGGTCGAACACTTACGAATGCTCATTAACCACAATTTAATCAAAAAACGAACCGCACTTTTGTGCTTTCGGAGGTTTAAAAACTAAACTGTGTCTGATGATATAGCCGGTGTGAGCTAAACCTGCTAATTCTAAAGGACAATGCCCGGCTATTCAAGTAAAATCGCAAACGTTTAAATGATTATTTATGCAGATATTTTGCATAAATAATGACAAATTACAAGGTATTTGTAAATTCGCGTGAATTATTTTGTAGTTAGCGCCCAAGTTGTTTACAATGAAGCATCGTTTCAAGCCGAGAAAATGCAGATGAAAAAAACAAAGTCCATGACCACCGTTTTATTATGCGCCGCACTCACCGTCGGCTGCGCATCCATTGATCCCAAAACGGGCGAGCGTAATGATCCGCTGGAAGGTTTTAACCGCACGATGTGGGATTTTAACTATAAAGTCGTCGATCCTTATGTGCTGAAACCGGTTGCCAGCGGCTGGAAAAATTATGTGCCTTCCCCTGTGCGCACGGGGCTGACCAACGTCGCCAATAATCTTGACGAGCCGATCAGTTTCGTCAGTCGCCTGCTGGAAGGTGAAGGCAAAAAAGCGATGGTACACTTTAACCGTTTCTGGATTAACACGGTATTCGGCCTCGGCGGGTTGATCGACTGGGCAAGTTACAGCGAACCGCTGAAAATTGAAAACGAGCGGGATTTTGCCGATACCATGGGCAGCTACGGTATCGAGCCGGGCGCTTATGTGATGCTGCCGGCATACGGCCCGACAACACCGCGTCAAGCCACGGGTACCGCCGCGGATATCGGCGCCATGTATCCGTTCTGGCATTGGGTCGGCGGGCCTTGGGCGTTGGTGAAATCCGGCATTCAGGCCATTGATACCCGCGCCAAGGCGCTGGATAAACAGGCTTTGCTTGATCAGGCGCAGGATCCTTATGTGACCTTCCGCGAGGCGTATTATCAGAATCTGGAATACCGCGTCAGCGACGGCAAAGTGAAAGCCGCGCAGGAAACCCTTTCACAAGAAGAACTTAACGAAGTCGATTAACAGGAACGTACTATGCAAATGACATCAACTCAACGTTTGATTTTAGCCAATCAATATAAACTCATGGGGCTGTTAGACCCGGACAATCGGAAAACTTATCAGCGTCTGGAAGCCATTGTAAAAGGCGGTTTCGGTCTGGAACTTAAAGAGCTGGACAGTGAGTTCGCCGATATGTCGGAACAAGAGTGCCGCACCGTACTGGCAACGCTGGAAATGTATCACGCACTACAGGTTTCTTATAATAATTTAGCGGACAAATCCACCGTTACTCCGCACCGTCTGCAATTTGCCGGTTATTGCGCACAGCGCGAAAAGAAATATTTGAATTACCTGCGTTTTATTACCGGCACCGAGGGCAAATATCAGGAATTTATGCACTGTGAACACGGCTGTGATTCACAAACCCCGATGTGGGAAAAATACACCAAAATGCTTGAAGTCTGGCGCGCCTGTCCGCATGAATATCACCTCAGCATGGCGGAGATTCAGAAAATCCTGAACGCCTAACAATTCGTTTACGCTTTACACCGCACTTTTGATCCAATACCAAAGTGCGGTGATTTTTTATTCTGTTTTCTTGACGCGAAATCTGTTTCACCTGTCATTCGTCATTTCGCGGAAAACAAAAAGGGTATCTTTCGATACCCTCTTGATTTCGTCCGTTTGCTTGATTATTTAATAATCTTCGCCACCACGCCCGCACCTACTGTACGGCCGCCTTCACGAATCGCGAAACGTAAACCTTGGTCCATCGCAATCGGGTG
>CCMQ01000015.1 GCA_000751835.1 Necropsobacter rosorum | reverse complement strand
CACCTTGCTGTTTTTAAGATACATAACTTGTATAAAACATACGATATTTACAATGTATTAGAATAGGTTCGCGCCAGTGCGCCAGTGCGCCAGTGCGCCAGTGCGCCAGTGCGCCAGTGCGCCAGTGCGCCAGTGCGCCAGTGCGCCAGTGCGCCAGTGCGCCAGTGAAATATAATTGAATTAAAACTTTTGTCAATACCGGGTTCTACTTAATTCGAGTTATACACACAATTCTTTACCAAACTTTACACAAACTGACAAATATTTAATGTATTTTTTATCTTTAATATATTCTCTTAAAAAAACTCCAGTATGCCGTCTATTATTTTATATCAAACTGATTGACACTTCATTTGAATAAAATAATCCATATGAAAATAATTTTTATCAGCACGTTTACCTGCCTATTTTTTAAATTTAATATTTCGTTACATAAAAAAACCGCACTTTAATCACTTAAAGTGCGGTTCGAATTTAAAAAGATTTCAGCGTCTATTCCGCGTCATCGGCCATATTTAACATTTCCGCCAGACTGGCTGTGGCATCGTCTGCGGTAAAGGTAAATTCGGCGGCGATTTCCTCATCGTCAATCGCAGACAGCTTAGTCGGCGCATCCGCTTCGACAATACCTGCCGCACGGTTTTTCACGCGGTTCTGATGGTAAGCGAAACCGGTACCGGCCGGAATTAAGCGGCCGACAATCACGTTTTCTTTCAGACCGCGTAATTCATCACGTTTTCCGGCTACGGCGGCTTCCGTCAGCACGCGGGTAGTTTCCTGGAACGAGGCGGCGGAAATAAAGGATTCCGTCGCCAGTGACGCTTTGGTAATACCCAGCAATTCGCGTTCAAATTCTACCAACGGTTTGCCTTCCGCTTCGCGTTTGCGGTTCACGATTTTCACGCGCGCCACTTCCACTTGCTCGCCTTCTAAGAATTCGGAATCGTAAGCGTTGGTGATGATCGCTTTACGCAACATCTGGCGCACGATAACTTCGATATGTTTATCGTTAATTTTTACCCCTTGCAGGCGGTAAACTTCCTGCACTTCGTTGACGATATAATCCGTCACCGCGTGCACGCCTCGCAAACGTAAAATATCGTGCGGGGTTTCCGCGCCGTCGGAAATCAGATCGCCGCGCTGTACCATTTCACCTTCAAATACGTTGAGCTGACGCCATTTCGGAATCATTTCTTCGTACACTTCGCCTTCAGCCGGCGTAATCAATAAGCGGCGTTTACCTTTGGTTTCTTTACCGAAGGAAACAATACCGGAAATTTCCGCCAGAATCGCCGGTTCTTTCGGTTTACGCGCTTCAAACAAGTCGGCAACGCGCGGCAGACCACCGGTAATATCCTTGGTACCGACGGATTCCTGCGGAATACGCGCCAGCGGTTCACCGATCGACACTTCCGCACCGTCATCCAGCGTTACGATCGCTTTACCCGGTAAGAAATACTGCGCTAAAACATCCGTACCCGGAATAAAGATATCGTTACCTTTGGCATCAACCAGTTTCAAGGCCGGACGCAAGTCTTTCCCTGCGGTCGCACGTTCACCCACATCCTGCACTACAATGGAAGATAAACCGGTCAGCTCATCGGTTTGACGGGTAACGGTCAGACCGTCAACAATATCCACGAATTTCACGAAACCGCTCACTTCGGAAACCACCGGCATGGTATGCGGATCCCAGTTCGCCACCACTTCGCCGGCGGTTACATCCTGACCGTCGCCTTTGCTCAGCACGGCACCGTAAGGCACTTTATAATGTTCTTTGGTACGGCCGAAGGTGTCAATAATCGTCATTTCGGTATTACGCGAAGTTAATACCAGCTTACCGTCTTTGTTGGTAACGGATTTCACGTTCGCCAAGCGCAACGTACCGGTATTTTTTACCTGAACGCTGGATTCTTTCGCCGCCGCGGACGCCGCACCACCGATATGGAAAGTACGCATGGTCAACTGAGTACCCGGTTCACCGATAGATTGCGCGGCAATTACGCCAACCGCTTCACCCTGATTAATCAAATGCCCGCGCGCCAGATCGCGTCCGTAACATTTCGCACAGACACCGAAATCGGTATTACAGGTAACGACCGACCGCACTTTGATGCTGTCCACGGAATTTTCATCAATCAGATCACACAGTTTCTCATCCAGCAACGTATTACGCGGAATCAATACTTCTTCGGTACCCGGTTTGAGAATATCTTCCGCCGCCACACGACCCAATACGCGATCGCGCAACGCTTCTTTTACATCACCGCCTTCGATTAACGGAGTCATGACGATACCTTCGTGCGTACCGCAATCATCTTCGACGATAACCAAATCCTGCGCCACGTCAACCAAACGACGGGTCAGATAACCGGAGTTTGCCGTTTTCAATGCGGTATCCGCCAGCCCTTTACGCGCACCGTGCGTGGAAATAAAGTATTGCAGTACGTTCAGCCCTTCACGGAAGTTCGCGGTAATCGGCGTTTCGATAATCGAGCCGTCCGGACGAGCCATCAGACCGCGCATCCCCGCCAGCTGACGAATCTGTGCCGCAGAACCACGCGCCCCGGAATCCGCCATCATAAAGATACTGTTGAAAGAAGCCTGTTTTTCCGGCTGACCGTCACGGTTGATCACCTCTTCGGTGGACAGATTTTCCATCATCGCTTTGGCAACCCGTTCATTCGCCGCCGCCCAAATATCGATCACTTTGTTATAGCGCTCGCCGGCGGTCACCAGACCGGACTGGAATTGCTCCTGAATTTCAGCCACTTCTTTTTCCGCCGCAGAAATAATTTCGTATTTCTTCGCCGGGATCACCATATCGTCGATACCGACGGAAGAACCGGAGCGTGCCGCATAGGCAAAACCGGTGTACATAATCTGGTCGGCAAACAGCACGCTGGCTTTCAGCCCCAGACGACGGTAACTTTCGTTAATTAATTTCGAGATCGCTTTTTTGCCCAATGTCTGGTTAAACAGTTTGAACGGCATGCCTTTCGGCGCAATCATCCATAAAATCGCACGACCGATTGTGGTCTCCACCAAATTGGTTTGCGGCACAAATTCGTCCGCGGCATTTTTCACATATTCGGTGATCCGCACTTTAACGCGGGAATGCAGTTCCACCTGACCGGTACGATAGGCTTTTTCCGCTTCGCGCGGGTCTTGCAGCAACATGCCTTCGCCTTTACCGTTGACTTTATCGCGGGTCATGTAATACAGCCCCAGCACCACGTCTTGCGACGGCACGATAATCGGCTCGCCGTTGGCCGGCGATAAAATGTTGTTGGTGGACATCATTAACGCACGCGCTTCCAATTGCGCTTCCAGCGTCAACGGCACATGAACCGCCATTTGGTCACCGTCGAAGTCAGCGTTGAACGCCGCACACACCAACGGATGCAACTGAATCGCTTTACCTTCGATTAAAATCGGTTCAAACGCCTGAATCCCCAAACGGTGCAATGTCGGCGCACGGTTTAACAGAATCGGATGTTCGCGGATAACTTCAGCCAGAATATCCCACACGATCGCATCTTCGCGTTCTACCATTTTTTTTGCCGCTTTGATGGTAGTGGCAAAACCGCGGCTTTCTAATTTGGCATAAATAAACGGACGGAACAGTTCCAGCGCCATTTTTTTCGGTAAACCGCACTGGTGTAAATGCAGATACGGCCCGACGGTAATTACGGAACGGCCGGAATAGTCCACACGTTTACCGAGCAGGTTCTGACGGAAACGCCCCTGTTTACCCTTGATCATATCCGCCAGCGATTTCAGCGGACGACGGTTTGAACCGGTGATGGCGCGACCGCGACGACCGTTATCTAAAAGCGCATCAACAGATTCCTGCAGCATGCGTTTTTCATTACGCACGATAATATCCGGTGCGATTAAATCCAGTAAGCGTTTTAACCGGTTGTTACGGTTGATGACGCGACGATACAAATCGTTCAGATCGGAGGTGGCAAAACGGCCGCCGTCCAACGGCACCAACGGACGCAAATCCGGCGGCAGCACCGGCAATACGGTCATCACCATCCATTCCGGTTTATTGCCGGACTGGATAAAGGCTTCCAGTAATTTCAAACGTTTCGTGATTTTTTTGCGTTTGGTTTCGGAATTGGTTTCCTGCAATTCTTCACGCAGGGTTTCGCATTCCTGTTCCAAATCCATATCGCGCAACAGAGCCTGAATGGCTTCCGCGCCCATTTTGGCATCGAATTCGTCAGCCCAGCGATCTTCCGCATCCATATATTGTTCTTCGGTCAGCAGCTGACCTTTTTCCAGATCCGTCATGCCCGGTTCGATAACAATATAGGATTCAAAATACAGCACGCGTTCGATATCGCGCAGCGGCATATCCAGCAATAAACCGATACGCGACGGCAGCGATTTTAAAAACCAGATATGTGCGACCGGCGAGGCCAGTTCGATATGCCCCATGCGTTCACGGCGCACTTTCGCCTGCGTCACTTCAACGCCGCATTTTTCACAGATGACGCCGCGGTGTTTCAAACGTTTATATTTACCGCATAAACATTCATAATCTTTTACCGGCCCGAAAATACGCGCGCAGAACAAGCCGTCACGTTCGGGTTTGAATGTACGATAATTAATGGTTTCCGGTTTTTTAACTTCACCGTATGACCAGGAACGGATCATATCGGGTGAGGCTAATCCAATTTTAATCACATCAAAATCTTCGGAAGTTTTTGATTGCGTTTTTAAAAACTTAACTAAGTCTTTCACAGATTTGCTCCTGTCGGAGTTAAACTTATTCAAGTGCGGTCAAAATTTTTAACATTTCCACCGCACTTGGGCGTACTTTCAAAGTGTTACATGTCGTAACCGACAAACTCAGCGCTTCCCGAACCGCGCGCGCATCGGCGCCGGCCGGGAAGATTGGCTACTCTTCGTCCAGATCAATATTGATCCCGAGGGAACGGATTTCTTTCATAATAACGTTGAAAGATTCCGGCGTACCCGGATCCATCTGATGCGTGCCGCCGACGATATTTTTATACATCTTGGTACGGCCGTTCACGTCATCGGATTTCACGGTTAGCATTTCCTGCAACGTGTAGGCGGCGCCGTATGCTTCCAGCGCCCATACTTCCATTTCACCGAAACGCTGACCGCCGAACTGCGCTTTACCGCCCAACGGCTGCTGCGTAACCAGACTGTAAGAACCGGTCGAACGCGCGTGCATTTTGTCATCCACCAAGTGGTTCAGTTTGAGCATGTACATATAACCGACGGTAACCGGACGCTCGAATTTTTCACCGGTACGCCCGTCATACAGGGTAATCTGACCGGAAGTCGGCAAACCGCCCAGCGCCAACAGACCTTTGATTTCTTCTTCGTGCGCACCGTCAAATACCGGTGTCGCCAGCGGCATACCTTTACGCAGGTTCTGCGCCAGTCGCATCACTTCTTCATCGGTAAAGGTGGTTAAATCCACAACCTGCGAACCGCCGCCCAAATCATAGGCTTTCTGGATATAGCCGCGCAGTTTTTCCACATCCTGTTTTTGTTTGATCATCGCGTTGATCTGATCACCGATACCTTTCGCCGCCAGACCTAAGTGGGTTTCCAGAATCTGACCGATATTCATACGCGACGGTACGCCCAACGGATTCAATACTATATCCACCGGCTGACCGTTTTCATCGTACGGCATATCTTCGATCGGGTTAATTTTGGAGATCACCCCTTTGTTACCGTGACGACCCGCCATTTTATCACCCGGCTGGATCTGACGTTTCACCGCAAGGTAAACTTTCACTACTTTCAATACGCCCGGCGCCAAATCATCACCTTGAATGATCTTGCCGCGTTTTACTTCCAGTTTGTGTTCGAATTCTTTGCGTAATTCTTCGTATTGTTCCGCCAGCTGCTCGAGCTGATTTTGTTTCGCTTCATCGGCTAATGTTTGTTCCAGCCATTTGCTGCGCTCCAGTTTATCCAGCTGTTTGGCATCAGCGCCGCCGGCAATCAAGACATTGCGCACACGGGCAAATAAACCGGCTTCCAGAATTTCAAGCTCTTCCACCAGATCTTTTTTCGCCTGTTTTAATTGCATTTCTTCAATTTCAAGCGCCCGTTTGTCTTTTTCCACGCCGTCGCGAGTGAATACCTGCACGTCGATTACCGTACCGGAAACGCTGTTCGGCACACGTAAAGAAGAGTCTTTAACATCGGAGGCTTTTTCACCGAAAATCGCGCGTAACAATTTTTCTTCCGGCGTTAACTGGGTTTCGCCTTTCGGCGTGACTTTACCGACCAGAATATCTCCGCCGCGCACTTCCGCACCGATATAGACAATACCGGATTCGTCCAGTTTGCTTAACGCCGCTTCCCCGACATTCGGGATATCGGCGGTAATTTCTTCCGAACCCAGTTTGGTATCGCGCGCCACACAGGATAATTCCTGAATATGAATCGTGGTAAAGCGATCTTCCTGCACCACACGTTCGGACACCAACATGGAGTCTTCAAAGTTATAACCGTTCCACGGCATGAACGCCACGCGCATATTCTGACCCAGCGCCAGTTCGCCCAAATCGGTGGACGGGCCGTCGGCCAGAATTTCGCCGCGCTCAATCGGTTCGCCCAATTCCACGCAAGGAATCTGGTTGATACAGGTGTTTTGGTTGGAACGGGTGTATTTGATCAGGTTGTAAATATCAATACCCGCTTCGCCGGCGACGGTTTCGTCTTCATTGACTTTCACCACGATACGCGAGGCGTCCACATATTGGATGGTACCGCCGCGTTTTGCCACTACCGCCACACCGGAGTCCAGCGCCACCGGTTTTTCCATACCGGTACCGACCAACGGTTTATCCGCGCGCAGCGTCGGCACGGCCTGACGTTGCATGTTCGCACCCATCAAGGCACGGTTCGCATCGTCGTGTTCAAGGAACGGAATCAGTGCCGCCGCCACGGAGACCACCTGCTGAGTGGAAACGTCCATATAATGAATTTCTTCCGGACGATATAAACCGGACTCACCGTATTCACCGCGACAGGTAACGAATGCGTCGGTAAAACGTAAATTTTCGTCCAGATTGGAGTTGGCCTGCGCAATCACATATTTGCCTTCTTCAATTGCCGACAGATATTCGATTTCTTCCGTAACCTGACCGTTAATCACTTTACGATACGGTGTTTCTAAAAAGCCGTAGTCGTTGGTACGCGCATACACCGACAATGAGTTAATCAAACCGATATTCGGCCCTTCCGGCGTTTCGATCGGACAAACACGGCCATAGTGCGTTGCGTGTACGTCACGCACTTCAAAGCCGGCACGTTCACGGGTTAAACCGCCCGGGCCCAGTGCGGAAATACGCCGTTTGTGGGTAACTTCCGACAGCGGATTGTTCTGATCCATAAACTGAGACAGCTGGGAAGAACCGAAAAATTCCTTCACTGCGGCTGAAATCGGTTTGGCGTTGATTAAATCCTGCGGAGTGATCGCATCCAGATCGCCTAATGACAAACGCTCTTTCACCGCACGTTCCACACGCACCAAACCGATACGGAACTGATTTTCCGCCATTTCGCCGACAGAACGGATACGACGGTTGCCCAGATGGTCAATATCGTCCACTTCACCGCGACCGTTACGGATGTCGATTAATTTTTTCATCACGCTGACGATATCTTCTTTGCTGAGAATACCGCTGCCGGTTGTTTCTTCAATGCCTAAAGAGCGGTTGAATTTCATCCGACCGACGGCGGAAAGATCATAGCGTTCCTGTGAGAAGAATAAGTTATCGAACAAACCTTCGGCGGCTTCTTTTGTCGGCGGCTCGCCCGGACGCATCATACGGTAGATTTCCACCAGTGCGCTTAAACGATCGCTGGACGGATCAACGCGTAAGGTTTCCGAAATATAAGGGCCGTAATCCAAATCATTGGTGAACAGGGTTTCGATGGTGGTATAGCCTGCCTGCGCCAGTTTGGCCAACAATTCCAAGGAAATTTCCATATTGGCGGGACAAATCAGTTCGCCGGATTCTAAATCCACATAATCTTTTGCCGCCACTTTACCGACGATATATTCGGTCGGCACTTCAACCTGAGTGACCTGATCTTTTTCCAGCGCGCGGATATGACGGGCGGTAATGCGACGACCGCGTTCCACATATACTTTTCCGTTGGCTTCAATATCGAAAGATGCGGTTTCGCCGCGTAATCTTTCCGGCACCAAGGTCATTAATAATTTATTGCCCTGAATTTCAAACTGGATTTTGTCAAAAAACAGATCCAGAATTTCTTCCGTGCTGTAATTTAATGCACGCAAGATAATGGTTGCCGGCAATTTACGACGGCGGTCGATACGGGCATATAAATTGTCTTTCGGATCAAACTCGAAATCCAGCCATGAGCCGCGGTAAGGAATAATGCGTGCGTTATACAGCACTTTACCGGATGAGTGGGTTTTACCTTTATCGCTGTCGAAAAAGACGCCGGGACTACGATGCAGCTGCGACACGATAACACGCTCGGTACCGTTAATTACAAAGGTACCGTTATCGGTCATCAGCGGGATTTCGCCCATATATACTTCTTGTTCTTTAATATCTTTAATGGTGCCGGGCGCCGCATCTTTATCATAGCTGACCAAACGTAATTTTACGCGTAACGGCGCAGCGAAAGTGGTGCCGCGAATCTGACATTCTCTGACATCGAACACCGGTTCGCCCAATTGATAACTGACATATTGTAGCTCGGTATTTCCGTTATTGCTTACAATCGGAAAAACGGAACGAAACGCCGCTTCCAGACCTTGCTGGCCTTCCGGGTCGCGTTGAATGAATTTATCGAAAGAATCGAGTTGAATGGTTAATAAATAAGGGACATTTAAAACTTGCGGACGTTTGCCGAAGTCTTTACGAATACGTTTTTTCTCGGTATATGAGTAAACCATAGGGTTCCTCTGCTTGCTGTTCAGTGACCCAATCGTACCTGCATCAGAGATGCGAAAGCCGTACGACAATGATTAACCGTTAATAATGACCGCACTCTGAACCTTACTTCTGTAGTGGGACGATAACTCAAAATAAAGACTTAATCTTGAGTAAGATAGAAACCATAACGGCTAATGTATTCCTATCCTGGGATAACACAAAAGGCTAGACGAAATATTCATCTAGCCGGGAATGCGAAATTCGGACGGATGATTATACAAAAACTGCCGGCTTAAGGCAATAAAATTCATTAATAAATTTCCCAAAAGTGCGGTGATTTTTTCCGCCGTTTCGGCAAACCGGCCGGTTTGTCAATCCCGGTTTATCCTGTCGCTGAAAATAAAAAAGCCAACGATCTCCCGTTGGCTTTCTCGCATCTGCAAGTAAAATCAGTAATTATTTGATTTCTACCTGTGCGCCCGCTTCTTCTAAAGATTTTTTCAGTTCTTCAGCTTCAGCTTTAGCGATGCCTTCTTTCAATACTGCAGGTGCAGATTCAACTAAGTCTTTCGCTTCTTTCAAGCCTAAACCTGTTGCACCGCGAACCGCTTTAATGACTGCAACTTTGTTTGCACCAGCTGCGGCAAGAACCACATCGAATTCAGTTTTTTCTTCAGCGGCTTCAGCCGGACCAGCTGCAACAGCAACCGCCGCAGCGGCAGCAGAAACACCGAATTTTTCTTCCATTGCAGAAATTAATTCTACGATTTCAGTGACAGATTTAGAAGCGATCGCTTCAATGATTTGTTCGTTAGTTAATGACATAACAATCAATTCCTAAAGTAAATAAATTAAACCAGTTAAGAAACGCTTGGATTAAGCCGCTTCCTGTAATTTGTCGCGGTATGCCGCAAGTGTGCGTACAAGTTTGCCTGCCGCAGCTTCTTTCATAGTACCCATTAAACGTGCAATTGCTTCTTCGTAAGTCGGTAATGTTGCTAAGAATTCAACATCTTGGATCTTACCTTCAAAGGCGGCACCTTTAATTTCAAACTTATCGTTTGCTTTTGCGAAATCTTTGAATAAGCGCGCTGCCGCACCCGGATGTTCGTTAGAAAACGCGATAAGTGTCGGACCGACAAAGGTATCTTTCAGACACTCGTAATCTGTTCCTTCAACCGCACGACGTAATAAAGTATTACGCACCACACGGATTGAAACGCCAGCCTCACGAGCCGTTTTACGCAATTCGGTCATTTTATCAACGGTAACGCCGCGGGAATCCGCGATAACCGCCGATAGGGCACCTTTGGCTGCGTCATTTACTTCGGCAACAATCGCTTGTTTGTCTTGAAGATTTAATGCCATTGGCTGTTAGCTCCTGAATACACTCCGATTGCTCGGAATAAAATTACCCGATACACAACATCGGGACGGATTAGGTGCACAGAAGCAAGAAAAATTCTTATTCTGTATCACCATCTACGTAGGATAATTAAGACCGAAACCGGATTTACGCGATTTCAATCCCCTACGGTCTTGGACGGGGCTTGATAAAGGTCAAGCACCATCAGAACATTATGCCTGAAAGGCATAAATGAGGGCGTGTATTATATATACAATGCACACCCTTGTAAAGCAGGATACGGATTATAAGCTGGCGTGATCCACCGCAACACCAGCACCCTGTGTGGTAGAAAGACTGACTTTCTTAATAAAGATACCTTTTGCGCTGGCAGGTTTTGCTTTGTTCAGCGCGGCGAGTAACGCCTGTAAGTTCTCTTTTAAATGCTCCGGTGAGAAATCCGCTTTACCGATAGTGGTATGGATAATACCGTTTTTATCATTGCGGTAACGAACCTGGCCGGATTTTGCGTT
The DNA here is from genome assembly GCA_000751835.1 of Necropsobacter rosorum. GTDB lineage: Bacteria > Pseudomonadota > Gammaproteobacteria > Enterobacterales > Pasteurellaceae > Necropsobacter > Necropsobacter rosorum. The sequence goes on along the minus strand of CCMQ01000015.1, from coordinate 2,278 downwards.
TTTAACCGCTTCAGCCACATTCGGTGTAACCGTACCGACTTTCGGGTTCGGCATTAAGCCGCGAGGACCTAAGATCTGACCTAACTGACCGACCACGCGCATCGCATCAGGGGATGCGATAACAACGTCGAAATTCATTTCGCCTTTTTTGATCTGTTCGGCCAAATCTTCCATACCCACTAAATCCGCACCGGCTTCTTTAGCGGCGTCAGCGTTCGCACCCTGTGTAAATACGGCGACACGCACGGAACGACCGGTACCGTTCGGCAGTACGGTTGCGCCGCGAACATTCTGATCGGATTTACGCGCATCAATACCCAGATTAACGGCGACATCAACGCTCTCAACGAATTTTGCCGTAGCAAATTGTTTTAATACGGCGATCGCTTCATTGATTTCATAAACTTTGTTGGAATCAACGCCGGCTTTAATCGCTTTCATACGTTTAGTTAGTTTAGCCATTGATTAGTCCTCCACTACCAGACCCATTGAACGTGCAGTACCTTCAATAGATTTCATCTTGGTTTCAACAGTCGCACCAGTCATATCAGCTGCTTTAACTTCAGCGATTTCACGCACTTGCGCACGGGTTACTTTACCGACTTTTTCTTTGTTCGGTTTACCTGAACCGGATTTTACGCCCGCCGCTTTTTTCAGCAATACGGCCGCCGGAGGGGTTTTTGTCACAAAGGTGAACGAACGGTCCGCATAAACGGTGATTACAACCGGAATCGGCAAGCCTTTTTCGAGGCTTTCGGTACGCGCATTGAACGCTTTACAGAATTCCATGATGTTCACACCCTGCTGACCCAAAGCCGGACCGACCGGTGGTGAAGGATTTGCCATACCTGCCGCAACCTGCAGCTTAACGTAGGCTTGTACTTTTTTTGCCATTTTAGTTTCCTCTTAATGGGTAATAACGCTATTGCTAGCTCCCCTGTGTTTACGAAAGGCCGTATTCTAATCAAACACGACCTCTATTTCAAGTAAAATTATCGCCGCTTCGTTCGCCCGCACCGCCTGCCGTCAGGTCAAAAGTGCGGTCGAAAATTAACGCGTTTTTTCTACCTGACCGAATTCCAGTTCAACCGGTGTGGCACGACCAAAAATAGACACGGACACTTTGAGCCGGCCTTTTTCGTAGTCCACTTCTTCCACCGTGCCGTTGAAATCGGCAAACGGCCCTTCGGTAACCCGCACTTCTTCGCCCGGTTGGAACATGGTGCGCGGTTTCGGTTTATCGGAATTCTGCTCAAGACGATTTAAAATAATATCCGCTTCACGATTACTGATCGGCGCCGGTTTATCCGGCGTTCCGCCGATAAAACCCATCACACGCGGCACACTGCGCACCAGCTGCCAGGTGTAATCGTTCATTTCCATTTGCACTAATACATAGCCCGGAAAATACTTACGTTCACTTTTACGGCGTTTACCGCCGACATTCTCAACCACTTCTTCCGTCGGCACTAAAACTTCGCCGAACTGATCTTCCATCTGATGAAGTTTAATATATTCACGCAAAGTTGCGGCCACACGCCCTTCAAAACCTGAAAAGGCCTGTAACACATACCAACGTTTTTTTGCTGCATTTTCCGTCATCTTAGAACCTCAAATCCGTCAAAAATGTAACTACCGATACGATAATCGAATCCAATCCCCACAAAATGAGTGATACGACCACCGTGACGCCCATCACAATCAAGGTTGTCTGCATTGCTTCCTGACGGGTAGGCCATACGACTTTTCTTAATTCCGTTCTGGAATCCTTCAAAAATCCGCGCGCTCTAGTACCTTGATTGGTTACCGCCGCAATACCCAGCGCGGCAAGCAGTAACACAACAACAGCGACGACACGCACGGGAGCCGAAAATTGCTCGACCAAATAAATATTACCTAATGCAGCAGTGGCAATGACAAGCACTACAAGCAGCCACAAAACGTTATTTGCCCCTTTGGATTTTTGCTCATCCACGATTTCCGGAGCATTTTTCTTTTTATCAATCTCTAACGCCATAATTTAATCCATTATTCAACTGTTAACACAGGGATCCGCTTTGAACGCGTGATTGTAGCACTTTCTGATTTTATTGCCTATCAAAAATATCCGCTTTTACGACATATTTTTATGCCATAACAAAAAGGGTATCTTTCGATACCCTCTTGATTTCGTCCGTTCGCTTGATTATTTAATAATCTTCGCCACTACGCCCGCACCTACTGTACGGCCGCCTTCACGAATCGCGAAACGTAACCCCTGGTCCATCGCAATCGGGTG
>CCMQ01000014.1 GCA_000751835.1 Necropsobacter rosorum | reverse complement strand
GCGGTGATTTTTTACCAGATTTTCCCCAAAAACAAAAAAACCACCTGCCCTCGGCAAGTGGTCTCTTCTCTAATTAAAACCCGGCGGTGTCCTACTCTCACATGGGGAGGCCCCACACTACCATCGGCGTTACAGCGTTTCACTTCTAAGTTCGGCATGGGGTTAGGTGGGCCCACTGCACTATCGCCGCCGGAATATTCCGTTATGATATTCGTCTTCGTTGTCTTCTGTCTTCTTTATTTTGTCTTCTTCAATCCGAAACAAGCTGTCACTTTCTACTATTTACTGTCTGTTTATTGCCCGACACCCTCAGTTTCCCTCTCCTGATGTCTGATACCTGATTCCTGATTCCTGTCATCTGATACCTGAATCCAAAAACCCTTGAGTGTTGTAT
>CCMQ01000013.1 GCA_000751835.1 Necropsobacter rosorum | reverse complement strand
TCGTGTTTCAGGTGTATACCTGTAGCTAATACACGTCATGTTTACTTGATTCACCGCCGGCCGAAACAGCAAAAGTGCGGTGATTTTTTGCCGGTTTTCCCCAAAAACAAAAAAACCACCTGCCCTCGGCAAGTGGTCTCTTCTCTAATTAAAACCCGGCGGTGTCCTACTCTCACATGGGGAAACCCCACACTACCATCGGCGTTACAGCGTTTCACTTCTAAGTTCGGCATGGGGTTAGGTGGGCCCACTGCACTATCGCCGCCGGAATATTCCGTTATGATATTCGTCTTCTGTTTTCTTTATTTTGTCTTCTTCAATCCGAAACAAGCTGTCACCTTCGACTGTTTACTGTCTGTTTATTGTCCGACACCCTCAGTTTTCATCTCCTGATGCCTGATTCCTGTCATCTGATACCTGAATCCGAAAA
>CCMQ01000012.1 GCA_000751835.1 Necropsobacter rosorum | reverse complement strand
GAAGAAAGAATATGTGAACCCCTTTAAGGGGTAAGCCATAGTGTTATTGTGCAGTTGTCAGTTTTTTCACATGCCCCTTGAGGGGCATGTGAAGCCCTAGGCCCTTATAGGGTAGCCTAAAAACCGCACGTTTCACGTGCGGATTGTTATTTGCCTAAACGGCGGTGTGATAGCAAAATCCGTTTTTCTCAACACCGCGGCGGATCATTTCCCGCCGGCTTGCCGATTATGCCCATGCTTAGGATTTAATACATAAAAAGTGCGGTCAAAATAGACGACGTTTTTTATTTATGCGTCACTAGCCAGCAATTGTGGATGTGTTTATTGCGTTCGAAATCCAAAGGTCGCGTTTTGGCCGAAATGTCCACCGCACTGAAATCCAGTTCTGCCAACGCGGCAAAATCCATTTTAAAACCGCGTTTATTATTGGAAAAAACAATTGTGCCGTGCGGGCGCAAAATCCGTTTTAATGCGCTCAGCAATTTAATATGATCGCGCTGCACATCCCAGCTGTCGTCCATGCGTTTGGAATTGGAAAATGTCGGCGGATCCACAAAAATCAGATCAAACTGACGATCGCATTTTTCCAGCCATTGCAGACAATCCGCCTGAATCAATGTATGCTGTTTGCCTGCCACATCATTTAACATCAGATTCTGTTCCGCCCAGTTCAAATAGGTATTCGACATATCCACCGTGGTCGTGGATTTGGCCTTTCCCAGTGCGGCATGCACCGTTGCGGAACCGGTGTAGGCAAATAAATTTAAAAAATCCTTATCGCGCGCCATTTCTCCCAGCATTTTGCGGGTCAGGCGATGATCCAAAAACAGGCCGGTATCCAGATAATCGGTTAAATTCACCCAAAGTCTGGCGCCGTATTCGGTCACATAAAAATACTCGCCTTTATTAGCCAACTTTTCATACTGGTTGGTGCCTTTTTGTTTCTGCCGGACTTTCAGCACCAGTTTATTGGTCTCCACCCCGGTTACCGATAAAGTTGCCGTCACTGCATCCAATAAGCGCTGGCGGGCTTTGTTTTCATCAATATTTTTCGGCGCGGCATATTCCTGCACCACAATATGATCCCCGTAACGATCAACGGCAAGATTATATTCCGGCAAATCCGCATCATATAACCGATACGCATCCAGTCCCTGCTGATTCGCCCATTTTTCAATTTTTTTGCGGTTTTTGTGCAGCCGATTGGCGAAATCCAATGCCACCGGCGCATGCTCGGAATTAAATTCTAACGCATTTTCCACCGCACTTTCGGCTTGCTCCGTTTGACGTTCTGCAATCTGATAATTTTTCTGCACGCAGTCCAGCGGGCCGTTTTTCGCTTTAAACTGACGGTGAGAACGCAACCGCAGGCAATCCAGCAACGCCGGTTCGGCGCTGAACACGGACAGATTCCAGCCGCCGAACTGCGCCTTGACCCGCTGGCCGAACACCGAATACAACGCAATCAATGCCGGCGTGGTGCCTAAGCGCTCACCGTAAGGCGGGTTACAAATCAGCGTTCCTTTTTCTTCCCGACTCGGATTAACCAACCCCGCCACATCGCCCTGCCGCCACCGAATCAAATGGGCAACGCCGGCATTGGCGGCATTTTTCTGTGCTTTTTGCAGCACGCGGTGATCCAGATCAAAGCCGTAAAAGTGCGGTTGCGGATTTTTCTCAAGTTGCTGTTCGGCCAAAGCTATCGCCTCGGCTTTTACCTTATCCCACGCAGCCTGATTATGCCCTTTCCAGAAATCGAATCCCCAATGCAGACGATGCAATTGCGGCGCAATTTGCGCATCCATTTGTGCCGCTTCAATTAACAGCGTCCCCGAACCGCACATAGGATCCACCAGCGGCGTGCCGCGCTGCCAGCCGGAACGCAGCACAATTGCCGCCGCCAGGGTTTCGCGCAGCGGCGCTTTGCCGGTATCTTCACGATAGCCGCGCATGTGCAGCGCTTCGCCGCTTAAATCCAGCGATAAAATCAAATCCTCACGGTTTAAATAAGCATGAATACGAATATCCGGCCGCGCTTTATCCACAGTCGGGCGGCGCTTACCGTGGCGCTCAAAATAATCCACAATGCCGTCTTTTACCCGCATCGCACCGAATTGCGTATGACGAATTTCACGATTCGTGCCGTTAAAATCGACTAAAAAAGTGGTTTTATCATCAAAATAATCCGCCCAGCTTTGTCCGATCACTGCGGCATATAAATCCAAATCGCTGTAAATCTTAGCATCAGCAATCGGCAGTAAAATACGCGAACTGAGTCTCGACCACAATAGCGCGCGGTATAAGGTTTCGTCATCGGCTAAAAAATGCACGCCGCCCTGTGCGATCCGGCAGTCGTTTGCCCCCAGCTCAGTCAGTTCGACCTTTAATAATTCTTCAAAACCACGGGCGGTGGTTGCGAACAGTTTTTTCATGAATATTCTCATCAACGCTAAAAATTGCAGAGATTATAACAGAGAGGAAAAGTGCGGTCGATTTTAATTAAGCATCGCCAAGGGGCGCCGTTTCAAGTCCGCCGCGCCCCGTGGATGAAGAGGTTATTTCAAACAATCGAAATAACTGTCGGCGGTATATTGCAGGAAGTCGGCGTAAGAATTTTTACCCAGTTTCACCGCATCGCCCATCGGATCCAGACGGCCGACTTTCACACCGGTGCCTTTATGCAGGGAATCAATCACTTTCGGTGTAAATTGCGGTTCGGCAAATAAACAGCTGACTTTGTGTTCCTCAATTTCATGTTTAATCGCCGCAATGGTTTTCGCCCCCGGCGCCACCAGCGGATTAATGGTAAACGCGCCGATCTGGTTCAGATGATAAGCGGCATTAAAATAGGTGTAAGCATCGTGGAAGACGTAAAAACCTTTATCATGCACCGGCGCCAGCTGCTGTTTGATTTTTCCGTTTTGCGCCGTCAAAGTGCGGTTAAATTCCGCTAAGTTTTGTTCGATAAGCGTACGTTTTTCCGGATATTGTTCGCTTAACCGTTGCGCAATTTTTTTCGCCACGATGCTGCTGACTTCCGGCGAATACCAGACATGCCAGTTAGTGCTTAAATTATCATGCTGATGAGCATGCCCCGTGCCATGAGCGTCCGCTTTATGGTCATGATCGTGGTCATGATCGTGGTCGTGGTCGTGGTCGTGGTCGTGGTCGTGGTCGTGGTCGTGGTCGTGACCATGGTGATGATGTTCGCCTTGATGCAACATATCATCGCTGATGTCCGAGATTTCCGCGACGGTCAGCACCTTTTTGCGATCAATATCACGCAGTACGGAAGTATCCAGGAAAAGATCCACATCCTCGCCAATCCAGACAATCAGCTCGGCTGATTTGATTTTCTGAATATCGGAGGGTTTTAAGCTGTAATCATGCGGAGAAGCGCCCATCGGCACCAGCACCTCAGTATCGGTCACCCCGTCGGCAATGGAAGAGGCGATAAAGCCCAGCGGTTTGATAGATGTCAGTACGGTCGCACTGGCAACCGCGGAAAAAGTCATGACTGCCGCCGCCACGGCAGCTTTTTTAAACGTATTATGCAAAGCGTTCATAGGCTATCCTCTTGTTAAGAATAATTATCAGAAACCGCATTAGCTTATACGCTTTTTGCCGGAATTACTATCTTTTTTTACTAAAAAAAATAAGTTATTGCGGCGCTATAATGAGCTTATCGATCACCTGAGCCACGGCAAAAAAGCCGAATGTGGCGGTAATCATGGTTGCCGCGCCGAAACCGTTGGCGCAATTCATGGTGGCGGAAACGGCGCAATTGGCGTCGGTTTGCGGAAAAATCAGCGGCTGAGTGGAAAACACGCAGCTGACCCCGAATTTCCGTTTCGGATTCCGGCTGAAACCGTATTCCTTGCGCAAAAGCGACCGCACTTTTGCCGCCAGCGGATCCTGTATGGTTTTGCTTAAATCGGCAATCTGAATCCGGCTCGGATCGGTCTGGCCGCCGGCGCCACCGACCGTAATAATGTTGATTTTATGCCGTTTGCAGTACGCGATCAGCGCCGCTTTGGTTTTGACGCTGTCAATAGCGTCGATCACATAGTCATAGTCTCGGTTCAGGCAGTCCGCCAGATTCTGCGTCGTAATAAAATCGTCAATGATATTCACCTGACAATCCGGGTTGATAAGCCCGATGCGCTGTGCCATCACCTCGGTTTTCAGCTTGCCGACGTTATCGCCCAGCGCGTGAATCTGGCGGTTAATATTGGTGACGCAAATATCATCCATATCGATCATGGTGATCTGCCCGATGCCCGAGCGTGCCAGCGCTTCCACCGCCCAGGAACCGACGCCGCCAATGCCGATAACGCAAACGTGCGCCTGTTGCAGGCGAGCAAGCGCGGCGCTGCCATACAGGCGACCGATGCCGCCGAAGCGGCGTTCGTAATTATCCGTAGGTTGCTGCATTATTGTAATAACCAAACCCGTCCGTAGTGTTTCGATAAGCCGGCGATATGTCCCGCCTGATCGCCGACGCCGCGGTACAAATCGAAATGATGGCCTTTCACCGCGCCGCCCACATCAAGCGCCACCATTAAATGCAGTTTATGTTCGCCGGTCCAGTTGCCGTTGTTGTCGATTTGCGGCACTTCCACCAGCACCACCGAACCGGACGGGATCAGATTACGGTCGGAGGCAATCGACGCCATCGGCACCAAAGGCACGCCGGCGGAGCCTTTTACCTGACCGGTCGGATCATTTTTAAAGAAAACGTAGGAAGGATTACGCTCCAGCAAACGCTGTAAGCGTGACGGATTTGCCTGCGCCCAATCTTTAATTGCTTGAATAGACATTTTTTCTTTCGCAATTTCGCCGTCTTCGACTAACAAACGCCCGACCGCCACATAATCAAACCCGTTTTGTCCGGCATAGGCGAAATAATTCAGATCGCCATTGCCGAAATCCACATAACCGCTGCCCTGAACGCCCAGCAGAAAATTATCGATCATCGAATCGCTGTATGCCAGTTCCAAGCCCTTTCCCTGCAACGCGCCGGCATAAATCTGTGCGCGGCTGAAGCGTTTTTGTACCGGCAATGCGTAAATCGGCTGGTTATATTTCCCCTGCTGGGTGCGGCGGGCGTGAATCACCGGCGAATAATAGCCGGTCATCAACACATTCTGATAACCGTCCTGCCCTTTCATCAGCATCGGTTGAATGCCGAACGTCGCCAGTTCATCCACATTGGCGCCGGCCAATACCCAGCTGGTGACTTTGCCGTAAGTCGGCGCAAAGCGATTGGTTAACCGACCCGAATAGCTGCGCACATTGGATAACTGAGTTAAAAAATCGCCCTGATTAATTACCGCACTTTTATTGTCGACCGATAATACCGGCATCAGCACCGCCTGCTGATAAGTGCGCCCGGCATATTTTGCCCCGAATAATTCCGGATTGGCCAAGCTGCTATCGGCACCGCCGCTTTTGCCGGGCCGCGGTTTGGAAGAACAGGCCGCTAATAATATAACGCCGAGCAATACGGCGAATCTGATTGTTATTCTGGATTGGAACTGCATAGTGATACCTAAAAAACCGAGTCAATGGAAACGCCATAAGGTAACAAAAAATACACGGAATATATAGTGCTTTTTAATAAATTTTATCCGCTTAGTTGCGGCAAAAAGCATCGGATCGTCTATTTTTATAACAAATAATCAACATCGGCGTGATTTTCACTTGCATTAAAAATTTAATCGCGTATAGTACGCCCTCACAGACGCGGGGTGGAGCAGCTTGGTAGCTCGTCGGGCTCATAACCCGAAGGCCGTCGGTTCAAATCCGGCCCCCGCAACCAGATTTCAGAAGCCGCGAATACTGCATTCGCGGCTTTTCTTTTTGCCTGCCATGCTATCTTGGATAACACCCACAAAAAAACCGCTACGCTTGCGGGTAACGGTTTGTCAATACGTTTGTGTGATTACGCCAGAATCGTTACGTTCTCGGCTTTCTTTCCACGTTTATCATCAACAATATCAAAAGCGACCGCCTGGCCTTCTTTCAGCGTACGAAATCCGTTCGACTGGATTGCCGAGAAATGAACAAACACATCTTCTCCGCTTTCCGCCTGTAGAAAACCAAACCCTTTTGTTTCATTGAACCATTTAACGGTTCCTTTATTTTGAGACATTATATAATCCTAATTAATAAAAAATAATGAGATAACGCAATAATATTGTGATGATAGATTACTCCCGCCACGCACTTATTCGGGTTACCCTTTTCGCTTAACAAAGCGCAGTTATACTATCAGTATATATGACAAATAGCACGCGTTATTTAGCATCGCCGAGATGATTCGTCACCGACAATTTATCCAGTATCTTCTGATGAATGCCGCCGAAGCTGCCGTTGGACATGATCAGTATATGATCCGTCGGCTTGGCTTCCTGCACCACCATCTCCGCCAGCTTATCCGGATTCGCCGACCAGCTCGCAGGTTGCAGGCATTGATTGGCAATATCCACCACTTCCCAGGGAATACTTTCCGGCTGCAATAAAAAGACATGATCGGCCCGCGCCAGCGCCGGCGCCAGATCATCTTTATGCACGCCCATTTTCATGGTATTGGAACGCGGCTCCAGCACCGCTAAGATACGCACGCCGCCGCCCACTTTATCGCGAAGTGCGGTCAGCGTTGCCAGAATTTCTGCCGGATGATGGGCAAAATCATCATAAACGGTAATGCCGTTAATCTCGCCTTTCACTTCCAGACGGCGTTTGGCGTTGACAAAATCGGACAGCGCCGCACAGGCATTTTCAATACTGACGCCGGCATGGTAAGCGGCGGCGATCGCCATCAGCGCATTGTGCATATTATGCTGGCCGACAATCTGCCATTTCACCGTGCTGGCTTCCTCGCCGTGATGAAATACGGTAAATTCGGTGCTGTCATTAGTCAGCCGCCGGGCGTGCCATTCCTGTCCCTCGCCTAAAAACTGGGTTTCCGACCAACAGCCCATTTCAAGCGTTTCTTTCACGCTCTGTTCCGCCGCCACGGAAAGAATGCGGCCGCTGGCAGGCATGGTGCGGATCATATGATGAAACTGACGCTGAATCGCCTTCAGGTCGTCAAAAATATCCGCGTGATCAAAGCCGATATTATTGATAATCAGGGTTTTCGGATTGTAATGGACGAATTTAGAGCGTTTATCAAAAAATGCCGTGTCATATTCGTCCGCTTCGATCACAAAAAATTGACTGCCGCCCAAACGCGCCGAGGTGCCGAAATTACCGGCAATACCGCCGATTAAAAACCCCGGTTCCAAGCCGTTTTGTTGTAAAATCCAGCTCAGCATGCCGGTTGTGGTGGTTTTGCCGTGAGTACCGGAAACCGCCAGCACCCAGCGTTCACGCAATAAATGATCATGCAACCACTGCGGGCCGGAAGTATAAGGCAAATTATGCTCCAACACATATTCGACACAGGGATTTCCGCGTTTCATCGCATTGCCGATCACCACCAGATCCGGTGCCGGCTGCAACTGGGAGACATCATAATGCGGAATAATCTCAATACCGCTTTGTTGCAAAAAGGTGCTCATCGGCGGATATACATTGGTATCCGAGCCTGTGACTTTATAGCCCATCTGCTTGGCGATGATTGCGACGCCGCCCATAAACGTGCCGCAAATACCCAGTATATGAAGATGTTTTTGTGTCATTTGTTATCTCTTGATAAAAAAGTTAGTATAAAAATGTGGTTAGGATCACAGATTAAAAATCAGCTTTGTAGCCCGAAACTAAAGGTTGCTATAATAAATCAACTCTCTTAGAGAGTAAATTTATTAATCAAACAGGATAACAATATGAAGACATTAGGACAGTTCATTATAGAAAAACAGGCGGAATACCCCAATGCCAAAGGCGAATTATCGGGTATTCTGTCTTCCATACGCTTGGTCGCGAAAGTGATTCACCGTGATATCAATAAAGCCGGACTGACAAACAACATCATCGGTAACTCCGGTGTGGAAAACGTGCAGGGCGAAGCGCAGATGAAACTGGATTTATTTGCCCACAATACCATGAAACAGGCGTTGATCGCACGGGAAGAAGTGGCGGGATTCGCCTCGGAAGAAGAAGAAAATTTCGTCGCTTTCGATACCGAACGCGGTCGTAATGCCAAATATGTGATTCTGACCGATCCGCTGGACGGTTCTTCCAATATTGATGTGAATGTGGCGGTCGGCACCATTTTCTCAATTTACCGCCGCATTTCACCGATCGGCACGCCGGTTACGCTGGAAGACTTTCTACAACCGGGCAATCGTCAGGTTGCCGCCGGTTATATCGTTTACGGTTCATCCACGATGCTGGTTTATACCACCGGCAACGGCGTCAACGGCTTCACTTATGATCCGTCTCTCGGCGTCTTCTGCTTATCGCACGAGAACATTCAGATTCCGCACAGCGGCAAGATTTATTCCATTAACGAAGGGCAGTATTTAAAATTCCCGCTGGGGGTGAAAAAATACATTAAATATTGTCAGGAAGAAGATAAAACCACAGGGCGGCCTTATACTTCGCGCTATATCGGCTCGCTGGTCTCCGATTTCCACCGTAATATGCTGAAAGGCGGGATTTATATTTATCCGAGCGCCACAACGTATCCGAAGGGCAAACTGCGGTTGCTGTATGAAGGTAATCCGATGGCATTTTTAGCCGAACAGGCGGGCGGTATCGCCAGCGACGGCTACCATCGCATTCTGGATATTCAGCCGGCTGAACTTCATCAACGTATTCCGTTGTTTATCGGCTCTAAAGATATGGTGGAAAAAGCGCAGGATTTTATGCGTGAATTCGGTTAAGCTATGTCGATTAAACGCAAAACGGCAACCTCTCGGTTGCCGTTGTCGTATTCGAATTTATTCGCCGTCATGATCGGAAAAACGTTCAATGCGGGCACCTAAGCCGCGCAGTTTTTCTTCAATATGTTCATAACCGCGATCAATATGATAAATCCGATCCACAATGGTCTCCCCGGTTGCAATACAACCCGCCAGCACTAAACTTATCGACGCGCGCAAATCGGTGGCCATCACTTCCGCGCCGGAAAGCCGTTCAACCCCGTGACAAATGGCGGTATTGCCTTCTATTTCCGCTTTACCGCCCATGCGTACCAATTCGGGAATATGCATAAAACGATTTTCAAAGATGGTTTCGGTAATAATACTGGTGCCGTTGGCAACCATATTCAGCAGGGTAAACTGCGCCTGCATATCGGTCGGAAAACCCGGATAAGGTGCGGTACGAATATTCACGGCTTTCGGACGATAACCGAGCATATCCAATGTAATCGTGTCTTCCTTGACATCAACCTGCGCGCCGGCCTCACGCAGTTTATCAATCACCGCATCAAGGGTATCCGCTTTGGTATTTTTACATACGATGCGTCCGCCGGAAATCGCGGCGGCGACCAAAAATGTACCGGTTTCAATGCGATCTGCGACGATACTGTGTTCACAGCCACCCAGGCGTTCCACCCCTTCGATGGTAATCGTATCGGAGCCGGCGCCACTGATTTTCGCCCCCATTTTATTTAAAAATACCGCAGTATCGCTGATTTCCGGTTCGCGGGCGGCATTTTCAATCACCGTCGTACCTTTCGCCAGTGTGGCGGCAATCATAATAGATAAGGTCGCCCCGACACTGACTTTTTCCATCACGATACGGGTACCTGTCAGGCGATTGTCCACATAGGCTTTCACATAACCGTCTTCCAGCGTAATTTTAGCGCCTAAACGTTCCAATCCGCTGATATGCAAATCAACCGGTCGGGCGCCGATAGAACATCCGCCCGGCAAAGAAACCTGCCCCTGATTAAAACGAGCCACCAACGGCGCCAGCGCCCAGATAGACGCCCGCATGGTTTTAACCAGTTCATAAGGCGCTGTGAAATGGTCAATATGAGACGCGTCCAAATGCACTTTGCCGTTTTCATCCCGTTCGGCGACTACGCCTAAACGACGCAGAATTTTTAACGTGGTATCAATGTCTTTAAGTTCCGGTACATTGCTTAACACCACCGGCTCTTGCGCTAAAATTGCGGCAAACAGAATCGGTAGCGCCGCATTTTTTGCCCCGGAAATATTGACCGTACCGCTCAAACGGGACTGACCGTAAACACGAAATTTTTGCATAATACTTTACCGCCACTTAGTTTAAAGGATTGAGTAAACGTTCGCGTTTCCATTTTTCAACGCTGAACGTTTTGATTGTCAGCGCATGAATCTCACCGCTGGAAAAATAATTCATTAACGGCGCATAAATTCTTTGTTGCTGCTTAACTCTGGATAACCGGGCAATCTCATCATCCACCACAATAACGCCGAAATGGGCATCCTCTCCCTGCACATACACTTCATCAAGATTTAAAGCCTGTTTTAGAATTCGTTCAATTTCCTGAGTTTCCATTAAGTTTTCCGTCAAATTGTAAAAATGGTTTCATCCAGTCGGCTAAACCGAACAGATCCGCTAGGGTGACTAACTGCACGGGCGCATGGACGATATTCTGCCGGTTGACCTTCATGCTCCGGCACAGCTGAATAAAATCGCATAACAATGCAAAACCGGCACTGTCAATCCGCGTAATGCCGGCCAGTTCCCACACCACCGATTGCCCGGCCAGTTTTTCCGCCGATAAAAAAGAATAACGTTGCCGCCACAATGGCAGCAACGTATTTCTGGATAGCTCGCCGGCTAATCGGAGCGTTATCTTATCATCATTCCGTGCCGATTCCCAACTCAAACCGTTCTTGCTTTGCATGGGTTACTTGCCTAAAGTTACCGGCACATTAGCCGCTTTACGAACCTGAGCGGTCAAAGCCTCAATACCGTCTTTACGCAAAATAGGCGCCCACTCCTGCTTTTTGGTATCTACCATGCTGACCCCTTCCGCCGCCATATCGTACACCTGCCATTGACCGGTTTTACTGTTTTTGCGCCAGAAAAAGTTAAGATTTATCGGGGCGGCGTTGCCGGTTTGCAACACTTTCACCCGAATACTGACCTGATTGTCGGACACATTTTTCGGCTTTTCAATTTCAATTTTCTGCTGCGTGTACATAGTCAGCGCCTGCGCATAAGCCTGTTCGATAAATTTATCGAAAGCGGAGAAAAATGTCGCCCGCTGCTCCGGCGTGGTGGATTTAAAATGCTGCCCCAATACCAACGAGCCGGCGTAATTCACATGCACATAAGGCATTAAATCCTGACGTACGACGGTTTTCAGATAATTCGGATCCTGTTTGATTTTGCTCTGATTGGCTGCAATATCGCTGAACAGCTTATCCGAGGCCTGCTGCATCAAGGCATAAGGACTGTCATCGGCAAAGGCCTGCAGGCTGAAAAGTGCGGTCATAATTACGACTGTTTTCGCTAACCAGCGGTTTAATTGAATTTTTAACATTGATTTCTCCCGTTCAAATATCGTTAAAAAGAGTGTCCGTCTTACTGCGAATCCGCTTCGGCAGATTCCTTGCCCGCGTCGGCATGCTCAGACTTGTTTTTATCGCCATACAGGAACTGACCGATGAGATCTTCCAGTACGATGGCGGATTTTGTATCAATGATCTTGCTGCCGTCTTTCAGCATTTCAGTGGTTTCACCGTCATCAAAGCCGAGACTTAACGCCACATATTGCTCGCCTAACAGACCCGATGTTTTAATTGACAGCGAGCTGTTATCCGGAATGTCGTGATAGGCCTGATTAATGGCGATCTTCACCACCGGCAGATAAGTCTTAGGATCCAGCTCAATATCGGTAACCCGGCCGATCACCACTCCGCCGACTTTTAACGGCGCCCGTACTTTTAGTCCGCCGATATTATCAAAAGTTGCACTGATATGGTAACTTTTCGCCTCATTAAATCCCTGTACATTCGCCACTTTCAGGCCTAAAAAGACCAATGCCGCAATGCCGAGTAATAAAAATAAACCGACCCAAAATTCGTATTTAGTTGTTTGTCGCATAAAATGTCCTGATTTTTTACCGCACTTTTAATTCACTTAACCCGCCCCGAACATGACTGCCGTGAGCACAAAATCCAATCCCAGTACAACCAAAGAGGCGTTCACCACGGTTTTGGTCGTCGCTTTACTGATGCCTTCCGAGGTCGGAATACAGTGATATCCGTTAAATAAGGCAATCCAGACCACCGATACCGCAAAGCAAAGGCTTTTAATAAAGCCGTTAAGAATATCGTAGCTCCAGCTGACCGAATTTTGCATCACCGACCAGAAACTGCCGGCATCCACGCCTTTCCAGTCCACCCCGACCAGCGAGCCGCCCCAAATACCTACCGCGGTAAAAATAATCGCCAGAATCGGCATCGCGATCACCCCGGCCCAAAAGCGCGGCGAAATCACCCGTCGCAGCGGATCGACCGCCATCATTTCCAGACTGGATAATTGTTCGGTCGCTTTCATTAAACCGATTTCCGCGGTCAATGCCGAACCGGCACGCCCGGCAAATAAAAGTGCGGTCACAACCGGCCCTAATTCGCGCAATAAAGACAGCGCCACCAATTGCCCGAGGCTGGTTTCCGCCGCAAAATCCACCAATACTACATAGCCCTGTAGCCCGATAACCATACCGATAAACAAACCGGACAGCATAATAATCAGCAAAGACTGCACGCCGAGGACATGTAACTGTTTAATTAACAGCGGGAAATGCTTTCTTATCTGCGGTTTGCCGATCAGTGCGCCCCACAGCATAAAACCCGCACTGCCGAGAGAACGGCAAAAAGTTATTGCCGTGCGCCCGAATGCGGAAATCATATTCACTATCATTCGAATAACTCCTGAACATAATCCCGCGCCGGATAATGAAAATGCACCGGGCCGTCAGCTTCGCCTTTGATAAACTGAATCACCTGCGGATCACGGCTTGCGAGCAACTGTTGCGCACTGCCTTCGGCGATGACGCGTTTATCGGCGATGATATAGGCGTAATCGGCAATACTCAGCACTTCCTGAACATCATGCGAAACCACAATGGAGGTCAGCTGCAGCGCTTCGTTTAAGCGTTTGATCAGGCTGATAATCACGCCCATGCTGATAGGATCCTGACCGGTAAAAGGTTCATCATACATAATCAGATCCGGATCCAGCGCAATGGTTCTGGCCAGCGCCGCCCGTCTTGCCATCCCGCCGGACAGCTCCGACGGCATCAGATCGGCCGCACCGCGCAGCCCGACGGATTCAAGCTTCATTAACACGATTTTACGGATTAAGGCTTCCGGCAGGCGGGTATGTTCGCGAATGGTAAACGCGACATTATCAAAGGTGGACATATCGGTGAACAGCGCGCCGGACTGAAACAGCATGCCCATCCGGTTGCGCGCCCGATACAGTTCGGCGCGGGACATTTTGCAGATATCCTGTCCGTCGAATAAAATTTCGCCCTGTTCGGGAATTAACTGCCCGCCGATGAGCTTCAGCAAGGTGGTTTTACCAATTCCCGACGGCCCCATAATTGCGGTGATTTTGCCTTGTTCAACCCGCAAATTAAGCTTATCGTAAATGGTGCGTTCACCGCGTTTAAATGTGAGATTTTTCACCTCAACCAAGGGGTTAGCCATAAAACCGTTGTTTGCCCTGTTTCGATATAAAAAATGAAGTTAGTGATATTCTATGAATTTAGGCTGAATGTCAAATCTAAATCCGCTTTCCTGTTTGACCGCGATTTGAAAAAAACGTTCCTCAATAAAATTCTCCGCCGAATATCACCGCACTTTCCTTACCATTTATCCGTGCGTTATTACTTGCTCGGCAAAAATTATGCTATTATTCGTTTCTGATTTTTTAACAACCGACGAGCAGACACATTTATGAAGATCCGCTGGAATATCGTTTTATCCGTCATCACCCTTGCCTTACTCGCGTGGTTTTACAGCCTCCATCAGGCTGATGAAAACCTCAATGATCTGATCAAGTCCGATGACGGTCCGGAATATATCGGTCAGAACATGCAGACCACCGTGTATTCGCCTAGCGGTAAAAAACAATATCTGGCGCTGTCCGACAAAGTCGAGCATTACGCCAGTGACAAACATACGGATTTCCACCGCCCCGTCGTTTATCTGTATGATATTCAAACCGGGCAATTAGGCGGGCAAAGCTGGAAAATCAGCGCGGACAAGGCCAAATTAAGCCAAGAGAATATGCTGTATTTAAACGGCAACGTGATCGTACAAAGTCTGCTGGCCGATTCCCGCCTGCAACGGGTGGAAACCCAGCGTGCGGTGGTGAATTTAAAGACGCAGGATATCACATCTGATACAATGGTCACCATCAACGGCTTAAACTTTAATTCCACCGGATTAAAGCTAAGCGGTAATTTACAACAACAGATCGCCACCCTGAAAGAGCAGGTAAAAACACATTATGAAATCAATAAGCAATAAAATTTTCTTACTCACAACCCTGATGATGGCATCGGTGCCGGCATTGGCGTTAAAAGACGATACGAATCAACCGATTAATATCGAATCCGACAATCAGTCGCTGGATATGGAAAACAGTGTGGTGACCTTTTCCGATAATGTGGTTATCACGCAGGGTTCCATTTTGATCAAAGCCAATAAAGTCGTGATCACCCGACCGCCGGAAAATTCGGGTAAAAAAGACACCGTCGATGCTTTCGGAAGCCCGGTGACGTTCCACCAGCTGCTGGATGACGGCAAACCGGTGGACGGTAAAGCCAATAAAGTGCATTATGATCTGGGCACGGAATTTTTAACCCTGACCGGCAATGCCGAGCTAAAACAGCTGGATAGTAAAATTAACGGCGAAGTCATCACTTACGATGTGAAAAAACAACAGCTGAAAGCCAACGGTAACGGGAAATCCCGGGTGAAAACCATTTTAATTCCGAACCAGTTAAATGATCAGAAGAAGAAAAAATAGGATTACGCGTTTATGTCTATTCTTTATGCCGAAAACCTCACCAAAAGCTATAAAAGCCGTCAGGTGGTCGCCGATGTCAGCTTAACCGTAAATTCGAATGAAATCGTCGGTCTGCTCGGTCCCAATGGTGCCGGTAAAACCACGACATTTTATATGGTGGTCGGCCTGATCCGCCATGATCAGGGTAAGATCCGCATTGATGATGAAGATATCAGCCTGTTGCCGATGCACAACCGCGCACAGCGGGGGATCGGCTATTTGCCGCAGGAAGCGTCGATTTTCCGCCGTCTCAGCGTTTATGACAATCTGATGGCGGTATTGGAAATCCGCAAAGATCTCAACGGCAGACAACGGCGCGAAAGAGCCGATGAGCTGATCGACGAATTTAACATCGGGCATATCCGTGATAATCTGGGTCAATCCTTATCCGGCGGGGAACGTCGCCGGGTAGAGATCGCGCGCGCGCTGGCGGCGAATCCTAAATTTATTCTGCTGGACGAACCCTTTGCCGGCGTCGATCCGATCTCCGTCATTGATATCAAAAAAATCATTATGGATCTGCGCGACCGGGGACTAGGCGTACTCATCACCGATCATAATGTGCGCGAAACGCTGGATGTCTGCCAGCGGGCTTATATCGTCAGCGCAGGCAAAATGATCGCCACCGGTACGCCGCAAGAGGTGATGAACAACGAACATGTCAGACGTGTTTATTTAGGCGAACAGTTTAAATTATAGTTGCGGTTTATGACTATGGTGACATTGACTCAATTACTGACGCCCGACAATATTCGTCAGGGCGTTGTGTGTTCCAGTAAAAAACGGGTGTTTGAAACTATCGGACGTATAGTTGCCCCGCAGCTTGAGATCCCCGACGGCGAGCATTGCGGTTTCGACTACCTGTTTAATCGTGAAAAACTGGGCAATTCGGGGCTAGGCAACGGCGTAGCTATGCCGAAAGGCCGGCTGCCGGACGGAAACCGGCCGATTGCCGTCTTTCTGCAGCTGGACACACCGATCGACTACGAAGCCGCCGACCACCGCGAGGTGGATCTGATTTTGGCGTTATTCATTCCCGCCCGTATCTGCGCCGAATTTTCACAGTCGGTATTGCCGAAGCTGGCGGACGAATTGTTGGACAAAACACTTTGCAAACAGCTGAGAAGCGCCCAAAGTGCGGAGGAAATCTGGCAGATTTTTCAGCATTACGATCAGATAAATCAATCAAACGCGAACCAAACAGTGAACGAACAACAGCAGGTCTAATATGGAAATCATCATCATCAGCGGTCGTTCCGGCGCCGGAAAATCCGTCGCCTTACGGGCTTTGGAAGATATCGGCTATTATTGTGTCGATAATCTGCCGGTGGATTTACTGCCGCAGCTGGTCGATATTCTGTCCGCCAATCAGTCTTCCGTTGCGATCAGCATCGATATCCGTAATCTGCCGAATAGCACCTCGCAGCTGGAGCAGGTACTTTCCCGCTTACAGGACAGCCACCAGCTTAAAATTATCTTTCTGGATACGGATCGCAGCACTTTAATCCGACGCTACAGCGACTCGCGCCGGCTGCATCCGCTGTCCATTCAGGATTTGTCGCTGGAAGCCGCCATTGATGCGGAACAAGCCTATTTAGAACCGCTGATTCAACAGGCCAATATCATCATCGATACCGCCCGCTTATCCACTCACGAACTGGCGGAACGTCTGCGCGAGTTTCTGCGCGGCAATACGGACAAAGAGCTGAAAATCATCGTCGAATCTTTCGGCTTTAAATATGGTTTACCGCTTGATGCGGATTACGTCTTCGACGTCCGTTTTCTGCCGAATCCACACTGGAATCCGGAACTCCGCCCCCTGACCGGCTTAGATAAACCGGTCGCCGATTTTTTGAATAAACATACGGAAGTCAACAACTTTATTTATCAAACCCGCAGCTACATCGAAACCTGGCTGCCGATGCTGGAACAAAACAACCGCAGCTATTTAACCATTGCCATCGGCTGCACCGGCGGCAAACACCGCTCAGTGTACATCGCGCAACAACTGGGCGAATACTTTCTGGCAAAGGGAAAAAACGTCCGGATTCAGCATAAATCCTTGGAACGGCATAAAAAGTAACTGACAGACACAAAAAAAGTGCGGTATTTTCACCGCACTTTTCGGGTTTAAGGCTTATAAATAATTTCGACGCCTTCTTCGTCTTCCTCCGACCAGTCGTCCCAATCATCGTCGTCTTCCTCGTCTTCCACCGCGTGCTGCGCCAGCTGGGTCTGATGATAATCGTCCCATTTAAAGGCGACTTCAGCAGGCTGTTCAACAACCTGCGCCTCTTCACGCGGATTGGCTTCGATAAAGTCCATAATATCCCGGCAAAGCGGCCGGATATTTTTACCGGTAACGGCGGAAATCAGATAGTAATCCCCTTCCCACGCCAAACGCTGAGCAATTTCTGCGGCGCGCTGCTCCGCTTCCTCATCGGACAGCGTATCAATCTTATTAAACACCAGCCAGCGCGGTTTATCCGCCAGCGCTTCGCTGTAACGGAATAATTCCGTTTCGATAATGGCAATATTATCCGCCGGATCGCTGCCGTCAATCGGCGTGATATCCACCAGATGAATCAGCACCCGGCAACGCTCCAAATGCTTCAAGAAACGGATCCCCAATCCGGCGCCTTCAGACGCACCTTCAATCAGCCCCGGAATATCCGCCACCACAAAACTGCGGTTGGCATCAACGCGCGCCACGCCAAGGCTCGGCACTAACGTGGTAAAGGGATAATCGGCCACCTTCGGTTTTGCCGCTGAGACCGCGCGGATAAAGGTTGATTTACCGGCATTCGGCAATCCCAGCATGCCGACATCCGCCAACAGCATTAATTCCAGCTGCAAATCCCGTTTTTCGCCCGGCGTACCGTTGGTTTTCTGGCGTGGCGCACGGTTTACGGAAGATTTAAACCGGGTATTGCCCAAACCGTGATAACCGCCTTTTGCGATCAGCATTTTCGCCCCGTGTTTGGTTAAATCGCCCAGCACTTCTTTGGTATCATTATCAATGGCGCGGGTTCCGACCGGCACGCGCAAGGTAATATCTTTGCCCCGGCGTCCGGTACAATCGGAACTTCGCCCGTTTTCGCCCCGTTCGGCGGCGAATCGTTTTTCAAAGCGGTAATCAATCAGCGTATTCAGGTTTTCATCCGCCAGCAAATACACATCGCCGCCGTCACCGCCGTCACCGCCGTCCGGCCCGCCTTTCGGAATATATTTTTCACGCCGGAAACTGACGCAGCCGTTACCGCCGTCGCCGGCCTCGACACGAATCAAGGCTTCATCAATAAACTTCATTTTGTCTCCTTATGGTTTTCTGTCTCTCTTTATTTTCGCTCAAAATGCACCGCACTTTGGCCGATTGTCGGGTTAATCCGGCATCTTAATTTTGGGTACCGGTTTCGGTTTGATAAAACGATGCCCGATCGCGGATGTCATCGCACCGAGTACGACCACCAATGCGCCGAGGTAACTGATGGAATTTAATTCCGGCGCGGCAAAATGCTGCGGTAAACAATAATGCAGCAAATGGGAAAATAAAATGGTAAATAACGGCACCAAAGTAATCACGACGCTGACTTTCGCTACATCCCAGCGATTCAGCGCTTCAGCATAGGCGCCATAGCCTATCAGGGTATTCAAACAGCAATAAATAAAGCACAGTAAGGTAAAGCCGCTTAGCGCCTCCACCTGCGGAAAGTCGGCAAAGGGCGTAAATACGACCGCACAGCCGAAATAAATCATTAGCAGCACCTGCTGCGAGCTGAACCGGCGCAGCATTAATTTTTGCGCCAAGCCGTAAGTCACCCAAATAATCGATGCGCAAACGCTCAATATCACCCCGATAAAATAATCATTTAAGCGGGTAAAATCATCCAGTCTGTCATTGAAAAACAAGCATAACCCGATAATCAGCACCACAACCCCGATTTTTTGATGTAATCCCAGCGTTTCCTTAAAAATAACTACGCCGCAAAACAGCATCATAAATGAGGATAAATGAATGAAGATCTGCGCCACCGACGGTTCTATAAAGCGCAGTGAGGAATTAAACAGCGAGAAATTGCCGGCCAGCCCGAGAATACCGATAACCGCCAGCCCCACAAAATAACGGTTGAGCTGGGAGAGTTTCGGCAGCTTTCCGCTGATGCCCAGCAACAGCAATAATGCCAGTGTGGCAACCAGAAAGCGATACCAGACGATAGTCAGCGTATCCATTGCGGTTAACACCTGCTTTAAGGCAAGCGGCAACGATCCCCACGCCATGGCAGTGATTAACGCAAACACAAATCCTAACAACGGTTGCTGTTTCATACCGATTCCTTCACTTATAACAATCTGACCAGTTTTAATTTATGCCCCAATGCCGATAACAGGGCGCCCAACACCACGCACAGCGCACCGCAATAACTTATCCAGTTTAGCTCCACCGCCGCAAAACGCTGCGGGCTGATTGCCACCGCCAGATGCGAAAAAATCAGCGTAAATACCGGGATCTGCGTCAAAATGGCACTGACTTTGGCAATATCCCAGCGGTTTAATGCCTCGGCATAGCAGCCGTACGCGATAATCGTGTTTACGCCGGATAAAATCAGACAGATCCGCTGGAAGGTATTCAGTTCGACAATCTGCGGCACATCGGCAAAGGGCAGAAAAACCAGTGCGCAACCGATATAAATCATTAACAGGATTTGCTGCGAATTAAGCCGTGCCAGCAATAATTTCTGCGCAATCGCGTAAACCACCCAGATAAAACTGGACAGCACAATAAAGATGACCCCTTTGGAATACAGATTTAACTGTAAAAAGTCATCGACCCGTTCATTAAAGAACAGCAGCAGACCGAGAACTAAAAACCCCAGCCCGATTCGCTGATGCATACCCATTTTTTCTTTAAACAGAAAAACGCCGACAATCAGCATAATAAACGAAGATAACGGGCTGAGTACCTGACTGGTAGTCGGGGGAATATATTTCAGCGCCAGATTATACAGAAAGAAGTTCACCGATAATCCGCCGATACCAAGCAGAATCAGTAGCGTGTCTTTCCCGCCCAACCGAGTGAATTTAAACGGTTTGCCGCTTAAACATAACAATATAAACAACCCGACGGCCGCTAAAGCAAACCGATACCACACCGAGGTTTGAATATCCATTACTTGCACGACCTGCTGTACAAAAATAGGCAGTGAACTCCACATAAAGGCTGCCGTCAGCCCGAAAAGAAAGCCTGCTATAGGTTGTTTCATCGCTGTCCTTTAATAAAAAAAGCCCCACAAACAATTGTGAGGCATTTTATTGCGTGTTTTAGAAATTACTCGGTAACGATACTGACGTATTTACGGTTTTTCTCGCCTTTCACTTCGAATTTCACTTTACCGTCCGCGGTTGCGAATAAAGTGTGGTCACGTCCGATACCGACATTGTTACCGGCATGGAATTTTGTACCACGTTGACGAACGATAATGCTGCCTGCTAATACGGATTCCCCACCGAAACGTTTCACACCAAGGCGTTTAGCTTCAGAATCGCGACCGTTACGAGTTGAACCACCAGCTTTTTTAGTTGCCATCTACTTGATCTCCTCTGAAATTATGCCTGAATCCCAGTGATTTTCACTTCGGTGAACCACTGACGATGACCTTGCTGTTTACGGCTGTGTTTACGACGACGGAATTTGACGATTTTAACTTTATCGCCACGACCGTGAGAAACCACTTCAGCCACTACTTTACCGCCGGCAACCACCGGGGCACCAATTTTTACATCTTCACCGTTAACGACCATTAACACTGAGTCGAACTCAACGGTTTCGCCCGTTGCGATTTCAAGTTTTTCTAAACGAACAACCTGACCTTCGCTCACTCGGTGTTGTTTACCGCCACTTTGGAAAACTGCGTACATAAATACTCCGCTATACATTGTGCTTACAATGTTAACCCATTCAGCACATCAAAATTCATATAAATAGGTCGCAAATTCTACGGAAAAAACCCGCTGATAGCAAGAACTTCTTTGCAATAAAATAAAAAATTTCCGATTTCTTCCGGTTTGATTTCAGAAAGCCCGGAAAATCGGGTACAATCAACCGCACTTTAGTCTTTTACCGATATGCGCGATGACAGAAAAAACCAACCTAATGGATATTCATGCAATCCAGGCTTTAATCAGCGGGGATATGCAGAAAGTAAACACTACGATTTTAGCTCAGCTTAATTCCGATGTGGCGCTGATTAATCAGCTCGGTTACTACATTATTCAGGGCGGCGGCAAACGCATCCGCCCGATGATTGCCGTACTGGCGGCCAATGCGCTGGGTTATCAAGGTGAAGCTCATATCACCTGCGCGGCATTTATCGAATTCACTCATACCGCCACCTTGCTGCACGATGATGTGGTGGACGAATCGGATATGCGACGCGGTAAGCCCACCGCCAATAACGAATTCGGCAATGCGGCCAGCGTCTTGGTCGGCGATTATATTTACACCCGTTCGTTCCAGCTGATGACGCAGGTGAATTCATTAAAAATTTTAAAAATCATGTCGGAAGCGACGAATGTTATTGCCGAAGGGGAAGTGCAGCAGTTAATGAATGTCAATGATCCGGATATTACGGAAGAAAATTATATGCGGGTCATTTACAGCAAAACGGCGCGCTTATTTGAAGCCGCCACTCAATGTGCGGCCATTGCCGCCGGCGCAACGCCACAACAGGAACAAGCGCTGCAGGATTACGGGCGTTATCTCGGCACCGCCTTCCAATTGGTTGACGATGTACTGGATTACAGCGCCAATGCGCAGGCGCTGGGCAAAAATGTGGGCGATGATTTAGCCGAAGGTAAACCGACATTGCCGCTGCTGCACGCCATGCGGCAGGGAGATGAAACGCAGTCCGCCTTAATCCGCAATGCGATTGAACAGGGCGGCAAGCGCGACATTTTAGCGCAAGTGCTGGCGATTATGGCGCAACATAAATCGCTGGACTATGCTATGCAGCGCGCCCGCGAAGAAGCGCAGAAAGCCGTTGACGCCATTGCGGTTTTACCGCACAGCGAATATAAAACCGCTTTGATCTCATTGGCTTATCTTTCCGTAGAACGGGAATATTAAGATTATAAAAATACCCTTTTTCTGACCGCACTTTTTCCCTGCGCCGACGTTCAGCCCGCCTGTCGGGCGGCGTTCTTCGTCAGATTAAAACGGCAAAATTGCGGTGAAAATTCAACGTTACGATAAACAAAGCACTAATCATGATGACAGAACAACAGAAACCACAGAAATTAACGCGCAAAGGCAACCAACCCGATGCGCCGTTCATTCGCCCGAAACTCACCCTGCCGGGCGGGCATAATAAATTATTGCTGCATTCCTGCTGCGCGCCCTGCTCGGGCGAAGTGATGGAAGCCATTCATGCCTCCGGTATCGAGTTTACGATTTTTTTCTACAATCCGAATATTCACCCGCTGAAAGAATACCTGATTCGGAAAGAAGAAAATATCCGCTTTGCCGAAAAATGGGGCATTCCGTTTATTGACGCCGATTATGACCGGCAAAACTGGTTTGATCGCGCCAAAGGTATGGAAGACGAACCGGAACGCGGCATTCGCTGCACCATGTGTTTTGATATGCGCTTTGAAAAAGCGGCGCAATATGCTCATGAAAACGGTTTTCCGGTTTTTACCAGCTGTCTGGGGATTTCCCGTTGGAAAGATATGAACCAGATTAACGGCTGCGGTCATCGCGCCGCGGATAAATATGACGATGTCGTTTACTGGGATTACAACTGGCGCAAAGGCGGCGGCTCACAGCGCATGATCGAAATCAGCAAACGTGAGCGTTTTTATCAGCAGGAATATTGCGGTTGCGTCTATTCCCTGCGCGACACCAACAAATGGCGTGAGAAAAACGGGCGTCAGAAAATCGAAATCGGCACCTTGTTCTATCACGCAGATTAAAATTAAAAACACAGATAAAACATACCGCACTTTGAGCGCTGCAAAGTGCGGTATTTTTTGCTTGATTTTTTATCTTATCAGGCCTTTGCCTGCGCTCTTTTGACTAAAATCACAGACAGCGTAAAGGCAACGCAGAAAGAAATCAGCATACCGATACAGTACATCGCCAGACTATCCGGTTTGATAGACGGAATGCCCAGTAATCCCGCCGCGCCCAGCGCCTGTGCTTTTACGTTAAAAAACGCGATAAAAGCGCTGGCCAAACCGGAACCGATCATCGCCGCCAAAAAGGCCTGACGATAACGTAAGTTCACCCCGAACATGGCCGGTTCGGTAATGCCCAATAATGCCGAAACGCCGGACGGAATCGCCAGCCCGCGCACTTTAGGATCTTTCAGCGCAAACGCCACTCCCAGACAAGCGGCGCCCTGAGCGATATTCGACATGGCAGCGATCGGGAAAATGAACGTCCCGCCGGATAAGGTCATATTGGATAATAATTGCGTTTCGACGGCGATAAAGGTTTGGTGCATACCGGTGATAACGATAGGCGCATAGAACGTCCCGAACACGCCGCCACCGATAAAGCCGAGCGTATCATATAACCAGGTCAGCCCTTTGGTAATAATATCCCCCGCTTCACGCCCCAACGGTCCGATTACGGTAAACGCCAATAATCCGGCAATAAACAGAGAGAACAGCGGGGTAATCAGATTATCCAGATAAGAAGGCACAAATTTACGGAAGGTTTTTTCCAATGTCGCCAACACCCAGGCGGAAACCAGCGTTGGAATAACGGTTCCCTGATAACCGACTTTTTCAATTTCCAGCCCCAGCACATTCCAGTAGGTAATTTTGCCCTGCGCCGCGGTTAACGCATAATTCCAGCCGTCAGCCAGCGCCGGGTGAACCAGCAACATCCCTAATGCCGCCCCCAGAAACGGGTTTCCGCCGAATTTACGCGTGGCGGAAAATCCGAGCAGCACCGGCAGGAAAACAAACGGCGCATTGGCAACGGTATTAATAAAATCAACCAAATCGGAGATCGCGGAATAGCGATCAACCACAGAAAAGCCGCTGATTGTCTCGCCCGTCTCGCGCAGCGCCTGCGGGATACTCCAGAAAAACCCTTGTGCCGTCAGCATGCTATGAATACCCATCAGCAAACCGCCGGCCACAATAGCCGGAATAATCGGTACAAAGATATCCGCCAGCCCTTTGACAATGCGCATTAACCAATTTTGTTTTTCCGTACTGGCCGCCGCAACTTCATTTTTGGTCATATCGCCCATATTGAGCAGCGCAGACATTTCGGCGTGGACTTTATTGACCGTACCGGAACCGAAAATAATCTGATATTGACCGGATACGGAAAACTGTCCTTTGACCCCGTCGATATTTTCAATGGCCTCTTTATCAATTTTAGACTCGTCTTTCACGACGATGCGTAAACGGGTCGCACAATGGGCTAACGCGCTGATATTGTCCTTGCCGCCAAGTTTGTCAATCACTTGTTTGGCAATATTAGGGAAGTTCATATCGTTCTCCTGGAGGGTTGGTAATAAAATGAGTCAGCAAATTCTAACTAAAACGGTTAAGCGATTCTAGCAAAATCAGGAAAAAATCGCCGTTTCGTGATCTATTTCTAAAAAAGCCGGCAAAAATGACCGCACTTTCGTACCAAACGCCCCGATATGAAATGCTTAACCGCGCTCAACCGTTATCAATCCACTGCTGCAACCGCTGCACGTCTTCCTGCCAGAAATCGGCTAACGCATGAACCCAGTTATCGATCTTCGCCGCCCAATCCTCGGCTTCCGGCATCTGAGCCTGCGCGGCGATTTGCTGAATACGTTTTAACCCGACAGAGGCGGCGGCACCTTTGATTTTATGGGCAACGGACGCCACATCGGTTGTATTTTGCGAGCGTTGATAATGTTGGTAAGCCGCGAATAATTCATCAATATAACCCGGCATCGTCTGCTGAAACAGCAATATGTTATTTTTTATCAGCGCAGTATCTAAAATCCCGCGGAGTTCGTTCAACATGGCAAGATCAAGAAATTCATCTTCCTGCCATGTCTCCGGCGCCGGCGGGGCTAAGGTCAAACCGGGGTGTATTTCCTCGCCAAAATAGTCTTGTAAACAATGAGTCAGTTCATCTAACGATAACGGCTTACGCAAAACATCATCCATTCCTTTTTGCTGATAAGTTTGCTTGCTTTGCATTACATTCGCCGTTAGCGCAATCAGCGGCGGCAGAAAATCATAGCTGCCCTCTTCATACTTTTGTCGCAAATACATGGCCACATCAAAACCGGACATATCCGGCAGCTGAATATCCAGCAAAATGAGATCATAATAATGATGCTCGAATTTTTCTATCGCCTGCCGCCCGGTCATTGCAACGTCAACGGAATAGCCGAGTTTTTCCAGAACGGATTTGGCAACGATAATATTCACTTCAATATCTTCGACTAATAAAATCGATAAGGTGGTCGGTATATTCTGCGTTTCCTCCGACGGTTTGGCAATTTCCTGCGCTTTCAGGGTGAGCAAAAAAGTCGAGCCTTTTCCCGGTTCGCTGGTCACAGTCAAATCGCCTTGCATTAAACGGGCTATCGTGCGGGAAATGGCTAACCCGATACCGCTCCCGGCCCGTTGGTTAGAATCGGATTTCACCTGATAATACATGGTAAAAATATTTTCCAGCTCCGCCTGCGCAATGCCGATACCGGTGTCGGAAATGGCAAAGGAAAAGGTGTCGGCAGACAACCGACGCACCGCCAGATTAATCTGTCCCTGCGGGGTAAACTTAACGGCATTACTGATCAAATTCCATAGCACCTGACTTAATCTGGCGCTGTCCAGCATCAGCCAATCCGGCAAATCCGGCGCACAATACATTTCGAATTTTAATTTATTTTGTTCTGCCATCAGCGTGGCAAAATTGGCGATATCGCTTAAAAAACGGCGCAGGTCAGTTTCTTTGCAATTTAATTCAATCCGTTTGGCGTCGATTTTTTCCAAATCAACAATATCACTGAAAATATGTCCGAGCGATATAGCACTCATGCTAATGGTCTTAAGGTAATCCCGCTGCTGTTCATTAAGCGAACCGTCCAGCAATATGCGGCTTAAACCGATGATACCGTTTAATGGGGTACGCAATTCATGACTAATGGTCGTCATTAATGCTGTTTTATTTCGATTATTTTGCTCCAAATCATTCAGAGCGATCGACAGTTTTCGCTCCGCCAGAATGCGCTCGGAAACCTCGCGGCGCAGGCTGTCCACCGATTTAGCCAGCTCAAGTCTGGATTTTTCCAGTCTTTCAACCAGTAAAGTAAAAAAATAAATCACAAAAGGCGCAGAAAAAAGCCCGAATATCACGGAACGCGCCACATCATCCCAATACACGGTACCGACGATAGACAGGCTTAATAATATCTGCACAAATAAAGCAAAAACCGCCAGAATGCACACGCCCAACAGGGAAAACTTAAAGCGCCCTAAACGAATCACCCAATCTACATATTTTTTCGCAAAATACTTTAAATTTTTCATACAAATCAAAAAACTAAACCGACTTGCCAAACATTCTATCATCCTTATTAAAATGTGAAAAGTCGCCCCATCTCCCCCTGCAAAAGGGATAAAAACCTATCAAAAACCCACCGCACTTTAATCTTCTTTATCTCCGGTTAATCTAAAAGTGCGGTGATTTTTTACCAGATTTTCCCCAAAAACAAAAAAACCA
>CCMQ01000011.1 GCA_000751835.1 Necropsobacter rosorum | reverse complement strand
TGTTCTAACGAGGCGCCCGGAACGGGTGTTCGGACAGTGTCTGGTGGGTAGTTTGACTGGGGCGGTCTCCTCCCAAAGCGTAACGGAGGAGCACGAAGGTTTGCTAATGACGGTCGGACATCGTCAGGTTAGTGCAATGGTATAAGCAAGCTTAACTGCGAGACGGACAAGTCGAGCAGGTGCGAAAGCAGGTCATAGTGATCCGGTGGTTCTGAATGGAAGGGCCATCGCTCAACGGATAAAAGGTACTCCGGGGATAACAGGCTGATACCGCCCAAGAGTTCATATCGACGGCGGTGTTTGGCACCTCGATGTCGGCTCATCACATCCTGGGGCTGAAGTAGGTCCCAAGGGTATGGCTGTTCGCCATTTAAAGTGGTACGCGAGCTGGGTTTAGAACGTCGTGAGACAGTTCGGTCCCTATCTGCCGTGGGCGTTGGAGAATTGAAAGGGGCTGCTCCTAGTACGAGAGGACCGGAGTGGACGCATCACTGGTGTTCCGGTTGTGTCGCCAGACGCATAGCCGGGTAGCTAAATGCGGGAGAGATAAGTGCTGAAAGCATCTAAGCACGAAACTTGCCTTGAGATGAGTTCTCCCATTCTTTAAGGATGTAAGGGTTGTTTAAGACGAAGACGTAGATAGGTGGGGTGTGTAAGTGTAGTGATACATTGAGCTAACCCATACTAATAGCCCGAGGGGCTTAACCATACAACACTCAAGGGTTTTCGGATTCAGGTATCAGATGACAGGAATCAGGCATCAGGAGATGGAAACTGAGGGTGTCGAATAATAAACAGACAATAAACAGTAGAAAGTGACAGCTTGTTTCGGATTGAAGGATAGCGAGAGCAACCAAAGAGAACAAGACAGAAGATAACGAAGA
>CCMQ01000010.1 GCA_000751835.1 Necropsobacter rosorum | reverse complement strand
ACTTAGAAGTGAAACGCTGTAACGCCGATGGTAGTGTGGGGTTTCCCCATGTGAGAGTAGGACACCGCCGGGTTTTAATTAGAGAAGAGACCACTTGCCGAGGGCAGGTGGTTTTTTTGTTTTTGGGGGAAAACCGGCAAAAAATCCCCGCACTTTTAGGTTAACCAAAGATAAAGAAGATAAAGTGCGGTGGGTTTTAAGAGAATTTTTTCTCGATGATTGTTAAAAAATTATGAAAAAGTAAGTAAAATAAACAGCACTCATTTTCATTACAACATGTAGCAAGGAATTTATGGCGTTATTAAATATATTGATTTATCCCGATGAACGTTTAAAAACGGTCGCTAAGCCTGTCGAGTCATTTGACGAGGCGCTGGATCAGTTTATTGATGATATGTTTGAAACCATGTATCAGGAACAGGGCATTGGGCTGGCGGCGACGCAGGTTGATGTGCATAAACGGGTCATTACCATTGATATTGAGGGCACGAAAGAAAATCAACTGGTTCTGATTAACCCTGAAATTGTGGAAAGCAGCGGTGAAACCGGCATTGAAGAAGGTTGTCTGTCGTTGCCGGGATTGCGCGGACTGGTTCCGCGTAAGGAAAAAGTGAAAGTGAACGCCTTAAACCGCAAAGGCGAGCCCTTTAGTTTAGAGGCGGACGGTTTATTGGCGATTTGCATTCAGCACGAGATTGATCACCTCAACGGTATTGTGTTTGCCGATTACCTGTCACCGCTGAAACGTCAGCGTATGAAAGACAAATTGCTCAAGTTGCAAAAACAGATGGAACGACAGCAATAATGTGCAGGAAGTGCGGAATCATAAAGCAAAAAAACCGCACTTTTTTCATGGATCGGCTGAAACCGATTGACCGCAACACCTTCTCAGGTTACTTTTAAGCACAGTAACTATCACGACGCAGAACATTATGATGAAACCATTGAAAATTATTTTTGCCGGCACGCCGGATTTTGCCGCCCAGCATCTACAGGCTCTCCTTGATTCTCCGCATGATATCATCGCCGTTTACACCCAGCCGGACAAACCCGCCGGGCGCGGTAAAAAGCTACAGGCAAGTGCGGTCAAACAATTGGCCGAACAATACAATCTGCCCATCTATCAGCCGACATCTTTACGCAAACCGGAGGCGCAGCAGCAATTGAAGGCATTGCAGGCGGATGTTATGGTGGTCGTGGCTTATGGCTTGATGTTGCCTAAAGCGGTGCTGGAGGCGCCACGGCTGGGATGTTTGAATGTACACGGCTCTTTATTGCCGCGCTGGCGCGGTGCAGCGCCGATTCAGCGTGCGATTTGGGCCGGTGATGCTCAAACCGGCGTGACTATTATGCAGATGAATGAGGGGCTGGATACGGGCGATATGCTGCATCAAGTTTATTGTGATATTGAGTCTGAAGACACCTCGGCCAGCCTTTATCATAAGCTGGCGCAAATGGCGCCTTCTGCGTTGATCGCGGTGCTGAACGGATTGGAACGCGGCGAATTTAAACCGCAGCCGCAGGATGACGCGCTGAGCAGTTATGCGGAAAAATTATCGAAAGAAGAAGCCAGATTGAACTGGCAGTTATCCGCACAGCAGCTTGAACGCTGTATCCGTGCATTTAATCCGTGGCCGATGAGTTATTTACTGACCGTTGACGGACAAAATAACGCCCAATCCCTGAAAGTTTATCGGGCAACGGTACTGCCGCATCAGGATGCCGCGCCGGGCACGATTTTACAGGCGGATAAGCAAGGTATCCGGATTGCAACCGCACAGGGCGTGCTGAATATTCTGCAATTGCAGCCGGCGGGCAAAAAGCCGATGTCGGCGCAGGATTTATTAAACGGCAGAACGGATTGGTTTACTGTCGGTCGGGTGCTGGCATGATACAGGCGTCAAACAACACACAGCCACGGCGCATTCGCCGCACAGGAAAAACTGCGCCGAAAAGCACCGCACTTTCCGTGCGTGCAGTCGCGGCACAGATTATTTTGCAGGTGGTTGATCAGAGACAATCGCTGTCCGTGCTGTTGCCGCATCATCAATCTCGCGTCAATCCGCAGGATTTCCCTTTGTTGCAGGAAATCTGTTTCGGCGTTTGTCGCGTATTGCCACGCTTAGAACAAGTGCTGGCCGCACTGCTGGCGAAACCGTTGAAAGGCAAACTGCGTATCCTGCATTGCTTGCTGCTGATTACGCTGTATCAGCTGTTATATACGCGCATACCTGCTCATGCGGCGGTTGATGAAGCGGTGAACGCGACTGTCGGCTTGAAAGTCGGGCCGTTCCGTGGGCTGGTCAACGGCGTATTGCGCCGCTTTTTGCGCGAGCAGGAACCGATTCTGGCGAAGGTGGATAAACACTGGCAGACGTTGCACCCGGAATGGCTGGTGAACCGATTGAAATCGGCATACCCGACGAACTGGCGCGATATTATTGCGGCCAACAATCAAAAACCGCCGATGTGGTTACGCGTAAATCCGCAGCGTTGTACAAGCGCAGATTATCAGGCATTGCTGGCACAACAAGGCATTGAAAGTTCTGCGGCACAGCCGGCGCAGGCGCTGTGTTTGACGCAGGCCTGTGCGGTCGGGCAGCTGCCGCATTTTGCGCAGGGCTGGGTAACGGTGCAGGATTTGCATGCACAATGGGCTGCCCGGCTGCTTGCGCCGCAAAATGGCGAATTGATTCTGGATGCCTGTGCCGCGCCGGGCGGAAAAACCACGCATATTCTGGAACTGGCGCCGCAAGCGCGCGTTGTGGCGCTGGATATTGAACAGCACCGCCTGCAGCGAGTAACAGAAAATCTCGCCCGTATGGGGCAACAGGCACAAGTGATTTGCGGGGATGCGACACAACCGGCGCAATGGATGTCGCAGATTGTCGCCGAAGCGGAAAAAAGTGCGGTGCAATTTGACCGTATTTTGTTGGACGCACCTTGTTCCGCCACCGGCGTAATCCGCCGTCATCCGGATATAAAGTGGTTGCGTCAGGAGGCGGATATTGCACAGCTTGCCGCATTACAAGCCCGGATTCTGACTGCGCTGTGGGCGAAATTAAAACCGAATGGGGTGTTGTTATATGCCACCTGTTCCGTATTGCCGCCGGAAAATACGCAGCAAATCGCCGCATTCTTGGCTCATCATACCGATGCCGAATTGCTGCCGTTGCCGTTCGCCTCGCAGGGTGATTGCATCGGTCATCAGTTTATTCCGCAGGAAAATGCCGGCGACGGTTTTTATTATGCCAAACTCAGAAAACGGCCGCATTAAGGCGCGTTGATTAGAGCCGCGCCTTTCGCCGCGGATAGCCGGACGGGCGGCCGTGATGATGGTGAAAACCGGCATGACGCCGGGGTGTTTCGAGAGAACAGAACATGAAGATAATTATTTTAGGTGCCGGACAGGTGGGAACCACGCTGGCGGAAAATCTGGTCAGCGAAGATAACGATATCACCTTAGTCGATAACGAATATGCCCGTTTGGAAGCCTTACAGGACAAGCATGATCTGCGCGTGATCCGGGGCGCGGCATCTTCGCCGAAAGTGCTGCGCGAAGCCGGTGCGGCGGATGCGGATTTGTTGGTTGCCGTTACGAATTCGGACGAAACCAATATGGTGGCCTGCCAAATTGCGCGTACTTTATTTAATACGCCGACTAAAATTGCGCGTATCCGCAGTTCGGCCTATCTGCGCGAAAAGGACAAACTGTTTCAGCCCGATGTGATTCCTATTGATCATATTATCTCGCCGGAAAAACTGGTGACGGAAGAAATTTCCCGCTTAATTGATTATCCCGGCGCGCTGCAGGTCTCGCATTTCGCCGACGGACATATCAGTATCGTGGTGGTGAAAACCTATTACGGCGGGCCGTTGGTCGGCTATACCTTATCGGCGCTGCGCGATCATATGCCGTATATTGATTGCCGGATTCTGTCGATTCTGCGTCAGGATAAGGTTATTCGCCCGCAGGGATCGACGATTATTGAAGCCGGCGACGAAGTTACTTTTATTTGCGCCACCATTCATATTAAAGCGGTGATGAGCGAATTGCAGCGGCTGGAAAAACCTTACAAACGTATTATGATTGTCGGCGGCGGCAATATCGGCACCGGAGTGGCAAAACGGTTGGAAGAGCAATGTTCGGTCAAACTGATCGAACGTAATGCGGAACGTGCCACCGTGCTGGCGGAGAAACTGGCGAAAACGCTGGTATTTTGCGGCGATGCCTCGGATCAGTCGCTGTTATTTGAAGAACATATTGAAAATATTGACGTATTTTTATCCCTTACCAGCGACGATGAAGCCAATATTATGTCTGCGCTGCTGGCAAAGCGTCTGGGCGCGAAAAAAGCGATGGTGCTGATTCAGCGTATGGCCTATATCAATCTGATTCAGGGCGGCACCATCGATATTGCGGTTTCGCCGCAGCAAGCGACGATTTCCGCCCTGCTGGGGCATATTCGTAAAGGCGATGTCACCAATGTGGTTTCTTTGCGTCACGGCATTGCTGAAGCGCTGGAAATTGTCGCGCACGGCGATGAGAGCTCCTCCAATGTTATCGGGCGTAAAGTGTCCGAATTAAAATTGCCCGTCAATGCGATCGTCGGTGCGGTATTGCGCAACGGAGATGTGATTATTGCCAAAAAGGATTTGGTGATTCAAGCCGAAGATCATGTGGTGGTTTATGTCAGCGATAAAAAACATATTCCGGAAATCGAAAAACTGTTCCAGCCGAGTGCGTTTTTTATTTAAAGATATGTAAAAACACTGTACTTATTGTTTTTAGTTCCTATAATGTGCGATTTAGCGTCCGCTGTTATGCGAGTCAATGCGTTGCGCGGCGGATTCTGAATCATTCCGCTTAATTTAGGAGCATTTTATGAGTTTTATTAAAGAATTCCGCGAATTTGCCATGCGCGGTAATGTCGTTGATATGGCAGTCGGTGTCATCATCGGCGGCGCGTTCGGAAAAATCGTCAGCTCGCTGGTCGCCGATGTCGTCATGCCGGTTTTAGGGATCTTAACCGGCGGTGTGGATTTCAAAGATTTGAATGTGGTACTGAAAGAGGCGGTCGGTGATGTGCCGGCGGTAACGTTAAACTACGGCGCCTTTGTTCAGAATATTTTTGATTTTGTGATTATCGCATTCGCGATCTTTTTAATGATCAAAGGGATTAACCGACTGAAAAAACCGGAACCCGAACCGGCACCGGAAGAACCGTCCAATGAAGAAAAACTGCTGACGGAAATCCGTGACTTACTGAAAAAATAAGATAAATTTAACATAACAATCTTCTCGGAATGAGAAGATTTTTTTTATCCGGAAATGCTACAATAGACCGATAACCCACAAACGGAGAGCAGGCAAATGGCAGAGATTGACGAATTACAGGCGCAAACCCGCGAAATTATCGAGGATTTGCTTAACGACGGCAGCGATCCCGCCGCACTTTATATTATTGAGCATCATATTGCGCATTATGATTTTGATAAACTGGAAAAAATTGCGGTAGAGGCGTTTAAAGCCGGATATGAGGTTTCGGAAGCGGAAGAATTTGAGGATGACAACGGACGGGAAATTTTCTGTTTCGATATTATCAGCGAAGTCGCACTGAACGCCGACATTATCGATGCACAGCAAAAAGAACTGCTGCCGCTGGTGGCAAAATTCGGCGGTATTTATGACGGCTGGGGCACCTATTTTGAAGACCCTGACGCGACCGATGACGAATACGGCGACGACGGTGAATTCTTCGACGACGAAGAGGAAAACATCGAAGAAAAGCGCCTGCATTAAAAAACTGAGTTAAAAATGACCGCACTTTTTCAAGTGATTTTGGTTTGAAAGACAAGGGGTTGATGATTTGAATATTGGCTGTTGTAATCGAAAGAACTCAATTTTTTAAACTGAAGTTTAACTTAACTTTTGTTATAATTAGAATACTGAGGTTTCTAATCTAATGCAAATAGGCCTATGACTAAGACAAAGAAATTAACAGTTAATCATATTGCGGAGATAATGAATGTATCTAGAGCAACAGTTTCTAGAGCATTAAATGGTTCTCCTGGCGTTGGTGAAGAGTTAAAAAAGAAAATACTGGATTTTGCCAGAGAGAACGGACATAGCATAACTAATTCTATCTCATCAAGATTAAATAGTATAAAAACAAAAATTATTGGTTTAGTTTTTGGTGATGTGCGAAATCCTTTTTATGCAGATTTAACCTTTCATGTACAGCAAGAATTAAATAAATATGGTTATACGGTAATGATTTTTAATAGCGAATACCATATTGAAAAAGAATTAGAATTTATAAAAATAGCTTACGAATCTAATTTGGCCGGAATTATTTTATTCACAGCTCAAACTGGTATGTCTAATATTCGTGAGCAAGCAGGTAATATTCCCATCATATTTGTTAATCGTTCCCTTGATTTTATCAATTATGATTCTGTCACTATTGATAATTTTAAGGCTGGATATATCGCAGCTATGCATCTTATTGAATTAGGACATAAAAGAATCGGTTTTATCAGCGGTCAATCTACTTCTTCTAGTTCTTTACAGAGAGTCGATGGCTTTAAACAAGCGATGAAAAATTGTTTTTTGCCCATTGATGAACGTGATTTAATGATTGGTGATTTGACCTTAAATACTGGTTATAAATTAGCGGGGCAATTTTTTCGTAAAAAATCCAGACCTTCTGCTTTAATACTGGGTAATGATATGACTGCCTTGGGGTTCTTGGATTGGTGTAAAAGTCATAATATTTCTATCCCCGAAGAATTGTCAATTGTTAGTTTTGACGATATTTTATTTTCAAGGTTACAGGGAATTGAACTTACAACTATAAGTCAGCATGTTGAAGATATGGGGAAAAAAGCGGCAAAATTGATTGTTGATCGGATTAACAATCCCAATCTTCCTCATAAAAGAATTATTTTAGAACCAACACTCATTTCAAGAAAAACTGTTAGTCCGTACTTGGTTTAAGAAACCGCAGTGGTACAACTCAGGTTAGAGCGTTTCTCAAATTGCTTTTTCACATTTTGTAGTGTTTTTTCGATAGATCATTTTATAACCCTCTGTTCTAACAAAGTTAATATGACTTTATATTCTTAATATTCCCTTTCTTTTTTAACTCTTTTATCTTTCTATTTATAGTCTAAAATGTAACGTTTCATATATTGGATTTTGCATAGTTTAATGAATTTTTGTAATGAAAAAAGTAGATTTTAAAAATAAATAGTGATTTAAATCACAAAATTGAAACGTTTTTATTTGTCCGTGTTGATTTTTAGTAGCGCTTCATTTTATATTGATTACAGTTTAATCTATATGATTAAAGAGGAGTATATGTATAAAGGAATTGACTATTGGGATAGAAGTATCACGGCTGATTTTTTCTATAAAAGGATAGAGGGAAGAGATGAATTTCTAACTTACGCTCAGGCACCAGAAAGCCTTTATCATGCTTTTTTAAATAGCAGTAAAAAATTTCCAACTGCCATTGCAGTAGTAGATCATGATGGGATAGCCTACTCATATCAGTCTCTTTATAATTTGGTAGAAGATTTTGCACAATGGATGACAAATGAGTTGAAGATCGAAAAGAGAAATTTTGTTGCTTTTATGTTTTATAACAGCATAGAGTTTTGCGCTATTTTTCTCGCCTTAAATAAAATTGGTGCCGTTGCTGTTCCGTTACCAACAAAATTTAAAAAAGAAGAGATTCATTCTCTTCTCAAAGAATTAAAACTGTATGCAATTATTTGTGATAATAATTTCAGAGATTTTTTTACTACTCAAGGAGTAGATTTTAAGAAACTCCCTTCTTCAGAAATTAAAGATATTAAACTGTCATCATTTATTACTTCAGTCAATAAATTAGAATTTAATAATAATTTTAATAACATTTCTGATTTGTCTTTATTATTATTTACATCAGGCACAACAGGTAAATGCAAAAAAGTGCCTATTAC
The DNA here is from genome assembly GCA_000751835.1 of Necropsobacter rosorum. Classification (GTDB taxonomy): domain Bacteria; phylum Pseudomonadota; class Gammaproteobacteria; order Enterobacterales; family Pasteurellaceae; genus Necropsobacter; species Necropsobacter rosorum. Next base: position 56,934 of record CCMQ01000010.1, on the reverse strand, counting down.
AAATTATAATATCATGCATGCTATTATTTCTTATCAACGTATTTTAAATATAAGTGGGAAAGATAGTAGTATTTTGCCAACACCAATATATTTGGTAACAGGACTTGTAGCAGTGTTAGGATTAATGATTTATGTGGGCGGGAGTTTATATTTACATCGCTTCTTTAATGCCAAAAATGTGTTAGAAACGATTATTAAAAATAATATCACATTTTTACATGCATCGCCTACAGTATTTAATTTATTACTGCAAGAAAAAGAAAATTTTAATGATTTACCTAGTCTACGCATGATGATTTGTGGCGCGGGCAATATGCCGCCTTCTAGAATTTTGGCGTTACATAAATGGTTGCCCCATGCGGAATTTAGAACGGTGTACGGTTTAACGGAAACCACATCGCCTGCCACAATTTTTCCAAAATCTGCGGCGATTAGCCCTTATATTGGTTCATCGGGCATTCCGATTCCTGGATTGGAAATCAAAATTATCGATGTCCAAGGGCGTGAAGTCAATCAAGGGGAATCAGGCGAGATTTTACTGCGTGGCACAAATGTGATTCGTTATTATCTCGGCTTAGAACAGGAAAAAGATAAAGAGAATTGGCTCAATACGGGCGATATTGGCTATTTAAATCAGGAAGGTTATTTATATATTTTAGATCGCAAAAAAGACATGATTAACCGCGGTGGTGAGAAGATTTGCAGCTTTGATATTGAAAATGCATTATTACAAATTTCAGGCATTGAAGATGCCGTAGTGGTAGGGATTCCTGATGACCTCTATGGCGAAATCCCTGTCGCACTGATTAAGCAAAAGTGCGGTTCAAATGTGAATCAAAATAAAATTAAAGCCTATTTAAAAGGAAAAGTGGCAAGTTATAAAGTCCCTGAGAAAATATTTTTCACCAATTCTATTCCAGTAAATAATAATTTTAAGCCTGATAAGAAAAAGATTAGGGAAATGCTTGTTTCTTTAATTGAAAAGTGACCTGTTTTTAAAGATTTTGGTAGTAATAAATTATTGATGTTTTTAGGTTGTTTAATAGTTATATGCTACTTATAACTTAATAGATAAATATTTATCTATGGCGAATAATGCTTTAATAAAGACATTATTTTCTAAAAATTAATGTGCCAAAATGGAGAACAATACTATGTTCAAAAAAACATTATGGGAAGTCACCCCACTACAAGTCGGCTCTATTATCTTAGATCGTTCCGCAATGACGCATTATAAAGGTAAAGGAGAAATTATCACCGTTCCAATATTAGCCGCTGCTGCAACAGATGGTGTTCATAAAATTATTGTTGATACAGGGATTCGCGATATTGAAGAATATAAAAAAGCCGAACCTGGAGTTAACCAAACCGAAGATCAAGAAATTACCGCTGCGATTAGAAAATATTTAGGGTGGAGCCCTGAAGAAATTGATATCGTCATCAATACTCACCTACATGTGGATCATTGCGGTTGCAATTATAAATTTACCAATGCTGAATTTTATGTACAAAAGAAAGAATGGAATGCGGCATTTAATCCTCTCAAACCAGCTGAACCTTTCTATGATTACCCTGCATTTGATAAAACCGCCATTAATTATTTCCAATGGAATTTCTTAGATGGTGATGCCGAAATTTTACCAGGTTGTCGAGTAATTACCACTCCAGGGCATACGGAAGGTCATCAATCTGTTTTATTTAATACCGCTGAAGGTGTGCTTTGCGTTTCTGGAGATATTTGCAACGTTGCGGAAAACGTCAATGAAAATCTTGAACCAAATATTGTGGTTGATGTTGCGGCGACCTATGAGAGTTTAAAACGTGTTCGCCAATTTGCCACTTGGATTTTACCAGGTCACGATGCTGCGATTCAAAGTGGCGTGCGCAAATTTATTCGTGTTAATAGCTAGTAATCCAAGGAGCAGAGTATGAATACAACTAGTAAATCAGCTTCCAAGCAATCTTGGATTGCGCTTTTGTTCCTTTGGCTCATTTTTGCTATGAATGCCAATGGGCGAGAACTTTTTAATCGTGTTTTACCAGGGATTATTGATACTTATAACATCAATGCGAATACTGCTGGGCTTATCGGGACACTTTCCGCACTCGGTATGTTTTTAGCTTCAATTCCTTTATCGAGCTGGGCGGATAGAGGTTCAAAAGGCTGGAAAAGAAAATATCGCATGGCATTTTTAAGCTTAGGTTATCTCGTGTTTATGGTCTTTAATGGACTTAGTGCATTTACAGGCACATTTACCATGGTACTTATTTGGCAATTTCTACGTGGAGTGTGTTCAGGACCTGGTGAAGCGTGCGAAGTTGGCGCTGTTGCTGAATGGTGGCCGAAAGAGAAAAATGGCTTTGCTTTGGGCTTACATCATGCCGCTTATCCATGGGGAAGTGCTTTAGGCGGGGTGCTCGTTTCAGGGATTATTGCGGTGTATGGTATTGAAAATTGGCGATATACTTATATTGCATTCCCGATCATTGGTTTTGTGATCTTCGCTTTATTTTGGAAATGGTCAACGGCAAAAAATTATGAGTTATTTGTAAAAGATACTCAAGACAAAGGGATGACTATTCCTATTGCGGATATTGAGCATAATCCAATTAAGGAAAAGAAAAATCACGTTCATCACATTCTTAACGCATTAAAAAATCCTAATATTTCCGTTATTTCTATTGTTTGCTTATTGTGCCAATTTGCCTATATCAGCTTAATGTTTTGGATGACACCTTACTTAACTTTTTATGCTGGATACAGCCCTGCTGCTGCAGCAAGTTTATCTGTAATCTATGCTATTACAGGTGGATTAGGGCAAATTTGTTGGGGTGCGTTTGCGGATAAATTTGGCGCAAAACGTTCATTAGTCATTTGCTGTATTTGGCTAGTCTTCGCGTTCTATTTCATGCGCTACATCAATATCAGCATGGGTATGCTTATTTTCCTCCAATTGCTCTTAGGTTGTTGTTCTAATGCGGTTTACCCTCTTTTCTATAAAGTGGTAGCAGATTCTTCTGAGCAAGGAACTGTTGTTACAAGTAACGGTATTTTAACGACCTTTATGTTCTTAGGCGCATCTTTTGCAACATTCGTCACAGGCTGGTTGATCGATCTTGGTGGTGGCTGGGAAAGCATTGACGGCTACATGACAGGTTTGTATTGCATGGTTGGCGCACAAGTAATTGCATTCATTCTTGTCTTGTTATTCACAAGAGAAAGTAATGGACCGAATTTAGGCAAAGATTTCGCTTTAATCAGTCTAAAAAGCTGTAACTTAGAATCTGATAAGTAGTAGGTGACATAATGAAAAAAGCAAACTTTATCACCGCCGATCAAGCCGCTGGGCTTATTGAAGATGGGAAAACCATTGCCACCATTGGAATGACCTTAGTTTCGGCGAGTGAGTCCATTTTAAAAGCCATTGAGCAGCGGTTTTTACGCTCGGGGAGCCCGAATCAATTAACCTTGGTGCATTCTTGCGGACAAAGCGATCGAGATCGGGGGATTCAGCATTTTGCTCATGAACATATGCTCTCGCGCATTATCGGCGGACATTGGGGCTTGCAGCCTAAGATGATGAAACTGATTCAGGAAAATAAAATTCTCGCCTATTGCATTCCGCAGGGGCAATTTGCCCAGCTTTATCGCAGCATGGCAGGGGGCGAGCCTGGAAAAATCAGCAAAGTGGGCTTGGGGACTTTTATTGATCCGCGCATTGAGGGCGGAAAAATGAATGAGCTCACCAAAAGTGCGGTCGATATTATCGATGTTTTAGAAATTGATAATGAAGAATACCTGCGCTATAAGCCGATTCCCTTGGATTATTGCATTATTCGCGGCACTTATGTGGACGAATACGGCAATTTATCCACGGAGGAGGAGCCGATGCAGTTGGAGGTTTTATCGGCGGTGTTGGCATGCAAAAAATTTGGCGGAAAAGTGATTGCGCAGGCGAAATATAAAGTCGCCGCTGGCAGCATTCATTGTAAAAAAGTCACGGTGCCGGGAGTGTTTATTGATGCGGTGGTGATTTGTGATAACCCTGAATTGGATCATCGCCAAACCAGCAGTTTTGCCTTTGATCCTGCTTATTGCGGCGATATTCGTGTGCCTGTGGCGCAATCGGAGGCGCTGCCTTTAACGGTGCGCAAGCTTATTGGGCGACGCGCTTTAATGGAGCTTTCCCAAGGGGATGTGCTGAATGTGGGAACGGGGATTCCGAATGATGTGATTGGTTCGATTTTAAGCGAAGAGCAGGTGCAAGAGGAAGTGACGCTGACGGTGGAATCGGGCATTTATGGCGGTATTCCGATGGGCGGTATTGATTTTGGTATTGCCAAAAATAGCCTTGCGCTGATTCGCCATGATGATCAATTTGATTACTACAACGGCGCAGGCGTGGATGTCACCTTTATGGGCGCTGGCGAAATGGATGCGGCAGGGAATGTGAACGCCACCAAATTGGGCGTAACCCCAACAGGCGCAGGCGGTTTTGTGGATATTACCACCAATGCTAAACATGTGGTGTTTTGTTCCACGTTCACAGGCAAAGGCTTGGAATGTTCCTTTGAAAACAACCGTTTGCACATTCATCAAGAGGGAAAAATCATTAAGTTTGTCAATCAATTACAGCAAATTTCCTACAACGGCAATATTGCCCGACAAAAAGGACAAAAAATGCATTATGTAACGGAGCGTGCGGTATTTGAATTGCGTCCAGAGGGGTTGACCTTAATTGAAATTGCCCCTGGAGTGGATTTGCAAACGCAGATTTTGGACTTAATGGAGTTTACGCCATTAATTAGCCCAAATTTAAAAGAAATGGACGCGGCGATTTTTAACGAGCATGCACCATTTGGTTTAAAAGATTACTTGGATTAAGGGGAAAACATGAAACGTTTAGAAAATAAAGTAGCGATTGTCACAGGTGCGGCGCGCGGTTTAGGCAGAGGCATTGCGCTGAAACTTGCGCAAGAAGGCGCAAAAGTCGTGGTGGCGGATATGGGGGATACCTCAGAAACCGTGCAATTCATTACGGCGCTTAGTGAAAGTGCGGTCGGTTTTTCGGTCAATATTGCTAAACAAGAAGAAGTGAAAGCGTTGATTGATTTTGCGGTGGATACTTTTGGTACGCTGGATATTATGGTCAATAATGCTGGCATTAATCGAGACGGCATGTTGCATAAAATGTCGCAGGAAAATTGGCAGCTGGTGATTGATGTGGATTTAACAGGCACGTTTTACGGCACGCAAGAAGCCATTAAATATATGCGCAACAAAGAATACGGACGCATTATTAATATTTCTTCGGGCAGTTGGCTCGGCAATATCGGACAAGCCAATTATGCGGCGGCGAAAGCTGGCGTGGTGGGCTTAACCAAAACCGCTGCACGAGAAAATGCACGCAAGGGCATTACCTGTAACGTGATTTGCCCAGGCTTTATCGAAACGGATATGACGCTGAAACTTAAAGAAGTCAACGGTGGTGCTGCTTGGGAGAGCATGATGCAGCGCATTCCAGCAGGAAAAGCAGGCAAGCCTGAAGATGTGGGCAACTTGGTGGCGTTTTTAGCCTCCGATGAAGCGGCTTATATCACATCAGAAGTGATTAACTGCGGCGGTGGCATGATTGTGTAAGGAGCAAACAAATGATGAATGTAAAAGAAGTGGTGATCGTCAGCGGCGTGCGGCTGCCTGTGGGCGCATTTGGTGGCAGTTTGAAAGACATTTCCGCCATTGATATGGGCGCAATGGTGGTGAAAGAGGCGGTAAGCCGTGCAGGTATTGCCCCTGAATTGGTGGACGAAGTGATTATCGGGCAAGTGGGGCAGGCGGCGGAAAATGGTTTTTCCGCGCGCGCCATTAGCTTAAAAGCAGGATTGCCAAAAGAGACGCTGGCGTATTCCGTTAATCGTCAATGCGGATCGAGTTTGCAGTCGATCATTAGCGGCGTGATGGCGATTCAGCTGGGCGATGCGGATATTGTAGTGGCTGGTGGTGTGGAAAATATTTCCCAATTGCCGTACTACATAAAAGACGCACGCTGGGGAACCAAAATGGGGCATAAAGTCTTTGAAGATGGCGTGATCGATATTCTCACTTGGCCGTTAGACGGCAATCATAATGGCGTAACGGCGGAAAATGTGGCAGAAAAATTTAATGTTTCCCGAGAAGAGCAAGATCAATTCGCCCTGGCAAGCCACCAAAAAGCCGAAGCCGCCATTAAAGCAGGGAAATTTAAAGCAGAAATTTTGCCAGTGGAGTTAAAAGATCATAAAGGCAATGTGACGATTTTTGACACGGACGAGGGCGTTAGATTCGGCTTAACCCTCGATAAATTAGAAAGACTCAAACCTTGTTTTGTCAAAGGCGGAACCGTAACCGCTGGCAATTCCTCTAGCCTTAATGACGGCGCGGCGGCGGTGGTGCTGATGTCGAAAGAAAAAGCGCTTGAGCTTGGTATTGCGCCAAAATTGATTGTAGGCGGCTATGCGCTAAGTGGTTATGATGCCGAGTTAATGGGCTACAGCCCGAAATTTTCCAGTGAAAAATTGGCGCAGAAATTGGGGATAAATCTTCAAGATATTGACATGTTCGAAATCAATGAAGCCTTTGCCAGTCAAGCGGTAGCGGTTGCTCGAGATCTTGGACTCAGTGCGGAAAAAATCAATATTTTCGGCGGCGGTATTTCCATCGGACACCCCATCGGCGCAACAGGCACAGTACTGACCGTCAAAGTGCTTTATGAACTGATGCGAACGGATAAAAAAGATGCCCTGATCAGCATGTGCATCGGCGGCGGGCAGGGGATATCGCTATATCTAAAAAAGTTTGCTGAGTTTGCAAACTAGTTAAACATATTATTAAGCTTATAGGATTTTTGCTTGTTCTGGTACTGTGCGGTTGATAGCAACAGTTATCAACCGCATATTGTATATCTTTTTTATAATATTAGAAAAGTTAAATTTTATTGGTTTATTTTACAAAAATTGAGGTAGTAAAATAAACGTCGACATATCGTGCTTATTTTAATAATCTTGTTCATTATTTTTGTTATTCAAAATATTAGTAGGCATATAACTTTCAAGTGCGGTTCGTTTTTGAACTATTTTTCTTTGTGCCTGCCTAATAAATAATTTTGGTTAACTTAAGGATGATATATGAAATTGAAATATTGTGTTGCGCTGTGGGCGGCGTTGGCGGTTGCGGCGCCTGTGATGGCGGATAATCTGGCGGCTGATAATGTGGTGGTTTTCAGTGCGGAGGCGGAACGGGAAGTGGCGCATGATGCGTTGCAGGTTGCGATGTTTATTCAGGCGGAAAAGGCGGATTTGCAGCAGGCGAATAAAGCGGTAAACGAGAAGATCAATCGGGCGCTGGATATTGTGAAGCGTTATGAGGCGATAGAAATCCGCGATAATTCACGCACGACCCATGTGCGTTACAACGATTCGGGTAAGCAGGACGGTTGGGTTGCCCGGGCGCAGCTTATGTTGCAAAGTCAGGATACGGCGGCATTGGAAAACGCGTTGCGCGAGCTGAACGGAACGCTGGCGATCGAGTATGTCAACTCTTCCGTGTCGTCCGCGGCGTTGTCCGGTGTGGAGGATGAACTGGTCAAGCAGGCTTTGCAAAAAGTTGAGCATAAAGCGCAGATGATTCAGACTACGTTACAGGCAAAGGGCTATAAAATTCTTGAGCTGAAGATCATGACGCCGACGGGCAATAACGATTATGCCCCGCTGCCGTACGGTGCGATGGCAAAAGCCAATGCCTTTGCCGAAAGCAGTGATGGCGGCGTGCGTCTGGGCGGCGGTAAGGCGAATGTGCGCGCCCGTGTTGATGCGCGGATTGCGCTGATCAAGGAGTAATGACAGTCTGTGATATTTCCTATACAATGAACGTGTTTTTTTAAACCAAATTGAGGTAATGGATGAAAGTTGCAAAAAATGTGGTTGTGAGTATCGCTTATCAGGTTCGTACCGAAGACGGCGTGTTAGTCGATGAAGCGCCGGCAAATCAGCCTTTGGAATATTTACAGGGGCATAATAATTTAGTTATCGGCCTTGAAAATGCGCTGGAAGGAAAATCCGTCGGCGATAAATTCGAAGTGCGGGTCAAACCGCAGGAAGGCTACGGCGAATATAATGAAAATATGGTTCAGCGCGTGCCGAAAGAAGTGTTTGTCGGCGTGGACGAGCTGGTGGTTGGCATGCGTTTTATTGCCGATACCGATGTGGGCCCGCTGCCGGTGGTGATCACCGAAGTGGGTGAAAACGAAGTGGTGGTGGACGGCAATCATATGCTGGCCGGGCAGGAATTACTGTTTAGCGTTGAAGTGGTGGCGACCCGTGAAGCTACGTTGGAAGAAATTGCGCACGGTCATATTCATCAGGAAGGCGGGTGCTGCGGCGGTCATCATCATGACAGCGATGAAGAGGGTCACGGCTGCGGTTGCGGCGGTCATCATCACGGGCATCACCACGATCACCATGAACATCATCATGCCCATGAAGGTTGCTGCGGTGGCAAAGGCGGCTGTAAGCACTAAGTGAAAACGGCGAAAAATCCTACCGCACTTTCGGCGCGCTGAAAGTGCGGTCTTTTTTTGCGCCGAATCTTTACATTGGTTTGCAGTGTATTTATCGCCTTTTATTGATGAATTTTGTACAATTAAGCGTTTGAGTGATTATCGAGATTTTTTATGAGTTTAACCCCGAATATTGGTTTTGTCAGTTTAGGTTGTCCGAAAAATTTAGTGGATTCGGAACGGATTTTAACGCAGTTGCGCAGCGACGGATATAACATTATTCCGAGCTATGAAAACGCGGATTTGGTGATTGTCAACACCTGCGGTTTTATCGATAGCGCGGTGCAGGAATCACTGGAGGCCATCGGCGAGGCGCTGGAAGAAAACGGGCGGGTGATTGTTACCGGTTGTCTGGGCGCGAAGGAAGACCGTATTCGCGAAGTGCATCCGAAAGTGCTGGAAGTGACCGGGCCGCACAGTTATGAGGCGGTAATGGCGCAGGTGCATAAGTATGTGCCGAAGCCGGCATATAATCCTTACCTCAACCTTGTGCCGGCGCAGGGCGTGAAATTAACCCCTAAACATTATGCCTACCTGAAGATTTCGGAAGGCTGCGATCACCGTTGTACGTTTTGTATTATCCCGTCTTTGCGCGGCGATCTGGACAGTCGTCCGATTACGCAGGTGCTGGATGAAGCAAAACGGCTGGCGGATTCCGGGGTGCAGGAATTGCTGGTGGTGTCGCAGGATACCTCGGCGTACAGTTTGGATCAGGGCAAAGAAAGCCGCAGCAAAACCGTATTCTGGAACGGCAAACCGATTAAAAACACGCTGCTCAGCCTGTGCGAACAGCTTGCTTCCTTAGGCATTTGGGTGCGCCTGCATTATGTGTATCCTTATCCTCATGTGGATGAGTTAATCCCACTGATGGCGCAGGGGAAAATTCTGCCTTATCTGGATATGCCGTTGCAGCACGCCAGTCCGAAGATTTTAAAGGCGATGAAACGTCCGGGCTCAACCGAGCGGACGCTGGAGCGGATTAAACAATGGCGTGCCATTTGCCCTGAATTGACCTTGCGCTCCACCTTTATTGTCGGTTTTCCGGGCGAGACGGAAGAAGATTTTCAGCAGCTGCTGGATTTTCTGCGCGAGGCGCAACTGGATCGGGTCGGGTGTTTTAAATTCAGCCCGGTGGACGGTGCGGTGGCGACGGATATGCCGGATCAGGTACCGGAAGCGGTGAAGGAAGAGCGTTTCCACCGTTTTATGCAGCTGCAGCAACAGATTTCGGCGCAGCGTTTACAGCAGAAAATCGGTAAAACCTTGGCCGTTATGGTGGATGATATCGGCGAGCAGGGAATTGTCGGCCGTTCGATGGCGGATGCGCCGGAAATCGACGGGCTGGTTTATGTCGATAATCAATCCAATCAGGTGATCCGTGTCGGCCAGATTATTGCCGTTACCATTACCGACGCCGATGAATACGATTTGTGGGGTCATTGCTAATTTTAAGGAACAGCTTATGTCAGAAGAAACCAAACAACCCAGCGTGCAACGCTTCGAGCAGGCGGTAGAAAACAAGCATTATGAAGCCGCCTGCGTCGAATTATTGGATATTTTAGGCAAGATAGACGGCAATTTCGGCGCTCTTCAGGGCATTGATATTGATCTTCCGCAACAGATTACGCATTTGGAGCAGGATAAATCCGTCTATTTCTGTACCCGCATGGCGGTGGCGATCAGCACGTTATTTGCCGATCCCAAACTGGAAATTTCCGATTCCGGTGCGCAGCGCTTTTTCGGTTTTCAACGCTGGATTGCGTTGATCTTTGCCACCTCGCCTTATATTAATGCCGATCATGTGCTGCGTACATATAATAAAAATGAAAATGCCGCTGATCCGAACGATATTCATATCGCGCCGACCAAAGCCGCATTGATTAAATTCTGCATTCTGTATCTGCCGGAATCCAATGTCTCGTTAAATCTGGATGCTATTTGGAATGCGGATCCAGAAATTTGCGCTTCGCTGTGCTTTGCCTTGCAGTCACCGCGTTTTATCGGCACGCCGGCGGCGTTTAATAAGCGTTCGGCGATTTTGCAGTGGTTCCCGGACAAACTGGCGCAGATTAAAAACCTCAATCATATTCCGAGCAGCATTTCTCACGATGTTTATATGCATTGCAGCTATGATATTGCAGCGAATAAACATGCGGTAAAACAAGCGTTGAATCAGGTAATTCGCCGGCATTTGCTGGAAAACGGCTGGCAGGATCGCACCATTACCCACATCGGGCATCGTGACGGCAAACCGGTGATGGTAGTGTTGCTGGAGCATTTTCATTCCGCCCATTCCATTTACCGCACGCATTCCACCTCCATGGTGGCGGCGCGCAAACATTTTTATTTGATCGGTCTGGGCGGCGAAGCGGTGGATCAGGCCGGCCGGGATGTGTTTGATGAATTCCATCTGCTTGAAGGCAATAATATTTTTGACAAACTGAGCAGCATTAAAGCGCTGTGTGAAAAGTATCAGGCCGCGGTTTTTTATATGCCGAGCATCGGTATGGATTTAAATACCATTTTCGCCAGCAATACCCGTCTGGCGCCGATTCAGGCTATTGCGCTGGGACACCCGGCGACCACCCATTCGGAATTTATCGAGTATGTCATCGTCGAGGACGATTATGTGGGCGCCGAGCAGTGTTTCAGCGAAACCTTGCTGCGCCTGCCGAAAGACGCCCTGCCTTATGTACCGTCCGCGCTGGCGCCAAGCAATGTGGATTATCGTTTACGCGAAAATCCCGACGTAGTGAATATCGGCATCGCCTCCACCACAATGAAACTGAATCCGTATTTTCTGGAGGCGCTGAAAGCCATTCGCGATCGGGCAAAAGTGAAAGTGCATTTCCATTTTGCGCTCGGCCAATCCAGCGGAATTACCCATCCTTATGTGGCGCGTTTTATTCGCAGTTATCTGGGCGACAGCGCCACCGCGCACCCGCATTCGCCGTATCAGCAATATCTGGCGGTGCTGCACAATTGCGATATGATGGTCAACCCGTTCCCGTTCGGCAACACCAACGGCATTATCGATATGGTCACATTGGGGCTGGTGGGCGTGTGTAAAACCGGGCCGGAAGTGCATGAACATATTGATGAAGGCCTGTTCAAACGGCTGGGCCTGCCGGAATGGCTAATCGCCGAAACGGTGGACGATTATGTGGAACGGGCGATTCGGCTGGCGGAAAATCACGCGGAACGCCTGCAGCTGCGCCGTTATATTATCGAAAACAACGGACTGAACACCCTGTTCAGCGGGGATCCGAGCCCGATGGGCGAAGTGTTCCGCACCAAACTACAGGACTGGATGCAGGCCAATCATATGCCTGCGCCGCAGCCGGTTTAGGGCGCCAAAGTGCGGTGCAAAAAACGACAGTTTTTTAGCTGCAAAACGCAACATACAAAATCCCCGCACGGGGATTTTTTAGCGGAGTAGTAACCCATGTCAAAAATTAAGCTTCTTTTTGTCTGTCTGGGCAATATTTGCCGTTCCCCGATGGCGCAATATCTGATGCGCGAAAAGATAAAACGCGCCGGTTTGCAGGCATACATCACGACCGACAGCGCCGGCACCGCCGGCTGGCATGACGGTCAGGGCATGCACTGCGGCACCGCGGATATGCTGGAGCTGCACAACATCGACGCGGCAGGCTTTGTCAGCCGTAAAGTGCGGTCGGAAGACTGGCAGGATTTCGATTATATTATCGCCATGGATCATGAAAATCTGCGTGATCTGGAAGCGCTGTTCGGCCGGCACAGCGACAAACTGTTTCAGATCACAAGCCTTTGTCCTGATCTCGGCGTTGATCATATTCCTGACCCTTGGTACAGCGGCAATTTCCAGCAAACCTATGAATTATTGGATAAATGCTGCGACGCGTTGTTGACGAAAATACGTCGCGAACAGGGGCTAAATTGAGTTTTTGTGATCTCAGCCACAGTCATCATGGCGCAGTTTCGATAAGATAGAGCCGTATAACATCCGTTATACGGTTCTTTCTTATTGTAGGAGCTTCTTATGTTTCCGGAATTTCGTGATTTAATTACCAAACTCAAAGCCGAGGATTACCATTTTTCCCGTTTATTCGATAAGCATAATGAACTGGATCAAAAAGTACAGAATATCGACGCGAAGCTTGAATTTGCCACGCGTGAACAAGTGGAAAATCTGAAAAAGGAAAAACTACGCTTAAAAGATGAAATCTATGCGATTTTGAAAAAACATGCGCAGCAGTAAGAGGCGGTGAATAAATAAAAGTGCGGTGAATTTCAGTAAAAAATTCACCGCACTTTTTCGTTTAACTTTCGCGTCAGAGTAATAACGCGGCGGCTTTTACGCCGATTTCGATGGCTTTTTTCTCGGTTTGGTGAATGGTTTCCTCATTCGGGATTTCCTGCTGGGTTCGGTTGACGATGGCGCCGGAGATCATACCGCCGCGCAAGCCCAGTGCGGAACACATGGTAAACAGGGTGGCGCTTTCCATTTCGTAATTCATCACGTTCAGCTCCTGCCATTGTTTTAACGAACCCTGATAATGACGCCAGACTTTACCGCTGTAAGTATCGTAGCGTTCCTGCCCCGGATAGAAGGTATCGGAGGAGGCGGTAATGCCTACATGCACGTTTACGCTCGGATCCTCGCTGGCGGCTTTGTGCAGCGCGGCGGTACAGGCGAAATCCGCTACGGCCGGATATTCCAGCGGTGCGAAATGGCGGCTGGCGCCGTCTAAGCGTACCGCGCCGGTGGTAACCAGAATATCGCCGACATTAATATGCGGTTGAATGGCGCCGGTGGTGCCGATGCGCAGGAACGTGCGCACGCCGAGCTGCGCCAGTTCTTCCACCGCAATAGACACCGACGGGCCGCCGATGCCGGTGGAACAGACCACAACGGCTTTATTGTTGATGTAACCGAGCCAGGAGGTGAATTCCCGGGTGGAAACTAAAAATTTCGGCTTATCCAGCAGGCGGGCGATACGTTCCACCCGTTCCGGTGCGCCGGGCACAATGGCCAGTTCGGCCCCTTCTAACATGGCCTTAGTCAGGCCGAGATGAAAAACATCAGACATAAAATTTTCCTTATTGTTGTATTTATGGTTAGGGTTTTATATCACGCAGAATCGGATTCTGCATGGAAATCAGCGTTTCCGTCGATTGAATTTCGTCAATCAATTGAATCTTGGTTGCCAGTACAGCATGCAATTCCGCGATGGTATGGGTCATCACTTTGATAAAAATGGAATAGTTGCCTGTGGTGTAATAGGCTTCCACCACTTCATCAAAGCCTTCTAATTTTTGGATTACCTTGTCGTAATCCTTGGCGCTTTTCAGAATAATACCGATAAAACAGCACACATCGTAACCCAGTTTACGCTCATCAATCCGAATTTTGGTGCCCTGAATAATGCCCGACTGGCGCATTTTTTCCACCCGCACATGGATGGTTCCGGGGCTGACGCCGAAGTTTTTTGCCATTTCGGCATAAGGCGTGCGTGCGTCTTTGATTAAAACACGTAAAATTTGTTGATCTAAGCTATCAATATTGTACATATCTGGTCCTGAATTAAATTTATTTCAAAATATCGACTGTTTTTTATAAAAAATATAGCGGTTCTGTTGTTTTTGCGTTTAAGTATTGAGTTCTGCCCTGCCTTTATTAAATAATATGTAACCGAAATCGGCAACAGACAGATAAGGTCTATTATAACAATGAAAAAGTCATTTATTTTACAACAACAAGAAATCAGTTTCGCTAAAAATACCTTCACCGACAAACTTTCAGAACATTTGGGACTTGTTGAAGTTCAAGGTCCTATCCTAAGCCAAGTGGGCAATGGTATTCAAGATAATCTTTCGGGTATTGAGAAAGCAGTTCAAGTAAATGTGAAACAGATCACAGATGCCACTTTCGAGGTGGTGCATTCTCTGGCGAAATGGAAACGTCACACGCTGGCGCGTTTCGGCTTTGCCGAAAACGAGGGGCTGTTTGTGCATATGAAAGCGCTGCGCCCGGACGAAGACAGTCTGGATCAAACCCATTCCGTGTATGTAGATCAGTGGGATTGGGAAAAGGTGATTCCGGCGGGTCGGCGTAATCTGGCGTATCTGAAAGAAACCGTGCGCGCCATTTATCAGGCGATTGTGGAAACCGAAGAGGCGGTGAGCCAAAAATTCGGTCTGGAAAAATTCTTACCGCAAGACATCACCTTTGTGCACAGCGAAGAGCTGGTGCAACGTTTTCCGGGCATGAACGATAAAGAACGGGAAAACGCAATCTGCCGGGAATACGGCGCGGTGTTTTTAATCGGTATCGGCGGTAAGTTGTCCGACGGCAAACCGCACGATATGCGCGCGCCGGATTATGACGACTGGACTACGGTCTCCGAAGGCGATTATAAAGGTCTGAACGGCGATATTCTGGTATGGAATCCGACTTTGCAGCGGGCGTTTGAAATCTCTTCCATGGGGATTCGGGTGGATGAAACCGCGTTGCGTAAACAGTTGGCGCTGACTCACGACGAAGACCGTCTGAAATTCGACTGGCATCAGGATTTGATCAACGGGCGCTTACCGCTTTCCATCGGTGGCGGTATCGGGCAATCCCGCTTGGCGATGTTGCTGCTGCATAAAAAGCATATCGGCGAAGTGCAATCCAGCGTATGGCCGAAGTCGGTGATGCAGGAATTCGATAATATTCTGTAATCGCAGTAAGCGATATGTGAAAGCAAAAAGTGCGGTATTTTTTACCGCACTTTTTGCTTATTCGGTGTCCACAAATTGCAGTGCGGTGGTCAGCACCTCAATGCCGGCGCCCGCTTTGTGGGCGTTTTCGCTTAAATAACGGCGCCATTGGCGTGCGCCCTTGCAATGCTGGAAGGCGCCGAGCATATGGCGGGTAATATGGTTCAGATAAACGCCCTGACTGAGCTGCTGTTCGATATAAGGGAACATGCTTTCCACCGCTTCGCGCGGGGTGATTACTGGGCTTTGGGCGTCAAATAAGGCGCGATCCACATACCCCAACAGCGCAGGATTCTGATAAGCCTCACGTCCCACCATCACGCCGTCCACATATTGCAGGTGGTTTTGCATCTCCGCCAGGGTTTTGATTCCGCCGTTGATGCTGATCATCAGCTGCGGAAAATCGCGTTTCAGTTGATAAACCCGTTCGTAATCCAGCGGCGGAATTTCGCGGTTTTCTTTCGGGCTTAAGCCGGACAGCCAGGCTTTGCGCGCATGGATGATAAATTCCCGGCAGCCGGCTTGCTGTACGCGGTGAATAAAATCACAAAGAAAATCATAGCTGTCCGAATCGTCTATGCCGATGCGGGTTTTGACCGTTACCGGAATGTCCACCGCATGTTGCATTTGCCCGACGCATTCCGCCACTAAATCCGCATGCGCCATTAAACAGGCGCCGAACATGCCGTTTTGCACCCGATCGGACGGACAGCCGACATTCAGATTGATTTCCTGATACCCGCGTTGCTGGGCAAGCTCGGCACAGCGGCGCAATTGTTGCGGATCGCTGCCGCCGAGTTGCAGCGCGACGGGATTTTCCTGCGGGTCGAACGCCAGATGATCATAGCTGGCGTGTAAAATGGCGCCGGTGGTCACCATTTCACTATAAAGCAGGGCGTGCCGGCTGAAGCGGCGGTGAAAATAACGGCAATGGCGCGTCGTCCAGTCAAGCATCGGCGCTACGGAAAAGCGCGCGCGGTAAAAGTGCGGTGGATTTTCGGTCAGTTTCATGAATTTTTGGCTTCTTGTTTCGTTTCTTCCTGCACCCGTTGGCGGAAACGCCCGGCCGCAAAATGATAAAAAGGTTTCGGGTTAAACTGGCGTGAAATGATAGAGGCGATTAAACAGCAAATCAACAGCCAGAACAATACCGGCTGACAACCGGTCATTTCCATTACGATCACGCTGGCGGTGACCGGCGATTGCGTGGCGCCCGCCAGAAAAGCCGCCATGCACAGCAACACCAGCAGGCGCTGATCCACCGCGCCGCCGCTCAGCGACCAGATTTGTGCGCCGATACCGGCGCCGACGGTCAGCGATGGGGTGAAAATGCCGCCGGCGATTCCGGTCCAGTAGGTGGCGACGGTGGCAAACAGTTTATCGATACCGATATCGGCGCGCGTGGCTTGGCCGTCCAGCGCATTGGCCACCACATGATAGCCGGTGCCGTAAGTTTGTCCGTTGCTGTAGGTACCTAAGGCGGCAAGCAGCAGACCTAAAATCAGCGCCATTGTGATCGGATGGCGGCGTATCCAGCCGCGGAGTCTGCCCGGCGCCAGACCGGCCGCGCCTTTTGCCAGCAAACGGGCGAAAATACCGCCGCAAACGCCGCATACCAGCCCGCATAGCAGAATCCACATAAACATATGCGGCACCTCGTTTTCCCCCTGATATTGCGGGAAATAAGGGTTGTTGCCCTGCAATGCCACCAGAATAAACCCCGCCGCCAGCACGCCGAGTAATACGCGCCGCTCCCAGCGCAGCATCACTCCGCGTCCCAGCTCTTCGATCGCAAATACGACGCCCGCCAGCGGTGCGTTAAAGGCGGCGGCCAGCCCGCCGGCGGCACCGGTCGCCATCAGCTCGTTGGCGCTCAGACCGTTAAAGGCGACACCGTGTTTGCGGCAGAAATTGCCCCACGCCAGCATAACGGCGGCGCCCACCTGCACGGACGGGCCTTCGCGGCCTACCGACGCACCGAACAGCATAGCCAGAAAGGTAAGCGGAATTTTCCACAGAGTTTGACCGAAAGCAAGCAGCCTGCTTTTGTTGGCGCCGTGCGGCAGGCTTAAAGAGGCGATAACCTGCGGAATGCCGCTGCCGGCCACATAGGGCGTGAATTTTGGGGTGAACCAGGCGAGCAATGCCAAACCGAGCGGCAGCACCAGCCAGACGGCGAGCGGGTATTTTGCCGTCCACTGCGCATTCCATTCCAGCCCCAGATCCGCCAGTTTGGCGAAACCGAGGGAAAACAGCGCCACCAGTGTCGCGCCGAGCAGCAGACAGGCGAATTCTATCGTTTTGCGGGAAATCCGATGGGTTTGGCGTAGTTTTTTGTGCAGCATATAACGTATGCGTGCTGCGAAATGTTTGGATGGGGTCATAACTATCGATGACTTGATTAAAATTGGCCGGATTATAGCAGGTTTGCCGGCGCGGTTGTAGCCGGGCGTTCGCCGGCGGATAACATTGTGGCGTGAAAACTCAGGGTGCGTCGGCACCCTGAGCGGCAGAGATTATGCCTGATCATCAAGTAATACGCTTTCCAGCGCAATGTCGATCATCTCGTTGAAGGTCAGCTGGCGCTCTTCGGCGCTGGTTTGTTCATGCGTACGGATATGATCGGACACGGTGCAGATGGCCAGCGCTTTGGCACCGAATTCCGCGGCCACGGCGTAAATGCCGGCGGCTTCCATTTCCACCCCTAAAATGCCGTATTTTTCCATAACGTCGAACATTTCCACATCCGGCGTATAGAATAAATCGGCGGAGAACAGGTTGCCCACCCGTACCGCCACACCTTTGTTTTTTGCGGCCTGTACTGCGGCTTGGGTCATGCCGAAATCGGCGATGGCGGCAAAGTCGTTATCTTTAAAACGGATACGGTTGACTTTGGAATCGGTGCAGGCGCCCATACCGATCACCACGTCGCGGACTTTGACATCATGGCGTACCGCGCCGCAGGAGCCGACACGGATAATTTTTTTCACGCCGTATTCGGTGATCAATTCTTTGGCATAAATGGAGCAGGAAGGAATGCCCATGCCATGCCCCATGACGGAAATGCGGCGGCCTTTATAACTGCCGGTGTAACCGAGCATATTGCGTACGTTGGTGACTTCCTGCGCATCCTGCAGGAAGGTTTCGGCGATATATTTCGCCCGCAGCGGATCGCCCGGCATTAAGACCACGTCGGCGAATGCGCCGGCCGGCGCGTTAATATGTGGAGTCATGATATTGTCCTCTTAGTTGAAATCAATGATAGCAGTGCCGTAATCCATGGCGGATAAACCGAAATACTGCGCAATGGTCTGGCCGATATCGGCAAAGGTCTGGCGTTTGCCGAGGAAGCTTTTCGGCACGCGCGCACCGTAAATCAGCACCGGAATATGTTCGCGCGTGTGATCGCTGCCCTGCCAGGTCGGGTCGCAGCCGTGATCGGCGGTGAAAATCACAATATCGTCATCGGTGACCAGCTCAAGCAGCTGCGGCAGGCGCTGATCAAAATATTCCAGCGCGGCGGCATAACCCGCCACATCGCGGCGATGACCGTAATCGGAGTCGAAATTAACGAAGTTGGTGAAAACAATGGTATTTTCACCCGCTCTTTTGACTTCGACCAGCGTTTTATCAAACAATTCGGCAATGCCGGTGGCTTTGACTTTCTGGGTGATGCCGGTATGGGCGTAAATATCGGCGATTTTACCGATGGACACCACTTCGCCGTGTTTTTCTTCCACCAGTTTTTGCAGCACGGTTTTGGACGGCGGCTCGACTGCGTAGTCTTTACGGTTGCCGGTGCGGCTGAATTCGCCGGCTTTGGCGCCGACGAACGGACGGGCGATCACGCGGCCGATATTATAATCCGCCAGTTCTTCGCGGACGATCTGACATAATTCGTATAGTTTTTCCAGCCCGTAGGTTTCTTCGTGGCAGGCGATCTGGAACACGGAATCGGCGGAAGTGTAGAAAATCGGTTTGCCGCTTTGCATATGTTCTTCGCCGAGTTTATCCAGAATGACGGTACCCGACGAATGGCAATTGCCGAGATAACCCGGAATGCCGGATTTCTGCACGATGCGATCCAATAATTCCTGCGGGAAACTGTTTTCATGCTGCGGAAAATATCCCCAGTTGAACAGCACCGGCACGCCGGCGATTTCCCAGTGGCCGGACGGTGTATCTTTACCGGAAGAAATTTCCTGCGCATAGGCATAACCGCCGATAAGCGCCGGTTGTGGGTCAAAGCCTGCCGGCAGGCGACCGGTGGATTGCTGGGCCGCCAGCCCCAGACCTAATTTTTCCAGATTCGGTACATGCAGCGGCCCTTGACGTTCGGTATTATCCGCTTTTCCCGCCGCACATTGCTGCGCGATATGACCCAGCGTATCCGAACCCTGATCGCCGAATTTATCTGCGTCGTCACTGGCGCCGATTCCGAAAGAATCTAACATCATAATAAATACACGTTTCATACTCACCTCTTTATCAAACGTTTACGTTGCCCTCTAATGACAACACCACGAACAATGTCGTGGTGTCGCATCAATAAAACTGGTTAAAATCATACCGCACTTTACAGCGCCGCACCACTCAATCCGATAAATAAGCCGGCTATCGTCGCACTCATTAAGTTGGCCAGTGAACCGGCGATAACCGCTTTAATGCCGAGACGGGCGATATCGCCGCGGCGGTTCGGCGCCATACCGCCCAGACCGCCGATCAAAATGGCGATGGAACTGAAGTTGGCGAAACCGCACAGGGCGAAGGTAATGATGGCTTTGGTTTTATCGCCCAGCTGCACCGCCGCATCCGCAGCGAGATAAGGGGCGAATTCCAGATAGCCGACGAATTCGTTAATCGCCAGTTTGGTGCCGATCATGCGGCCGGCAATTTGCGCTTCTTCCCACGGCACACCGATAATCCATGCCAACGGTCTGAACACCCAACCGAAAATCGAACCGAGGGACAGATCCGCCATGCCGAACCAACCGCCGATACCGCCCAGCATGCCGTTAATCAACGCGATCAACGCGACGAAGGCCACCAGCATAGCGCCCACATTTAATGCCAGCTGCATACCGGAAGACGCACCGGCTGCGGCGGCATCCAGAATATTGGCCGGTTTTTCCAGATCGACTTTTTCAATATCATCGTTGAATTTCTGGGTTTGCGGAATCAGAATCTTGGCGAATAACAAGCCTGCCGGCGCCGCCATAAAGGAGGCGGCGATCAAATAAGGCAACGGCACACCCATGCCGGCATAGCCCGCCATCACTGAACCTGCGATCGACGCCAGCCCGCCGCACATCACGGCGAATAATTCCGATTCGGTCATTTTGCTGATATAAGGTTTGACCACCAGCGGTGCTTCGGTTTGCCCCACGAAGATATTCGCCGCCGCGGACATGGATTCCGCTTTGGAGGTGCCTAAGGCTTTTTGTAATGCGCCGCCGATGATTTTGATCACCCATTGCATCACCCCGATATAATACAGCAGGGAAATCAATGAGGAGAAAAACACGATAATTGACAGCACTTTCACGGCAAACACAAAGCCGACAGTCTCGGTATCGGCCAGCCCGCCGAAGACGAAGGCGATCCCTTCGTTGCCGTAGGCGATAACCTTACTGATCGCATCGGCCATGCCCAGCAACACATTGCGGCCGGCCGGCACATAAAGAATAAGCGCGCCCATTGCGATTTGAATCAGTAACGCGCCGAATACGGTGCGCAGATTGATGGCGCGGCGATTGGTGGAGAGTAATACGGCGATCGCCAGCAGGGCGAAAATACCGATTACACTGATTAGGGTGTCCATGATCGAATTCCTCAAATTGAAATAACACGTTGATATAAAACAGCGAAGTCATTCTATCTTTTTTCTCGCTGAAAATCTTGTGCCAATATTAAGAAATGTGAAGGCAAGCGATTGCGATGAATGAAATATAAACGATTTTTTAAATGATTTGGCTATATGTTATTGCCAATATCTTGTTGGGCGAATCGGTTTTTTCCATTATGATTGCCGTTACGCAATAAAAATGACGATATTATTATGAGACATAAGTTTAGGGTTCTGCCACAAACCGCGTGGACGGCAACCGCGTTCTGGGCGCTGGAATGGAAGCCGTTGTCGGTGCTGCTGATGTCGCTCAGTGTTATCGGTATCGGCGAAGGGTTTTTGCTGTTATCGAATTTAGGTTCCGCCCCTTGGACGGTATTATCTCAGGGCGTTTCTCTGCAGGGCGGTTTCAGTGTCGGCTGGGCGTCGCTTATCGTCAGCGCTCTGGTGATGCTGGTGTGGTTTCCGCTGAAACTGAAACCGGGCATCGGCACCTTGCTGAATGTGCTGGTGATTGCCCTGTGGCTGGGGCTGACGACGGCGTTTCTCACCCCGCCGCAGCCATTGCTGATGCGCATGCTGTACGCCGTGATCGGCATTTTACTGTTCGGGATCGGATCGGCATTTTATTTAACCTGTCATCAGGGCGCCGGGCCGCGCGATGGGCTGATGGTCGGATTGTGTCATCGTTTTCACTGGAAAGTCGGCGTTGTGCGCACCGTCATTGAAGTGAGCGTTTGCCTGCTCGGTTTTCTGCTCGGCGGCACGGTCGGTCTCGGCACCTTGCTGTTTGCCTTTTCTATCGGCTGGCTGATGCAGCTGACCCTGTCCGTGATTGTGCGCTGTCACCGCAGTGATCGCAGCGCGGGCGGATAACGAGCGGGAGAAAGTGCGGTGCGTTTGCGCCGACTTTCTTCAGCGCGGCGAATCGGTTAGAATGGATGCCGTTTGATAACCGCCTGACCATAAAGGATAAATTATGCCGACGATAAGTGTCGCGATGATTGTGAAAAACGAACAGCAGGATCTTGCCCTGTGTTTGGACAGCGTGAAAGACTGGGTTGACGAGATTGTGATTGTGGATGCCGGCAGCACGGATGATACCGAAGCCATTGCCTTGCGTTACGGT
Organism: Necropsobacter rosorum; assembly: GCA_000751835.1. GTDB lineage: Bacteria > Pseudomonadota > Gammaproteobacteria > Enterobacterales > Pasteurellaceae > Necropsobacter > Necropsobacter rosorum. The sequence continues at coordinate 34,622 of CCMQ01000010.1, read as the reverse complement.
GCGAAATTTTATCGCCATGCCGACTGGCCGGGATTTGGCAAACAGCGGCAGCGCGCGCAGCGTTATGTCAGCAGCGATTATGTGTTATGGCTGGATGCCGATGAACGGGTCAGCGAGCCGCTGCGCCGTTCTGTTTTGCAGGCGGTGGCGGAAAACGCAGACAATACGGTGTATCAGATCGGCCGCCTGAGCGAAGTGTTCGGCCGGCAAATCCGCCATTCCGGCTGGTATCCCGATTATGTGGTGCGTCTGTATAAAACCGATTTTGCCCGCTACGGCGACGAACTGGTGCACGAACGCGTGCATTATCCCGCCGGCGCGCAGGTGAAAAAATTAAACGGCGATTTGTATCATTACACCTATAAAGATGTGCAGCATTATCTGGTGAAATCCGCCGGCTATGCCGCCGCCTGGGCGCAGCAGAAAGCCGCCGCCGGCAAAAAGGGCACCTTGCTGCAAGGCGTGGCGCATGCGCTCGGTTGTTTCGTGAAAATGTACATTCTGAAAGCCGGTTTTCTGGACGGCAAACCAGGCTTTTTGCTTGCGCTGCTGTCCACCCATTCCACCTTTGTGAAATACGCGGATTTATGGGTGAGAACCAAAGATCGGTAGCGCATTCACAGGGCGGGTAAAAGTGCGGTGAAAAATCTCACAAATTTTCACCGCACTTTACGTTAGCGCCATTGTTCGCGTACGAAAGGAATGATCGTTTCCAGCGCGCGGGCGATATTGATCACGGTTAAATCCGTCTGAAACTGTTTTTCCGGCGGCGGGCAGAACGCCAGATGCCGATCGGGCCAATTAATCGGCTGCCAGCGCAGCGGAAGTGCCGAACGGCGGCTCGGGTAGAAGCCGATGGTGGGAATATTCAGCGCCCCGCTGACATGCAGCGGGCCGGTGGAGCCGGCAATAAACAGATCGGCGCAGGCCAGCGAACGGGCAAAATCCACCAGCCCGTCGTTTTTATCGTACACCGCCACATTCGGGTGGCTGACCGCCCGTGCCAGTGCGCGGGCTTTTTCGCTTTCGTTCGGCCCCGCCGTTAAGATCACATAGCAATCAAACGCTTGCAGCAGCCCGGTGATCAGCTGCGCATATTGCACCGGCGACAGATTATTGGCCGAGCCGCCGGAACCGCTGTGTACGAACAGCCATTTCTTATCGCCGCCGATCCCCAGTGTGCGGCGCAATTTTTCTTGCTGATTTTGCACCGCACTTTGCGCAAAGGTTAGATACGGCGGTTGAGGTTCGCGCAGCGGTATGTGGTGATCCTGCAAAAAACGGCGCGCCAGATCGCGGTTGTATTCAAACTCCGGTTTGGCCGATTGGGAACGGCGCTGGGTTAAACGCCGGTTATATAAAAACTGAAAGAGTTTAGTGGCGGGCGCCAAACGGTATTTGATACCGCTTTGCCAGGTCAGTCTGGCGTTATACCAGTCGGAGACGAAGCTTATCACCGCGTCAAAGCGCTGCGCCTTGATTTCATTGAGCACCCGACGGAATTCGGCGCGGTCGTTTTTATCACCGGCATCAATAATGATGTTATCAATATAGGGACAGATTTGCGCCAGCGGAGCGGTATAAGCGGGCACCAGCGCGGTGATTTCCATCTCCGGCGCCGAGCGTTTGAGGGCGGCGAGCGCTGGAAAGGCCAGCACAAAATCGCCCAGTTTATCGTTACGGATCGCAAGTAATTTCTGCATAAATATGGCTCTTGGTGAGATCGAATGCGATATTCTATCAAATCCGACCGCACTTTACAGCGCAGGGGCGCGAAAACCGACTTTTACCTTGCTTTTTCGGCAAAAAAGAGTATGATCCTCAGGCTTTTTGTCTATATATACAGAGAAAAAAGTAAGCATTCCCACACCTTCGAGGTGGGTTTTCTTTTCGTATTAAACATTTAGAGGAAGGTTATGGTAACCATTCGTTTATCTCGTGGCGGAGCTAAAAAACGCCCATTTTATCAAATCGTTGTTGCTGACAGCCGTTGCCCGCGTGACGGTCGTTTTATTGAGCGCATCGGTTTCTTCAACCCGTTGGCAACCGGTAAAGCGGAACGTGTCCGCATCAATCTGGAACGTGTGAACGCTTGGGTTGAAAAAGGCGCGTCTTTATCCGATCGCGTTGCGTCTTTGGTAAAAGAAGTGCAAAAAGCCGCATAATTGCGGATTTTTAAGTTTATCGGTGAATAACATGACACAGCAGAGAATCGAAGTGGTCGGCAAACTGGGTTCAACCTACGGAATTCGCGGTTGGTTGCGTGTTTATTCATCCACAGAACAAGCCGAAAGTATTTTTGATTATCAGCCTTGGTTTTTAAACATTAAAGGCCAGTGGCAACCGGCCGAACTGGAAAGCTGGAAACATCATAATCACGAGCTTATCGTGAAATTAAAGCATGTGAATGACCGGGAAGCGGCGCAAATCCTCGCCAATGTGGAAATCGGAGTGGATTTGAGCGTATTTCCGGCGCTGGCGGAGGGCGATTATTACTGGCACGATTTAATCGGTTGTCAGGTGGTCAATCTGCAGGGCTATGCGATGGGCACGGTGGCCGAAATGATGGAGACCGGTTCCAATGATGTTTTGGTGGTGCGCGCCGGTGCTAAAGATGCTTTCGGTAAACAAGAACGTTTAATTCCGTTCTTGTATGAACAAGTAGTTAAAAGAGTGGATCTCACCACCAAGACTATTGAGGTGGATTGGGACGCTGGTTTCTAACCTCAGGTATGCCGTTGGGCTTTGGCGGTAACATTTTGACCCAAAAAGGTGATGCAGATGTGGATCGGGATTATTAGTCTTTTCCCCGAAATGTTTAAAGCTGTGACGGAATACGGGGTAACGGGACGGGCCGTTAAACACAATCTCTTGCAGGTGCAATGCTGGAATCCGCGCGATTTCACCGTTGACAAACACAAAACCGTGGACGACCGCCCTTACGGCGGCGGGCCGGGAATGCTGATGATGGTGCAGCCATTGCGTGATGCGATCCGGGCGGCGAAAGCGGCGGCAGGAGAGGGGGTGAAGGTAATTTATCTTTCGCCGCAGGGACGTAAACTCGAACAATCCGGCGTAACGGAGCTGGCCAAAAACGAGAAATTAATCTTGGTTTGCGGACGTTACGAAGGCATTGACGAACGGCTGATTCAGACCGAAATTGATGAGGAATGGTCGGTTGGGGATTACGTTCTGACCGGTGGCGAATTGCCGGCGATGACGTTGATTGACGCCGTCGCCCGCTTTATCCCCGGAGTGTTGGGCAAACAGGCTTCCGCACAGGAAGATTCCTTTGCCGACGGTTTGCTGGACTGCCCGCATTATACGCGTCCGGAAATGCTGGACGGGTTAACCGTGCCGCCCGTGCTGATGTCGGGAAATCACGAACAGATCCGCCAATGGCGATTAAAACAATCCCTTGCGCGGACGTGGTTACGACGCCCTGAGCTATTGGAAAGCCTAGCTCTGACTGACGAACAGAAAACGCTGTTGCATCAGATTAAATCTGAACACAGCAACATCAGTTAACTCTAGGATTTTAGAAGGATTAATACAATGAGTAACATCATTAAACAACTTGAACAAGAACAGTTGAAACAAAACGTACCGAGCTTCCGCCCGGGTGATACGTTAGAAGTGAAAGTCTGGGTAGTTGAAGGCAGCAAACGTCGTCTGCAGGCATTCGAAGGCGTGGTTATCGCAATTCGTAACCGCGGTCTGCACAGTGCGTTTACATTGCGTAAAGTCTCTAACGGCGTCGGCGTTGAACGTGTGTTCCAGACTCACTCGCCGGTTGTGGACAGTATTGCGGTGAAACGTAAAGGTGCGGTGCGTAAAGCGAAACTTTACTACTTGCGTGAACGTTCAGGTAAATCCGCTCGTATCAAAGAACGTCTCGGCGACTAATTGTTTTCGCACAGAGCAAAAGAAAGCCCGGAAATCATCCGGGCTTTTTTATCTCCTCATGTTTACGGCGTGGCGACAGGGCGGGTTTTGGCCAGTTTCGACCAGTTATAATAACCGTACAGCGAGTTAAGCAGATAAGCGCCGTACATCAGATACATCGCCGGAGTTTCCGCCCACAGCACGATGGACAACACGTTAATCACAATCCACAGCAGCCATTGTTCGCTGTAACGCAGAATCATCAGCAACTGCGCCGCAATCACCAGCACCGTGGTTACGCCGTCCAGACCGATGGAGTTGCCGTCGGTTGTTTTTAAAATGGCAATAAAGGCCAGCGAGCCGATAACCACGGCACCGATCAACGTCAGCCAGCCTTTCAGCGACAGAAATTTAGCGATCACGGTTTCCGCATTGTCGGTGCCGTTGCGCATATTTTCTTTCCACAAAAAATAGCCGATAAACTGCGCCGGAATATATACATATAATGCGGTGGTCATTTCGCCGTAGAATTTGTTGTCTAAAGACACATAAAAATAACTGTAAGCAAAAATCAGACCGAACAAATAATTGCTGATTTTGCCTTTACCGACGAACACCACGCACAGAATGCCGGAAATACCGGCAATCACTTCCAGCAGCGAAACCGGATCCAGCACATAAGCGATAATCTGTGCGGCCAAAAAGATAAAAAGCCAGATCACTTCAAAAGGTTTCCAGCCACCGAGAAATTCATTTTTTAGGCTTTGCGAGAGGTTCATGCGTGTTGCTCCTGTTGACGAAAAGAAAAAATCCGTTTGATTTTTGCACCGCACTTTAAGCATGTCAAGCAATAGCTACATTTTGAGAGTCAATGTTATGCTTTAAGCCGGAATTATAATATATATTTTCATTTCTTTTTAGCCCTAACCCCGCTAAAATAGCCGACCGTTTTTTAATAATCAAAGAGAGTAAACAGAGCATGACATCCTTTGCGGCGGGGCAGCGCTGGATCAGCGAAAGTGAAAATAATCTTGGTCTGGGAATCGTCACTGACACCGACAAGCGAACCGTGACCTTGTTTTTTCCGGCGGCGGATGAAACCCGGATCTATGCGGTGGCAAATGCGCCTTTATTGCGCGTGCAGTATCAGCCCGGCGATTTTCTGACCCACGCGGAGGGCTGGCAGGCGGAAGTGTTGCAGGCCGAGGAACGTAATCATGTGTTGTTTTATCTGGTGCGGCGCGCGGATAACGGACAGCAATGTGCGGTCGGCGAAATTGAGCTGGCGCAGCGGATAACCTTCAGCAAACCGCAGGAACGCCTGTTTGCCGCGCAGATTGATCGCAGCGCTCATTTTGCGCTCCGCTACCGCGCATGGTGTCATCAGCAGGCGCAATATCAATCGCCGCTGCGTGGCCTGCGCGGTGCGCGGGCAGCGTTAATTCCGCATCAGCTGCATATCGCCAGAGAAGCGGGCGAGCGCATAGCCCCGCGCGTGTTGCTGGCCGACGAAGTGGGATTGGGTAAAACCATTGAAGCGGGGATGATTTTACAGCAGCAACTGCTGGCGGAAAAAGCGGAGCGGGTGCTGATTCTGGTTCCGGAAAATCTGCAACATCAATGGCTGGTGGAAATGCGGCGCCGGTTTAATTTACCCTTTGCGCTGTTTGACGAACAACGCTGCGCCGATTTTGACGGTGCGGCGGAACAGGCGGCGGTCAATCCGTTTCACAGTGACAATCTGATTATCTGTTCGCTGGATTGGCTGACGGCACAGCCGAAACGCGCCGTGCAGTTATCGGAAACGGAGTTCGATCTGCTGATTGTGGACGAGGCGCATCATTTGCAATGGTCGCCGCAGACGGCAAGCCCGGCTTATCAGCTGGTGGAGCGGCTGGCGCAAGGTATCCCGGCGGTCTTGCTGCTGACCGCCACGCCGGAGCAGCTGGGGCAGGAAAGCCATTTCGCCCGTTTGCGCCTGCTTGATCCGGAGCGTTTTTATGATTACGCCGCCTTTTTGCAGGAACAGCAACAGTATCGGCCGGTGGCGGAGGCCGTGCAGACTCTGCTGGCGGATCAGCCTTTGGATCGGGCGCAGCAGAATCATTTGAGCGAATTATTATCGGAACAGGATATTGAACCGTTGCTGAAAATCATTAATTCGCAGGCTGAGCAGACGCAGCGCAATGCCGCCCGTCAGGAACTGATCACCAATCTGATTGACCGCCACGGCACCGGCAGGTTGCTGTTCCGCAATACCCGACAAGGCGTAAAAGGTTTTCCGCAGCGCATTTATCATCAGATTACACTGGCTATGCCGCCGCAGTATCAAAATGCCATTAAGGTGTTGACCTCGCTTGGCGGGCTTGAGGCGGCGGATTTGTTTTATCCGGAGCGGATGTTCGGCTCCATGCAGCCGCAAGCGGCATGGTGGGATTTCGACCCGCGGGTGGACTGGCTGATAAGTTTTCTGCAACGTCACCGCACGGAAAAAATCCTGCTGATTTGCCGGCAGGCGGAAACCGCCGTGCAGCTGGAACGCGCGCTGCGGGAAAAAGAGGGCATTCGCGCGGCGCTGTTTCACGATAAGATGTCGATTGTGGAACGTGATCGGGCGGCGGCGTATTTCGCTCAGCAGGAAAACGGCGCGCAGGTGTTGCTCAGCTCGGCTATCGGCGCCGAAGGGCGTAATTTTCAGTTTGCCAGCCGTTTGGTGTTGTTCAATCTGCCGGATAATCCGGATTTACTGGAACAATGTATCGGCCGGCTGGATCGCATCGGACAACGGCAGGCCGTGCAGATTTATGTTCCCTGCTTTCAGGACGACCCGTCGCATTTATTGGCGCAGTGGTATCATCAGGGGCTGAATGCGTTTGAAGAAACCTGTCCGATGGGCGCCGCGTTGTTTGCAAAGTGCGGTGAAAAATTGCGTAGTTTTCTGCAAAATCCCACCGCACTTGACGGCTTCGAGGCATTTATCCGGCAAACCCGAGCGCAACGGCAGCAGCTGAAACAGACGCTGGAAAACGGGCGTGATCGTTTGCTGGAACTGAATTCCAACGGCGGCGAGGCGGCAGCGCAACTGGCCGCCGATATTGCCGCACAGGACGGCAGCCCGCAGCTGACGGAATTTGCCCTGAATTTATTTGATATTATCGGGCTGGAGCAGGAAGAGGCGGGAGAAAACACCCTGGTGGTTCGCCCGAGCGGCACCATGCTGATCCCTGATTTTCCGGGGCTGAAAGAGGAGGGCGCGACCCTAACCTTTGACCGGCAGCTGGCGCTGGCGCGCGAAGAGCTGGAATTTCTCAGCTGGGATCACCCGATGATTCGTCACGGCATTGATTTGATTGTCTCCGGCGATATCGGTAAAACCGCCGCCGCGTTATTGGAGAATAAGGCGCTGCCGGCGGGTACCTTATTGCTGGAAACCCTGTTTGTGGTGGAAACCCAAGCGCCGAAAGGGTTACAATTAACCCGTTTCCTGCCGCCGACGCCGATCCGCTTGTTGCTGGATGCGAAAGGACATGATTTGGCCGGACAGGTGTCCTTCGACGGTTTGCAGAAACAGCTTAAACCGCTGGGCAGAAATACGGCGAATAAGGTGGTGAAAATGCTGCGCCCGCAGATTACGCGTTTACTGACCTCGGCACAACAACAGATTATTGCGCCGGCACAACAGGTTATTGCTGTGGCGCGGCAAGCGGCGGATAACAGCCTGAGCGCCGAGTTAAACCGTCTGGTCGCGTTGCAGGCGGTGAATAAAACGATTCGCCGGCAGGAAATTGACGCGCTGGAGCAGCAGCGCATGCGGATTTTAACCGAAATAGAAAACGCCGGCTGGCGTTTGGACAGTCTGCGGGTCATCGTCACCCGTCAGGCATAATAAAGCGCGGCGGAGAACCGTCGCCGGATAAGAGAATAAAATATGGCGTTAATTGACTATCGTCCGCCGACCGATCCGTGGCTGGAAGTGGTGTATCGGGATGATCATATTTTAGTGGTGAACAAACCGAGCGGGCTGCTTTCGGTGCCCGGTAATCAGCCGCAATATTATGACAGCGCAATGTCGCGGGTGAAGGATAAATACGGCTTTTGCGAACCGGCGCACCGTCTGGATATGGCAACCAGCGGCATTTTGCTGTTTGCCATGAGCAAGCTGGCGGATAAAGAACTGAAGCGTCAGTTTCGTCAGCGCGAACCGAAAAAAGCCTATCAGGCGCTGTTGTGGGGACACTTGGCGCAGGATAGCGGCAGGGTGAATCTGCCGCTGATTTGCGATTGGGAAAACCGCCCGCGGCAAAAAATCTGCTTCGTACAGGGGAAAAGTGCGGTGACAAATTATCAGGTTTTGGCGCGTCTGGCGGATAATCGCACGCGGGTCAGGCTCACCCCGATTACCGGACGTTCACACCAGCTGCGGGTGCATATGCTGGCGTTAGGGCATCCGATTTTGGGCGATAAGTTTTATGCGCATCCGCAGGCCAAAGCCATGTCGCCGCGCCTGTGTCTGCATGCGGAAAGTCTGCAAATCACTCATCCGCTAAGCGGCGAATTGATGCGTTTTGATACCCCGGCACCGTTCTAACCGCAATCCGTGTTGCGTCCGCGACAGGAAAATGGTGAGAATTATCCGTTTGAATGTTACAATCCGTGCTTGATTTATAATTGAGAGATAACATTATGTCCCGTCAAAAGAAAACCCGTCGAATCGCCGATATTATGCCCGCGCGCAAAGCGGACAAACGTCCGGAGGCGCCGACATCGCGCGCCGGGCGCAAACCGACCCGTTATGAGTTGGATGCCAAAGCGCGTGAAGAGAAACGCAAGAAAAAACATAAAGGTCTGGCGGCCGGTTCCCGCCATAGCGCGCAGGATAATAATCAGCCGGCACAGACTTCGACCGCTCGGGATCCGCGGCTGGGCAGCCGGAAAAAAGTGCCGCTGATGGTGGAATTCGTCAATAAACCGCAACAGGATCCGAACCTGAGCGCGCAGAAAACGGCGCAAAAACCACCGCACTTTAGTCCGCAGAGCGAATTGGAACCACACATTGAACTGGAACAGCTGGAAAATAACGAATGTCTGAATCAGCTGCTGGATGCGCTGGATGCCGGTAAAACGCTCAGTGCCGACGATCAGCGGTTTGTGGACGATTGTCTGGCGCGTATCGCGCAGCTGATGGAAGCGCTGGGCATTGAGGATGACGAGGAAAACGACGACGATTTATACCGCACTTTTGCAACGATGGATATTAACCGGTTCAGATAAATTATGTGGAAAATCATCTTATTGTTGCTTGCGGCGTTGATTATCGCCGCGCTGATAGGTTATACCGTTTATCTGCTGGCGGCGCTGCAAAAACAGAAAAAAGCCTTTGCGCAGGCACGCGCGGCGCGGATTGAACGTTTAAAACAGAGCATTGTGATTATCGCCAATGCCATGCAAACGGGCGACTGCAATCATTCGGAAGGAGTGATCCGATTGAAAATGCTGCTTGAGCCGTTGGGCAAAAGTTTAAGCCGTTACGCAAGCATGTTTGCCTTGTATCAGGTGGTGATGGATATGCCCACGCACGAGGCGCGCCGCGCACTGAAGAAAAACGAGCGTATGCGACAGGATCGGCAGCGTGAAAGCGCCGAAGCGGAGCTGGAACAAAAGATTAAGTTGGAGTTACGGCAATTATTAGCCGATATGGAACAAATCCGGGGGGAACTTGAATGTCGGACATCACATGGGATTCGGCGCTAATTCAGAAATACAATCAGTCGGGGCCGCGTTATACCTCTTACCCGACCGCACTGGAGTTTAGCGAAGATTATACGGAGGCGGATTTTAAACGGGCGGCGGCGCGTTATCCCGAGCGGCCGTTGTCACTGTATGTGCATATTCCGTTTTGTCATAAACTGTGTTATTTCTGCGCCTGCAATAAAATCATTACCCGCCATCAGCATAAAGCGGATATCTATCTGGATTATCTGGAAAAAGAAATTAAAAACCGCGCCGCGTTGTTCGCTCGGCGCCGGGTGACGCAGATCCACTGGGGCGGCGGTACGCCGACCTATCTGACGGAAGCGCAGTCCGCCCGTTTAATGGGAATGCTGCGGGCGCATTTTGACATTGCGCCGCAAGCGGAAATCAGTATTGAAATGGATCCGCGCGAAATCGAAATGAGCATGCTGACCCATCTGCGTCATATCGGTTTTAACCGCATCAGTATGGGCGTGCAGGATTTCAATAAAGACGTACAGAAAGCGGTGAACCGCGAACAGGACGAGGCGTTTATCCGTGCCTTGTTGAGCCGTGCGCGCGAGCTGGGCTTTACTTCAACCAATCTGGATCTGATTTACGGCCTGCCGCTGCAAACCGTGGACAGTTTTATGTTCACTTTGCAAAAAGTGATTGAACTCAATCCGGATCGCTTAAGCGTATTCAATTACGCCCATTTACCGAGCCGTTTCGCCGGTCAGGCGAAAATTAAAAACGAACAGCTGCCGGCGCCGGAAACCAAACTGACTATTCTGCAAAAAACCATCGAAACCCTGAACGGCGCCGGTTATCGTTTTATCGGCATGGATCATTTCGCCAAACCGGATGACGAGCTGGCCATTGCGCAGCAACACGGCGTATTGCACCGCAATTTTCAAGGCTATACCACGCAGGAAGAATGCGATTTGCTGGGATTGGGCGTATCCGCCATCAGCCTGTTAGGCGATACTTACGCACAGAATCAAAAAGAGCTGAAGCATTATTATGCCGCGCTGGAAACACAGGGCAACGCCCTGCACAAAGGCTTGGTTCTGACGCGGGAAGATTGCCTGCGCCGCGATGTGATTAAACAGCTGATTTGTAATTTCAAACTGGATTATTCCGCCATCGAACGGCAATATGACATTGATTTCGCCACACATTTTGCCGAGGATTTAGCCCTGTTGCAACCGTTGGCCGATGACGGACTGATTGAAATCACCCCGCGCGGCTTACAGGTTTCTTCCAAAGGACGCCTGCTGATCCGCAATATCTGCCTGTGCTTCGACACCTATTCCCGCCAACAGGCAAAACAGCAGCAGTTTTCAAGGATTATTTAGTTTAACCGTTAAACAGATAAAAATGTCAGTAATTGCCCGGTACTATCGAGCGGATAGCGCCGGGTAAGTTTTACCCGCTTTTTATCTGGTACCGGAACGTGCTTTTGAAAGCCGTCTCCGTGTTTAAAAAGATGGGTTAACACTTGTTACGGTGTTAACCCATTTTTTACTGCGACTTTCCGGCAAGGCATCTGTCAAAAGTGCGGTGCTTTTTTGCACTGTTTTTCAATATGCCTTGAGAGCTCCTGTTTATGGAAGTTCAGGTAAAGCCCGTTTTGCTTTTAATTTATATTCTAAATTAGTTTTTAATGTTGTATCCGGAATCTCCTCATAAATCGGCTCATCGGCGGATTTTGATCTCGGTTTGGTCGATGGTTTCGCGCTCTTATTCACCGTACTATAGACCGCTTCTTGAGAAGAAGAGTGTTTCGCTGCGTTTTTATCGCCGACTTCACTGTAAATCGGTTCGTCGACAGATTTTGATCTCGGCTTAGCCGCATTTTTATCACCGATTTGGCTGTAAGTGCCTTGCGGGATTTCTTCATAAATCGGCTCATCGGTGGATTTTGATCTCGGTTTAGCCGCGTTTTTATCCCCGGCTTGACTGTAAATCGCTTCGTCCGCCGATTTTGATCTCGGTTTAGTCGATGGTTTCGTACTCTTATTCACTGTGCTATATACCGCTTCCTGAGAAGAAGAGTGTTTCGCTGCGTTTTTATCCCCGACTTTGCTGTAAATGCTCTGCGGGATTTCTTCATAAATCGGTTCATCGGCAGACTTCGATCTTGGCTTAGTCGCATTTTTATCCCCGACTTGGCTATAAGTGCCTTGCGGGATTTCTTCGTAAATCGGCTCGTCGGTAGACTTCGATCTCGGTTTCGACGCGTTTTTATCACCGACTTGGCTATAAGTGCCTTGCGGAATCTCTTCGTAAATCGGTTCTTCAGCAGATTTCGATCTCGGTTTCGACGCGTTTTTATCGCCGACTTGACTGTAAATCGCTTCGTCCGCCGATTTTGATCTTGGTTTAGCCGATGGTTTCGCGCTCTTGTTTACCGTGCTATAGACCGCTTCCTGAGAAGAAGACTGTTTCGCTGCGTTTTTATCGCCAACTCGACTGTAAATCGGTTCGTCGGCAGATTTCGATCTCGGCTTAGCCGCGTTTTTATCCCTGACTTGGCTATAAGTGCCTTGCGGGATTTCTTCGTAAATCGGCTCCTCAGCAGACTTCGATCTCGGCTTAGTCGCATTTTTATCCCCGACTTGGCTATAGGTGCCTTGTGGGATTTCTTCATAAATCGGCTCGTCGGCAGACTTCGATCTTGGCTTAGACGCGTTTTTATCCCCAACTTTGCTGTAAATGCTTTGTGGGATTTCTTCATAAATCGGCTCGTCGGCAGACTTCGATCTTGGCTTAGCCGCATTTTTATCGCCGACTTGGCTATAAGTGCCTTGTGGGATTTCTTCATAAATCGGCTCATCGGCAGACTTCGATCTTGGCTTAGACGCGTTTTTATCCCCAACTTGGCTATAAGTGCTTTGCGGGATTTCTTCGTAAATCGGCTCATCGGCAGATTTCGATCTCGGTTTAGCCGCATTTTTATCCCCAACTTGGCTGTAAATGCTTTGCGGGATTTCTTCGTAAATCGGCTCATCGGCGGATTTTGATCTCGGCTTAGACGCGTTTTTATCCCCAACTTGGCTGTAAATGCTCTGCGGGATTTCTTCATAAATCGGCTCTTCGGCAGATTTTGATCTTGGTTTAGCTGCGTTTTTATCCCCGACTTGACTGTAAATCGCGTCGTCCGCCGATTTTGATCTCGGTTTGGTCGATGGTTTCGCACTCTTATTCACCGTGCTATAGACCGCTTCCTGAGCAGAAGACTGTTTTGCTGCGTTTTTATCGCCGACTTCACTGTAAATCGGTTCTTCGATAGATTTCGATCTCGGCTTAGCCGCGTTTTTATCGCCGACTTGACTATAAATCGGTTCGTCGACAGATTTCGATCTCGATTTAGCCGCGTTTTTATCTCCGACTTGACTGTAAATCGCATCGTCAGCCGATTTTGATCTTGGTTTAGTCGATGGTTTCGCGCTCTTGTTTACCGTGCTATAGACCGCTTCCTGAGAAGAACGGTGTTGAGCCGCCTGATCTCCGGTGCCTTGCGGCGTTTCTTCGTGAGCAGGATGTTCTGTATGTTGTTTTAATTTTTGCGCCTTATCGATTCCTTTTTTAGCCATATTAGTAATATCTAATGTCTCAAATTGGAATTTAGTGCTGGCGTACTTATCATTACGTTGAATACTTTTCGATTTTGATAAATCCTGATTTATCGGCGTATCACTCTGCTGGTTTGTCTTAACGCCCGCAATGGTGGATTGCTGAGTGGCTTCATAGTGAAGTTGTTCCGAACGACTTCCGCGAATATCCAGCTGTTTTACGCCATCTTTGTTTGCGCCAATAGTCGCACCGAATTTACCGCCATCTTTATGGTGGGAATCCTTAAGATTCTGATGCGTTATTTTGCCTTTGATTTCTAAATCATTGCTGTTGCTTTCGTCAACAATATAACCGGCTTTTAAATTCACATCATTAAGCGTTCCGCTGATATGTTTGGCTTTTATGCCGGATTGCTCGTTGACTTTGTGGCTTTCCTCTTTTTCTTTACCGATATTGGCGCCGAAGCTTCCGGTCGGTTTACCCAGGCCGGCCGAACTGACTGACGCGCCGACAGAAGCGGATAAATCAAAATGGTTGTGATCACGTTTGTAGGAATCCTGTTTGGATTCGATATTGGTTTTACCTTTTATATCCGTGATGTATTTATCCGCCTCGATATTTCCTCCGGAAAGATTAAAATCGCCGTCGGAGTTGATTTCGATGCGTTTACCTTTTAATTTACTGTTCTGGTAGGTGATCGCCTGTTCTTTGGTATTACCGGTACTCATTTCAAATTTTGCACTGGCACCGGCGGCACAACCTTGCGCCGCAATACCGCAGGCCGCGCTGATTCCCAGCGAGAATTTCTGACTTTCCGATTGTTCGCTGTCAGTGCGTCTGGTTTCGCCCGCATTAACGTTCACATTACCTTTTGCGTTGATCGTAAGATCGGTCGTTTCTTTATTGCTTTCAACATTATTGAAAGTTGCATCACCGCTGCGTGCGGTAAAGGTTAATTTACCATTTAAGGTGTTTTTGTTATCGGAAACTTCATGGGATTCGCTGTATTTTTTGGAATACCCGATTTGCGCTTTGACCGAACCGCCGACTAAGTCGCCGGTGACTAAATTGGCCACATCGCTTGCATATTGCAATGCGGCGGTCGCATCTTGTTTGATGCCTTTTTTGCTATCTCGAACCTGTTTTGCGATATTGGCCGCCGCATCCAGTGCCGAGGAGTGCGCTTCCGCAGTCGTCCCTAAGGAAAATTTCGATGATTCGTGGGTTTTATCAATCTCATTTTTTTGTTTGGTGGATAAAATTCTGTCCGCAGACAGTTTAAAGCCGGCTTTTTCTTCTTTGGCCGCAATGTCTTTTTGTGCCTCAAAGAAACTTTCGTCTTTTTCCGCCATGAGATTTGCTACTTCTTCATCCGATAATTTTTTAAATGCCGGATTGTCTTTTTTCTGCGGATTTTTAACCGCACTTTTCGTCTTCGGTTGTGGTTTTAAGGCGTCATCTTTTTCGGTTTTTTCACTCGGTGTGGCCGGCGTCGATTTATTAATATCCAGACCGCCGATATCCAAATCCTTTTGAATATGTAAATGACCGCTCTTGGCATCTAGTTCGCTGTTGGAATGCTGCAGTTTGGTTTCTGTGGTTTTCGTTCTGGTGAACGAAAGACCATATTCCGCACTGGCGCCCGCACCGTTAGAACGTCCCGCTGCTGTTGTGGCGCCGTTTTCCTGATCGACCGATGCGGACGCACCGTAACCAAAACCATTGATTTCAGCGCTGCCATAGTTTTGGGCGAGGTTTTTCTCCGTTTCGCTGTGCGAAAGGTTTTTACCGCCTTTGGCGATATAGTGGCCCTGTACAATCCCGGTTGTGCGGTTGGTTTTGATTTTGCTGCCTTCCTGACTGACATTACCGGCCACGGCAAGATGTAAATGATCAAATTCAGCCTTTGAGCCCACCGATTTTGCGGTGTAATTATCTTCGGAGATCCCGCCGGCGAGAGAACCGTTCAGGCCGTTATCCGATGGAATCGTTGTCGATTTATGCGAACTTTGTGTTTCATGGGTATCTTTCACATTGAGATCTTTGGTTCTGACATAACCGGATTTCGCTTTGACATCGGCGCCTTTCAGGTCAACATTACTATCAAGATCGGTTTCCAGATGCAGATGTTTGTCGCTCTTGATTTTTGATTTTTCAACCGTAGTGTTGCCTTTATCATCCACATAGGTTTTCGCGGTGGATTCAATCCCTTTATGCCCTTTAAGTTTTAATTTATCCTGTGCCTGAATTGATCCCTGATTTTTGATTTTGTTTTCCGCTTCAATATTGATCTTATTGCCTGAGATTGAGCCTGCGTTTTCAACCTGTTTGGTTTTTAACTCGGCTTCTCTGGCCTTAATCAATGCGGTATCGAAACCTTTATATTTCGCAGCGTCTTCTAAAGTCTGTTTCGCAAAATAGACCTGCGGTACATAGACTTCTTTTCCGTTTACCGTGGATTTGACATACCAGACAATATCTTCTTTCAGATTGTCCTGCTGTTCTTTGGTTAATGCTTGACCTAAGGTCAGGTGAAGATCTTTCGCGCTATGATAGGCATTATCCATTAACCGTTTTACCAGCTGAACGTTAGTTAAGTTGTATTTGAGCGCCAAGTGATTATCGACTTTCTTCTCAATCGTGCGGGTAATCAATTGGTGTTCGAAATACGCGTCCCCGACCGTGTTTACTTTGTCGCTTTCCGTTTTCGGTGCGATTTTATTAAAGAAATAGTTGCCGCCGACATAGTCTTTCTGGTTAATGTATTTCATCCGGGTGTGGTAAAGCGGATCCACATCAACGCGCGGACGGTTTTTTTGTTCCGGAATTTCACGTTGTTTAGCGAATTCTTCCGCTTTTTTACGCGCTTCTTCCAGTTTTTTCTTATATTCCTCTAATTTACGCTGCTGCTCCTCTTGCTCTTTTCGCTGTTTTTCAAGCTGAGCCTGTTTTTCCGCGTCAAGTTTTTGTTGCAGGGCTTCCTGCTCTTTTTTGTGTTTTTCCCGCAGAGCGTGTAAGGCCTCTTCACGTTTCTTATGTTCTAAGGCTTCTTGTTGTGCTTTTTGTTTTTGTGCTTCAAGCTCTTTGCGCTGTTTCTCAGCCTGAAGTTTTTCTTGCTGCGCCTGAGCGTCTTTTTCCGCCTGGCGTTTTTCTTGCTGGACCCGTGCCTCTATTTCAGCCTGTAACTTCCGCTCAAGTTCTTCTTTTTCTTTACGCTGTTTTTCCTGTAGAGCGTGTAAGGCCTCTTCACGTTTTTTATGTTCCAGTGCTTCTTGCTGCGCTTTTTGTTTTTGTGCTTCGAGTTCTTTACGCTGTTTCTCTTGTAGAGCGTGTAAGGCTTCTTCACGCTTTTTACGTTCTAAGGCTTCTTGTTGGGCTTTTCGTTTTTGTGCTTCAAATTCCTTACGTTGTTTTTCAGCCTGAAGTTTTTCTTGCTGCGCCTGAGCCTCTTTCTCCGCTTGGCGTTTTTCTTGCTGTGCTTGTGCCTCTTTTTCAGCCTGTAATTTCCGTTCAAGTGCTTCTTTTTCCTGACGTTGTTTCTCTTGCAGGGCGTGTAAGGCGTCTTCGCGTTTTTTACGTTCTAAGGCTTCTTGCTGCGCTTTTTCTTTTTGTTTTTGCGCTTCAAGTTCTTTATGCCGTTTTTCCGCCTGTAATTTTTCCTGACGGGCTTGTTCAAGCTCACGTTCTAACCGCTGGCGTTTTTCTTCCTCCGATTCCTGCAATAATTTATCGTCATCCTGATCGTGCGGCGTAGGCTGATGTTTAGGTTTTTCTAATTGCAATGAACGATCGATAAATAAATTCGGGTTGGCCAGTAATTCCGCCAGCACGGAAAGATCAATGCCGCTGTGTTGCTCCGCCTCGGCAATAAAAGATTTAAACTGCGGTGCCGGAATATCCAGTTTATGCTTACCGACATTGATTTCGTTGTTAAATTCACCGTTTTCCGCCCGCTCACCATTACGCAGTAAATCTGCGCTGCCGGTAATGTTATCGGCTAAAATTTTGGCCTGTTCCGCCGGATAGAAGTGAAGCGCAGGGGTTTTGCCTTCTTTGGTTCGCTGCCAGTTTCTGGCCAGCGTGTCCATGGATTGCCCTTCCCAGTTTTGGCCGAGCGCTGCGGTCAGCACTTGTTGCAGTTGAGGATGGTCAAGGGATTTGAGCAGTTTAAATACTTGATCTCTTTCACTGGTATACAACCCAGTATGCAACGCATAATCTCGGCTGAGCACATAGTCGATCATCTCAAACAAGTTATTAAAACTTTTGATGGCTTCTCCGGCTAATGCGGTACCAAACAAATTAAATTTAGGATAGAACGACAAGAGCGCACGCGAAGGTTGCTTTAAATAATCCACAATGGTTTTATCCACCGATTTCATATTATTAATAATCTGCTTCGTGCCGTTATTTTCAAAGGTGCCGCGAATATTAATAATACCGTGGTTGATAATACCGGCATCGGCATGGCTGGAATCCTTTTGATTAAAGGTCAGCCCGCCTTCGGAACGGATTTTGCCTAAGTGCGATGCTTGCAAATCATTTTTAAATTCCGGAAGGTAACTCCAGAAACGGTAAACGCCGGTCCAGGTTCTGCCATAATGGTTATGTATTTTATCTTGCTGTTTTCCGATTACCGACACATCATTCTTGTTGAGGATAACATCATTCAGTAAGCGTTGGGCGCTGATAGTCAGCTTACGTTTTGCCAGAATATCGCCGGCATTATAAACCTGATCATGGGCATCAAGCGCCATGTCACCTTCGGAATGGAATACGCCGCCGGCATTATTAATAATATTGCCTCGCTCCGAGGTTAATGCCAAACGTTCCCGTGCGCCTAATAAGCCACTGTTATTAATATTATTGGTAATGTTTAGCGACAGTTGTTTACCGCTGGCTAACACCCCGTCATTGGAAAATTCATGACCGTGCAGGTTCAGGCTACCTTCGGTTTGCAGATCGGCTTTATTATTAATATGCAGACGATTGGCGGAAAACGTTAACGTCCCTTTTGCCTGTGGTAATTGGTGTAAGGCGGAAAAATAATTGGTATTGTCTTTAAACGTGAGTGTCGCATTTTCCAGACTTTGAATCGTACCGCTGTTCTGGAAGCCATTTTTTTGCTGTTCGAATTTATGTTTTAACTTATCCAGATCAAAACCGTGCAGTTTTCCGCCCGCAATTAAGGCGTCCGCGGCCATCCCTTTGGTGGTGATATGCAAGTCTTTTTGCGCAAGGATCGTATCGCGGTTAATTAAACGGTCAACATCAATGTTACCGTACCGGCTTGAGACGGAACCGTTATTTTCTAACTCGTGTCCTTTTACCGTAAGGTGCGTGGCGGTGACTTTCGCTTTGGCCGCAACGGTTGTGGTATTACTGTGGATATCGACTTGCGGGCCGGCAATCTTCGCATTTTCTTTGACCTGAACGGTGTTGGCCCGCGTAATATTGACGGTTTTTGCGCTGACTTTCGCATTAGTGTCTACCGTTACGTTTTTGCTGTCCAGCCGGATGTTTTTATCGGAGTTTAATGTACCGCTAACGGAAAATGCTTGACTGCCTTCGGCATAAATATTGCCTTTGGACTGAATCGTATTGATTTCTACCTTGCCGGCTTTATTATTCAGGGCAATATCCGATTCGGACAGAATAATGCCTTTATGGTTGACGCCCGCACCGCTATCGGTGGTGATCAGTTGAATATGGTTACCATACATGGCGCCGGCTTCGCTGCCGCTGATGGCGACCTCGTTAGAGGTGTCGTTTTTGGCGGTCAGCTTGCTGTCTCTTACGTTAAATTCGCTGGAACCTGCCGCCAAGGTAATATTGGCCTGCTGCGCATCCTTTGATTCTTTTGCATGACGAATCGCGCCTTTTTGTTCAATTTTTTTGGCTACGATATCTAAATATTTCAGCCCGTCGGTTGCCAGACCGTCTTCGTCAATGGTGACTTTCCCGCGTGTAACCGAAAGATTAACGCCGTTTTCAGGGCTGGCCACTTCACTGGTAGAAACTACAAAACGATCAGTATTAAAAGTTTGTACGCCGTTAATATTAATACCGTTCGGGTTAACAAGCAGCAAATCCGCTTTATCACCGAAAACTTCCAGACCGCCGCGGATTTTACTCATTTCGCTTCCGGTCACCTGTGTCAGAATGGCTTTGGCGCTTTGTTTATCAAAGTTTTGGTTTTTTTCTAAGTGACCGACTAAATAGGAATTTCCCTCTTTCAGGCTATTGTTAAAAACAGAACCGTTTTCGACGTTAAATTTACTGAAATGGTTATCGGATATACCGTCATTTCCCGGTTTGGCGACATCGACGATCAGTACTTTATTCTCGGTATACTTAATTTTCGTATTGTGATTATTCGGATCCAGCACCGCACCTTGTTCGGCGAAAGCGGCCGGAGATAATACGGTCAGCAACAGTAAAGACACGCCTTTGCTTTTAAGCATATCGACCGTTTTAATCGGGTTCAAATAAGCGGCGACAAAATCGGATAAGGATGATTTACGATATTCGGGTGCTTGTTGTACGGTTTTTTTATCCGATTCTTTGGCTTTGGAGGCGCTGCCTAAGGCAGATTTAATATATTCGGCAACAGGAATTAAACAACAGCGGGTTTTACTGAAAATTAATTTATAACGGTTTTTGTTCATGGTCGGCTCTCTTTTAATTAAAATGTCATTGACGCGTTTACATAGTAAACATGGTTATTTTTATTGTGTTTGATATTTTTTATCGGTTTAGCATAGCTAAATGAAATGGCGGCATTTTTTATTGTTGCTTTTGCGCCTAAAGCGAAGCCTGCAAGGGTTTCGTTGCGTTTCGGTAAACGCTGGTAGTTGCGCCCGAAATCAATACCTAAAAACGGTTTGATCTGCGTTAAGTAGCTTTTTTGCGGATAAAAAGGCATATCCAGCGTCTGCGATAAGTAATAGCCTTTATCGCCGGAACTTATCCCGCCTTTAAATCCTCTTACCGTATATTCGTCACCAATGGAAAACTGCTCGTCCGAATAGACGCTGTAAGGCGAATATTGCGCGCCGAAGCGAATCTGATAATTGAAAGGACGTTCGGCAAAGAGCAACGGTTTATACCAGCTTAAGGTGGCGGATACACTTTTCAGCGTTTTTTCACCGTTTCTCGTATAAGCCAGACTATCCGAATGGAACCAGTTCAACCCGTTTGCGTAAGACACATCGCCGTAAAACTGTCCGTTAAATAAACCGGTAATATAGGATAATCCGACGGTGAGCTTATTGTGATGGTAGTTATTGACTCGTCTTGCACCGATGTAATTTCTGCGCTTTTTAAATTCGACTTCCGTGTAGGCGGAAAGAATGGATTCCCGGTTACGCATTAATAAGCGCGTCAGTTTCGCCGACGCGGTTTTTACCGTGCCACGGGATGAGTAGCGGTGCCGGCCGATTAATTCTTTTTCATTATCCGCCTGCGACACTTTGAGATCCAAAGTGTAAAAAGAAAACGGCTGACTATACAGCAACGCGTAATTCTGTTGACCGTTACGTTTGCGGTCTTTATAAAAACGATAACCGCTAGAGAAATTCCAGCTGTCATTGGTGCCGAATAAATCGCTCCAGGCCAAATTTAAGGTTGCCTGATTGCGCCCGTTGGCGTTATTTCCGGTGCCGGAATTATTCAACCCGACGGTTAACCGCGGCAGGCGCTTTCTTTGCACCTGAATATCTAAATTCGAATAAGCCGGTTTTTGATCGGCGATAACGTTGATCTTGGCGGATTTATTGACCGTATTTAAGCTCTCGACCAATTGATCGATGTCGTAAATATTAAAGATCCTATCGCGAAGATTCGGTAACACCGCAACCATCGCTTTATCTTTAAAGCGTTGCGGTTGTTCGCCGTTCACATAATAGTCGTTCACCAATCCCCAATGTACGACAAACGCCAGATTGCCCTCGGAAGGCGCATCTTTTAAACCGATGGCGCTGGTGACATAACCGGCCTGATACAGCACGTCGGTCAACGCTTTCACCAATTCGAACACTTGCTTGGTCGTCAGCGGTTTGCCCTCATAATCGGCAATGGTTTCGCTGAAATCCAAAGGGATATTCCGCCCCTGCAAATCAATGCTGATGGATGTAATGCGCGGCGCCGTGCTATCGTTTTCGTTTTCCTGCCCGGCGGCGCGTTTAGGCGCGCCATCATCCGATCGGCGCAAAAACTGCTCGGCTCTTTTTAAGCCTTCGTTGACCTGATTAAACTGTTGTTGATTTTTTAATTGTTGTAATTCCTGAGTCAGCGAATCATCAACCGCGTGAGCCGAAAAGGCGGTGCCAAGTCCGGCGCATAATAGCGCATAAGTCAGCTTATTTATTGTTATTTTCATAAGAATGGTGTTAAGTATTTAGTAATAAAAGATAAAGCAGAGTATTTTTTTATTAAAAAAAAAGTTGCCGAATTATACTTAACAAAAACCTTATTGAAAATGCGGGTAATTATTTTTTATAAAATAATTATTTCATAATGACGCTGATTATGCGGAATAAATAGCCATTAATCCGGTAAAATGTGATCTTGACGAGAAGTTATAGAATGTAACTAATTGTTAATATTGATTATTTTTATTTTCGCTTGATTGGTTGCGCGCTTATACTGGTCGGATCTCTGATAGCCGTTTATTTCAACAACATTTTTTTCACTGTTAAATTATTCTGCCGCCAATTAACGGTCTGCATAGAGGTAAACATTCAGGGATAAGAACAGGCGAAAAATAAAGTGCGGTCAAAATTCTGCTAATTTTTTGACCGCACTTTTATGGCAAATAATGAAAAACGCACTATTTTTTTAGGGCGCCTAAAATGCCGCGCATAATCTGTTTGGTGATTTGATTGCGGATGTTGCGCCCGACGGATTTCGCCACCCCGCTGACAACCTGCTCGGTGATCGTCAGCTGTTCGCCCTTTTTCTTGCTGCCGAACAGCATGCGGTTGAGACGATTCATCAGCCCGTTTTCCTCTTCCGCCTGTGCCTGTTCGGCCTGTTTTTGCGCGACGGCGGCAAGATCCGCCTGTTGTTGTAGGGTTTCGAAAGCAGAAATATTGTCCACCCCATCGCGGTAAAACGCGTACAGATCATCGTCTTTTACCCAAGCCTCGCGCTGCGCTTCGCTAATCGGTTTGAGCTGGCTTTTCGGCGGATAAATAGAGGCGATTTCCACCGGTGTCGGCATGCCTTTTTCATCTAAAAAGGAGACCAGCGCCTGCCCCACGGCCAGCGTGGAAATGGCTTGCGCGACATCTACCTGCGGATTGGCGCGAAAGGTCTCGGCGGCGGCTTTCACCGCTTTCTGATCGCGCGGGGTAAAGGCACGCAGGGCATGCTGAACCCGGTTGCCAAGCTGTCCCAGCACGCTGTCGGGTAAATCCAGCGGATTTTGGGTGACAAAGTAAATGCCGACGCCTTTGGAGCGAATCAGGCGTACCACCTGTTCCACTTTTTCCACCAGCACGCTCGGCGCACCGTCGAATAACAAATGGGCTTCATCAAAAAACATCACGAACTTCGGTTTGTCCGGATCGCCCACTTCCGGCAGGCGCTCGAACAATTCCGCCATGAGCCATAATAAAAAGGCGCTGTACATGCGCGGCGAGTTGATCAGGGTTTCCGCATTCAACACATTGATGACGCCTTTGCCGTCGCGGGTTTGCAGCCAGTCGTCCAAATTCAGCGCCGGTTCGCCGAATAAATTGGTGGCGCCCTGATTTTCCAGCGTCAGCAGCGCACGCTGAATGGCGCCGACGCTGGCGGCGGAGACATTGCCATATTCCAATTGAAAGGTTTTGGCGTTTTCCGCCACATATTTCAGCATGGCGCGCAGATCTTTCAGGTCGATCAGCAACAGGCCTTTATCGTCGGCGACGCGGAACACCAGATTCAGCAGGCCTTCCTGCGTGTCGTTAAGATTGAGCAGGCGGGCCAGCAACAGCGGCCCCATTTCTGAAATCGTGGTGCGCAGCGGAATGCCGGTGGTGCCGAAAACATCCCAAAAAGACACCGGATAGCCGCTCAAATAGCTCTCGCCGCCCAGTTGAAAGCGCTCAATACGTTCGGCAATTTTGCCCTGTAATTCGCCGGCCTGCACCAGACCGGACAAATCGCCTTTGACATCCGCCAGAAAAACCGGCACGCCGTCGTCGCTGAAGGCTTCCGCCATTTTGCGTAAGCTGACGGTTTTGCCGGTACCGGTGGCGCCGGCAATCAGACCGTGGCGGTTCGCCATTTTGGCGGTAATGCCCAATACCTGCCCCTGTTCGGTTTGTGCCAATGAATATTGCATAAAATTGTCCTTATATTACGGAGGGAAATCGTGGTGAAATAATAAGGAAAAAATAAAGTGCGGTCAAAAAATAACGTGTTTTGCGGCGATAAAGGTGGGCGAACGGGGGATTTTTTATTAATATACCGATAATATAATCTCTTATCAGCTTGAATAACTTGAACAATTAAATAATGAATCGCGCTGAAACAACACAAAAAACCACCGCACTTTGTCCCTGTCAGTCGGGCGAAAATTATGCCGATTGCTGCGCGCCGTTGCATTTAGGCGCGCGCGATGCGGAAAACGCCGAGCGGCTGATGCGTTCCCGTTACGCGGCGTTCGTGCGGCGGGATATCGACTATATCGTGCGCACCACGGTGCCGAGCCAGCAGCCGTTGCTGGATACGGCGGCATTGCGCCGCTGGGCGGAAAATACCCGTTGGCTCGGGTTGCAGATTATTGACTGTCAGCCGCATCTGAGCGCACGGCACAGTGCGGTGGAATTTCACGCCGTTTTCGCCGCCGGGCAGGCTCGGCAGGTTCATCACGAAAAATCCTTGTTCGTGCGGATTGGCGAGCGCTGGTATTTTGCCGATCCGACGGTTGCGCTGCCGGCGATGAAACAGCCTTGTATTTGCGGTTCGGGGAAAAAATTCAAACATTGTTGCGGGGAATTGTTATGTCGCTTTTATTCGAACGTCTGACGCTGTTTTTCAAACTGTTCTGGTACCGTTTTAATCAGAATAAACTGACACAGGCGGCAGGCTATTTAACTTACAGTACGATGCTGGCGCTGGTGCCGCTGATTATGGTGGTGTTTTCCATTTTTTCCGCTTTTCCGGTGTTTAACGAGGTGACCGGTGAGCTGAAACTGTTTATTTTTAATAATTTCGCTCCGCAGGCCAGTGATGTGGTGGGCGAGTATCTCGATCAGTTCGTTACCAATTCCAAACAAATGAGCGCAGTGGGGATTATCAGTCTGATTGTGGTCGCGCTGATGCTGATCAATTCCATTGATCGCACGCTGAATTCGATCTGGCGTGACAGCACGGTGCGTCCGCTGATGTTTTCTTTCGCCATTTACTGGCTGATTTTGACGCTGGGCCCATTGATGATGGCGACTAGCATTTTTCTCAGTGCGATGACTAAAGAAATGCTGACGACGGAATTCACTCTGCCGTTCGGCATCAGCTCGCTGAGTGCGGCGGCGTTTTTTCTGACCTGGTTTATTTTCACGCTGATTTATACCGTGGTGCCGAATAAAAAAGTCAGCATTCGTCATTCGGCGGCGGGAGCGCTGGTGGCGGCGATATTCTTTACGTTGGGCAAGCAGGCTTTTGCCTGGTATATCAAAACGTTTCCGTCTTATCAGCTGATTTACGGCGCGATGGCGACGCTGCCGATTATGCTGCTGTGGATCCAGCTCAGCTGGATTGCGATTTTGCTCGGCGCGCAGCTGTCTGCGGTGCTGGCGGATATGCGGCGCTTAAAACGCGGCGAGTTGGATTTTAAACAGATTGAGGAGCAACAATGATCGCATTAATTCAGCGTGTGACGCAGGCGAAAGTGACAATCGGCGGCGAGACGGTCGGACAAATCGGCACAGGGTTGCTGGTGCTGCTGGGCGTGGAAAAGGACGACGATCAGACTAAAGCGGATCGCCTGCTGGATAAGGTACTGAATTACCGACTGTTTGCCGATGCGGCGGGAAAAATGAATCTGAATGTGCAGCAAATCGGCGGCGCGTTGCTGGTCGTTTCCCAGTTTACGCTGGCGGCGGATACGCAAAAAGGGCTGCGGCCGAGCTTTTCAAAAGGGGCGGCGCCGGAGACGGCGCACCGGTTGTATGATTATTTTGTGCAAAAGTGCGGTGAAAAAATTACCGTTTCCAGCGGTGAATTTGCCGCCGATATGCAGGTCAGCCTGACCAATGACGGGCCGGTCACTTTCTGGCTGAACGTATAAAATCCGGCTTTATATCCTGCCGTTATGGCGAAAATGCGGTTTTTCTGTTATATTTTCCGCCTTTTTTAGCGGATAAACGCTTTTATCCGCTGTGTTTTAGGTGTATTTTAAGCGTGAAATACCCTTTCTGTTCCGGATAATACCGCACTGTCCGGCATAATAATTAAAGAGGAAAATATGAATTTTGATACTTATGAAACGCTGGCCCTTGCCTGCCTTGTTCTGCTGCTCGGTTATTTTTTAGTAAAACGCATTCATTTATTAAATCATTACAATATTCCGGAACCGGTCGTCGGCGGCTTCATCGTGGCGATTGCGCTCACATTCGTGCACCAGATGTGGGGCGTCAGTTTCGGTTTTGATACGGATTTACAGCGTAATATGATGCTGGTGTTTTTCAGCTCCATCGGTTTAAGCGCGAACTTTGCCCGTCTGGTTAAGGGCGGTAAACCGCTGGTGGTCTTTCTGTTTGTGGCGGCGGGGCTGATTGCGCTACAGAATCTGGTCGGGGTGTTCGGTTCGATGTTGCTGGGGCTGGATCCCGCCTATGGATTAATCGCCGGTTCGGTCACACTAACCGGCGGTCACGGTACCGGTGCGGCATGGGCGGAGGATTTAACCGCGCGTTTCGGCATTCAGGGCGCGATGGAACTGGCGATGGCCTGCGCCACCTTCGGGCTGGTGTTCGGTGGGATTATCGGCGGCCCGGTAGCCAGTTTTTTACTGAAACGGTTACATAAAGAAGAAGTGCCGGAAGACGAAAACGTGGATGATGTGGAAGAAGCTTTCGAAAAACCGGTTTATCGCCGTAAAATCAATACCCGTTCGGTGATTGAAACCATTACCATGTTGTCGATTTGTCTGTTCGTGGGACAACATTTGGATATGTGGACAAAAGGCAGCGCGTTCCAGCTGCCGACGTTCGTCTGGTGTCTGTTTGTCGGGGTGATTATCCGCAATACGTTAGCGCACCTTTTCAAATTTAAAGTGGCGGATGCCGCCATTGACGTCTTGGGTACGGTCGGCCTGTCAATTTTCCTTGCCATCGCACTGATGTCGTTAAAACTGTGGGAACTGGCGGATCTGGCGTTGCCGATTTTTGTGCTGTTGATCGTGCAGGTGGTGGTGATGGCGCTGTATGCCGTGGTGGTAACCTACCGCGCGATGGGGAAAGATTATGATGCCATCGTGCTGAGCGCCGGGCATTGCGGTTTCGGTCTGGGCGCCACACCGACCGCGGTGGCGAATATGCAGGCGGTCACGTCCCATTATGGCCCGTCGCACAAAGCTTTCTTAATCGTGCCGATGGTCGGCGCGTTCTTCATTGATTTATTAAACGCCAGCTTATTGAAAGTGTTTGTCGAAGTGGCGGCCTTTTTCCATTAAGTTTGATTACACTGTCTGAAAACCGGGTCGATGCCCGGTTTTTGCGTTTATATAGTCTTTGGTTATAGCAAAGATAATTTTATTCTTTAAACCGACCGCACTTTGATCATATAGTTAAAGGCTGTTAATAGTGACTGCCGGCGATATTGGCGCTTAACATTATCGGCCGATCCCGTTAGACTGTGATTAAATCCCGTATTCCCGCCGTGCGTGCGGCGCATTTCAACATCCGGAGGAAGAATGAAATTAAACGCTAAATTATCTTTAGGTGCGTTGCTGTTGTCCGTTGCGGCTTTTGCAGCGGCGAAAGACACCACGTTTATTAACTGCACCAGCCGTTCACCGTCCGGCTTCAGTCCGGCGCTGGTGATGGACGGCATTTCCTATAATGCCAGCTCACAACAGGTATATAACCGATTGGTGGAATTTAAACGCGGCAGCACGGAACTGGAACCGGGACTGGCGGAAAGCTGGGAAATTAGTGATGACGGGCTGACTTACACTTTTCATTTACGCAAAGGGGTGAAATTCCATGCGAATAAGGTTTTCACGCCCAGCCGTGAATTTAATGCCGATGACGTATTGTTTTCCTTTAACCGCCAGCGTGATCCGAACCACCCTTACCATAAGGTATCCAACGGCACCTATCCTTATTTCAATGCGATGAAATTTCCAAGCCTGCTGAAAGCGGTGGAAAAAATCGATGATCATACGGTGCGCATTACCCTGAACAAGCAGGACGCCACATTCCTCGCCAGTCTGGGGATGGATTTTATTTCCATTTATTCGGCGGAATATGCCGATAAAATGCTGGCGGCGGGGAAACCGGAAACCATTGACAACCAACCGATCGGCACCGGGCCTTTCGTATTTGCCGGTTATCAGCTCGATCAGGCGATTCGGTTTCTCGCCAATCAGGATTACTGGAAAGGCAAAGCGCCGATTGATCGTCTGATTTTCAGTATTACTCCGGATGCCACCGCGCGTTATGCCAAGTTGCAAACCGGTGCCTGCGATATGATGGATTTTCCGAATGCGGCGGATTTGGCACGCATGAAAACGGATCCGAAAATTCAGCTATTGTCGCAGGAAGGGCTGAATGTGGCTTATATAGCCTTTAATACGGAAAAAGCGCCGTTTGATAATCAGAAGGTGCGCCAGGCGCTGAATTATGCCGCCGATAAGCAAACCATTCTGAACGTGGTATATCAGGGCGCCGGTATCGCCGCGAAAAATCCGCTGCCGCCGACTATCTGGGGATATAATGACGACATTAAAGATTATCCTTATGATCTGGAAAAAGCCAAACAATTGCTGGCCGAAGCCGGCTATCCGAACGGTTTTGAAACGGAATTATGGGTGCAGCCGGTGGTGCGCAATTCCAATCCGAACCCGCGTCGTATGGCGGAAATTCTGCAAAACGACTGGGCAAAAATCGGCGTGAAAGCCAAACTGGTCAGTTATGAATGGGGCGATTATATCAAACGTACCAAAGAGGGGCAGTTTGCCGCCGGTACTTACGGCTGGTCGGGCGATAACGGTGATCCGGACAATTTCCTGTCACCGTTGCTGAGCGGTGAAAATGCGGGCAACAGCAATTATGCCCGCTGGAAAAATGCCGAATTCGACGCCTTATTGGCCAAAGCCATCGGCTTGAAAGATCAGAATGCACGCGCGGCGTTATATAAACAGGCGCAGGTGATAGTGAAAGAGCAGGCGCCGTGGATCACCGTCGCTCACTCGGTCACGTTCACTCCGTTAAGTCTGCGGGTGCGCGATTATAAGCAAAGCCCGTTCGGTTACAGCGCGTTTTACGGTGTTCGTGTGGAATAAGACAAAAAAGTTTAAAGTGCGGTCGTTTTCGGCCGCATTTTTATCCTAACGCCGCCAGTGATAGGATATTTGGGGGGATTACCGCTTAAAGTGCGGTTGTTTTTTGTGCTGTTTTCAGCTTCGACAAGTAGGCCGGCGCCGGTTTGATTTTTTGTAAGCGGTTAACGGTTAAGCGAAGAGAACGTTATGTTTCAGTTTATTTTCAAGCGTATTGCCATGGTGGTGCCGACTTTTATCGGCGTGACGTTGCTGACCTTTGCGCTGATTCATTTGATTCCGGGCGATCCGATTGAAATCCGCATGGGCGAACGTGGGTTAAGCCCCGAAATGCACCAGCAGATGAAAAAACAGTTAGGGCTGGATCAGCCTTGGTATATTCAGTATGTCGATTATATCAAAGGTATTGCGCAGGGAGATTTAGGCCGCTCGTTTAAAAATAACGAACCGGTCATGCAGGCGTTTTTATCACTGTTTCCGGCGACGGTCGAATTGTCTGTCTGTGCGATAGCGTTTGCGCTGGTGATTGGGATTCCGATAGGCATTCTGGCTGCGGTAAAGCGCGGTTCGGTTTTTGATCATACGGTGATGGCGGTGTCGCTGACCGGTTATTCCATGCCGGTGTTCTGGTGGGGATTGCTGCTGATGCTGGTGATGTCCGTCCAGCTGGATATTACGCCGGTATCCGGGCGTATCGGGGCGGCATTCTGGATCGAAGAGAAAACCGGCTTTATGTTGCTCGACAGTTGGCTGTCCGGCGAACCGGGCGCGTTTCGGTCGGCCGTTTCTCACCTGATTTTGCCGACCGTGGTGCTGGGAACGATTCCGCTGGCGGTGATTTCGCGCATGACCCGTTCTTCTATGCTGGAAGTGCTGGGCGAGGATTATATCCGCACCGCCCGCGCCAAGGGGCTTGCGCCGCTGCGGGTGATTGTGGTTCATGCGCTGCGTAATGCGTTGATTCCGGTGGTGACCGTTATCGGCTTGATTGTCGGTCAGTTATTATCCGGTGCGATTCTTACCGAAACGATCTTTGCCTGGCCGGGCATCGGCAAATGGGTGATTGAGGCGATTCGCGATCGCGATTATCCCGTGGTGCAAGGTGCGGTGCTGATTATTGCGACAATAATTATTTTGATTAATGTCTGTGTCGATGTGATCTACGGCGTACTGAATCCGCGAATTCGCCATCAATAATCAATAAGGAGCAAGGGGATGTCCGAATTAGTGACGCCGATAACGGCGCAAACGCCGCTGCGTGAGTTCTGGGCGCGGTTTCGTCGCAATAAAGGTGCGGTAATCGGCTTGGCGTATATCGTTATCATTTTTTTCATCAGTATTTTTGCCGATGCGGTGGCGCCGCATGATCCGATTGCCCAGGCGCGAGAGGCGCTGTTAATGCCGCCGGTCTGGCAGGAGGGCGGCAGCTGGCATTATGTGTTGGGCACTGACGATGTGGGGCGCGATATTCTGTCGCGGTTGATTTACGGTGCGCGGTTATCGCTGTTTATCGGGCTGCTGGTGGTTTTTTTAGCTTTTGTGTTTGGTGTCTCGCTGGGACTTTTGGCGGGTTATGCCGGCGGAGTGGTGGATCTGCTGATTATGCGTCTGATTGATATTATGCTGGCGCTGCCGAGTTTATTGCTGGCGATAGCGATTGTCGCGGTGCTGGGGCCGTCGCTGCTGAACGCGTCTTTTGCCATTGCGCTGGTTTCGTTGCCGAGTTATGTGCGGCTGACCCGTGCCGCCGTGTTAAATGAGATTAATCGCGATTATGTGACGGCTTCGCGCGTGGTGGGCGCAGGCGCTTTACGGCTGATGTTTATCGTGATCCTGCCGAACTGTGTCGCACCGCTTATTGTGCAAACCACGTTGGGGTTTTCCAATGCGATTTTGGATATGGCGGCGCTTGGCTTTTTAGGGATCGGTGCGCAGCCGCCGACCCCGGAATGGGGCGCGATGCTGGCGGAAGCGTTACAATTTGTGCAGCGTGCTTGGTGGGTTGTTACATTTCCGGGGTTGGCGGTATTGCTGACGGTGCTGGCGTTTAATCTGATGGGTGACGGTTTGCGCGATGCGCTGGATCCGAAATTACAGCAGTAAGCGGGGGAGCTATGTCATTACTGAACGTTGAATGTCTTTCCGTCGGTTTCGGCGAGGAAAACGCGCTGTTTCGCGCCGTGGATCGGATTAGCCTTCATATTGATGAAGGGGAAGTGCTGGGGATTGTCGGTGAGTCCGGTTCGGGAAAATCGGTGAGTTCACTGGCGGTAATGGGATTAATTGATTACCCGGGGCGGGTCAGTGCCGATGCGCTGGTTTTTGATCGCCGCGATTTACTGACGCTCAGTGAAAAAGAGAGACGGCAATTGGTCGGGGCGGAAGTGTCGATGATCTTTCAGGATCCGATGACCAGCCTGAATCCGTGTTACAGTGTCGGATTTCAGATTATGGAGGCATTGAAGGTGCATCAGGGCGGCAGTCGAAAATCCCGCCGTGAACGGGCGATCGAACTGCTGCGTTTAGTCGGCATTCCGGCGGCGGAATCCCGCTTATCGGTTTATCCTCATCAATTGTCGGGCGGGATGAGCCAGCGTGTGATGATTGCCATGGCGATTGCCTGTAAGCCGAAATTACTGATTGCCGACGAACCGACCACCGCGCTGGATGTCACTATTCAGGCACAAATTATGGATTTGTTACTGGATTTGCAGAAAAAAGAGAATATGGCGCTGATGCTGATTACCCATGATTTGGCGTTGGTGGCGCAGGCGGCGCAACGTATCATTGTGATGTATGCCGGTCAAATCGTAGAGGAGGGCCGTGCAGACGCGATTTTTACCACGCCGCGACACCCTTATACGCAGGCATTGTTGCGTTCGCTGCCGGAATTTGCCGCCGGTAAGTCCCGCTTGCAATCATTACCGGGCGTGGTGCCGGGTAAATATGACCGGCCGCAGGGTTGCTTGCTGCATCCGCGCTGCCCTTATGCCACGGAGCATTGCCGGCGTGAGGAACCGCCCTTGTATCAGTTGCAAGGGCGACAGGTGAAATGCCATACGCCGCTTAACACGCAGGGAGAGCCGAGCCATGTCTGAGCAGACAACAACGCAACCGTTACTTGAAGCCCTGAATCTGAAAAAATATTATCCGCTGAAATCAGGCTGGTTTTCCGCCCGCCAAACCGTGAAAGCGTTGGACGGGGTGTCTTTCCGTCTGGAAAAAGGGAAAACCCTTGCGGTGGTGGGAGAATCCGGTTGCGGAAAATCGACGCTGGGGCGCCTGCTGACCATGATTGAATCACCCACCGAAGGAACGCTATATTATAACGGACATAATTTGCTGGAGAATGACCATGCCAGCCGGAAATTGCGGCGGCAGAAAATTCAGCTGGTATTCCAAAATCCTTATGCCTCGTTAAACCCGCGCAAGAAAATCGGCGCTATTTTGCAGGAACCGTTGATGATTAATACCGCACTTTCTGCGCAGGAACGGCAATCCCGTGTGCTGGCGATGATGGCGAAAGTCGGATTGCGTGCGGAATTTTATGATCGTTATCCGCATATGTTTTCCGGCGGGCAGCGTCAGCGTATCGCCATTGCGCGCGGTTTAATGCTGAATCCGGATATCGTGGTGGCGGACGAACCGGTGTCGGCGCTGGATGTATCCGTACGGGCGCAGGTACTGAATTTAATGCTGGCGCTGCAAAACGAGCTGGGTTTGTCCTATGTGTTTATTTCCCATGATTTATCGGTGGTGGAACATATTGCCGATGAGGTGATGGTCATGTATTTGGGGCGCTGCGTCGAGCAGGGAAGTCGGCAGCAGATTTTCAGCCATCCGCGTCATCCTTATACGCAGGCGCTGCTTTCCGCCACGCCGCGGCTTTCGCCGGCATTACGGCGTCAGCGGATTAAACTGCAAGGTGAGTTGCCAAGTCCGCTGAACCCGCCGCAGGGCTGCGCCTTTCATACCCGTTGTCATCTTGCGACGGCGCACTGCCGGCAACAGCAACCGCCGTTGAAGACTTATCCCGACGGGGCGAAAATCGCCTGTTTTATGGTGGAGTGAACGCCACAAGGGAAGGAAATGGTGAAAAACGGTTAATGCGCCGCTCAAAAGTGCGGTCGATTTTGCGATTATTTTCTTAACTTGACCAGTTCCACCGCGTGATCCGCGCCTTTTTTCAGAATCAGATTGGCCCGTTCGCGGGTCGGCAGGATATTCTGTTTTAAATTTAATCCGTTAATGTCATCCCAGATTTTCCCTGCGGTTTCAATCGCTTCCCCTTCGGACAGGGCGGCGTAATGTTTGAAATAGGAGTTCGGATCGTTAAACGCGCTTTGGCGGAATTTGAGAAAACGACGGATGTACCATTCTTTCAGCAACGCTTCTTCCGCATCCACATAGACGGCAAAATCGACGAAATCGGAGACAAACGTCTGGTTGGCATTGCTGCCGCCGGTTTGCAGCACATTCAGTCCTTCCAGAATCAGAATATCCGGCCGGTCAACGATATTAAACCGATCCGGCACGATATCATAGGTTAAATGGGAGTAAATCGGTGCCTGTACCTCCGCTTTGCCGGATTTGACGTCGGCTAAAAAGCGTATCAGGCGCGGTGTGTCGTAGGATACGGGGAAGCCTTTTTTATGCAGTAGGTTATCCTGTTTTAATTTTGCCAGCGGATACAAAAAACCGTCGGTGGTAATCAGATCCACTTTGCGTACTTCCGGCCAGTTGGAAAGCAAGGATTGCAGAATTCTTGCCGAGGTGCTTTTACCCACGGCAACGCTGCCCGCAATGCTGATAATATAAGGCACTTCGGGGCGCTGACCGCCGAGGAAGCGGTTTAATACGGTGCGGCGATGCAGGTTTTCTTCGATATAATAGTTAATCAGACGAGCCAGCGGCAGATAAATGGTGCTGACTTCATCTAAAGAAAGATCTTCATTGAAGCCAAGCAGGGGCTTGAGATCCTGTTCGGTCAGTTTCAGCGGAACGGACTTGCGCAATTCGGCCCATTGCCGGCGGTTAAAGGTGAGAAAAGGCGTTAACTGGCTTGAATAGACGTCCTGCATTGACGGTTTCACGGTAATTTTTGCACCTGTAATTGATAATCGGATAGGGGGAATATACCTTATAAATGCACGCTTGCGCATAAAAATTTTCGTTAAATTACAACTTTTTTTATAAAATTTATGCGTTTTGTTTGAGAAATAGACGAATGATTAAAAAAAAAGATTTTTTTGCTAAAAAATGCTTGTCACAGGTAAATTTTTCCCTATAATACGCCTCACTTGCTTATGACGCCGACTTAGCTCAGTAGGTAGAGCAACTGACTTGTAATCAGTAGGTCATCAGTTCGATTCCGATAGTCGGCACCATTCTCATAAACAAGTGTTTTGTTAAATGCGGAGGGGTTCCCGAGCGGCCAAAGGGAGCAGACTGTAAATCTGCCGGCTCAGCCTTCGAAGGTTCGAATCCTTCCCCCTCCACCATTTTAATAAATCCTGATGGGACAGATGAATTTAGGACTGCGGGCATCGTATAATGGCTATTACCTCAGCCTTCCAAGCTGATGATGCGGGTTCGATTCCCGCTGCCCGCTCCAAGTAAAGCGCTGATATAGCTCAGTTGGTAGAGCGCACCCTTGGTAAGGGTGAGGTCGGCGGTTCAAATCCGCCTATCAGCACCACTTCTTGATTTCACTCTCCTGATTAGCATTACTTGATTTTCTACATTTGGTTAATGTGGTATATTGAACCATCGATAACCGTGTTTGTTTAGAGGGACTCTCAATGTCTAAAGAAAAATTTGAACGTACAAAACCGCACGTTAACGTGGGTACAATCGGCCACGTTGACCATGGTAAAACAACTTTAACCGCAGCGATTACAACGGTATTATCCAAACATTACGGCCCTCTGCCTCC
>CCMQ01000009.1 GCA_000751835.1 Necropsobacter rosorum | reverse complement strand
ACCGAAAAACAGGCCTCGGACACCGTGGCCAATATGCTGTTTGGTTTTTAATATTTCTTTCACCAGACGTCTGAAGACACCTCCTTCGCTCTGTTTTTCCTGCTCCTGAAGTACCGTTTCCGTTTCCGTTTCCGTTTCCGTTTCCGTTTCCGTTTCCGTTTCCGTTTCCGTTTCCGGCGTTATGCTAACCGTGCCATGTTGTGATTCAAGCGCTGATGAAGTCGGTTGTATAACCGATTCGGTAAATTGCGAAACTGTTTGAATTTCTACCGCACTTTGCGGGCTGATATCCGCCTCTCTGTGAGATTGCGCCTCACCTTCCGGCTTATCCGAGGCCGGTTCATTATCCTGTGCGGCAGTATTTTCCTGCGACGGCTGCGGGGAGGATTGTGGGTTCTTTTTTCCCCTGCCGAACCAAGACCAGAAACCGCCTTTTTTATTCTCTTCTGACATAAATCGCTCGCTATTTTCTGAAAAAATTACTGGTTTTGCCGATTTTGTACTACACTAAGCAAAATTTTGCCTAGTTTATCATAATTTATATTCTCTCTATGAAAAAAAATCCTCTCCGACAGGGCGCGCAGCGGCCCGATAATAAAGGCGAAGTGCGGATTATCGCCGGGCTTTGGCGCGGACGGAAATTGCCGGTGCTGAATGCACCGGGGCTGCGACCGACCGGCGATCGGATTAAAGAAACGCTGTTTAACTGGTTGATGCCTTATATTGTCGATGCCCGTTGTCTGGAT
Source organism: Necropsobacter rosorum (assembly GCA_000751835.1). Classification (GTDB taxonomy): domain Bacteria; phylum Pseudomonadota; class Gammaproteobacteria; order Enterobacterales; family Pasteurellaceae; genus Necropsobacter; species Necropsobacter rosorum. The sequence continues at coordinate 116,099 of CCMQ01000009.1, read as the reverse complement.
TGCTTTGCCGGCAGCGGTTCGCTCGGGTTTGAGGCGCTTTCCCGCCGTGCAAAGCGGGTGACGTTTTTAGAGCGGGAGAGTGCCGTCGCCGCGCAATTGCATAACAACCTGCTCAGGCTGAAATGCCCTCCGCAGCAGGCGCAGATCATCAATCAGGACAGTCTGCAATATCTCAATCAGGCGCAAAACACACCGCACTTTGATCTGGTTTTTCTCGATCCGCCCTTTCATTTTAATCTGGCGGAAAAAGCGATAGCCCTATTGCATCAGCACAATTGGCTGTCTCCCGAAGCATTGATTTACGTGGAAACGGAAAAAGACAAACCGTTGCCCGTGCCCGCCGGCTGGCAATTATTGAAAGAAAAAAGCACAGGTCAGGTCAGCTATCGGCTGTACCGCCATTCAGGTGCGCCGGTATAGACCATTTTCCTGCATAATCAATTCCTGTAATTCCAGCTCCAGCAGCTGAATCAGCAGGTTCTGTGCGGATAATCCCGATTGCGCCGCCAGTTCATCCAGACTGAGCGGCCGATAACCGATACGGGCATAAAGTTCAGGATAGGCGGGATTTTCCGGTAATTTGCAGGAATTCGGAGGAATCTGCTCCCGTTCGGCGGGAAAGCTTTCCTCTTTCGGTGCGTGATAACTGCCGTAAGACAGTGCGGGCAGATTTTCCACAATATCCCGCACGTTTTCCACCAGCATTGCCCCTTGTTTAATCAGTTTATGGCAACCCTGACTGAATTCATTCTGTACATTGCCGGGCAGGGCGAACACTTCCCGATTCTGCTCCAGCGCATACCGGGCGGTAATTAAAGAGCCGCTGCGTTCCGTCGCCTCCACCACCAGCGTCGCTAAAGACAAACCGCTGATAATGCGGTTACGGCGCGGAAAATTTTCCGCCACCGGCGGCTGATGGGGCAAAAATTCGGAAACCAGCAGGCCGCCGTTATCGGTAATCTGCCCTGCCAGCCGGCGATGTTTCGCCGGATATACCGCTTCCAGCCCGCTGCCAAGCACGGCGATGGTTTGCCCGTTGAGATCCACCACCGCCTGGTGACAAAATCCGTCGATGCCCAATGCCAGCCCGCTGGTGATCACAAAACCGGCTGAACATAATTCGACCGCAAAATGCTTGGCCCAATATTCGCCGTAATGTGAACACTGCCGGCTGCCGACCATCGCGATCTGCGGTCGCGAAAGTGCGGTCGGATTTCCGCGCAAAAACAGCAACGGCGGCGCACCGCTAATTTGCTGCAATAAATAAGGATAATCTTCATGATAAAAATCTATCAGTTGATTGCCGTTTTGGGTCGCCCAGAGTAAAGCGGGTTCAATATATTTCATTTCCGGTTTAAACCAGCGCCGAATTTGTTCCGGCTTCCAGCCCATTTGGCGAAAAGCTGTTTCGTCATAATTCAGCAGATCCGTCAACTTGACGGTATTGAGAATGTGATGAATTCTGCCGCTGCCTAATCGAGGAATCTGTAAAAGGCGGAGGAAAATTGCATTGCGCTGCATAATGACTCGCTGCTCCTGATAAATAAAACGGCATTATTCACCGGATAAGCGCAAAGCTCGAGGATTTCGTTGATTTTAATCGCCGTTTTGCGAGACGGATCGAAAAAACGGAAAAATTATCCGACAAAAAAGCCTGCCGATGACGATCCGCAGGCCCAAAATGCGGGGAACCGCACTATTTCCCCAACAGCCACTTATCCACCAGCTCTTGGGTGGTTTCTTTGTGCGTCCACATGCTGCCCAGTTCAGGCGGCGGGAATTTGCTGTGGTTGTAACCGACAAAGCCGCTGAAATCAAACACCGCATGCGGATAACCGTTAATCAGCAAAAAGGCTTTATAGCCGTCTTCCGACCAGGCGATTTGCAGCTTGCGCGGTTCATGCAAAGAATGGGCTTCAATATCCTGAACCGAATACACGAACAGGCTGTCCACAACCGGCTGTTCGCGCTGGTGTAAATCCATGGCATAGAAATACCCCGTCTCGCCGTCATCTTCAAAAATCACCACCAGATGCTCGTGCTGTGTGGAATGCGCGCCGCAGCGGTAGGCTTCACCCAGCAGGATCTGCTCGTCAAGTACCGTATAGATCATATTTTCTCCCATCGCTTCGGTTAATAAAACAAAATCTCTGTGACAAAAAAGCCACCAAGTTCGTCTTGGTGGCTGTGATTAGCGTCAAAGCAGAATTACGCTTGACCTTTTACCGCTTTTAAGCCTAAGAACGGTGCTTTATCACCTAAGGCTTCTTCGATACGGATTAACTGGTTGTATTTCGCGATACGGTCGGAACGGCTCATCGAACCGGTTTTGATCTGACCCGCCGCAGTACCTACCGCCAAATCAGCGATAGTCGCATCTTCGGTTTCGCCGCTGCGGTGTGAAATCACAGCAGTATAACCGGCTGCTTTCGCCATGCGGATAGCCGCTAAGGTTTCGGATAATGAACCGATTTGGTTGAATTTGATTAAGATGGAATTCGCAATCCCTTTTTCGATACCTTCTTTCAGAATTTTGGTATTGGTAACGAATAAGTCGTCACCGACTAATTGAATTTTGTCGCCCAATACTTTGGTCTGATAAGCAAAGCCTTCCCAGTCGGATTCGTCCTGACCGTCTTCAATGGATTTGATCGGGTATTCTTTGCATAATTCTTCCAAATAATGGGTGAATTCCTGAGAAGTGAAAGATTTACCTTCCCCTTTCATTTCATATAAGCCGTTTTCTTTGTTATAGAATTCGGAAGAGGCGCAGTCCATCGCTAAAGTGACGTCTTTACCCAACACATAACCGGCTTTTTCCACCGCTTCTTTGATACAAGCCAGTGCTGCGGCATTGGATTCAAGATTCGGCGCAAAACCGCCTTCGTCACCAACTGCAGTGCTTAAACCTTTGGATTTCAATACTTTAGCCAGATTATGGAATACTTCCGCACCGATACGCAGCGCTTCGCGTAATGTTTTAGCCCCAATCGGCTGAATCATAAATTCCTGAATATCCACGTTATTGTCGGCGTGTTCGCCACCGTTGATGATGTTCATCATCGGCAATGGCATAGAATAAAGCCCCGGTGTGCCGTTAAGATCCGCGATCCACTCATAAAGCGGTTTGCCTTGTGCGGCGGCGGCGGCTTTGGCATTGGCTAAAGAAACCGCTAAGATGGCGTTCGCACCGAATTTGGATTTGTTTTCAGTGCCGTCCAGCTCAATCATAATGCGGTCGATTTCTTCCTGATTCAACGCATCTTTACCCACTACGGCCTGAGCGATTTCATTATTCACGGCAGAAACCGCTTTTAATACACCTTTACCTAAGAAACGTGATTTATCACCGTCGCGTAATTCCAATGCTTCGCGGGAACCCGTAGATGCACCGGATGGTGCGGCCGCCATACCGACGAAACCGCCTTCCAGATGAACTTCGGCTTCAACGGTCGGATTACCGCGTGAGTCAATGATTTCACGGCCGATTACTTTAACGATTTTTGCCATTTTAATTTTCCTCTTTTAAGTTAATTCAAACGAATTCTTACAAACGGCAAATATAGTAAAGCGTTTTTCACCGTTTGTCTTGCTAAAAATCATGCTTATTTGATCAAACACAGCTTTTAGCTTATTTTTTCTGATTTTCCTTCGCCGCTTTAATAAAGCCTGCAAACAACGGATGACCGTCACGCGGCGTCGAGGTAAATTCGGGGTGGAACTGACAGGCTACGAACCACGGATGATTCGGCACTTCAATAATTTCCACCAGCTTTTTATCCGCCGACAATCCGGTCACTTTTAAGCCGGCTTTTTCAATTTGTGGCAACAGCACATTATTCACCTCATAACGGTGACGATGGCGTTCTTCAATGGTTTCCGCGCCGTACAGCTCGCGCGCCAGACTGCCCGGCAGTAAATGGCATTGCTGGGCGCCGAGACGCATCGTTCCGCCTAAATCGGATTTATCGCTGCGCGTTTCAATGTTGCCGTCGGCATCCTGCCACTCGGTGATCAGACCGATGACCGGCTGCGGGCAGTTTTTATCAAATTCGGAAGAATTGGCCTGTTCCATACCCGCCACATGCCGGGCATATTCGATCAACGCCACCTGCATCCCCAGACAAATGCCTAAATACGGAATTTTATTTTCCCGCGCGTATTGTGCGGTTAAAATCTTGCCCTCCACCCCGCGATAGCCGAAACCGCCCGGCACCAGAATACCGTCCAGCCCTTTCAGAATATCGGTGCCTTTGGTTTCCACATCCTGCGAGTCGATATATTTAATCTGCACGCTTAAGCGGTTTTTCAGCCCGCCGTGTTTTAACGCTTCATTGACGGATTTATAGGCATCCGGCAGTTCGGTATATTTGCCCACCATGCCGATCGTCACTTCGCCGGTCGGATTGGCTTCCTGATAAAGCACCTGCTCCCATTCGGACAGATCCGCCTGCGGGCAATCCAAATGGAAACGCTGGCAAATAAAATCATCCAGTCCCTGCGATTTCAACAGCGCCGGAATCTGATAAATGGAATTTACATCTTTCAGCGAAATCACCGCTCTTTCCGGCACATTACAGAATAACGCGATTTTCGCCCGTTCATTCGGTGGCACCATACGATCGGAACGGCAAATCAGCACATCCGGCTGGATACCGATCGATAACAGTTCTTTCACCGAATGCTGAGTCGGTTTGGTTTTGACTTCGCCGGCGGTCGGAATATAAGGCACCAAAGTCAGGTGCATGAAAATGGTACGTTCCCGCCCCACCTGTACCGCCAGCTGGCGCAGCGCTTCCAGAAACGGCAACGATTCGATATCGCCGACCGTACCGCCGACCTCGACAATCGCCACATCATGCCCGGCCGCGCCGTCAATCACCCGCGCTTTGATTTCGTTGGTAATGTGCGGAATCACCTGAATGGTGGCGCCCAGATAATCGCCGCGGCGCTCTTTGCGCAGCACCTCGGAATAAATTTTGCCGGTGGTAAAGTTATTGCGTTTGGTCATTTTGGTGCGGATAAAACGCTCATAATGGCCCAGATCCAAATCCGTTTCCGCCCCGTCCTGGGTGACGAATACTTCACCGTGCTGCGTCGGACTCATGGTACCCGGATCAACGTTAATATAAGGGTCAAGCTTCATGATAGTCACGTTAAGACCACGCGCTTCCAGAATCGCCGCTAAAGAGGCTGCGGCAATGCCTTTTCCCAGAGAAGATACTACACCGCCTGTGACAAAAATATAATTGGTAGCCATATTAAACCTATGTATTTGGAATGAAAAAGTATGCGAATAAATGCAATAAGACGGGATGGCAGTTTACAGGAAAAGCCGCTTTAACTCAATCGCTGCGCGAATAATTTGTGCCGCCCCTCCCCCGCTTCGGTTTTCGCGCAGCTCAAAAGTGCGGTGCTTTTTTGCCGAGTTTTCGGTAAAAAAGAAGGCTGTCTTCACAGCCTTCTCTCAGTCAATTATCCGATGATTTAATCGCGCGTATCGCTTTCAATCGGTTTAATACTTTCATCAAACACTGGTAACGGTTTATGTTCGCTGGCGATATAGGTATAAATCACCGGCAGGACAAACAGGGTGAACAATGTGCCGATCGCCAGACCCGCCACAATCACGATACCGATACTGAAACGGGATACCGCACCCGCACCGGAGGCGTATAACAGCGGTACCAGACCGGCGATCATCGCCGCGGTAGTCATCAGAATCGGACGCAACCGCACTTTCGCCGCATGAGTAATCGCATCGATACGATTACTGCCGTGATTGAGCTGTTCTTCTTTCGCCACTTCACACATTAAAATACCGTGTTTGGTAATCAGCCCCACCAAGGTAATCAGCCCGACTTCCGAATAAATGTTCAGCGTCGTGCCCGCCACACCGAAGAAGCTGAAGAAATTCAGCGCCAGCAATGCGCCGCTCACCGCTAACGGTACGGAAATCATAATCACCAATGGATCGCGGATAGATTCGAACTGAATCGCCAACACCAGGAAAATAATCACGACCGCCAAAGCGAAAGTTACGGTCAGTGAGCTGCCTTCCTGCACTAACTGACGGGCTTCGCTCTTGAAGTCATAGTTATAGCCCTGCGGCAGTTCCGTCGCGGCGGTATCTTTCAGCCATTGCACCGCATCGCCGATACTGCTGGACGGTGACGGTACCGCCTGAATAATGGCGGAATTCAGCTGGTTGAAGCGCGGTAACGAACTCGGCTGCGATTCCAGCGTCACATGCAGCAGGCTGCTTAACGGTACGGATTGTCCGTTGCCGGCTTCAACAAAGTAGTTGTCCATGCTTTCCGGCGACAGACGATCTTTGCGTTTTACCTGCGAAATCACTTTATAGGCACGGCCGTCAATATCCACGCGGGTAATGGTTGCCGCAGACAAATAGCTGCCCAGCGTGTTACTGATCTGGCTCATGGAAATCCCGTAAGAACCGGCTTTTTCCTTATCGACGGTAATTTTCATCTGCGCCGTGTCGAATTTCAGATCCAGCGAGGTATAAATGAATTGCCCCGAACTTTGCATCGCCTGCAAAAACTTACCGGCGACATTGGCTAAATTACTATAGTCATTAGCCGTGCTGATCACAAAACCGATCGGCGGTCCCTGTTCACCGGTATTAATTTCCGGGAACGCGAAACCACTGACCGAAATTTCCGGAATGGCTTTCGCCTGACTGTTCAGATCCGCCAGAATTTCACTTTGTTTGCGTTTCCGCTCGTTCCAGTCTTTTAACGAAATGACGTTTAAGGACTGATTGGTACTCGGCGCACCGGAAATCACCATGGAGAACTGCACTTCTTCGGTGTTATGCAGAATCTTTTCATACTCTTTCATCGCACCTTGCACATAATCGATATTCACATTGGACGGCGCGGTCCCTATGGCAATAAATGCGCCCTTATCCTCCGCCGGGGTTAATTCGCTGGACAGCGAATTAAACAGCATCGGCAAGGTAGTGAAAATAATCGCCGCGAACGCCAGCATACATCTGCGGCTTGCCATAACCAGCCCGAGAGCATAGGCGTAACCACGGTTGAGTTTGCCGAGAGTACGTTCGATCATCTCTTCCAGTTTAGACGGATTGGTATGCGCCTTTAACAGCTTGCTACTCATCATCGGCGACAGGGTCAACGCCACAATCCCCGAAATAAACACCGCACCTGCCAGCGTTAAGGCGAATTCTTTAAATAACGAACCGGTGATCCCGCCCATTAACGCCATCGGTGAATACACCGCCACCAGAGCGATAGTCATGGAAATAACCGGCACCGCAATTTCACGGGTACCGATAATGGCCGCCCGGAACGGCGTCTCGCCCAGTTTAATATGACGGTCCACATTTTCCAGCACCACAATCGCATCGTCCACCACCAGCCCGATGGCCAGAATCAGCGCCAGCAAGGTCATCAGATTAATGGAGAAATCGAAGGTTTGCAGCATCATAATCACCCCGATTAAGGAAATCGGAATGGTAATGATCGGAATCAGAATCGCACGGAACGAACCGATAAACAAGGTAATCACCACCAGCACGATTACCGTCGCCTCTAAAATGGTATGAATTACTTCGTTAATCGAACTGTTAATGGCGATCGTCGTATCATACAGAATATCGGTTTCCATACTGTCCGGTAAACTTTTCTTGATACTCTCATATAACGGACGCACATTTTCCGCCACCGTCAGCGGGTTGGCGGTGGAGGTCGGATCAATGGCCAGCACCACGGAGTCGGAACCGTTCGCCACCGCGCGGCTGTCGTCATCTTCTTTATTCAGTTCCACATCGGCAATATCGCGCAAACGTACCAGCTTATCGCCGTCGGAATATACGATCAGATTCTGTAGCTGCTCAATCGTAGTGGTTGTGGTTTCGACTTTGTTTTTATATACCGTGAAATAGCCGTTATCGTTCCCCGCCGCCGTCTGAATATTGTTGGCGGATAAAGCGGAAGCCACTTCCGTCGCGGATAAGTTCTGCGACGCCATTTTCTGCGGATCCAACCAAATGCGCATAGCATATTGAGAGGCCCCGTAAATGGTCACTTTCGCCACCCCTTCAACGGTAAAGAACTGCGGTTTCACCACGCGTTCAATATAGTCGGTCACCTGACTGGCATCCAGTTTATTGGAACGGAAACTGATGTACATAATCGCCGAACCGCCGGTTGAGGAGGTAATGGTCGGATCATCAATGCCGCTCGGTAATTCCGAACGTACCGAATTGACCTTCGCCAGAATATCCGCCAAGGCGGCATTCGGATCGGTGTTCAGTTTCATTTTCACCGTAATCGAGGACGAACTCGGCCGGCTGGAAGAGGACATATAGTCAATATTGTCCGCCTGCGCAATGGCTTCTTCCAGCTTGGAGGTGACGAAAGCCTGAATCAGACTGGCGTCGGCACCGGCATAAGTCGTACTCACACTGATTACAGTGGTCGTCATTTTAGGATATTCACGCACCGTCAGCTTTGAAATCGCCTGTAAACCGAGAATAATGATCAACAGGCTGATCGAAACCGCCAAAACCGGACGACGAATAAATATATCTGTAAATTTCATTCGTTTATATTCCTAACCGTAATTAAAGATTGGTTTTTTGTGCCGGTTCGGAAGTTCCTACACCGTCTTTATCCGCAACAATCACTAAACTGCCGTTGCTGAGATTCTGCTGACCGCCGGTCACCAGTTGATCGCCGACTTTCACCTCATCCCCTGTTAACTGCGCATAAATGCCCTGACGGTCTTTGGTGAAAACGGTAATCTGTTTAACACGATACACTTTGTCAATATTATCTTTATGCGGGAAATTATCATTATCCATCAGCTTGTTTCTCTCCTCTTCGGCAAGCGGCACCAACAGATAGGCGATTTCACCGTACATGTTGTAACTGACCGCCACCTGAGGCACGACAACCTGATTGTTTTCGGTCGGCAACGCGATACGCAAACGGGTAAACATACCGGATAGCAGCTTGCGCCCGTCTTCCGGCTCGAAAGTCGCCTGTAAATCAATTAAACCGGTGGACGAACTGATCGCCGGCTCAATGGCGGTGACTTTCGCGGCGAAGGTTTCACCTAAACGGGCATCGGCGGTCGCGGTGACTTTCTGTCCCACATGCAGACGCTCCAGCAGATTCTGCGCCACGGAAAAATCGATTTTCATCGAACTGGTGTCTTCCACCCGCACGATCTCGGTACCGGTGGTGACATACTGCCCGGCGTTCACCTTGACGATACCGGCAACGCCGTCAAACGGCGCGGTAATCTGACGCCGCTCAATGCTCGCCTTTAACGACGCGATACTGGCGACCAACGCATCATAACTGGCTTTGGCATCGTCCAAATCCTGCTGCGAAATACTTTGGGTTTTAAACAATGACAGATAGCGCTGATAGGTTTGTTTGGTTGACGGTAATTTCGCCACCGACGCCTGCAAGGTCGCCTGTTCCACCGAACTGTCCAGTTCCACCAGCAATTCGCCTTTTTTCACCGCCTGACCGGATTGCACCAAGACCTTAGCGACCGCGCCGGCTTCCTGTGCGCTTAACATCGCCCCCTGATTAGGACGCACCAGACCGGTGGTTTCAATCACCGGCGTCCACTGGCGGGCTTCCACCTTCATCGCCGTGACCGGGTTGGCGGTTTCAGGCAACCCCGCCATATATTTGCCGACCATGATGCCTTTGATAATATTCGCACCAATCATCGCGACAAACACCAATACCAGCGCACCTAATATCACTTTCATCATAAAAGCATGAGAGCGTTTCGGTCTCGAATGTTGAGCTTGATTACTCATAAAAAAACTCCGTAAAAAAGATAGAGATAAAACAAATACAAATTATTTCTGAATCGCGCGCCATGTTCTTTCGATCACGGCTTCCAGCATTTCATCAGATAATTCCTGTTTAAAAAAGATCCGATCAAAAGCTAAATTTATTGCACTGCCCAGCCCCAGCGAAAACAAAATCTGCATCGGCAAATCCGCCAAAACCATGGCCTGAATGCCTTTCTGGCAAAAACGGTTCCACAGGCTCTTGTGTTCCAGTTCGGTGCAGATTTCGTAAAAGTGCGGTAAAGACTGATACTGACTCATGTTCAGCACCGTTCTCGGATTATTTTGCAAAAACAGCCAGATATTCCACCACATTTGCCGGTATTGGGCAAAATAAGAGCGGGTTTCATCATAGTGTCGTTCCAGTTCGACGGAAAACAGCGAAAACAGCCGCCGGGCGAACTGCTCCAGCAGCTCATCCTTGCTTTTAAAATAAATATAAATGGTACCGGGAGAAATCTTGGCTTCTTTCGCAATTTTGTGCATAGACAGGTTGTGCAATCCCTTTTCGGCCATTAAACGTTCCGTCGCGGCAAAAATCTGCTCGGCCATGTCTGTTTCTAGTTGACGCATAATAATTAAAATAAGTAATGAAATTAAAGAAAAAGTCGCATACAGTAAGTCAGGCGGTTTATTAGTCAATAAGCGTCCGGACGAAGGGACTGAATGAACGTTCGTTCATTTTAATGATTTTTTTCGCTTTAGCAAGCAATAAATCAGAAACCCGCCGTATTATACGGCTGCCGCACAAGGCATGTGCCGCGCCGTAACGGGCAAATCCGCAACGGCGTGTCTTTAAAACCGCAGGCAAAAAACGCGGCCAAAAACCACCGCACTTTAGGGGCGATTTCCCGTCCCAAAACAACAAAAACAAAAAAGAGCTGTAAATCACAGCTCTTTGACATCAATTTTAAGTCAGCGCGCTACATCCCGATCACCACACAAGCAGCGATGGATTTCGCCTGTTCCAAGGCGCGGTTGGCGGCGGCGCGATCACCCACCGGGCCGACCACAACGCGGTTCCAGTCCGCACTGGTATTCACCCGGGCATTAAATCCCGCCATGGCTAAACGCGCCTGCATATTCTCGGCCTGTTGCTGATTTTTAAACGCCCCGCATTGCAGACCGAATTTTTTCTCCGCCGCGCCGCTTTGTGCCGTTGCACTTTCCGCTTTTTTAGGCGGTTCTTTCGCTGGTTCGGCCGGCTTTCTGACTTCCGTTTTTTTCACTTCAGTCACCGCTTTTGCCGCCTGAACGGGTTTTGCTTCGGCGATTTTAATTGCCTCTTTCAGCCCCTCTTCCTCGGCTTTTTTACGTTCTTCCGCCTGCTGGCGGGCGCTTTCCGCCGCTTTTTGTTCCTGTTCCATCGCCAACAGCACTTTTTTCTGTTCTTCCGTCAGACGCATATTCTTTTCCAGCGACTGCGGATTATCATCCACCGGCACGGTGCGGGTTTCCAGCGCCTTAATATAGCTCCACACTTCTTCCGGCGGCGTCGGCAGGATACTTTTCGGCATTTTCTTGTCCGTCGATTCCGCCACCGGCGCCATATCGGCCGATTTTTCCTTTAAGATATACAGTCCGCCGGCAAAAATCACCAGCACCGCCAAGGCAATCATCACCAACAATGATTTCGTTGTTTTTTTCGTCTGTTTCTTTTTTTTCTTTGAGCCGCTGCGGGCGACATAGTCACGTTGAGCCACAATAAAACCTGTTCTGTTCCAAAGTTATACTTCAACACGGTGCGGCAGGCACGGTGTTTGCAAAATCCCGCCCATTATTTTCTCTTCCCTTCTCTCCCCAAAGGACAATAGCTAATCAGCAAGGATAAGGAAATGTCGGTAAAGGCGTGAATACATAAAAAATCACGCCAATTCTACTGAAAAACCGCGTTTTTTTCCAGCGCTAAGTTAAATCCAGCGGATCCACATCCAAAACCCACCGCACTTGCCCTGCCTGCGGCGGCTCCTGCTGCCGAAACCGGCTCAAAATTCGCTGTAATGCCGCGCGGGAATCATGCTGCAACAACAACTGCCAGCGGTAATAACCGGCTTTTTTACTGAACGGCGCCGGCATCGGGCCTAAAATCTGCAAGCCATCAAGCTGTTCATGCTGCGCCGCTTGCCGCAACATCGCGGCAATCTGTTGCAATAGCTGCTCCGCCTCGTTGCAGTGCCTGCCGTGCGCTTTAAACAACGCCTGCGAGCTGAAAGGCGGTAAATCCATACTGCGCCGGAATGTCAACGCCTGTGCGGCGAATGCGCGATAACCTTCGGTCAGCAGGCTGCGCAGCAGCGGATGCTCGGGATAATGGGTCTGCAACACCACTTCACCGCGCTTTGCCGCCCGCCCGGCACGACCCGAAACCTGTATATAAAGCTGCGCCAGACGCTCCTCCGCACGAAAATCCGGTGAAAACAGCGCACTGTCCACATTTAATAACGCAACCAAGGTCACATCAGGAAAATGATGACCTTTCGCCAGCATTTGCGTGCCAATCAGAATCCGGCTTTTACCTTGCCGAATATCCTGCAAATGGCTTTCCAGTTTGCCTTTACGTGCCGTACTGTCGCGATCGATACGGGTGATATGATAATGCGGAAACCGCTGACGCAATGTTTCTTCCAACTGCTCGGTGCCTAATCCCGTGGTCATCAAATGGGTCGAACCGCACTCGGCGCACTGCATCGGTACCGGCGCCTGCGCTGCACAATGATGACAGCGCAGCACCCGCGACTGACGGTGATAGGTATAGGGTTTGTCGCAATGCCGACATTGGGCGATCCAGCCGCATTCATGACAGAACAGTACCGGTGCAAAGCCGCGCCGGTTTAGAAACAGCAGCACCTGATTGCCCTGTTGTAAGTGTTCGTTCATTTTCGCCAGCAACGCATCGGACAGGCCGTGCTGTACCCGCTGCTGTTTCAAATCAATGACAAAATGACGCAATGCTCCGCCGCTGCCGGCACGTTCGGATAATAAAAGATGGCGGTATTTGCCGCTTTGCACGTTATTCAGGCTTTCCAGACTCGGCGTGGCGGAACCGAGCAGCACCGGAATGTCCAGCTGTTTGGCATACACCACTGCCAGATCCCGCGCATGATAACGCCAGCCGTCCTGCTGTTTAAACGAGGGATCATGTTCCTCATCGATCACAATCAAACCTAAATCCGCAAACTGGGTGAACAAGGCGGAACGGGTGCCGATAACCACCGCACTTTGCCCGCTGCGCGCCCGCTGCCACACCTGCAAGCGCTGCGTATCATTCACATCGGAGTGCAGCACATCAATCGCCACCTGAAAGCGCGCCTTAAAACGCTGCACCGTCTGCGGAGTCAGCCCGATTTCCGGCACCAAGACCAGCACCTGCCGACCCTTTTCCAGCACCGCCTCGATAAATTGCAGATAAATTTCCGTTTTGCCGGAACCGGTAACTCCGTCCAGCAGCCAAGCGGCAAAGCCCTGCTGAAACACCAGCTGACTTAACGCCAGCGACTGCTGTCGATTCAGCGTCAGTTTATCCTGCCGACAGACAATCGGATTCTCGCCCAACGCCTGCCGCCAGCTTACTGACTGCGGCGCCGTTTCCGCTTCCGCCACATAACCTTTTTCCCGCAGAGCCGACCAGATCGCGGCGCTAAAGCCGTTATCGCCTTTTTCCAACGGCGATGATGACAGCGCCGTTAATGCCTCCGCCTGTTTTTTAGCTCGCTTCAGCGCGTCATTTTCCAGCGCCTGACGCCCAAGTGCGGTCAATTTAAAGCAAACTTTGTTTTTTTCCACCGCACTTTCGCCCTGCCGCAATCTGACCGGCAAGGCCTGTAGCAGCACCTCGCCCAACGGCGCCTGATAATAACCCGCCGCCCAATCCAGCAGCCGCCGCATGTTTCGGTTAAACACCGGTTGTTCGTCCAAACAGGCAATTACCGCTTTAAGCCGCTCGGGCGGTACATCCGTGCAAGCGGGGAAATCCAGCACAATGCCCACCCGCCGTTGTCTGCCGAAAGGCACCAGAACCCGCGTGCCGATTTGCGGCTGCGGCATATCTTCGCTCAGAATATAATCGAAAAAACCAAAAAGCGGCACGGCCAATGTAATGCGGACAAGTCTCATAAATAACCCGGATAATACAACTTGCCGTTATTATAACGAATTTATCCACCCCCTTGAATATTCCTTTTTTTCCGGTATAATCTGCCTCCTGACAAAAGCTGCCGTTGTACGGCGTAATATTAACCACACTCGGTGCCGAATTCAGTTTCGGAAAGCGGAGTGGCTTCAGATTGAGGTTTTCTATGAAACAAGGTATTCATCCGGAATATAAAGAAATTACTGCGACCTGTTCCTGCGGTAATGTCATCAAAACACGCTCTACAGTAGGCAAAGATTTAAATCTGGACGTTTGTGGTAAATGCCACCCGTTCTATACCGGTAAACAACGTGTCGTTGACACCGGCGGCCGTGTTGAACGTTTCAACAGCCGTTTCAAAATCCCGGGTACAAAATAAGCCGGATTATCGACAAAACCTCGCTCAAGCGAGGTTTTATTTTAGGTGTCACTTCCGTTTTGCCGCACTATTGCGGCATCGGCACGGCATTAAGTTTAGCGTTTATTGCTTAGTTTGCTTATCGCCTGTTTTAAATATTGTTTCGTCAAACGACGCCACAAGATCCGCAACATGGATTTGTTTTCTCTGACCGAACCGACTTTATCCACATCATGAAAAGCCGCTCCCTGCTGCGCAATATAAGCCAGACGCCGTGCATGCATACCGTCGCGCGGATCCAGCGCATAATAAACCGTCGGCATGCCGGTTTCGCCGTAGGGTCGATGTGCTAATTTTTCAAAAATTAAACGATCTTCCGCATCCCCGTTTTCATTCGGCGAATCGGCCCATAGGTGCAAAATATCCGCTGCTTCCAGTTTATTGATCAGCATGCCCGAAGGACGGACGAACCCGCCCTGTTCAACAAAAACGCCTTTTCCCGGCCCGACGCTTTCCAAATAATCGGGACATAATCCGACGCCTTTATTGCCATTGGCATAAATACAGTATGAAAACGCCCAGGTTTTATGTTCTATGGCCTGAACGATCAGCCTGCAATGTTGCGGTGCCAGCCAGTCGTCGTCATCCAGATACATCACCAACGGCGAGTCGGCGGCAAAAGACAAAACGGTTCTTAACGAGCCGCCAAAGGTGCATTTATGCACGCCGCCATGACGCACCGAAGTGGAATAGCCGGGATCAAACCACAGCAAAGCACAATTGTCCGGCAAAGCCTGTTCCAAGGCCTGACGGAATTCGGCAGATTTTCCGGTCAAATCTTTATCCACTCCGACCAGAATCTGAATTCTCCCTTTAAAATCCTGCCGATAAACGGATGTGACCGCCCGCAGCAACGAGCGACGACAAACCGTCGGCACAACAACAGCAATATCGTGCATAAGTTTCTCTTAATCGTTATTGTTATTACCTGCCGAACATACGGCGAGCTGCGCATTCAGCCATGCAGCGGCCTGCTGCGCATCAAAATTCTGCGTGGCGTCGGAATTCGCCGCCGCACCTTGCCCCACCAGCATGTTAACTTTTGTGTTATCGCGCGCATGAGGATACCATTTCGCAATATTGGTGGGAAAATTCGCATAAAATGCCAGTAACGGCTTATCAAAAGCGCACGCCACATGCACGGTGCCGCTGTCCACCGCCAGCACAATATCGGCGGAATTCACCAACGCCAGATATTGTTCCACCGTGGTTTTTTGCGCCTCCCGCATTGCCGGCAAGGCGCCGAATGTTTTCAGTTCCGCCAGATACGCCGGATTCTGCGCACTATAACCCAATTGAATCTCTATTTTATCGATAAAGTGCGGTTGAATTTGCGCCAGAATTGCAGCGCACTCCTGCGCCGGCAAGCGGCGTCTGACCACACTGCCCTGCGGACACAACAGCATACGGATTTTGCCTGCCGTCCATTGTTTTTCCGCCTGCGCTTTAACCGCCTCGGCAAGCTGCAATTGGTAAAACCATTCCGGTTGCTGCGCAATATAAGGGGCTAACGCACTTTTTTGCAAATAATCTTTAAAATGCGTCTGCGGCGGCAGCGGCATATAGAAATCATAATTATGAATATTTTCCAGCGAATAATATTTTTTTGCGGTTTTCACAAAAATCATCACCCGCTGAGGTGCAAGTATTTTATCTAAAATCAGGCCTTTAGAATTAAACCGGGTGGTGAAATCAAGATACAGATCCCATTTTTTCCGTTGTTTGACATATTCCGCCGCCTGCAGCGGAATCAGCTCGTCCACCACCCCGCTTGCGGCGAATACCGCCCGGTTACGTTCGGTTACGAACACACCGACTTTTAACTGCGGATAGGATTTTTTTAACTGACGCAAATGCAGCCCGTGTGCGACCGCATCGCCGATGGCATCACCGACCGGATTCAGCAAGACGGAATCAATCCGACTGAGGTCAGTGTTTTTTGTCGGTTGACGAGAACCGAAAAGTTTAGCAATGACTCTTTTTATAAGCATATAACCTCATAATAAAAACAACCGGGCCGGCATTGCCCGGGTGGTTCAAACACATATAATTCGTTATAATAACCGGCACGCCATTTCATCTGATAAACCATGCCGAGTTTGAATTTATGAGTATAAAAAGTACCCTGAGAAAAATCCGCATTCATCTGGGTAAGTTGCTGATCGATATCCGGAAAACTCATCCTGCCAAGGCGACGAATATCAATAAAATCCTCTTTCTCCGCCAAGACGGTAAAATCGGGGATTATATTGTCAGTTCGTTTGTTTTTCGTGAATTGAAAAAACAACGTCCCGATATTTTTATCGCTGTCGTCTGCACCAAAAACAACGCCTATTTATTTACCGGCAACCCCTATATTGATCAACTTTTTTTTGTTAACAAACGCAGTATCATCGATCGCATAAAGTGCGGTCTGAATTTAAGAAAATTACACCTTGATGCGCTGGTTGATCCGACCGTCGTACTGCGCAATCGGGATCTGCTTTTTATCCGTTTAATTAACGCCCGTATCAATTTAGGTTATCTGAAATCCGACTATCGGCTTTTCAATCTGAATATTACCGATCCGAATCTGCATTTCGCCGCTATTTACCAAACGGCATTAGAACAACTCGGCTTTCATTCCATTAATACCCAATATGATCTGCCTTCAGATAGACAAGCAAATCGCGATATAGTTTCTTTTCTCCACCATCACGGGCTGACCGAATTCCTCTGCGTCAATTTTTTCGGCCACGGTTCCGCCCGTCGTTTCAAGGCGCAAAATATTGCCGTAATATTAAAATATTTACTCGAAAATACAACACGCTCGCTGGTTTTATTAACCTATCCCGATGTAACCGAACAATTAAAACACATCATCGCCTGCGATGATCAGCTGGCGCAGGCGACCGATAAGATTTTTATTTATGAAAATACCACCACGATCTTTCATAATATTGAACTGATTCGGTATGCAAGCCTGCTGATTTCACCGGATACGGCGACAGTACATATCGCCGCAGGATTAAATAAACCGCTTATCGCCTTTTATAGTCAGGATCAGCAAAACTTTCTGCATTGGCATCCGAACAACCGCAACACCACCCACATTTTACGCTATGCCGACAATGTCAATGAGATTCGGCCCGCACAGATTTTAGCGCAATGGTTAAACGAGGAAGCCGCATGAACCTGATTTTCCTCACTTTCGGCGAACGGCTGGAAAACCATTATCAGGCAGTGTTTTCCGCCCTGACTTATCTGAAAGATCCGTTGCTTAAACGGGTGTTAATCGTTACCGATCAGCCGGCGTTTTATACCTGGCTGCAGGATCGGGCGCAGGTGCTTGCGATTGATGCGCAGACTTTGCGTGACTGGCAGGGTGAGCAGCAATTTTTCTGGCGGGTAAAAATCAAAGCGCTGGAATGGGTGCAGGCACAATATCCCGCCGAGCATTTACTGTATGCGGACAGCGATACGTTTTTAGCGCGCGATCTGTCCGCCGTACAACGTGCGCTGGCGCAAGGCAATATGTTGATGCACAAGCCGGAATGTCGGCTGGATGCCGGCTGCGATAAAACACTGCGCAAAATGCACCGCACTTTATGTGGTAAAACCGTAGCCGGAATTGCCATTCACCCTCAAACGATGATGTGGAATGCCGGTGTCATTGCACTGCCGGCGCACCGTGCCCGCGAAGTGATCCGTTTGACTTTGCGCGCCTGCGATGAAATGTGCGCCACCGGCTGCACCCGACGTCTGCTTGAACAATTCGCCTTTTCCATTGCCCTGAACCATGCCGGCGAGTTGCAGGCTTGTGACAAGGAAATCGGGCATTATTGGGGCAATAAAGGGGAATGGAACGGTCTGATTGCCGAGTTTCTGATTAATGCGCGGCTGAAAAATCTGACTGTGGCGCAGTGCATTGCGTCATTACAATCCGTGGACTGGAGCGCCATTCCTTTAGCCAAAAAGCAGCGCAGTACCAATGAGAAATTAAAAAGACTGGTTGACAGTCTGTTCAAACCGAAAAATATCCGTTATTTTTCTTAATCCGCCAGACCGACTGGCTATTAACAGGAACACACGATGACCGTTATCGGACCTTATATCAACGGCGCCGCCATTGTGCTCGGCGCATTTATCGGCGCGGCATTGGGCGGACGCGTGCCCGAACAGCTGCGCCACAATCTGACTTTAATGTTCGGATTAAGCTCCATGGGCATGGGAATCACCATGATCGCCAAAGTAAACGCCATGCCGGCGATGATTATCTCTGTGCTGCTCGGCACGCTTATCGGTGAGATTATTTTGCTGGAAAACGGCATTAATAAACTCGCCTCGTCGGCTAAAGGACTGATTGAAAAAATCCTGCCGTATAAGCCGAAAGGCGTTCCGTCTCAGGAAGAATTTTTAGCCAAATTTGTGGCGATCACCATTTTGTTTTCTTTCAGCGGCACGGGAATTTTCGGTGCCATGAACGAAGGCATGAGCGGCGATGCCAGTATTCTGATCGTAAAAGCCTTGCTGGATTTTTTCACCGCGATAATCTTTGCCACCACACTGGGCATTGCCGTCGCCACGATTTTTGTGCCGCAAACCTTGTTGCAGCTTATATTGGCTTACGGCGCGGTAGTGATTATTCCGTTAGTGACGCCGGAAATGCGGGCGGATTTCGGCGCGGTAGGCGGCATGCTGATGGTTGCGGCGGGCTTGCGTATCTGCGGTATCGCTATGTTTCGCGTGGCCAATATGCTGCCGGCATTATTTCTTGCCATGCCGGTTTCCGCCTTGTGGGGCGCGTTGTTCTGAGGCGCTCAATGCAACAGGGCGGAGTATAATCCGCCCCGTTTTGTTATAAATCCACCCGCAGCGATACCAGCAGCTGATCGATTTTGAAGTTCTCGGTATCGATAATTTCGAACTTATATTTATCATACAGCACAAAATCCGTTTTTTTCGGAATTTTACGCAGCATATACATCATAAAACCGCCCACGGTTTCATAATTTTCCTCACCGGGAAAAGAGGCAATATCCAGCGCGCGCATCACATCTTCCAGCGGCGTGGCGCCGTCAATCAGCCAGGAGCTTTCGTCACGGCGCACAATCTGTTCCTCCTCGCTGGACACTAACTCCCCCATTACGATGCTCATCACATCTTTCAGGGTAACGATGCCCACCACTAACGCATATTCGTTGACGATCACCGCGAAATCCTCACCGGCCGATTTAAACAGCTCCAGCACCTCGAACAGCGACAGCGTATCCGGGATAAACAGCGGTTTACGCAGCACCCGCTGATCGGTCAGCGCCACTTTCTGCTCCTGCAAATAGAGGGTCAGCAGCGAATGGGATTCCACATAACCCAGAATTTTATCCAGCCCCTGATCACAAATCAGCAGCTTGGAATGCGGGTTATCTTTGATCGTCGCCAGCACTTTATCGCGGGCAAAAGTGCGGTCTAAAAATACAATGTTTTCGCGCGTGGTCATGGTCGAAGTGACGGTACGTTCCTGCATATCGAAAATATTTTCGATCAGATAATGCTCCTGCGCTTTTAATACGCCCGCCTCCGCGCCGGCATCCACCAGCGCAACAATATCCTCGGAGGTCAGATTATCTTCCCGCTCGGTGGAAATTTTAAACAGCCGAAAAACGTTGTTGGCAATCGTATCAAATAACCAGACCAGCGGTTTAAACACCAGCATACTGAATTTCATCACCCGTACCGTACGCACCGCTACGGCTTCCGGACTGGTCATCGCCAACCGTTTCGGGATTAAATCCGCCAGTAAAATAAATGCCACGGTCACCAAAACGAAAGACAACCAAGAGGCCACCGATTCCACCGCCTGCAACGCAGTATAGCGGGCTAGCACGCTTTGCAAAAACGGACTGATGGCGCTTTCGCCGATCATCCCGCCCAAAATCGCCACCATATTCAGCCCGATTTGTACCACCGTAATAAAACGCCCCGGCTGCGCCTGTAGTTGCAGCACCATTTCCGCCCGTTCATCGCCTTCATGCGCCAGACTCTGCAATTTCAGTTTGCGCGCGCCGGCAAGCGAAATTTCAGCCGAAGAAATGACCGCACTAATCGCAATTAACAGAATTAAAATTAAAATCGCTTCCAATAAACCCATAATCTCGACTCTATCCGATTAACTAAAAACGACACTGGTGCGTAAACCCGCACCAGCCAACGGTATCAGGGCCTGACGCCCTTTGATGAGGTTATTTTTCGCTGTCAAACCAGCCGCGCACGAACTGCACGGAGAAAAACAGCGTAATCAGCAGGAAGAAATAGAAAATATAGGCCAGAATCGGGTGCGAGGCGCCCTCATCCAACGTCACTTCCTTAATTGAGGTGGCATTGCGGAACTCGTCAAACATCACGATACGCCAGCCGTAATATTTCACTTGAACCAGTTTATGCTCCACCGAAAAACTTTGCGCTTTGGCCTGCAAATCCGCCGATCCGAATTTGAAATAGAACGGAAATCCCCAGCGGGTATCTTCGTTCCGATAAACCATCACTTTACTTTCATTCGGCTTTTGGGTGTAAATGTAATACACATCACGGGTCGGGCCGTCCGCCGGGTTTGATTTGGTAATCGGGCCGTCTTTGTCCACCCGTTTAACTTCCACGCCGGTCACACGAGTAATTTCATAATGCGGCATCACATAGCTTATCACCGCAAATAAAAAACCGTGAAACGCCAAAATGGCGGCAAGGAAAAAATACTTTAAAAATTTTCTCATGTTGCTTTCCTTCGTTCAGCTGCGTTGATTTATTGTACATTAATTTTAAACAAACGCTCGAAATTTTGTGTCGTGATCTGCGCAAACGCCTCGGCCGACAGCCCTTTTAGGCTCGCCGTATATTCGCACACTTCGCGCACATAAGCCGGTTGGTTCTGTTTACCGCGGTAAGGCACCGGCGCCAGATACGGGCTGTCGGTCTCCACCAACAGGCGATCCGACGGCACCTTGCGCACCACGTCACGCAACGCCTGTGCATTTTTAAAGGTGATAATGCCCGATATGGAAATATACCATCCCATATCCAGCGCCTGTTTCGCCATTTCCCAGTTTTCGGTAAAACAGTGCAGCACGCCGCCGCACTTTTGCGCCTGATGTGCCTTCAGCAGCGCCAGCGTATCGTCCCGCGCACAGCGGGTATGCACGATAAGCGGTTTATTGAGCTGATTGGCAATCTCAATCTGCTGGGCAAACACCGCTTGCTGCACGGCTTTATTTTCCGCGCTGTAATAATAATCCAGCCCGGTTTCACCAATCGCCACCACTTTATCATCCGCCGCCAAACGCAGCAGGCGTTCGGGATCAAAGGCTTCGTCTTCCAAATCCAGCGGATGCACGCCGCAAGCCAGAGAAACGTTATCAAAGCCGCGCAGGCTGGGGTACATTTGCTCAAAACGGCTTAGAGTAACGCCCACCGCCAGCAAATGTTTTACCTCCCGCTGTGCCGCTTTCGCCACCACATCGGCAACGTTTTTATGTAAATTTTCATAATCCAGCGCATCCAAATGGCAATGGCTATCTACGATAAACATCGGTATTCCTTATTGATTGAAGTTAAATTCCGGCGCGATAACGCGTTTATCCCGCCTCAGGCGGCAAACACGTCGGTGATCAAGCGGGTTAAGCCGTCGAGCAGAATCAGTTCCTGATTGACCGCATTAATCTGCAATAAATCCGACCGCACTTTTTGCACAATATCATTGGCTTTCACTAAGCCCGGTGCAGTTTGTTGTCGGCTGAATTGTTCGATGCCGCGCGCCAGATCCGCGTTCATCCAACCCTGATGCACACCCAGTTTCGCTTTCAGACTATCGGCTAAAAAGGAGGCCAGCCAGTCCAGCTGTAGAAAAATCCGTTCCTTGTCAAAATAAGGCAATAATTCCAGCGGCGAACGGCGGGTATAAAACAGCCAGAACTGGCGCAGAAAAACCTTGCGGGTTTCCAGTAAGCCCTGCGCCAGCACATCCCGCGCCGCTAACGGACGCCCGTAACTGATGCGAAGTGCGGTGCGAATATCCTCAATTTCCGCCGCCTGTTGTTGCTGTAACCAAGCCTGCGCGATTTCCGCCGCCGGCTCTGCAATCAGCCATGCCTGACAGCGACTGTAAATAGTCGCCAACAACGGCGCGGACAAATCCGCCTGCAATAAAAAATAAGTATTCGGGCGCGGCTCTTCCAGCGTTTTCAGCAGGGCGTTCGCCGCCGCTTCGGTCAGCCGTTCCGCGGCGGTGATATACACCACTTTATTGCCGTTTTGCTGCGCATGCTGCATGACTTTTTCATTGACTTCGCGCACCTGCTCAATGCCGATATCTTTATTGTCAATGGATTCAAGACGGTAAAAATCCGGGTGATTGCCGGCATGAAACAAACGGCAGCCGTGGCATTGTCCGCAAGCCCGTAACGCCTGCGGCGCCTGACACATCAGCCACGCGGCGATATCCGAAATCAGCTGCTCCGTCCCCAATCCCGGATCGGAGCGAAACAGCAGCGCATGGTGGCCATGCCCCTGTCGAAAGGCGTTGATAATGTCGGCATAACGCTCGCTAAGCCAAGGATAATGTGTGTCCATATTATCAATTGTTTTCCACAAACTGTCTGACCGCCGCCTGAATATCGGCGCTGACCGGCCCGATTTGCCGTCCGGCATCAATCAGCACCGCTTTCGGGTCGGCAGCCACCAGTTCCAGATAACGCGCTCTGGTACGTTGAAAAAAATCCAGCTGCTGATTTTCGATCCGATCCAGCTCGCCGCGGCCTCTGGCACGCGCCAGCCCGACGGCGGGTTCAATATCCAGATACAGGGTAAAATCCGGTTCAAAATCCTTTAATACTGCGTGTTTTAAGGTGCGCAGCAGCTCCTGATCAATCCGGCGGCCGCCGCCCTGGTAAGCCTGTGAAGACAGATCATGGCGATCACCGATGACCCATTTGCCCTGCGCCAGCGCCGGTTTAATCACATTTTCCACCAGCTGCACCCGCGCCGCATACAACATCAGCAGTTCCGCCTTGTCAGTGATCGGCTCTTCCGTTTCATATTTAATCAGCTGACGCAGTTTCTCCGCCAGCGGCGTGCCGCCCGGTTCGCGGGTAAATACCAACTCCGTCACGCCTGCGGCATGCAGGGTTTGCACCACCGTCTGCAGTGCGGTGGTTTTGCCCGCGCCTTCCAGCCCTTCGATCACAATAAACTTGCCCGCTGTCATAAACTATCCTGTTATTTCGGTTTCTGTTGCGAACGATACCAGCGCAGATATTGCTGTACCGCCCGATTATGTTCCGCCAGCGTACGGCTGAACTGATGTCCGCCGCTGCCGTCCGCCACAAAATAAAGAAAATCGTGTTTTTCCGGCCGTGCCGCCGCCATTAAGGCGCTTTCGCTCGGCATGGCGATCGGCGTCGGCGGCAAACCGTCTATCACATAAGTATTGTAAGGGGTCGGCGCCTCTAAATCCTTACGCCGGATATTGCCGTCATACTGCTCGCCCATACCATAAATGACAGTCGGATCCGTCTGCAATTTCATATGCTTATTCAAACGGTTGATAAAAACGCCGGCCACTTTGCCACGCTCCGCCGCCAGCGCCGTTTCCTTTTCCACAATTGAGGCCAGAATCAGCAGCTGATAAGGATTTTCCAGCGGGAGATCGGCAGCGCGCTGCGACCATGCCTGCGCCAGCACGTTGCTCATGTGTGCCGAGGCGCGCTGCAACA
Source organism: Necropsobacter rosorum (assembly GCA_000751835.1). Classification (GTDB taxonomy): domain Bacteria; phylum Pseudomonadota; class Gammaproteobacteria; order Enterobacterales; family Pasteurellaceae; genus Necropsobacter; species Necropsobacter rosorum. The sequence continues at coordinate 91,950 of CCMQ01000009.1, read as the reverse complement.
GCTCAAGATCCGTCGAACCCGGTGTGTAGTGATAAGTATCGGGATACAGCCAGCCCTCAATTTTGGCCGGCGCGGCAGCATCCTGCGGCAATGCCAGCAGGCTATAAATTTCCGCCTCGCTTTTGCCCTGCAGGGTTTGTGTTAAGTGCGGTGCGTTTTCCACCTTTTTACGCCAGCTTTTAAAGGTATCGCCCTCAATAAACTGAACGCTGAACTGCGCTTCTTTCCCGGCGTTCAGCACCTGTAGCAGATCGCCGACGGTATGCACGCCGTTGAGGGAATAGGTTCCCGCTTTGATTTTATTCAGCTGCGGTTGTAATTTCAGCAGCCAAGGCAGCAGGCGGGCATCTTGTAGCAAACCTTCCCGCTCCAGCAATGCCGCCAGTTTGCCGCCGGTGGTGCCGCGTTCCAGCGTCAGCAATTGATCCTGACCTTGCACGGAAACCGGTTGTTCGACAAAGTGCGAAACCTGTTGATAGCCCCAAAACACCGCACCGCCGGCGATAATCAACAAGCATAAACCGACCCAAAAACACTTCTTCATACAAACAGTTAATCATTCATTAAAAAAATTAACGGCAAGTTTAACACAGGACAACCAAAAAGTGCGGTCAATTTTTTAGCGAAAAAATCGACCGCACTTTAGTTTGTAAGACGGCGGACAAAAGCCGCCGGGCGGATTAGAACAATACGCGGGCGCGGATGGTGCCGTCGATGGCGCGTAACTGTTGCAGCAATTCGCTGCTGTCTTCGGTTTCCACATCAATCACCACATAGCCGATTTTCGGGTCGGTCTGCAAATATTGCGCCGCCACGTTAATATTGGCATCGACAAACAACTGGTTGATTTTATTAAGAATACCCGGACGATTTTGATGAATATGCAGCAGGCGTTTGGCGGTGCTGTGTTCCGGCAAGGACACTTCCGGGAAATTCACCGCCGATAAGGTGGAACCGTTATCGGAATATTTGACGAATTTGGTCGCCACTTCGGTACCGATATTTTCCTGTGCTTCCGCGGTGGAACCGCCGATATGCGGAGTCAACAGCACGTTATCGAATTCACGCAGCGGGGAAACGAATTCTTCGTTAATCGAAGCCGGCTCCTGCGGGAATACGTCAATCGCCGCGCCGCGGATTCGCCCGGCTTTCAGCGCCTGTGCCAGCGCATCGATATCCACCACGGTACCGCGCGCCGCATTGATAAAAATACAATCCTGTTTTAACTGCGCGATGCGTTCGGCGCTCATTAAATTTTTGGTCGAGGCATTTTCCGGCACATGCAGCGAAATCACATCACAGCCGGATAATAATTCTTCCAGCGTACTGACCTGCTGCGCGTTGCCGAGCGGCAATTTGGTTTCCAGATCATAGAAAAAGACGTTCATCCCCAGCGATTCGGCCACAATACTCAATTGCGAACCGATATGCCCGTAACCGACGATGCCCAGTTTTTTACCGCGCACTTCATGCGAGCCGACGGCGGATTTGTTCCATACGCCGCGATGCACCTGTGCATTCGCCTGCGGGATATTGCGCATTAACAGCAAAATTTCGCCCAACACCAGCTCCGCCACCGAACGGGTATTGGAAAACGGCGCATTAAACACCGGAATACCGCGCGCTTTTGCTGCCTCCAGATCCACCTGATTGGTGCCGATACAAAAACAGCCGATAGCAATCAGCTTGCCGGCATGCTCCAGAATTTCAGCGGTCAGATGCGTACGCGAGCGCAACCCGACGAAGTGCGCATCCTTAATCGCCTCTTTTAATTCCGCCGGCTCCAGCGCTTTTTTGTGATATTCGATATTGGTGTAACCTGCCGCGTGTAATACGTCCAACGCGTTTTGGTGTACGCCTTCCAAAAGTAAAAACTTAATTTTTGATTTATCCAGCGATACTTTGGCTGTCATGTTTGCTCTCCGTTGTTATGATTATTCAATAATTTTGCTGCCGTCGGGCGTCCCGACAATAATAATATCCGCCGCGCGCAGGGCAAAAATCCCGTTAGTGACCACGCCGGCGACATTATTTAAGGTTTTTTCCATTTCCACCGGATTCATGATTTTAAAATTATATACATCTAAAATCACATTACCGTTATCGGTCACAACGCCCTCACGGTATTCCGGCGAACCGCCTAATGCAACCAGTTTGCGCGCCACTTGCGAACGCGCCATAGGAATCACTTCCACCGGCAAGGCGAATGTAGAGCCTAACACATCTACCTGTTTGCTGCTATCCACGATGCAGATGAATTTTTTTGCTAATGCGGCCACAATTTTTTCACGTGTCAGCGCCGCACCGCCGCCTTTAATCATCATTTTCTGCGGATTGACCTCATCGGCGCCGTCCACATAAATGTCCAGACTGGAAACATCATTGGCGCTGAATACCTCAATGCCTTGTTTTCGCAATAATTCTTCTGAATGTTTGGAGGCCGCCACCGCACCTTTGATTTGATTTTTCATCGTGCCGAGCGCATCGATAAAACAGTTTACCGTCGAACCGCTGCCGACGCCGACAATCGTATCCGCTTTCACATAGGCCAACGCCGCCTGCGCCGCCTGTTTTTTCATTGTTAATTGATCCATATATCATCCTTTATGCAGGCGGAAAATAAGCTGCCGCCCGAAGTAAACGTTTGCCTGTAACCGCCATACTTTAATGCTATTGCAGGGGATAAACAAGCCCTATTCCGGTAAAAAGCCGGCCAACAGTTCGTTTAAAAACAACTTGCCCCGTTCCGTCACCTGCCAAGTGCGGTCGGTTTGCGTAATATATTGCTGCGCCAACGCCCAATTCGTCTGCTTGCGCACCGTTTCAATCGACAGCCCGGTCAGCCGGATAAAATCCTGTTTCGGTACGGGTTCCAGCAGGCGAAAGCGGTTCATAAAAAATTCAAAGGGACGATCCGCCGCCTCCACCGCCTTTTCTTCATAGCGATAGTCGCCGCGCAGATAACCTTGCGGGTGTTTGGTTTTGGAAAAGCGGATGATGTTGCCGTCGGCAAAACTCAGCTTCCCGTGCGCGCCGCAACCGATCGCCAGATAATCGCCGAAACGCCAGTAATTCAGATTATGCCGGCACTGATAGCCGGGCTTGGCATAAGCGGAGGTTTCGTATTGCCGGTATCCCGCCTGCGTCAGCAAACGGTGTCCCTGTTCGAAGATCGTCCACAGCTCATCGTCATCGGGCAGCCGCGGCGGTCGGGAAGCAAACAGGGTATTCGGTTCAATCGTCAGCTGATACCAGGATAAATGCGGCGGCGCCAGCGCAATCGCCTGACGCAAATCGGCCAGCGCCTGTGCCGTATTTTGCTGCGGCAGTCCGTGCATCAGATCCAGATTGAAAGATGTTACTCCGCAAACGCGGGCAAAACCGACCGCACTTTTGGCCTCTTCGGCATTGTGAATCCGCCCCAAGCGTTGCAGTTTTTCATCGTCAAAACTTTGAATGCCCATGGAAATACGGTTGACACCGCCCTCGGCATAACCGATAAAACGCTGCGCTTCCGCCGTGCCGGGATTGGCTTCCAGCGTAATTTCAATCTTGGCGTCGAAGGCAATACGCTGCCGGATGCCGTGCAATAAACAAGCGATGCCGTCGGCGGAAAACAGGCTCGGCGTGCCGCCGCCGATAAAAATGGAATGCAGCGGCCGTTGCCCGACGCTGTCACGGTAACGCGCCAGGTCCTGATCCAGATCCGCCAACAAATGGCGCAGATAATCCCGTTCGGGAATCGCGCCTTTTTGCGCATGAGAATTAAAATCGCAATAGGGGCATTTCTGTACGCACCAGGGAATATGAATATACAGACTTAACGGCGGCAAGCTCAGCATTATTTCAGGCGCTCTTTCAGTACCGCCAGCGCTCTGGCGCGGTGAGAGACGGTTTTCTTCTCCGCACTTTCCAGCTCGGCAAAGGTGGCGTTTTTAGGCGGGTAGAAAAACAGGCTGTCATAACCGAAGCCGTTCGTGCCTTTTTCCTCGAAAGTAATATGGCCGTGGCATTCGCCCTCGGCAATAATCGGCGACGGATCGCCTGCATGTTGCAACAGCACAATGCAGCTGACAAATTTTGCCTGCCGTTTGTCCGCCGCAATGTGCGCCAGATTCGTCAGCAGTTTGCGCCGGTTTTCCCGATCGGCATGTTCGCCCTCCACACCGGCATAACGGGCGGAATATAATCCCGGCTCACCGTCCAGCGCCGACACCACCAGCCCGCTGTCGTCGGCTATCGCCGGCAGACCGGACATTTTTGCCGCGTGGCGCGCTTTTAAAATGGCGTTTTCCACGAAGGTCAGGCCGGTTTCCTGCGGGCTTTCAATGCCCAGATCCGATTGTGCGATCACCTCGAAACCGAAGTTTTCCAGCACGTCGGCCATTTCTTTCACTTTGCCTTGATTGCCGGTGGCAAGTACGATTTTTTGCGTCATGTTCGCTCCTTGAGTCATTTAAAGTGCGGTTAATTATACGCTTAAAATAACAAAAGCCGAATACCCGAAGGTTCCGGCTTTGTAAACGATTTCAGACTGCGATTACTGCAAGCTGATGCGCCCTTTGTTTTTGTCTAAAGTGGCCTTACCGATGCCTTGCACCTCCAGCAATTGTTCAAGCGCGGTAAAGTTACCGTGTTTTTCGCGATACTCGACCACCGCCTGTGCTTTCTTCGCCCCGATACCGAGCAGGGATGTTTCGATCTCTTGCGCGCTCGCCGTGTTGATATTCAGCTTATCGCCGACCACAACCTCCGTGCTCTGCCGCCCGTCGGACACATCTTCTGCCGGCGATACCTGTTGCGCCGACGCCGTCCCGCTGCACAGGGCGACTAAGAAAAATATTGCGCTGAAAAGCGCGTTAACTGATTTCATATATTGTCCTTTTGTCAAGTTAAGCCGTCGTTGGGATTACGCCAACGGGCGTTACTCTGTGCCAAAGGACAACAATTCGCAATCGGCGCCGCACGGTTTTACGATCCGGATCGCAAAGCGGAGAAAAAGTGCGGTAAAAAAGTACGTTGTTTTTCCGCTCCCGGTTCCGATTGACACGGCGGGCGCGCCGCATAAACCGTTAGCCGACCGCTTGCACGCGCAGTTCTTTCGGCACTTCAAATACGGTATTTTCTTCGCAGCCCTGCAACTCCTCCACCGTTTCCACGCCCAGCGCTTTCAAGCGTGCAATCACCGACTGCACCAGCACTTCGGGTGCCGAGGCGCCGGCGGTGACGCCGATAACCTCAACCTGATTGAGCCACTGCGGATCAATATCACCGGCTTCATCAATCAGCTTGGCGGTTACGCCCATCCGGGAGGCCAGTTCCGCCAGCCGGTTGGAGTTGGACGAATTTTTCGAGCCGACCACAATCACCAGATCCGATTGTTTCGCCAGTTCGCGTACCGCTTGCTGCCGGTTGGTGGTGGCATAGCAAATATCGTTTTTACGCGGCCCCTGAATGGCAGGGTATTTTTGCTTCAGCGCGTCGATCACCTCGCTGGTGTCGTCAATCGACAGCGTGGTCTGGGTCATAAAGGTGATGTCTTCATCGTTGCGCAGAGACAATTTAGCGATATCCTGCACGTCTTCCACCAGATAAATTCCGCCCTCGCGGTTATCATACTGCCCCATCGTGCCTTCCACTTCCGGGTGGCCTTCGTGCCCGATCAGAATCGCTTTGGTGCCTTTGCGACTGGCGCGCGCCACCTGCATATGCACTTTAGTGACCAGCGGGCAGGTAGCGTCGAACACTTTCAGTTCGCGCCGTTTTGCTTCCTGACGTACCGCCTGCGACACACCGTGGGCGGAAAAAATCACAATCGCACCGTCCGGCACTTCGTCCAGTTCTTCCACAAACACCGCACCGCGCTCACGCAATCCGTTCACCACAAAACGGTTATGCACCACTTCATGCCGCACATAAATCGGGGCGCCGTGAATTTCCAGCGCCAGCTCCACGATACTAATGGCACGATCCACGCCGGCGCAGAATCCGCGCGGATTGGCTAAAATAATCTTCATGCTTGCTCGCTCTTTGCTTTATCGCCGTTTTTCAGCGCGTCCAGCGCCAGCAACGCGGCGCCGACGCAAATGGCGATATCCGCCACATTAAAGACCGGATAATGCCAGTCCCGCCAGTAAAAATCCAGAAAATCCACCACGAAACCGTGATAAGCGCGATCCGCCATATTCGCCAGCGCACCACCGATAATCAGCGCATAGGCGCTGTTTTGTAAGCGTTGGCATGCGTCGTTTTTATACAGGAAATACACCAGCATCAGCGAAATCGCGATCGCCAGTAAAATAAAGAAGTATTGCTGCCAGCCGGAATGGGTGGCTAAAAAACTGAACGCCGCGCCGGGATTGCGCACATAAGTCAGATTAAATAGCGGCAGGACAGGCACGCTTTCGTATAACTCAAAACGGGTGACGACCAGATATTTGCTCGCCAGATCGGCAATAAAGGCGATGAGGCTCAGCCATAAAAATGAAAGTCCGGTTTTGTTGCTGGACATAAATGTTCCTACTTATGAAAAGTGCGGTCAAATTAACCGCACTTTTTTGACTTTGATACGGATTAGGCGAATCGTCTGACTTCGCCCTGTCCTTCCACATTTTCCACACAGCGCGAACACAGGGACGCCTCGTCTTTGCTGTCGGAATAATGCCAGCAGCGCGGACATTTATGCTTGGCGGAACGCACCACTTTCACCGCCAGCCCTTGCAGTTCGCCCTCTGCCACATCCGCCTGCGCCAGCGGTTTAACTTCCGCTTTCGAGGTGATCAGCACGAAGCGCAGCTCGTCTTGCAATTGCGCCAGCAACGCCGCATAGCGCTCGTCGGCGTAAATCGTCAGCTCCGCTTCCAGCGCCGCGCCGATAATTTTCTCATTACGCGCCTGTTCCAGCACGCGGTTAATTTCATCGCGCACGGTCAGAATCTGCTGCCAGTACTGATCGTCCATCGCTTCGTTTTCATCCAGCGCAAACAGGTCGTCATAAAATTCTTCGGTAAACACAAATTCGCCGCGCTCGCCCGGAATGTAACGCCAGATTTCATCGGCGGTAAAGGACAGAATCGGCGCAATCCAGCGTACCAGCGCTTCGGCGATATGCCACAGCGCGGTCTGGCAGCTGCGGCGGGCAAGGCTGTCCGCTTTGGTGGTATATTGGCGGTCTTTGATAATATCCAGATAAAAAGATCCCATTTCGATTGAGCAGAACTTCATTAAGCGCTGCACGACCGCATGGAACTGATAATTATCATAGGCGTCTTTAATTTCGTTCTGCGCCCGCAATGCGCAATCCACTGCCCAGCGATCCAGCGCAATCATCTCCTGCGGTTGTACTTTATCGCGTTGCGGATCAAAGCCGTTCAGATTCGCCAGCAGGAAGCGCGCCGTATTACGGATACGACGATAAGCGTCGGCGGCGCGGTTAAGGATATTGTGAGACACGGCAATCTCGCCGGTATAATCGGTGGACGCCACCCACAGGCGCAGAATATCGGCGCCGTTTTTGTTCCATACTTCGCTCGGTAAAATGGTGTTGCCGAGGGATTTGGACATTTTGCGCCCTTTTTCATCCACCGTGAAACCGTGGGTTAATACCTGATGATACGGCGCTTTACCGTCCGTTGCGGTGGACAGCATTAAAGAAGACATAAACCAGCCGCGGTGCTGATCGGAACCTTCAAGGTACATATCCGCCGACAAACCGTGAAACTCCGGACGCTGCGCCACGACGGAGGCATAAGTGGAGCCGGAATCGAACCATACATCCAGCGTATCCGGCACTTTATGATAGGTTTTGGCATCTTCACCGAGCAGCTCGGCCGGATCCAAATCCCACCATGCCTGAATGCCTTCTTTTTCCACCCGTTTAGCCACTTCTTCCAACAGTTCCGAGGTGCGCGGATGCAACTCTTCCGTTTCGTTGTGTACGAACAGCGTCATCGGCACGCCCCAGGTACGCTGGCGTGAAATACACCAGTCCGGACGGTTCGCCACCATGGTGTCGATGCGCGCTTCGCCCCAGCTTGGGATCCAGCGCACTTGTTTGATTTCTTTTAACGCCTGCGCGCGCAGCCCTTGGGTTTCCATACCGATAAACCATTGCGGCGTCGCACGGAAAATAATCGGGGTTTTATGCCGCCAGCAATGCGGATAGCTGTGTTTAATGCGTTCCAGTTTCAGCAGCGTACCGGTTTCGCGCATTTTGGCGATCACTAAATCATTGGCTTCAAATACGCCTTTACCGGCAAAAAACGGCGTCGTGGAAATAAATTTCCCGTCGTTGCCGACCAGCCCCGCCATATCCAGCTGATATTTCTGCGATACGATATAGTCGTCCAGACCGTGATCCGGCGCGGTATGCACCAAACCGGTACCGCCGTCGGTGGTCACATGATCACCGAAAATAAACGGCACATCAAACTCATAGAACGGGTGATTGAAACGCAGCAGCTCCAGCTCGGCGCCTTTCGCCGTTCCTAATACCTCAATCTGCTCGATCCCGACCGCTTTTTGCACCTCTTCCACCAGCGCTTGGGCTAAAATGACCCGTTCGTCACCGAACTGAACCAGTTGATAATCCAGTTCCGGATTAATCGCAATAGCGCGGTTGGACGGCAGCGTCCAAGGGGTGGTGGTCCAGATAACCGCTGCAATCTGCCCGTGGCCTTTGCCCTGCGCATGGAATTTTTCTTCCACCACAGCCGGATCCACGGCGCGAAAACGCACATAAATCGACGGCGACACTTTATCTTCATATTCCACTTCCGCTTCCGCCAGCGAAGAACCGCAATCCAGACACCAGTGCACCGGTTTGGAACCTTTATACAGGTGACCGTTGGCAATCACTTTGCCCAAGGTACGGATAATGCTGGCTTCCGTATCAAAATTCATGGTCAGATAAGGATTATCCCAATCGCCCAGCACACCCATGCGGATAAAATCAGCTTTCTGCCCTTCAACCTGTTCTTTGGCGTAAGCGCGGCAGGCCTGACGGAATTCTGCGGCGGAGACTTTTTCATTCGGTTTTCCGACAATGCCCTCCACTTTTAACTCGATCGGCAGACCGTGACAATCCCAGCCCGGCACATAAGGCGTATCGAAACCCAGTGCGGTTTTTGATTTCAGAATAATGTCTTTCAGAATTTTATTCACTGCATGACCGAGATGTAGCGTCCCGTTCGCATACGGCGGGCCGTCGTGCAGAATAAAGGTTTTCTTGCCTTTCGATGCCGCCCGGATTTGCTGATAAAGTTTTTTCTCATACCAGTTTTTCAGCATATCCGGCTCACGTTTCGCCAAATCACCACGCATCGGAAAGCCGGTTTCCGGCAGGTTCAGCGTGTTTTTATAATCTACAGTTTCATTCGACATGTGTTTATTCCAGGTTGTCAATATTAAAAAATAATCTGCTTATCAGGCGCAGACGAATTGCAGCATTATACGCATAAATGCGGCAAGATTAAAGGCTGAATTGCGCGCCGGGAAAGGAGCGGAATGCGTAGCTACGCGCGTTTGCGGCGCAGTTTTTTCACCAGTAACGGCAGGCTGACGGATAAAAAAGTCGCCGCCATCACCAGCGACATTCCGATACCGCTGACTAAGGAAAAACTTTCGCCCAGCACCAGCACCGCCAACAACACGCCGAATACCGGTTCCAGCGTAATCAGAATGCCGGATATATTGGCGCTCACCTGCTGCAATCCTTTATTAAACAGCAGCATGGCAAACCAGGTACAGGCAACGGCAAGATACACCACCGCGGCAATGCCGTTAACCGTCGGCGTAATCTGCCAGTTGCGGGTGAATAATAAGGTAAACGGCAGGCATAACAGGGCGCCGAGCACTAAAATACAGTTGGTGTAAACCTGCGGATTGATTTCTTTCATCACGCTTTTGCCTAAATACAGACAAAGGGCAAAAATCACTTCCGCCAACAGAACTAAAAAACAGCCCCAGACACTGATTTCACCGTCATCCGGGCTGCCGGAGACCACCAGCGCAATACCGATAAACGCCAGCGCACTTAATATCCAGTCGATAGGTTTGGCCTGCTGACCGAAAAACAGGCGTCCGATAAACACCACCAGCAACGGCTCCATGCCGACAATGGTGCTGGCGCTGGCGGCGGAAGTATAATACAGACCGATAAACTGCAAATTAAGCACCAGCGGCAGATTCATCATCGCCAGCAGCCACACTTTGCCGCGTAAGTGCGGCGGAATGCGGCGATAATTCCGTTTAAACAGCGGCAATAAAAGCAGGGCGGAAATCATCAGTCGGATCTGTACGGTAAGCGCCGGATCAAAGGTTTCATACGAAAATTTGCCGGCAATCAGCGAACTGGCCCAAATCGTCACCGCCGCAATCAGGTACCACATATTTCGTCCCGATGGGCAAAAAAGGCGCGCGCCACTTCGGCATCGCGCGTAATCTGCGCTTTCAGCCGTTCAAAAGAAGGGAATTTGATTTCGTTGCGCAACTTATAGCAAAACTCAACCTGTACATTCTGACCGTACAGATCACGGTCGAAATCAAACAGATGGACTTCCAGTAACTGCTTTACCCCGTTGACGGTCGGCCGTTTGCCGATATTCGCTACGGCACAGAAAATCTCATCGTTTTTTAACCGCACTTTTACCGCATACACCCCTTTTACCGGATTGACCTGACGGTGCAGGCTGATATTGGCGGTGGGAAAACCGATAGTGCGCCCCAGTTTATGCCCGTGAATCACCCGGCCGAAAATCCGATAGGGTTTGCCGAGCAGTTTTTCTGCGCCGGCCAGATCATCGTTCGCCAGCGCCTGACGGATTGCGGTACTGCTGATACGCTGATTGTCCAGACGGAAACTGCGGTTATCTTCCACCGTAAAACCGAATTGTGCGCCGGCACGCTGCAACAGCGCAAAATCGCCCGCACGCTTGGCGCCAAAGCGGAAATCATCACCGATGCTGAGAAATTTCACCTGCAGGTGCGCCGCCAGCCAGTCGGCGATAAACTGCTGCGCGCTCAACGCGGCAAAAGTGCGGTCGAATTTTACGCAGAAAACATAATCCACCCCGGCCTGCGCCAGATAATACAGCTTATCGCGCAGCCGCATCAGACGCGCCGGCGCCTTCTGCGCCAGAAAATATTCGCTCGGCTGCGGTTCGAACAGCATCACCACCATCGGCAATCCCAAGGCGTCGGCTTTGGCGCGCAAATGACGCAATACCGCCTGATGTCCCAGATGAACGCCGTCGAAATTACCGATAGTCAGCGCACAGCCCTGTTGGCGTAAAAGTGCCGGAAGATTGTGAATACCGCGAATAAGGCGCATGAATTGATCCGTCTAACATTGAAATAATGGCAGATTATACGCATAAATCGGACAAGATTAAAGGCGAGTCTGTCCGCCCGACGGCATCAGGCGGCAGAATTAAAAGACATGATGTTCAAATAAAATCCGGATTGCGATAAAAATCAGCATCGCACCGCCCAGCAACTCGGTTTTGTTTTTCAGTTTACTGCCCAGCAAATGCCCGCCTTTTACCCCGATAATCGACAACAGCATGGTAATCAAACCGATAATCACAATGGCACTGAAAATATCGACCGACAAAAAAGCGAACGACACGCCGACCGCCAGCGCGTCGATGCTGGTCGCCAGTCCGAGCGCCAGCAGCGATTTGCAGCTGAAATTATCATCGCATTGTTCTTCCTGCTTGGCGCTGAAACCATTTTTCAGCATATTGATACCGATAATCATCAGCAACGCAAAAGAAACCCAGTGATCAATATCCCGGATGGATTCGCTGAACTGAATTCCCAACACAAAGCCGAGCAACGGCATTCCCGCCTGAAACAGCCCGAAATAAATCCCGGTTTTCAGCGCGTTGCGCCATTGAAAGGAAGACGATGACAGACCCTTGCAAACCGAAACGGCGAAAGCGTCCATTGACAGCCCGAAAGCTATCACCCACAGTGCATAAAAACTCATAACAATAAAATACGGCAAAATAAAGTGTGCGGATTATAGAACAAAACCCGCGTGCTTTTTTATAGCCAGATCAAAAAAAGGGTAAAAAACGGGCGCCTGAATGCCTCTGAAAGACGCGCCCTGAAATTATTTACCGATACAAAACGAACTGAAAATATGACCTAGCAAATCGTCGGAAGTAAACTGCCCGGTGATTTCGCCAAGGTGGGTCTGCACGATACGCAGCTCTTCGGCCAACAATTCGCCGGCATGAAATTCCACCAGCTGAATAAGCCCGGCGTGCAGATGTGCCGATGCCTGCTGTAAGGCCTCCAAATGACGGCGCCGAGCCAGAAAACCGCCTTCCGTGCCGGTTTGATAACCCATCGACTGCTTCAAATGCTCGCGCAGCAAATCAATGCCCTGCCGGGTTTTCGCCGACAGGCAAATCACGCTATAACCGTCCCGCTCGGAAATCCCTTCGTGCTCGCCGCTTAAATCTGCTTTATTGCGCACCACCGTCAGCGGAATATCTTTCGGTAATTTCGCCAGAAATTCCGACCGCACTTGCGCCCAATCCTGACTATTATCGGTGCTGTCCTGCATCAGCAAAATCCGATCCGCCTGTTCGATTTCGTCCCACGCGCGGCTGATGCCTATCCGCTCCACTTCGTCGGTGGCATCACGCAAACCGGCGGTATCGATAATATGCAGCGGCATGCCGTCAATATGAATATGCTCACGCAGCACATCGCGCGTAGTGCCGGCGATGTCCGTCACAATCGCCGCTTCCCGTCCGGCCAGGGCGTTAAGCAGACTGGATTTGCCTGCATTCGGCCGTCCGGCGATCACCACTTTCATGCCTTCGCGCAAAATCGAACCTTGCCGGGCCTCCGCGCTGACGCTATCCAGCTGAGCGATAATATCGCGCAGCTGCCCTTCGATTTTACCGTCCGCCAGAAAATCGATCTCCTCATCGGGAAAATCAATCGCCGCTTCCACATAAGTGCGCAGATAAATCACCGCGTCCACCAGCTGATTAATTTTGCGCGAAAATTCCCCTTGCAGGGATTTCAGCGCCGAACGCGCCGCCTGCGCCGAGCTGGCGTCAATCAAATCGGCAATGGCCTCCGCCTGCGCCAGATCGAGCTTATCATTTAAAAACGCCTGTTCGGAAAACTCGCCCGGCCGCGCCAGACGCACGCCGTCGATTTGCACGATGCGTTGCAGCAGCAGATCGAGCACCACTTGCCCGCCGTGTCCCTGCAATTCCAGCACATCTTCGCCGGTAAAGGAGTGCGGCGCTTTGAAATACAGGGCAATTCCCTGATCGAGCACGCTGCCGTCGGCGTCTTTAAACGGCAAGTAATCCGCCATCCGCACTTTTGGGCATTTTCCCAGCACCTGTTGCGCCACCTCCGCCGCCAGCGGGCCGGAAACGCGCAGAATACCGATTCCGCCACGGCCGATAGGCGTGGCCTGTGCTACGATTGTGTCTTTCATAAAAACTTTCCTAAATTTAACCGCACTTTTAGCAGACCCAAAGTGCGGTGCTTATTTTCTGAGAAAATCAGAATCGGTTGCCGACTCATAAAATAAAAGGTATCCGTCGATACCTTTTTCGTTGTTTGTCTCGGACTTATTTGGCGCGCGAATGCAAGCCTTTTTTCTCCAAGCCGCGATAAATCAATTGTTGCTGCACGATGGTGATCAGGTTGGAGACCAGCCAGTATAATACCAGCCCCGCCGGGAAGAACAGGAAGAACACCATAAAAATCAGCGGCATAAATGTCATGACTTTCTGCTGCATCGGATCAGCCACCGGGGTCGGCGACATCTTCTGCAACAGGAACATAGACGCGCCCATTAAAATCGGCAGAATATAATACGGATCCTGCGCCGATAAATCCTGAATCCAGCCGAAGAACGGCGCATGGCGCAATTCCACCGCTTCCATAAAGGTCCAGTACAGGGCGATGAAAATCGGCATTTGCAGCAGAATCGGCAAACAACCGCCCAGCGGGTTCACTTTTTCTTCTTTATACAACTTCATCATTTCCTGACTCATACGCTGGCGGTCATCGCCGAAACGTTCGCGCATTTCCTGTAGTTTCGGCTGCAACATGCGCATTTTCGCCATCGAAGTATATTGCGCTTTGGTCAGCGGATATAAAATCGCTTTCACCACCAAGGTCACGCCGATAATCGCCAGCCCCCAGTTATGCACCAGACTCTGAATCAGCGTCAGCAATTTGAATAACGGTTTGGCGATAAACCATGCCCAGCCGTAATCCACGGTTAAATCCAGGTGATTGGCCACCTCCGCCATTTGATTTTGCAGTTTCGGGCCGGTCCACAGCTTGCTGGTAATGGTTTCGCTCGCACCGGCAGGCACCGTAACCACCGGGCCGCGATAACCGATGGAACCGATATTATTCGCCTTGTCGGTTAAGGTATAAAGCCGGTTGTCGGCATCCTGATCCGGGATCCAGGCGGAAACGAAATAATGCTGCAAAATCGCCACCCAGCCGGCTTTGGTATCCACGGCCAGATTGGCTTTCTGCATATCATCGAAACTGTATTTTTTATAATTGGTTTCGGAAGAGGAATAAGCGCCGCCGGTATAAGTCGGCATCGCCATGCTGCCGGAACTTTCCACTAAGGTGTGGCGCAGCTGGCCGTAAGGCTCCACTTCAATCGCACTGCCGCTTTGGTTATCAATTTCATAATTGACCGCCACATCATATTCACCGCGTTTCAGCACGAAGACTTTACGGTATGTCACGCCGTTTTTCTCAAGGGTCAGCGGCACGCGTAATTCGTCCTGTCCGTCCGCCAGACTGAACTGTTCGCCGTCCGCCTGATAATTCGCCCGTCCCGCTTTGCTGTCGATACCGTCTTTACCGATTAAACCGCTTTGCGCGATATAAATATGTTCCGGGCTATTGCGCAGCAGCACAAACGGCGTATCGGAATGTAATTCGGCATCGTATTTCAGTAATTCGGAACCGATCACATCGCCGCCCAGCGTATCCACCTGCAGGCGGAATACATCGTTTTGCAGGGTAATAATTTTACCTTTTAGTTGCGCATCGCTGGCAATCGCGGCAACCGATGAGGCGGAAGCTGCCGGCATATCGGCCGTTTTGGCTTGTTCAGTCGCAACGGGTTTCGGCGTATGGTAGTCAATCTGCCATTGCTGATAAACCAGAAAAGAAATAAAGAGTAGTGCTAGCACCAAAAGGCTACGTCTTGAATCCATTATTCGTTCTCTTTTTTGTTATTAGTTTTCGGCGGCACGGGATCGTATCCGCCGGCGTTCAAAGGATGACATTTTAATATACGTTTCACGCTAAGCCAACTACCTTTTACTGCGCCGTGCGTTTTTAACGCCTCCACGGCGTAACAGGAACAGGTCGGGGTAAAACGGCAGCGCGGGCCGATCATCGGGCTTATCACCAGCTGATAAAAACGGACAATGCCGATCAGGATTTTCGAGCCAAACGAATGTGACGCTGCCATAATTTATCCAAAGTCAGAAATAACGCGCGGTTATCCAGTTTACCGATGCCCTGTTTGGCCACAATCACAAAATCGTAAGCCGGCAGCTGATGTTGCCGTATGCGGAAACTTTCGCGGCAAATCCGTTTGATCCGGTTGCGATCATGGGCGCGCTTTAAATGCTTTTTCGCCACGGCCAGACCAAGACGGCAGCAAGACAGGTGATTCGGACGGGCAAGAATGGTAATTTCAGGGGTGCTCGCACGCAGCGGTTGTTGAAAAACGTATTTGAATTGAACGGGAGTCAGCAGACGCAGCTCCCGCGGAAAGTTTAGCGTAATCACACCGATAAAATCAGTGATTATGCGGATAAACTTTTACGACCTTTAGCACGGCGACGAGCCAAAACCTGACGGCCGTTTTTAGTCGCCATACGCGCACGGAAACCGTGAGTACGGCTGCGTTTTAATACGGAAGGTTGGAATGTACGTTTCATAACTATAATCTACCTAAATCAAAATTGTCGAATCATTGCCTTTGACGTTTAGATAGCCAAAAACAGAGATACTTGAAACAAGGGTTACTAAAATAAGGAACGGAATTGTAATCTGAAATTCGGCGTTCGTCAAATCAGAATAGGCGAAATCAAAGAATAAATCTTCGTTCCCGCCGATATCAAGCATAAAAGCGCGGGGAATTATACGTTTTTTGCGGAAAATCTCAAGTGAGGTTTTTCAACTTTTTTGCGCCTCGGCTAAAGATCTTTGCCGGAGTTTATTGTAAAATTAGGCGGATTCGCACCGCACTTTTTTCGCGGACAATTCTAATATTTTGATTTATAAAAGATAATATAACAATGAAACCGAATCTATCGTCACTTTGGCAGGATTGCCTTTTACAATTACAGGAGCAAATTTCAGCAACGGATTTCAGCACCTGGCTGCGTCCGCTGCAGGCGGACATCGCGGCCGAAAATACGATGATCCTTTATGCCTCAAACGTGTTTGTAAAAAACTGGGTGGAAACGCATTATCTTGAACAGATCAGCCGACTGGCGCAGCAATTTACCCAAAACGGCAGTTTTATCGTGAAAGTGCAGGAAGGTACCAAACCTGTCGCCAAACCGCCAATCAGACCCGCGCAAGCGCCTGAAGCCGCGCCCGCGGCGGAAAATGCGGCGCAGACCGCTTATCGTTCCAATCTGAACAGCAAACATATTTTCGACAATTTCGTCGAAGGTAAATCAAACCAGCTGGCACGCGCGGTGGCGCAGAAAGTGGCGAATAATCCCGGCGAGCAAAGCGCCAATCCGCTGTTTTTATACGGCGGCACCGGTTTGGGTAAAACTCACTTGCTGCACGCGGTCGGCAACGGCATCGTAAGCGGCAATCCGAACGCGAGGGTGATTTATATTCACGCCGAACGGTTTATGCAGGAATATGTGAAAGCGCTGAAAGCGGATCGCATGGAAAACTTTAAAAAATTCTACCGCACTTTGGACGCCCTGCTGATTGACGATATTCAGTTTTTCGCCGGCAAAGACGGCACGCAGGAAGAATTTTTCCATATTTTCAATTCGTTATTCGAAAGCAGCCGGCAGATTATTCTGACCTCCGATCGTTATCCGAAGGAAATTGAAAAAATCGAAGACCGCCTCAAATCCCGTTTCGGCTGGGGGTTAAGTATCGCTATCGAACCGCCGGAGTTGGAAACCCGGGTGGCGATTCTGCTGAAAAAGGCGGAAGAAAAAGCCATGCATCTGCCGGAAGAAGTGGCGCTGTTTATCGGCCAGAAACTGCGTACCAACGTGCGCGAACTGGAAGGCGCGCTCAACCGTGTGCATGCCAATGCGGAATTCACCGGCAAGGCCATTACCATTGATTTCGTGCGCGAAACCTTAAAAGATATGCTGGCGCTGCAGGACAAACTGGTGACAGTAGAAAATATTCAGAAAGTGGTGGCGGAATATTACCGCATCAAGGTGGCGGATCTAAAATCCAAAAACCGCTCCCGCTCGGTAGCGCGTCCGCGCCAGCTGGCCATGGCATTATCAAAAGAGCTGACCAACCGCAGCCTGCCGGAAATCGGCAAAGGCTTCGGCGATCGCGATCACACCACCGTGCTGCATGCCTGTCGGACGATTGCGGCACTGCGCGAACAAGACAGCAATATTCAGGAAGATTGGTCTAATTTAATCCGCACATTATCGGCATAAGGGGCTGAACCATGCAATTTACCGTTTCAAGAGAGAATCTGTTAAAACCGTTACAGCAAGTTTGCGGCGTGCTCAGCAGCCGTCCGAATATTCCCGTATTAAGCAACGTCTTATTGCACATTGAGGGTAACCATCTCACCATTACCGGCACCGATCTGGAAGTGGAACTGTCCACCCAGACCCAGCTTTCCGAGGCCGATCAGGACGGGCGGGTCACTATACCGGCGAAAAAATTCCTTGATATCTGCCGCAGTTTTCCCGACGGTTCGGATATTGTGGTGGCCTTTGAGGAAGAACGCGCGCTGGTGCGCTGCGGACGCAGTAAATTTAACCTCGCCACGCTGCCGGCGGACGAATATCCGAACCTTGCCGACTGGCAGTCGGAGGTGGATTTCAGCCTCGATCAGGGTACTTTACGCCGTTTAATCGATGCCACGCAGTTTTCGATGGCTAATCAGGACGCGCGTTATTTCCTCAACGGGATGAAATTTGAAACCGAAGGCAATCTGCTGCGTACCGTGGCGACCGACGGACACCGTCTGGCGGTGTGCACCATCGCGCTGGAACAGGATTTACAGGCCCATTCGGTCATCGTGCCGCGCAAAGGGGTGTTGGAACTGGCGCGTTTGCTGGAGGCTACGGATCAACCGGCCCGCTTACAGATCGGCACCAATAATCTGCGCATTGATTTAGGCAGCGTGATTTTCACCTCCAAACTGATTGACGGGCGTTTCCCTGATTACCGCCGGGTGTTGCCGCGCAATGCGCAGCGCATTATGGTCGGTCACTGGGAAAGTCTGAAACAGGCCTTTGCCCGCGCGGCGATTTTATCCAACGATAAAGTGCGCACCGTGCGCCTACAGCTCACCGAAAATCAGCTGAAAGTTACCGCCACCAACCCGGAACATGAAGTGGCGGAAGAAATCATCGACGTCTCCTACAACGGTGAAGAAATGGAAGTGGGCTTTAACGTCAGCTATATTCTGGATGTGCTGAACGCGCTGAAATGCAGTCAGGTGCGCATGCGTCTGACCGACGCCTCCTCCAGCTGTCTGATTGAAGATGTGGACGACGCCAGCGCGGAATATGTCATCATGCCGATGCGTTTATAATCCGATTTATGGCCATTTCCCGTCTTATTATCGAAAATTTCCGTAATCTGACCGCCGTTGATCTTGAATTTGATCACGGCTTTAATTTTTTAGCGGGCAATAACGGCAGCGGTAAAACCAGCCTGCTGGAAGCGATTTTCTACCTCGCCCATGGCCGTTCGTTTAAAAGTGCGGTGGCAAATCGGATTATTTCTTACCAGCAACCGCACTTTACCCTGCACGGGCGGATTCAGGAACGTCAGCACCAATGGTCGGTCGGCTTGCAAAAACAGCGACAGGGCAATACGCTGATCAAAATCAACGGTGAGGATGCAAGCAAAATTTCCGATCTCGCCCACCTGCTGCCGATGCAGATTATCACCCCGGAAGGCTTAACTCTGCTGAACGGCGGCCCGGCTTACCGGCGGGCGTTTCTGGACTGGGGGCTGTTTCATCATCATCCCGCCTTTCATGCTGCATGGAGCAACTTAAACCGTTTATTAAAACAGAGAAATGCCGCATTGCAGCAAGTGCGCGATTATCAACAGCTGAAAATCTGGGATAGTCAACTGGCCGAGCTGGCTCATCAGGTCAGCCGCTGGCGCGCCGATTATGCCGATGCGCTGCGTCCGGAAATCGAGTGCACCTGCCGTTTATTTTTGCCCGAGCTGGAAATTGCCGTCAGCTTTCATCAGGGCTGGGAAAAAGAGACCGAATACGGCGAGCTGCTGGCGCGCAACTTTGCCCGCGATCAGGCCATCGGCTATACGGTATCCGGCCCGCAAAAAGCCGATTTCCGTTTCCGCGCCAACGGGCTGCCGGCGGAAGACATTTTATCGCGCGGTCAGCTCAAACTGCTGATGTGTGCGCTGCGTCTGGCGCAGGGCGAACACTTAACCGCCCACAAAGAACGTCACTGTATCTTTTTAATTGACGATTTTGCCTCCGAGCTGGATCAAACCAAACGGGAACTGCTGGCCGAACGCTTGCGCCACAACGGCTCGCAAGTGTTCGTCAGCGCCATCACACAGGAACAGTTGGCGCCAATGTTGCCGCAAAAGCACCGCACTTTTGTGCTGGAAAACGGCCGCATTCGCTTAAGCGACTGAAATAATCGCCGCAAACTTGCATTATTTTTACAATTCAGTATCATTTTCCGCCTTGCTCCGGCAATAACAGCATTTATTCTGGGTTCCCTCACCCCAACACAGACAAAAAAGGTAACAATCAATGCACAATACGCTTTCGATCTTCAATGATCAGCAGCAACGCCGCGCTTTAGTGCTACTCAGTTTTTTCCATATTTTTATTATCGCGGCCAGTAATTATCTGGTGCAGATCCCCTTTGAGATTCGTCTTCCGTTCAGCGCGTTGGGTGCCGCCGAGGATTTTTCCTTTCACAGCACTTGGGGGACGCTGACCTTTCCGTTTATTTTTCTCGCCACCGATCTGACGGTGCGGATTTTCGGCGCCGAACAGGCGCGGCGGATTATTTTCGTCGTTATGCTGCCGGCATTAGGGATAAGTTATCTGATTTCAACCTTATTCTCCGATTCGCAGTATCAGGGCGTTGAAGCGCTTTATACTTTCAATGCCTTTGTGTTCCGTATCGCCTTTGCCAGCTTTGCGGCTTATGTGTGCGGCCAGCTGCTCGACGTTCTGGTTTTTAACCGCCTGCGCCAATTAAAAACCTGGTGGATAGCGCCGAGCAGCTCAATGATTTTCGGCTCCATGGCGGATACGTTTTTGTTCTTCGCCGTGGCGTTTTATGCCAGCAGCGACCCGTTTATGGCTACACACTGGGCGGAACTGGGTTTAGTCGATTACCTGTTTAAACTGTTGATCGGCATCCTGTTATTCGTGCCCGCTTACGGCGTGGCGTTAAATGTTATTTTACGCAAACTTCAGCTGTTGTCCGCCAAGCCGCAAACCGCATCAATGTGAATATTACAAAGTAAGGAAAAATGATGACTCTCAGAGAAAAAATTGATCAAAGCCCGATGAGCGCCTATCAGTGGTTTATCGTACTCATGGCGGCCATTATGAATGTGCTGGACGGCTTTGACGTGCTGGCGCTGGCCTTTACCGCCACGGCTATTCGACAGGAATTCGGTTTATCCGGCACGGAACTCGGCTATTTGCTCAGCGCAGGCTTATTCGGTATGGCGGCGGGTTCACTGTTTTTAGCTCCGCTGGCGGATAAAATCGGCCGGCGCCCGTTATTACTGCTTTCCGTTGCGCTGTCGGCCTTCGGTATGCTCGGCTCGGCGTTGGTTTCGAACTATCAGCTGCTCGGTGTCTGGCGCGTTCTCACCGGGCTCGGCGTGGGCGGCATTCTGGTCGGCACCAATGTACTTACCAGCGAATATGCCTCGCGCAAATGGCGCAGTCTGGCTATCAGTATTTATGCCGCCGGATTCGGTGTCGGCGCCGTGTTGGGCGGTATGTTCGCGGTGATGTTGCAGGCCGAATACGGCTGGCGGGCGGTATTTATAGCCGGCGCGGTATTAACCGGTCTGTGTTTTCTCGTGTTACTGCTGTGGCTGCCGGAATCGATCGACTACCTGCTCAGCAAACAGCCGGTGGGTGCGATGCACCGCTTAAACCGCATCGCCGCCAAAATGAACTTGCAGGGAGAATGGGCGCTGCCGCCGAAAACCGCAAAAAGCGAGCGCCAATTACCGATCGGCCGCTTATTCAGCGCACCATACCGACGCCCGACGCTGCTTATCTGGGTGGCTTTTTTCGCCATTATGTTCAGCTTTTATTTTGTCAGTTCATGGACGCCGGCATTGTTAAAAGAAGCCGGCATGACAACCGAACAAAGTGTCAGCGTCGGCATGATGATAGCCTTGGGCGGCACCTGCGGCGCGCTGTTATACGGTTTACTGGCAAGCCGCTGGCCGGCGCGCAGCGTCTTGATTTTATTTACCGTTGCGGCCTCTGGTACGGTGATCATTTTTATTCTGTCGGCGTCAATATTATGGCTGGCGATGATTTTCGGCATCTTAGTCGGTGCGCTGATGAACGGCTGTATCAGCGGGCTTTATACCTTAAATCCGAGCATTTACGCCGCCGATATTCGCAGCACCGGCGTGGGCTGGGCAATCGGTATCGGCCGTATCGGCGCCATTCTCGCCCCGACGGCAGCGGGTCTGTTGCTTGACAGCGGCTGGGACAAACAAAGTTTATATATCGGCGTGGCGTTCGTTTTATTATGCGCCACTGCCGCATTGTCGGCACTGCGCACGAAAAGCGTACTGACCGCACTTTAAACCATAAGACATTTCTCCGGGCGGACGAACAGCGCCGCCCTTCACACCATTCCAACCATGCAAATTAGCGTTCCGCCGTATGATTTCACCCGGCACTGACGACACGCGGATTATGCCTTCAATCGTGATTTTATGCCGAGAGCCGAGCCCCTCACCGCATGCCATAAAGCCTTTTAGTTGCCAAAAATATTCTTTGATCCCGATCACAGATTTAACAACAGCCGTTTTCTTTTAACATTTTTTTCTTTTACACTCTGTTCAAAAATAATATCGAAACGTTTCGATGTACAAAAAACAAACGATTTTAAACCATTGAAAGGAAAAGCATGAAGAAAACCACGTTGTTAAACGCCCGCTTATCTCATGCCGTCGCCACGCTGGGACACACCGACAGCCTCACCATTTGCGATGCCGGTCTGCCGATTCCCGACGGCGTGGAACGCATTGATCTGGCGCTGACCTGCGGCGTTCCGGCATTTCTGACCACCGTCAAAACTGTGCTCAGCGAAATGTTTGTGGAACGCGCGCTTATCGCGGAAGAAATCAAGCAAAAAAATCCGCAAATTCACACCGCACTTTTAGCCTGCCTGCAACAGCTGGAAGCCGAGCAGGGCAACCGCATCGTGCTGAATTATGTGCCGCATCAGGTCTTCAAACAACGGACGCACGACAGCAAAGCGATTGTCCGCAGCGGCGAATGTTCGCCTTATGCCAATGTGATCCTGTATGCGGGCGTGCCTTTTTAACCGCGGAGTGCTGCCATGGAACAACAAACCTTACTGAACATCAGCGGTATTGATAAAGCCTTTCCCGGCGTGCAAGCGCTGAGCAACGCCTGCCTGTCCGTTTATGCCGGTCGGGTTATGGCGCTGATGGGCGAAAACGGCGCCGGTAAATCGACGCTGATGAAAGTGCTGACCGGGATTTACCGCAAAGATCGCGGCACGATCAACTATCTCGGCCGGGCGGTCAGTTTTAAAGGGCCGAAGGAGTCTCAGCAAGCGGGCATCAGCATTATTCATCAGGAACTGAATCTGGTGGGCAATCTGACCATTGCGGAAAATATTTTTCTCGGGCGGGAATTTACTACGCCGTGGGGCGCTATCGACTGGAAAACCATGTATCGGGAAGCGGACAAACTGCTTGCCCGCCTTAACGTGCCGCACAGCAGTCACCGGCTTTGCGGCGAACTGTCGATCGGCGAGCAGCAAATGGTTGAGATCGCAAAAGCGCTGAGTTTCCAGTCGCAAGTCATTATTATGGACGAGCCGACAGATGCCCTGACCGACACGGAAACCGCGGCGCTGTTTAAGGTTATCCGCGAACTGAAAGCGGAAAAACGCGGGATTGTCTATATTTCTCACCGCATTAAAGAAATCTTTGCGATCTGCGACGATGTCACCGTGCTGCGCGACGGTCAGTTTATCGGCGAAAGTGCGGTGGCGGAGTTAACCGAAGAGCGGCTGATTGAAATGATGGTGGGACGCAAACTGGAGGAACAATACCCGCATATCGAGCAGACAAAAGGTGATTTGCGCCTGAGCGTCAATCATCTCAGCGGCAGCGGCGTGCAGGATGTCAGTTTCCGCTTATACGGCGGTGAAATTCTCGGCATTTCCGGTTTGATGGGCGCAGGGCGCACCGAATTAATGAAAGTGCTGTACGGCGCCCTGCCGAAAAGTCACGGTGAAGTGCGGTTAAATAATCGCGAGATTTCGATCCGCTGTGCGCAGGACGGCTTAAGCAACGGCATCGTCTATATTTCCGAAGATCGCAAAGGCGACGGGCTGGTGCTGGGCATGTCGGTAAAAGAAAATATGTCCCTGACCGCGCTGAACCATTTTTCCACCGCCGGCACGCTCCATCACCGCGCCGAACAACAGGCAGTGGATGATTTTATCCGCCTGTTCAATATCAAAACGCCGGGGCGCGATCAACTTATCGGGTTGCTGTCCGGCGGCAATCAGCAAAAGGTTGTCATTGCCAAAGGGCTGATGACCAGACCGCAGGTGCTGATTTTAGACGAACCGACCCGCGGGGTGGATGTCGGCGCGAAAAAAGAAATCTATCAGCTGATTAATCAATTCAAACAACAGGGTTTAAGCATTATTTTAGTGTCGTCCGATATGCCCGAGGTGCTGGGCATGAGCGATCGCATTCTGGTTATGCACGAAGGACGAATCAGCGCGGAATTCGGCCGCAGCGAGGCGACACAGGAAAAACTGCTGGCCGCGGCAATGGGTAAAGCGGCGGCATAATAAGGGGATTTTATGACTTCGACATCACAAAAACATCGTTTTCAGTTAGCCACATTTTTACTCGAACAACGCTCGATCATCGCATTATTGCTGTTGATTCTGATTGTTTCGCTGATTAATCCGGATTTTTTCAGCCTTGATAATCTGTTAAATATTCTGCGCCAGACCTCGGTGAACGCCATTATTGCCGTCGGCATGACCTTTGTGATTCTGATCGCCGGTATCGATTTGTCGGTCGGTTCGATCCTCGCTTTAACCGGCGCCGTCGCCGCCTCCATGGTGAGCGCAGAATTATCGCTGTGGCTGGTGATTCCGACGGTGCTGCTGTTCGGCACTCTGCTCGGTGCAACCAGCGGGGTTATCGTCGCCAAAGGTAAGGTGCAGGCCTTTATCGCCACGCTGGTTACCATGACTCTATTGCGCGGCGTTACTATGGTTTATACCGACGGCCGCCCTATCAGCACCGGCTTTTCCGAAGCGGCGGACGGCTTTGCCTATCTGGGCACCGGTTATTTAGCCGGCATTCCGTTGCCGATTTGGCTGATGGCGCTGGTGTTTGCCGCCGCGTGGTACATTCTGAAACACATGAAAATCGGGCGCTATATTTATGCGCTGGGCGGTAACGAAGCCGCCACCCAGTTATCCGGCATTAATGTCAACCGGGTGAAAGTGTTCGTGTTTGCCGTCAGCGGTCTGCTGTCCGCGCTGGCGGGCTTAATCGTCACCGCCCGTCTGTCCTCGGCACAACCTACCGCCGGGGTATCTTACGAACTGGATGCCATTGCCGCGGTAGTGGTCGGCGGTACCAGTCTGATGGGCGGTAAAGGCCGGGTAATGGGCACGTTAATCGGTGCGCTGATTATCGGCTTTTTAAATAACGCATTAAATTTATTAGATATTTCATCTTATTATCAGATGATTGCCAAAGCCTTGGTTATTCTCGCCGCGGTACTGGCGGATAACTATCTGGGCAGCCGAAAAGTATAACCTTCCATTTATTTAAAGGAGATTAGATGATGAAAAAATTAACCAAACTGACCTCAGCCATGCTGTTAAGCCTTGCTGTCAGCGGTGCGGCGCTGGCGCAGGATACCCTCGCCCTGACGGTTTCCACGCTGGATAATCCGTTTTTCGTCTCCCTGCGGGACGGCGCGCAGAAAAAAGCGGACGAGCTGGGCTACAAACTAGTGGTGCTGGATTCACAAAACGATCCGGCCAAAGAGCTGTCCAATGTGGAAGATCTCACCGTTCGCGGCGCCAAAGTATTATTAATCAATCCGACGGACAGCGAAGCGGTGAGCAATGCGGTGGCCATCGCAAACCGCAATAAGATCCCGGTTATCACGCTGGATCGCGGGGCGGAAAAAGGTGAAGTGGTCAGCCATATCGCCTCGGATAATGTGGCCGGCGGCAAAATGGCGGGCGATTTCATCGCGCAAAAACTGGGCGACGGGGCGAAAGTGATTCAGCTGGAAGGGCTGGCCGGAACTTCCGCCGCGCGGGAACGGGGCGAAGGTTTTAAACAGGCCATCGACGCCCATCATTTCAGCGTGCTTGCCAGCCAACCGGCGGATTTCGACCGCACTAAAGGACTGAACGTAATGGAAAATCTGCTCGCCAGTAAAGGGGCGGTGCAGGCGGTATTCGCCCAAAACGACGAAATGGCGCTAGGTGCGCTGCGGGCGATCGGCGCGACCAATAAAAACGTGCTGGTGGTCGGTTTCGACGGTACCGACGACGGCATTAAAGCGGTTAAAAGCGGTAAACTGGCCGCCACCATCGCACAACAGCCGGAACTGATCGGCAGTCTGGGGGTAGAAACCGCGGACAAACTGTTGAAAGGCGAGAAAGTGGAGGCTAAAATTCCCGTTGCGTTAAAAGTGGTTACGGAATAACGCTGACAGACGGGCGAAATATCACGCCTTCGCCCGTTACATCGAACAGATTTTCGGAGTTCTTATGGCTAAAACACTTACCGTGCTCGGCAGCATCAATGCCGATCACGTCATTTCCGTACCGCACTTTGCCCGACCGGGCGAAACCTTAAGCGGCCGCAACTACCACATTGCTTACGGCGGCAAGGGCGCCAATCAGGCGGTCGCGGCGGCGCGTTGCGGCGCACAAGTGAATTTTATCGGTTGTATCGGCGACGACGATATCGGTCGCGCAATGAAAAAGGCCTTTACGCAGGACGGCATCAATACCCGCCCGATTGTGGAAATTGCTGGCGAAACCACCGGCGTCGCCCTGATTCAGGTGGCCGACAGCGGCGAAAACAGTATCGTGATTTCCGCCGGTGCCAACGCGCGGCTGGATGAAGCGGCGGTCGAGACCTTCGCAGCGGAGATTATGCGCGCCGATTATCTGCTGATGCAGCTGGAAACACCGTTAAGTGCGGTGCAAAAAGCCGCAGAATTAGCTTATGCCAATCAGACCAAAGTGATTTTAAATCCGGCACCGGCACAACCGCTGCCCGACCAACTGTTAAGCCGGCTAAGCATGATCACCCCGAACGAAACGGAAGCCGAAATCCTGACCGGCATAACAGTGACCGATGAACAAAGTGCGGTCAAAGCGGCACAGGTTTTGCATGCCAAGGGCATTGAAACCGTCCTGATTACGCTGGGCGCCAAAGGAGTCTATTTCAGCCGGCGGGGCGAAGGCGAAATCATTGCCGGTTTTCAAGTCGACGCCGTTGATACCACCGCCGCGGGCGATACCTTTAACGGCGCGCTGGTCTGTGCGCTGCTGGAAGATAAACCGATGGCGGAGGCAATCCGTTTCGCCCATGCGGCGGCGGCAATCAGCGTGACGCGTCAGGGCGCCCAGCCATCCATTCCACAGCGGGCGGAAACGCTGGCCTTTTTAGCCCGCCAATAAATCACCGCAGGAGGCGGAAACCATGACTACAATGAAAGACATCGCACGGATCGCACAGGTTTCCACCTCCACCGTTTCCCATGTGATCAATAATTCCCGCTTCGTCAGCGATGAGATCCGCAATAAAGTCATGCAGGTGGTGGCGCAGCTGGATTACACGCCCTCGGCGCTGGCACGCAGCCTGAAAGTCAAACAAACCAACACTATCGGTATGCTGGTCACCACCAGCGATAACCCGTTTTTCGCCGAAGTGGTCGCCCATGTGGAACGGTACTGCAACCGGCACGATTATAATCTGATTTTATGCAATACCGACGACGATGAAAGCCGGCTGGAAAAAAACCTGCAGACGCTGATGCAAAAGCAGGTGGACGGTTTACTGCTGATGTGTACGGAAAGCCGTTTTCGCGCCAAGCCGCTCAATCTGTCGGTGCCCAGCGTTATTATGGACTGGTGGCCGAACGAGCTGAACGCGGATAAAATTCACGAAGATTCGGCACTCGGCGGCTATCTGGCGACAAAATGCCTGATCGAACACGGCCATCGGCATATCGCGATAATTACCGGCAGCCTGAAAAAACTGCTGGCGCGCAACCGCCTTGCCGGCTATAAAAAAGCGCTGGCGGAATACGATATCCCGCTGCGGCGGGAATGGGTGATTGAAAGCCATTTTAATTTCGACGGCGGGCTTGTCGGCATGGAAACCCTGCTGAATCTGCCGCAGCGCCCCGGTGCGGTATTCGCCTGTAGCGATACTATCGCCCTCGGCGCTTATCAAACCCTTTGGCGCCATGGGCTTTCCGTGCCGCACGATATGTCTGTTATCGGTTACGATAATATCAATCTGGCGCAATACCTTTCGCCGCCGCTCAGCACCATTCATCAGCCGAAAGACCGGCTGGCGCAGTCGGCGGTGGATACGCTGCTGCAACGCATTAAAAACCCGACGGAAAACTACCGCACTTTAACCCTGCAACCGACGCTGATTGAGCGCCGCTCGGTGGCCGATATGACGCGGAGATGATAACGACAAAAGCGCGCCGTTTTGTTTTTTTGGCTAAAGTAAAGTGCGGTGCGTTTTATTTATGAATCCATAACGGCAGCTGAATCACAACGCGCAACCCGCCCAAATGGCTTTGCATCGCCCGTACGCTGCCCTGATGTTCTTTGATGACATTCGCCACAATCGCCAGACCAAGCCCCGCCCCGCCGGTTTCCCGCGTTCTGGCTTCATCAATCCGGTAAAACGGTTTAAAAATATTTTCATATTCTTTTGCCGGGATGCCGTCGCCGTCATCATCAATGGCGATAAACAGAGCGTTATTCTTCAGAAAAATCGTCGTTTCAATCCGCGATTTGGTATATTTCATCGCGTTGCGGATAATATTTTCCACCGCACTGCATAACAGGCCTTTATTACCGTTGATAAAAAACTGCTTCGGTGTGTAAATCAGCTGACGCACTTTAAAATTCAGTTTACGTTGTTCCGCCTCAAAGGCGCCGTCGTTCACAATATCCGACCACAGCTCGACAATCGGGAAAATATTTCGCAACAAATGGCTGTTGAGCTGCTGGCGGGATAACAGCAGCAAATCGTTAATCATCGCATCCAGCTGCTGCGCTTCCTTTTCAATCCGGGCGACTTCCGTGCCTTCGCCGATACGCCGCCGCAATAACGCCAGCGCCAGTTGCAAACGGGTCAGCGGTGTTCTCAGTTCATGGGAAATGGACGACAGCAGCGACTGCTGACTGGATAATAAATCTTCCAGCGCCGCCGTCATATGATTAAAACTCTGGCCGACCTGACGCAGTTCCACCGTGCCGTAAATCTCCAGATTTTTATCGGTTTTAAAATTACCCATCGCAACGGCGTTTGAGGCGCGCTGTAAATTGCGCAGCGGACGGCCGATACTGTGCGACAGCCACCACAATAACGGCGTTGATACGCCCAGAATGACCAAAATCAAAATCAGCGGATGATCAAAGGCAAAAGAGACGAATTCTTTCTGCGCCTCCACTTTGCGTAAAAAATACAGCGTATAAGACACCTCTTCGCCCGAGGTATTGACATACACCACAAAAGGGCCGGCGATTTGCAAGTCATAAAAACTTTTCTTTAACGGCTGCAGCGGATTTTTGGCATGATAAATAAATTGCTGTATCGGTGCGGTTTCTTCTTTGCGGGCGCCGATAATTTCCCCTTCCGGGTTGACTAAAACCGGGTGTACGCCGTCGAATTTGTCCGTAGGAAAAACCGGCGCACCGGATAAAATATGAGAAAGATGATTATTGCGGATAACGGAAGAGATTTCGCGGTGATAGGCGGAGACTTCATTATTATTCAACTCGGAATAAAGACGTGCATCAAAATGCGGCAGGAAAAATGCCAGCCCGAACAAAATTAAAAAAGACAGCCAAAAAAAGGCGAAAATACGCAAAGAGAGCGTATTAAAAAACGCAATCGAACTTAATTTCATAAATCAAAGATATCATTTGCATGTCAAATTATTATTTTTCCGCGACCAGTAAATAACCTCTGCCGCGCAGGGTTTTAAACCAAGAGGTGTCATCGTTTCTCGGCGGTAACTTTTTGCGCAGATTGGACATATGCATATCAATCGCGCGATCAAAAGGGGTCAGCGGTTTTCCAAGCACTTCCATACTGAGATATTCGCGCGACAGTATCTGCCCCGGATTGGAAATCAGAATCTGCAATAAGGCGAATTCCGTGCCCGTCAGTTCCAGATCCTGACCGTTAAACAGCGCCTGCTGACGACCCGGATATAAAGTCAGATCACAGAATTCGAAAGAACCGTTTTCTTCCGCCGCTTTATGAGGCTCCCCGGCCGCCGGCGGGGTAACGGTGCGGCGCAAAATCGCCTTAATCCGAGCCACCAGTTCTCTGTCGTTAAACGGTTTCGGCAGGTAATCATCGGCACCGAGTTCCAGCCCCAGCACACGATCGATTTCCTCACCGCGGGCGGTCAGCATCATCACCGGCACGGTAAATTTGCGCCGGATCTGTTTTAAGGTTTCAATGCCGTTCAATACCGGCATCATGACATCCAGCAGCACCAGATCATAACCGGCATCCAGTTTATCCAATGCCTGCTGCCCGTTATTCGCCACCTCAACCTCAAATCCTTCCAGACTGAGCAATTCTGCCAGTAATTCGACAAGCTCGACATCATCGTCAACTAATAAAAGCTTGGTCATAATCGGATATCCTTATAGTCATTACGCTGTCTCGGAAAAACAGCCGTTGACGCTGCCTTTCGCCAATCGCCCTATTTCCAGAACTGCCACCAGCTTTTGGTTTGTGTGTCCGTACCGGTAATAATCGCATTGTTGATCTCCGGCTTAGCCTCATCCGGCAACGGTTTATCCAGATCCACACCGGTAACAATGCCGTTGCGATCAAAATTAACGATAAAAGTATGCTGATCCGGCGTTTCGTAGGCTTTTTGCAGCAGGAAAACATAATACCAGGTATTATTGCTATAAGGGTCGATTAATACCGGCGTACCGAGCAGATACTGCACTTGCTGGGCGTTCATTCCCGGTTTAACCTGCGCCACCGTCGCGGCCTCCAAATAATTGCCCTGCGGCACATCAATACGATAAACGATTTTATTCATGGCGGAACACGCGGTTAGGCTTAAGGCTAACACGACCGCAGGAATAACGGATTTTAATTGCATATTTTTACCTTTTTTATAGTCTGCAAACAATGGTTGATAATACCGAAAGTTAACCGGATTGCCAAATTAATTCTGCTCTTTTAGCCGGCGCTGCAGCTGATCACGCAGATTAGGCGGTAACCCTTTGATTGTTAAGGTATCGGCTGCTTCATCCCAGATGATCCGCTGATCGATTAATTCCGCATCAAAACTGATCGTCACCCCCTTGCCGGAGCCACAAAATTTGGTCAGGCTTTTCAGTGCCGAGCGCAGCGGCGGAATGCTGTCCGCCAGCCCGTAATCCTGTTCGGCGGCAAAATCGGCGAAAGGGCGGTCTTTTAGAGTCGGAATGCTGGCGGAAAGTTCCGTTAATTCGATTTCCTCACCGCCGCTCAGCTGCCCTTTGCAATAGTCGAACACCTGTTTTTTCACCGCCTGCGACTGCACCGGATCCAACTCGCCCTGCCGGCAGTAATCGCTCACCGCCTGTAGTAAACACTGATTCTGCACCTGCGGATTCAGCCCTTCCTCCGCGCCGAGAAAATCCATAAAAAAATCGCCGATTCTACGCCCTACCCGGCCTTTAATAAAGGTCAGATAACGGTTGGAATCCGCGTCGGTCTGCAAATCGGTCAAATTAATCCGTCCGGCAATATCAAACTGCGTGATGTCAAGGTATTGGGTACGGTGAATCTCCAGCTGCTCATCCACCAGCATACTGGCGCGGCTGTCCAGCAGCGCGATAAACAGGTAATCGGTGGCTAAAAAACTGTAACGGCACAAAATCAGCGTACCGCTATCGGCAAAGGCATATTTGCCCAATTCCGCCGCCAGTAAAGTCGCGGCCTGCTGGCTGAAAGATAAAAAATCTGTCTCGCCTTCCAGCAGCCGGTTAAGCTGCCGGGCAAAATCCGATGCGGCCTGAAAAACGCCGTAGCCTTTCGCTTTATTCTGATAGCCTTGGTGCAGCTGCAGCATCATTTGTTCCGCCTCCGCCGTCACCGGCAGCAACGCCTCCCGCAGCTGCAGGCTCAAGGCGGCATTTTCCTCCGCCGGTTCCGGCTTAACTAATTGATGCAATACGATTTGATTCACACTGATAGTCATTTTTTAACCCGCTGTTTATCACGATAAATTTGCGCGATATTATAACCGCACTTTAGTGAAAAATATGCTAGCATATACGAAATTATTCTTGAGGGTAAAAAAATCGATTATCATTCGGATAATTCACCACCGGTTTTCCCCTCCGCCGCTACGTTCAGGGTTCAGCATGGCAAAACACTCAAAATATCAGGACAAACAGGTCGATGTGATTTTACAGGATATGATCGGCGTACTCGAAAAACATCAGGCGCCGGTCGAACTGTCGCTGGTGGTGCTCGGCAACATGGTTACCCATTTACTGCGCAGCAGCGTCGGCACCCGGCAACGCAGCGCACTGGCGCAAGCCTTTTCAGAAGCGTTGCTGAACTCAGTCAAAAGCGATAAATAAACACTATGTTATGGATTAAAAACGGCAAACAATATCGCGAAGAAACCTCCCGCAAGATTTCCTGGGGACATTGGTTTGTGTTTTTTAATAGCTTATGGGCCATTATTATCGGCTCCCGCTATGCGTTTATCATTGACTGGCCGGATACCCTGTTCGGCAAACTCTATTTTTTTATCAGCCTGCTCGGCCATTTCAGTTTTATTGTGTTCGCCGTGTATCTGCTGGTGGTGTTTCCGCTCAGTTTTATCATCAAAAATCACCGCACTTTCCGCGGGCTGACGGTAATTCTGGCCACGATCGGCATGGCGTTGCTGCTGGTCGATACGGAAGTATTCTCGCGCTTTAATCTGCATCTTTCCTCCGTGGTGTGGAATCTACTGGTGAATCCGGAAAACGGTGAGCTGTCGCGCAACTGGCAGATTTTCTTCGCCCCGATGCCAATCATTTTACTGGCGCAAATGCTGTTTTCGCGCTGGTCGTGGGAAAAACTGCGCAGTCTGGAACGGCAGAAATGGCTGAAAGGCGTCGGCCTCTTTTTTCTCTGCGCGTTTACCGCCAACCATGTAATTTACGCGTGGGCGGACGCCTCGATTTACCGCCCGATCACCATGCAGAAATCCAATTTTCCGCTGTCCTACCCGATGACGGCGCGCTCTTTTCTGGAAAAACACGGTCTGTTGGATAAAGCGCAGTACAGTCAGACACTGGAACAGGAAGGCCGCCCGGAAGCGCCGAAAATCAATTATCCGCAGCAGGCATTGAGATACGCCGAGCATGGGGAAAAAACCAATATTCTGTTAATTACCGTCTCCGGTCTGCGCTATGATGCGGTGAAGGCCGAAACGATGCCGGCACTGCACGCCTTCGCCGAACAGGCCACGCAATATACCAATCACTACAGCACCGGCAATACCAACAATAACGGGCTGACCGGTTTATTCTACGGGCTGAACGCCAATTATACCGACAGCCTGCTCAGCAATAAGACCGAATCCGTGCTGATCGACACATTACGCCGGAAAAACAGCGGTTACAGTCTGGGATTATTCTCCGCCGACGGATTTAAAGCCAGTTTATTCCGTCAGGCGCTGTTTGCCGACAACCGCTTGGCGAAGAAAAAAACCGATAACCGCACCGCCGCCGAGCAGTTTATGCAATGGCACGCACAGATAACGCAGCGCAATACGCCGTTCTTTGCTTATTTGAGTCTGGCGCTGCCGCAGGGGCTGACACAGGCGGATTATACGCAACAACTGAGCCGGCTGGATACGCTGCTGGAAAGCGTACTGAACACGGTTGACCCGGACACGCTGGTGATGCTGACCGCGGAACACGGCTACCACTTCAATGGGCTGGATGAAAAACAGCAAATGCATTATTTCGCCCGCGATGAAATTCAGGTGCCGATGATTGTGCGCTGGAAAGCACTGGCCGCCGGAAAAATCAACCGTCTAACCACGCATACAGATGTGCTGCCGGCGCTGATGAAACATCTGTTCAACACCGAAAATCCGGTTTCCGATTACGCACAGGGAAAAGACTTGTTCGACCCGTCGGCAAGCCACGACTGGGTGCAGGCCGGCAATTACCGCTGGACCGTCGTGATCATGCCGGACGGCACGCAATACCATATCGATCGGCGCGGAAACTATCAAAAATACGACCGCACTTATCAGCCGGCCTCGTCGGAATCGCCGCCGCTGGGACTGTTTTTGGACGTGTTCACCCGGGAAGGGGAGTTTTTTGAAAAATAACCTCGATTCACCCGGCCACCAATAGTTAGAACCGATTATATTTTTAATATCGAACCCCTTATACTATCGCCCGAGTATCCGAGGTTCGGCCGTCAGGTTCGCGCCCTTATATCAGGACTGGATATAATGTTATTAATTAAAAATCCGAGAATTTTTCATAACATTGCAATCAACTTACTCGGTGCGCGCCAAAGCGCATCGAACGCAATTCTCTTTTCACTTAATAACCAATCCCCTTGCATGCGGGATTTTTTTATATCTTCAGCCGCTGTCCGCCTGTTATCGCTTATATCGTCACGGAGTAATTATGAAAAACCACGTTCGTAGCTTTAAAACCTACATCAGAGATGAAATCATCAAAAAGGGCGGCTGGGTGAACGCCCATGCGCATGCTGACCGCGCATTTACTATGACTCCGGAAAAAATCGGCATTTATCACAGCAGCAATCTGCAACAAAAGTGGGATCTGGTGGATGAGGTCAAACGCACCTCATCGGTGGACGATTATTACGCCCGGTTCTGTCAGGCCATCGAGCTGATGATTGCGCAGGGCGTCACCGCATTCGGAACCTTTGTGGATATCGATCCCATCTGTGAAGACCGCGCCATTATCGCCGCGCACAAAGCGCGCGAGGTGTATAAGCACGATATTACGCTGAAATTCGCCAATCAGACGCTCAAAGGCGTCATCGAACCCACCGCCAGAAAATGGTTTGACATCGGTTCGGAAATGGTGGATATGATAGGCGGCCTGCCTTATCGCGACGAACTGGATTACGGACGCGGTCTGGAAGCCATGGATATTTTGCTGGATAAAGCCAACTCCCTCGGCATTATGTGCCATGTGCATGTGGATCAGTTCAACACGCCGCGCGAAAAAGAAACCGAACAATTGTGCGATAAAACCATCGAGCACGGCATGCAGGGACGGGTGGTCGCCATTCACGGCATTTCTATCGGCGCTCATTCCAAAGAATACCGCTATAAACTGTATGAAAAAATGCGTCAGGCACAAATGATGATTATCGCCTGCCCGATGGCGTGGATTGACAGCAACCGCAAAGAAGATCTGATGCCGTTTCACAACGCCCTGACGCCGGCGGACGAAATGATCCCGGAAGGCATTACGGTCGCTATCGGTACCGACAATATCTGCGATTACATGGTACCGCTGTGCGAAGGCGATATGTGGCAGGAATTAAGCCTGCTTGCCGCCGGCTGCCGTTTTCCCGATCTCGACGCCATGATCAATATCGCCA
The DNA here is from genome assembly GCA_000751835.1 of Necropsobacter rosorum. Lineage (GTDB taxonomy): Bacteria > Pseudomonadota > Gammaproteobacteria > Enterobacterales > Pasteurellaceae > Necropsobacter > Necropsobacter rosorum. The sequence continues at coordinate 56,574 of CCMQ01000009.1, read as the reverse complement.
GCATCAACGGACGCAAAGTATTGGGTATCGATTAAATAAAAGTGCGGTCGGATTTTTTATCTTTTCGGCCGCATACCGAAAACACCATAAAATCACACCGCACTTTTCCCCGCTTTTTCGCGCGATATTGTTTAGCGCGAGGCTTTCACCACCTCCGCCAGCTCGGCGAAGCGATTTACCGTATAAGCGGGCTGAATTGCCGTCTCGTTGGTGCGCCGGTGCGCCAGCCAGCATGTGTCCAGCCCGGCATTAATGCCGCCCTGAATATCCGATTGCAGCGTATCGCCCACCATCAGCACTTTGCGTTTATCTTTCACTTGCGCGCGCTGTAGACTATGGGCGAAAATGCGGGCGTCGGGCTTGGCAATACCGACCTCTTCCGACACCGTAATAAACTCAAAGTAATCCTGCAAACCGGTATTCTGCAACCGCAGCTGCTGCATCAGAGTAAAGCCGTTGGTAATAATCGCCAGCTTCGCCCCTGCGGCCAAATATTGCAGCGTTTCGGTAACGCCCTCCAACGGACGGCAAATTTCCGCCATCGCCAGCAAATAATGCCGGTTTAACTCCGCCGCACTTTTGCCCAGTCGCTTGCCCCAGCGTTCAAAGCGTGTGGTTTGTAACTGTTGCGCGCTGATTTCGGCATTTTGATATTGTACCCACAGCGGCTTGTTAAGCTGCTGAAATTCGTCGAAATCCGCCGCCTGAAAATCCACCCCGTAAGCGGCGAACATGCGCTTTAGCCCGGCAAAACCGTCGAAGGAAAACAGAGTTTCATCCGCATCAAAAAAAATCCATTGATATTTCATTCCGTTACCGCCTGATATAATCTTGCGCGCAAATCCGCCGCATCCTGACAGGTTTTAATCCGCGCAAACAGCGCGTGCGCCGGCGCATAATCTTGTTGCAGATATTGCAGCCACTGTTTAATCCGCGCCACATGATAAAATCCGCTGTCATAGGGATTTTGCATCTCCGCATAGCGGCATAACAGCGGCATTACGCCGGTTTGCCAGTCCAGTTTCGCATGATTGAACTTCACCACCCGGCTCAGATTCGGAATATGCAACGCGCCGCGCCCGATCATAAGCGCGCGGCAGCCGGTGACGGCAAGACAAGCCTGTCCGTCCTGCCAGTGCCGGATTTCACCATTGGCAATCACCGGAATGGATAATTTAGCCCGCACTTCGCCGATTTTCGCCCAATTGATGCGATCGGCGCGATAACCGTCAGCTTTGGTGCGGCCATGCACCGTAATTTCCGTCGCCCCGCCCTGTTGCACCGCATCGGCAATTTCCAATGCGGCGCTGTCATTATCCCAGCCGAGGCGCACCTTGACGCTGACCGGCTGCTCAGCCGGCAATGCCTGACGAATGGCGCGGGTCGCCTGATAAATCAGCTCCGGTTGTTTTAATAACGCCGCCCCGCCATGGCTGCCGTTGACCGTTTTCGACGGACAACCGCAATTCAGATCCACGCCGTAAGAGCCCAGTTCAACCGCACGCCGGGCGTTTTCCGCCAGCCAGGGCGGCGATTGTCCGAGCAACTGCACGCGCAGCGGCGTGCCGGACGGGGTTTTGCCGCCGTCAGCCAGCTCCGGACATAAGCGATAAAACACTTTTTCAGGCAGTAATTGGTCCACCACGCGTACAAATTCGGAAATGCACAGATCATAATCATTGACTTCCGTCAGCAGCTGACGTACCAAAGGATCCAAAACGCCCTGCATCGGCGCTAACATCACGCGCATCATCAGGCCTGCCGCTCACGATCAGAGCGGATCCCATAAAACAGCAGCAATGCGGTGATGGCGCCCAGCGTATCGGCCAGCATATCTTTTTGTGCATCCCACCCATCGCCCTGCGAACCGAGGAACGCGATCCCGTTATCGCCGCCCGCCAGCACCGCATATTGCCATTCGATCAACTCGTAGGCCGCGGCGACGGACATAATCAGAAACAGAGAAAACAGCCCGGCGATCACCGGCCCGCACAGCTTGCGGCGCAACAGAAATTCCGCCGCCGGATAGCTGTAAAACCCGATAGCGTAATGGGCAACGCGGTCAAAATGATTGCGTCCCTCCCCCAGCCACGGCGCCAGCAAATCGCTTGCCCAACGGAAAGGGACATGTTCAAAGGTATAATGCGCCCCGACGGTGTGCATAATCAGCCACACCGACATTAACAAATAGGCGGTACGGCTGAACTGAAAATAGCGATAAGTCAGCACTAACGTGCCGAAAACCGCTATAATCGGCAGAATTTCCGCATACCAGACCGCGCGGGAAAAAGGCGCAATCCCAGACCAGATAATCAACGCACCGATAAAACACGCCAGCGCAAGCATACCTGCGTCGGCTTTGGCTTGTTTCCGCATTATTTCCAGCCTTTGGCTTTGCAGATTAAATCATAAGCCGCCTGAATCTGCTGGGCTTTTTCCTTCGCCATTTCCAGCATTTCTTTCGGCAGGCCTTTGGCGACCAGTTTATCCGGGTGATTTTCGTTCATTAAGCGGCGGTAGGCGCGTTTTACGGTATTGCGATCATCACTTGCCGACACACCCAGCACTTTATAGGCGTCATCCAGCGTCGGCCCCGACGTCTGTGCTTGATAACCACCCTGCTGCCGATAGCCGCCCTGACGGTAACCGCCCTGTTGCCGATAGTCGCCCTGCTGTTGGTAAAATCCGCCGTTGCGGCTGAAATGGCGCGCCGCCATCTCCGCCATTAACAGCTGCTCGAACTGAAAGCGTGACAATCCCAGTTCTTCCGCCACCACAAACAAAATCTCTTTTTCATTCTCATGCAGATGATCGTCGGCAAACGCCGCTTTCACCTGAACGGATAAAAACATTCTGAGCAAATCGGCGCGCTGTCCGCAGCCCAAACGGAATTCGCGGATCACCTGACGAATCGGGAAGCCGGCCTCTTTTCCGCGGTTAAACGCCTCCTGCGCCAGCTTACGCCCGGCGTCATCCAGATTCATCTGCTGCATCAGGCTGCTGGCCAGTGCAATGTCGTCTTCCGTCACCCGCCCTTTGGCTTTGGTCAAATGCCCCAGCACGGCAAACGTGGTCTGCATAAACAAAGACTGGCGCGTCAGTTTAGTGTTGAAAAAACTGGAATTCACGCTGCCGAGTTCATACAGTTTTTTATCCGCGATATGCCCCAGAATCACGCCGGCAATGGCGCCGAATAACCCGCCGAAGCGCCAGCCGATAATAAAGCCCAGTAATTTCCCGATAAAATTCATTATTTACTCCGATACAGATAAAGTGCGGTCGGTTTTCCACCGGTTTCAGCCCATCCGCCGGTTTAACCGCTGCGAGCGAAATCTGGTGAAAAAACACCGCACTTTTATGTCAGTGTCATTACACGCCGTAACGCTCACGATAAGCGCGCAGCGCCGGCAAATGCTGACGGTATTGTTCATCCCGCTGAATAAAGGTCATTAAATCGTCCACATCGATAATGGACAACACCTGACAGGCATAATCACGTTCGACTTCCTGAATGGCGGAAAGTTCGCCTTTGCCCCGCTCCTGCCGGTTTAACGCGATCACCACCGCACTGAGACGGGCATTATTCGCCGCAATTAAATCCATCGCCTCCCGAATGGCGGTGCCGGCGGTGATCACATCGTCCACCAGCAGCACCCGTCCCTGCAACGGACTGCCGATTAAATTGCCGCCCTCGCCGTGATCTTTGGCTTCTTTGCGGTTAAAACACACCGGTTTATCCACACCGTATTGATCAAACAGCGCCACCGACACCGTGGTGCCGATCGGAATCCCTTTATAGGCGGGGCCGAAAATGACATCGTAATCCAGCTTTGCCGCCTCAATCGCCGCGGCATAAAACCGTCCCAGACAAGCCAGATCCGCACCGCTATTAAATAATCCGGCATTAAAAAAATACGGACTGACGCGCCCGGATTTCAGGGTGAATTCGCCGAATTTCAGCACATGACGACTTAAGGCGAATTTGATGAATTCATGTTTATAATCCTGCATAAGTTTCCTTACTCCGCCAATGCGCGACGCTGCGCCTGAAAAATGGCATCACAGCCCTGTTTCGCCAATGCCAGCAAGGTGAGCAATTCCTCATGGCTGAACGGCTCGCCTTCCGCCGTGCCCTGCACCTCGATGAGCCGGCCGTCATCGGTCATCACCACATTCATATCCGTTTCTGCCGCGCTGTCTTCCACATATTCCAGATCACATACCGCATCGCCGTTGACAATACCGACGGAAACCGCCGCCACCAGTCCTTTCAGCGGGTTGGTTTTCAGCGTGCCGTTCGCCAGCAGCGCGTTCACCGCATCCACTAACGCCACACAGGCGCCGGTAATGGATGCCGTGCGGGTGCCGCCATCGGCCTGAATTACATCGCAGTCCAGCGTAATCGAACGCTCGCCCAGTGCGGTTAAATCCACCATTGCTCTTAACGAACGGGCGATTAAGCGCTGAATTTCCATGGTGCGCCCGCCTTGTTTGCCCTTCGCCGCTTCGCGCGGCATACGGCTGTGGGTGGAACGCGGCAGCATGCCGTATTCCGCCGTCACCCAGCCCTGATTCTGTCCTTTCAGAAAACGCGGTACCGTCTCTTCCACCGTGGCGGTGCAAATCACTTTGGTGTCACCGAATTCCACCAACACCGATCCTTCGGCGTGTTTGGTATAGTGACGGGTGATTGTAATCGGGCGGGGTTGATTAAAAGCTCGTTGGTTCGGACGCATTAAAAATTCCTTCATTTCAGGTGATAAAAGTGCGCTCATTTTAACACGCAAACTGACATATGCGAAATTTAAAGGTAAAATAACCGCACTTACGGCGATGTTGTCGATAATGCCGTCCGGGCTGCCCCGGCTTTATGATAATCACCTGAAAAGTTTATGCTTTTTCACATTATCCCAGCCAACAGAACACGCCGTTTAGCGGCGCAATCCCGACAACCGAATCGCCGCCAAACCGCAAACTAAGGACAAGCTTATGATTTACAGTATGACCGCTTTCGCCCGTCGCGAAATCAAACGGGACTGGGGCGACGCCGTATGGGAAATCCGTTCGGTGAATCAACGTTATTTGGAAAATTTCTTCCGTCTGCCGGAACAGTTCCGCGCGCTGGAAAACAACCTGCGGGAAACGCTGCGCCGCAATCTGACCCGCGGCAAAGTTGAATGCAGTCTGCGCATTGAACACAAAAAACAAACGGCGACCGCACTCAACCTGAATACCGATCTCGCCCGGCAGGTTATTCAATCCCTGCAATGGATCAAACAGCAGGCGGGCGAAGGCGAAATCAGCCTGACCGATATTCTGCGTTATCCGGGCGTGGTGGAAGCGCCGGAGCAGGATTTGGACGCTATCAGTCGCGATTTGCTGGCGGCGTTCGATGAGCTGCTGACAGACTTTATCGCCATGCGCGCGCGTGAAGGTGAAAAACTGAAAAGCCTCATCGAGCAACGCCTCGACGGCATTTCGGCGGAAGCCGATAAAGTGCGCGCGCAAATGCCGCTGATTATGCAATGGCAGCGCGATCGCTTACAACAACGTTTCGATGAGCTGCAACTGCAACCGGACACACAACGGCTGGAGCAGGAAATGGTACTGCTGGCGCAGCGCATCGATGTGGCGGAAGAATTGGATCGCCTGCAGCTGCATGTGAAGGAAACCCGCGCCATTCTGCACAAAGGCGGCGCGGTAGGGCGCAAACTGGATTTTATGATGCAGGAGTTAAACCGTGAAAGCAATACGCTGGCGTCAAAATCCATCAATGCCGACATCACCAACTCGGCGGTGGAACTGAAAGTGCTGATCGAACAAATGCGCGAACAAATTCAGAATCTGGAATAAGGAATCATTATGCGGATTAATCTTGCACAGTACGGCGTAATCTCCGCGCAGGGCGCCGAGGCGGAAAAATTCCTGCAAGGCCAGCTGACCTGCGATGTGACCCAACTGGCGGACGGACAATCTACGCTGGCGGCACATTGTGATCCGAAAGGCAAAATCAACTCGCTGTTTCGCCTGATTCGCCACGACCGGCAGCAATTTTATCTGTTAGTCAGACAAAATTTACTGGCCGACACCCTTGCGCAATTAAAAAAATACGCGGTGTTCTCCGATATCAGCTTCACCCTGCCGGACTGGCCGATTATCGGCATTGCCGGTGAAAACGCCCCGCAAACGGCGGCTCACCTCACCCTGACATTACCGACGCAGCCGACACGTTATATTCTGCTTAATCCCGCCGAGCCGGATTGTCAATGCGACACGCCGGCGGCTTATTGGGATATACAGGACATCCGCGCGGGCATTCCGCTGTTAAGCCCGCAAAGCCGGCTTGAATTTATTCCGCAGGCGCTGAATCTGCCGCAGCTGGAACAGGCGGTTTCCTTTACCAAAGGTTGCTATATCGGTCAGGAAACCATCGCCCGCGCCAAATATCGCGGCATCAATAAACGGGCGATGTTCACTTTCCGCGCCGCCACCGCCGTGACGCCGGATATCGGTGCGGAAATCGAAATGCGGCTGGAAAGCGGTTGGCGCAAAACCGGCTTTATCTTAAGTGCGGTCAATTTTGACGGCGTTTTATGGCTGCAGGTCGTGCTGAATAACCAACTGCCGGCGGAAGCCGAATTCAGACTGCCGCACAGCGAAACGGGACTGGAAGCCTATCCGTTGCCTTATGCGCCGCAATAAGCCTGAATTGAAGTGACGATAAACGGCGATGCGATCCGGCGGGATCGCATGTTTTATGTGGCGGTTAAGGCTTTTTTGTCGATCCCGAGCAGCCACAGCATGATGCCGTAAACCGCCGCCGCACAGCCAATCAACCAGCCCAGCCAATGCACGCGCTGTAGAAACGACATTGCCTGCCAGCCGTCCAGCACCGGGCTATAATACCACACAGTTGCGCCCATCACCGCCGCGGCCAGCAAAACTTTCACTAAAAACACCGCACTTTGTCGGCTGAAACGGTAAATATCCGCCCGCGCCAGCCCGCGGTACAACAAATAGGCGTTTAAGCTCGCCGACAGCGCCGATGCCATCGCCAGCCCCACATAGCTGAAAGGAATTGCCAGCAGATTAAACCCCATGTTGCTGACCATGGCGATAATACCGATTTTCACCGGCGTTTTGGTATCCTGCCGGGCATAATAGCCGTTGGCCAGAATTTTAATCAGCATAAAACTCAGCAGCCCGGCATTAAACGCCCACAAGGAATATGACGCCGCCTGCACATCGTGCAACAAAAACTGACCGCGCATAAACAGCACCAGCAACATCGGTTGCGCCAGCACCGCAATGCCGATCATCGCCGGCACGCCGAGCAGCAGAATCATGCGCACGCCCCAATCCATGGTTTGGCGAAAATCCGCCGCGCTGCGCTGTTCGTCATCGCTGCGGTTAACATGATGCCGCGCCAGCGTCGGTAAAATAACGGTGGAAATGGCGATCCCGAACAGGCCGAGCGGAAACTCAAGCAGACGATCGGAATAATACAGCCAGCTGATCGAACCGGTCATCAGAAAGCTGGCGATAAAGGTATCCAGCAACAAATTAATCTGGCTGACCGACACCCCGAACAGGGCGGGAATCATCAACGTGCGGATTTTCTTAACGCCGGCATCGTTCCACGCCCATTTCGGCCTCACCAGCAGCCCGGCCCGTTTCAGAAAAGGGATTTGAAATAAAAACTGCAACAGCCCGCCGATAAAAATCCCGATGGCTAAGGCTAAATCCGGACTGCTGACATGCGGGGCAAGAAAAAGTGCGGTGCAAATCATCGCAATATTCAGCAGCACCGGCGAAAAGGACATCACGCCGAACCGGCCGAGCGTATTCAAAATAGCGCCGGATAAAGCGACGAACGTGATAAACCATAAATAAGGAAAGGTAATTTTCAGCAGCAGGGACGCCTGCTCGAATTTCACTCCGTTCGGCCCGTCGTGCAGCCAGTCCAGAAACCAGCCGGTGCCGAACAGCGCCGCCACCAACGGCGAAAAGACCATCGCCAGCGCAGTGACTATCGTGACTAAACCGCCGAGCGTGCCGGAAACCTTCGCGATAAATGCGCGGGTTTTATCCACATCGCCGGTTTTCTGATATTCCGCCAGCACCGGCACGAACGCCTGTGAAAAAGCGCCTTCGGCAAACAGCCGGCGCAGAAAATTCGGGATTCGGTTGGCAAATAAAAAGACATCCGCCGCCACGCCGGCCCCGATAAGCTGCGCGGTAATCACATCGCGCACCAGACCCAGCACCCGCGACAATAATGTCATCGCACTGACCAGCATGCCGGATCGTAATAATCGTTTACTCAAAATAATTCACTCTTGGGCTGAAATTTTGGCTTAATTGTATAGAAATTTTATTTTTACGCTATATTCCGGGGCAAAAAACTGTTAAAATCTCGCCCACATCGTTCAGGTGGGCTAGCAGAAAGCGCATTTTCCGATAACGATGCTGACTTTCGGTTGTGTCTCACCGAATCCTCAAACTAAATTTTGCCAATTGTTTATTGACAATTGTATAGAAAAAAGGCATATTTTACGCCTTTATTTTTATTCCATAAACTAACAGAAATTTTCAGGAGTTTGACCTTGGCTAATATCAAGTCAGCTAAAAAACGTGCGGTTCAGTCAGAAAAACGCCGTCAACACAATGCAAGTCAGCGCTCAATGATGCGTACTTACATTAAAAAAGTTTACGCCGCAATCGCAGCAGGCGAAAAAGCAACCGCAGAAACCGCATTCGTTGCAATGCAGAAAGTTGTGGATCGCATGGCGTCTAAAGGTTTAATTCACGCTAACAAAGCGGCTAACCACAAATCCAAATTATCTGCACAGATCAAAAAATTAGCGTAATCGTTTTTTAAATCCGATTTAACAGAAAACCGCCTGCAATAAAGGGCGGTTTTTTATTTTCCCTTTGCCTCCTTTTCGTGATTGTTTTCAATCAAATTTATGTTCCTTTTCGCTTAAATATCAAATCCGTGAGCAAGATCCCAGAATAAAACACGGTTTTTTGTTATTGTTTGCGCGTTTTCTTAGTATTTACGGATCACTTATCACACAAGGAGTGGCGATGAAAAAATTAATCAATCAAGCGGAACAGGTGCTAGAAGAACAATTGCAGGGGCTGGCACTGGCGCATCCTGAACTGAAAATAAACCAAGAGCCGGTCTATGTTATCCGACAGACCGCGCCGACAGCCGATAAAGTGGCGCTGATTTCCGGCGGCGGCAGCGGACACGAGCCGATGCACGCCGGTTTCGTCGGCGCAGGCATGCTGGACGGCGCTTGTCCCGGCGCGATCTTTACCTCACCGACACCGGATCAGATGTATGCCTGCGGACTGGCGGCGGACGGCGGCGCGGGCGTGCTGATGATCATCAAAAACTACACCGGCGATGTGCTGAATTTCGAAACGGCGGTGGAACTGCTGCACGCGGAAGGCAAACAAGTGGCGGCAGTGCTGGTGGATGACGATGTGGCGGTCAAAGACAGCCTTTATACCGCCGGCCGGCGCGGTGTCGCCAATACGGTGCTGATCGAAAAAATACTCGGCGCCGCGGCAACACGCGGGCAGGATTTGGATCAGCTGGTGCGTCTGGGGCATAAACTGAACAATCACGGTCATTCCATCGGCATTGCGCTGGGCGCCTGTACGGTTCCCGCCGCGGGCAAACCGTCCTTTACGCTGGCGGAAAACGAAATGGAATTCGGTGTCGGTATTCACGGCGAACCCGGCATTGCCCGCCGCCCGTTCAACGGTCTGAATGAGACGGTGGATAGCATGTTCGCTACGCTGATCGAAAACGGCGATTATCAGCGCCCGATCCGGGTTTGGGATCGCACACAGGGCGACTGGCAGGAGCACATTCAGCATAAACAGGCGCTGCAAAAGGGCGATCGGGTCATCGCACTGGTCAACAATCTGGGCAGCGTACCGCTTTCCGAACTGTACGGCGTATTTGCCCGGCTGCACAAAAACTGTTGCGATTTCGGTCTGCGGATCGAACGGGCGCTGGTGGGCTCATACTGCACCTCGCTGGATATGCAGGGCGTATCCATTACCCTGCTGAAAGTCGATGATGAGGACTTGGCGCTGTTTGACGCTCCGGTCAGTACGCCGGCATGGCGCGGATAAGCCATGGCACGCAAGTAGACGCCTCAAAGTGCGGTGTGATTTTCTTACGTTTTTCTATTTAAAAATCAAGGTGATAACCATGGAGATAACAAAATCTCAGATTATGCAATGGATTGCCGCCTGCGCGGCGAAATTTAAACAACACCAGCAATGGCTGACCGAGCTGGACACCGCCATCGGCGACGGCGATCACGGATTAAATATGCAGCGCGGTTTTACCAAAGTAATGGAAAAACTGCCGGAGGCAGCGGATAAAGATATCGGCACGATCATGAAAACCACCGGCATGACATTGCTTTCCAGCGTCGGCGGAGCAAGCGGCCCGCTGTTCGGCGCGTTGTTTATGAAAATGGCGCAATCAACCGCCGGGAAGCAATCCCTGACCTTCACGGAGTTCAGCCAAGCGTTACAGGACGGTGTGAACGGCATTGTGGCGCGCGGCAAAGCGGCAATCGGCGATAAAACCATGTGCGATGTCTGGCTGCCTGTCGCCGCTCAGCTGAGCGCTGATCAGGATCTCGCGCAGGCGGTTGCCGTAGCGCAGCGCCAGCTTGAAAGCACCATTGCCTTACAGGCGAAAAAAGGCCGCGCCAGCTATCTGGGCGAACGCAGTATCGGCCATCAGGATCCCGGCGCAACCTCCGCCGCCCTGATGATTGAAGCATTGCACGAGGTTATCCATGGTTAATCTGGTGCTGGTTTCCCATTCCTATACCTTGGCGTGCGGCATTGCGCAGCTGGCGGAACAAATGAACCATGGCTGCCGCATTGCGCTGGCGGCGGGCATGGCGGAGCCGGAAAATGCCATCGGTACCGATGCGGTACGCATTATGCACGCCATTGAGCAGGTATATAGCCCCGACGGCGTGCTGATTCTGATGGATTTAGGCAGCGCCCTTCTCAGTGCGGAAACCGCGCTGGAACTTATCGATCCCGCCATGGCGGACAATGTCAGACTATGTGCCGCACCATTGGTGGAAGGCACGTTGGCGGCGGTGGTGTCCGCCTCGGCCGGCGCCGATCTGAACCGCGTGATGCAAGAGGCGGAAAACGCCCTGCACGGCAAACAATCCCAGCTCGGCGGCGAACAGCAAGCCGTTCAGTCTCAAACGCCGGATTTGCCTCCTTGCGACGCGCCGCAGATAGACATCGTCGTGCGTAACCGGCACGGCATTCACGCCCGCCCGGCGGCGAAAATCATCGAAACCCTATCGCCTTTTCATGCCCGGGTCTGGATTCGACATGACGGTCAGTTCGCCGATGCGAAAAGTTATAATCAGTTGATTCAGCTGCAAATCCGACAGGGCCAGCCGGTGAGCTTCTATGCCGAAGGAGAGGAGGCGGCGCCAGCGCTTGCCGCGCTGCAAACGCTGGCGGAGCAAGACTTCGGTGATGCGCCTGACGCCACAACGCCTCCCCAAACCCGCTTGCAAGGCATTGCCGTCGCCGCAGAAAGCGTGGGAAGTGCGGTCTGTTTTCAGCAAGTTTTGCCTGCCGAACAGGGAGACCTGCGCCATAGTGTAGAGCAGGCGCTGGCCGCCACGCGCGAACAGCTTGCCGCGCTGACGGCATTGCCTGCATTGCCGCCGACTTTCCGTCCGCTGTTTTCGGCGCATCAGCTGTTGCTGGAAGAAGTGAGCGAAACGCTACTCGCCTTGCCGGCACAGCAGGATCTTGATGCCGCCTGCCGGGCGGTTTTCGATCAGGTTGCCGAGCAGTATCATCAGGTTGACGATCCTTATTTACGCGCCAGAGAACTGGATATTCGCGATCTGCGCGATCGCTTTTCCACCAATCTGCGAGGAATCGCACCACCGTTGCCGGTTGTGCACGAAGATGACATTTTATGCGCGGACGAGCTCTATCCCTCCGCACTGGCACAGCTCTGCGCCGCTCCGTTCGGCGGCATTTGCCTGGCGCAAGGCTCGGCCTGCTCCCATACCACGTTGCTTGCCAACGCGCTGCACATTCCGATCGCACTGGGTTTCGGTGAAAAATTGCGCGACATTCAGCCGGGACAATCGCTGAAGGTCAACTGGCAGAAAGGCTATATTGAGATTTAACCGACAGATCGGCAACAAATCGCGCGATCACAAGCCGCGCGATTATCGCCGACTTATTTGACAAACCGTTTACGGCGGCGATGATAATTCAGCGTAGTATGAATTTTCTGCCGGCCGATTGCCGGCTTAATCTCCTGCGCCCGACGGTGCGCGCGCCGGTAATGGCTTAAAAAATAATGCACTGAGCTGGCGGCCAAAATCCCCGCCAGAAACACGATAATAAGTTCGCCGTACAGCTGATGAAAAATCTGATTGATTTTGTTTTGGGTCGTCTGCCCGTATTTCATATCGAACGTAATCCGCAAAAACCCCTCAATGCCGTTCGGAGAATAAATCGGCTCCACGATTTGCTGCGTGTTGATCGCTTTCGGTTCCGTTTCGCCCAGACCAAGCTGACTGCGCAAACCCGACGCATTACTGCTTTGTGCCAGCAATTTTCCGTCGCTGGCGTAAATCGAGGCGTCCAGTACAAAGGCTTCTTTAGTAAAATTATCCAGATTTTCCGTCAGCCGCTCGGGCTTCGCATTATTGACCAGCAGCATGGAAAACAGGTTCGCCTGCTGACGCACCAGCAAATGCGACAGATTCGCCACTTGATTGATACTGGCTAACTGCGAACCGATTTTAAACTGATTGACACCGAATAAAATCACCGCCATCGCCGCCGCACAGAACGCGATAATCGTAATAATCATACCGGTTTTCACCACTTTTTCTTTGATGATATGCAAGTTATCTTCCCCAAGGATCAGTAAATACGCTAGAATACGGCAACGCTGCTAATTTACAGGATTTTTTATGCAAACACAAAATCTCGCCGCGATCAGGCAAAATTATCCCCGCTTTCCGACCGCACTTTTACACGACGCGCCCGCCTCAGCGGGGAATCACCGATTTATCCTTTACGGCACCGACCTCAATTTGGGCAAATTACAGCAGTTTCAGGCAAAGTGCGGTGAAAATTTTCACTGTTTGGATTGCTGGAACGTACTCCGCAATACCGTCGTGTTACTACAGGGCGAATGGCAGGCAGCATGGACGGACTACGCCCATCAGCTGACGCTGGATCTCGCCCGCCTGAATTTTAATGCCCGTTTACACCGGCCCGGCTTATTGGTTATGGATATGGATTCCACCGCCATCCGCATCGAATGTATCGATGAAATCGCCAAACTGGCCGGCACCGGCGAGCTGGTGGCGGATATTACCGAGCGAGCCATGCGCGGTGAGCTGGATTTCGAACAAAGTCTGCGCCGCCGCGTATCCACCCTACAAGGTGCGCCGGAAAACATTTTACAACGGGTGCGGCAACACCTGCCGCTGATGCCCGGCTTACAAGAAACCGTGGCGCAGCTACAGCAGCATCACTGGAAAGTCGCTATCGCTTCCGGCGGATTCACCTATTTCGCCGATCACTTAAAAGCCTTACTCAAGCTGGATTATGCCGTTTCCAATCAATTTGAAATTATCGACGGTATCCTGACCGGCAAGGTGCAAGGCGATGTGGTCGATGCGCAATATAAAGCGCGGACACTGACGCAACTGGCGCAACAGTGGCAAATTGCACCGGAAAATACGGTCGCCATCGGTGACGGCGCCAATGATCTGGCGATGATGGCGCAGGCGGATCTGGGGGTGGCGTTCCACGCCAAACCGAAAGTACAACAACAGGCGCAGATTGTGGTAAACTTCGCCGATCTCAGCGCACTTTTATGTATTTTGAGTGCGAACGACAGAATAACGCAAAAATAGGAGGATTTATGCCGTCTTTTGATATTGTTTCCGAAATTACGCTGCACGAAGTGCGCAATGCCGTTGAAAACGCGAACCGCGATCTCGCCAACCGCTGGGATTTCCGCAATGTTGCCTCATCCATTGAGCTGAACGAAAAAAATGAAACCATCAGCGTTGCCAGCGAATCGGATTTTCAGGTGGAACAGCTGATTGACATTTTGCGCAATGCCTGCATTAAACGCGGTATTGATTCCGCCTCGCTGGATATTGCGGCGGAATACGAACACAGCGGTAAAACCTACAGCAAAACCGTCAAGCTGAAACAAGGCATTGAGAGCGACATGGCGAAAAAAATCACCAAACTTATCAAAGAGGCGAAGCTCAAAGTGCAGACCCAGATCCAAGGCGACCAAATCCGGGTGACGGGCAAATCCCGTGACGATTTACAATCGGTGATTCAACTGGTTAAAAATGCCGAACTGGGACAGCCGTTTCAGTTTAACAATTTCAGAGATTAACGCACGACAACGCGACAGGCGCGGATGCGGCTTCGCCCGCATTAAGGGTTTACGATTCTAAGCAGGCAAGCACAGCGCCCGCCCACCGCCGGTTTAACGAAAAATCGCCCGGCTTTTCGGCTCAGCGGCGTAAACCTCGCGCGGCGGGCGGTATAAAGTGCGGTCGGATTTACGCCAGTTTTTATTTTCCGCCGCCATAGTCCGGCGCATCGGAGCGAAAAGCCGGCCTCATTACCACAACGTACCGCCGCCGGCTTATCCGTACATTTCACGCACAACCTGTTCAAACGAACGGGGCGACCGTCCCAGCAGGGTCGGCAAGTCTTCGGACACCGCCGCCAGTTCTCCCAATGCAATGGCCGTATAAGTGGACACCCAGGCTTCGATTTGCCAATCCGGTGTGTCGGGATAATGGGCTTTACGGCTGGCAAAGGCCTGTTCTACGGTTTGCGACCGGTAATAATACGGCTTTCCGGTTACGTGAGTTAAAATATCAGCAATTTGCGTCAACGTCAGTGCCTGACCGCCGGTCAGCGTGTAGGTGCGGTTTTGGTGTTGCGTGCCGTGCCGAACAATATCCAGCAGCACATTTGCCACCGCCTCAGCCACATCCTGCTGCGCTACGCATGCCACCTGTCCGTTTGCCGCCGGCCCTGCGATCACGCCCTGCTCATCGGCGATGCCGGCCATCATTTCACTGTAGAAATTATCACGCATAAACGTATATTGCATTGCCGTGTGCTTAATCGCCTGCTCGGTCACAAAATGCGTGCGTGCCAGAGTAAAGGTGCTGTCCGCCGCCGCATTGGCAAAGGACAAATACACGATATGGCGAACACCCGCTTGCTCAGCCGCCCGAACCAGCGTCAAATGTTCCTGCTCCCGATCAGGGCTTTCCGCCGCCGAAACCATAAACAACACATCAATATCATGCAGCGCCTGTTGAGCCAGCGCCGCGTCAGCATAGCTGAATAATCTGGCCTGTGCATTGGGCAATGCCGGCATTTTTGCCGGGTTGCGCAGCGGCAGAATCAAAGGCAATCCCTGCTCGCTCAGCAGTCGGGCAACACGCCCGCCGATATGTCCGCTTGACCCCGTAATAGCAATGTTCATTGTCGCGTTCCTCCGGTGAATGATGTTCAAACGTCTGTTTTAACTTTCCGTCATCATACACGATCACAGCCGAGCGATCACCCACCACGCCTATCAACGTTATCGCCAGATAAAAAGCCGAAAGTCGGCGAAAACGGGGGCAGGCATACTTACCGTCTGAAAATACACAAAATCACCAATCCGCGCCCACAAATCGCTCCAGCAAAAACGAAATCAACTTTTTCACGGCGAGCGGTTGCTTATGGCGGCTGGCGTACATTAAAAAAATCTGAAATTCGGGTAGCTGCCAATCGGTCAGCACCGCTTGAAGTTGCCCGCGCGTTACATAATCTCCAATCATATAGCGCGGCAACATTGCAATGCCGTTGTGGTTGAGCACGCTGCCGAGCAGGGCATTCGCGTCGTTGGTGGTAAATTGACTGGTAAGTTCCAACACGATTTCCGTTTCATGTCGGCGAAAATGCCATGTTCGGCGATTGACATGAGAATGAGCGAGATAGCGATGCCGTCGCAAATCGTCAGGGTGCGCCGGCACGCCGAAGGTAGCCAAATAATCGGGGGTGGCGACAAGCAGCGAATGGCAATCGGCAAGTTTGCGGGCAATTAAATTCGGATCGGGCTGGTTGGTAATACGCACGGCTAAATCGAAACGTTCGGCGATCAAATCGCTGATTCTGTCGCTTAAATCCAGCTGAATATGCAAATGAGGATAGTCGGCGAGAAAATCGTTAATCGCAGGCACAAGCTGCAAACTACCGAAAGAGGAATTGCCGGCAAGGCGAATCGTGCCGCGCAAATCACCTTGACGCGCCGCCATTTCCTGCTCCATTTCCGCAATGCTTTCAGCGATGTTGCGACAAAACACCACCGCTTGCTCGCCCGCTTCAGTCAGCGACACCTTACGCGTAGAGCGCTGAAACAAACGGCTGTTCAACCATTCTTCCATTAACGAGACATAACGGCTAATCATCGGTTTGGAAATATCCAACGCCTCCGCCGTAGCAGTGAAGCTGCCCGTTTCCGCAACCTGCAAAAAAACCTTGATCGCAGTAAGTTTATCCATGTTCACTCCCTTATTATTTCTAAATACGAAACAATTATATTCTAAAATCGCGCTTTTTCCCTTTTTTTATTTCCGTATAATGCCTACATCGACAGCAATAATGCTGAAACATTCATCAACTTAACGGAAGGAATGACAACATGAAAAATATCGCAGTGATTGGTGCAACAGGTTATGTGGGGAGTGCCGTGGTGGCGGAATTGGCAAGTCGCGGACATAAGGTTACCGCTTTCGCCCGCAATAGCGACAAAGTAGCGAAATTAGATAATGTCAAGGCGGTGACGGCCGATGTGGAGGCGGTGGATTTCGCCGCAAAACTGCAAGGGTTTGATACGGTGGTGAGCGCCTTCAACGCCGGCTGGACAAACCCGAATATCGGGGCGGATTTTACCCGCGGTTCCAATGCCATTATCGCGGCGGCCAAAGCGGCAAACGTAGCATATTTGTTAATTGTCGGCGGTGCGGGTAGCCTTTATGTGGCACCGAATCTGCAATTGATCGACACACCGGATTTCCCGCAAGCAATTTTTGACGGGGCGAATGCTGCGCGCAATTTACTCAATGATCTGCGTGATCGTCGTGATGTCAATTGGGCGTTTATCAGCCCGCCGGCGTTGCTTGGCGCAACCGGCGGCTACAGCGAAGAGCGCCGCGGCGAATATCGTTTAGGCGGCGAAGAATTACTGATGGCAGGCGATGCGCCGGCAGGTATCAGCGTGGCGGATTTAGCGATTGCGATAGCCGACGATGCGGAGCAAAAAGCACATTTATTCCAACGCTTTACCGTGGCGGCGAAATAAGAGGATGTAAAGGTCGTCAGCTCCCGTCAGCGTCGGCGTATTAATTAACTCGCGTCCTTGTAGATACTGTATCTCAACGTCACAGGCAAACTGCTTTTTACATTAAGCCGAAATGATTTGTCGTTGGGAAACAGTATCTGCTTTAAAACAGCTCAAAAAACACCCGCACTTTTAATAGCAGCGGTGATTTAACGACGTAGCAAAAACGTTTTTATAAATCAAAAGTCTGAATCAGGTTTACATGCAAACGTACCACCACGTTGCCGCGCACCGCATTGGAATACGGGCAAACCTGATGGCTGCGTTCAATTAGCTGGCGGGCTTGTGCTTCAGTTAAGCCTGCAACCGTGATGCTGATATCCAGATCCAGACTGAATGTGCCGTCCGCTTTTTGCCCGATGCCCACCGCCACGCTGGTGGAAGACTGAGTTGGTTGCAGCCCCAGTTGACCGGCGACCAGGTTCATTGCGCTGTCAAAGCAGGCGGCATAGCCCATTGCAAACAGCTGCTCCGGATTCGTGCCTTGTTTGCCGCTGTCATTTTGGAAAGACACCAAGTCGAAGCCGATTGAGCCGTCGTCCACGCGGGTATGTCCGTCCCGTCCGCCGGTTGCCGTTGCTGAAGTTTTATAGAAAATTTTCATCATATCGTCCTTTTCGTTATCGTTGAAAGTAAGGTGATTATATTGTATAACTCACCACAAGATTATATTATTCGTCCGGATTTCTTGCCTATTTCTACAAATTATAATGTTGTCAGCACAAACCGCCTCATTATCCCGGCTTGCTTATCCGCCATGTAACACGCTACCGCGCCAAAAAGAGGAAAAGCCATGCACAACCCATTCAATCAACCCGTCGGCGAACCGGTCACCGGCTTTTCTGCCGGGCAAATGCCTGCCGTTCAATGCCTGCAAGGCAAGTTCTGCCGACTGGAAAAACTCGACGCCCAACGACATGCTGATGACTTGTGGCTTGTTTACGGCGAAAGCAGTGCGCCGCAAAACTGGACTTATCTGCCCGCCGGTTACGGGCCTTTTGCAAACAGAGCCGATTTTCACCGCACTTTGCAAACCCGAGCCGCCTCTGCCGATCCTTATGTGTTTGCGATTATTGATCTTGCCGAACAACAAGCCGTCGGGACGTTCAGCCTGATGCGGATTAATTGCACTCACCGCGTTATTGAAGTCGGCGCAGTGATCTATTCGGATCAACTTAAACGCACGAAAACCGCAACCGAAGCGCAGTATCTTCTGGCTTGCTATGTCTTTGACGTTCTGCAATATCGCCGTTATGAATGGAAATGCGACGCGCTCAACGCCCCGAGCCGGCGTGCCGCAACACGTCTGGGCTTCACTTTTGAAGGCATTTTCCGACAGGCGCAGGTTTATCGCGGGCGCAACCGGGATACCGCCTGGTATTCTCTGTTAGATCGTGAATGGCCGGCACAAAAATGCCGGTTTGAACGCTGGCTGGCGGACGATAATTTCGACCGCCAGGGACGGCAGAAAAAACGCCTGCAGGATTGTTAAGCGGCAATCCGGCGGTCTGAATATAAAAATCGCGGAAAAATACACCGCACTTCCGCCGAACCAGCCGCATAGCGCCAATGCCTGAGGCGGTCGCTTATTGCCGGTATAGGCGCGGCGGCCTCGGTGGCAAGATAATAACGGGCGCGGGATTTTAATGTGTCATCATATGATGATGTTGCATCGGCATTTGCGGCAGCGCTCCCGCCTCCGGCATCGGATGGTGCATCGATGTTTGTGGCTGCCAACCGCTCAAGGTCGGATCAGCCATGCCGAAAATCATGGTTAAATGACTGACAATCAAAAAGCTAATTAATAAAAAGAAGCGGCGTAAAATCCGTTGACCGCCTTGCACGGCATTCCCCCAAACGCCGAGTTCCATCAGCGCCAATGCAAGAATAAACGGCGCCGCCCCGACAAAGGCAACGAGCGCGGCGGTATCGATCCAACCGCGATACTCGATTGCAGGTAAAATACCTAACAGAAAATACACCACGATTGCGGTGTAATACACTCCCGCCACAATGCTCAATATCCGGTTCCATCGCTTAGATTTGTCGGCTCGCTCGCCGTAATACACCGCAAAAAATTCGGTTGCCACCAAACATTCCGCCACCAGCATAGGGATGACCATAAACATGATCAAATTCCACGGTGAATTTGCCGCCAGCAAATCCATATAATTAGTCATTATCATTTTCCTCTCCCAAGATAAAAATAAATCAGGTGAGAAAGTCTAAAGGTTGACCCGGGGTTAAAGTCAAAGCCTTTATGCGCACTTTCCCGCAAATGGGGGAATTTTTAAACACCGAATACAAAAACTCGGCAAAAACCGACCGCACTTTTGTATGATGTCAAAGCAATTTTATGTGTTGATGAATGGAAAATCGTTGAAAGAGGTGCTTTGGTCCCAACAGGACTTGAATAATTGCAGAATAACAATATTTATCAGTATGTTATAAATAGTGGAAATTGTCGTGGTTACTATCGTGGTTACAATAAATAATAACCAATGCTAGCTATGCTTTAATCTGATTAATGTTAAAAATTATATAAAAAGGTGTTCACCCGTTCACTATCTATTATATTTCTTTATTTATTATATAGTTATTTGGTGAATAGGGGTCTTCACTAGTGTTCACCAGTATTCACTCTTTTAGAAGAGATAAATCATCCTATCTAAATTATATTCCCAATCTGTCTTTGTATAAAAAACAAGCGATCGAATTTTACTTACTTACCATAACTTAACGTAGCTAATCGATTGATTTTTAAACTATTTACTTCCTATTTTTTGTCTATATATTGTTCTATGGGCTTCTTATAAGCCGTCTTAATTAAGATAAATTTCAAAGGATTAATTATGTTTAAAAAATTGTTAGAACTACGCCAACAAAAGGCGGAAAAAGTCGCTGAAATGCGTGCGTTATTAGATAACGCTGAAAAAGAAGGTAAAGAATTAACTGAAGAAGAAAAAGGGAAATTCGATACATTAAAAGAGTTGGTTAAACAGATGACTGAAGAAATCGAACGCTATGAAACTGTAGCCGATGAAGAACGTAACATTACCGATAAAGGCAAGCCAGTAGAAACCCGCGGTAAATCTTTCAGTAATGATGAATTACGTCACTACATTAAAACGGGTGAGCTACGTTCTAACCTTTCCACTACAACGGGCGAAGATGGCGGCTATTCTGTTATTCCACAATTAGACAAAGACGTAATGAAACGCTTAACTGATGATAGTGTTATGCGTCAAATTTGTAATGTGGTGCGCTTGCCGGTTGGTGCGAAAGAGTACAAGAAATTGGTTTCTGCTGGTGGCGCGGTGGTTGAACACGGTCAAGAAGGTGTTGCACGTAATGGTACAAATGCGCCTAAATTGAATGAAGTCACCATTGCTTTAAATCCTATCTTTGCGTATCCGAAAACTACTCAAGAAATCTTAGATTTTTCTTCTATTGATGTTTTAGGCTGGTTAACTGATGAAATCAGTGAATCATTCACTGAAACTGAAGAAAGCGATTTAACTTTAGGTGA
The DNA here is from genome assembly GCA_000751835.1 of Necropsobacter rosorum. Taxonomy (GTDB): domain Bacteria; phylum Pseudomonadota; class Gammaproteobacteria; order Enterobacterales; family Pasteurellaceae; genus Necropsobacter; species Necropsobacter rosorum. The sequence continues at coordinate 35,560 of CCMQ01000009.1, read as the reverse complement.
TGGCGATAAAAAATCAAAAGGTTTACTTGCTTATACCCGTTCAACTAATAACGATAAAGCCCGCGCATTTGGCCAACTTCAAAAAATGGAAGTAGCCGGCGCAGACAAAATTACAGCTGATAACTTGATCGACTTGTTCTATATGCTGCATTCAAAATATCGTAAAAATGCTGTCTGGGTGATGTCTTCTACAATCGCGGCGATGTTACAGAAATTGAAAAACAAAAACGGGGATTTTATCTGGCGTGATGGTTTAACCGCTGATGCACCGGCTACGCTTTTAGGTCGCCCCGTTCATTTCCTTGAAACAATGCCGGCAAGTGGCGTAAATCAAGGCGTTTTAGCTTTTGGTGACTTCAAGCGTGGTTACTTTATTGTCGATCATGAAACAGGCGTGCGTACTCGACCGGATAATATTACGGAACCGGGTTTCTATAAAGTCCACACAGATAAATATTTAGGTGGTGGCGTGGTAGATAGTAACGCAATCAAATTTATTGAAACGTTAGCTTAATCAACAATTCATAAGGGGCATTAAGCCCCTTTTTTGTTAAAGGATAAAGAAAATGGATCAACAAAAATTTGAAATTCGTTCATCAGAAATTACGGCAGACAGTGAAAATAAAAAACTGATTGGCTATGTGGTGAAGTGGAATAGTCCTTCCGAGGTGCTTTATTGTGATTTTGTCGAGCAGTTCGGCGCGAACGCCTTTAGTGAGAGTTTAAGCAGTGGTACCGATGTTAGAGCCTTGTTTGAACATGACCACACAAAACTATTAGGACGCACCACCGCCGGCACTCTAAAACTTGAAGAAGACGCGATCGGCTTACGTTTTGAATTAATTCCGCCAGATACCACCTTGGGGCATGATTTATTGGTAAGTGTAGAACGTGGTGATATTCGAGGGATGTCTTTCGGTTTCTGGGCGAAAGAAGAAACATGGAACTTTGATGTTGAACCTTGTCAGCGCACCGTAGCCAAAGCGGAATTATTTGAAATCACGGTAACCAGCATTCCGGCATATCCTGAAAGTAGTGTAGAGATTGCGAAGCGTTCCATGGCGAAGGCAAAAACGCCGTCGAAAACGACCGCACTTTTAAAACAATGGCTTGATGTGGCGGAGTGTCAATAATGTGGAACCCGTTTAAACGAAAAGAACAACGCAGCGCGCCGATGACGATTGATGAATTGTTTTCTTATCTGGGCGCATCCAATACCGGCGCGGGCGAATTTGTCAGCCCTCATACGGCGGAAAGTTTGCCGGCGGTGATGAATGCGGTCACAGTAATTGCCGAAGCGGTAGCGAGTATGCCTTGCTATCTGTATCAGCTTAAAGAAGACGGACGCGAGCGCGTTTATCATCACCCGGTAGATTATCTACTGAATGAAATGCCAAACCGCAGCCAAACACCGTATCAGTTCAAATACACTATGATGCGCCATTACCTGTTAAACGGTAACGCCTACGCAGTGATTGAATGGAATAATAAAGGCGAACCGGTCAGCCTTACCCCGTATCAGCCAAGTGCGGTCAATATTTATCGCAAAGTTGGCGGCGAGTATATCTATCAGATCACCGACTTGGACGGCAACAGCAAAAACTACCTTCAAGGTGAAATCCTACATTTGCGCCACTCCTCCCTTGATGGCTTTATGGGACGTTCGCCGATTGCGATTTGTCGTGAAACGGTAGGTTTAGGCATTGCGCAACAAAAACATGGTTCCGCCATCATGAAAAACGGTTTAATGGCAAGCGGATTAATCACCACTTCCGAATGGTTGGATGAAGCCAAAGCGCAAAAGGCAGTAAAAGCCCTTGAGCGTTACAAAGGCGCGAAGAATGCCGGTAAAACGCCAATCCTTGAAGGCTCAATGGAATATAAGCAATTAGGCATGACGAACCAAGACGCGGAGTGGTTAGCCAGTCGCACCTTCACGATTTCCGATATTGCCCGAATCTATAACATTAGCCCGATCTTTTTACAGGACTATTCCAATAGCAGTTATTCAAACTTCAGCGAAGCCAGCCGCGCATTCTTATCACAGACGCTGCGCCCGTGGCTTACCAATTTTGAACAGCAGCTTAAAGATGCCTTGATGATTGATTTAGGCAGCAACAGTAAGAAGCGTTACCTCATCGAATTTGATACAAGCGACTTACTGCGCACCAGTCAAAGCGAACGCTTCAAAAGTTACGATGTGGCGATTAAAGCGGGCGTAATGTGTCCTAATGAAGTTCGCCGCCGTGAAGGTTTACCGGCTTATGATGGTGGAGAGGAATTCAGCCAAGCATGGAAACAAACCGTAGAAGTGAAGCGCGATGATGAACAGGAAACGGGGGTAAGCGATGGCAATCATGATTAAAGCCGGGAAGTATAACAAAGTGATCAGCTTACAAAAACAGGTGAACGAACAGAACGACTACGGCGGCATTGTGAGCAAATGGAAAACCGTTGCCAATATCCGCGCGGCGGTTGAGCCGTTACAAGGTAGAGAGTTCTTTTCCGGTGCCGTGCCGTTAAATGAAAACATTGTGCGCGTTCGCATACGTTACGGCGTTAATGTTGATAACACCATGCGGGTGAAATATGGAAAACGTTCTTTTGAGATAACGAACATTATTGATAGTAAAGAAGCACACAGAGAAGTTCAGCTTATTTGTAAGGAGCTAACCGGCAATGGCGGAAATTAATTTAACGATTGATGAAATCAAAGCGCACTTAAATCTAGATCATGATTTAGACGATGGTTTACTGGAAGCTTATAAATCCGCCACTTTGGAAGTCGCCCAAAATCATATTGGGAAAACCTTTGGAGAGGAACAAACGGATAAAACGGTTCCTTTTACCCCGGCGATTAAGATTGGTTGTTTAATGTATATCGCCTATCTCTACACCAACCGCGAAGCCGTAACGGATTTAGCCAACCTAAAACCCGCGCCGATGGCGATTTCCGCATTGTGGGAAGTGTATCGGGAACCCTGCGCTTATTAGGTGATGTATGCCCTACCAACCATTAAGACGTTGTACCTATCCCGGTTGTCGTAATCGTGTTAAGTCCGGACGATGTGAGGCGCATAAGTCAAAGGACGAACGCCCAAACAGTAGCGCACGCGGTTACGACCATAAATGGAGCAAATACCGCGCCCAATACTTAAGGCATCATCCCCTTTGCGTGATGTGCTTAGAGCAAGGCAAATATACACCGGCGACAGTGATAGACCATATTAAGCCGGTAGAGAACGGGCAAGCCGATCCGTTGTTCTGGGTGGCAAGCAATCATCAGCCCTTATGCCGTGATTGCCATAGCTATAAAACAAGAGTGATCGATCAACGCGGATTTGGCGCAAAAAAGTAAATAAATATCAACAGGATATAAACGATTACTAAAAACTTAGTAAGCGATTTTTCTCAATGTTGAGTAAAACTTACCGGGTGGGGGGAGTTTCGAAAAGAAAAGGACAAGCCCACGGAACCGCCCGCCTAATCAAATTTTTACGCAAGGCAATTTTTTAGAAAATAAGGAAAGCAAATGACGAGAAAGAAAACCTATAAAACGCCTGATTTCTTGGATGATATTGCGAAAAGCCAATGGAAAGCACGCATTAAGCAACTTTCAGAGCGTGGCGATATTAAACCAGAAGATTTAACAAACCTTGAAATTTATTGCGAAAACTACGCAATTTGGCGCCATTCCGTAGCAGATTTAGCAAAAAACGGCTTCATTATCGTAAATAGTCAAGGTACACAATCAAGAAACCCGGCATTGTCCGCGAAAGCAGATGCGGAAAAAGTCATGATCAAGATGTCTTCCTTGTTAGGGTTCGATCCGGTAAGCCGTCGTAAAAATCCGGTAGAAGAAGATATTACCGACCGTCTAGATGAAATTTTAACAATGTAATATGACCGCTTGGCACGACTACGCAGTAAAAATTCAATCCGGTGAGGTGATTGCCTGTAAGAAAATCAAACAGGCGGTAAGCCGTTACCTTGAAGATTTAGAAAATCCCGCTTACTTCTTTGATGAAAGTGCGGTAAATAAATTTTTAGCATTCTCTCGGCTATGTCCACACGTTAAAGGGCATTTACGCGGGCAACCGATCGAGCTTTCCGACTGGCAAACCTTTCTATTTGCTAATCTGTTAGGCTTTAAGCGTAAAGATACCGGCTTGAGAAAATACCGTTCCGCTTATATCCAAGTGGCGCGGAAAAATGCGAAATCCACCGTTGCCGCCGTGCTGGCAAATTGGTTCTTGATTATGGAATCTGGCCAACAAGATATTTATACTGCAGCAGTTAGCCGTGACCAAGCCCGCATTGTGTTTGATGATGCCCGGCAGATGTGCCTACTCTCCCCGCTCTTGAAAAAACGGCTCAATATTCAGCAGCATAAACTTATCAACCCGAAATCAAACAGCTTAATGCGTCCGCTGGCGGCAAAATCCTCCACCATTGAAGGTACAAACCCAAGTTTAGCCATTGTGGACGAATATCACTTACACACGGATAACAGCGTTTACAGTGCGTTAGAATTAGGACAAGGCGCACGCTCGGAAGGATTATTATTTGCCATCACTACGGCGGGCAGTAACGTGATTTCCGCTTGTAAGCAGCATTATGATTATTGTTGCCAAATTTTGGACGGTAACGAACAAAATGACAGCATTTTCATTATGATTTTTGAGCTGGACGAAGAAAGCGAAATAGACGATCCGAAAAACTGGATTAAAGCAAACCCGAATATAGGAAAATCTATTCCTTATCTTGATTTTGAAAACACCATTAAGAAAGCCCGCGGCATTCCGTCCGAATGGGTAGAAATGCTTACCAAGCGTTTTAACGTCTGGTGCCAAGGAACAACACCATGGCTAGGCGAAGGCAATTGGGCGCAATGCGCACGAAATTACACCGAAAGCGATTTACTTCATCAGGATTGTTATCTAGGCTTGGATTTATCCAGCACTAACGACTTAACCAGCCTTTGTTACACCTTCCCGCAAGGGAAAAAAGTGCGGTTGATTACCCGGCATTATATTCCCGAATTTCAGCTTCATAACGTAGCGAATAAGAACCGCGCGATTTATCGAAATTGGGTGCGCCAAGGGTGGTTAATTGCCACAGAGGGCGACTGTATCGATTATGACAAAATCCGCGATGATATTCTTAAAGACGTGGAAAGCTTCAATATCAAAATGATCGGCTTTGATGTCTGGAACGCCACGCATTTAAGAACCCAATTACAGGCGGCGGGCTTGGATGTAGAACCTTTCCCGCAAACTTATCAACGCTTTAGCCCGGTGGCAAAAAGTGCGGAAGTGTTGATTAATCGCCAAGTGATAGAACACAACGGTGATCCAGTGCTTGCTTGGGCGTTATCCAATGTCGTAATGGAAACCGATGCCAACGCCAATATTAAGCCAAACAAGAAAAAGGCAGCAAATAAAATCGATCCGGCAGTGGCTTTCTTGATGTCATTCGGTACCTATCAACTTGAATATGGCGATTTGATTTTTGAGTTATCAGAAGAACATAAACAGGCATTAGAACTATTTAATGGTATTGATTTATAAGATGTAAAATATTTTCGTTGTGCCATTGAATCTTTCTTCTCCCATTGCTATGTTATCTGGCATGATTACGATAAAAAGCAGGGGTTAATTATGGAATTGGCATTCCGTTTAATACAGTGGATAACCGCCTTTATTTTAGTTGTTTTAGCAATAGTTATTCTTGAAGATCGGTGGATAGTTGTAGTTTCAGGTTTATTCGGCGGATTTTCGTTTTTTATCGGTTGGCTTATTTATGATGAATATAAGTGTCGAAAAGAAAATAAACGGCTGGCCACCGAATGGAAAAAAAGAAAGAATAGCTGGGTAGAATATGAAATAAATCGCCCGATTACCCAAAAAACCTTACAGAAAAAACAGAGACCTATTATTACCGGTACAGTGAGCCGAGTAAATGCTAGAACTGGCAAAGAAACTGTTTTGGCGAATGTCAAGGTTGATCTTAAAGACGAATAACCTAATAAAACGCACCTAGGCTGATCCCCGAAAGCAAGACACCTTATCTTGTTGGTGCGTTCCTATCATAAGGGAAAATGCGAAAGGGGCATTTTATGAAAATATCACTACCAAAAAAGAAATCATATTCTTTAGATGAACTACCAGAATATTTAGCAAAAACATATCAATTAGATTTATCACACGATGATCTTATTGTGTACGCAAGAGAAAATAAATTAAAAACTTGTATCAGACTAGAAGGAAACGCTAAAGGTTTATATTCTGTGGGTAGAATAAAATTAGATGAACAAAACTTAATCCCTGTTTGTTATCCGCCTACTGCTGTATTTTTCAATTCAACAATTAAAAAATCATTTCTTCCACACGACTTACATTTAGAAGATGAATATGCCTGTTTCGGGGCTAGAGTACCTTTAATTAATGCTATCTATAAAGAAATTCAAGATGACAATTTAGACTTCTATTCAGCAACAAGGAAAGCAAAAACTAATATTAATGAATTTATTGAAAAGTCAGACTATGCCCCTGAATATGAGTATCAATTGTCATTAATACCCCAAAAATTTTCTTTTTCATTCTCAGCAGATTTCTATTTGCCTAGAGATATTTATAATACAAGCACTCGTTTATTGGATTCTCACATAATTTCAATAGATTTCACAGATGATTATTTATATCTATTGGGGAATACAAATAAGGAAAATATATTTATTAATTTAGCTATAAACACAAGAATAGCACAGCCTATTGGCGTTCATTTTAAAGATATTGAAATTTTACATCGTGATTTAATGGAATTCTTAGGAATTAGTGAAGATCCAGAAAATAACATAGATGAACTACACAAAGAAATTGATAATTTAAAAGTTGAATTAGCAGAAAAAAATAACCAAATAACCGAATTACAAGCCGCACTTAACGATAAGAACATACCTATCTTATTAGGAGAATGTAGAAAAGATGACCCTCTCAAAATTGCTATTGAAGTGCGCAATAAGTACTGGGCTGACTATCCCGAAAATGTGAAATCTAACAAACAAATTCAGAGTTATATCATGCGAGACTATGATGTCACTAAAACAACCGCCGCCGAAATAGAAAAAATAGCTTGCCCTATCGACAGAAAGAAAAATTAAATTTTTCTATAACTAATTGATTTTATTATATCCCGTCTATATAGGCGGGATATTTTTTTATAGCCCCTCTATATCTACTCCCTATATCTCAAATGATTTAATACCTCCCGTAGCGCTACACAACCTAACAAATGTTTAACTAACGGAAGGTATTTTTTATGAACAGACCTCAAACCCAATCTAAAAAATTAATCAGCAAAGCAGATGTATTACATTTGGTTTCTTTTGGTGGCACTAAATTAAACGAATTAGTTAAAGCCAAACAATTCCCACAGCCGATCCGCTTTTCTCAAAACTTTATCCGTTGGGATTTAGATGAAGTGAATACGTGGATTGAAGAACAAAAAGCCGCACGAGTTTAAGGAGGGGATTATGAACACTAAACAAGCCAAAACCGAAATTACCGCCCTACTTAGTCACCCTTTGAATTTATTTGAGGGCGTAGAGGGGATTAATGCCCGAGATGTGCATAGACTTTTGAAAGTCGGTCGTGATTATTCAACTTGGATTAAAGCTCGAATTAAGCAAGCCGGTTTTATCGAAAATCAAGATTTTGCCATTGTAGAAAATTTGAGCTCCCCCGTTTTGGCGAGCTCAAAAAATAAACACTCATCAATGGCACGACCTCAAAAACTCATTGACTATATCATCACCCTAGACACCGCCAAGCACCTTTGCTTGATGGAGAAAAATGAAATCGGGCGGGCTATCCGACAGCACTTTATTGAGGCAGAGAAACAGCTCAAACAGGTTGCGCCAAAGGTTTATCGGAACACTTTAGCCAAAACCCTTGAACGATTGGAAAGTATCGACAGAAACCGAGAAATGACAGATGCAATCAAAGCACGGTTGCAACGAAACGGCACACCGCCGAAACCCTATCATTACAGCCAAGAACAAGAGATGTTAGACAGCTTAGTGCTTGGGGTAAACGTTCGCAAATGGAAAGCCCTCAAAGGGATTAAAGGCAACGTGCGGGATTATTTCAATGTGGCGCAACTTCGCTTATTGAAAACACTACAAACTACCAACGCCGCACTTATTGAGCTTGATACCGGCTATAAAGAACGCAAGGCGCAGTTGCAGAAATTAAGCCAGCGTTATTTAAGCGAGCAGTTAGCAGCATAGAGAAAAGAAAAACGCCGCAAGGCTCACCCAAGCGGCGTAATTCCTACCTTAAGACTCACTCAAAAGGTAGAAAGTCTAAATTACATGAAGTCAGAAACCACGAAAAGAGCGATTACGAACCCAAGACAAGCTACATCGTCGTTTCCTGATTCAAATTCATAAAGAGGAAATCAAAAATGAATTTAAATCATTTATATTATAAACAATATGAAAATATTTCACAATATGACACTTTACAAAGTGCGGTCAATTTTGGCATTATTTCCCCGCAGTCGCAAAAAACGATTGCCGAGCCTCGAAACTCGAAGAATAAAACATTGGCGCATAGCACGCCTTACGCGTGTTTTTTTATGCGTGATTTACACACACCTAAAGAACGCCTAGCGCGTCTATCTATGGTAGCGTGTAGCGGGAAAGGTTTCGCCCTTTGCTGTGTTCCAATGTTCGCAGTTTTCGAGCCCGTTACACGTTACCGCCCAAGCCTCGAAACTTTAGCGGTAACTTCTAAAAATTCAACATTGGAGTTATCAGCAATGATCTATCTATTTTTAGGCATACGCCGCCAAGACTTAGCCAATACCGGCTTAACCTTCAACACGTTTCCACGCGCACGCATTGCGATTCAAGCCGACAACGAACAAGCCGCCCGCGCCAGACTGGCGAAAAACTGGCTTTTACTGCAGGCATGGCAGTTTAAAAACCGTTCTGAAATTCACCGCACTTTTATCAAGGGGGTGATTTATGCGTAATTTCTTCTTTGCTCAAGCTGAGCTACTTTTCCAAATGGAAGAATTAATCCGCCAGCTGGAGCAAGGCGGGGTAGAAGTTGACGAATCACGTCTTGCCGACCTGCTCAGCATTAACGAAACACTGTTCAACCGTGCAACGGAGTTACATTACAAGACTGCTATTTTGGTTAAGGGGGTGGCGCATGCGTAATCAAATTCCTACACACCGCGCACTGCCTATAGTGGAGGCCGGCAAGGTTGAACGCTCAATTTCTTATGCGAAAGCCATTTTAACGCTAATCCAGCATGACAACATAGAAGATGATGAAACAGATGATTTTATGACGTCTTCACGCATTATTCGCACCGCATTAAGCGCAGTCAGCCACTTTCTTGATCAGGCTGAAGAATCATCAAGTAAAGGGTTTTATTTAGTGCATGGAGGCAAAGATGACTAATTCGCCTTACAAAATCACGGTTTACGATAAGCAAGGCCGCTTTGATTTTGTCGGCCACTATCCGACATTTAAGCAAGCGTGCGAAGTCTCTGACTATTTGAAAGCAACGAATCTTTATTCAGAAATCAGAATTAGCAACCCTGACGGATTAGGCGAGGAGGTGGAAAATGATTAAGCCAATGGACTATTCCAAACTAAACCCAATTGAATTAAAGGCAATATCTATTGCTTATCAGAATATGGAAAGAGAACAAGAGATACCGTTTGATCCGTCTTATCCTTATTTTTGCGCGGCATTAGAAGAGCTTGGTGCAACGCTAGAAACCTTTCCGTTAGTGAGTTTAGGTGGATTAAAAATCTTACACGATGAATTATTGACCATTAATAAGCATTTATTGGAAATGAGCCCGAAACTACCATCACTCAACCCGGAAGAAATCGCAGGAAACCTGACTAACGATGAAGTGATAGACGGGCTATTAAAAATTGGAATCATTACTTCTTTGGTTAATACATTCAGTTACATCCAGAAATTAATATCGATGCGAATTGCTATGCTGGAAAAAGGCGTACTAATGGAGGCTGCAAATGAGCAGATTAATTAATGCACCGCATTTACTAGATCAGGTTAAAGAACCTTATTCCGATTTAATCATTCTTGCCGGGCGTAAAGCTTGGCAAGCATGGAATAATGGAAAAGGGGAAGAATGGCTATTATTATGCAGTTTAATTGAGGGGTTAGAACCCGATCAAAAGCCTGTGATTATTGGGAAGAAGCAGCTTAAAGATATCTCTTCTATTTGTATCGCAGAAGAAGATCAACAACTCATCAAATTCTTTCAGTATGGTGAATTAACTCAAGAAGAAAAGACGGCAATTTGCCTGAATCTTGCGAAAAATACTGAAGCAATAGAAGTAAAACTCTTTGATGCTGCCGCGCAACAGATTGAAGATTTAAGCGGCTATATTCAACGTTTACGCACAGATAAAAGTGCGGTCGATTTGGCGGATAAAATTGTGCCGGCGCCGAAACTGAAGGAAAAAGACGGCACAAATATAAAAGCCCGCGCTTTTGTGAAATGGCTGAATCTTGATATTACGCTGCACAGTTTGGATAAGGAGCTTTATTACTATACCGGCGTAAACTGGGAGATGATCCCCCGTTCAGAATTAGAGGTTAAAGCCGTTCAATTCTACGATGAACAGGAATTTACTTATAGTGCTCGCTCTATTGATTCAATGATTGATACGGCGAAGATTCAAGCGCCCAAAATGGGAGAGCAAGCCAAAGAGTTATTAGCCTTTAAAAACGGCGTGCTAAACCGCACAACGCTGGAATTCAGTCCACATTGTCGGGAGAACTGGCTAAGTTCATTTATCCCGCACGACTACACGAATCAGGCGGAAAATACACCGCACTTTGATCGTTGGTTGAATTTTGTTGCCGATGGCAAGGCAGATAAACAGCAAGCAATCTTAGCCGCACTTTACGCGATTTTAACGAATCGCCATAACTGGCAATTATTCTTTGAAATAACCGGCGATGGTGGCAGCGGAAAATCGGTATTTGCGCAGATTGCTACACTTTTAGCCGGCGAACAAAACACTGAAAGCGGTCGGCTGGTAGATCTTGATGAACCGCGCGGTCGTGAAAATTTTATCGGGAAAACCCTGATTATTTGCCCGGAACAATCCCGTTACGGCGGTGACGGTGGCGGATTAAAGAGCATTACCGGCGGCGATCCGGTGAATGTTGACCCGAAACACAAAACCAAATTTAAAGCCGTTATTCCGGCAATAGTGCTTATCGTGAATAACGAACCGACCCGATTCACCGAAAGAAGCGGTGGTATCGAGCGGCGCAGAGTGATTTTTCACTTTGATAAAGTGGTACCGGCCAAAGAACGTGATCCGTTGCTTATTGATAAAATTCAGAGCGAAATGGCGGGGATTATTTACAAGCTGATTCATGCCTTTGAACAACCTGAAAACGCCAAAAGGGCATTAAGGGCGCAGCAGAATAGCGACGAAGCATTAGAAATCAAGATGCAATCGGATCATTTAACAGTATTTTGTGGTCATTTCCTAACTACGCAAGAAAAGAACGGATTAGGGATTGGTAATGCCAGAACAGGGCTGCCACGAACGCACCTTTATCCCGCCTATCTGGTTTTTATTGAAGCGAATAATATTCAAAACGGCTTAAGCCTGAATAATTTTGCCGAAGCGTTAAAACAAGGTCTAGCGCAGCATAAAAATAAATTTCCTTACGCCCGCAAACGTATCACCGCCGGTATTGACAAAGGGAGGTATATTACCAACGTACACTTTAAAGATTTTGATGAATTCTATAATGAATATTTAAAACCAAATAGATAGAGAAAGGCGCGGTATAAAACCCGCGCTTTTTTATCTAAAAAGGTGAATGACTGGGTGAATAACCGCTTTTCACTCTTCACCTTATAACTATTTGATAAATAACAAAAAAGAAATTAGTGAACGGGTGAAGGCACTTTTTAAATATTTTACACACACATCACTTTTAACGTTCGCATTGTTCCACATAATCGCCCCAAAGTTGCATCACCGGCTTACGTTGTTCAAGAAAATCAGCTCTATCATAAATCTTGCCGGTTTGTGTTCCTGTCTTATGAGAGATACACATTTCAGCTACTTCATAATCAATACGCTGATCGGCTAAATAGGTTCGCCCGATAGTTCTTAATCCATGTGCGGTTTGTTTATCCTTATAGCCTAAATCAACTAACATTTTATTAATGGTTTGGCTACTCATTGGTTGATTTGGTTTCATCCAGCTTTGAAAAACATATTCGCTTTTTACAGACATATTTTTAATTTTGTTTAAAATTGTTATAGCTTGGGAAGATAGGGGAATGACAAACGGATTTCTTTTCTTCATTCTTTTAGCTGGGATAGTCCATAACGCTTTTTCTAAATCAATTTCAGACCATGTGGCGTTACTTGCTTCAGACGGGCGCACCATAGTTAATAATTGGAATTTGAACAATAGCTTTGTTTGAATAGCAACGCTGGAATACATAACGGTTTTTATTAACTCTGGTAGTTCTTTTGGCGTTATTGCCGGGTTGTTGGTGGACTTTCCAAAACTGAATACTTCATTAATCTGTGAACAAGGATTAAAGGTAATCAAGCCGTAATTCACAGCGAAGTTAAGCACTTCATTCAGCAGCCGAATAGTGCGCCTTAATGTATCTCCCTTACCTTGGTTATGGAGTGGTTCCAGTGCTTCAATAACCGTCTTTGGCACGACTTCATTTATTGATATACCACCAATAAAGGGAAATAGATACATTTCCATCCGCCGCCAATTCTTTTCTAATGTTTTAGCTTCTACTTCCTGCGCTTTCTTGAACTTCCAGCGATTAGCAATGGTAAGCAAGCTATTTTCTATATGCGCAATAGCGGCTTTCTGTTTTTGTTTTTTGTGTTCCTGCGGATCAATATCTTGAGCCAATAAAGCGCGATATTCTTCACGAATAGAACGGGCTTGAGCTAAAGACAAAGCGGGGTAAGTTCCTAAAGCGATTTTAGTGCGCTTTTTAGTAAGCGGGCGAAGATAGTTAAAGCGCCACGATTTAACGCCGCTAGTCAAGACTAATAAAAATAATCCATTACCATCAGTCAATGTGTAAGGCTCATTTTTTGGTTTAGCTTTTTCTACTTCTGTATTGGTTAGGGGTTTAGTTATTCTGGACATATTTTGTAACCATTAGGCTGATTTTAGTAACCACGGGAAAAGAATAATAGCACGTGGTTACTATCATGGTTACTAAAAAACGTGATTAAGGTCGAATCCTTACGAGGGGGTATGATAGGTTAAAATGCGGAAAAGTCTTGTTGTTACTGGGTTTATTCGGTGTTTTTGATGAGTGGCGAAAGGTTACGATAAGTTTTTTGGTGCCCCCAACAGGACTTGAACCTGTGACCAATCGATTATGAGTCGACTGCTCTGACCGACTGAGCTATGGGGGCGGGAAGCGTGTGGGAATTATATGTAAATACGGGGTTAAAGTCTAGAATCAGGCAATTGTCCGCGTGAAATTTAATCAGCAAAAAGCCTGATCAAAATCAGGCTTTCGGTTGTGATTATTCATCCAGGAAACTTCTTAAGGTTTCCGAACGGCTCGGGTGACGCAGCTTACGCAGTGCTTTCGCTTCGATCTGGCGAATACGCTCACGGGTGACGTCGAACTGTTTGCCCACCTCTTCCAAGGTGTGATCGGTGTTCATATCAATCCCGAAACGCATACGCAGCACTTTTGCCTCGCGCGGTGTCAGTCCTTCCAGCACTTCGTGCGTGGCGGCTTTCAGGCTTTGCGCGGTAGCGGAATCCAACGGTAACTCTAAGGTGCTGTCTTCAATGAAATCACCTAAATGAGAATCATCGTCATCCCCAATCGGCGTTTCCATAGAAATCGGCTCTTTGGCGATTTTCAGCACTTTGCGGATTTTGTCTTCCGGCATTCCCATGCGTTCCGCCAGCTCTTCCGGCGACGCTTCACGTCCCATTTCCTGCAACATCTGACGGGAAATACGGTTCAGTTTATTGATTGTCTCAATCATATGCACCGGAATACGGATGGTTCGCGCCTGATCGGCAATTGAGCGGGTAATCGCCTGACGAATCCACCACGTCGCATAAGTGGAGAATTTATAACCGCGACGATATTCAAACTTATCCACCGCTTTCATCAGCCCGATATTGCCTTCCTGAATCAGATCCAGAAATTGTAATCCGCGGTTGGTATATTTTTTCGCAATGGAAATCACCAGACGCAGGTTGGCTTCCACCATTTCTTTTTTCGCACGGCGGGCTTTTAATTCGCCTTGTGCGACCCGTTCACAGATCTCACGAATCTGCTGCACGGTTAAACCGGTATCCTGTTCGATCCGAATCAGTTCGTCAATCGCCTGACGGATTGGCGCTTCATATTGCGCCAGTTTTTCCGACCAGGATTTGCCTGCCGTTAATGCTTTTACCAGCCAAGTATCCGTGGTTTCATGTCCGATGAAATCTTTCTGGAAAGTACTTTTCGGCACTTTCGCATTATCCACCACCATTTTCTGAATGCTGCGTTCCTGCTGGCGTACGCGCTTCATCATACCGCGCATGGAAATCACCAGCGTATCGAACTGTTTAGGCACTAAACGGAACTGGGTAAACACATCCGCCAGAATCTGAATCTGATCCTTGGCCGCCTTGCGGGTACGTCCGTGCTTATCAATTGCATCTAACGTTTTTTGATATTGCTGTCTGAGTTCGGCGAATTTCTCACGGGCGACTTCCGGATCGATAGAATTATCCGAATCGCTGTCATCGGTTGAGGAATCCTCTTCGTTTTCCTCGTCCTCTTCGTCGTCAAGTTCCTCGTCGGAAATCTCCGCATCTTCATCCTCCTCATCATCGGACAATGATTCGTCAAGTTCCTCCACTTCCGACCCTTCCGCCGCATTCGGATCGACAAAGCCGGTAATTAAATCGGCCAGACGCATACCGCCGTCTTCAACCAGCGCATATTGATCCAGTAAATAAGTAATGGATTCCGGATAAGCGGCGACCGCACTTTGTACTTCGTTAATCCCTTCCTCAATACGTTTGGCGATGTCAATTTCGCCCTCACGCGTCAGCAGTTCCACGCTGCCCATCTCACGCATATACATACGCACAGGATCGGTCGTCCGTCCTAATTCGGCTTCTACGCTTGATAACACCTGAGTGGCTTCTTCAACGGCGTCTTCATCGGTAATATTTTCATTCAGTAACAAATCGTCGGCATCCGGCGCAGTTTCCAGCACCTGAATGCCCATATCATTAATCATCTGAATAATATCTTCGATCTGATCCGCATCAACAAGCTCTTCAGGAAGATGATCGTTAACTTCCGCATAGGTCAAATAACCTTGTTCTTTGCCTTGCGCAATTAACAATTTCAACTGAGATTGTGGATTTTGCTCCATATTATATATCCGCCTCGATTCGTCATTATGGAAGATAAAATACGCCTGATTTTATCATTCTTATAGGTGATTCACTATTTATTTTGTTGCTTTTTGATCAATAATTGCGCCAGTTCCTGCTTTTCGTCCGCACTCAGCCCGCCGGCGCGTTCTTTGGCGATAAGCCTGTCGATATTCTTATCCACCAACTGAAGATAAAAATATTTCAGGGTTTCGCGAAAGGTTTCTTCAACCTTCTCGTCTTCAATCAGATGGTTCCAGACCGCCAGAATTTCAAGGGGACGGCTATATTCCGTATCGCGCCAGTATTCCAGAATCTGCCCGGTGGTAATGCCCACCCGCTCGCGGCAAAGTGCGGTCAGTTTTTCGAATAAATCGAAACCGGGTTCATCCAGACTTTTTAACGCGCTCAAATCCGGTACCAACCGAATCAGCTCCGGATTTTGCAGCATTAATGCAATCAATATGCGCATCGGCGTACGTTTCACCGTCGGTGCGTGATTGCCGGTTTTCGCAGC
Organism: Necropsobacter rosorum; assembly: GCA_000751835.1. Lineage (GTDB taxonomy): Bacteria > Pseudomonadota > Gammaproteobacteria > Enterobacterales > Pasteurellaceae > Necropsobacter > Necropsobacter rosorum. Next base: position 19,566 of record CCMQ01000009.1, on the reverse strand, counting down.
GCTATCCGACTGTGCCGGGATCAGGCGCGCTAACTGCGACTGATCGAAAATCCCCAGCTTCTGTGCCAGCAGATTGCGCAACGATAAACGCAGCATTTCGCCCGGAATACGTTTAATCAGCGGTGCGGCCAGTGCGGCCAGTTTGCCTTTTCCCTCGGTGGAGGAAAAATCCACCTGCGCGCTGAGGGTGGAAAACAGAAAATCGCTCAGCGACTGCGCTTTTTTAATGTAATCTTCAAACCCGTCTTTACCGTATTGACGGATAAAGGTATCCGGATCTTCCCCGTCGGGCAGGAAAATAAATTTCAGCTGCCGCCCGTCTTCCAGATACGGCAGCGCATTTTCCAGCGCCCGCCAGGCAGCATCCCGCCCTGCGCGATCGGCATCATAACAGCAAACAATTTGTTCTGTGGCACGAAACGCCAGCTGAATCTGTTCCGGCGTCGTCGCTGTACCGAGAGAGGCCACCGCATAATTGACGCCGAACTGCGCCAGCGCCACCACATCCATATAACCTTCCACTACCAACAGCATGGGCGGACTGTCATCGGCCTGCAACGCCTCGAATAAGCCGTATAATTCGTTACCCTTATGGTAAGTCGGGCTTTCCGGCGAATTCAGATATTTCGGTTTTTCATCGCTGATCACGCGTCCGCCGAACGCAATGGTACGCCCGCGCCGATCGCGGATCGGAAACATAATCCGGTTGCGAAAACGATCATAAGGCTCACGCCCGTCGCGACGCGCCAGCATGCCGAGATCAAACAGCTTCTGCCGCTCTTCCCGATTCCGCCCGAACTGCTGCAGTAAGCCGCCGAACTGATTGGGCGAAAACCCGATCCCGAAACGTTCGATCACCTCCGCCGACAGCCCGCGCTGCTGCAAATAACTCTGCGCCGGAATATGCAACGGCAGCTGTTGCCGGTAAAAATGCGCAATGTCCTGCATAAGTTCATACAGATTGCGTTTCGTTTGATAATTCGTCTGCGCTTTGCCGTCAGCGTGCGGGGATTTCTCATGCGGCACTTCAAGCCCGTGCAGCGCCGCCAGCTCTTCCACCGCCTCGGTAAACTCCAGCTTATCGTATTCCATTAAAAAAGAAATGGCGTTGCCGTGCGCATGACAACCGAAACAATGATAAAACTGCTTTTTCTGGCTGACCGTAAACGACGGGGTTTTCTCATGATGAAAAGGGCAACAGGCCTGATAATCGCGCCCGGCTTTTTTCAGTTTTACTCTCGAATTGATCAGCTCGACAATATCGGTTCTTGCCAGAATATCATCAATAAATGAACGTGGAATCAAACCTGCCATCGAGTTTACCTCTATGCTTCGCGCCTATCCGTTAATTGAGAATATATGAAAGATGATAAGAAAACAAAACCGTGATTCCTGAAAGGTTTCACGGTCCGCTTAACTCGAGTTTTTATAAAATAGCTAATGATATATTAGTATAAACGTGTGTTACGTGCGTTTTCACGAGCTACGCGTTTAGCGTGACGTTTGGCACGGGTCGCGTTCTCACGTTTGCGAATAGTCGTCGGTTTTTCGTAAAATTCACGGCTGCGAACTTCCGCCAAAATACCGGCTTTTTCACAAGAGCGTTTGAAACGACGTAATGCAACGTCAAAGGATTCGTTTTCACGTACTTTAATTACAGGCATAAGCCATCACCTCAATATGGATTAATATTTTGCAAAATTTAGTGACCGTTTCGATAAACGGCTTATTCAAACTAATAAGGGTCGCAATTTTAATCTAAATCCATGCTAAAAGTAAAGGAAAGAATGATCTTTTGCGGCAAAATCCCGCGCCGAACTGGAGAAAACGGCGTAAACGGAGTAAAATCATCAGCCATTGCACAAACCGAGAAAGAGAGAACAGATGCGAGTTTTAGGCATTGAAACGTCCTGCGATGAAACCGGCGTCGCCATCTACGATGAAACCCGCGGGTTAATCGCCAATCAGTTATACACCCAAATCGCACTGCATGCCGATTACGGCGGAGTGGTACCCGAACTGGCCTCGCGCGATCATATCCGCAAAACCGCGCCGCTGATTCAGGCCGCACTGCGTCAGGCGCATTTAACCGCCGCCGAAATCGACGGCATTGCCTATACCTGCGGGCCGGGATTGGTCGGCGCGCTGCTGGTGGGGTCGACGATCGCACGCGCACTGGCTTATGCCTGGGGCGTGCCGGCGGTCGGCGTTCATCACATGGAAGGACATCTGCTCGCGCCGATGCTGGAAGAAAACGCACCGCACTTTCCGTTTATCGCGTTGCTGGTTTCCGGCGGACATACGCAGCTGGTGCGGGTTGATGGCATTGGGCAATATCAGATTCTGGGAGAAAGCATTGACGATGCGGCCGGCGAAGCCTTTGATAAAACGGCAAAACTGCTCGGGCTTGACTATCCGGGCGGCGCGGCGCTTTCCCGTCTGGCGGAAAAAGGGGTGCCGGCACGGTTCAGTTTTCCGCGTCCGATGACAGACCGGCCGGGGCTGGATTTCAGTTTTTCCGGCTTAAAAACCTTTGCCGCCAATACCATTAATCAGGCGCTGAAAGACGAAGGCACACTGCGCGCGCAAACCAAAGCGGATATCGCTTATGCGTTCCAGCAGGCCGTGGTGGAAACGCTGGCGATTAAATGCCGCCGCGCGTTGCAACAAACCGGTTTAAAACGGCTGGTGATCGCAGGCGGCGTCAGCGCCAATCAGCAATTGCGCCGGGCGCTTGGCGAGCTGATGCAACAACTCGGCGGCGAGGTGTTTTATCCGCAGCCGCAATTTTGTACCGATAACGGCGCAATGATCGCCTATGCCGGATTTCTGCGTTTACAACAGGGTGAATCTTCTCCGCTGGAAATTGAGGTCAAACCGCGCTGGCCGATGACCGAACTGAACGCAATAAAACAGGCTCAAATATAACCGCACTTTAACCACGATTATGGCAAAACTTTATTTTTATTATTCCACCATGAACGCCGGGAAATCCACCACCCTGCTGCAATCCGCCTATAACTACCGCGAACGCAATATGAACACGCTGGTTTATACCGCCGCTATCGATGATCGTTTCGGCGTGGGCAAAGTCACTTCCCGCATCGGCATCAGTCAGGATGCCAAATTGTTCGGCAAAGACACCGATTTATTCAGCGAAATCGCCTTACAGCTGGCACAGCAAAAGCTGCACTGCATTCTGGTTGATGAGGCGCAGTTTCTGACCAAACGGCAGGTTTATCAGCTCAGCGATGTGGTGGATAAACTGAATATTCCCGTGCTGTGTTACGGTCTGCGTACCGATTTTCAGGCGGAACTGTTTGAAGGCAGCCAGTATCTGCTGGCGTGGGCCGATCAGCTGGAAGAGTTGAAAACCATTTGTTATTGCGGACGCAAAGCCAATTTCGTGCTGCGTTTAAATGATCAGGGGGATGTGGTAACAGACGGCGAACAGATCCAGATCGGCGGCAATAATCATTATGTATCCGTTTGTCGCCGGCATTATAAAGAGAAAATCGAAAACTAAAAAAACCACCTTCACGGAAGGTGGTGTTTCATCGCCAATAAGCCGGCAACGCAAAGGGGCTATCGCCCCGATACCTGCCGGCCGACAGATAAATCTGCCGCTATCACATTTATTGATTATCTGTTGCGTTCACGCCGTTCTCTGCGCGGGCGCTCATTAAAAGTGCGGTGGTTTTTTTCTTTAAATCGGCGGTCGCTACGAGAAAAACCGTCGTCATGGCTAAAACCGCGCGCAAACCCTTGTTCCCCGTTTTTGCCGTTACGCCCGTTTCCCCGGCGCCGTTCGCCGAATTCCGGCTGCTCGCCGCCTTTTACCGCACCCAGAAAAGACATGCGCATTTGCTTATTCATCACCCGGGTTTTGTCGAACATTTGCAGCATTTCTTTCGGCATGCCCTGCGGCAGTTCCACGGTGGAATAGTCGTCATACAGTTTGATATGACCGATATAACGGCTGTTAATATCGCCTTCATTGGCAATGGCGCCCACAATGTGCCGCACTTCCACACCGTCGCCGCGTCCCACTTCAATACGGTACAAATCCATCGGCTGCGGACTGCCGTAACCTCTGCGCTCGGCGGAACGGGAATTTTCACGGCGATCGCGGCGTTCACTGCGTTCTGCGCGATCACGACGGGCGCGTTTTTCAAGCACCGGATCCGGCGGTAAAATCAGTTTCTGTCTGCCCTGCAACAGCATTAACATTGCAGCGGCAATATCTTCCTGATCCTGATCGGCGGTAAACAGGTCTTCCAGCAGGCTACGGTATTGCGGCAAATCATGATGCTCAAGTTGTTTGGTGATCTGCGCGACGAATTTTTTACGCCGGCAAACCTGCAATGCGCTGTGATCCGGCACTTCGACTTCGTCGATGGCTTTTTTGGTCAGGCGTTCAATATTTTTCAGCAAGCGGTTTTCACGCGGTTCGACAAATAACAACGCACGTCCCGCACGACCGGCACGGCCGGTACGCCCGATCCGGTGAACATAACTTTCCGCATCCAGCGGAATATCATAATTAACCACCAGGCTGATGCGTTCCACATCCAGCCCGCGCGCCGCCACATCGGTGGCGACCAGAATATCCAGACTGCCGTGACGCAGGCGATCGAGCGTTTGTTCGCGCAATTGCTGGGTCATATCGCCGTTCAGCGCCGCCGCACGGAAGCCGTGTTTTTCCAATAATTCGGTAATATCCAGCGTGCCGGTTTTGGTACGGGTAAAGATGATCGCGGCGTCGAAATCTTCCACTTCCAGAAAACGCAGCAATGCCTCGTTTTTACGAAAACCGTGCACATACCAGCAGCTTTGTGTGATATCAGGCGCAGTATTCTGGGTGGATTGAATCCGCACTTCCTGCGGTTCGTGCATAAACCGCTTGGTGATGCGGCGAATCGGTTCCGGCATGGTGGCGGAAAACAAGGCGGTCTGATGGTGTTCCGGCAATTCCGCCATCACGGTTTCCACATCGTCGATAAAGCCCATGCGCAGCATTTCATCGGCTTCATCCAATACGATAAATTGTAATTCCGACAAATTCAGCGTACCGCGGCGAATATGGTCAAGAATACGGCCCGGCGTACCGACCACAATCTGCGCGCCCTGTTTCAGCGCCCGCAGCTGAATATCATAACGCTGTCCGCCGTAAAGGGTAACGATCCGCATGCCTTCGCCGTGCTTAACAAAATGTTCGCAGGCATCGGCAACCTGAATCGCCAGTTCACGGGTCGGCGCCATCACCAGCATTTGCGGGTGTTTTTTGTCACTGTCGATCTGCGCCAGCAGAGGCAACGAAAAGGCGGCGGTTTTTCCGCTGCCGGTCTGCGCCATGCCCAATACGTCTCGTCCTGCCAGTAAGTGCGGAATACAAGCCTGCTGAATCGGCGAAGGGGTGGTGAAGCCTAAATCGGCAACGGCGTTAAGAATAAATTCAGGCAAGCCTAAATCGTTGAAAGTCATGTTAGTTTCAGTCATTAAAAAAGTTCTCGAATAAAAAAGGAAAGCACGACGGCTTTCGGTTCGACAAAGCATAGGTGTCGCCGGGAGAATAAACGGATTCGGATAAAGATGCGAAAGCCATCAACTCATTCAGCTGCTCTGTATATTACATTGTTGTTCGGTAATACGTTTCACAACATGCACGATTGCGGGTAAGCCGAAGCGCCCGCTTTTATTGCGCCTGAGCGCGTTTTAATTTCGCCAGCTCAAGCAGTGCAAAACGATACTCAACAAAGTTATACACCTGATTCGCCACGGCCAGTTTAAACAGCGTTTCCGCCTCTTCTGTTCGGCCTTGATTGAGTTTTTGTTTTGCCAGATAGAAATAGGTTTCGGTCAGAATCTCCGCATATTGCGGCGAGGCGGGATCAGCAAAATGCTGCGCTTTGTCCTGCAAATCCTCAACCGATAATTTACCTAAATAATATTGAACGATGTATGTGCCCCAGTATTGTTCCGATAAAGCGGCGGAACGGGCGGCCAGATTTTTCTGTGCATCGTCCGGTCTGAATTTCAGCTCGTTAAGATATAACCACAGCACGCGATACGGATCGGCTTTATCCGCCTGATAAAACTGCGTGAAATCCTGCTGTGCGAGGTTATAACGACCGACATAATAAAAATTCAAACCGCGGTTTAAAAAAGTATATTCATAACCGGGATCAAGTTCCAGCACGGCATTGAAAGCTTCCAGCGCACTGTCATAATCTTCATCCAGTAACAGATAAAGTCCCAGATAATTATATACCGCCGCCATTTTCGGCTGCAGCGCCAGCGCCTGCGTAAAATCATAACGCGCCAGCGCCCAAAGTCCGAGGCTGTCGTATAACACGCCCCGTTCAAAGTGCAGCGCCGCACGTTCTTCATTGCTCATGCGCCCCACAAGCAATACCTGACTGATCCGCACAATCATCACTTCCTGTTCGAAATGGATATTCGGATTCTGTTCCGCTAAAACGATCTTATTCTTTGAGACAAACGTTTGATTCGAACTCACGCAACCGGCGAGTAATAAAACAAAGCAGAAATTCGGTATGCACCATACGAATTTTAACAACCGAGGAAGTTGTGTCATGTCAAATAAGCCTTAAAGCACGGATATTGCTTGTTATTCCCCCGGATAGCGGGGGATCAATAATATATCGTCACGGCAGGAACAGCGGACTGCCCGGCCATGACGATAAGACCTTGTTATGCCTGCTCGCTGTCAACAGTGTCCGCCGCTGCGGCCGCCTCTTCCCGTTTCGGCGCAAGATCTTTCATCGTCAGACGGATACGACCCTGACGATCGATTTCGACCACTTTGACCGTCACTTCCTGACCGACGGCAAGGTAATCGCTCACTTTTTCCACGCGTTCTTCCGCAATTTGCGAAATGTGCACCAGACCTTCTTTGTTACCGACAATCGAGACAAACGCCCCGAAATCCGCCAGACGGGTCACTTTACCTTTGTAAGTCTGACCGGCTTCCACTTCTGCGGTAATGTCTTCGATCCGCGCCATTACGTCTTTCACGGCGTTATTGTCCACCGCGGCGATTTTTACCGTACCGTCGTCGTCGATATCAATGGAAGTGCCGGTTTCTTCGGTCAGCGCACGGATAACCGCGCCGCCTTTTCCGATCACATCTTTGATTTTCTTCGGATCAATCTTCATGGTGTGAATACGCGGCGCAAAATCGGAAATATCCGCACGCGGTGCGGCAATCGCCTGTTCCATCACGCCGAGGATATGCATTCTCGCCCCTTTCGCCTGATTTAAAGCGATTTGCATGATTTCCGGCGTAATACCCTCGATTTTAATGTCCATTTGCAGCGCGGTGACACCTTCACGGGTTCCGGCAACTTTAAAGTCCATATCGCCCAAGTGATCTTCATCACCCAGAATATCGGACAAGACCACGAAATTATCCGCTTCTTTCACCAATCCCATGGCGATACCGGCAACCGCGGATTTAATCGGCACGCCGGCATCCATTAAGGCTAAGGATGCGCCGCACACGGAGGCCATGGAAGAAGAACCGTTGGATTCAGTAATTTCAGACACCACACGCACCACATACGGGAATTCCGCCAGCGTCGGCATGACTGCCGCTACGCCGCGTTTAGCCAGACGACCATGACCGATTTCACGCCGTTTCGGCGAACCGATCATACCGGTTTCCCCCACCGAATACGGCGGGAAATTATAATGGAACAAGAAATGATCGGAACGTTCGCCGGTCAACTCGTCGATGATTTGAGCATCGCGTTCGGTACCTAATGTGGCAACCGCTAGGGCTTGTGTTTCACCGCGGGTGAAAATCGCCGAACCGTGAGTGCGCGGCAATACGCCGGTGCAAATATCCAGCGCGCGCACGGTATCGACCGAACGACCGTCAATACGCGGCTCGCCTTTCAGAATACGGCTGCGCACAATTTGGCTTTCAAGTGCGGTGATAATATCGATAATTTTGCCTTCGCTGATGGTGTCATCCTGCGCGGTTAATTGCGCAATCACATCCGCTTTAATGGCATCGATTTGGGCATAGCGCGCCTGTTTTTCGGTGATCCGGTAAGCATCGCCCAAACGGCTTTCCGCCAAGGCTTTTACCTGTTCGATCAAGGCATTGTCAGGCTGCGCCGGCGCCCAGTCCCAACGCGGTTTGCCCGCTTGCTGGGCGAATTCTTTGATCGCTTCCACCACCACTTGCTGCTGCTGGTGACCGAACACTACTGCCGCCAGCATTTGTTCTTCACTCAGAATGTCCGCTTCGGATTCCACCATCAATACCGCTTTGTCCGTTCCCGCCACCACTAAATCCAAACGGCTTTGTTTCTGCTCGTTCATGGTCGGGTTCAGCACGAATTGATCGTTAATAAAACCGACGCGCGCCGCGCCAATCGGGCCGTTAAACGGCACGCCGGATAATGACAGCGCCGCCGAAGCACCGATCATCGCCACCAAATCCGGGCTGATTTGCGGATTGACGGAAACCACGGTGGCGACAATCTGAATTTCGTTAAAGAAACCTTCCGGGAATAACGGGCGAATCGGACGGTCGATTAAGCGCGCAATTAAGGTTTCGCCTTCGGACGGACGGCCTTCACGTTTGAAGAAACCGCCGGGAATACGGCCCGCAGCGTAAGTGCGTTCCTGATAATTGACGGTCAACGGAAAGAAATCCTGTCCTTCTTTGACTTCTTTTTTTGCCACCACGCTGACAAATACCGTGGTATCGTCCATGCTCGCCATTACCGCGGCCGTTGCCTGACGGGCGATCGCACCGGTCTCTAACGTGACGGTATGCTGACCGTATTTAAACTGTTTTACAATTGGATTCACAATTTTTTCCTTATTATGTAATCGGTTATATTTTAACTAAAAAATAGGGCGGGATTTCCCCACCGCGCTGCTGCTTTATTTTCCCAATTGCGACTAGCAAAAACAATCTTAAAACCGACCGCACTTTTTCCAAGCGCAAAATCATTTTTGATAGCCGCACGCCAACAGGAAAATTAAAGCCCCGTTATTATACAGGGCTTTTGCATTGATTGATACTATTTTAAACCGCAGTTGCGATTAGTCATCGGTAAAACCCGATTTGACGCCGCTCATATCCGGCAATTGGTGCGCAATCCCTTTATGGCAGTCAATACAGGTTTTTCCTTCCTGAATCGCCAGTGAGTGCATGCGTTCCGCCACGGTTTTCTGCTGACTGAAGTCCATCGCATCGAAATTATGGCAGTTGCGGCATTCCTGCGAATTATTGGCTTTCATTCTCGCCCATTCGCGCTGCGCCATTTCCAGCCGGTGCGCTTCAAATTTTTCTTTGGTATCCACATGTCCCATGATATAGGAATACACTTCGCCCGCCGCTTTGATTTTACGCGTCCATTTCGGAATGAATTCATGCGGCAAATGGCAATTCGAACAAGTGGCTTTCACCCCGCTGCGGTTCATATAATGCACCGAATGACGATATTCCGGCACCACATCATTCATATGGCAGCTGGAACAGAACTCTTCCGTATTGGTATATTCCAGCGCGGTGTTGAACCCGCCCCAGAACACAATCCCGGCGATAAACGATAAGGTGATGAGCACGCCCACCGCAATCCGGCTCGGCGTGCGGAACCAATGCCAGAACCGTTTGATTAATTTCAGCATAGCTCCCCCGATTATTTACCGTAGCCTTTCAGCGGTTTAAATTCATTCGGTACAATCGGTTCCACATCCGATTGCGACGTATGGCACTGCAAACAGAAATAACGGCGCGGCGAGGTGGACGAACCGACGATATTGCCGTCGCGATCCATAAAATGGGTCGGGCTGATGCGGGTCGCACCGGTTACCCGCGAGGCTTCCACACTGTGGCAATTCAGACATTGATTGGTGTTTTTGGTAATCTGATAGTTTTTTACCGCATGGGGTATCATCGGCGGTTGATTCACATAACTTAAGGCATACAGGCCGCTTTCTTTCGGTTCATTATGAAATGCCGGCGCAACATATTCCGATGATCCCTGCAGATAATTATCCACGTTATCGGCGCCCGCCGTTCCCGCGAAAAGTGCGGTCAAAATAAATAGCGTTTTTTTAATCATTTTATTCCCCCGAATGATTAAATCTGGTAGTAAAGGTAAATACGTTTTCAGCGCAAACATCAATGCAGCGTCCGCAACTGATACAATCTTTTGAAAGCACAAGCAGACTTTCGTTATTCTTACCGTGCAACGGTGAACGCAGCACCTGTGCTTCCGGACACACGTTATAGCAGTCCATACAGTTATCGCACCGGCTGCGATCGACGACTTTAACCCGCGCGATCCCCTTCGCGCCGATGAATCCGTAAGCCGCACCGAGCGGACATAAATGCCCGCACCAGCCGTGCTCCGCAATCAATAAATCAAACAAAAACACCACGGCGACCAGCCACAGCGTCGCGCCCAAACCGTAAATCAGCCCGCGTCCGAATGCCGCCACCGGGTTGATCCACTCCCATAACAGCATGCCGCTGAACGCACTGCCGGCAAGGATAATCAACAGCAGACCATAACGCAACCCACGCGGCATTTTCAGGCTCTGGCGAAATCCCAGCTTGCGCCGTAACCAGGCGGCAACATCGGTCACCACATTTAACGGGCAAACCCAGCCGCAAAAAACCCGGCTGCCGAGTAAGGCATACAGCACGATCACAATCAGCGCACCCAGTAATGTGGTGAGATTCGGCCAATGGCCGGCCGCCAGACTTTCCGCCGTAATCAGCGGATCGCTCATCGGGATAACCTCAAGCAACAGGCTGCCGCTGTAATTCCCTTTGAGAATCCACACGCCCAGCCACGGGCCGCTTAAAAACATTGCCAGCACGGCAAACTGACTGAGCCGGCGCCAGAACAGGAAGCGGTTCGCATGCCACCAACCGAGTTTTTGCCGCGCCTCCCGGCCGGCGTGTTGCGGTGAATTGGCCATCAGTACCCCTCCGGTCTGCGTATCGGTAATGTAATGATGTCATCCGGTGCCAGCGAATGCCCGGCTTTCTCTTTTTCTTCCCAGCCCAAGCGGTAATGTTCGCCCAGCATGCCTTTTGCCAGCGTCATCGGCAGCACTTTAATCGCCGCCTCCTCCAGCACGCAGCTTTCTTCGCATTTGCCGCAGCCGGTACAGGCATCGGAATGCACGGTCGGAATAAACACGGCATGTTTGCCGGTGCGTTCATTACGGTGCATCTCCAGCGTGATGGCTTTATCAATCAGCGGACATACGCGATAACACACATCGCAGCGCAGCCCCTGCCAGTTCAGACAAGTTTCGTGATCGAGCAAAACCGCCAGCCCCATGCGCGCGTCGTTGATATCATCCTGCGTCGAATCCAGCGCGCCGCTCGGGCAGGCTTTGGCGCAGGGAATATCTTCGCACATCTCACAGGGTTTATCGCGTGCGATAAAATACGGCGTGCCGGCTTCCAGCGGCGCTAACAGCGAGGCCAGATGCAGCATGTCATAAGGACAGGCCTGCACGCACTGCCCGCAGCGAATACACGCCGCGGCGAATTTCGCCTCATCTTCAAGGGCGAAAGGCGGACGCAGCGCTACGCCCTGACGGGCGAGACTTTGCTTCTGCTGCAAGCCGAGCAGGATGCCGATCCCCGCCAGACCTGCGGCGGTTCGGCCGGCCTGTTTAAAGAATTTGCGGCGTTCCGGTGTGACCATCGGTGTTTTCATCATTTCCCCACCGCACTGAAAAGTGCGGTCGTTTTGTTAAGCTTTTTCCACTTTCACCGCACATTTTTTGAAATCGGTTTCCTTTGAAATCGGATCCGTTGCATCCAACGTCAGTTTATTCGTCAGCTGTGCGGCATCAAAGAAGGTGGTAAACACCAACCCTTCCGGACATTTATTGCGTCCGCGGGTATCCAGATACGAAATCATCTCGCCGCGACGGGACGAAATTTTGATTTTATCACCGTGGCGCAGACCGCGTTTTTTCGCATCATTCGGGTGCATCCACACCAGATTGTTCGGGAAAGAACGGTGTAATTCCGGCACGCGGCGGGTCATACTGCCGGTATGCCAGTGTTCCAGCACACGGCCGGTACAGAACCATAAATCGTATTCGTCGTCCGGCGCTTCCGCAGGCGGCTCATACGGCACGGCGAGAATAATCGCTTTTTTATCCGGATAGCCGTAAAACGCCACTTCTTCGCCGGCTTTGACATAGGGGTCGAACCCTTCACGATAACGCCATAAGGTTTCTTTGCCGTCCACCACCGGCCAGCGCAGCCCGCGCGCTTTGTGATAGCTGTCGAAGGCCGCCAGATCGTGCCCGTGTCCGCGCCCGAAGCTGGCATATTCTTCAAACAGCCCTTTATGCAAATAAAAACCGAAGTGGTAGGATTCGTCGTTCAGCCGGCCTTTCAGCTCGTCGGTGGAATATTTGTCCACCTGTCCGTTGCGGTACAGCACTTCATATAAGGTTTTGCCTTTATATTCCGGATTAGCGGCTAAAATTTCCGCCGGCCAGACTTCATCGGTGGTGAAATATTTGGAAAATTCCACCAGCTGCCACACATCGGATTTCGCCTCGCCCGGCGCTTTCACCTGCTGACGCCAGAACTGAGTGCGGCGTTCCGCGTTGCCGTAAGCGCCCTCTTTTTCCACCCACATCGCCGTCGGCAGCATTAAATCGGCAGCCAGTGCGGAAACGGTCGGATAAGGGTCAGACACCACAATAAAGTTGTCCGGATTGCGCCAGCCGGGGAAGGTTTCTTCATTAATATTCGGCCCGCCCTGCATATTGTTGGTACACATTTGCCACAGCACCCGCATTTTGCCGTCTTTCAGCGCGCGGCTCTGCGCCACCGCGTGAAAACCGAGCACATCGGAAATCAGGCCGGCCGGCAGTTTCCAGATTTTTTCCGCTTTGGCGCGGTGTTCCGGATTAGTTACCACCAGATCCGCCGGCAGACGGTGAATAAAGGTACCGACTTCGCGTGCCGTACCACAGGCCGACGGCTGACCGGTCAGGGAAAACGGCCCGCAGCCCGGAATGGAAATTTTTCCGGTCAGCAAATGAATATTGTAAATCAAATGGTTCGCCCACACGCCGCGGGTGTGCTGATTGAAGCCCATGGTCCAGAACGACACCACTTTTTTCTTCGGATCCGCATACAGTTTCGCCAGATTTTCCAGCACATCTTTCGGCACGCCCGACATTTCATGCGCTTTATCCAGCGTATATTCCGCCACCAGCGCTTTCAGCTCGTCAAAATTACTGTCGTACATTTTGCCGCTGTTCGGATGTTTCGCCGCTTTCTGTAACGGATGATCATCACGCAAGCCGTAACCGATATCGGTTTCGCCGCGTTTAAATTTGGTGTGTTTGTTGACGAAATCCCAGTTTACCGCGTCGTTTTGGATCAGATAATTGATGATGTAATTTAAGATCACTAAATCCGTGTGCGGTTTGAAAATCAGGCTATAATCCGCCAGTTCGAAGCTGCGGTGTTCAAAGGTAGAAAGCACCGCCACTTTAATATCCGGGTTCGATAAACGGCGATCGGAAATACGCGACCACAGAATCGGGTGCATTTCCGCCATATTGGAACCCCACAACACGAAGGCTTCGGCTTCTTCGATATCGTTATAACAGCCCATCGGTTCGTCCATACCGAACGTGCGCATAAATGCCACCGCGGCGGACGCCATACAGTGTCGGGCGTTCGGATCGATATTATTGGAGCGGAAACCGGCTTTCCATAGTTTGGATTTGGCATAGCCTTCGAAAATCGTCGTCTGACCGGAGCTGAACATGCCCACGCCGTTCGGCCCCAGCGCTTTCATGGCGTCTTTGAATTTTTCCGCCATGGTAGTAAACGCCACTTCCCAGCTTACCGGGGTAAAATCGCCGTTTTTATCGTATTTACCGTCTTTCATGCGCAGCATCGGCTGAGTTAAGCGGTCTTTACCGTACATGATTTTCGGCAGGAAATACCCTTTAATACAGTTTAAGCCGCGGTTGACCTCGGCATCAGGATCGCCTTGCGATGCCACTACCCGTCCGTTTTGCGTACCGACCAGCACGCCGCAACCGGTACCGCAGAAACGGCAGACCGCTTTGTCCCACTTAATCTCCGTATCCGCCGCCTGCACGTTTTTCACCGGAATCATCAGTCCGGCCACTGTTGCCGCAGCCACTGCCGCATTGGCTTTCATAAAGTCTCGACGACTTAAATCCATAGTGTCCCCCCACTATTGTTTATTCGTATCTGTTTGAGTAATCTGTGTTCCGACAGGCATGCACAAATGGCGCAATCATGCTGATGCGGTGTGTTCATCCTGCTGGTGATAAACCAGCGACACCGTGATCACCCCGTCGATATTGCGTGCATTTTCCATGTTGTCCAGCAAAATACGCTGGTCATGAGATTGCATCACCGCCACGATTTTGCCTTTTTCCGCATCTAACGCCGGAATTTCCGTATGGGTAATCGCTAAAAGTGCGGTCTTAATCTGTTCGATTTTTTGCGGGTTACATTGCACCACAAGCCCGCATACATGCCAGCTTTCCGCCTCGTTCATTGCAATATTGCTTTGTTGCGACATTCTCCGTTCCTGTAAGTTATGCGCCTTAATCACCGCTTTGCTAAAAGGGATGTCAGTCCGGCGTCATCTTTTTTCAGATTTATCATTGTCCTGAACCATATTGCGTTTTTTAATCACCCGAATTAAGTATTTAGCACAAAAAATAAGGCTTTGTTGTTATAGATCAAATTTCACAAGCATAAAACGCTCGATAATTTTTTGCTAGAATAGCTTCGTTCCCCGTTTATTGTCAGGATGCTGCCGTGCCCTATAAAAAACATTCCGTCTCAACCAAAATCGCCAACTATCTGGTGCTGATCATTATCTTCGTCGCCGCCATCAGCGCCCTCAGCCTCGGGATTATGCTGAGCAACAAATCCGATGCGGAGTTAATCAACGTATCCGGTTCGCTGCGTATGCAAAGTTATCGTCTGCTGTATGAAATTGAACACGCGCCGACCAAGGTCGAACATAATCTGCGACTGTATCGCCTGAGCCTGCACTCTTCCGCCCTGACCACCATTAATCGCCAGTTTTTTGTGCCGCCCGAAGTGAAACTGGCCTATAAAAATCTGATTAAGCGCTGGGAACAAATGGAAAACTATGCCCGTCAGCAAAATTATCAGGCTTACCGGCAGGAAGTGGAAAATTATGTGGATCAGGTGGATCAGTTTGTCGCCACGTTGCAGCATTTTGCCGAAAAGAAACTGCTTATCGCGGAACTCTGTATTCTATCCGCCATGCTGTTGATTGTCGGCATGGTGTCTTATGTGATCTGGTTTACCAAAAAACGGGTCGTCAATCCGCTGGAAAAACTGGCGCTTGCCAGCTCGCAGGTGCAAATCGGGCAGTTTAACCATACCCCGCTGGATATTCATAAAAACGATGAAATCGGTCGTCTGGCGGCGGTATTCACCCAAATGGCAAGCGATTTACAAAAGCTGTACGCCCGCCTTGAGGATAAAGTCAACGAAAAAACCCAGAAACTCAGTCAGGTGAACCGTTCGCTGACGATGCTGTATCAATGTTCCCAGCTGGTCACCACCAATACGATTAATCCCGACATTTTGCGCCAGGTCTTAAAGCAAATCATGCGCAACGAACATCTGCGCTACATCGAGCTGCTGGTGTACGGCGCCGAACACTGGAATATCAGTCTGGGCGAAAAAACCAATCAGCCTTGTCAGGAAACGGCGCTTGATATTGAAGGGGATAAATTCGGCGTATTTTACTGGCAGGCGGGGCTGCCCTGCCCGGATTTACGTTCGCTGCGCAATGTGGCGCAAATGTTAAGCCGCTCGCTGTATTTTCATCAAATGCAGCGTCAGCAACAGCAATTTTTACTGATGGAAGAACGTTCCATTATCGCGCGCGAACTGCATGATTCGCTGGCGCAAGTGCTGTCTTATTTACAGATTCAGCTAACCTTGCTGAAACACAATTTAAAGCAGAAAGGCGCCGATGCCGACGCAAAAAGCCTCGCCATTATCAAAGATTTCGAGCGGGCGTTAAACGACGGATACATTCAGCTGCGCGAATTGCTCGCCACATTCCGCTTGACGATTCAGGAGGCCGATTTACAATTGGCGCTGGAACAGGTGATCGATTCGCTGCGTAATCAGACGACCATGCGGTTAAGCGTACATTGCTCGCTGCCGGCACAAACCTTTAATGCTCAGCAGCTGGTGCATGTTTTACAGATTGTGCGTGAAGCGGCGCTGAACGCGATAAAACATTCGCAGGGCACGAAAATCGACGTTATCGCGCGCGCCGGCGCACAGGGCGGGTACGAACTGCTGGTGCGGGACGACGGCATCGGCATACCGACGCTGGAAGAACCGATGGGACATTACGGATTAAATATCATGCAGGAGCGCAGCTTACAGCTTAACGCCTCGCTTAACATCCGTAACCGCCCGGGCGGCGGCACGGAAGTCAAAATCACCCTCCCCGATACGCTACAAAAACAAGGATAAACCATGGAAAATTTAGCGCCCCTGCATACTTTCGGTATTGCGGCAAAGGCAAAAAAAGTTGAAAAAATCACCGCACTTGAACAGTTGATGCCGATATGGCAACAATGTCGGCAAGCCGATATTCCGGTATTATTTTTAGGTCAGGGCAGCAACGTATTGTTCATTGAGGATTTTAACGGCACCGTGCTGCTTAACCGACTGAAAGGCATCGAACACCGGCAGGACGACGATTTTCATTATTTACATGTGGCCGGCGGTGAAAACTGGCATGAATTAGTGTGCTGGACGCTGGATCACCATATCGGCGGGCTGGAAAACATGGCGTTAATTCCCGGCTGTGCCGGTTCGGCGCCGATTCAGAATATCGGCGCATACGGCGTCGAATTTAAAGACTTCTGCGATTATGTGGAGATGCTGGATCTTAATAATGGCGAACAATTCCGCCTGAATAACGCCCAATGCGGTTTCGGCTATCGCGAAAGCGTATTCAAACACCAATACCGTGACGGCTATCTCATTACCGCGGTAGGCCTGAAATTACGCAAACACTGGCGCCCGGTTTTAAAATACGGCAGTCTGGCAAATTTTGATGCCGATAAGGTCAGCCCGCAACAGATTTTTGCCGAAGTGTGCGCGGTGCGCAACAGCAAACTGCCCGCACCGGAGCAATTCGGCAACGCCGGCAGCTTTTTTAAAAATCCGGTGGTCTCGGCGGCGGATTTCAACCTATTACAGCAGGAATACCCGACGATACCAAATTTCCCACAGGCGGACGGCACGGTAAAACTGGCCGCCGGCTGGCTGATTGATCAGTGCGGTCTGAAAGGCTATCAAATCGGTGGCGCGGCGGTGCATCAGCAGCAAGCGCTGGTATTGATTAACCGGCATAACGCCAGCGCCTCGGATGTGATCGAACTGGCGCATCACATCCGTCAGTGCGTGGCCATTAAGTTTAATGTTTATCTACAACCGGAAGTCCGTTTTATCGGCGCCGCAGGCGAGGTGGACAGTGAAAAAACAATTATGTAACACCACAACCGAGACGGATTTCAACAGCATTTTAGCGCGCCTGCCGTCCATCGAATCGTTGCGCGGCTTAAATATTATCGACGGCGAGCGTATCATCCATCATATTCCCGCCGCGCCCGGCAAATTCGGTTCGTTGCGGGTGTATCATGCGCTGGCGCTGCAATTTAACGCAAAATTAGACCGCACTTGCGCGCAACAAGGTCTGGCACTGTTTGCCGAACATACCCTTGATGCGCGCCGAAACCCGGGCAAGCATCCGAATATTGATTTTCTGTTCAACGTCATCGCACAGGATTTATGTTACCGATTGGAAGCACAGTATAAATAATTGGCCGTTACGAACTTTCGCCGTGAAGTGCGGTCTAATTTCAACAGAAATCGAGAAGATTAATTGTCAAAATCAATTGATCTTATTTTCAGTTATGTTATAACTACACCCCATCAGGGGTCGTAAGTAAAGAAGGAATAAAATGAACAAAGAAACACAAACCATGATGTTGGTTCCTCAGGGCAGCTTGGAAGGTTATATCCGCGCCGCCAATGAATACCCGATGCTCAGCGCGGAGGAAGAAAAGGAATTGGCGGAACGTTTGTACTACAAAGAAGATCTTGAGGCAGCCAAAAAACTGATTCTGTCGCATCTTCGCTTTGTCATCCACGTTGCGCGTGGCTATTCCGGCTACGGCTTACCGCAGGCGGATTTAATTCAGGAAGGCAATATCGGCTTAATGAAAGCAGTGAAACGGTTTAATCCGGAAGTGGGCGTGCGGCTGGTGTCCTTTGCCGTACATTGGATCAAAGCGGAAATTCACGAATATGTCTTGCGCAACTGGCGTATTGTGAAAGTCGCCACCACCAAAGCGCAGCGCAAACTGTTCTTCAATCTGCGTAAAACCAAACAGCGCCTAGGTTGGTTCAATGAGAACGAAGTGGACATGGTCGCCAACGAATTGGGCGTGTCAAAAGAAGATGTGGTCGAAATGGAAAGCCGTATGACCGGTGCCGACGTCGGTTTTGACCTGCCGAATGACGACAGCAGCGAAGACACTTACGCGCCGGCGTTATATCTGGAAGATAAAAATTCCGATTTTGCGGCGGAACTCGAAAACGAAAACTATGAAACTCAGGCGGCGGATCAGGTGTCGGCAGCGCTGGAAAGCCTGGATGAACGCAGTCAGGATATTATCAAAGCGCGCTGGCTGGACGACAACAAAGCCACCTTGCAGGATCTTGCCGCTAAATACAATATCTCTGCCGAGCGGGTTCGCCAGCTGGAAAGCAATGCGCTGAAAAAACTGAAAAGTGCGGTGAATTTTTAATCGGTTTAGCTAAAAAACCTGCCTGACGGCAGGTTTTTTTATGGCGCGGATTTATTACTGCCCGTAATAAGCCTGTTTGCCGTGTTTGCGCAGGTAATGCTTATCCAGCAGCGCCTGTTGCATCGGCGGCAGGTTCGGGCGCAGTTGGCGGGTAAACAGGTTCATGTAGGCGATTTCTTCCAGCACCACGGCATTGTGTACCGCGTTATCGCCGTCTTTGCCCCACACGAACGGGCCGTGCGAATGCACCAGCACCGCCGGCACCTCTTTCGGCTTGATACCGCGTTGACGGAAGGTTTCGATAATCACATTGCCGGTTTCCAGCTCATAGTCGCGTTGAATTTCTTCCTCCGTCATTTGGCGCGTGCAGGGAATCTCACCGTAAAAATAATCCGCATGCGTGGTGCCCGCCGCAATCAACGGCTCGCCCGCCTGCGCCCAGATGGTGGCATGGCGCGAATGGGTATGCACGATACCGCCGATATCGTTAAACTGGCGATAAAGGGCTAAATGGGTGGCCGTATCCGACGACGGTTTTTTCTCTCCCCACACTTTATTGCCCTGTAAATCCACAATCACGATATCTTCTGCACGCATGCTCTCATAATCCACCCCCGACGGCTTTATCGCCACTAAACCGGATGCCCGGTCGATTTC
>CCMQ01000008.1 GCA_000751835.1 Necropsobacter rosorum | reverse complement strand
CCCGTTGTTATCCCCCTCCACAGGCCAGATTCCCAAGCATTACTCACCCGTCCGCCACTCTCGCGAATAAAAGCAAGCTTTCATCCGCTACCGTTCGACTTGCATGTGTTAAGCCTGCCGCCAGCGTTCAATCTGAGCCATGATCAAACTCTTCAATTAAAGCTTGATTCGCTCAATAACTGCTGACTAAAAAATCAAAAGCTATAAAAATAGAAAATAATGAATTTCAAGTTAAGCACTTATCAAGACTTCAAAATTAAAAAATATTTTTCAACAAAGTCAATCAACAAGTGCCCACACAGATTGTCTGATAAATTGTTAAAGAACAGTTGCATGAAGCAAGGCGTGCAAGTATAAACACAATCGTTCATCTCGTCAAGCGGTTATTTGTTTGTTTCAGTAAAAAACTGACCGCAACTTTCGCCTGCCCGCCGTCATCGCGGCTGCGGAGGCGTATTATAGAGATTTGGCTTATGGGATCAAGTAATTTTTATAGGAATTTTATTAACCGTTATTTTTTTAACCTATTCGGTTATTTCTAACGCTTTTTTCGCATATTCCTGCAACATCTGCACCTCTCGCTTGCCTTTGTCTGATAACATTTTGTTATCCGTCAGAATCTGGTTTGAACGCGCAAGAATAAATTTCAGATAATCCAGATTACCCGTTGCCTCATACTGTTTTTTAGCAAAATACATATCCGCAAGGTCTTTATTCATCTGTGAAATCAGCAATTTCTGCCCAAATAATACAATTAAAGCCGCCACTAACGCGATTACTGTGCCATAGCCATCAGTCGGGTAATACAGTATGCCACCGATCACAAAAAGTGCGGTCACTAAAATCGAACTATTTTTTATATACCCTTCCGCCGGCGGTGCGTTAAACAGTTCTCTGAATTTCATATCCGTTCCTTATCAACAAAAAATCGGGCAGCCTGAGCCGCCCGACATCATATCACGAAACATTATGCCAAAATACCGAAGTGATAACCCAGAATACCCACACCGAATAAGGCGAAGATAATATACATCGCATTGATTTTCTTACGTAACAGATACATACATAAAAACGTCAATCCCAGCGCGGCCAGCCCCGGCAGCAATTCATTCAATACGCTCTGTACCGTAGTTACCACTTCTTCGCCGGCCTGATTGGTATAACGGGAGAGTTCTAGCGGAATATTAATGCTGGTCCATTTCGAGACCAACGCCCCCATCACAAAAAGGCCGAGAATCGACGCCCCCTGTGTCAGTTTTTGCAAACGGCCGCCGCCCATATCCTGCACAATTTCGGTACCCTTGGCATAGCCGTATTGAAAACCGTACCAACGGGTCAGCGCACGAAAAATATTAATACCGATAAAAAACAGCAATGGTCCCAGTAAACTGCCGCTGATGGCAAGACCTGCGCCCAATGCCGCCAATACCGGACGCAAAGTTCCCCAGAAAATCGGATCACCCACCCCGGCCAGCGGCCCCATCAGACCGACTTTCACCCCGCTGATCGCAGCATCGTTAATATCCGTTGCCCCATTGGCGCGTTCCTGCTCCATCGCCGCCGTCACACCGATAATTGATGAGGCGACCCAAGGCTGCGTATTGAAAAACTCAAGATGACGCTTTAATGCCGCAGCCTGATCGTCTTTGTTGCTGTATAACCGTTTAATCGCAGGAATCATCGATACGCAAAATCCCATTGCCTGCATACGCTCGAAGTTAAAGGAACCTAACAAAAATGTCGAACGCCAGTAAGTGCTGCGAATATCACCTGATGTTAATTGTTTTTTCTCTGACATAATAAAATTCCTTCTTATAGACCTTCAAGTTCATCATCAGCAAGCGTTCTGTGCGACGAGCTTTGCGGCAGCGTCGCTTGATTAAAGCGCGGATTCAATTGAATATAAACCAACGCTAAACATGCACCCAGCAAACCTAAACCAACTAAATTATAGTTAGAGAACGAAGCGATCACGAAACCGATAAAGAAAAACGGCATCAACGCGCCGGCACGCATCATATTAATCACCATGGCATAACCGACCACAACAATAAATCCGCCGGCAATCTGCAAACCGCGGGTCACCACTTCCGGAATCGCATCCAACGCGTGCGTTACGGTATCCGTTCCCGCCACTAAAGCGACAAAAAAGGCCGGTACCGCAACACGCAGCGCCTGTAAAGAAAGCCCCGCGAAATGGCAGAATTCAATACCGCGAAAATTAGCTCGACTGGCAAAATCATCAGCCTTATGCTGTAGAAAAATCGTCAGCGTACGCACAAAAATCGTCAGTACCTGACCGGCTGCGGCAACCGGAATGGCTATCGCAATCGCCGTGCCTTTATCCTGTCCGCCTTTGATCACCAAAATCGCCGCAATAACAGAGGCCAGCGCCGCATCCGGCGCCATGGCCGCCCCGACATTCATCCAGCCCAGCGCCAGCATTTCCAGCATACCGCCGATAATGATCCCGGTGGTCAAATCCCCCAATACCAGACCGATTAAAGTACAGGCCACCAAAGGACGATGCGTCTGACGCTCGTCAAGCACACTGCCCATCCCACAAATCGCCGCGACCAGCGTCACAAGCACAATTTCCATAGGAGTCATACTGTTATCCTCTATTCATTAAAATTTAATTGCATTAAGTTTTTGTTTAGTCAATACATCCCGCGGGCTGCTGGCAACCTGTTGCAGCGTGAGATCAACGCCTAAATCCAATAACTTATTGAATGCCTCGACATCGGCCTGACTGACCGTTACCGCCTGCGAAAGTTGCTGATTGCCTTCTTTATAAGTCATGCCGCCGACATTCACTTTATCCACTTTCACACCGCCGTCGATCAAGCGTAAAATATCCGCCGGATTTGTCACAAGCCACAAAATATTCTTACCGGCATATTTCGGGTTATGGTAAACCTTGATCGCTTTTTCCACCGGAATAACATAAGATTTCAAATTTTCCGGCGCCACCTGCAGCAATAAATCACGGCGCAACGCATCATTGGCGACCTCATCGCTCACCGCAAAAATCGCCTCGCATTTCACCGCTTTCGCCCAAGACGTCACCACCTGACCATGGATCAAACGGCTGTCAATGCGCAGTAAGGAAATGTTCATCTTGCCGTTAAGTGCGGTCGGTTTTTGCACTGTTTCTGCCGCAACGGATTTCTCAACCGGTTTAACCGGCTCCTGCCGTTGGCGGAAAGATTTCACCGCCGCCACGCCAACTTCTTTGGCCGTATCAACCAATTCAGGCAGCGTCATCTCCGCCTTGGCATCCAGCACCTCCAGCAGCATCGGCAAACTGACTCCCGTTACAATATCGGTATTCTCACCGCGTTGCGCCGCTACCCGGCTCGCCGCGTTATAAGGACTGCCGCCGAATAAGTCCACCAGAAACAACACCGGCTCATTTTCTGCCAGCGTTGCAATAATCGCATTGTATTTCGCCACCAAATGCTCGCCGCCCTCGCCGGGCAGAAAGGTCACGACATGGGTATTTTCATCTTCGCCGTACACCATCGCGGCAGAATTAACTAATTCCTGTGAAAATTTACCATGTGTCGCAACGATAATATGGGTCATTAATAACCTCCATCTCATCAAAAGAATTGAAAAATCGTTTCAGCAAGCAAATCAAAAAATAAAGCAAACGTTTGCCAAAACGTCGCTGAGTTTAATCCGTATAAAATCGGCGTCAAATATATTTTTTAAAATCCGTGATCCCGATCAAATAAAAACAACGAGTTATTTCATGACGCCGGCAAAAAGCAACCGGCTTCATCAGATAAATGACAATAAATGACAATAAAAGCCAATCGTTTTTATCCAATGAGTTACGGATACCGCTTGATTACGGATAAGACGGCAGTTCGTCCGGCTTACAGACCGTTACCTTATTCCGCCGGCAGAAGATTTTACCGGGCGAAATCCGGCACAGTTCAGTTTGTTATTCAAGTCACATAACGCCTGCTCTTTTTCCTTTGCAGTCAATAAATTAACATGTTTATTCAGCAGCGCCGCCGTCAGGTTCCAAAACAAAATCATATTAACCGACAGGCCGCACTGTTTTAAACGGACATAACAATTAGCCGCTCCGACCGCCTTAAATGCGGCAATACTGTTCAGCCCGATTTTAGCCAGCAATCTTTCATGCTTAACGGATAAATTAGGTAATGCTTTAATCCGGTTCTTTTTAGCCAGCGCTTCGGCCAGCCGTTGCGATTTAATTTGCGCAATGGAAAGCAAAATCAATTCCCGGCAATAGTCTTTGTTCTGCAAAATGGCTTTTGGTAAGCGATAATAATTACTGATATTTAAACCGATGTTGTGCGTTAAGGAGGAATAAGATACCGCGCCTTGACGTTCCAGATGACTCGCCAGCTCATCTTCGGCGCGCAGATAAAAATTTCCGTTTTGATATATACCGAACATCAATTCGTCCTTAAATAATCCATATCCGGTAAATAAATTTCTGGCGGTGACATGCCCTATCAGTTCGTTTAGTAACTGTCTGATCTCCAGCGTGTTTGCTTCTGTCACGGTCATTGTCATAACTCATTCCTCCTTGATTAAAAAAGCGCCGAAACAACGTTATAGCATATGATTATTTTTCATATGGAGTTTATTAATAAGCAAATTACGAATTTGTGATACAGATCGTGAAACTGGTATTTTTTGCATTAAAAACCACGGAAAATTCAAGCTGACGGCTTGCGAACAGGGAAGGCCGGCGCTAAAAATGGACCATCGATAAACTACTGGTAAACATGTACATCGCCACTGTGCATTTGACATTAACGGCCTATATCTCATGCATAATGCACAACAGCATAAAAAGATCAAAATTTCACTTGATACTGTATATCAATACAGTTAACATTATACACTGATTTAGAACACACAATTTCGGCAGAGGTATGACAATGGCTACGGCTACACAGGAAGACAAAGCAAAAGCACTGGCGGCGGCATTAGGTCAGATTGAAAAACAATTCGGTAAAGGCTCAATTATGAAACTGGGTGAAACCCAAACGCTGGATGTGGAAGCCATCTCCACCGGCTCGCTCAGTCTGGACGTCGCGCTGGGTATCGGCGGTTTACCGATGGGACGTATTGTAGAGATTTTCGGACCGGAATCCTCCGGTAAAACCACTTTGACCCTTTCGGTCATCGCACAGGCGCAGAAAGAAGGAAAAACCTGCGCATTTATTGATGCGGAACATGCGCTGGATCCGATTTACGCGGCAAAACTCGGTGTTAACGTCAAAGAATTGCTGGTTTCTCAGCCGGATAACGGCGAACAAGCGCTGGAAATTTGTGATGCTTTAGTGCGTTCCGGTGCGGTCGATGTCGTGATTGTGGACTCGGTCGCCGCGTTGACTCCCAAAGCGGAAATCGAAGGCGATATGGGCGATTCCCACATGGGGCTACAGGCGCGTTTAATGTCGCAGGCATTGCGTAAATTAACGGCACAGATTAAAACCTCGAATTGTCTGGTGGTCTTTATTAACCAAATCCGTATGAAAATCGGCGTTATGTTCGGTAATCCGGAAACCACCACCGGCGGTAACGCACTGAAATTCTACGCCTCCGTACGTCTGGACATTCGCCGTACCGGCGCCGTTAAAGACGGTGATCAGGTGATTGGTAACGAAACCCGCGTCAAAGTGGTAAAAAATAAAGTGGCACCGCCGTTCCGTCAGGTTGAATTCCAGATTCTCTACGGCGAAGGCATTTCCAAAAACGGCGAACTGATTGAACTCGGCGTGAAGCATAAACTGGTTGAAAAATCCGGCGCATGGTATTCCTATAACGGTGAAAAAATCGGTCAGGGAAAAGCCAATGCAATGAAATGGCTAACCGAACATCCTGAGCAGGCGGCGGCGCTGGAAGCCAAACTGCGTTCCGAATTGCTGGCTAATCCGGATAAAAGCCTGATGGCAGATATTGAATTATCGGAACAGGAAAATATCGCCGAGACGGACAGCGATTTTTAATGCGGACTTCGGGCGAAAAAAGTGCGGTGATTTTAACCGCACTTTTGCTTAAATCAGATTAGGTTCACAGGAAACGATAGTGTCATCTTTAGCGCTCAGTTATGTGGTCGGCTTACTTGCGCGACGTGAATACAGCGAATTTGAACTGCGCTGCAAAATGCAGGAAAAAGGCTTTTCCGAGCAGGATATTGCGCAAACCTTGGCATATTGCCAGCAAAAACACTGGCAGGACGATAAACGCTTCAGCGAAAACTACCTGCATATCCGTTCCCAGCGCGGTTACGGCGTCAACCGGATCAAACAGGAATTATACCAGCTGAAAGGTATCCCCAAAGAGACGATCAATGCGGTATTGTCGGAAAGCGATATTGACTGGCCGGCGCTGGCGCAATCCGTACTGCGTAAAAAATTTCCCGACTACCGTGAAATGCGGGATTATAAATCCAAACAGAAAATCTGGCGCTATATGCTATCGCACGGTTTTTCCGCCGAAGAATTCACCGCGCTCGTCGGAAGCGGTGAAAACGAAGAATACTAACCGCGCGATTCTGTCGCCGGCAGACTGCAAGACCGTTTTTACGGCGCCGGAACATTTTCTTTGCATTCTTGTAACGGCTGCGGTAAATGCAAGCCGGCGTGTTTTATGTGTGCGATAACATGACACCGCACTGAATTTGAATCGGATAAATATTCCGCCCAAATCCCGCTATTCCGCTTTGTACAAACCCCGCTCAATGATAAACTATCGCCAATTTTTTTAATTCAAATCAGATGAAACAGGAATAATAATGCGTGCGAGTAACTATTTGTTTTCGACTTTAAAAGAAACCCCGAATGACGCCCAAGTGGTCAGTCATCAGTTAATGCTGCGTGCCGGCATGGTGCGGCCGCTGGCATCAGGGCTTTATAATTGGCTGCCGACCGGATTACGGGTATTAAAAAAAGTGGAAAACATTATCCGTGAGGAAATGAACAAAAGCGGTGCCATCGAAGTGGAAATGCCGGTGGTACAACCGGGTGAGCTGTGGCAGGAATCAGGGCGCTGGGAGCAGTACGGGCCGGAGCTGCTGCGGTTTTCCGATCGCGGAAAGCGGGATTTCGTGTTAGGGCCGACGCATGAGGAAGTCATCACCGATTTAGTTCGCCGTGAAGTCAGTTCTTATAAACAGCTGCCGCTGAATTTATATCAGTTCCAGACCAAATTCCGTGATGAAGTCCGCCCGCGTTTCGGCGTGATGCGCAGCCGCGAGTTTCTGATGAAAGACGCCTATTCCTTTCATACCAGCCGCGAAAGCCTGCAGCAAACCTATGACGTAATGTATCAGACCTACAGCAATATTTTCAGCCGATTGGGGCTGGATTTCCGTGCGGTTCAGGCCGATACCGGCTCTATCGGCGGCAGTGCGTCGCACGAATTTCAGGTCTTAGCGCAAAGCGGTGAAGACGATATCGTCTTTTCAACGCAGTCCGATTTTGCCGCCAATATTGAGCTGGCGGAAGCCATGGCAAGCGGCGAACGTCAAGCGGCAACGGCGCAAATGACATTAGTGGATACGCCGAATGCCAAAACTATCGCCGCTTTAGTGGAACAATTTAATCTGCCGATTGAAAAAACGGTCAAAACCCTGATTGTAAAAGGCGCCACTGCGGAACAGCCGCTGGTCGCCCTGATTATCCGCGGTGATCATGAATTAAACGAAATTAAAGCGCAGAAACTGGCCTTAGTCGCGGATCCGCTGGAATTTGCCGACGAGCAGGACATTAAACAAGCCATCGGCGCCGGTGTTGGTTCGCTGGGGCCGGTGAATCTGCCGATTCCGGCGATTATCGATCGCAGCGTGGCCGTGATGAGTGATTTTGCCGCCGGCGCCAACATGGACGGCAAACATTATTTCAATATTAACTGGGAACGTGATGCCGCCCTGCCGCAGATTGCGGATTTGCGCAATGTGGTGGAAGGCGATATCAGCCCGGACGGCAAAGGCACATTACTGATTAAACGCGGCATCGAAGTGGGGCATATTTTCCAGCTGGGCACCAAATATTCCGAGGCGATGAATGCGACCGTACAAGGCGAAGACGGTCGCCTGCAACCCATGATGATGGGCTGCTACGGTATCGGTGTCAGCCGTGTGGTCGCCGCCGCCATTGAACAAAGCCACGACCAACGCGGCATTATCTGGCCGACGGATGCCATCGCGCCGTTCAGTGTGGCGATTGTGCCGATGAATATGCATAAATCGGACAGCGTGCGCCAATTCTGTGAAAATTTATACCGCACCTTAACCGCGCAAGGCATTGAGGTGATCTTTGATGATCGCCAAGAGCGGCCGGGCGTGATGTTTGCCGATATGGAGCTGATCGGCGTGCCGCACATGCTGGTGGTGGGTGAGAAAAATCTGGCCAATGGCGAAATCGAATATAAAAACCGTCGTTGCGCCGACAAACAGATGATCGCCCAAGATCACCTGCTCGACTTTATTCAACGACAGCTTAAGGGCTAAACGCAAAAATCGCCTCTAATGAGGCGATTTTTTATATCGGCGGAATAACATTAAACTGAAGACGGCGCAACACTGCATTTGCCTTTTAGAAAAAAGGCCATTGTTTGACGGCAGGTTAAAAGTGCGGTAAAAAATCGCGCAATTTTCACCGCACTTTCTGCCGGCATGTGATGTCATTAATTGGTTTTCAGTTTATTCCAGTATTTTTCGTAAATATCCACGGCATCGCCCACATCACTTTGCAAAACGCCTTTTTCCACTTCCGCGGCCGGCGGAAACAACACCGGATTGTCGACCAACGCCGGGTCAAGCAGCGCTTTCACCCCTTCATTCGGCATGGAAAAGCCCATCCGTTCGATCACCACCTTGGCGCTTTCCGGGCGCAGCAGGAAATCAATAAATTTATAGGCGTTTTCCACATTCTTCGCGCTTTGCGGAATTGCGTAATTGTCCATCCAGAAAATCGCCCCTTCGCGCGGATAAATAAACTGAATATTCGGATTTTCCTTATTGCCTAAATACGCGGAACCGTTCCAGATCATGCCCAGCGCCACCTCGCCCTGAACATAAGGCACTTCCGGCGAGTCCGAATTAAACACCAGCACATTCGGCATCAGTTTTAACAGGCGCTCATAAGCGGATTTAATCTCGTTTTCATCGCGGCTGTTCGGCGATTTGCCCTCCAGCAGCAAAGCGATATGAAACACTTCGCGCGCGTCACTGGTCAGCAGCACTTTGCCCCGATATTCCGGTTTCCATAAATCGGCCCAGCTTGTCACCTGCTGCGGGTCGATCTCTTCCGCATTGACCCCGATGCCGGTTAATCCGTACACATAAGGCAGCGAATACTGATTGTTCGGGTCAAACGCCTTATTCAATAAATGCGCCGGGATCTGTTTGAAATTGCTCAGTTTATTATGATCCAGCCGTTGCAACATACCCTCTTTCGCCATTTTGCCGACATAATAGCTGGACGGAAAAACCAAATCATAACCTGCATTTTGCGAGATCAGTTTCAGCTTGGCATACATTTCCTCGTTGCTTTCAAAGGTCGAATAAATCACCTCAATACCGGTTTCTTTGGTAAATTGTGCGATCAGCGTGGACGGAATATAATCGGTCCAGTTATAAACATACAGTTTCTCTTTCGCGAAACTCAGCGTGGTAAACAACGCGGCGGCAATCAGAAAAAGGCATTTCGGTAACGCGGCAACGATTTTTTTCAATTTAGAGTCCTCCCAAGCCATCGGATAGGCAAAGTGCGGTTAAAAATAATGGCGTTTTTAAAACGCCGACTGAATAACAATTCGGCGCTAAGTATAACAAATATTTACCGGTTTTATAGTTAAAGATTTGACATCTCTTGCAATAAGAGTAAGATTCGCCTGACTTGGCGGCGTTGCGCAGTTGCCTGCGGCAGGCTGATATGACAACGCAAAATAATCATTAAATCCGAATACTATCAAGGTTTTATGCTGCTCACCTACTCACATCAGGATCACGTCCGCTCTTATTATTCCGAAACCCGTAATATCTATCTGCAATGTCCGCCGTTAAGCCATCGCCAATCCGCCGATGTCTGCATTGTCGGCGCCGGTTTTTTCGGTTTATCGGCCGCTCTGGAGTTGGCCGAACAGGGCAAAAGCGTCATCGTACTGGAAGGCGCCAGAGTAGGATTCGGCGCTTCCGGTCGCAGCGGCGGTCAGGCGATCAACGGTTTTGAAGACGGGATCGACGAATATGTCAGACAGGTTGGCTTTGAAACCGCTGAAAAACTCTGGAAAATGTCGCTGGAAGCCATTGATATTATTGATGAACGCATTAAAAAGTATCATATTCAATGCGATTGGCGCAAAGGCTATGCCACGCTGGCGTTAAATCACCGCCGCTTGGATGATCTGATCGCCGTGGAACAAACCAGCCGCGAGCTGTTCGGTTATCGTAATATGCAGCTTTGGGATAAGGCCAAGCTGGAGCGACATTTGGGCAGCCGCATCTATCAGGGGGCGCTGTTTGACAGCAATTCCGGTCATCTGCATCCGCTGAATTATTGCCTCGGTCTGGCCAAAGCCTGTCTGGATTTGGGCGTACAAATTTACGAACAATCACCGGTGATCGATCTGCGTATCGGCAAGAGCAAAGTCAAGGTCAAAACGGAAAACGCCTCGGTGATCGCCAAAGACGTCGTATTAGCCACCAACGCCTACATTGCCGCACTACCGAAAGGCATTCACCACGGGATTGCCAAAAAAATTCTGCCGGTGGAAAGTTTTATCATCGCCACCGAACCGCTGGATCAAAAAACCGCCGACAGCATTATCAACAACGGCATGTCGGTCTGCGACAATAATTATCTGCTGGATTATTACCGCTTAAGCGCGGACAATCGCCTGCTGTTCGGCAGCGATTCCAGCTCCGAACACCATATGATCGAGATTATGCGTCAAAATATGCTGAAGGTTTTTCCACAACTGGAGAAGGTGAAAATCGATTACGGCTGGGGCGGGCCTATCGACATGACAATCAATGCCAATCCCCATTTCGGCCGGATTGCGCCGAATATCTACTTCGCACAGGGCTATTCCGGTCACGGCGTAGCGCTGACCGGGCTGGCCGGACGCATTGTTGCCGAGGCGATTTCAGGCAACGACGAACGCCTGCGCACCTTTGAGGTGCTTAAAGTGCCGACCGTGCGCGGCGGGCGTTTAAGTAAAAAAGCGGCCTTATTCATCGGTACAAATTATTATCGCTTTTTGGATAAATATCGTTAATCAAACAGTCATGCCAAAGTGCGGTAAAAACTGACGTATTTTTCACCGCACTTATGACGCTTTCCGTTTATTCCGTCGCAGCGCTCCCTGCTTTCTATGCTCATTGTCATCTTATTTTATTGATCTGCCCGGTTTTTCCGCTTCGTGCAGATTTCGGTTAAACAATCTTTTACCCTAAATTTGATTATAAAAAATCAAAAAGATTATTTTTAGTCATTATTGTGATCTGTATCACTGTTTACGCAGTAAACTTTCTATATACTTTTCGCCGTTGAAATTAATTAACCTGAGCGGCTTTATGGAAATATTAGTGATTGCGGATGACTTTACCGGTGCCAATGATACCGGGATTCAATTTACCCATCAGGGATTTTCGGTGGATGTGATGCTCAATGCGGAGCGCCCTTATTGCGGCGGTGCGGATGTGGTTATCATCAATACCGACAGTCGGGCAGAAACGATTGAAAACGCTCAAAAATGCGTAACACGAGCCATTCAACATCAACCGGCCGTGAGCATGATTTATAAAAAAGTCGACTCGACCCTGAGAGGCAATATCGGTGCCGAGCTGGAAAGTTGTCTGAGTGCAAGCCGGCGCAACGTGGTTTTTCTTTGTTCGGCACTGCCGACAGCAAACAGAACGGTTAAAAACGGCATCTGTTATGTGGGCGACCGACCGTTACGGGAAACCGAATTCGCCACCGATCCGAAAACGCCGGTCATTTCCTCAACGATAAAACATATCATCGCGGCGCAAACGACAATACCGGTGATTGAAATCACGCTGCAACAGCTTAGACATAGCGATTGCCGGCCAATAATTCAGCAAACTATCGCCGCCCAATCCCCCTGCATCATCGCCTTTGATGCGGAACAAGACAGCGATTTGGCGCGTATCGCCGGTTATATTCGGCAAAGCAATGAACCCGCCGTGATTGCCGGTTCGTCCGGGCTTGCCAAGTATATTCTGCCGAAAAAACCACCGCACTTTTTACATTCAGAAGCCCTGCCGATGTTATTTGTGGTGGCATCGATGAGCGAGATCACCGCTCGGCAGGTGGATTATGTTACGCCGCAAAATTCCATTCGGTTAATCCGTATTGATATTGAGCCCTTGCTGAACGAGGCGCATTACATGACCTTGCTTGCGGCTCAAGCCGTAGATTTTCTCAAACAAAAACAACACGTTATTTTAAAAACGGACAGTTCAGCGCAGGCGCGCAAGGAGATTACGGCGCGATGTCAGGCGTTGGGACTCAGCCGCAGCCAATTGGGCGAACAGATTTGTCTGCGTCTGGCGGCATTGACCGGGCTGATTTTAAAGCAAATCAACGTTCAATTATCGGCACTGTTTTTAACCGGCGGCGATATTGCCGTCGCGGTGGCAAAAACATTGGGGCTGAAGCATTACCGTCTTCTCGGTGAAATCGAAAACGGCGTGCCCTATGGTTATTTTCCGGCCACCGAACTGGCTCACATTCCGGTCATCACTAAGGCCGGCGGGCTGGGTTCCGTTTCGGTTTTACAAAATACGCTGGATTTTATTCAGCATTTCAACAAGGAGTAAATAATGAAACCAATACTAGGCATTACCATGGGCGACGCAGCGGGCATCGGCCCGGAGGTCATCATTAAAGCGCTGGAAGATAAACGCATTTATGACCTGGCGCATCCTATTGTGATCGGCGATAAGAAAATCATGCAGCGCGCGCTGAACATCGTTAATTCGGAATTGGTGTTAAACACAGTGGCGGATATCGATCACTTCAGCGCCCGGTTCGGCCGTATCGACATTCTGGATCTGGATAACCTGCCGGCGGATTTGCCCTTTGCCCGGGTTGATCCGCGCGCCGGCCGCGCCGCTTACGACTATATCGAAAAAGCGGTGCGCCTAACGCTGGATAAAAAAATTCATGCCATTGTCACCGCACCGTTAAATAAAGAAGCCCTGCACGCCGGCGGTAAGCCTTTTCCGGGACACACCGAAATTCTGGCGCATCTGACCCGCACCAGTGACTATTCCATGATGCTGACCAGTGAAAAACTGAACGTTATTCATGTCACCACACATGTGCAGCTGCGTAAAGCCTGTGATCTGGTGAAACAAGAACGCGTGTTGAAAGTGATTGAACTGGCGGACGAATATACCCGCATGCTCGGCATCGCCGAACCCCGTATTGCAGTCGCCGGCCTGAACCCGCACGCCGGCGAAAACGGCATGTTCGGCGACGAAGACGCCAAAGAAATTTTGCCGGCAGTACAACAGGCCCGCCAAAACGGCCTCAACGTTACCGGGCCGATTGCGCCGGACACCGTGTTTCATCGCTCGGCAAATTTAAACGAATTCGATATTGTGGTGGTGATGTATCACGATCAAGGACATATCCCGATTAAAGTACTCGGTTTTGATACTGGCGTGAATGTCACCGTCGGACTGCCGTTTATCCGCACTTCTGTCGATCACGGCACCGCTTTTCCTATCGCCGGCAAAGGCATCGCCGACAGCCGCAGTATGACCGAAGCGCTGTACCTCGGCGCCAAAATGGCCAATGTGAA
Organism: Necropsobacter rosorum; assembly: GCA_000751835.1. Classification (GTDB taxonomy): domain Bacteria; phylum Pseudomonadota; class Gammaproteobacteria; order Enterobacterales; family Pasteurellaceae; genus Necropsobacter; species Necropsobacter rosorum. Next base: position 314,456 of record CCMQ01000008.1, on the reverse strand, counting down.
ATATGCAACCAGCAAATAATTAAGGAGAAAGAGATGATTAAACCCCAAGGTATCGTCACGCCGGTCTTGACCGCGCTGGATGAAAATGAACGCTTTAACCCGACCGCCTATAAAGATTTTATCGATTATCTGATTGATGCAGGCGTCCACGGCATTTTTCCGCTGGGCACAAACGGTGAATTTTATGCCTTTAATCAGCAGGAAAAACTGGAAATCATCAAAACCGCCGTTGAAGCGGTAAACGGTCGCGTACCGGTTTATGCCGGCACCGGCTGTATTACGACCAAACAAACCATTGAATTCTCAAAACAGGTATGGGATCTCGGCGTAGATGTATTATCGGTGATCTCACCTTATTTCGTTGCGGTAAGTCAGGATGATCTTTACCGCCATTTCAGCGCCATCGCCCAAAACGTAAACGCCCCGATTCTGATGTACAACATCCCCGCCCGCACGGGTAATAACATTGATTATACCACCCTGAAAAAACTGGCCGAATTCGACAATATCATCGGCATTAAAGACAGCAGCGGAAATTTCGATAATTCATTGAAATATATTGAAAACACGAATCCGAGATTAAGTGTTATGGCGGGCAGCGATTCATTGATTCTGTGGACATTATTAGCCGGCGGCACCGGAGCTATCAGCGGCTGCTCCAACGTATTCCCGCAACTGATGGTTTCCATTTATGAATACTGGAAACAAGGGGATTTTGCAAAGGCCAATGAAGCGCAGAAAAAAATCCGTGATTTCCGCAGCGTGATGCAAATGGGCAACCCGAATTCTGTGGTAAAACGCGCCGCACTTTTACGCGGTCACCACGTCGGCCCGGCCAGAGAACCGTCAAATTGCGCTAATGCGGTGATTGATAGCGCATTGCAAGATGTATTTAAGTTATATGAGTAGGAATTATATTATGGTGAAAGTGGTTATATCTCATCGGTTACATGATGATGGAATGGCAGTATTAGAAAAACATAATACTGATATCGTCATTACAAATAGTGGCGATCCTCATGTCATGTTACCGGAATTATTAGATGCGGATGGATTGATTATTCGTATCGGATCTATCGATCGAAAAACAATGCTGCAGGCAAAAAATCTTAAAGTAATCGGCAGACCCGGCGTTGGTGTTGACGATGTGGATGTTAAAACAGCAACAGAATTAGGTATTCCTGTTGTTATTGCACCGGGAGCAAATACGCGTTCCGTTGCAGAACATGCCTTTGCATTGATGTTCGCCTGCGCAAAAGATATTGTCCGCTCAGATAACGAAATGCGCAAAGGCAATTTTAATATAAGAAGCAGTTATAAGGCTTACGAATTGCATAAGAAAACATTAGCGTTAATCGGATACGGTCGTATCGGTTCAATTTTAGCTCAAATGTCAAAAGCTATCGGAATGAATATTAAAGTTTATGATCCTTTTGTTTCACCTGAGGCGATTGAGAAAGAAGGATATCAATACTGTGCTCAATTAGACGATGTAATTAAAGGAGCACATGTTATTTCTATTCATGTTCCCTTAACTAAAGAAACAAGGAATCTTATTAGTGAACGGGAAATTAACTTAATGAATGCAAATACAATCGTAATTAATTGTGCACGAGGCGAAGTCATGGATGAAAACGCATTAATCCACGCGCTGGAACAAGGCACTATTCACAGTGCCGGTCTCGATGTATTCGCTAATGAACCCGTTAATATCAACTCACCACTGTTTAAATTAGATAATGTGACAGTATCGCCGCATATGGCCGGACAAACTAAAGAGGCCGCCTCAGGTGTGGCCACAATGGCTACAGAAGGTGTATTAGCCGTTATTAACGGCGAACGGTGGCCTTATGTATGTAATCCGGAAGTTTACGAACATCCTAGATGGAATAAATAACAGGGGTAAAGACAATGAACCATTTTTATTCATTATGTCATACAAATAAAGTCATCGGCGGAGCAAATAGTATTGAGAAAATTACTGATGTAGTGAAAGCACATAATGCCGATAATGTCATTATTATCACCGATCCGGGCGTATTTAATGCGGGATTAGTCGCAAAACCGAAGACACTTTTAGACAACGCAAATATCGGCGTTCATATCATTCACGATACGCCACCGGAACCTCCGTTAGAGAAAATTAATCAAATTTATCACACGGCTAAACAGTTTAATGCCGACATGGTTATCGGTATCGGCGGCGGCAGTGCGATGGATACCGCCAAACTGGTAGCTATTTTGTTAAATAATAATGTGGAATTAAGCGATGTTATAGACGGTAAAGCAAAATTCCGCAATAAAGGGATTCCGACTTTAATGATCCCGACCACTGCCGGAACAGGTTCTGAGGCCACACCGAACTCCATTGTTCTTATCCCTGAACGTGAGTTAAAAGTAGGTATTGTTGATGAAAAAATGATACCGAACTGTGTGATTTTAGATCCGCTAATGACTGTTGGATTGCCAAAGCATATAACAGCAAATACAGGTATCGATGCATTATGTCATGCGATTGAATGTTATATCTCGAGAAAATCTAATCCGTTCAGTGATACTTTTGCATTGAAATCTATCAAATTAATTTCTCGTAGTATTCGAACTGCTTACCAAAACGGAGCAGATTTAAATGCAAGAGAAGATATGATTTTAGGCGCCTATTTCGGCGGAGTTTGTATTGCGACCTCAAGCACAGTTGCAGTTCACGCGCTCTCTTATCCTTTGGGCGGTAAATACCATATTCCTCATGGTCTATCTAATGCCATTCTACTACCTGATGTCATGCAGTTTAATCTTGATGTCTGTGAAGAAAAATTTGCTAATGTGGCAAAGGCCATGAACCTAGATGTACAAGGGCTGACACAGCGTCAAGCAGCCCAAAAAATGATTGATGAACTGTATGCTCTTATCCGTGATCTTGAAATTAAATGTGATCTTAAATCCGTTGGGATTACTGAGGATGTATTAGATGAACTGGTCGATTCGGCATTCACAGTTCGACGTTTATTGGACAACAACCCTAAAGAGATGACCAAAACAGATATCCGGTTAATTTATCAGAAGATTATTTAACAGAATGATTAAATAGTAACTTAACTCTACTGATAAAACTGCTATTGTATGGAGAACAGTCATATGAATAAATATATCTCAGATAAAAACTTTCTGGCCGGAATCATCTTTTTCTTTGTTGCATTATTTTATTTAGTTAATGCATTTCTGATTGAAACGAAAGATCTCGTTAGTGTTGAAGCTGATTTTATGCCCAAAATTTACGGCTCATTGTTGCTATTTTCATCAATAATTTTAACAATAACATCATTTTTTAAAATTAAAACGAAATCATCTGAGGAATTAAAGAAAAAGACAGATTGGCAACGAATTTTTTCTGTTATCGGATTAATTTTCGTTTATGTATTATTAATGCAGTATCTGGGTTTTATTTCGACCTCAATACCGTTTTTATTTCTTTTATCTTTACTATTAACTCCTCAATATGTAAAAAAAGTGTATTGGATATATGCTGTATTTTCGATTGTATTACCGATTATTGCATATCATATATTCAGTTATTATCTAAACTTAACAATGCCTTCAGGTTTATTATTTTAGAGAGGAAATAAATCTATGTTTGATTCATTATTTCAGGCCACCTCCTCTTTATTCACGATAAGCGGTTTAATTTGTCTATTGGGCGGTGTGTTTATCGGGATCATTTTTGGTTCAGTGCCGGGATTATCGGCAACAATGGCACTAGCATTGTTTTTACCTATCACTTATGCACTAGATCCTAATATTGCCGTTATTTTGCTAATTGCACTTTATATCGGCGGTATTTCAGGTGGATTAATCACTGCTATCTTAACCGGTATCCCCGGCACACCATCGTCAATTGCCACATGTTTTGATGGATATCCGATGACAAAGAAAAATCAGGCCTTTAAAGCATTGGGAGTTGGTGTGACATTCTCTTTTCTGGGAACGCTATTCTCAACTATTATTCTGATATTTCTATCACCAGTCTTAGCTAAAATAGCGATTAAATTCGGTGCCTATGAGTATTTCGCCGTAGCATTATTTTCTTTAAGTATGCTCGTAGGATTATCTGGCAATAATATTTGGAAAGGCTTAATCTCAGGGCTAATGGGGTGTATGTTTGCAACAGTAGGAATGGATAGTATTGCTTCCGTAAATAGATTTACCTTTGGTTCAGAAGAAATTGCTTATGGTTTCGACGTACTTCCTGTTCTTATCGGATTATTTGCAATCAATGAAATTATCACCAAGGCAGATACAGTTAAATCCGAGCATCAAAATATGCAGGTTATTAATGCTATTAAAATAGAAAAAGGGCTCGGTTTTTCCATAAAAGAATTTTTCAGCCAAACTAAAAATTTTTTAGTCTCTGCATCATTAGGTACGGGAATCGGCATCTTACCCGGTATCGGAGGGGGAGCGGCAAACGTAATGGCATATACTGTTTCCAAATCAACATCTAAATACCCGGAAAAATACGGAACCGGAATTATTGATGGCGTTGTAGCTTCCGAGGCATCAAATAATGCCGCAATCGGTGGTGCATTAGTCCCCCTATTAGCATTAGGTATTCCCGGCGATACGGTGACAGCAATTTTACTGGGAGGATTAACCTTACACGGTATTATCCCGGGACCATTAATGTTTACTGAAAACATTAGCATTGTATATGCAATTTTTTCAGCGATGTTTTTTGGTGCCATTATCATGTTTATGATGGAGTTTTATGGTTTAAAAATATTTACTAAAGTTCTTTCTATACCGAAGCATTTTCTATTACCAGCTATCTTCTTATTCTGTATTATCGGTGCATTTGGTGTCAGAAATAACTTCTTTGATGTATGGGCGACAGTATTATTTGGGGTGATAGGATTCGGTTTTTATAAATTATCAATTCCATCTGCACCATTTATATTAGGATTTATTATAGGACCGTTAGCAGAAATTAATTTAAGACGAGGGCTGATGTTTTCTCAAGGAAATTTCGCCGAGTTTTTTAAAGCCCCTATTGCAACAACATTTTTTATTCTCACGGCACTAATTATTCTTTTTGCCATAAAATCCAGAATAAAAAAATAAAATCAATCTATAAAGGAGTTTCTTATGAAAAAAACACTTAGTCTAATTTTTGTGGGGATATTAGGTTTAGGTATCATTGGTTGTGATCAAAAAGCCAATAGTACCTCCTCACAAGAAAAAAATAGCTGGCCACAAAAAACGATAACATTGGTCGTACCCTTTGGTGCCGGTGGAGATACAGATTTTCATGCGCGTAATTTAGCCAATTATTTAGAAAAAGAGTTAGATACCAGAATTATTGTAAATAATGTTTCCGGTGCAAACGGTAATGCCGGTATGAAACAGGTCGTCAATGCCCAACCAGACGGCTATACCGCCTTATTTTTTCATGAATCAATGTTGACGAATAAGGTTGTCGGCGTTTCAACTCAAGCTCATGAAGCATTATCTCCTGTTGCAGCAACAATTATAGATAATTCCTATGTTATTGCGGCAAATGCAAAGAGTGGTTATAAAAACCTCAATGATCTTATTAATAAAGCAAAATCAGAACCGGGAAAACTAATCTACGCCTCATCCGTTGGAGGATATTCTTATTATTTAGGCCGTTTATTAGAACAAGATGTCGGAATTGATTTTAATATTGTGGATGCCGGTGGCGGCAGCGATCGTAATGCAGCATTATTAGCCGGTAAAATTGATGTTAATGTCAACCCGTATGGTGTAATGAAATCTTATTTCGATTCCGGTGACTTTATCCCACTTGCAGTGATTAGTGATAAACGTAATAACTTATTTCCCGATGTTTCTACAGCCAAAGAACAAGGTATAGATTGGGTTGCGGAACGCTATTATTTTCTGAGCTTCCCTAAAGGAACCGATAGCAAAATTATAGAGAAAATGGAAAAAGCAATTAAAACTGTTACTGAAAAACCAGAATTTCGTAAAAAAACGGAAGATGCATATAGTGTTTCGCCAACATTTGTAGGGACTGAAGATTTAATTAAACATTTAGATAAAACCTTACAAATTTTCGAAAACAACAAAGATCTGGTAAACAACTAATTTAGTGTAGAAAAAATGGTCACTCATTGTTAAAATGGGTGACCAATTAAAATAAATAGAATATTATGTCCCCAAATCGCCTAGAACAAATAATGCTGTTCTTAAAAAGCCACAATATCGCCACGGTAGAACAGCTTGTCAAAGTCACCAATTCATCACCCGCCACCATTCGTCGTGATTTGATTAAACTCAGCGAAGAAGGGGCGGTTATCCGCACCCATGGCGGGGTCAGCCTGAATCAATTCATTCCTTTTCAGCCGACAACCAATGAAAAGCAATTCCAGCACATCGTCGAAAAAGATCACATTGCCGAATATGCGGTGTCTTTAATTTCTCCGGGGGATTCCGTCATTTTAGACGCGGGAACAACCACTCTGTGCATTGCGAAAAAAATTGCCCATATTCCCCTGCGGGTAATTACGACGGATTTACATATTGCCCTGTTACTTTCCGAATATAAACAAATCGAATTGATTATTACCGGCGGTCGGGTGGATAACAGCAGTCAATCCTGCATCGGGAATCATGGATTAACGTTTCTACAAAACCTGAACCCGGATATTTCATTTATAAGCTGCAATTCCTGGAGCATGCACAAAGGTGTAACGGCCCCAACGGAAGAGAAAGCCTGCCTGAAAAAATACTTACAACAAAATGCGAAAAAACGTGTTTTAGTTGCCGACAGCAGCAAATATGGCAAATATTCCTTATTTTGTGCCGCACAATTAAATCAATTTACCGATATTATTACCGATAAGGGACTATCCGCCAACGATAAAAAAGAACTGGCCGGAGGGAGTTTTAATCTTTTGTTGGTATAGAATTTGAATTAAGCCATTTTACTCTTCCTATTAGCTATCAATTTACTATTGATCTACGCGTTCTCCTCTATCATTCATTAGCATTTCTTTTAGATCCTTTGTGATCTATTTCATGTTTTTTACATTTCAAATGAGATACTGATCACAAAATTATCATAATTATAATTTATGGAACCAGTTCCATAGTATTCTATGAATGAACGAAAGAAAGTAACTACCACTACTTTTAACTACAAAACGTCTATGCTTTTAGGAGAATTTCCATGAAAAAGTTATTCATATTATTAATGTCAACATTACTAATCAGCTGTGGAGATAATAGTAGTGAAGCAGATCTACCAATAAAACTAGTCGCTGCACATAACCAAACCAATATGACCAGTCCATATCAAATAGGAATGCTAAAACTAAAAGAAGAAGCAGAAAAATCAGGGCAGTTTAATATTGAAGTTCATGCAGGCACAATTGGTACAAATGAAAACGAGCTGGTCGAAAAACTAGTTTTAGGAGGGGCAGATATCGTTTTAGTTTCACCGGGATTTATGACATCAGCGGGTATTAATGAAGTAGATCTTTTTTCTTTACTTTATTTATTCAATAACTATAACCACTGGGAAAAAGTTGTTGACAGCGAAATAGGTAAAAAAATCTCTGATATCATTTATGAAAAATCTGGAAAAAAATATTATGTAATCGCCTATTGGAGTGCCGGAGTCAGACACTGGTATGGCAAGAAACCAATCAATACTATCGACGATGTAAAAGGATTAAAAATCAGAACACAAACTTCTGGGGTAGTATCCGACTTTTGGACAGCCATTGGAGCAATTCCGACTTCTGTTGCTTGGGCTGAGTTATATCAGGCTCTGGCAAGTAATGTTGTTGACGCATCAGAAAATGCATACCCCTATCTTGTTCCAATGGAACATCATAAAACAACAAATGGTAAATATATCTCCGAAACAGCACATGACTTCACTACTCGATTTTTATTAATAAGAGCAAATATATGGGATAAACTCAATACCGAGCAAAAAGAAATTTTAGAGAAGGCTGTTAAAGAATCAACAAAAGCAGAGAGAGAATCAATCTATAATGAAGAATCTCAATATAAAGAAAAAGCTATTAGCGATGGTGCTATTGTAAATATACCTAATAAAAAAACATTCTCTGAAATTGCAAAGAAAACTCAGGACAAATGGGCTGAAAAAAATCAAATGTTAGATATTCTAGAACAGATCAGACAAGCCGAAAAGTAAAAACAGTTAGATAAAGGTAATTTATATGCAGAAGATTATAAATTATATAGAAAAAATACAACTGATATTAGGCACTATATTCTTAGTAATTTTTGTTATAACAACCTTAATACAAGTATCAACACGATATTTAGGTATTAGCGCAATCTGGACAGAAGAAATATCAGTTAATTCTTTTATTTGGTCTATGCTGCTTGGTGCTGCAGTTATGACTAGAAAAAAACAGCACTTTAGTTTTAATCTATTAAATAATAAGATTTCGCATAAGAATCTATTATATTTAACAATATTCCAAGATATAATAATTATAAGCTTTTGTATTTTTGGAAGTATTTATAGTATAGATATTACAAATACATTTTGGAACTCAAAATGGATATCTATTCCATTTCTAAAACAAGGCTACGTTTGGGTTATTTTACCTATCATGTTTATAACAATGACGATTTATCTATTAGAGGATATTATTCTTAATATAATCAAACTAAAAAATTTAATTAGATGTAAATAAACTCTAGGAGACACTATATGTCAATTTTATTAGTTATTATGTTATTTATTATCTTAATTTTAATTGGAATTCCTATTGCTTTTTCTATCGCAATATCTGCACTCATTGGCATCAGCACAATATCTGGTATTCCTAATTCAATGATCCCAATGAAAATGTTTTACGGATTGAATTCCTATGTATTATTGGCTGTTCCTCTATTTGTACTGACAGCAACAATAATGAATCAAGGAAACATCTCTCGTCGACTTATTGATTTTTCTTTAGGTATTGTCGGTCGCTGTCCAGGTGGTTTAGGTCATGCAAATGTTATGGTTTCTATGTTATTCGCTGGCGTAAGCGGTTCATCACAAGCTGATACTGCAGGAATAGGAAAAATACTTATTCCTAACATGATAGAGAAAGGATATAGTAGAGAAATGGCTGTTGGGGTCACCGCTGCTTCCTCTACTATAGGAAGTATTATTCCTCCTAGTATTACAATGGTTATCTATGGAGGACTGACCAACTCCTCCGTAGGAAAATTATTTATCGGGGGACTGCTACCTGGAATTCTCATTGGTATAGGAATGATGGCATATATTTACTATACAGCTATAAAAAATTCATTACCAAGAGAAGAAAAAATGCCATGGAATATATTTTTACAATTATTTAAAGATTCAATTCCTGCATTAATTACACCATTAATTATTATAGGAGGAATCGTTTTCGGTATATGCACACCAACAGAAGCAGCAGCCTTCTCTGCTGTTTATGCTTATTTGATTAGCGCTTATTATTATAAGACCATTAAACTTAGAGATTTACCTAATATATTAGTAGAAACATTGAAACTTAGCTGTCTATCATTATTTGCATTAGCCGCTGCATCTGCTTTAGGCGAATTTTTAGGCTATTTTAGAATTAATGTAGCTGTTGCAGAATTTTTTAATGGTATTGGCGGTAATCATTATATATTTCTTGGCTTAATTATTTTATTCTTTCTGTTTATAGGTACATTTATGGATGCTATACCAGCAATGGTATTGTTTGTTCCTGTTATTTACCCTGTTTCACAAATAATGGGAATTGATCCTATTCAGTTAGGTATCATCATTATTATTACACTGTCAATAGGTTTAGTTACCCCGCCTTATGGGCTATGTTTACTTATTGCCAGCGTTATTGGAGATCTACCTATTGATAAATCATTTAAAGCATCTTTACCTTATCTAGTTGTAATATTATTTATATTAATATTAGTTATACTTACACCTGCAATATTGTTAACCGATATAGTTTTATAAAATGTCAAATAAAAAAGCAACAATTAACGATGTAGCAAAGTTAGCTCAGGTTGGTAAAACAAGTGTCTCACGTTATTTAAACGGAGAGCTTGATATTCTATCAAGTAGAATAAAAGATAGGATATCAAGTGCCATAATAGAATTAAAATACCAACCTAGCCAAATTGCAAGAAGTATGAAAAGAGGTAAAACAAAGTTAATCGCTTTGATTTTTACAGACATAAAAAACCCTTATTCTATAGATATGATGCTTAGTATAGAAAAAGCATGTAGAAAAAAAGGATATACTCTATTAGTTTTTAATACAAATAATGAAAGCTCTCAAGAATCTAAAATTATTCAGTCACTCTTAAGTTATCAAGTTGAAGGTATTATTATACAAGCAGTAGATAAACAGAACTCAAATTTTAAAAATATTTCATATCCAATAGTATCAATAGATCGAAGCATTTATGGGGTCAATTGTGACGTTATTACTCTTGACAACTCACACGCCACAAATTTAATTATAAATCATTTAATAAAAAACAAATTCAATCATATTTTATTTATTACAGAAAAAATAAAAGGAATACAATCTAGAGAAGAGCGTATAGATTCTTTCAACTATACTATGGCTAAATATAAAAATATTGAGCATCAAGTTTTAGAATTAGACGGGACAACAGAATTTATAGATAAAAATATCTTATTATTTTATAAAAAAAACATAGATCAAAAGAAGGCTATCATTTCAATTAACGGTATAACAACATTAAATATATGCCATTCTTTAAAAAGACTAAATATAACTATTGGGAAAGATATAGGGTTGATTGGGTTTGATGATACCAATTGGGCCGCAATTATTGGAGATGGAATAAGCACCCTAAAACAGCCTATAGCAAAAATCGGATTATCGGCTGTTCAATTATTATTAAAAAGAATTCAAGGAAATCAATCTTCTTGCAATACCATTAGACACAAAGGAGCGCTTATTATCAGAGGTTCGACAACATATTAATTTATAAGGAGAAAATATATGCAAAAAATACCGCACTTTGATGTTATTACATATGGTGAAGCGATGGCAATGTTCGTTGCAAAAGAAACAGGGGATTTATCGTCCATCACTGATTTCACCAAGCGTGCTGCAGGTGCCGAACTCAATGTAGCTATCGGGCTTGCCCGATTAGGATTTAATGTAGCCTGGTTAAGTAAAATAGGTAATGATTCTTTAGGTAGATTCATTCTTTCCCTGCTTAAAAAAGAAAAAATTTATGATGGATTAGTCAGGATCGATAAACAACATCCGACGGGTTTTCAAATAAAATCCAAAATGATTAATGGGCAAGATCCTGAAGTTGAATATTTTAGAAAAGGTTCAGCCGCCAGTTATCTATCCATTCAGGATTTTTCAGAACAGCATTTCAAGAACTCTACTCATTTACATCTTACAGGGGTTGCTGCAGGTATATCTGAATCTTCCTACTCATTAGCATTATATTTAGCAGATTTTATGAAAAAACTCGGGAAAACGGTATCGTTTGATCCTAACCTTAGACCTTCACTCTGGGCAGATGAGAAAAAAATGATTTCTTCCATTAATCAGATTGCATTTAAATCTGATTGGGTACTGCCCGGCATTACAGAAGGCAAAATTCTTACCGGATTTAATTCTCCGGAAAAAATCGCTGACTTTTACTTAGAACAAGGGGTAAAAATAGTGATATTAAAATTAGGTAAAGATGGGGCCTATGTGAAAGATAACACTAATTATCAAACAAACGTACCGGCTTTTTTAGTTAAAAATGTCATTGATACTGTCGGCGCCGGCGACGGGTTTGCCGTAGGTGTCATAAGTGCTTTATTAGAAAATAAAAGTTTATACCAAGCACTAAAAAGAGGAAATAAAGTGGCCAGCTTTGCAATTCAAACTATCGGTGATAGCGAAGGCCTTCCGGACAGACAACAATTGGACAATTTTTAGAGGTCGAAGATGAAACAAAACGTAGTACTGTACAAAAAAATTCCAACATTCGCGATGAAAAAATTATCAGCACATTTTAATGTCTCTTATTTTAACGGTATAAACGCCAAAAACAAATCTGATTTTATCTCTGCGTTAAAAAATGCCGAAGGACTTATCGGTGCGAGTGTAAATATGAAAAATGATTTTCTAAAATTTGCGCCTCATTTAAAAGCTATTTCAACAATTTCAGTAGGTTATGATAATTTTAATGTAAGTGAATTAACCGATAGAAAAATTCGCCTAATGCATACGCCGGATGTACTAACGGATACCACAGCGGATGCTATTTTTACTCTAATATTATCTACCGCACGTCGAGCAGTCGAGCTATCAATCATGGTTAGAGAGGGGAAATGGTGCAGCAGTATCGGATCTAAGCATTATGGTACAGATGTTCATCATAAAATAATAGGTATAATTGGTATGGGTAGAATAGGAAAAGCGGTGACGAAAAGAGCGCATTGTGGTTTTGATATGCAAATACTCTATACCGGTAATCATGCCAATCAAGAAGTTGAAAGCTTATATCATGCGGAGTTTTGTACATTAGACGATTTATTAGCTCGTTCAGATTTCGTTTGTATTACCGCCCCGCTTCTTCCATCAACGGAAAAACTCATTTCTTGTGAAAAAATTGCTTTAATGAAACCCAATGCTATTTTAATTAATGGCGCAAGAGGAAAAATCGTTGATCAAAATGCATTAATTGAGGCATTGAGAAATAAAACAATTAGAGCAGCCGGCCTGGATGTTTTTGAGGTTGAACCATTGCCAAAAGATTCGCCACTCCTAACGCTTAATAATGTGGTTTTGCTTCCACATATCGGTTCTGCCACAGAAGAAACCCGCAACAAAATGGCCGAATGTGCAGTGGATAATCTAATTATGGCGCTAGCTCCGGGAAAACCGACCAAAAACTGGGTGAATCCTGAAGTAAATTAACCTTTCCCTACCGCATATATCGGTTTTTTTGCATAGCCCGGATACCATCCCCTACAATCAGCCCCATGGCGACGATCAGGCAGATAAACAGCGGATAGGTTTCGGGGTGGATGGTTTCGCCGATAAGCAGGGAGATGGTCAGCATCATGATCGGTTCGACGTAGCCGAGCAGGCCCAGCAGATTGATAGGCAATATATTGCTGGCGGCGATGTAGGCATTAAAAGCGATCCCGCTGAATAAACCGAGGGCGAGCAACAGCCACATAATATTCGGATTAAGGTTTTCGATTTGTCCGATATCCACTTGAAACGCGAAATAAATACATACCGGCAAAAGCAGCAGGATTTCAATGGCGAAACTGGCGATATCGGCCAGATTCAGCCATTTTCGCAGCATAAAATAAACCGCATATCCGCAGACGGCGCTGCTTTCCCAGGATAAGCCGCCTTTGAGTGCGATATTGGAAATGACGCCGGCGGTGGCGATAAAAATCGCCCAGGCGCGTAGTGTGGAAATATTTTCTTTGAAAAACAACCGTCCCGCCGCCACCATCACCAACGGTAACAGCAGGTAACCGAAAGACACGCTGAGCGCGCTGCCGTTATTCGGCGCCCAGAGAAAAAGCCACATTTGAAAGCCCATCATCGCACTGTTAAAGCAGAAGACCAGCAATAACCACGGCTGTCGTTTTATTCGTTTTAAATGCGCCACCAGCACATATTTCTGTTTAAAGACAAAAATCGCGGCGATGATAAAAGGGGTGGTAAAAATCACGCGATAGCCGAAAATGTCCTCGCCGTTTAACGGCAACAGCAGGGTGGAAAAATAATAAATGTAGCCGAATAACACCGATGCGGAAAGCGAGAATGCGACACCCTTTAACATATTTCCCCCAAACGTTGCGAAATCATACCGCACTTTACCCCAACATTTGCCAAAATGCACGGATTAACGGCAATGCCAGCGATTTCTTTTGCACGCAAACGCCCAGCTCGAAGGGCACGATCGGCGTATTTACCGCCAGCGTCGATATCTGACTGTTCAGCGGGCTGTTTTTAATCACCACATCAGGCAACATCGCCAGCCCGCAACCCAGCGCCACCATAGATACGATGCCCTCATGGCCGGCCACGGTGGCGTAAACGGTCGGATGTTTGATTTTCTGCTGCCGAAACCATTGATCAATACGCTGGCGTGCCGGGCCTTCCACCGGCAGGATAAAGGGGATTTTCTGCCAGTCCGGCGGGCTTTGCTGCAATAGTTGTGTCGCCGTGCAGGCGATACGCGGCGCAATCAGCGACAGGGTGATGTCGTCCATATAATGAAAAATCAGATTATGCGGCAACACCGCCGGCCGTCCCGCCAGTGCCAAATCCACCTGCTGGGTCTGTACCAGCTGTACCGCCTGTGCCGGATCGCCGGTAGTGAGCTGAATTTCCACTTTCGGATAGCGGAAACGAAATTTCTCCAGCAGCGGCGGCAAATGGCTGTAAGCGGCGGTAACCGAACAAAACAGCTTTAATTCGCCGCTCAATTCCGCGTGATAAGTGGCTAACTGTTGTTTCAGCTGCTGCCATTGCTGCCCGCACTGGCGGGCGAAATGCAAAAACAGCTCGCCCGACGGCGTAAGCGATACCCGACGATTATCGCGGATCAGCAGCACCTGCCCCAGCTCCTCTTCCAGACGCTGGATCCGGCGGGATAAGGTGGAAGGCGACATATGGTTCTGCGCCGCGGTTTTACTGAAGTGAGTGCTTTCGCTGAGGTGTAAGAAAAGCTCGAGATCGTCAAAGTTCATCGTTTCGCCGTTAAAATAAAGGTCTGCGGACAGGCAAAAGTGCGGTCGGTTTTTACCCGGTTTTTTAAAACGCAGAAAAAAAGCACCGCACTTTTGTCCGGTAGCATAATCCTTGATTGCAAAAAACGCAATATTACATCCCGATAATATCAATTTACGCAACAATAAAAAGGCGTATAATTTTTATCATTACAATATGCAAACCCAAGCTCACACCCGTTATTCACACACAGAGGATAAAACATGGCTAACTATTTCAATACCTTAAATTTACGTCAACAATTAGATCAATTAGGCCGCTGCCGCTTTATGGCGCGCGAAGAATTTGCCGATGAAGCGAATTTTCTGAAAGGCAAAAAAATCGTTATCGTCGGTTGCGGTGCGCAAGGCCTGAATCAGGGGCTGAATATGCGCGATTCCGGTCTGGATATCAGCTACGCCCTGCGTCCGCAGGCCATTGCGGAAAAACGCGCCTCTTTCCGGCGGGCGACAGAAAACGGCTTTAAGGTCGGCACTTATGAACAGGTAATCCCGGAGGCGGATTTAATCATTAACCTGACACCGGACAAACAGCACAGCAAAGTGGTGGCGGATATCATGCCGTTAATCAAAAAAGGCGCGGCGCTCGGCTATTCCCACGGTCTGAACATCGTTGAAGTGGGCGAACAGATCCGCAAAGACATTACCGTGGTCATGGTGGCGCCGAAATGTCCGGGTACGGAAGTGCGCGAAGAATACAAACGCGGATTCGGCGTGCCGACATTAATCGCCGTACACCCGGAAAATGATCCGCAGGGCGAAGGTTTGGCCATTGCCAAAGCCTGGGCGGCGGCCACCGGCGGTCATCGTGCGGGCGTGCTGGAATCCTCTTTTGTGGCGGAAGTAAAATCCGATTTAATGGGCGAACAAACCATTTTGTGCGGCATGCTGCAGGCCGGTTCCATCGTTTGTTACGATAAACTGGTGGCGGACGGCAAAGATCCGGCCTATGCGGGCAAATTAATCCAGTACGGTTGGGAAATTATCACCGAAGCGCTGAAACAGGGCGGTATCACTCTGATGATGGATCGGCTGTCCAACAGCGCTAAATTACGCGCCTTCGAACTTTCCGAGCAAATCAAAGAAAAACTGGATTTTCTGTTCAAAAAACACATGGACGATATTATCAGCGGCGAATTTTCCCGCGTGATGATGGAAGACTGGGCGAACGGCGACGCCAACTTATTGAAATGGCGTGAAGAAACCGGCAAAACCGCATTTGAAAACGCGCCGAAAGCCGACGGCATCCAAATCAGCGAACAGGAATATTTCGACAACGGCGTATTTATGATCGCCTTGGTCAAAGCCGGCGTCGAACTGGCATTCGACACCATGGTTTCCGCCGGTATTTATGAAGAATCCGCTTACTACGAATCGCTGCACGAACTGCCGTTGATCGCTAACACTATCGCACGCAAACGCCTGTATGAAATGAACGTGGTGATTTCCGACACGGCGGAATACGGCAACTATCTGTTCGCCAACGTGGCGACTCCGATTCTGGCCAAAGAAATCGTGCCGCAGCTGCAACGCGGTGATCTGGGCGAACCGACCCCGGCCGGCGCGATCGACAATATCACCCTGCGTGATGTCAACGATGCCATCCGCAATCACCCGGTCGAATTAATCGGTCAGGAATTGCGCGGCTATATGACCGATATGAAACGCATTTCTTCACAAGGCTAAAGCAAACAGAGGCGGATTAATTTCCGCCTTTTTTATTTCGCTCAGGAGGAAAAATGAAACTTTGGTATTCCACCACCAGCCCGTTTGTGCGCAAAGCCCGCGCCGTCGCGCACTATCATGATTTGCAGGATCACATCGAATTATTGCTGGTCACCCGCCCGTTTTCGGCACAATCCCCGCACAATCAGGACAACCCGCTAGGTCGCGTGCCGGCATTGCAGCTGGATAACGGCGACTGGCTGCTGAACAGCAGCGTGATCGCAGAATATCTGGATTCTATCGGCAAACAACCCACGTTGTTCCCGCAAGATCAAAAACGCTGGAAAGTCATGGAATTGTATGCGCTGGCGGAAGGCGTGCTGGAAAATCTGGTCGGTTTAATGCTGCCGGAACGCATGTTTCGTCCGCAGCAGGAATGGTGGCTCAGCCGTCATCAACAAATTCTGCAGCGTAACGACCGCACATTACAACTCATCACCCAACAACTGGAACCTTTCGGCACGGCATTAAACATCGGCACGCTTTATACCGTTTGCCTGATCGATTTTTTATTGTTCCGCGCGAATGTGACCGGCGCCGACGATTATGCCGCCATGCCGCAGTTAGCCCAATGGGCACAACGCATGAACGCCTTATATCCTTGTCTGGCAGAAACGAAACCGGTAATGCCGCCGCAATAAAAAAGTGCGGTGTTATTTTTGCCTGTTTTTTAACCCAATGCGCCGCTTTTCCCTTTCATCAATCTGTAAGTCGGCAATCTACCGGCTTATTTTTATTCAATAATTAAACCGCCTGAAATCGTCGATTTTTCATTATTATCTGGTCAGACCTTTATTTATTTGTGTTTTCTTATTTTTTGTTAAAAAATAACGCGTTTGCATCATTAACAATAATAAAAAACCATTTTTAATACATTTAAGGGGTACTTTGATGAAGGGTCACGCATTTCGTCACACATTGACTGCGCTTTCCGTCGCCTGCGCGCTGAGCGCACCGGCTTACGGCGAGGAAGACACAAACGAGCCGGTGCAAAATCCGCATGAACTGATCGGATTAAATCCGCAAATCTCGGCACAATATTCCGGTCAGGGCGTTAATCTCGGCGTGGTGGACAGCGGGTTTATGCTGGAACATCCGCAGCTCAACCGCGACAAAATCCATGCGCTGATATTGGAGGTGGAAGAAAAGGGCGAAAAAATCCGCATTGATCCGCGCCGCTACGATACGGAAATGGAAAAAGACGAACAGGGCAAAAAACATAAGGTGTACGCCATGCACGGCGGTCAGGTCAGCGGCATAATCGGCGCCAAATCCCTGCCGCAGGTCGGTTATTACGGCGGAGTGGCCAAAGGCAGCCAGCTTTACGTCGCCCAATATGAACCGAACGGCGATCGTGATGATGACGAAGAAAATAACGATAAACGGCAAAACCGTCATCTGGCCGGCGGCCAATCCAACGCACAGGATGACGCCCTGCTGTTCGGTAAAGACGCCGAAGGACAACGCGTGCTGCTGGCCGCCGCGCTGCAAAAAGTCGCGCAACATAATGTGCTGGCGATCAATAACAGCTGGAACGAAGACGCCGTCGACAACAGCGCACAGGAACTGGATAAGCGCTACCAAAACCCCATTCGTCATCAAGGGGATAAAAACCGCTTGATAGACGCGATCCGACAAACGGCTAAAAGAGGCGTGCTCCTGGTTTTCGCCGCCGGCAACGAAAACAAACAGCAACCGGGCATTCTTGCCGCCCTGCCGCGCTATCTGCCCGAGCTGGAATCCCATTATTTATCCGTAGTGGCGGTGGATAAAAACAAACGGATCACCAGTTATTCCAACCGTTGCGGCGTAAGCAAAAACTGGTGCATCGCCGCGCCCGGCGATTTAACCGTGCTTTCGACCGGCGGCGCGGAACAGGGGCAAAAAATCCCGAATCTGCAAAACCAATCGGGTACCTCTTTCGCCGCGCCAACCGTCACCGGTTCGCTGGCGGTACTGAAACAGCGGTTTGACTATTTCACCCCGACTCAAGTGCGGGATACTCTGCTGACGACCGCCACGGATTTAGGCAAAAAAGGCGTGGACGAGCAATACGGCTGGGGTTTGGTCAATCTGTCAAAAGCCATTCAGGGCCCGGCGGCACTGCTGCGCGACGAAACCTACCGGCTAAACCGGGATGACAGCTGGTCCAACACGCTGACCACGGAATTTGCTCTGAGCAAAACGGGCGAGGCCACATTAACCTTAAACGGCGCCAATAACCGCATTCGAACCCTCAATATCAACCAAGGAAAACTGGTGCTCAACGGCGCCACTTCCGCTGATAATGTCAACAACCATGCCGCCTTAGGAGTAAACGCCTTAACGGTAAACCGCGCATTTCTCGCCGACCGAAACAGCCGTCTGGATATGTTGTCCGCACAGGGCATCACCGCGCAAGGTAAGCATACCCGAGTAACATTAGACGGTACACTGAGCACAGCGGAATCCCTGCTGCAAAACCGCAAAGCGGGGCAAACCATCAGCCGGATTCTGACCGTTAAAAACGGTGCGACCTATCAAGGCGGCTTCAGCAATGTCAGCCAAAGTGCGGTGCTTTTTCAACAAGGATTACGTCAGGATCTGTATTTCAAAGCGGACGGAATCGAGCTAAAAGCCAATAAAAATCAGGCCATCAGTGATCCGAACGCCGATGTCAACGGGCAAAGCGGGTTGCGCCTGCTGAATGCCTTGCGCGACGGCAAAATGGCATGGCGGCGGGGAATTTATAACGACTGGCTGCAACAGGCGCTGGAAAACCACAACCTACAGCACTTCCATTACGCCGTCAGCAACGGCATTTATGCCGACAGCATCGAATTTCTGCGTCACCGCTTCAGCGCACAGCTGAATCAAAGCGGCACTCACTTGCGCTATCGTGATGCCGCGCTGCATCAGCTAAATGTATGGGCGCAATCGCAGGGCGATAACTACCGCTCCGATAATTCACCGGCGGCGCAAAAAGCCGAGTTCGAAACCCATGGCAGCGGGATGGGGCTGGTCTATAAAGCCGACGATAAACTGTTGCTCAGCGCCCGTTTCGGTCACGCTAAATCCGATATTCGCAAACAACAGGCCGATGCCACGCTCAAACAGCGTCATGCCGGCGTGGCGCTGCGTTATATGCCGGCATCAAACGGCTGGTTTGCCGAATTATCCGCCGATCTCGCCCATATTTATTATCGCCAGCAGCGCACCTTTAACGGCAAAACGCTGGCGACCGGCAATACCAAAGGCTGGCTGAGCGGTGCTGAATTGCGCGGCGGTTATGGCTTACCGTCCCGCAACTGGCGCGTTGAACCGACGGTCGGCGTACAGCTGGTTCACACTCACCTCAACGCCTTACAGGAAAGCGGCGAGTTTGCGCTGTCCACCGCACGCTTTAATCGCACGGATGTTAATCTTGTGTCCGGTCTGCGGCTGAACAAAACCCTTGAGCTGTCCGGCTGGCGGATCACCCCGGATATCGCACTGGATTACGCCTACCGCCTGAACGGAGGAAAAACCAAACTGCACAGCACATTTGACACCATCACGCTGGACAGCCAAGCCACCTCCTTCGGACAGGACGGACTGGATTTCGGCGCCGGCGCCCAGCTTGCCCGCAACGGCTGGTCTATCGGGCTGGAGATCAAACAGCGGCTGTTCCAGCGCGGCAAAGGCACCACCCTCAACGGACGGATAGGCTTCAGTTTCTGATGACATAATGACCTGTCAACAAAGTGCGGTGAAAATTTAACCTGTTTTCACCGCACTTTTTATATCCGCGCTATTTTGCATTTGAACTAATCCATAAAAAAAGCGACAAAGTAAATGTCAATCAAGACAACACAATAAGGAACTCAATTATGGATTTTAACAGCATTTTGAATCAGGTTTTTACCGCCGCAAAAGAACAGGTCGGCAAAACCATGGAAAGTGATTCCACCGTGGACAAAATCACCAAAGCCGGCGGCGGTGCGGCGGCAATCGGTATTCTGTCGATGATTCTGGGACGCAACGGCGGTGCCGGCTTAACCAAGCTGGGATCATTAGCCGCCTTAGGCAGCCTTGCCTATCAGGCCTATCAACAATATCAGCAAAGCCAAACCCAAAGCAGCACACCGGTGGCGCAAGAGGATTTCAGCGCCACGGAACACCACGCCGACAACAGCCGGTTAATTCTACAAGTAATGATCGCCGCAGCCGCCGCTGACGGCAACATCACCGAACAGGAAAAACAGGCGATCATCACCGAAGCGGGCAATAATCCCGAATTATCGCAATGGCTGCAACAGCAAATCGCCAACCCGATTTCCATCGCACAAATCGCCGCCCAAACCAACAACGACCCGGCACTAGCCGCGCAAGTGTATCTCGCCGCCCGCATCGCCTGCGCCGAATTGGATCGCAAAGAAATCGTCTTCCTGTCCAACCTCGCCGAAGCATTGAATTTAGACGATGCATTAGTGGAACAACTGGAAAAACAGGCGGGGTTTTAGTTTAAAATCCGCCGTTTTTTCCGCAAAAGCCAGCGATATCTCTATCTGCTGGCTTTTTGTTTGGCTAAGACCTAGCGAATATTATCTCTTATATTATTAAAATAACCTTTCTGTCTCTTCCCTTTTATTTCGATTTATTTTTTATTCTTTTATTTATTTTGTGATCTAACTCTAAAATTTAGATCTTTTTTGTTTTATTTCCAAAACCTTTCGAATAATATTACATCGAAATAATTCAAAAGATTTCATTATGAATCGAAACATGGAGAACGAATGGCTATGACAATTTCAAAGCAACAACGTTTAAATAAATTATACGGACCGGAAAAAATTTTTCGTGCTTTAGCGATCGATCAGCGCGGCGCATTGAAAAGCATGCTGGGTGAAAATACCACATACGCGCATATACAAACCTTTAAAACGCTGGTTTCCAAAGAACTTACGCCTTATGCCTCCGCGATTCTTTTGGATCCTGAATTCGGCTGGGCTGCCGCGGCGGTTAAAGATAATAATTGCGGCTTAATTATGGCATATGAAAAAACCGGCTATGACAAAACGAAAACCGGTCGTTTTCCGGATTTAATCGATGGGGTGTCGGTTAAACGTTTAAAAGAACAGGGTGCCGATGCGGTGAAATTATTGCTTTATATTGATATTGATGAGGATATGCGGATTAATGACATAAAAAAGGCATTTGTGGAACGGGTCGGCTCCGAATGTTTAGCAGAAGACATGCCTTTCTTTTTAGAACTTTTAACTTACGATCATAAAATTTCGGATAAGAAACAATTCGCAATATTAAAACCGCATAAGGTTATTGATGCGATGATCCTGTTCTCCGACAAGCGTTTCAATGTTGATGTACTGAAAGTTGAAGTGCCGGTGGACATGAACTATGTGGAAGGATTTACGACCGGCGACGAACTGTACAGTCAAAAAACCGCAAAAGAATTTTTCCGGGCACAAAGCGAATGTACCGAACTACCATTTATCTTTTTAAGTGCGGGAGTTAGCCCGGAATTATTTCAATCCACCTTAAATTTCGCAAAACAAGCGGGTTCAACATTTAATGGCGTACTCTGCGGTCGCGCGACTTGGGCAGGAAGTGCGGAAGCATTCAAACATAGCGAACAGCAAGCGCAACATTGGCTGCAGCAGCAAGGAATAAAAAATATCCGTGCGCTAAATAACCTATTGGCAAACACGGCAACAGCTGCAGCATAATAAGGAAATAACGATGAAAAATTTAGTCAAACAACACAAAGACGGTAAATCCATCGGCATCTGCTCGGTCTGTTCTGCTCATCCTTTAGTGATTGAAGCGGCATTACGTTTCGATTTACACAGCAATAATAAGGTATTAATAGAAGCGACCTCCAACCAGGTGAATCAGTTCGGCGGCTATACCGGAATGACGCCGTTAGACTTCAAGACTTTCGTTTACGATATCGCTGCAAAAGTCGGCTTTCCTATCGAACGTATCCTGTTAGGCGGCGATCACTTAGGCCCTAATTGTTGGCAAAACGAGCCTGCCGCACAAGCGATGGAAAAATCCAAAGCGTTAGTTGCAGACTATGCAAAAGCCGGCTTTACCAAAATACATTTGGATGCGTCAATGTCTTGTGCGGATGATCCGATTCCGTTATCACCCCGCGTGGTGGCGGAACGTGCCGCACTTTTGTGTCAGGCTGTCGAAAACGCTTTAACGGCTCAAGAACGCACGAAAATCAGCTATATCATCGGTACGGAAGTGCCGGTACCCGGCGGCGAGACACAGACGATCCAGACTGTCAATATCACTTCCGTAACCAGTGCGCAGGAAACCATCCTCACGCATCAAAAAGCCTTTGCTGATTTAGGCCTGCACGAAGCGTTGCAACGGGTTATCGGCATTGTCGTTCAACCGGGCGTGGAATTTGATCATTCCAACGTTATTTTATACAAATCGGAACTGGCGGCGGATCTCTCCCGATTTATCGAAACGACACCTTATATTTTCGAGGCGCATTCCACCGATTATCAAACACGCACGGCTTATCGGCAATTAGTAAAAGATCATTTCGCTATTCTGAAAGTCGGCCCCGCACTAACCTTTGCATTACGCGAGGCATTATTCGCTTTGGCCAAAATAGAAGATGAGCTGGTACCACCGGAGAAAAAAAGTTATTTATTAGCGATAATCGATGAGGTCATGCAGGATGAACCGGAATATTGGCAAAAATATTATTCGCCACAACATTCAAAAGCGATGATCGATCTGCATTTTAGCCTGTCCGATCGAATTCGTTATTATTGGCCGAATAAACGGATCAATAGTGCGGTACAAAAATTAACCGAAAATTTGTCCGCCGTAACTATACCTCTCGGTTTATTAAGCCAGTATTTACCGCAACAATATCAGCGTGTGATTGCGGGAGAAATTGAAGCAAAACCGACCGCACTTATTTTGGATAAAATTCAGCAGGTGTTAGCCGACTATGCGTTCGGCTGCAATATAGAACAAGCAAGTTAGGAGTCAACCATGAGCACGGAGATATTCATTAAAACCAATATTTCTTTCAGTGATTTCAATGCAGCGCTAAATCATATCGCCGATGAATTACTTTGCAAAGGAATCGTAAAACAAAGCTATCGTGCAGCGCTGTTCCGACGCGAGGCGGATTTTCCGACCGGTATCGCATTAGAACATCACGCCGTCGCAATTCCTCACTGCGAAGCGGAACACGCGTTAAAACCGGCCATTTATTTTATCCGCCCACAACAAAAAGTCGCATTTCAGCGTGCGGATGAAGACAGTATGGTGGATGTGGAAATCATCATTGCGTTAGTGGTCACCGATCCGCAGGCGCAACTAAATGTGCTGAAAACCTTATTCGGAAAATTGCAGGATAATCAGTTTGTCGAAAATCTATTGACGGCAACAGATGAACATTTGCCGATATTAATCAATCAACATTTAAACTTTAACTAAAGTTCAAGGGGTGAATTATGAAAAAGAAAATCATTGTCGCTTGTGGCGGTGCCGTGGCAACTTCGACTTTAGCCGCGGAAGAGATTAAAGAGCTCTGTGCCGAAAATAACATCCAGCTGGAGTTGGTGCAATGCCGGGTCAATGAGATCGGCAGTTATATTGATGATGCGGATCTTATCTGTACCACCGCGAAAATCACCCAAACTTTCGGCGATATCCCTGTGGTACATGGCATGCCCTTTGTCTCTGGTGTCGGTATTGAACAGCTGAAAGCTAAGATTCTGGATATTTTGAGAGGTTAATTATTATGTTTACGCAAATTATGCAATACATTCTGGATTTAGGTCCGGCGGTAATGCTACCGATATTAATCATTATCTTTTCTCTCGCTTTAGGGATGAAATTCGGCGAATCTTTCAAAGCCGGTCTGCAGATCGGTATCGGGTTCGTCGGTATCGGACTGGTGATCGGTCTGATGCTGGATTCTATAGGGCCTGCGGCCAAAGCAATGGCGCATACCTTTGATATTAATCTTAACGTTATCGATTTGGGCTGGCCCGGCGCCGCACCGATTACCTGGGCGTCACAAATCGCTTTAATCGCTATTCCGATTGCCATCGCAGTCAATATTTTAATGCTGATATTAAAAATGACCCGGGTCGTAAACGTCGATATCTGGAATATCTGGCACATGACCTTTACCGGTGCGCTGGTACATATTGCAACGGGATCTTACTGGCTGGGTATTCTCGGTGTCGTCATTCATGCCGCGTTCGCGTATAAACTCGGCGACTGGTTTAGCCGCGATACCAAAAATTTCTTTGAATTGGACGGTATCGCCATTCCGCACGGTACATCGGCTTATTTAGGACCGATTGCGGTATTAGTTGATACCGTTATCGAAAAAATTCCCGGGCTCAACCGAATTCATTTTTCCGCCGATGATCTGCAAAAACGTTTCGGACCATTAGGAGAACCGGTTACCGTCGGATTTGTAATGGGTATCGTGATTGGCTTGCTGGCAAGCTATTCCGTAAAAGACACTTTACAGCTTGCCATCAAAACCGCAGCAGTCATGTTGCTGATGCCGCGCGTGATCAAACCGATCATGGACGGTTTAACGCCTATCGCAAAACAAGCGCGTAAAAAATTACAGGCTCGTTTCGGCGGTAAAGATTTTTTAATCGGTTTAGATCCGGCATTATTGCTCGGTCATACCTCGGTCGTTTCGGCAAGTCTGATTTTTATTCCGCTGACAATTTTAATCGCAGTGCTGCTGCCAACCAATCAGGTATTGCCATTCGGGGATTTAGCGACAATCGGTTTCTTTGTCGCCATGGCGGTTGCAATCCATCAGGGCAATTTGTTCAGAACGCTAATTTCCGGCACCATTATTATGTCCGTCACCTTGTGGATAGCCACACAAACCATCGGCTTAAATACTCAATTGGCCGCTAACGCCGGCGCCTTAAAAGCCGGAGAGCAAGTGGCATCAATGGATCAAGGCGGCTCACCGGTCACTTATTTACTGGTACAACTCTTAACCTTAGAAAACGTTACGGGTTTCATCGTTATCGCAGCGATTTATTTCACCGGCGTATTCTTAACCTGGCGGCGGGCAAAGGCTTACGATAAAGCACAGAGCGCTGAAAGTGCGGTAAAAAATTAAGGAGTTTTCAATGAAAGCAGCTATTGTTCAAGCGAATCGTCAGCTTGTCGTTGCAGAGATTGCTAAACCGGTTGTACAACACGACGAAGACGTATTGGTTAAAGTACGCTATTCCGGCTTATGCGGTTCGGACATTCCGCGCATTTTTCACCACGGTACACATTTTTATCCTATCGTATTAGGGCATGAATTCAGCGGTATCGTGGAAGATACGGGCAATCGTGTTCACGAATTTGTTAAAGGTGATGCGGTGGTCTGCGCACCGCTGCAACCCTGCTTCCAATGTGCGGAATGCAGCAAAGGATTTTATTCGCTGTGCAAAAATTACAATTTCGTAGGTTCAAGACGCTTCGGCGCCAATGCAGAATATATTTGTGTAAATAAACATAATCTGCTCAAAATTCCGTCCGATGCGGATGCGTTACAAAGTTCGTTCATCGAACCTATCACGGTCGGCTTACATGCCATTTATCTGGCTCAAGGTTGCGAAGGTAAAAATGTTATCATTGTCGGCGCCGGTACTATCGGTTTGCTTGCCGCACAATGTGCTAAAGCATTGGGTGCAAATTCGGTGAGCGTGATTGACATTAATGATGAAAAACTGAATTTAGCACAGCAACTCGGCGCAGATAATGTCTTTAATACGATAACAATGACGCCGGAAGATATTGCTCGTCAGCTCAGCGATATCCGCTTTGATCAGCTTATTCTGGAAACCGCAGGCGTACCGAAAACCGTAGAACTCTGTCTGCAAATCGCAGGCTCCCGTGCGCAACTGGCATTAATCGGTACATTACACAAAGAGTTATTATTAACTCATCCTACTTTCGGTCTGATCTTGCGTAAAGAGCTTACGATTCTCGGTTCATGGATGAATTATTCCGCACCCTGGCCGGGTAAAGAATGGACGGAAGCGACACGTTTAATCGCCGAAAATAAGATTAATATCGCCCCGCTTATTTCTTCCGTTAATGAAATTGAAGATTACGTTAAAGAGGTCAATGCATTAGACGGAAAACCGATGAACGGAAAAATAGTCTTAAAATTTAACTGAAAACGAATATAATAAAAGCGTATGAAACTTTCATACGCTTTTATTAAACAGGAAAACACGATGAATACTTTTGAAAGACGCAATCAAATTATCGAATTATTAAAAGAAAACGGCAGCGTTTTAGTGAACGATCTTTCAAAACGATTTAATATTTCAGAGGTGTCCGTACGAACAGATTTGCGTATATTGGAAGAACAAGGGTTATTAATCCGTTTTCATGGTGGCGCCGGAATTATGACCAACAGTACGGATAACGAAACCTTTTTGGAAGAACGTTACAATCTGTCACAAGATCCCAAAGCCAGAATCGCCAAAGCTGCAGCGCAATTAATTAAAGAAGGCGACACGATTATTCTGGACAGCGGCAGTACAACGATGATGGTCGCAAATGAGCTGCTGAAAATAAAAAATATTACCGTTATAACCAATAATCTGCCCGCTGCATTCGTACTTTCCGATTCACCGGATATTACCTTGGTGATTTGCGGCGGAACCGTGCGTCATAAAACCCGTTCAATGCACGGTAGCATTACGGAAAACGCCCTGCATGGTATCCGCGGTGATATTATGTTTGTCGGTGCCGACGGAGTTGATGCTAAAACCGGGCTAACGACGTTTAACGAAGGTTACAGCATCAGCTCGGTAATGGCGAATATATCCGCAAAAGTTGTCGCCGTTGTAGATTCAACAAAATTCAATCGAAACGGTTTTAATCAGGTATTGCCGATGAATAAACTGGACTTAATCATTACCGATAACAATTTACCAAACAAAAACAAACAAGAATTAGCTGCGCTGAATATTCCGCTGCAACTCGTATAATACAAAGAATATCCGCTAAACTTATTTGCAAACACAAACAAAAAACCACCGATTATGATCAATAGGTGGTTTTTCTTTCGCCAAAATAGCCGGTGATATCACAGCAACATCGCCTCTAAGCGCCATAATTCGTCGAAACTTTCGCGGCGTTTGATGAGGTGGGTTTGATTGCCGTCTACCATGATTTCAATGGCGCGCGGGCGGGAATTGTAGGTGGAGGCCATGCTGGCGCCGTAAGCGCCGGCGGAGCGTTGTGCGATGAAATCGCCCGCTGCGATGGCCAGTTCGCGCTGTTTGCCGAGAAAATCCGCCGTTTCGCAAATCGGGCCGACAACATCATAAACCCGGCGTTCGCGCGCTAAAGTGCGGTCGATTTCGACGATATTCATATAAGCCTGATACAACGCCGGGCGGATCATGTCGTTCATACCGGTGTCCACAATGGCGAAATGGCGGTCTTCGTGGCTTTTCAGGTATTCCACTTTGGTGACCAAAATCCCCGCATTTGCCGTGATGGCGCGCCCCGGTTCGAGAATAATTTCCAGCGCCGGATAATCCTTTAATTTATCCAGCAGGGCGGCGGCGTATTGTGTCGGGTGCGGGGCGTTTTCATCGTGATACGTCACGCCCAGACCACCGCCCAGATCCAGATGTTGCAACGCGATGCCGTCTTGCTGTAACTGATTCATCAGCACGATCAGGCGATCCGCCGCGTCCAGAAACGGTTGTAATTCCGTCAGCTGCGAACCGATATGGCAATCCATACCGCTGATTTTAATATGCGGCAGCCGGCTTGCGGTGCGATAAACCTCGCGCGCCTCGTTCACGCTGATGCCGAATTTATTTTCTTTCAGACCGGTGGAAATATAAGGATGCGTGTGTGCATCCACGTCGGGATTAACGCGCAGCGAAATCGGCGCGATTTTGCCCAGCTGAGCGGCGATGTCATTAATGCGCAGCAATTCCGCGCGGCTTTCCACATTAAAACAGCGGATGCCCACCTCCAGCGCACGGCGGATTTCCGCCGGCGATTTCGCCACACCGGAGAAAACCACTTTGCCGGGATCGCCGCCGGCAGCCAGCACGCGCTCCAGCTCGCCCTGCGATACAATATCAAAGCCGGAACCAAGCTGCGCCATAAGATTTAAAATGGCGATATTCGGGTTTGATTTCACCGCAAAGCAGATTAAATGGGGATGTTCGCCCAGCGCGTCGTCAAAGGCATGCCAATGACGCTCCAGCGTGGCGCGGGAATAAATATAAGCCGGCGTGCCGAATTGTTCGGCGATTTGCCGCACCGGCAGTTGCTCGGCCATAAGCTGACCGTTTTGATAGTGGAAAAAATCCATAGGTTCTCCCGCCGTTTATTGTTGCTGTGTGTGCGCCGGCGCCTTGTCCGGAAAGTAAAGCGGCCCTTTCACACCGCAGCCGCCGAGCAGAAAGAGGAACGAACTTAATAGGCAAATCGAAATCAGTTTTTTCATGTGGTTATTCCTGTTCATCAATATTCCTGATGAATGATAACGGGATTTGCGGAAATTTCTATTTCTTTTTTACATTTTCATGCAATTGCGGCTTCTGCTTTATGCTGATCAAAGTGCGGTGGTTTTTTCTTTCGTTTTTTCATCCCGCGCAAGCCGATAGCCATACCGGTTTTCACAGGTTGTGTTGCTTGCGGTTTTTTAATCTGACAATCACCAGCAAGCCGTGCTCGAAATGAACGCTGTCCCGCAGACGGATTTCGCCCTGATAATGTTTAACGATACCGGCGGCGATCGCCAGTCCTAAGCCTGAGCCTTGTTGCTCGCTGCCGAGAATACGGTAAAAAGGATCAAATACCCGTTCGCGTTCCTGCCGCGCGATGCCCGGGCCGTTATCTTCCACCTGAATAAGCAATTCTGACGGAGTTTCCACCGCACTTAAATCAATCCGGCTGCCTGCCGGCGTATAGCGAATCGCATTATCCACCAAGGTTTTGATTAATAAATAGATATCGGTTGCACGCCCGTAAAAAACCGCATCGCCTTGCGACACCACCCCGACATCCTGCGCATTCTGTTCCGCCAGCGGCAGCAGATCTTCAATCACCCGGGCAAATACCGTCTGTAGGGAAATTCGTTCCCATGGCACCGGCGGCGCATTTTGCACCCGCGCCAGAGACAACAGCTGCTCCAGCAACGCGCGGTTACGGCGAATCCCTTGTTTCAGTTGTGCCAGCTGCTCCCGTGCGGGATCGGGCAATGTCTGTGCGCTAAGACGTTCCGCCTGCAAGGATAATGCCGTCATCGGGCTGCGCAGTTCATGGGCAGCGTCGGCGATAAAGCGTTGTTGCTGCCGAATAAAGCGCTGTGTGCGGTTCAGCAATTCATTGATCGCCACCACAAAGCCCGTCACTTCAGCCGGAATGCCGGCGGTGGAAAGCGGGGTTAAATCCTGTTCCCGCCGTTGCGCCACTTTTTTTGATAAACGGGTGATCGGTCGCATCGTCCGCCCGACAATAAAAACCGTCAGAAGCGTAATCAGCGACAGCATCACCAGCAGCGGAATCACACTCGCCCAGGCGGAACGACTCGCCAGCTCCTCACGGTATTCGTTTTCCTGCATCACCACAATCGTTCCCGCCGGGGTTGAACGAACATAAGCGCGGTACAGCTCACCGGCGTTTTTCAAGGTATAGAAAAGGCGTCGCTGTTTTTTTTCATTCACCGGTTTAAATTTGCCGTCGTCTTTTTTTAACGTATAAAAATTATCTTTGCTGTTCGCCGGCAACTGAATTTTGTTGTGCGGATTCAAACGGTCAAACACGAAGACCGATATGCGGGCGTCATTGTCGCTGTTCACCCGCTGCAGGTGAATATTCTGCGGATCAATATAAGCGGAAATCTGTTTTAACAAATCGTCTTGTAATTTGTAGGTTTCACGGTAAGTATCATAAAACGCCACACCGCCCGCTACCGTACCGACAAGGGCGGCAACCAGCAAAAATGCTGTCATCAGACGCAGCTTAATCGAATTTTTCACGCCGTTTCCCCGTTTTTCGCCACCAGCCAGCCGACACCGCGCACATTTTTAATATGCGCCTTGCCGATTTTTTTACGCAGACCATGGATCAGAAAATCAATAGCGTTGCTTTCCACTTCCTCGCCCCAGGCGTACACCTTATCTTCCAGCTCCGCGCGCGAATGAATGATGCCGGGGCGTGAAACCAACGCCTGCAATACGGTAAATTCCTTGTTGCTCAGCGCCACCGGCTGCGCCAGACCTTGCACTTCCGCTTGATAAGAGGCGGGATCAAGCGTAATGACGCCGTTGCTGAGTTTCGGCGAACATTGCCCGTGATGACGGCGCAGCACCGCGCGGATGCGCGCCTGCAACTCCGCCATGTCAAAGGGTTTTACGATATAATCGTCCGCGCCGCCGTCCAGCCCGGATACGCGGCTTGCCAGATCATCCCGGGCGGTGACAATCAGCACCGGAATAGTGTTTTTCTCGCGGCGCACATGCTGTAACACCAGCAAACCGTCCTGTCCGGGCAGTCCCAGATCCAACAACACCAAATCATAATGCTGGGCGAATAAGGCCTGCTCCGCGGTGTTGCCGTTATTCACCCAATCCACCGCATAACGCGCATCCTTCAGGCCGGCGGCAACCGCCTCGGCAATCATTCTGTCATCTTCCACCAATAAAATACGCATGCTGTCCACCGTTATAACCCATTAACCGACAAGCCAAGCATAAGGAAATACCGGCATGGAAACAAGCCGAATTTAAACCGCACTTTCCATGCTGTTCATCAGCCGAAAGTGCGGTCGTTTTTTTGCGGTTTTCGGCACATCCGACCTAGTCGGAATCCGCCTGCGAACTGATGATATTCCCATTGCCGGCATCTACAATCGTGTCGTATTCCTGTCCGCCTGCCAGCGTTTCCACTTTGTAACGCGGGGTTCCGTCTTTATATTTCAGTTCCGCTTCTTTTACCTTACCGCCGGTTTTTGCCAATGCGATATCGATGGCTTGCGATAAAGATACCGCCACCGTCGGTTTTTGTACGGTTTTTTTATGGGAAGCCTGTTTGCTGCTTAATACTTCACCGCTTTTAGCGTCGATTTTAACTTCATGTTTTTCGCCGCCGGCCAGAATATCTACGGCATAATAGCCGGCGCCGTTTTTATGTTTAAAATCCACTTCCGTCGCATCGCCCGCCACCGTTGCCGTCGCCTGCTTAATCGCCTGAGTTGCGCTGATCGGCGCTTGATTCAGTGCGTCCTGTTTTGCCGCCGGCATTGCCGCATGCGCCATCCCCACAGCGCCGAATGCCATAGCCGCCGCTAACCAAGTTGAAAGTAATGTTTTACCTGAATGTGACATCGTCGTCTCCTTAATTCTGCAATCTAATAAATAGAGGATTGATTGTTTCGTATCGGAAGACTTTCATCTTTCGATGGGGAGTATTCTAAGCGGGGAAAATTAGGGCAGAATTAGTAACGCACACTTTTTTCACAAAAAATGAATTCGGCGACATTGCGCCGCCGATATGTTGTTTATTCCGTATCAAGCAGTTGTTCCAGCATGTCCTGACATTCGAACCATTGGTTTTCCGTGATTTCCTGAGCTTTTTTGCATTCCGCCTGTTCGGCTAAAAGTGCGGTCAGTTTTTCTTTATTTTCCGGCTGATACAATTCGCCGTGCGCCAATTGCGCTTCAATCTCCGCCAGCTGTGCCGACAACCGTGCGCTTTCGGCTTCAAACTGCGCCAGTTTTTTGCGCAGCGGCGCGGTTTGCTGGCGCAGTTGCGCTTCACGGCGTTTTTGCGCTTTGCGGCTTTCGCCCGGGCTGTCGGCGGCGCTTTCCGCTTTGGCGGCATGTTGTGTCGCCCCGTTGGTATCGCTCAGCCATTGTTGATAATCCGCCAGATCGCCTTTAAATTCTTCCACCTGTTTATCATGCACCAGATAAAATTCTTCCACCGTATTACGCAATAAATGACGGTCATGGGATACCACCACCAGCGATCCCTGATAATCCACCAGCGCTTCCGTCAAGGCCTGACGCATATCCAGATCCAGATGGTTGGTCGGTTCGTCCAGCAGCAATAAATTCGGCCGCCGCCAGACGATCAGCGCCAGCACCAGACGGGCTTTTTCGCCGCCGGAAAAGGCATTCACCGGCTGATTGACTTTCTCACCGTGAAAGGCAAAGCTGCCCAGATAATCGCGCAGCTGCTGTTCGGTGTGCTGCGGGGCGATTTGCTGTAAGTGCCACAGGGCGCTTTCCTGCGCACGCAGGGTATCCAGCTGATGTTGAGCGAAATAGCCCAGCTGCACGCCTTTCGCCAGTTGCACTCGGCCGGACAACGCGCTCAGTTCGCCCGCCAGCAATTTGATCAAGGTGGATTTACCGGCGCCGTTTTTGCCCAGCAAGCCGATGCGCGAGCCCGGCACCAGATTGAGCTTAATCTGTTCCAGCACGGTATGCACCTGCTCTCCTTCCGCATAACCGGCGGCGGCTTTTTCGATAGTCACCAGCGGATTGGGCAGCGCCTGCGGCTCGCGAAAATGAAAGGTAAAGGGGTTGTCCACATAAGCGGGTGCGATTAATTCCATCCGCTCCAGCGCCTTGACCCGGCTTTGTGCCTGTTTAGCCTTGGTGGCTTTGGCTTTGAAACGGTCGATATAACGTTGTAAATGGCTGATTTTCTGCTGTTGCTGGCGGAAAAGTGCGGTCTGTTGCGCCAGTTTTTCGGCGCGCTGCACTTCAAACGAGGAATAATCGCCGCTATATTCATTCAGCTTATGATTTTCCATATGCAGGATTTTGTTCACAATCGGATCCAGAAAGTCGCGATCGTGAGAAATCAGAATCAAGGTACCGGGATATTGCATCAGCCAGCGTTCCAGCCAGATAACCGCGTCCAAATCCAGATGATTGGTGGGTTCGTCCAACAGCAACAAATCCGACGGGCATAATAAAGCCTGCGCCAGATTCAAGCGCATCCGCCAGCCGCCGGAAAAGGATTTTACCGGCTGTTGCAGCGCTTGCGGTTCAAAGCCGAGACCGTGCAGCAGTGCGCCGGCGCGGGCATGAATGGTCCAGGCGTCGATAATGTCAAGCTGGGCGTGAATTGCCGCAATGGCGTTGCCGTCGTTGTCGGCATTGGCCGCATGCAATTGACGCTGCAAACGGCAATATTCGCGGTCGCCTTCAATCACATAATCCAGAGCGGACATGGCTAAGGCCGGGGTTTCCTGATTCACCCAACTCACCCGCCAAGCGGCCGGATAACTGACGCTGCCGCCTTCCGCACTCATTTCGTGTTTTAACAAGGCAAACAAGGAGGATTTACCGCAGCCGTTTTTGCCCACCAAGCCCACTTTTTGTCCGGGGTTAACGGCGGCATCGGCGTTTTCCAGTAAAAGCGACTGGCCGCGTTTTAAGGTAAGATTTGTAAAAAAAATCATTATTTTGCTTAGAATTTGTTATAAGATATTCATTGTTAAATTTTTTTTATTATTTTCCACTTTTTTACCGGGGTTGCAAATGTTTGATTCTCTTATTGTTCAATTTGTGGTGTTATGGGCGGTGATTGATCCTATCGGTTCCATTCCGGTTTATTTAACCAAAACCGTCGGTTTATCTCTCGAAGACCGACGCAAAATCGCGTTAAAAGCGATCCTTATTTCCGCCGGTATTTTACTGTTCTTCCTGATTGTCGGTCAGGCGCTGCTGGAAGCGATGCAGATTCCGCTCACCGCGTTCCAGATCGCCGGCGGTCTGGTTCTGCTGTTATTCGCATTAACCATGATTTTCGGCGAAGGCAAACCGGAACAGGAAATGAAAATCTCCTCCAGTATCAGCGAAATCGCCGTTTATCCGCTGGCGGTGCCGTCCATCGCCTCACCCGGCGCGATGATGGCGATCGTGCTGTTAACGGATAATCACCGCTTCAGTTTTTTTGATCAGGTATTAACCACCTTTATCATGCTGGCGATTTTGTTTATTACCTATCTGCTGTTTTTAGCCGCCAACAATATTCAGCGTTTAATCGGCAATACCGGCGCGGCCATTATCAGCCGGGTGATGGGGTTAATTCTGGCGGCGGTGGCCATCAATAATATGCTGGTCGGCATTCGCGATTTCTTCACGCAGGTGGGTTGACCGCAACATAAAAGTGCGGTCGGAATTTAACCGATTTTTCAACCGCACTATGCCAATCCGGCCGCGGCCGATACTCCTAAAGCGTTAACAATGTGATCCGGTTCAAATACTTTCTTTTTTAAAGCAGGTATGATAGCAAAGTTGTTTTTCATAAAGAGGTATAACAATGACAAATGCAGCGCTAATGCAGGAAGGTGTAAACCTGATGATCTCGGGAATGGGATTCGTATTAGTCTTTTTGTGGATTTTAATTCTCGCAATCGGACTGATGTCAAAACTGGTTAACCGATTCTTTCCCGAACCCGTCCCGTCCACCCCCTCAGCCAAACCGATTCAAACCGCAGCGATCAGTGATCTGGAACGTTTACGTCCGGTGATCATCGCCGCCGTCGCACATCATCGCCGTCAACAAGGGCTTAAATAATTTAGTTGGAGAAAATAATGACTACTGCACAAACAAAAAAAATTGCGATTACCGACGTTGTTTTACGTGACGCTCACCAATCACTTTTCGCGACCCGTTTACGTCTGGATGATATGTTACCGATTGCCGCGGAACTGGATAAAGTAGGTTATTGGTCATTAGAAGCCTGGGGCGGTGCGACATTCGACGCCTGCATTCGTTTTTTAGGCGAAGACCCTTGGGTTCGCCTGCGTGAACTGAAAAAAGCCATTCCCAACACGCCGCTGCAAATGCTGTTGCGCGGTCAAAATCTGTTGGGTTATCGTCATTACGCCGACGACGTGGTGGATCGCTTCGTCGAACGCGCCGTCACTAACGGCATGCACGTTTTCCGGGTGTTCGACGCCATGAACGACCCGCGCAACATGCAGCAGGCGCTACAAGCGGTACGCAAAAACGGCGCCCATGCGCAAGGCACCCTAAGTTATACCACAAGCCCGGTGCATACGCTGCAAACCTGGCTGGATACCACCGAACAATTGCTTGAAATCGGTATCGACTCTTTAGTGATTAAAGATATGTCCGGCATTTTAAGTCCGGTGGAGGCTTATAAGCTGGTCAGCGAAATCAAAAAACGTTTCGACGTGCAGCTGCACCTGCATTGCCATTCCACCACCGGCATGGCGGAAATGACCTTATTAAAAGCGGTGGAAGCCGGTATCGACGGCATTGATACCGCAATTTCCTCCATGAGCGGCACTTACGGCCATCCGGCCACCGAAGCCTTGGTAGCCGCGCTGAAAGATACCCAGTACGACACCGGTCTGGATATTGCGCAACTTGAAAAAATCGCCGCCTATTTCCGTAACGTACGCAAAAAATACCACAAATTCGAAGGTCAGCTGAAAGGGGTTGACAGCCGCATTCTGGTCGCACAGGTGCCGGGCGGTATGCTGACCAATCTGGAAAGCCAGTTAAAACAGCAAAACGCGTCCGATAAACTGGATTTAGTGCTGCAAGAAATTCCGAAAGTGCGGCAGGATTTGGGTTATATTCCGCTGGTGACACCGACATCGCAAATTGTCGGAACACAATCGGTCATCAACGTATTAATGGGCGAGCGCTATAAAACCATTGCCAAGGAAACCGCCGGCATTCTGAAAGGCGAATACGGACGCACGCCGGCGCCGGTAAATGCCGAATTACAGGCGAAAGTGCTGGACGGCGCGCAGCCGATTACCGATCGCCCAGCTAATCACCTTGCACCGGAAATGGATAAACTGACCGCGGAAGTGGAACAACTGGCGCAGGAAAAAGGCATTACGCTGGCAGAAAATAAAGTCGACGATGTGTTGATCGTCGCCCTGTTCCCGCAGGTCGGTTTGAAATTCCTGCAAAATCGCGGCAACCCGGCGGCATTCGAACCGGCGCCAACAGCAGAGAAAACAGCGCAAAAAACCACCGCACCTGCGGCCAAAGCCGCCCCGGCCGGCGAAGCGGCGGTTTATACCGTTGAGCTGGAAGGCAAAGCCTTTGTGGTGAAAGTCAGCGAAGGCGGCGATATCGGCAATATCGCACCGGCCGCACCGAACCAACCTGCCGCACCACAAGCGCCGGCCGGCGCACCGGTCGCTGACGGCGGCGGTAGCGCGGTTACCGCACCGATGGCGGGTAATATCTGGAAAGTGGTTGCCAGCGAAGGGCAGCAGGTTGCAGAAGGCGACGTATTGCTGATTCTGGAAGCGATGAAAATGGAAACCGAAATCCGTGCCGCACAGGCAGGTACGGTTCGCGGTATCACAGTGAAAGCCGGCGATGCGGTCGCGGTGGGCGATACCCTGATGACCTTGGCATAGGCGGTAAACCATGGAAAGTATTTTAGCATTGATACGCGGTATGGGCATCATGCACATGGAATGGGGACAAGCCGTGATGATTGTCGTCAGTCTGCTGCTGTTATGGCTGGCTATTGCACGCAAATTCGAACCGTTGCTGTTATTACCCATCGGTTTCGGCGGTTTATTGTCCAATATTCCGGAAGCGGGTATGGCAATGACCGCACTGGATAACCTGCTGCACGGCGGAACAACGGAACAACTGGCGATCGTCGCGGCGAAGCTGAATAGCGCAGCGGATCCGGCGGCAATTAAGACCGCACTTAACAGCGCCCTGCCTTCCACCGTGAATGAACTGGAAGCCATCGCCGGCGATATGGGCTACAGCGCAGGCGTATTGGCACTGTTTTATAAAGTGGCGATCGGCTATGGGGTGGCGCCGCTGGTTATTTTTATGGGTGTCGGCGCAATGACCGACTTCGGCCCGCTGCTGGCGAATCCGCGTACGCTGCTGCTCGGTGCGGCGGCGCAGTTCGGTATTTTCGCCACCGTATTGGGAGCGTTGGGGCTTAACTGGCTGGGCGTTATTGATTTTACCCTGCCGCAGGCCGCAGCCATCGGGATTATCGGCGGAGCCGACGGCCCGACGGCGATTTATCTGGCCAGCAAACTGGCGCCGGAATTACTCGGTGCGATTGCGGTGGCGGCCTATTCTTATATGGCGCTGGTACCGTTAATTCAGCCGCCGATTATGAAAGCGCTGACCACACAGCAGGAGCGTAAAATCCGCATGGTACAATTGCGCAATGTCGGCAAACACGAAAAAATCCTGTTCCCGATCGTATTGCTTGTGCTGGTCGCCCTGTTGCTGCCGGATGCGGCACCGTTATTGGGGATGTTCTGTTTCGGTAATCTGATGCGCGTCAGCGGCGTAGTGGAACGGTTAAACGATACGGCGCAAAACGCTCTGATCAATATCGTCACCATTTTCCTCGGCTTATCGGTGGGGGCGAAACTGGTGGCGGATAAATTCCTACAACCGCAGACACTGGGTATTTTAGTGCTCGGCGTTATTGCCTTCGGCATCGGTACTGCCGGCGGGGTGTTAATGGCGAAATTAATGAACCGCTTCAGTAAAAACAAAATCAACCCGCTTATCGGCGCGGCGGGCGTATCTGCCGTACCAATGGCGGCGCGCGTTGCCAATAAAGTCGGTTTGGAAGCCGATCACCAAAACTTCCTGCTGATGCACGCCATGGGGCCGAACGTCGCTGGCGTTATCGGTTCTGCCATTGCCGCCGGGGTGATGCTGAAATACGTTTCGGTGATCATGTAATCGTTAAAAACCGGATACCTTGTTATGACACCAACATAACAAGGTATTTTTATGGGAGAAATCAATGCAATATCTTCAACTGGAGAGCGGCTTGCGCTTCAGCCGCCTGATTCAGGGCTTCTGGCGGCTGAAAAACTGGCAAAAAACACCACAGCAATTACTGACTTTTGTTAAACAAGGGCTGGAGTTGGGTATTGATACGCTGGATCACGCCGCCTGTTACGACGGCTTTAAAACCGAAGGCGAATTCGGGCGGGCGCTGGCATTGGATAAAACCCTGCGCGACAAGCTGACGCTGGTCACCAAGTGCGGTATTTTATATCCGAATGACGAATTGCAGAACATCCGCAGCCATTATTATGATAACAGTTATCAGCATATCGTCTGGTCGGCGGAGCGTTCCATTCAAAAACTGCAATGCGACTATATCGATGTCCTGCTGATTCACCGTTTGTCGCCTTGCGCCGATCCGCAACAGATTGCGCGCGCCTTTGAACAGTTGCACAAGGAAGGAAAAGTACGCTATTTCGGCGTATCCAATTATAGCGCGGCAAAATTTTCCATGCTGCAATCTTACCTCAGCCAACCTTTGATCACTAACCAAATCGAAATATCCGCGCTGCATCTGACGCCTTTTGATGACGGTATTCTGGATTTTTTACTGGAAAAACGCATCAAACCGATGGCGTGGTCGCCCCTTGCTGGCGGGAAATTAATCACCAGACCGGATCAACGAAGCCAAAAAACAGCGCAGGCTTTGCTGGAAATCGGCGAATCGAAAGGCGAACGGCGGCTGGATACGCTGGCTTACGCCTGGTTACTGGCGCATCCGGCAAACATTATGCCGATTATCGGTTCGGGTAATATCGAACGGGTAAAAAATGCGGCCGATGCGCTTAATATTTCGTTCAGCCAAGAGGAATGGATTAAGGTGTATGTCGCCTCGCAGGGGCATGATATTCCTTAATTGTCGTCACTTGCCTGCCCGCTCACACCGGGCAGGGTTATGCTGTCCGTTTTTTAGTGCTATACTCGCCCTTTTAAAAAACATTTAATATTTTCACCGCACTTTTATCTACACAGGAAGCACTTAACCGCAATGAGCGCAACAGAACGCCTTTTTCATGCCGTGCTATTTGAGCTGCTGGCAATCGTCATTTCCATACTGGCGCTTAAACTGGTGACCGATCACCAAACTGACGGTCTAACGCTAGTGGTGGTGCTAATTTCCGTAATCGCCGTAGTATGGAATGTTATCTTTAACTGGGTGTTCGATTTATTCGTCACCGGCGCCCGGGAAAAGCGTTCCGTACTGACGCGCTGCGTACATTCGCTGTTGTTTGAAGGCGGTTTGCTGATTTTCACCATTCCGATGGTGGCTTATGTTCTCGAGGTGGACTGGCTCACCGCCTTTATGATGGATGTGGGGCTGACCCTGCTGATTCTGGTTTATACCTTTATTTTCAACTGGTGTTACGATAACGCCAGAGTGATGGTGATCAATAAACTGCGGCAAAACCGGGAGCATTAGCTCCCGTACCATTATTTCGGCGCAATGTTTGCCAACAGTGCGGTTAATAACCGCCAATAAGTCTGAACCGCCGGAATATGCACTTTCTCATCCGGCGAATGGGCGTTGACAATCGTCGGCCCGATAGAAACCATGTCCATAGCCGGATAAATTTTCTTTAATAATCCGCATTCCAATCCCGCGTGAATCACCTTAATTTCCGGTTCATGGCCTAAAATTTCGGCATAATGTTTGCGGGTCAGATTCAATATTTCGCTTTGGCTTTGCGGCTCCCAGCCCGGATAATCGCCGGAAAAAGCCACCGAGGCGCCGGTTAAATCGGCCAGAGAACGCAATAACCCCGCCACATAGGCTTTGCCGCTTTCAATCAGCGAACGGGTTAAAATCGTGATATTGATGCTGTCTTCTTCGGTGCTTAATACGCCGGCGCTAAGTGAGGTTTCCACCACGCCTGCAATCACATCGCTGTTGCGAATTACCCCGTTCGGCAGCAAATTCAGCAGGTTAATCGCACGCTGTGCCGTTGGGCGGGAAAACACCTGCGACGGGTTATCCGCTGCCTCTATGCTGAAAGCCAGATTCGGTTCTGCCTGCGCCAGTTCATTTTTGACTAAAACGGCGAAATTTTCCACCGCACTTTTCAGTATTGCCGCATCATCGTTAAATACCAGTGTGGCGAAGGCCTCGCGCGGAATCGCGTTGCGGATGGAACCGCCGCGAATATTGCCGAGGCTGAAGGCAAAGTGCGGTTGATTTTGGCTGAATTGTGCCAGAAAACGCGCCAGCAATTTAATCGCATTCGCCCGGCCGGTGTGGATATCGCAACCGGAATGGCCGCCGCGCAACCCTTTTAAGCTGAGCTGATACGATTGGGTATAGGTATTACTTTCCCATTCCACCGGCAGCCGGATATTGGCGTTTTCGCCGCCGGCGCAACCTACATAAATTTCGCCGTTTTCTTCGGTATCGGTATTGATTAAAATGTCGGACCGCAGCCAGCCGGGACGTAATCCGAGCGCCCCTTCCATGCCGCGCTCTTCCGTCATGGTCAGCAGCACTTCCAAATCCGGATGAGCGATATCGTCGCTGTCCAGCACCGCCAGCGCCGACGCCATACCGATACCGTTATCGGCGCCCAGCGTAGTGCCTTGCGCCGTGACCCAATCACCGTCAATGTAAGGTTTGATCGGATCGACGGTAAAATCATGCTGGGTGCCTTCATTAGCCTGCGGTACCATGTCCAGATGCGCTTGCAATACTACCGGTTTGCGCGTTTGCATGCCCGCGGTCGCCGGTTTACGGATCAGCAGATTACCGACCTCGTCGCGTTCGGCAAACAATCCCTTGCTTTTCGCCCAATTGAGAATCATGTCGGCTAATTGATCTTCATGGTAAGAAGGATGCGGCACGGCGCAAATCCGATCAAACCATTGCCATAATAAGTGCGGTTGTAATTGTTGAATCTCTGACATCTCTGTTTTCCTCCGAAACGAAAAAATTTATGCAAAATAATAGCATAAAAACCTGTTTCGGGTTATGCTAACGCAATTTTATTTCTTGGGTAATGTTTTGCCCTCCATGATAAGTCAAGGTGAATTATGAGCGAAAAATATGTTGTGACCTGGGATATGTTCCAAATGCATGCCCGCAAATTATCAGAACGTTTACTGCCTGCCGCACAATGGAAAGGTGTGATTGCCGTCAGCCGCGGCGGTTTGTTTCCGGCGGCGGTGATTGCCCGTGAACTGAATATCCGCCATGTGGAAACCGTTTGCATTTCCAGCTATGATCACAATAAACAGGGCGAACTGAACGTATTGCACGCCGCTCAAGTGGAAAACGGCGGCGAAGGCTTTATTGTGGTGGATGATTTGGTCGATACCGGCAACACCGCGCGCGCGATTCGGGAATTATATCCGAACGCGCGTTTTGTTACTGTGTTTGCCAAACCGGCCGGCGCACAGCTGGTGGACGATTATGTCGTGGATATTCCGCAAAACACTTGGATCGAACAACCTTGGGATATGGGCATTTGCTTTGTACCGCCACTGGCGCGCAAATAATTCGACATAATTTTCCGCAGCGCCGTTATGATCGGCGCTTTTTGTATTGCGGATAAGTGTAATTGAGTAATAAAGTGCGGTGAAAATAACGAACGTTTTCACCGTGACGTTTTAAGTAAAAAGGCGGTTCAGCACCAAGGCGATACCGTCGTCATCATTGCCGGCCGTCACCAACTTGGCCGCTTGCTTAATGGCATCCGGCGCATTCCCCATCGCAACGCTGAATCCGGCATATTGCAGCATATCCAGATCATTAAAATTATCTCCGAACGCAATCACATCCCGTGCCGAAATATTGAGGTACGTTTCCATAAACCGAATGGCTTTCGCTTTGCTGGCGGCTTTATGCATTATTTCCAGATATTCGCCTTTAGAACGATGCACCGACAGCTGCGGAAACCGGTGCTGTAGCTGTTTTTCCAGCCGCGCAATTTCAGCCCCCTCGCCCATTACCAGTATTTTATGCACCGCAGGTAAATGATTCGGTTTGCTTTTTGCCGTTAAACCGGTAATCTCCGCTTCCTGTTTAATCCAATCACTTTGGGAATTATCGGTAAACCAATCCAGTCCGGCATAATAACTGACCGATAAATGAGGAAAATTGGTCAAATCTTTCTCTAATGCCGGCAAATCCTGAGCCTGCAAACTTACCGAATACAAGGGATGCAAATCATTATCTAGAATTAATGCGCCGCTGTAGCAAATAATCGCCTGCCGGGTTTGCAGCTGTTGAGTGTAAGGGGTGATCGCATAAGGCGGGCGCGCCGAGACGGGAATAAAAGCAACGCCCCGGCGAATAATGCGGCGGATTGCGGCAAAAGTTGCGGGGCTGATCTGGTGTCGGCTGTTTAACAGTGTGCCGTCCATATCGCTGAAGACGGCTTTATATGTGCTCATAACTCCCTCGGCTGATAATTTTATAATATGCAAAATTAAAGCATAAGCGCAAACAAAAAACCACCCGAAGGTGGTTTTAGTTAAAAGTGCGGTCAAATCAGCGTTTATTTTTTACTAATTTTTCCGTTAATTCGTAAGCGCGCAGTTTCGCCAGTTCTTTGGAAAGTTTGGATGCCAGTAATTCATAATTGGCATCTTTCGCACCGGATACGATATTTTGCTCGGCCCGGCGTTTAGCTTCCCGAATACGATCACCGTCCAGCTCTTTACCGCGAATTGCGACATCGGCAAGCACCGTCACCACATTCGGTTGAACTTCTAAAAAACCGCCGGAAACGTAAATCACATCCTCACTGCCGTTTTCCAGCGTGAGTTTTACAATACCCGGTTTAATCGCGGTAAGCAACGGCGTATGCCCCGGTAAAATACCCAGTTCACCTTCGCTCCCGGTTGCCTGAATACTTCGCACGTCACCGCTGAAAATATTCTGTTCCGCACTTACGACTGTTAATTTAAATGTTGCCATTTTATTCTCCTTCAAGTGTTCTGTTAATCAGGCTTGAAGTGATTACATATTTTTGGCTTTTTCTAGCACTTCTTCAATTGAACCAACCATATAGAACGCCTGTTCCGGAATATGATCGTACTCACCGTCCAAAATACCTTTGAAACCGCGAATGGTATCTTTCAGCGAAACATATTTACCCGGCGAACCGGTAAACACTTCGGCGACGAAGAACGGCTGCGATAAGAAGCGTTCGATTTTACGCGCACGCGCCACCACCAGTTTATCTTCTTCGGAAAGTTCGTCCATCCCCAGAATGGCAATGATATCTTTCAATTCTTTATAGCGCTGCAAAATACCCTGCACGCCGCGTGCCACATCATAATGTTCCTGACCGACCACTAACGGATCCAGTTGGCGAGAGGTAGAATCTAACGGGTCAACGGCCGGATAAATCCCTAATGAGGCAATCTGACGGCTTAATACCACGGTAGAGTCCAAGTGGGCAAAAGTAGTCGCCGGCGACGGGTCGGTCAAGTCATCCGCCGGTACATAAACCGCCTGCACGGAAGTGATGGAACCGGTTTTGGTGGAAGTGATACGTTCCTGCAGCACACCCATTTCTTCCGCTAAGGTCGGCTGATAACCTACCGCTGACGGCATACGGCCTAATAAGGCGGATACTTCGGTACCGGCAAGCGTATAACGGTAAATGTTATCCACGAAGAACAACACATCACGACCTTCATCACGGAATTTTTCCGCCATAGTCAAACCGGTTAACGCTACACGCAGACGGTTGCCGGGCGGCTCATTCATCTGACCGTAAACCAGCGACACTTTATCCAATACATTGGACTCGGTCATTTCGTGGTAGAAGTCATTACCTTCACGGGTACGTTCCCCCACCCCGGCGAATACGGAATAACCGGAGTGTTCGATGGCGATATTACGGATTAATTCCATCATATTCACGGTTTTACCTACCCCGGCACCACCGAACAGACCGACTTTACCCCCTTTTGCAAACGGGCAAATCAAGTCGATAACTTTAATCCCGGTTTCCAGTAATTCCGTACTGTTGGACTGATCTTCATAATCCGGCGCCGCGCGGTGAATGGACCAGTTTTCTTCCGCACCGATTGGGCCTTGTTCGTCGATAGGTTCGCCGAGTACGT
Organism: Necropsobacter rosorum; assembly: GCA_000751835.1. Taxonomy (GTDB): domain Bacteria; phylum Pseudomonadota; class Gammaproteobacteria; order Enterobacterales; family Pasteurellaceae; genus Necropsobacter; species Necropsobacter rosorum. The sequence goes on along the minus strand of CCMQ01000008.1, from coordinate 270,040 downwards.
TCATAATACGGCCCAACGTTTTCACGCCGACCGGAACCGAGATTGGACTGCCGGTATTTTCTACCGTTAATCCGCGTTTTAAACCGTCCGATGAACCCATCGCGATACAACGAACGACACCGCCGCCTAATTGTTGTTGAACTTCAAGGACTAACCCCGTTTCAACTTTAAGGGCTTCATATACTTTTGGTACTGCATCTTGTGGAAATTCAACGTCAATAACCGCACCGATGATTTGTACAATTTTTCCAGTTGCCATTACCGATCCTCTAATTTTGATTAAATTGCTGCCGCACCGGCTACAATTTCATTTAATTCATTTGTGATACTTGTTTGACGAGCTTTGTTATACACCAACTGCAATTCTTTAATCAGATTACCCGCATTGTCAGTTGCCGCTTTCATCGCCACCATTCGAGCCGCTTGCTCAGAGGCCAGATTTTCAACTACCGCCTGATAAACCTGAGATTCCAGATAACGAACCAGCAAACTGTCCAGCAGTTCTTTCGGATCCGGTTCATATAAATAATCCCAGGTTTGTTTTACTTCGCCTAAATTATCGTTATCTAATTCCGGCAACGGAACGAGTTTTTGCAGCGTCGATTTCTGCGACATCGTATTGATGAATTTATTGTAGGCAATATAGATAGCATCCAATTCACCTGCTTTATAATCTTCAAACATACGGTTTGCGATACCGATCAATTCCTCAACGGACGGGCTGTCGCCCATACCGGAAAGCTGCGCTTTAATCTCCAGACCGAGAGAATGAAAATAACCGATACCTTTCGCACCGATTAAACCGAGAACCGCTTCAACGTGCTGTTCTTTCCAGTCTTTCATTCCGTTTAAGATGGTCTTAAATAAATTAACATTTAAACCGCCGCATAATCCGCGGTCCGTAGAGACCACCAGAATACCGACGCGTTTAATTTCTCGTTCTACTAAAAACGGATGTTTATAACCGATATTGGCCTTCGAGACATGGCTGATTACGTTGCGTATTGCATTAGAATACGGACGTGAAGAAGACATTCGATCCTGCGTTTTACGCATTTTCGACGCAGCAACCATTTCCATTGCCTTAGTAATCTTTTGTGTACTTTGCACACTGGAAATTTTGGTTCTTATCTCTTTTGCACCTGCCATTTCGTTTCTCCGTTAATTTCTGACTACCATGTACTGTTGGCTTTAAATTTATCCAAAATACCTTTCAATGTGTCTTTAATTTCATCATTGTAATTACCGGTTTTGGTTAATTCCGCCAAAAATTCCGCATGGTTGTTTTTCGCATACTCTAACAGCGAAGATTCGAAAGAAGCGATACGATCCAATTCCACATTATCCAGATAGCCGAATTCTACCGCAAACAATACCAATGCCTGCTGGGCAACGCTTAACGGCGCGTATTGTTTCTGTTTCAGTAATTCGGTAACTTTCTGACCGTGTGATAACTGTTTACGGGTTGCATCATCCAGATCGGAAGCAAACTGGGCAAATGCCGCCAACTCACGATATTGCGCAAGTGCGGTACGAATACCACCGGCTAATTTTTTCACCACTTTAGTCTGCGCAGCACCACCCACACGGGAAACCGAAATACCCGGGTTAACCGCCGGACGGATACCGGAGTTAAAATAGCTGGTTTCCAGGAAAATCTGACCGTCGGTAATGGAAATAACGTTAGTCGGCACGAAAGCGGAAACGTCACCGGCCTGCGTTTCGATAATCGGCAGGGCGGTTAACGAACCGGTCTGACCTTTCACTTTTCCTTCGGTAAAACGTTCCACATAGTCTTCGTTTACGCGGGAAGCGCGTTCCAGCAGACGAGAGTGTAAGTAGAAAACGTCACCCGGATAGGCTTCACGACCCGGCGGACGACGTAATAATAAGGAAATCTGGCGATAAGCCACCGCTTGTTTGGACAGGTCATCATAAACGATCAACGCATCTTCGCCGCGATCACGGAAATATTCACCCATCGCACAACCGGAATATGGCGCCAGATATTGCAATGCGGCCGATTCGGAAGCCGATGCCACCACTACGATAGTATTGGCTAACGCACCGTGTTCTTCCAGCTTGCGCACCACATTGGCGATAGTCGAAGCTTTCTGACCGATGGCCACATAAATACATTTAATGCCGGAATCCCGTTGGTTGATAATGGCATCGATAGCCAATGCGGTTTTACCGGTCTGACGGTCGCCGATAATCAACTCACGCTGACCGCGGCCAATCGGTACCATGGAGTCAACCGCTTTATAACCGGTCTGTACCGGCTGATCAACGGATTGACGATCAATTACGCCCGGCGCAATAACTTCAACCGGCGAAAAACCATCGTTTTCGATTTCGCCTTTACCGTCGATAGGCTGACCTAAGGTATTTACCACACGCCCCAGCAAACCGCGACCGACCGGCACCTCAAGAATACGGCCGGTACACTGTACTTCCATGCCTTCCGCTAAATCCGCATAAGGCCCCATTACCACCGCACCTACGGAATCTCTTTCCAGATTAAGCGCCATGGCATAACGGTTATTACCCGGTAAGGCGATCATTTCGCCCTGCATCACATCGCTTAGACCGTGGATGCGAATAATACCGTCGCTGACGGAAACAATGGTTCCCGTATTACGCGCTTCGCTGACCACGTCAAACTGGGCAATACGTTTTTTAATCAATTCACTAATTTCAGTCGAATTTAGTTGCATCTTTTATTCCTCTTATAATTGCAACTCATTTGCAAGACGGGTCAGTTGTCCGCGACTACTACCGTCGATTACAAAATCATCTGTACGGATAACAGCACCTGCAATTAACGTGCTATCTACGCTGCAATTTAATTTAACTTTACGGGCAAGTCTTTTTTCCATTGCGTCGGCGATTTTCTGTTGCTGTGCTGCACTTAACGGCTGCGCCGACACCACATCCACTTCCGCTTTAGCCTGATGTTCCTTCACATAATGCTGAAATTCTTCAAACACAGCGGGAAGTACCGTTAAACGCTTATTTTCAGCCATTAACCGAATAAGATTTTGCCCATATTGATCAAGTTGGTCGCCGCAAATCGAAATGACAATATCGGCCAGTTTTTTTGCCGATAATGAACTGGTCAGCAAATCCTGCATGGCATCATCTTCCGACACCTGCGCGGCAAAATTTAACATTTCAGTCCATTTTTCAACCGCACTTTTATCAGTGACGGACTGCTCCGCCGCAAAATCAAATGCCGCTTTTGCATAAGGGCGAGCTATCGTAGTTAATTCTGACATAAGCTCAACCTTCTTATAGTTCTGCAACTAATTTATCAATAATGTCATTGTTTGCCGCTTCATCAACCGTACGACCCACAATTTTCTCCGCACCGGCAATGGCAAGCGAAGCCACTTTGACACGCAATTCTTCCTGAACGCGTTTACGTTCGGATTCGATTTCCGCATGTCCCTGTTCAATAATCTTCGCTTTCAATGCTTCGGCTTCAGTCTTCACTTCATCTAAAATTTCATTGCGGCGTTTATTGGCTAAATCCACAATTTCCTGCGCCTGAAGTTTTGCCTGATTAATTTCCTGCTCCGCCAGCACTTTGTTGTCGGCCTGCTCTTTACGAGCGGCTTCCGCCGATGCCAAGGCATTGGCAATCGAACTCTGACGTTCCTCGATCGCTTTAATGATCGGTGGCCATACAAACTTCATGCAGAACCACACAAACAGTGCGAACGCAATCAGCTGGCCGATTAATGTTGCATTTAAGTTCACAACGCCCTCCTCAATAATGTCTAATCATTACTCTTTGCGAGTAATCCTTGCCGTGATCGGCACAGCCGACAATTATTGTAATAATCCGATAAACGGGTTTGCGAAAATGAAAAGTAAAGAAATACCCACTGCAATCATCGCGATAGCATCAAGCAGACCGGCAACAATAAACATTTTGGTTTGCAGGCTGCTTGCCAATTCAGGCTGACGGGCAGATGACTCTAAGAATTTGCCGCCTAAAATAGCAAAACCAATCGCAGTACCTAATGCAGCGAAAGCAAGCAGGATTGATGCACCGATAATAGTAGCTGTAATTACAGTTTCCATAATTTTCTCCGTTAGATTTTTAAAATTCGGCCTGACGACCGGGTTAGTTAGTAAATCGTTTCATTAACAATCTGTTGCGCTTTACGGCCGCAAACTGTTACATGACCGTCTTAATGATCCGCTTTGTTATAAGCGATACTCAAATAAACAATGGTTAACATCATAAAGATAAACGCTTGCAGGGTCACGATCAGAATATGGAAAATCGCCCATGCCAGCTGCAGCGGAATCCCCAGTGCGGCAATGGCCATATTGGCACTGTACATGACCGCAATCAAAATAAAGATAAGTTCGCCGGCATACATATTACCGAATAAACGGAAAGCCAGGGAAATCGGTTTAGCCAGCAAGGTGACGGATTCAAGAATAAAATTGACCGGAATAAACACCCAGTGGTTAAAAGGATGCAGGGTATATTCTTTAACCAATCCGCTGACGCCTTTCGATTTGACGGTATAAAAAAGAATCAGGAAAAATACGCAGATTGACATCCCGAGCGTCGCGCTGATATCGGCGGTCGGCACCGCTCTTAAATAATGAATACCGAATAAATTACCGATTTGCGGCAAAAAGTCCACCGGAATCAGGTCAATGGTATTCATAATAAATACCCAGCAGAAAATGGTTAATCCTAAAGGCGCGATAACATTGCGCGGGCCATGGAAGTTTTCTTTCACGATACCATCGACCCATTCCACCAGAATTTCAACCAAACACTGTAATTTGCCCGGCACGCCGGAAGTGGCTTTGGTCGCAACTTTATAAAACAGGAAAAGAAAAATGACACCGGATAAAACGGAAAAGAAAAGCGTATCGATATGAATATTCCAGAACGAATCCCCGGTTTTAAGAAATTCCAGATGGTGCTGGATATACCCTGAAGTAGTGAGCTCAGCCATAGTTAATCCTTTGATATTTAAAACTAAATTCTAACGTACTTACTTATCAAAAACGGAAGCAGATTATTGAGTACAAGACCCAGAAAATAGCCCGCGAAAAAAGCAATAAAATTCATTGATAAAAACAGTTTAAAAGCAACGATAATTAAGATGATCGTGAAGACAAACTTAATCACTTCACCGCGATAAAACGCGCTCAGTTTATTTGCATATTGCCGTTCGGTAAAAAAAACCGACGCCGCAAAAAAACAATGAGGAATAAAAACTGATATTGCTCCTAATACAAAAGAAACCGCTATATTCCATTGCAGTGCAATTAAAACGGAAAAAATCACCAGTAAAACCAGTAATTCTATGCCTAAAGCAAATTGATATTGTCTTTTAGCCTGTTTAATAATTGCCGACATTACGATTATTGTCTTTGCCTGAAAATAGACTCAATTTAATCAAAAAAAATCTCGTTAATTATACGCTAGTTTTACCTGCGTTCAACTTAAAACTACATAAAAAGCGTTAAATTCATCACATTTTTATAAAAAAATAAAAACAAACAAAACAAAAACTTAACCTGAACTTAACAAAATTAAATTTCTCTCTCCAATTAAATCAGGAATTTTCAACTTTATCACTTGATTGACACGGAACGTTTGTGCCAGTTGCTGCACTTCATCAGGCTGATAAATGCCTTTTAAGGCATAAAACATCCCCTCTTCGGCCGGCAGATGCCGGCACCAGTCGGTCATATCCTTTAAGGAGGCGAACGCGCGGCTTAACACGCCGTCGAACAATTGCGCCGGCCGATATTGTTCAACCCGGCTTAATACCGGCTCCACATTAGTCAGTGCCAGCTCGCGTACGGCGTTGCGAATAAAACTGATGCGCTTGCCCAGACTGTCAAGCAAGACGAATTGTTTATCCGGGTTAATAATGGCCAGCGGCAGACCGGGCAAACCCGGCCCGGTTCCGACGTCAATAAAGCGTTTGCCCCGTAAATAAGGACTTACCACGATACTGTCAAGAATATGCTTAACCAGCATTTCCGCCGGATCGCGCACTGATGTCAGGTTATAGGCCTTATTCCATTTATGCAGCAATAAAACCAACTGCACCAGCTGAGATTTTTGCTGATCGGTTATACAAAGTGCGGTCTGTTTTAACAGAGAATTCAATCTGTCGGTTAATTGTCGCTGTAAGTCAGTCATCATTCACCACGTTTCAGCATGCCCTGTTTTTTCAGGTTAACCAGTAAAATGGAAATCGCCGCCGGGGTAATTCCGGAAATACGGCCGGCCTGTCCGATGGAAACCGGACGGTGCTGCTGCAGTTTTATCCGCACCTCGTTGGACAAACCGGAAACCGAAGCGTAATCAAAATCCGCCGGAATCGCAGTATTCTCATGCCGTTTCTGGCGTTCGATTTCTTCCTGCTGATGTTCAATATAACCTTGATATTTAACCGCAATTTCGACCTGTTCCACCGCTTCTTTATCTTCCATCGGCGGCGCGAAAGGTGTCAGCGCGGTTAAAAGTCGGTAATTGATTTCCGGACGGCGCAGCAAATCCTCCCCATTGGCTTCCCGCACTAACGGGCTGCCCAGCACCTTATTGGCCTGCTCGACATATTCAGAACGTGGATGCAGCCAAATCTGACGCAGACGCTGGGTTTCTCTCTCAATATTTTCCATTTTCTGATTAAAGCGCGCCCAGCGTTGCTCATCGATTAAACCAAGCTCATGGGCAATCGGTGTAAGGCGGCTATCCGCATTGTCCTCACGCAGCAGTAAACGGTACTCGGCACGGGAAGTAAAGACGCGATAAGGCTCTTTAGTGCCCAGCGTACAGAGATCATCCACCAAGACGCCCACATAAGCCTGATCACGGCGCGGAAACCAGCTTTCTTTGTCCTGCACCAATAATCCCGCATTAATCCCCGCCAGCAATCCTTGCGCCGCCGCTTCTTCATAGCCGGTGGTACCGTTGATCTGGCCGGCGAAAAACAATCCGTTAACGGCTTTGGTTTCCAGCGTCGGTTTCAGATCGCGCGGGTCGAAATAATCGTACTCAATGGCATAACCCGGTTTAATAATCCGTGCATTTTCCAACCCTTTCATAGAATTGACGATCCCCATCTGCACATCAAAGGGTAAGCTGGTGGAAATGCCGTTCGGATAAATTTCCTGACTGGTTAAGCCTTCCGGTTCAAGATAGATCTGGTGAGAATTCCGATCGGAAAAGCGCATCACTTTATCTTCAATGGACGGGCAGTAACGCGGCCCGATCCCTTCGATCACCCCGGTGTACATCGGGCTGCGATCCAGATTACGCCGGATCAGATCATGGGTTTGTTCATTAGTATGAGTTATAAAACACGGGATCTGGCGCGGATGTTGCGTCACCGATCCCATAAACGAAAATACCGGCAACTGCGCATCACCGTACTGTTTCGCCAGAATATCGAAATTAATGGTGCGCGCATCAATACGCGGCGGCGTGCCGGTTTTTAAACGATCCACCCGCAGGTTCAGATCGCGCAGACGATGCGCTAAATTCACCGCAGCCGGATCGCCCGCCCGTCCGCCGGCATAATTTTCCAGTCCGATATGGATCTTCCCGGCCAGAAAAGTACCGGCGGTCAGGATCACCGCTTTGGCGCGAAATTTCAAACCCATTTTGGTTTGCACGCCGCTGATACGATCCTGCTCAATCATAATATCGGTAACTTCCTGCTGAAAAATATCCAGATTCGGCTGGTTTTCCAGCGCAATTCTGACCGCCTGACGATATAACACGCGATCGGCCTGTGCACGGGTCGCCCGTACCGCCGGCCCTTTGCTGGCGTTTAAGGTGCGAAACTGAATACCGGCTTTATCCGCGGCAGTGGCCATTAAGCCGCCCATGGCATCAATTTCCTTAACTAAGTGACCTTTACCGATCCCGCCGATGGCCGGATTGCAGGACATTTGTCCCAGCGTATCCACATTATGGGTAAGTAACAGGGTTTTTAATCCCATTCTGGCCGGTGCCAACGCCGCTTCTGTTCCTGCATGACCGCCGCCGATTACGATCACATCATAGCTTTCCGTATAAAACATAATCACCTTTATGTAATTTATCTCATTATTTAATCTGCGCCGTATTCTACCCCAAATTACGCCGCCCATAAAATAAGATTTCGGATCCTTTATGCGGAAAAACACAAATGATCGCACACAGGATCGTTTTTGATCGCGCGCTTATTAATATAAGATCTCTTTTTATAGATAAAGATCTTATTATGATAATTATTAAGATCGCAGATCGCTGTGGGTAAGGCATAATTTTGCCGTAAAATGAAAAAGTTAGATCACTTTTTAAGGTGTTAAGATCCAGATCCTGTACAGGCGTATTTGCTGTGTATAACCAGCGAGGTTATCCACAGCCCGCCGGCATATCATTTTTGTTCAACGCATAATGACAGGTTTTTGACAGGTTTATCGGATCTTATCCACAATCGGATCATAAATGAAAAGACAGTATTTTTAATGATGATCCGGCGGCAGAAGTTGCCCGCCACCGGTTTTTTTATGATAATTGCGCAGTAAAATTAGGCAGCCAATGTTCGGCATATTGTTCAGGATCATCTACCTGTAGGATATCGATTTTTAAAGAAGGGCAAATTTGCACCGCACTTTTTTCCCGCAACGCGTTTTCCACTTTGTCCGCCGCATAACAGAAGGTATCGTAATCGGAATTGCCTAATCCCACTACGGCAAAACGCAGCGCGGACAGATCCGGATCCTGTGCGGCGATTTGTTTAAACAGCGGCTGTAGGTTGTCGGGCAGATCACCGGCGCCGTGGGTTGAGGTTACGATTAACCACACCTCACGATGAGGGATTTCATCAAGGTGCGCACCGTGAATCAATTGTGTAATAAAGCCCTGTTGCTGTAATACATCGTTCAAATGTTCCGCTACATATTCCGCCCCGCCGAGGGTGCTGCCGCTGATAATGCAGATTTTCGCTGTCATCTTTACTCCTAAAAAATAAGGCTTAGATGATTACCTAAGCCTTGATTTATGCCGACTGTTTTCAGACGTTATCAATACGACCTAACAGTGAACGCAGACGCTCCTGCCAATTGTTGTGTTCACTTTTAAGCTGCTCGTTTTCGCTGCGCAGATTATGGCATTCCTGTTGCGCCTGAGTGTTTTTCTCTTTTAATTCGTCTACTTCCAATTGAAGTAACTGAATGGTCTCAACCGCCTGTTTAATCTTTTCTTCCAGTTGATCTAAAATTTCTAGTGACATGGTCAATTTCCTCTAAATGTGTCTCTGTGAATGTGGCCGTATTTTACCTTAGTTGACGGCGATTGTTAAAGCTTTGAATCAAATTTCTGCTTACCTTAGCATATTTTTTACTGCGGCATAAAAAATTAGCGCAAATTTTTTATTTTTAATAGAGCAACCGTTTGCCCGGTGCTAAAATAGGCGCGGTTTTTTGTCGGTTAACTATTTTGAAAGGATAAGAAAATGAACAGAGCATTGGCCATTGAATTTTCACGAGTAACGGAAGCGGCGGCGTTGGCCAGCTTTGCCTGGTTGGGGCGCGGCGATAAAAATGCGGCGGATGACGCCGCCGTGCAGGCGATGCGCTTGATGCTGAATCAAATTGATATGGCGGGAGAAATCGTCATCGGTGAAGGCGAAATCGACGAAGCGCCGATGCTGTATATCGGTGAAAAACTCGGCAGCGGTAAGGGCGCGGAGGTATCTATTGCGGTTGATCCCATCGAAGGCACCCGAATGACGGCAATGGGTCAGGCCAATGCGTTATCCGTACTGGCGGCGGGCGGCAAGGATACCTTTTTGCGCGCACCGGATATGTATATGGAAAAACTGGTGGTCGGGCCGGAAGCCAAGGGCATGATCGATTTAAATCTGCCGCTTGAACAAAACCTGCGCCGGGTGGCGTCCAAAATGGGCAAGCTGCTGTCTCAACTGACGGTCATTACGTTGGATAAACCCCGCCATGCCGAGGTGATTAAAAAAATGCAGCGGCTCGGCGTTAAAGTGCTGGCGATTCCCGACGGTGATGTGGCGGCCGCGATTTTATGCTGTTTACCGGATGGCGGAGCGGATATGCTGTACGGCATCGGCGGTGCGCCGGAAGGCGTGGTGGCTGCGGCGGCGATTCGTGCGCTGGGCGGCGAAATGCAGGCGCGGCTGATTCCTCGTCATCAGGTCAAAGGCAGTTCGCCGGAAAATCAGGCGATTGCCGCCGATGAAATCCGCCGCTGCAAAGAAATGGGCATTGAAGTCAATGTGGTGCTTAAGCTGGAAGAATTGGTGCGTGATGATAATTTGGTCTTTTCCGCCACCGGGATTACCAACGGCGATCTGTTACGCGGCATTCACCGCCGCGGCAATCTAGCCACCACCGAAACCCTGCTGATTCGCGGCCGTTCGCGCACTATCCGGCGCATTCAGTCCACCCATTATTTAGACCGTAAAGACACCGCACTTTACCGTTTGATCGGTGCCTGATCGAGCGGTTATGCGGCCGGATTTTCTGCCGGCCGTGTTTTCAGTTATAAAGTGCGGTCGTTTTTTGTGATGTTTTTTCAAGTTGACTAAAAGGCCTGCAAGCATATATCAGGGCTGCATGGCTATTAAAAAATAACGAAAATACGACCGCACTTTAACCTTAGCCAAACACGCAAAAATTTGCTATAATCCGCTCAATTTTTATTAATAAAAACAGAGAAATTTTATGTCAGAAAATACTCCTGAAAACTACGGTGCCAACAGTATTAAAGTGCTGAAAGGGCTGGATGCGGTGCGTAAACGTCCCGGTATGTATATCGGTGATACCGACGACGGCACAGGCTTGCACCATATGGTTTTTGAAGTGGTGGATAATGCCATTGATGAAGCGTTGGCGGGCTACTGTAAAGATATTATCGTAACCATTCACGGCGATAATTCCGTTTCGGTGCAGGATGACGGGCGCGGTATTCCGGTGGATATTCATCCGGAAGAAGGCGTGTCGGCCGCACAGGTGATCATGACCGTGCTGCATGCCGGCGGTAAATTTGATGACAATTCTTACAAAGTCTCCGGCGGCTTACACGGCGTCGGTGTGTCGGTGGTGAATGCGCTGTCGGATAAACTACAGCTTACCATTCGCCGTCAGGGGCATGTGCACGAACAGTTTTATCATCTGGGCGAACCGCAGGCGCCGCTGGCGATTATCGGCGAAACCGCACAAACCGGTACGTCGGTACGTTTCTGGCCAAGCCCGAAAATTTTTAATAATATCGAATTCGAATACGATATTCTGGCCAAACGCCTGCGGGAGTTATCCTTCCTGAATTCCGGCGTTTCGATCAAATTATTCGATAAACGCAGCGACAAACAGGATCATTTCCATTACGAAGGCGGTATTCAGGCGTTTGTCGAGTATCTGAATAAAAATAAAAACCCGATTCACCAGAAACCGTTTTATTTTTCCACCGAAAAAGACGGCGTCGGCGTGGAAGTGGCGTTGCAGTGGAACGAAGGTTATCAGTCGGAAAATATCCATTGTTTCACCAATAATATTCCGCAGCGCGACGGCGGCACCCATCTGGCGGGATTTCGCAGCGCACTGACCCGCACGCTGAACGCCTATATGGACAAATCCGGGCTGAATAAAAAAGGCAAAAGCGATAAAGATAAAGTGGAAACTTCCGGAGACGATGCGCGCGAAGGTCTGGTCGCCATTATCTCGGTGAAAGTGCCGGATCCGAAATTTTCCTCGCAAACTAAAGACAAGCTGGTGTCTTCCGAGGTGAAAGGCGCGGTGGAATCGGCCATGAACGAACGTTTGCAGGAATATCTGGAAGAAAACCCGAACGATGCCAAAATTATCGCCGGCAAAATCGTCGATGCCGCACGCGCCCGTGAAGCGGCGCGTAAAGCGCGTGAAATGACCCGCCGCAAAGGCGCGCTGGATATTGCCGGTTTGCCGGGAAAACTGGCCGATTGTCAGGAGCGGGATCCGGCGCTGTCGGAGCTGTATCTGGTGGAGGGGGATTCTGCCGGCGGTTCGGCAAAACAGGGGCGGAACCGTAAGAATCAGGCGATTTTACCGCTAAAAGGGAAAATTCTGAATGTGGAAAAAGCCCGTTTTGACAAAATGCTGTCTTCGCAGGAAGTGGGAACGCTAATCACCGCGCTGGGCTGCGGTATCGGACGCGATGAATATAATCCGGACAAACTGCGTTATCACAGCATTGTCATTATGACCGATGCGGACGTGGACGGCGCCCATATCAGCACATTGCTGCTGACCTTCTTTTATCGTCAAATGCCGGAATTAATCGAGCGCGGCCATGTGTATATTGCCCAGCCGCCGCTGTATAAAGTAAAAAAAGGCAAAAACGAAGAATATATCAAAGATGATGAAGCGATGGCGCAATATGAGCTGAATCTCGCGCTGGACGGCGCCGCGCTGCATATCAGCGAAAATGCGCCGGCGATGAACGGTGCGGCGTTGGAAAAACTGGTGGCCGAATATAACGGCGTGTTGCGCATGATCGGCCGGTTATCCCGTCATTACCCGGAAAATGTGTTGAGAGAACTGATTTATCATCCGGTGCTGACCAGCGACTTGATGCAGCAGCAAAGTGCGGTGGATTTCTGGGCGAAATCTTTGGTGGACAAACTGGCGGAAAAAGAAAGCAGCGGCAATCATTATCGCTATCAGATACAGTTTAACAGCGAACGTCATCTGCATGAAGTGGTGCTGACCGTCCGCACTCACGGCATTGATACGGATTATGCGCTGAATTTCCAGTTCGCCAACGGCAATGAATATGCGCGCATTGTCAAATTAGGCCATCAGCTGAACGGCTTGCTGGAAGACGGCGCCTATGTGGCGCGCGGCGAACGTCAGTATCCGGTGCAGACCTTTGAACAGGCGGTGGATTGGCTGGTAAAAGAATCGCGCCGCGGTTTGATGGTACAGCGTTATAAAGGGCTGGGCGAAATGAACCCGGAACAGTTATGGGAAACCACAATGGATCCGGAAGCCCGCACCATGCTGAAGGTCACCATTAAAGACGCCGTCGCCGCCGATCAGCTGTTTACCACGCTGATGGGCGATGAAGTGGAACCGCGCCGCGAATTTATCGAAGCCAATGCGCTGAGAGCCAATCTGGATATTTAGATAATCCTCTTCCAATTGATGACCGTACTTCAAAAGTCGGACAGATAACTAAATTTAAGTTAAATATTGAGCTCTGTATTGTACAGGGCTCAAGTTGTTTTATTTAGGCTTAATGCACTCCTCGTTATAGTGGCAAATATAGTTATGTATCACCCGTTCTAATTCGTCAGTATCCTTAAACTTTTTTAAATAGCGTTCTTCGCTTCCAAATATTCAATTCATTTTAGTAACGCGTTGATATTCTGAAGATTATCGCAAGGTGGCGTTGCTTTTCGCGTTGGCATTTTGGCTTTTCTCGTTGTGATAGGCTGACGATATGATGTTTGAATTCGATTGAATAATGGTTACCCATAAAAATCTGCATCTTAATCAGTTGGTTGTGATATCCGACTGTCGGGGGCAGATCATAACAAATTTCCTACTGAATTTATGGGCAAAAACCAGTATGATTAGATACAATCAAAAGCAAAAAGGATCAAAAATATGACCGCACTTTTTCAACAGCTGCCTGCTATCGATAAACTGTTAAAAACCGCCGAGGGCGAACAGCTAGTAGCCGAATTCGGCCACAGCGCCGTGGTAACCGAATGCCGTCGCCTGCTGGAACAGGGCAGAGAGCAGATTAAACGAGAACATCAACTGCCGCCGGAGTTCGGCGACATCCGGCTGATAACAGCCGCATTGCGCCGGCAGCTACAACAACGCCGGCAAGTACGGATGCAACCGGTGCATAATCTGACCGGTACGGTGCTGCACACCAATCTCGGGCGCGCTTTATGGCCGGCGGCGGCACAACAGGCGGCAGTGGCGGCAATGGGCGGCAATGTGGCGCTGGAATACGATTTGCAGGAAGGGCGGCGCGGCCATCGCGACAGCTATATCAGCGAGTTGTTATGCGAACTGACCGGCGCGGAGGCGGCCTGTGTAGTGAATAATAACGCGGCGGCGGTGCTGCTGATGCTGGCGACGCTTGCCAAGGGCAAAGAAGTGATTATCTCGCGCGGCGAGCTGATCGAAATCGGCGGCGCGTTCCGCATTCCGGATATTATGCAGCAAGCGGGCTGCAAGCTGGTGGAAGTTGGCACCACCAATCGCACCCATTTACAGGATTACCGCGACGCCATTAATGAAGACACCGCGCTATTAATGAAAGTGCACAGCAGTAATTATCAAATCTGCGGCTTTACGCACAGCGTGACGGAGCAGGAACTGGTAGATCTGGGCAGGGAATTTGATCTGCCGGTGATTACCGATCTGGGCAGCGGTGCGCTGACGGCATTATCCGCTTATGGCCTGCCCGCCGAACCGACGGTGCAGGATAAATGGCGTCAAGGCGTGGATTTGATTTCGTTTTCCGGTGATAAACTGCTCGGCGGCCCACAGGCAGGCATTATTGTCGGCGACCGTTATCTGATCGAGCGGCTGCAATCCCACCCGCTGAAACGCGTGTTGCGCTGCGATAAAGTGATTCTCAGTGCGTTGGAAGCGACGCTGCGGCTATATTTACAGCCGGAGCGGCTGCCCCATCAACTGACTACGCTGAACCAGCTGACCCGTCCTGTCGACCAATTAACACAACAGGCGCAAGCGTTAAAAGTGCGGTTGGAAAATCACCTCGCTCAGGATTATATCCTGCGCATTGAACCGAGTCCGGCCCAAATCGGCAGCGGTTCTCAACCATTGGCGGAAATTCCGTCCGTGGCCGTCACCCTTGAGGCCAAAACGCCGGCAAAACTGACCGCACTTTTCGCCCGTTTCAAAGCCTTGCCGCAACCGGTTATCGGTCGGCTTGAAAACGACAAACTATGGCTTGATTTACGCAGCCTTGCTGATCTCAACGCCTTACTCGATACCTTGGAGCATTTATGATTATCGTCACCGCCGGCCATGTGGATCACGGCAAAACCGCTTTATTGCAGGCCTTAACCGGCACCGACACCGCCCATTTGCCGGAAGAGAAAAAACGCGGCATGACCATTGATTTAGGCTATGCCTATTTGCCGCTAAACGATCGCATTTTAGGTTTTATCGATGTGCCGGGGCACGAAAAATTCATACCGAATATGCTAGCGGGGCTGGGCGGCATTCATTATGCCATGCTGATTATCGCGGCGGATGAAGGTATTCAGGCGCAAACCCGGGAACATCTGACTATTTTGCGCCTGCTGCACATTGATCAGCTGATTGTGGTGATCAGCAAAGCGGATCGCGCCGATGAGGCGCAGATCACACAGCTGACCCGACAACTCCAGCAAGATTACCCGTTTTTAGCGCAAAGCCCGCTGTTTATCACCTCCGCCCACAGCGGCCGAGGTATTGCGCAATTGCGGGATTATCTGGCGCAACTGCCGAATCCGGCGCAGCAGGATAAACCGTTCCGTTATGCCATTGACCGCGTGTTTACGGTAAAAGGTGCCGGTACGGTGGTTACCGGAACCGCCTTTGCGGGCGTCGTGCGGATTGAGGACGAACTCTATTTATCCGGCGGTCAGAAAGTGCGGGTGAAAAATATTCATGCCCAGAATCAGCCGAACGCCCTCGGGGTCGCGGGTCAGCGGCTGGCGCTGAATATCAGTGCGGATTTAAACCGCACTTTAATCGAACGCGGCGACTGGTTGCTGGCACAGCCGCCGCTGCCGCCCACAGAACGGGTGACACTTTGGCTGGAAGCCGCCGCGCCGGTTGCGGAAAGCCAACCGGTGCATATTTATCATGCCGCGGCACGCACCACCGGCAGATTGCATCTGTTGCAGGAAAAAGGCCTCGCCGCGCAGCAGCAGGGATTGGCAGAGCTGATTTTAGACCAACCGCTGTTTCTGGCTTACGGCGATAAACTGATCCTGCGCAGCGGTGATGCCAAATCCGTGCTGGCCGGGGCGAAAACGGTAGAGATCAATTCACCGAAACGCCACAAACGTACAGCGCAACGGCTGGATTACTTATGCCGCCTGCTTCAAACCGACAGCCTCGCCGAACGCTTGCGACAATATCTGGAGCAACAACCGGTCGCACTGGAAAAATTAGCCTGGGCGGAACAGTTAAGCGCCGAGCGATTGCAGGAGCTCATCCGCGCCAATCAGGATGTGGTGTTTCAGGATTGGGGCTTTAACCGCCATTATCCGGCACAGCAGGCGGAAAAACTTATCGCGACGCTGACCGATTATCATGCGCAGCACGGTGATCAACTCGGTCTGAGCAAAGCCCGTTTATACCGTATTGCGGCGATTAATCAACCGGAAAAACTGATCTATCATATTATTGAGCAACTGCTGGCGGCGGGACAAATCGAACAGACCCGCGGCTGGCTGCATACGCCGGAACATAAAATCCGTTTTTCGGCGCAGGAACAACATCTGTGGCAGACGGTGCTGGCGCAATTCGAGCAACAAAACGGGCAGGCGCTTTGGGTGCGGGAGCTGGCGGAGCGGCTCGGCATACCGGAAGAAGAGATGCGCAACTTTCTGTATAAAGCGGGCAAACTGGGTTATCTGACGCCGATTGTCAAAGACCGTTTTCTGCTGACCGAAAACATCTACGCCTACGCCCGACTGATTAAACGGATTATTGCCGAGCAAGGCAGCATTTCGGTTAACCGACTGCGTGATGAACTCAACTGGGGGCGCAAAATCACCGTGCAGCTGATGGAATATTTTGATCGCTGCGGTTTTTTACGCCGTAAGGGAAACGCACATATTCTGCGCGATGCCGAGATTTTCGAGGTGTAAAGGCGGCAAAAGTGCGGTTATTTTCGGCGGTGTTTTTGCCATTCGGAAGCCGCACCGCCGCGGATCTTAATGCTGTAAATCAATACTCACCACTTCCGGCTCATCCTTCAGCAGTAAATACACGCCCTGCAACATGGCTTTGTCGGTAATCAGGCATTTGATAATCAGTTTAACCTCGCCGTTTTGCTGATCTTTGACCGTCAGGTTGTCGAGACGATAATGATTGTCGATCAAAATATTGGTCACTTTGCCGATTGCGGTGGCGGTGTTTAATAAAATATTGATTTTCGTTCTGCGGTTTTTGCGTTTACTGCGGCTGACCAGCTGTTGTACTTTCGGCCCCAGACGTACCGCCAGCAGAATCATCAACGTAGCGATCACGGCATCAAAGAAAAAGCCCGCGCCGGTGGCGATACCGATACCGGCCGCCGCCCAGATAATCGCCGCGGTGGTCAGCCCGGAAATGGCGTCATTGCTTTTGCGCAGAATCACCCCGGCGCCCAGAAAACCGATTCCGCTGATCACCTGTGCCGCCAGACGCATCGGATCGGTGCGGATATTTTCCGATACCTGCGCATAATGCTCTGCCGATTTAATCGATACAATGGTCAGCACGCAGGTGGTCACCGCAATAATCACGCAGGTTTTCACTCCCACCGGTTTGTGTTTCAGTTCGCGCTCAAGGCCGATAATTCCGCCCAGCACCATGGCGATCACCATTTTGAGCAAAATGGCCATATTGTCGGAATGGAGAAGCGGTTCAAATAAGGATAAGGTGTTATTCATAATGATTTTCTTCACTGTTGCAATGTGCGGCGCGACAACGGCGGCCGGCTCCGGATTGTGATGCGGCAAGCCTGCGCGCCCGCCGGCATTCATATTTTGTGCCGGGCAAAGAACCCGCAGGGAAATTTTATCAAACGAACGGCGGATTTTAGCAGGATGTTCGCCTTAACGCTACCGCGATGGGATAAATCCCGCTAAAAAGTGCGGTGATTTTTTAATAAGTTTTCGCACCATGCGGCGGCACATCCTACGGCGGTGAATGTTGTATCAACGTTAATGTCACATTAACAAAGACAGAAAACCGTGCTGCCGAAAACCGCGTCCGGCAGCACTCAGGTTTACAGATAATCGACGCTTAGCGATGAGAACGGGAGAAGGCCGCCGCTTCGGCGATTAGCGCCTCATCCGGACGTTGGTGGGTGTATAACACGAATTGTTCCACGGCCTGTAAGGTCATCACTTCCGCTCCGGAAATCACCTGTTTACCCTGCTCGCGCGCCGCATTGATCAACGGTGTTTCCGCCGGCATCGCCACCACATCAAAAACGGTTTGCGCGCGGGCAATCATGGCCTGCGGGAAGGCTAAATCAAACGCTTCCTTGCCGCCTTGCATGCCAATCGGCGTGACGTTAACCAGAATATCCGCCTCTTGCCCCGCCAGACTGTGTGAATAAGTATAACCGTACAATTGCGCCAGATAAGCGCCGGTCTGCGCGTTGCGGGCCACCACCGTCAGTTTGTCGAAACCGGCATGTTTAAATGCCGCCACCACCGCTTTCGCCATACCGCCGCTGCCCTGCACAATCACAGCGGCCTGTTTATCCAGCCGGTATTTTTCAATCAGTTTGACGATAGCGATATAGTCCGTATTGTAGGCTTTCAGATAGCCGTTATCATTAACAATGGTATTGACCGACTCGATCGCCTGCGCGGAGGCATCGATTTCATCCACAAAGGGCATGCAGCTTTCCTTAAACGGCATGGACACCGCGCAGCCGCGGATCCCCAATGCGCGCACGCCTTTTACCGCATGTTCGATATCCTGCGTGCTAAAGGCTTTATACACGAAATTCAGACCGAGTTTCTGATACAGATAGTTATGAAAATAAGTGCCGGTATTGCCCGGCCGGCCGGATAAGGACATGCACAATTGGGTATCTTTGTTGATCATAAAACTGCTCCGAAAAAGCCTGAGGCTAAATGTTTAAATTAATCGCATCGTCGATAAAATACTGATTCATATCGAACGCCGGTTTGGCGCCTTTATCCTTGCCCACGGTTTTCGACGGCACGCCCGCCACCGTGGTATATTCCGGCACCGGTTGCAGCACCACGGAATTGGCGCCGATTTTGGCATAACGCCCGACTTCGATATTCCCCAGAATCTTGGCGCCGGCGCCGATCATTACGCCTTCGCGCACTTTCGGGTGACGATCGCCGGATTCTTTGCCCGTCCCGCCGAGGGTGACGCCCTGCAAAATGGAGACATCGTTTTCAATCACCGAGGTTTCGCCGACCACAATGCCGGTGGCGTGGTCGAACATAATGCCGTGACCGATTTTGGCCGCCGGGTGAATATCCACATCAAAGGCGACGGAAATCTGATTCTGTAAATAAATGGCCAGCGCTTTGCGCCCGCACTGCCACAGATAATGGGTGATGCGATAGCTTTGTAAGGCATGAAAACCTTTTAAATACAGCAACGGCGTAGTCCATAATTCTACCGCCGGGTCACGCTGACGCACCGCGCGGATATCACAGGCCGCACTTTCGATAATACTCGGCTGCGACTGATAAGCCTCTTCCACGATTTCACGCAGCGCAATGGCCGGCATAATCGGATTAGCCAGTTTATTCGCCAGAATATAACTCAGCGCGCTGCCCAGATTATGATGCTTTAAAATGGTCGAATGAAAAAAACTCGCCAGCATCGGCTCGCATTCGACCTGTTCTTTGGCTTCCTGACGGATCAGAGCCCACAATTCTACCGACATATATTTTTCCTTATTCCACTTTTCGTTCACGTCCAAGTAAGCTCATGGCCACTTCCTGTGCGTTCTTACCGCAAAACAGCACCTGATACACCTGTTCGGTAATCGGCATTTCCACGCCCTGCCGCTGAGCGAGTAAATAGGCCTCTTTCGTATTATAAAAGCCTTCCACCACCTGACCGATTTGTGCCATTGCCGCCTGCGCATCAATGCCCTGTCCCAGCATTAAACCGAAACGGCGGTTGCGGGATTGATTGTCGGTACAGGTCAGCACCAGATCGCCTAATCCCGACATGCCCATAAAGGTGTTCGGATTGGCGCCCAGCGCAACGCCCAAACGGCTGATTTCGGCAATACCGCGCGTGATTAACGCCGTGCGGGCATTGGCGCCGAAGCCCATGCCGTCAGACATGCCGGCACTGATGGCAATCACATTTTTAATTGCGCCGCCGAGCTGAACGCCGATCATATCGTGATTAATATACACCCGGAAGTGTTTACTGCAATGAATGCGCGCCTGAAATTCAAGGGCGAATTGCTGATTGTTCGACGCCAGCGCAATTGCGGTCGGCATTCCCGCCGCCAGCTCTTTGGCAAAAGTCGGGCCGGATAATACCGCCAGCGGATAATCTTTGCCGAGCGTATCTTCAATGACGTCCTGCAACAGGCGCCCGCTGTCGCGCTCCAGCCCTTTGGTCGCCCACACGATACGGCTGTCCGGGCGTAAGTGCGGTTTAATTTTGGCAATAACTTCGCCGAATACATGGCTGGGCACGACAATTAACACATCGCGCGATTTTGCTATCGCCGCGGCTAAATCGGCTTCAATCCGCAACGCGTCGGGAAAACGCACATCGGGCAGAAACGCCTGATTGCAGCGCTCCGTCGCCAGCCGGCGCATGTGTTCGGGGTCATGCCCCCACAGATACGTCGGATAACCGTTGCGGGAAAAGGTAATTGCCAGTGCACTGCCGTAAGAACCGGCGCCGATGACGGTGATAGGTGAAGCGGATATTGTCGTATTCATCATTTATACTCCGGAAATGGCGAAATTTGACAAGAACGGAAAAACAATCAAAGGCGGATAAGGCATCCGCCTCTTTTAACAGGCTGTTTCGCCGGGTTAATGCACTTCCTGGTTACCAGACTGTTCCTGCTGTTCTTGCTGACGTTGTAAATAATCCATAAACAGCGCATCGAAATTCACCGGGGAAAGGTTCAGTGCCGGGAAGGTGCCGCGGTTAACCAGATTGGACACCAGTTCGCGCGCATAAGGGAACAGCATGTTCGGACATTGCGAGGTCAGGCAATGGGCCAGCTGCATATCTTCCAGTCCGCTGACGGTAAACACGCCCGCCTGTTTCACTTCACAGATAAAGGCGACATCGCCGCTGTCTTCTAAGGTGGTTTCGACGGAAATATTGAGGCAGACTTCATATAAATCGTCGCCTAACTGGGTGGTTTCGCTGCTTAAGTCAAAACCTAGTTTCGGTTTCCATTCCTGCTGAAAAATATGCGGTAAATTCGGCGCTTCAAAGGAAACGTCTTTCACATAAATACGTTGAATCTGCAATACGGCCTGCGTGTTTTGTTCTTCGTTTGCCGCGACCTCTTGATTTTGCTCAGTCATTATTCAATCCTTCTTGATTATTTGTTTTTCTTTACTAAAGGGAGATTCTCGGAACGCCAGCCGCCGATACCGTCTTTTAAGGTATAAACCCGGCTGAAGCCTTGTTTTGATAACAATTCGGCCGAAGCGCCGGCAGACATTCCGGTTGCGCAGGTCAGAATCACCGCATGATCTTTATGCTGTTCGATTTTGCCCACATTCTGATTTTTAATTTCGCTGGGCAGCAGGTTGATACTATTGACGATATGACCGCGTTCAAATTCATCAATCGTCCGCAAATCAATCACCACCGCATCTTCGTTATTTATCAGGCTGACGGCCTGCGCATTGCCGATCACTTTCACTTTGGTGGTGACGGATTTTGTCAGGGTATAAACCACCATAATAAATACGGCAATCCACGCGATAACCATTAAGCTATGATTTTTAGCGAAATCCGTCGCCATAGGGAGAAATTCTTGCATGTCGTTCTCAATATTTAAATTCAATGTTTAAGTTTAAAAATAAGGGCTTAAGTATAACCGCAGTTTCTTCATCTTTCAAAGAAACTATTGCAATTTAATTGATCTATATTATAGAGATAAGCCAAGTTTGTTGCTATAGTAGCGTGCAATTGCGGGAGAAAGGAACAATCGATGACAACGCACTTTCCGCCGCGAGGTGAATTCCCGTTCGGCTTATGGCGGGAATGCTTTTCCGTATATGTTTAAAATAGGGGTCAACCATGTTTTTTCTTCAATTCGCCATCGTGCTAATCTGTATCCTGATCGGTGCCCGTATCGGCGGTATCGGTTTGGGGGTGATGGGCGGTGTCGGTCTTGCTATCCTGTCCTTCGGTTTCGGTCTGCAACCGGCCGGTCTGCCGATTGACGTCATGCTAATGATTATGGCGGTGGTGTCCGCCGCTGCGGCGATGCAGGCCGCCGGAGGTCTGGATTACATGATCAAAATCGCCACCAACATTCTGCGCAAAAATCCGAAATATATTACCTTTATGGCACCGGCGGTTACTTGGACGTTCACCGTATTGGCCGGTACCGGACACGTTGCTTATTCCGTGCTGCCGGTGATCGCGGAAGTCAGCCGGCATAACGGCATTCGCCCTGAGCGTCCGCTGTCGATGGCGGTTATCGCTTCCCAGTTCGCTATCGTCGCCAGCCCGATCGCTGCGGCGGTGGTCGCCGTGGTGGCCTATCTTGAACCGCAGGGCATCCACTTGGGCGATGTGCTGAAAGTCACCATGCCGGCGACGGTTTTAGGGATCGGCGTGGCTTGTATCTTCGTCAATAAAATGGGTAAAGAATTAAAAGACGATCCGGATTATCAGCGCCTGCTACAGGATCCGGAATATATCAAGGAAAATCAGGCCAAAACCAATGTGGCCGAAATCGAAATCAGCAAAACGGCGAAAACCTCCGTCACTTTATTCTTAATCGGGGCGCTGTTGGTGGTGATTATGGGGGCGTTCCCGTCCTTGCGTCCGAACTTCGACGGCAAACCGATGGGCATGGCGCATACCATTGAAATCGTGATGCTGACCGTCGGCGCGCTGATTATTCTCATCTGCAAACCGAACGGCAACGCCATTACCCAAGGTTCGGTGTTCCATGCCGGTATGCGTGCGGTTATCGCGATCTTCGGTATCGCCTGGCTGGGCGACACATTAATGCAGGCGCATATGGTGGAAGTGAAAGAAAGCGTGAAAGCGCTGGTAGAAACCGCACCTTGGACTTTCGCTTTCGCCTTATTCCTGCTTTCCGTGCTGGTGAACAGTCAGGGCGCGACCGTAGCGACCTTATTCCCGGTCGGTATCGCACTGGGCATTCCGGCGCCGATTTTAATCGGGGTATTCGTGGCGGTAAACGGTTATTTCTTTATTCCGAACTACGGCCCGATCATCGCCTCTATCGACTTCGATACCACCGGCACAACCCGTATCGGGAAATATATCTTCAACCACAGCTTTATGATACCGGGTCTGCTGAGCATGGCGTTCAGTCTGGCATTCGGCCTGCTATTCGCCAATTTATTCCTGTAATCCGAAGCTAAAAAACGTTTAAAATCGTACCGCACTTTTTATAAGTGCGGTATTTTTTTCGCCGCTTTTTACCCCGTATCAGTGAAAACGATATATCATATCCGCAAACACAATGTGCGTTACGCATAAAATTTCCGCATAATACCCCCTAAAGTCAACCCGCAAGGAGAAAGCACGATGACCATCAGCAAACAACAGATTCTGGACGCCTATCATTTCCGTCATGCCTGCAAACAATACGATCCGCATAAAAAAATCAGCGCGGAGGATTTCCGTTTTATTTTGGAAACCGGCCGCCTGTCGCCCAGCTCTTTCGGCTTTGAACCGTGGAAATTTCTGGTGATTGAAAAACCGGCAATCCGTGAGCTTATCCGTGATAACGCCTGGGGTGCCAAAGATAAAATAATGGATTGCAGCCATTTTCTGCTGATTCTGGTTCGCCAGCCTGCCGAATTGCTGGCCGACGGCGAATATGTGCAGCATATTATGCGCGATATTCATCACATTCCTGAAGACGCACTGCGCCAGCGCCAGACATTTTACCGCCGGTTCAGCGAACAGGATTTCAAACTCACGCAAAATCCCACCGCTTTCTACGAATGGGCCTGCCGCCAAAGCTACATCGCGCTGGCCAATATGCTGACCGCCGCCGCCATGATCGGCATTGACAGCACGCCGATTGAAGGCTTTCCGCTGGAACAGATGAACGATTTACTGGCGCAACAGGGATTATACAACCCGCAGCAATATAAACTGAGTGTCATGGCGGCATTCGGCTACCGCCTCCATCAACCGCGCGAGAAAACCCGCCGGCCGCTTGAAGAGGTGGTGGAATGGGTAAGATAATCTCAATATATTTCACGCTATAACGAAACTTATCGCCCTCCGCCTTGGTCAAACTACAGGTAAATTCACTTTATTCGGAGTACCTATGCGATTCACTACCTTAAGCGCCCTGATGATGGGCGCTACCGTCGCCGCAACGGGCAATGCGTTGCCGACGGCAAAACCAGACTCAGCGGCGCAAACGCCGTATTTCAACCAAACGGCGGACGGCTATCAATTAAACTTCGACGGCGAGCATTACCGCGCGCTGGAAGTCAGCGTCAACGGCAAACTGGTGAAATTCCGCGCCTTTGAAAATATCGTTTATGTCCGCCGGCCGCTGGAGCCCGATTATCAAAGCCTGAATCTGTATGTGCCGGAAGCCTATTTCAATAACGGCACGATTAACGGCTTTAACGCACAAAGCGCGCCGATTTTCCTACCGAATGCGGTGGGCGGCTACATGCCGGCGAAAGCCGCCGCTTACAACGACAAGGGATTCGGAAGCGACGATAAACCGAACGCAATAATGACCGCACTTGCCAAAGGTTATGTGGTGGCAAGTGTCGGCGCCCGCGGTCGCACGCTGGAGCAAAACGGTCGTTATACCGGTAAAGCGCCGGCGGCGATTGTGGATCTGAAAGCCGCGGTGCGTTACTTGCATTTCAACGATGCCCGCATACCGGGCGATGCGAATAAAATCATTTCCAACGGTACCAGCGCCGGCGGAGCCTTATCCGCCTTACTGGGCGCCAGCGGCGACAGCGCGGATTACGCCGCTTATTTCAAAACCCTCGGCGCCGCTGAGGCCAGCGATCGGATCTTCGCCGTCTCCGCTTACTGTCCGATCACCAATCTGGAACATGCCGACAGCGCTTATGAATGGGAATTCAACGGACTGAACCAATACAGCCGCATGGATATGAGCAAATTAAACGCCGCCGGCTATAACGATCGCAGCAAACCGATGCCGATGCTGGAAGGCGAGTTAAGCGCGCAGCAAATCGCCGTCTCCGATCAGTTAAAAGCCGCATTTCCCGCTTACTTGAACAGCCTGCAACTGAAAGACGAACGCGGCACACCGCTGACGCTGGATGCGCAGGGCAACGGCACCTTTAAAGACTATATGAAAGAGGTGATTCGCCGTGCCGCGGATAAAGCCTACCAAGCGGGAACGGATTTATCCGACCAATCCTGGGTCAGCCTGAGCCGGGACGGTGTCGCCGCGATCGACTGGCACGGTTATGTTCATTCGCAAAAGCGGATGAAATCGCCGCCGGCTTTCGACGCCCTTGATCTCAGCAGCGGCGAAAACAATCTGTTCGGCACACAAACTGTGAATAATCAACACTTTACCGCTTATTCACAGCAGCATTCCAGCCTATCGGGCGGCATGGCGGATGCCCAAATCATCAAATTGATGAATGCCATGAATTATATCGACAACCCGCACGCCGCCACACACTGGCGGATCCGCGCCGGCACCGCTGATCGAGACACCTCTCATGCGATCAGCGCCATTCTGGCGATCAAACTGACGATGGCGGGTAAACGGGTGGATTACGCTACGCCATGGGCCGTGCCGCATGCCGGCGATTATGATTTGGACGAACTGTTCCAATGGACTGACACGATCAGCCGTTAACCCCACAAGTGCGGTGCAAAAATCACGGATTTTTCACCGCACTTTTTTTACCGCTTTTAACATATTGCCCGTACGCCGGATAAAAGATGCTGGACATTCCCGCACAAACGACTACAATTCTGGCGGTTTTGATCTTAATCAATTTTATAGGAAAGTAGTTTATGAAAACAATCGTTATCGTCGGCGGCGGTGCCGGCGGATTAGAACTGGCCACCGCTCTCGGCGACAAATTAGGCCGCAAACAAAACGCGCGCGTGATGTTAATCGACAAAAACAGCACCCATCTGTGGAAACCGCTGCTGCACGAGGTGGCGACCGGTTCGCTGGACGACGATATTGACGCGCTCAGCTATCGCGCACATGCTAAAAATCATTATTTTGAATTCCGCCAGGGCGCACTGACCGCCGTCGATCGCGCGCATAAAAATATCACGCTGGCGCCGATTTACAACAGTCAAAACGAATTGCTGGTTGCCGAACGCACCATCGCTTATGACATTTTAGTGCTGGCTATCGGCAGTAAATCCAATGATTTCGGCACGCCGGGCGTGGCGCAGCACTGCATCTTTTTAGACAGTTCGGAGCAGGCGAAGCTTTTCCATCACCGCATGATGGAACTGTTTCTTAAATTTGCCAATAATGATGAAAAAGACGTTCAGATCGCCATTGTCGGCGGCGGCGCCACCGGTATCGAGCTGTCCGCCGAGTTATATAATGCCGCGAAACACCTGCACCATTACGGTTTCGGCAAACTGAGCAATACCAGTCTGAAAGTCACCTTACTGGAGGCCGGGCCGCGTCTTCTGCCGGCCTTATCGGAACGCATTTCCGCCGCGGCGGAAAAAGAACTGCGCGCCCTCGGCGTGGATGTGCGCACCAACACGGCGGTGGTGCAGGCGGAGCCAAACGGGCTCACCACCAAAGACGGCGAGCGCATAAATGCGGATCTCATGGTCTGGGCGGCCGGTGTCAAAGCCGCCGAAATGACCAAAACCTTCGGATTTTCCACCAACCGCATCAATCAGATCGAGGTCAAACCGACCTTGCAGACAACGGTGGACGACGATGTTTATGTGATCGGTGACTGTGCCGCGTTAATGCAGGCCGACGGGAAACCGGTGCCGCCGCGCGCGCAGGCGGCGCATCAAATGGCGGCGGCCTGCGGCAAAAATATTCTGGCGCAGCTTGCCAATAAACCGCTGAAGCCTTTTGTATTCAGCGATCACGGTTCTTTGGTGTCGTTCTCACGCTTCGCTACGGTGGGAAACCTGATGGGCAATCTGACTAAAGGCTCGATGTTCATCGAAGGGAAAATCGCGCGGATGATGTATCTGTCCTTATACCGCATGCATCAGGCGGCATTGCACGGTTGTTTCCGCACCGGGCTTATCGTACTGGTCGGTCGCATCAACCGGTTATTGCGTCCGTCGCTGAAATTGCACTAAACCCATATTCGCAACGCGAAAAGTGCGGTAGAATTTCTCACAGTTTTGCCCCTTTTCCGCTTAAGGATATTTTCATGCTGTTATCGTTCGTGTTAATCGCACTGTGTGCCGGCGTCGCTTTAGCCACGCAGGCGGCAATCAATTCGCAGCTGGCCGGCGCGCTTACCGGTCAGCCGGCGGTCGCCGCGCTGATCTCATTTGCCACCGGCACATTGGTATTATTACTGATTTGCATCTGGAAAACCGATCTGTTCGGCGCCCTGCAACAGGTGCCGAAACAGCCGCTGTGGAAGCTGATCGGTGGGCCGTTAGGGGCGCTGGTGGTTTTTACCACCATTTTTCTCGCCCCTAAAATGGGGGTTACCAACATGCTGTTTTTCATTATCGTCGGTCAGCTGGTTGCCGCCGCGATTATCGATCACTTCGGGTTAATCGGAATGCCCGCACGGCCGGTTCAGCTCTGGCAGATTATCGGCTTTATTGTTATCGCCTGCGGCTTAACGCTGTTTTTCTTCGGTAAGAAGATCTTCGGCTAATTAAAAACCACGCCTCGGCGTGGTTTTTTTATCGGTTTATAAAATCATTTTCACCAGTTTGTCGGCTTTCAGGCGTGCGAATTTGCGCAGCAGTTTCTGCACCGGCTGCGGGTAAGTATCCAGATCTTCCAGTTCGGAATAATGTTTCAGCACGGTTGTGTAGCGGCGAATGTCGTCCAGCTCCTTTTCTGTCTGCGCGCGCAGCTCCCGTTGCGGATCATGAATAAATAACCCGTTTTCCGCATCCAGCCGCCAGGCACGCGGATTCAGGTTATTACCGGTCAGCAACATCGCCTGGTCGTCCACCCACAAACCTTTCAGATGATAGGTATTCTCGCCGTCTTTCCAAGTGCGGATAACCAGTTGTCCCTGCGTGATGAAACGCTCGAATTTTTTACTGAAACGGCGCAGGTTGCTTTCATATAAATACGGCAGCGCGCCGGCCATTTTGAACGGTTCGTCAGGCGGAATATAAAAATCATTCGCCACCTTATCACCGACGATAATTTCGATCCGTTTGCCTTTTTCCAGTAAGCGGTGAATGTTATAGCGCAGCGAACGCGGCAGGTTGAAATACGGCGTACAAATCACCAGTTTGTCCTGCACCAGCTGAAATAACGCTTCAATGGTACGGTTGAGAATATTATTTCCGGCGCCCAACCCGAACAGCGGACAAACCGTCAGGCTGTCGTGCAGCGTGACGGACGCGGGCAGGTGATACTGAGCGTCGCTGGCCAGATTTTTGCGGAACAGGCGGATATTCTGGCGAATTTCTTTGGTCTGCGGGCGGGTGTTCACATCCAGCGGCGACACCGCACCGGGATCTTGCAGATAGCTTTTAATAAAGCCGACCAAGGTATCGGCCAGCGCCTGATTGCGGATTTTATGATAGCGGTCGTAGCGATATTTCTCATGCTGGGCAAGATAGACGTTATTGATACTGGCGCCGCTGTAAAGCACAGTGTCGTCAAATACAAACCCTTTAATATGCAGCACGCCGAACACTTCGCGCGTATTAATCGGCACGCCGAAAAACATATTCGGATCATCGGGCAGCTGGTATTTGGCGCGCGCATCGCAATACCAATCGGCGTTGGTGGCCGTTTTTTCCGCGCCGAGCAGATTGCGCTGTGCGCGGTGCCAATCGACGAAAATTTTCACCTCCAGCTCGGGGTTATCTTGTCTGGCGCGGTAAATCTCATCTAAAATCTGTTGCCCCGCCTCATCGTTCTGCCAGTAAAGTGCGGTAATATAAATGCGGGATTTTGCCCGGCGGATCAGCTCAATAAGTTGCGTTTTAAAGGCCGCGGGGCTATCAATAAACTCGACCTGCTCCGCCTGCAGCGGCAAAGCGGGCAGGCGCTCAAGATGCTGGATTGCTCGTTTGGTTTTATTTATCAACATATATCGTTCTCTATAATTGACGCGACGAGAAATTAGTTGGCTAGTCTACAATATTTACCGCCGCAGTGGCTAGAAAAAAGGTTTTTTTTCGTTATAATGCTCACAATTTCTCGAAAAGTGCGCTTGTTTATTACTCACTTTATCGCTGTTTTACTCTTATTACCGGCAAGTCATTATGAACGCAAAAAAACCGACCTTTCAGCCCGCTGACAATTCATCCCGTTTCAACCAACGCACACCGGCCGCAAAAAAACCGGCGCAAAACCGACCGCACTTTGAACCGGCGCGCAAAACCGACAAGGCGGCGTTCAAGCGCGATAAAACGGCTTTTCGCGCGAGCAGCGATATGCCGCGGGATAAAGCGCGCCATACGCCGCAGATTACCGAAACGCAACTGGGTAATGCGCGTGGTACCGGCAATGTCAGCGTAACGCTAAAACGCAGCACCGCTCCCGGTGATGAGAAAAAAACCGGCCCGTTATCGCCGCGTGCGCCGGAAAAAATCAAGAAAAACCGCGCCGAAGAAATGAAACTGTACGGCGAGAATGCCTGTCTGGCGCTGTTTGCCGAGCGGCCGGAAAGCATTGTGCGGGTGTGGGCCACCGTTGAGCTGGCGCATCGCGTCGGTGAGCTGTTCAGCTATCTTGCCGCCAACAAAAAAGTCTATCACGTTGTGGACAGCCGCGAATTGGAACGGGTCAGCGGCACCGAACATCACGGCGGGATCTGTATGCTGGTGAAGAAAAAACGCCCGTTCACCCTGGCCGGCTATCTGAGCCTGCCGCGCCGGAAAGACTGCGTCGTGCTGCTGGACGGCATCGGCAATGCGCATAATCTCGGCGCCGTTATCCGCAGCTGCGCATTTTACGGGGTAAAATCCGTCATCACGGCAGAACCGGACGCCCTAAATGCGGCATCCGCCGTGCGTGTCGCCGAGGGCGGGATGGAATATATTCACCCGATACAGGCCGACAGCACGGAAAACGCCTTAAGCCAGCTGCGTCAGGCGGGCTATCAGATTATCTGCCCGAGCAGCGGTAAACAGGGCAAAGCCGCCGCATTATCCTTCGCCGATAAAGTGGCGTTCCTGCTGAGTGAAAGTGCGGTGGAAAATCTGGTAAAAAAAGAGGAAATTCTGAATTTATCGCGCGCCAATCCGCTCAAAAGCGGGCTGAACGTCGCGGTGGTCGCAGGCATCGTACTGGCGAAATGGGCGGAATAACCGCCTCACAGCTTCTCGGGATGATGAATCAGCACAAAGCGCTCCCACAGCTGGGCTTCCGTTTCCGTATGGGCGGGATCGGTTTTAATACAGTTGGTTATCGGGCAGACTTTCTGGCAGGTCGGCGTATCGTAATGCCCGACACATTCGGTACACAGATTCGGGTCGATGACATAGATCGCATCGCCGACAGAAATCGCCTCGTTCGGGCATTCCGGCAGGCACATATCGCAATTTGTGCATTTGTCGGTAATCAGCAGCGCCATCATCTCCCCCAGTCAAGTCAGAAAATGCGGCATTATAAAGAATACCGCTTAAAAATTAAATAATAATTTAAGGTGAATCACCGATGAATAAAAAACAAATGATGCAGCTGTCCATTTTTGTAGTGTTCTTTTTTATGTTCCTGCTGGCGGGCTGGTATTATTTTTCGCAGCAGAAACAAGCCGTTTCCACCGTGGTGGAGCGCGATTACGATTATATCATGCAGCATGATCCCATCGGTCGCAACGCCAAAGCGCCGACCCATTATTATACCTTCGTGCTGTCATGGTCTCCGGCATTTTGCGACGTTCAGCGCAAACGATACGGCGAAAATCTGCCCAATTCTCTGAAATATCAATGCGGCAAAACCCAGCAGTTCGGTTGGGTGATTCACGGTTTGTGGCCGCAAAACAAATTCGCGCGCCGGGTTTCTGATCAGCCGCGTTTCTGTCAGGGCGATTTGCCGATAGTGCCGCAGGAAATTATCGAACAGTTTTTACCGGAAAGCCCGAGCGCCAATTTATTGCAGGGCGAATGGGAAAAACACGGCGCCTGTGCCTTTGAGCGGGCGCAGGATTATTTCGCCAAACAGCGGGAGTTGTTCCACACCTTAAAATTTCCTACCTATGAACTGTCATCGCGCAGCGAACTGTTCGCCTGGATGAAAAAGAATAATCCGCAGCTGAAAAATATTTACATCGGCGCCAACCGCAACGAACTTTTCATCTGCTACGATTTAGACTGGCAGGTCATCGATTGCCCGCGCAGCCGCACCGGTTATTAAATGACGGCACAACACGGACGACGGGCAAAAAACAATTAAAAAAAACACCGCACTTTTTCGCTCGGTGCGGTGTGATTTCGCCGTTTAAATCATAAATTCGATTAATTCGTCACGGCTAAAAATATTCACCAGTTTCGGCGTTAAATAAACCTTGTCACCGGGTACGAAGCCCTCTTGTTCCAGTTGCGCATGATTAATCGACACCTCGATCGGTTTTTCATAGTGCGCGGCCTGCACTTCCACGAAAATCGTCGCCCCGGCGGTATGCAGCCGGCTGATCTCGCCCTGAATCGCATTAGCGTTTTGCCCTTTGCTCATGCCGATCTCGTGCGGCCGGACGTAGGCAATCACCGATTGCGGCCGGTGATGGCGGCTGAGCGGCTGGGTGAAATCGCCGATGCGCAGCAGATTTTGTTCAATCACTCCGTGCAGCACATTCACTTCACCCAGAAAATGCGCCACAAACGCGGTTTGCGGCTGTTTGTACACCTCTTCCGGCGTACCGACCTGTTCCACACGGCCTTTGTTCATCAGAATAATTTTATCCGCCACTTCCAAGGCTTCGTCCTGATCATGGGTGACAAACAAACTGGTGACATTAATTTCATGATGAAAATCCCGCAGCCAGCGGCGCAGCTCTTTACGCACCGTCGCATCCAGCGCACTGAACGGCTCGTCCAGCAATAAGACTTTCGGCTGCGTAGCCAGTGCGCGCGCCAATGCCACCCGCTGACGCTGCCCGCCGGACAGCTGATCCGGATAATAGGCGGCGAACCGGTTAAGCTGGACTAAATCCAGTAATTCACGGACTTTACGCTGAATTTCCTCATCACTTAAACGCTCCGCCCGCGGTTTGACTTTTAAACCGAAAGCCACATTCTGCGCCACGCTCATGTGCCGAAACAGAGCGTAGCTTTGAAACACAAAACCGATGTCGCGTTGTTTGGCGCTGAGTCGGCTGACATCCCGATCGTCGAATAAAATGGTGCCGCTGTCGGCCTGCTCCAGCCCGGCGATAATGCGCAGCAATGTGGTTTTCCCGCAGCCGGACGGCCCCAGCAGGGCGGCCAGCTCACCGTTTTGTACGCTGAAATTAATCTTGTTAAGTGCGGTCAGATTTGCAAAGGTTTTTTGAATATCCCGAATAATAATGCTCATGTTGTTCCTCTTATGCCGTCTGTCCGCCGAGTTTGCTTTCCGTCCACTGGCGCGCCAGCAACAGCAGCAGAGAAAGCAATAACAATAGTACGGCGACGCTGAATGCGGCGACAATGTTGTATTCGTTATAAAGAATTTCAATATGCAGCGGCAGGGTGTTGGTATAGCCGCGAATATGTCCGGACAGCACCGACACCGCGCCGAATTCTCCCAATGCGCGCGCGGTACACAGCACCACGCCGTGCAGCAACGCCCATTTGATATTCGGCAGCGTGATATAACGGAAAATCTGCCAACCGTTGGCGCCGAGCACGGTGGCGGCTTCTTCTTCCTGCGTGCCCTGCGCCTGCATAATCGGGATCAGCTCGCGCGCCACAAAAGGCACGGAAACGAAAATGGTGGCCAGCACAATTCCCGGAATGGCATAGACAATCTGAATATCCCAAGCGTCAAGATAAGGATATAACCAGCTTTGCGTGCCGAACAGCAGCACATAAATCAAACCCGCCACAATCGGTGAAACGGAAAACGGCAGATCGATAAGAGTGATCAGAAACTGGCGGCCTTTAAATTCATATTTGCTTACCGCCCAAGCGGCAAACACGCCGAATACCAGATTCAGCGGCATGGCGATCGCCGCGGCAAGCAAGGTCAGCTTTAATGCGGCGATGGTATCCGGCTCAATAACCGTTTGCCAGAAAACCGAAAACCCTTCGCTTAATCCCTGTGAAATCACCACCAGCAACGGCAGCACCAATAAGGTAAGAAAAATCACCACGGATAAGGCAATCAGCGTATACGCCGCCGGACTGTATTTTTGTGCAGGTAATGACATAATCCTTCCTTAAGAGCCGAAACGCGCAAGGCGGTGCTGAATAATATTGATAATAAATAACAGGGTAAAGGAAATCAGCAGCATGATAACGCCGATCATCGCCGCCGCCACATAGTTATACTGATCCAGTTTCGCCACGATCAGCAAGGGCAGAATTTCCGTTTTAAAGGGAATATTGCCGGCGATAAATACCACCGAGCCGTATTCGCCGATCGCGCGGGCAAAGGCCAGCGTAAACCCGATAATCCAGGCCGGCAGAATCGCCGGCAGAATGATACGGATAAAAATCTGCATTCGGCTCGCTCCCAGAATTGTGGCGGCTTCCTCCACATCTTTCGGTAAATCCTGTAGCACCGGCTGCAACGTTCGCACCACAAACGGCAACGTCACAAACAACAGCGCCAGCGTAATGCCGATGGGCGTATAGGCGATTTTAAAGGCGAAAAACTGGCCGATAATGCCGTTTTGCGCATAAATGGCGGTCAGTGCGATACCGGCGACCGCCGTCGGCAGGGCAAACGGCATATCGATAAAAGTGTCCATCAGTTTGCGCCCGAAAAAGCGGTAACGCACCAGTGTCCACGCCAGTACACCGCCCAGCAAGGTATTGAACAGCGCTGCGGTAAATGCGGTGCGCAGCGACAGCCACAAAGACAGCAACAGCTGCTTGCCGGTGATCAGCTGCACGAATTCCGACCAGCTAATCTGCATGGAAAACACAAACAACGCAAATAAAGGAATTAAGACGATCAGGCTTAAAAAGCTGATCGTATAACCTAAGGATAATTTAAATCCGGGAATAATGCGGGGTACCGCTGTCATAAATCACTCCTCAAACCGCTTTCGCCCACACGAAAGGCCGTTCTGATCATTCGTTAATCCGGGCAAAAATCTGATCAAATACCCCGCCGTCGTCAAAATAGGTCTTTTGCGCCGAAGCCCAGCCGCCGAAAGCCTCATCAATCGTCACCAGCGTCAGCGCCGGAAAACGGTCAGGGTATTGCGCCAGAATCGCGGCATTACGCGGGCGATAAAAATGTTTGGCGATAACATGCTGCGCCTCATCGCTGTATAAATATTGCAGATAAGCCTGTGCCTGCTCGCGCGTTCCTTTTTTATCCACCACCGCATCCACCACTGCAACCGGCGGTTCCGCCAGAATGGAAAGCGATGGCGTGACGATTTCAAACTCACCGCCGCCCTGTTCCGCCAGCGCCAGATAAGCCTCGTTTTCCCAGGCCAGCAACACATCGCCCAGCCCGCGCTGTACAAAACTGGTGGTCGCGCCGCGCGCACCGGTATCCAGCACCGGCACATGGCGGTAAATTTCGCTGACAAAGGCTAACGCCTTATCGTCGCTGCCGTATTTGGCTTTGGCGAATGCCCATGCCGCCAGAAAATTCCAGCGTGCGCCGCCGGAGGTTTTCGGGTTCGGCGTAATCACTTCAACGCCTTCGCGCACCAAATCGTCCCAGTCGCGAATGTTTTTCGGATTTCCTTTACGCACTAAAAACACAATGGTGGAAGTATAAGGCGTACTGTTATCGGCAAACTTGCTTTGCCAGTCCGGCGCAATCAGCGTCTGTCGGCTGTTAATGGCATCAATATCGCCGGCCAGCGCCAGTGTCACCACATCCGCCTGCAATCCGTCGATCACCGAACGCGCCTGTTTACCGGAACCGCCGTGCGAAGTCCGAATGGTGATGTTTTCTCCGTTGGTTTGCTGCCAGTGCTGTGCAAACAGCTGATTGTACTCTTTATACAGCTCACGGGTGGGATCATAGGAAACATTCAGTATGGTCGCCGCATTGGCGCCGGAGAACGTAGCCATCGCGGCAAGTGCGGTGATAATCAGCGCGGTTTTTCGTCCCAGCCACTGCGCCGCCGGCAGCCGAAAAGCCAAAAGAACGGGTTGCATAGCTCCTCCTTCTCGTTATCGGTTGATGTTGTGTCGGTTATTGTTGTAAATAAATTATTAAAATTCGGCCTGTTTTCAGGCTTCCTGCATTTAACCATCAAAATTTTAGCGGCAGAAATAAAAAAATCGCATTTAATATTCCATATGAATATATCAAATGCGATGAATCTCATTTACAGAACCGTGATACCGCCGAACGGGACAAAAGTGCGGTGCTTTTTTTAAACTTTTTCTTCATTTGATAACGTGCATATAAATTTTCGCTCCGGATATTGAAAAAAATATGTCATTTATCTAATCAATTAGAAAGAATTCATTTAACCCAAAGAATAATGGCGAGAATTTGATCTAGACCCGTTACATCATGCAAAATAAGTGAGTATAATGCGTGGCAGTGTTTATAATTTTCAATTTTAACCAACCAAGAGGGTAAATTATGTCAGTAATTAAAATGGCCGATCTGGATTTAACCGGCAAACGCGTCTTTATCCGCGCCGATCTGAACGTACCGGTAAAAGACGGTAAAGTAACGTCTGACGCGCGTATCCGCGCCACCATTCCGACCTTAAAACTGGCGCTGCAAAAAGGCGCAAAAGTCATGGTGACCTCCCATTTAGGCCGTCCGACCGAAGGTGAATTCAAACCGGAAGATTCTCTGCAACCGGTGGTCGATTACTTAAATAATTCCGATCTGGGCGTGCCGGTTCGTTTGGTGCGCGATTATCTGTCCGGCGTCGAAGTCAACGGCGGTGAAGTTGTGGTGCTGGAAAACGTGCGTATCAACAAAGGTGAAAAGAAAAATGATGCCGAGCTGGGTAAAAAATATGCCGCACTGTGCGATGTGTTCGTGATGGACGCCTTCGGTACGGCGCACCGCGCGCAAGCATCCACTTACGGTGTGGCGGAATATGCGCCGATCGCCTGTGCCGGCCCGTTATTAGCGGCGGAACTGGATGCGCTCGGTAAAGCGCTGAAAGAACCGAAACGTCCGATGCTGGCGATTGTGGGCGGCTCCAAAGTATCCACTAAACTTACCGTGTTGGATTCCTTATCCAAAATTGCCGACCAGCTGATTGTCGGCGGCGGAATTGCCAATACCTTTATCGCAGCGGAAGGCAATAACGTGGGTAAATCCCTGTATGAAGCGGATTTAATTCCGGAAGCGCAGCGTCTGTCCAAAGCCACCGCGATTCCGGTACCGGTGGATGTGCGTGTCGGCACCGAATTCTCCGAAACGGCCGCCGCCACCGAAAAAGCGGTTAATCAAGTCGGCGCGGACGAATCCATTTTTGATATCGGCGACCAATCCGCCGCCCAGCTGGCGGAGATTATCCGCAATGCCAAAACCATTTTGTGGAACGGCCCGGTCGGCGTGTTCGAATTTCCTAATTTCCGCAAAGGTACCGAAGTGGTGGCCAATGCCATTGCCGAAGCCACGACAAACGGCGCATTCTCCATTGCCGGCGGCGGCGACACTTTAGCGGCCATTGATTTATTCGGTATCGCAGATAAAATTTCTTATATTTCAACCGGCGGCGGCGCATTCTTAGAATTCGTCGAAGGCAAAGTTTTGCCGGCGGTGGAAATTCTGGAAAAACGCGCGAACGGCTAATCCACCTTATGTGATGCGCGTTTACCGCGCGCATCGTTCCGACCCATTTCAAACAAGATAGGAAGCAAAAAATGGCAAAATTATTAGATATCGTCAAACCGGGTGTGGTAACAGGTGACGACGTACAAAAAATCTTCGCTTACGCAAAAGAAAACAACTTTGCAATTCCGGCGGTCAACTGTGTCGGCAGCGACAGCGTAAACACCGTGCTGGAAACCGCCGCACGGGTTAAAGCACCGGTTATTATTCAGTTCTCCAACGGCGGTGCGCAGTTCTATGCCGGTAAAGGCATTAAACCGGCAAGCGGCACTCGTCCTGACGTATTAGGCGCGATCGCCGGTGCCAAACAGGTACACACCCTGGCGGCGGAATACGGCGTGCCGGTGATCCTGCACACCGACCACTGCGCAAAAAAATTACTGCCGTGGATTGACGGCTTACTGGATGCCGGTGAAAAACATTTTGCCGAAACCGGCAAACCGTTATTCTCTTCCCATATGCTTGACCTTTCCGAAGAGCCGATGGAAGAAAACATGGCGACCTGCCGTCAATATCTGGAACGCATGTCAAAATTAGGCATGACTCTTGAAATCGAAATCGGTATCACCGGTGGCGAAGAAGACGGCGTAGATAACAGCGGCGTGGACGAATCCCGTCTTTACACCCAGCCGGAAGATGTGCTGTATGTTTATGATCAGCTGCATCCGGTCAGCCCGCGTTTCACCGTTGCCGCCGCATTCGGTAACGTACACGGCGTTTACAAACCGGGCAATGTAAAATTAAAACCGTCCATTTTAGGCGCCTCACAGGAATTCGTTGCGAAAGAACGCAATCTGCCGGCAAAACCGATTAACTTCGTTTTCCACGGCGGTTCCGGTTCTTCCACCGAAGAAATCCGCGAAGCGATCAGCTACGGTGCGATTAAAATGAATATCGACACCGATACCCAATGGGCGGCATGGGAAGGAATTTTAAACTTCTACAAAGCCAACGAAGCGTATCTGCAAGGTCAGCTGGGTAATCCGGAAGGCCCTGACGCGCCGAATAAAAAATACTACGATCCGCGTGTTTGGTTACGCAAATCGGAAGAATCCATGTCTAAACGCTTAGAAAAATCCTTCCATGATTTAAATTGTATTGATGTATTATAATTTTCGGAAATAGTCTAAAATAAACCGCACTTTAACGTGCGGTTTTTTTTCTGCGTAAATTAAATATTGTGGGGCGACATGAATATTGTGAAAGACAATAAACTTTCTTTATTAGTCAATTTTGCCGTGGGATTTTTCTTTCTTTCCGTGCTGAGCGTAAAAGGCGGGCATAACTTTGCGCCGTTTCTGTTAATCATCATCGCTTTCAGCTATCTGATTTACCTTATCGCACAAAAACGGCGGCAGCCTCTTTCACAGGATGAAAAATGGCTGATTGCAAGCTATGTGTTTTACTTTTCGGTTTTTCTGCTCTCTTTACTGCTTCACGGCGGTAAATTCAGAGAACTGGATAATCCGAGCCGAGCGATTTTAGTTTTGCCGCTCCTGTCACTGTTTTTTCATCATCCGATACGGTTTAAGGTGCTGGCTTACGGCATTCCCGCCGGTGCGGTCATTGCCGGGCTGGTCGCACTTTATGATCGCTTTTATCTCGGCGCACAAGCGGCTTATTCGCCGCGCACCATGCATATTCAGGGCGGCGATATCGCCATGTCGCTCGGCATGTTTTCTCTGGTGATCGCGTTGTATTTCGCCGCCCGCAAACAGTATAAAGCGGCCGTATTGTGCACTGTCGCCAGCTTATTCGGTATTCTCGGCAGCTTTCTCTCCACCGCTCGCGGCGGCTGGATCGGGCTGCCGTTTATCCTTGCGGTGATTATCCTGCTGTATCGCAAACAGTTAAGTAAGCCGTTTTTAACCGGCATCTGTAGCGTCGTTATTATCGCGATCATTGCCGCGGTCGCTTTGCCCAATACCCAGGTAATGAACCGAATAAAAAAAGCCAATAATGAGATCGCCGCCTATTTCGACAAAAATAACGGCGCCACTTCCGTTGGCGCCCGCTTCGATATGTGGAAAGGCGCGCTGTTAATGGCGCAGGAAAAACCGCTTTTAGGTTGGGGAACCGCCGGGGTGGCGGAGCAGTCGAAACAATATGCCGCACAGAAAATCATCAATAAACATGCCGCTATCTTTGATCACGCCCATAACCAATATTTAGACGATCTGGCCAAACGCGGCATACTCGGTCTGTTAGGGCTGCTGGGAATTATGCTGGTACCGATGCGGTATTTTATCCGCAGCCTGCCGGGCGCATCACTTGAAGCCCGCTACGCGGCGACGCTGGGCATTATTCATATTCTGTCGGTGATGTTTTACTGCCTCAGTCAGGGATTTTTCACCCATAATTCGGGTAATATTTTCTATTTCTTTCCGATTATGGTGTTGTTCGCCGCGGTCAGAACGTTAAAATCCCAAACGGACATGTAAGCGAAAAAACGGGGCAAGCTATGCCCCGTTAATATTGACGGTTTTGCGCTCAGAACAACAGCACCAGCCCCCACACAATCACCATCACCGTCAGCGCCACAAACACCGCGGCGGAGCCTAAATCCTTAGCGCGGCCGGACAGCTCGTGATATTCCGTGCCAATCCGATCCACCACCGCTTCCACCGCACTGTTTAATAATTCCACCACCAGCACCATCAATACGGTGCCGATCATCAGCGCAATGTCTATTTTATCCTGCCCCAGCCAACAGGCCAGCGGAATCAATACCATCGCCAATAGCAGCTCATGACGAAAAGCGGTTTCATATTTGACCGCACTTTTTAATCCTTTTAACGAATATCCCGTCGATTTAATCAGGTGGGTCAGCCCTGTGGTTTTATGCATAACATTCCTTATTCAGTTAAAGCCGTTTGGCTTCAATCACATCGTCCAGTTTGGCTAAACGTGCCAGAATTTTGCTTAGAATCTGCACATTGTTCAGCTCGATTTCCATGTCGATCGTCGCCAGCTGCCGTTTGGTATCCGTGCGGCTGGACACGCCGAGGACGCTGATTTTCTCGTTTGCCAGCACCGTAGTAATATCCCGCAGCAGGCCGTTGCGATCACTGGAAATAATACGGATACTGATACGAAAACCGCTGGCGTAATTGTCGCCCCACACCGATTCCACCACCCGTTCCGGATGCGAATTCTGTAGCTCCATAAACTGTTCGCAATCGCTGCGGTGAATGGAAATACCGCGCCCCATGGTAATATAACCGACAATGTCATCGCCCGGAATCGGCTGGCAGCAGCGCGCAATATGGTGCATTAAATTGCCCACGCCCTCAACGATGACATA
Source organism: Necropsobacter rosorum (assembly GCA_000751835.1). GTDB lineage: Bacteria > Pseudomonadota > Gammaproteobacteria > Enterobacterales > Pasteurellaceae > Necropsobacter > Necropsobacter rosorum. The sequence continues at coordinate 229,703 of CCMQ01000008.1, read as the reverse complement.
ACCTTTTTTCTCATCGTTTTTCTGCTGCGTATTGCTCGCCCCTTTATTTGCCACGTGGCGCAGAATTTCTTCGTCCGCCTCCTGTGCCGAGGTTTTAATCAGTTTATTCTGTAAAAAATTGACCAACTGATTTAAACGGATATCCCCGCCGCCGATTCCAGCATACAGATCATCCAGATTTTTCAGGTTATAACGCGGCAACGCATGCTGTTCCACCTGTTTTAAACTTAATCCCAGACGGGTGATCTCGTTTTCCAGCAGTTCCTTGCCGGCTGGGATATTTTTATCCCGATCCAGCTTTTTAAACCACGCGTGGATCTTGGCCCGTGCTTTGGCCGTATGGGTAAACCCCAGATTCGGGTTAAGCCAGTCGCGGCTCGGATTCGGCGTTTTCTGCGTGATAATATCGATCTGATCGCCCATTTGCAGCTGATAGGTGAACGGCACAATCCGCCCGCCGACTTTAGCGCCGATACAGCGATGTCCGATTTCGCTGTGAATGGCATAAGCGAAATCCAGCGGCGTCGAACCGCTCGGCAAATCCACCACTTCGCCTTTCGGCGTAAACACATACACCCGATCATCAAACACCTGACTGCGCAGCTCCGCCATTACTTCGCCGGAATCGGTAATATCATCCTGCCATGCCAACAGCTTACGCAGCCAGGCGATTTTATCCTCATAGGCGGAACGACCGGTCAGCCCTTCCTTATATTTCCAGTGCGCCGCCACGCCGAGTTCCGCATCGTCGTGCATTTGCTGGGTACGAATCTGCACTTCAATCGGCTTGCCGCCCTTGCCCAGCACCACGGTATGAATCGACTGATAACCGTTCGGCTTCGGATTGGCCACATAATCATCGAATTCTTTGGGTAAATGTTTGAAATGGGTATGCACGATACCCAGCGCGGAGTAACAATCCTGTAGCTTCTGGACGATGATCCGCACCGCGCGAACATCATATAAATCACTGAATTCCAGATGTTTTTTCTGCATTTTGCGCCAGATACTGTAAATATGCTTCGGCCGCCCGTACACTTCCACCTGATCGAGATTTTCTTTCAGATAAGCGGTTAATTCCGCCACAAAATCCGCAATATACTGTTCCCGATCCAAACGGCGTTCTTTCAACAGCTTAGCGATAATATGATACTGATCAGGATGCAGATAGCGGAAACAGTAATCCTCCAGTTCCCATTTCAGCTGCCCGATGCCGAGACGGTTGGCCAGCGGCGCGTAAATATTGGAACATTCTTTTGCCGCCAGCACTTTTTCCTCTTCCGAACCGCACTTTTCCGCATCGCGCAGATACACGATTCGCTCCGCCAGTTTAATAATCACACAGCGGAAATCATCCACCATGGCAAGCAGCATACGGCGCACATTGTCCACCTGCAGGCTATCGGCGGAATGGCTGGCGTTGAGCTGGCGGATATTATCCATTTCGATCACGCCTTTCACCAGTTTGCTGATTTTCGCCCCGAAATCTTCCTTAATCTGCGCCAGATCGACGATATTATAATGTACGATAGGGTAGAGCATGGCCGTAATCAGGCTGTCGGCATCCATATTCAGGCTGTGCAGAATTTCCACCATTTCCACCCCGCCGTGCAGCGAACAATATTCGCCCGCGGTCTGGTCGTTCGGTTTCTGTGCGATATTATCCTGCGCATAATGCCAGGCTTTCACCAGCGTTTGTTCTACGTTTTGCGGCAGCGCCAACCCGGCACACCATTTCTCAATCACAAAATCCTTTGGATTTAATAAATGCGATCCGCGTACAGCAACCATAATTTCTTCCTATTGTCGTTTTTCAAACAGGCTGATGCTTTCCAGATGTCCCGTATGCGGGAACATATCGATCATCGCCGTTTTTTGCAACTGATAACCTGAATTCAATAAGATTTCCGCATCCCGCACCAAAGTAGCGGGATTACAGGAAACATAAAGGATTTTTTCCGCTCCCAGACCGCACAGCGCATGAAGTGCGAACGCCGCACCGCTGCGCGGAGGGTCAAGCAAAATCTTATTGAATTCGCGTTTTGACCACTGTTGTTGTATAAACGGTTGGTCGAGATCCCCTCGGTAAAATTGGACATTAGGACAATTATTTCGTTCCGCATTTTTTACCGCTTTTTCCACCATGGCGGAAACGCCCTCAATTCCCACCGCACTTTTGACCCGCCGGCTGACCGGCAAGGTGAAATTACCCATGCCGCAAAATAAATCCAGCACATTATCCTGTTCGTTAAGGGCCAGCCAGTCCAGCGCGGTATTGATCATGCGGCGGTTCAGCGCGGCGTTGACCTGAATAAAATCACGCATATCAAACTGCAGGCGCAAACCGTCGTCCAGTTGATAATAAGGCGATTCGCCGTGTAGCCGCACAATCTGCTCATCATCCTGCAGAAATAGCATCAAATGCTGCCGCGTCGCCAGTTCCAGCAATAAAGTGCGGTCATTTTGGGCGAGATTTCCGCACTGGCGCAGCAACATCGCCACCCCGTTATCCGCCTTCACCAGCTCCACATGACCAAGCGCTTTCGGCTGTGACCAACGGGCAAAAAGTGCGGTCAGTTGCGGCAGCAAATCATTGAGCGGCGCCTCCAGCACCGGGCAATGGGCAATCGGCACAATCTGCGCTGAGTTTTTTTGCCGAAATCCCATATCCAGACCTTTGCGTTTCACATCATAACGCAGGCTGAAACGCGCCCGGCGGCGATAATGCCAAGGCTCGCCGACAATCATCGGCATCAATTCGATGCCCTGCGGCTGTAATCGGCTCAGGCGCTGAAACAGCGCGTGCTGCTTCGCCCGACGTTGTAAATCCACATCAATGTGCTGGCTCTGACAGCCGCCGCATTGCCGGTAATGCGCACAGCGCGGCGGGCAACGCTCGGGCGCGGGATGCAGAATATTCACCGCCCGCCCTTTGCCATACTGCCGTTTATCCTCAAGCACGGCCACCCGCACGGTCTCGCCGGGCAGTGCATTTTCCACAAACCAAGTTTTGCCGTTGACTCTTGCCACACCCAGTCCCTGATAATCCAGTTCCAGAATATCCGCCTCAAATGCCGGCGCCGGCTTCGTGTTTTTCTGCGGGGAATAAAATAACGCCATGATTTACTTTCGATATAAAACAGATTGTGTAAACAGCTCGCGGCTTTTCAGCGGTTTGGCGCCTAAATAGGGTTTCAGCGCGATCCGGATAAAACGTTTCGCCGCCTGCCGCACGGCGGGATCGCTAAATTCCTGCCGCGCAAAGGCCAGCAGCTCCCGCCCGTAAAAGGTCAGATTGTCTTTGATCAGTGATGCGATAAAGCCTTTTTCGGCCCGATAACGGTAGGTCATATTTTCATCCACCGCTTCGCCGGAACCCGCACAATGGCAAAAATCCACCCCGTATCCCATGCTGTGCAGCAGGCGGAATTCAAACCGGCGCAGACCGCTTTCAAGCCTGTCGGGCGAGGCGGCAAGCGCGGTCAGACAATGCAGATAATCCTGAAACAGTTGCGGATAGGCGGTTTCTGCCGCCAGCAGACGCATAATCAGTTCATTCACATAAAATCCGCTGTACAGCGCATCGGTACGCAACGGCAGGCTGATGGCGGCAGGTTCCGCTTTGGTCAGGATTTTCAGTTCGCCGCGCCCGCTCCAGCGCAACAGCAGCGGGGTAAACGGCTGTAAAATGCCCTTCAGCGGCGAACGTTTGGCCCGCGCACCTTTCGCCAACAGCGTCAGGCGTCCCGTTTGCTCGGTAAATACATCCACCAGTAAGCTCGTCTCGCCGTAAACACGGCGATGCAGCACAAAGCCGCGTTGCCAGTTTTCGATAACCCCGTCTCCGCCCGTTAAAATATCACCTCAAACGGCAGATATTTTAGCAGATTTTGCACCGCACTTTTGCACATTATTTTCGGCATTTTGCGATTTGTTAATAACAAATCATTATAACGATGAATTAAAAATTATTGGCGCAACGAAAAAGGGTGTGCTGATAATAACGCCCTGCATTATTTTATGTCATCACAGGAGTATTTATCATGTTCAGCGGGCTTTTATGCGGCCTATTACTTGGTTTCGTGATGCAGCGCGGACGGTTTTGTATTACCGGCGCGTTCCGCGATTTATATGTAACCAAAAGCAATAAAATGTTTATCGCCTTACTTATCGCCATCAGTATTCAGTCCGTCGGTTTCTTCGCCCTAAAACAAAGCGGGCTGCTCAGCGTCGAACCGGCGGAAAATCTGGCGCTCTTTGCCGTATTGCCCGGTGCGTTTCTGTTCGGCATCGGTATCGTACTGGCGGGCGGTTGTGCCACCGGCACTTGGTATCGCGCCGGCGAGGGACTTATCGGCAGCTGGGTGGCATTATTCGCTTATATGCTGTTCAGCGCCATGATGCGCAGCGGGCCGTTGGGATCGTTTAACCGCACGCTGCGCGATATGACGATTGAACACAGAACCATTTACGATTCTCTCGGCATTTCTCCGTGGTGGCTGGTGGCATTGTTAAGTGCGGTCACATTATTTTACGTTTTCCGCCATGTTGCCAGACCGCGCGCCAAACTCGCCACACTGAAAGCCAAGAAAACCGGTTTGGCACACCTTTTATTTGAAAAACGCTGGGATCCGTTTTTCACCGCCGTACTGGTCGGCATTATTGCGCTGGCGGCCTGGCCGTTAAGTGTGGCCACCGGGCGGGAATTCGGGCTGGGCATTACCGGGCCGTCGGCCAACATCATGCAGTATTTGGTCACCGGCGAAAGCCGATTTATTAACTGGGGCGTTTATCTGGTGCTGGGTATTTTCGTCGGTTCGTTTATCGCAGCGAAAGGCAGTAACGAATTCCGCTTCCGCGTACCGGACGTCAGCACGCTGTTACGCAGTGCAATCGGCGGCATACTGATGGGCATCGGCGCCACGCTGGCGGGCGGCTGCTCTATCGGTAACGGTTTGGTGGAAACCGCCTTTTTCTCTTGGCAGGGCTGGTTGTCATTACCGATTATGATTGCAGGCACCTGGGTCGCCGCCTATTTCACCATTATCCGCCCGCAGCAACTTAAATTCGCGCAGGCATAACTTATCCACAAGGAGAATCATATGATCGTAAAACTCGAAACCGCAGGTCTGGTTTGTCCGTTTCCCCTCGTCGAGGCGAAAGCCGCGATGGCAAAATTACACAAAGGCGATGGTTTGCAGATTGAATTTGACTGTACTCAGGCAACAGAAGCCATTCCGAATTGGGCGGCGGAAGAAGGCTACGAAGTCACCGATTTCGAACAGATCGACGATGCCAAATGGACGATTACCGTGCTGAAATAACGGCGTTTGGCAATAATCTGCGGTAAAGTGCGGTGAAATTTTTCACCGTTTTTTTATTTCTGTTATGATATGGCAAATTTTTAATCCCGAACCGGCCATGAGAATACCCAGAATCTATCACCCCGAACCTTTAACTGACGCTACAGTCTGCCGTCTCAGCAATGAGGCGGCCAATCATGTCGGGCGCGTGCTGCGCATGCAGGCGGGCGACCGGCTTGAATTATTCGACGGCAGCAACCATATTTACAGTGCGACGATTATCCGTGCGGATAAAAAAACCGTCGAGGCAGAAATTCAGGCACGCTGCCTCGATGACCGCGAAAGCCCGTTGTCGATTCATCTGGGACAGGTGATTTCACGCGGAGAGAAAATGGAATTTACTATTCAGAAATCCGTTGAACTGGGGGTTAATATCATCACGCCCCTGTGGTCGGAACGCTGCGGCGTGAAGCTGGATGACGAACGCATGGCGAAAAAAATCCGCCAATGGCAGAAAATCGCCATCGCCGCCTGCGAACAGTGCGGCCGCAACGTGATTCCGCAAATTCGCCCGATGATGAAGCTACAGGATTGGTGCGCGGAACAGGACGGCAGTTTGAAACTCAATCTGCACCCGCGAGCGAAATGCAGCATTCGCACGCTGCCGGCCATACCTGCGGCAGGCGTTCGGCTGCTGATCGGCGCAGAAGGCGGCTTATCGGCACAGGAAATCGCACAAACGGAACAACAGGGATTTACCGAAGTCCTGTTGGGCAAGCGCATATTACGCACGGAAACTGCTGCGTTAACCGCGATCAGCGCCTTACAGGTTTGCTTCGGTGATTTGGCTTAACGACTTAGTTTAACTATTGAGATATAAAATATATGGAACTGCAAAATCATTTTCTTATCGCCATGCCGCATCTGGAGGATGAGTATTTTAACCGTTCCGTGGTGTATATCTGCGAACATAACGAACAGGGCGCCATGGGGCTGGTACTGACCCGGCCGACGGATTTAAGCATCGCCGAGCTGTGCGCCAAAATGAATTTTATGATGGCGGATCAGCGCCGTTACCCGAATGAACTGGTACTGGCCGGTGGCCCGGTGAATCTTGAGCGCGGCTTTATTCTGCATACCGCCACGGCGCGACCGTTTCAGCACAGCTATAAAGTGACCGATAATCTGTTTTTAACCACCTCGGCGGATGTGATCGACAGCTTCGGCACGCCGCTGGCGCCGCAGCACTATTTGGTTGCGCTCGGCTGTGCCAGCTGGTCGCCGGAACAGCTGGAAAAGGAAATCGCCAACAACGACTGGCTGATTGCGCCCGCCAACGAACGGATTTTGTTTGATGTACCGTGCGAACAACGCTGGCTGGAAGCCAATTTGCTGCTCGGGATTCATAATCATAACTTTGCTTATCAGGCAGGGCATTGCTGATGGCGCTCACCGCACTGGCCTTTGATTTCGGCACCCGCAGTATCGGCTGTGCCGTCGGACAAAGCATCACCGCAACTGCGCAGGCGCTGCCGGCGTTGAAAGCCCGCGATGGCATTCCCGACTGGGCGCATGTTGAAAAATGCCTGCGGGAATGGCAACCGGATGTGATCATCGTCGGTCTGCCGCTGAACATGGACGGCACGGAACAGCCGCTGACGGCGCGCGCCAGAAAATTCGCCAATCGGCTGCACGGTCGTTTCGGCGTCCGCGTGGAATTACAGGATGAACGCCTGACTACCACCGAAGCGAGAAGCGAAATCTTCCGGCGCGGCGGTTATCGTGCACTGGAAAAAGGCAAAGTGGACGGCATTTCCGCCTGCCTGATTCTGGAAAGCTGGTTTGCCGGCCGCGATCCGGCATAAACCGCCCGCATTTGCACCGCACTTTTGCGCCGGCAAAAAAATCCCCGCCTGATGCGGGGAATGTTTCGCCTAAACGATCACTTACAGATAGAATTTATCCACAAAGTTTAATTTTTCATCCAATTTCAACACCAACGGCTGACCGGTCGGAATTTCGAAATCCATAATATCCGCGTCGGAAATCCCGATAATGTGTTTAGCCAGCGCGCGCAAGGAGTTACCGTGCGCCGTAACCAGCACCCGTTTGCCGGACAGCAATGCCGGCGCAATCTGATCTTCCCAGAACGGTAAGACGCGTTCCAGCGTCACTTTCAGATTTTCGCCGTCCGGAATCACATCCGCCGGCAAATGTGCGTAACGACGGTCATTATGTGCGGAATTCGGGTCTTTCGGATCCAGCAACGGCGGTAAAGTATCGTAAGAACGACGCCAGATATGCACCTGTTCGTCACCGTATTTTTCTGCGGTGGCTTTTTTGTCCAGCCCTTGCAGTTCGCCGTAATGACGTTCGTTCAAACGCCAGCTTTTCACCTGCGGAATCCATAACTGGTGAGATTCTTCCAACACGATGTTGCAGGTTTTGATCGCACGGGTCAGCACAGAAGTGAAAGCAATATCAAATTCATAACCGGCATCCAATAATTTTTTACCTGCCGCTTTCGCTTCTTCCACACCGCGTTCGGTCAGATTGACATCGCGCCAGCCGGTAAATAAGTTTTTCGCATTCCACTCACTGAAACCGTGGCGAATAAAGACTAATTCCATAAAAAAATCTCCTCGTGTTGAATAAAAAATACTGGGCACTTTATAGCAAAAATTTTGTCCGTTTAAAAGTGAAAAGCCGTGCTTTCCTGATCTTTCGCAAGAATTTACAGGAATTTTACACACGAACATTTAGAGCCTGAGACAAAATGATGATATATTTATACCCCGCTTGGAGGTTTGGGATTTAGCTATGCCGTTGTTAATCAGAAAAATCAAAAACGTAAAAAAACTGACCGCACTTTGCTGTGCCGGGCTGGCTTTTTCCGTTGCCGTGCAAAGCAATGACCTGTCTAATATCCGGCAGCAAATCAAACAGCAGGAACAAAAAATCGCCGCACAGAAACGCGAGCAGAACAAGCTGCAATCCACCCTGAAAGATCAGGAAACCCGGATTAACGGCGTGCTCGGTCAGCTGCGCCAGACCGAGTCGGATTTAAAAGAAATCCGCAAGCTGATCGCCGATACCGATAAACAGATCCGCCAGCTGGAAAAACAGGAAGCGGCGCAGAAAAACAAACTGGCCAAACAGCTTGATGCCATGTACCGCTCGGGCATTAATCCCTCCACGCTGGAAAAACTGTTCTCTGAAGACGCCCAAAAAGCCGAACGCATGAAAGCCTATTATGATCATATGAATCAGGCACGTTTGGTGCTAATTGAGGAGCTGAAAGCCACGCAGCTGCAACTGGCGCAGGATAAGCTCAGCGTGCAGGAACAGCAAAAAGCCCATCAAACGCAGCTGGCAAGCCAGAAAAAACAGCAGCAGGATTTGCAGAAAGTCCAGCGCGAACGTCAGTCCACCCTGAATCAGTTAAACCGCACTCTGGCGCGCGATCAAAATAAACTGGACACTCTGAAAGCCAACGAAAACGCGCTACGTCAGCAAATTCAGCGTGCCGAACAGGCGGCGCGCGAGCAGGAAAAACGCGAACGTGAGGCGCTGGCGCAGAAACAGCGGCGGGAAGAACAGAAAACGCAGAAACCTTATACCCCGACCGCACAGGAAAAACAGCTGCTGTCGGTATCCGGCGGGTTAGGCCAGCCGAGAAAACAATATGCCTATCCGGTATCGGGCAAAATTCTTAATACCTTCGGTTCCAGCCAAATGGGCGAACTGAAATGGAAAGGCATTGTGATCGGCGCCGGAAACGGCACGCCGGTAAAAGCCATTGCCGACGGGCGGGTGATTTTATCCAGCTGGTTGCAGGGATACGGTCTGATGGTGATCATCAAACACGGCGAAAACGATCTCAGCCTGTACGGCTATAATCAGGCGGTATCGGTCAAAGAAGGTCAGCGGGTCAGCGCCGGGCAGAAAATTGCGGAAGTCGGTTCGTCCGGCGGTCAGTCCCGCAGCGGGCTTTATTTCGAAATTCGCCGTAAGGGCGTGGCGGTCAATCCGACGGGCTGGTTAAAATGATAAAAAAAATTCTCCGAAGTGCGGTAAAAATAGCCGGCGTTTTCGCGCTGAGTGCCTTTTCGCTGACCGCGACGGCTGGCAACGGGCGGCTTGCCATTGTGATCGACGATGTGGGATACCGGCCGAAAGAAGATGCGGCGATTTACGCGCTGCCGAAAGCGGTTTCGGTCGCCATTATTCCTTCCGCGCCCTATGCCAAACAGCGCAATCAACAGGCCGCGCAGCAGGGGCGCGATATTCTGATTCATATGCCGATGCAGCCGCTGAGCAACCAGAAAATCGAAGCCGGCGGATTAACGCTGGGTATGAGTCAGGACGAGGTCAGCCGTCGGGTGCAGCAGGCTAAAGCCATTGTTTCTCACGCTATCGGTATGAATAACCATATGGGCAGCGCCGCCACTTCGGATCCGGATTTAATGACCAAACTGATGACCACGCTGCGTGAACAGCAGCTGTTTTTTCTCGACAGCCGCACGATCGGCCGTTCCGTCGCCGGTAAAATTGCCGGACAGCAAGGGGTAAAATCGCTGGATCGACATATTTTTCTGGACGATAGCGATCAGCTTGCCGATGTACAGCGGCAGTTCAATAATGCGCTGCAACATGCCCGCAAACACGGCACGGCTATTGTGATCGGCCACCCGCGCAAAAATACCGTCGCCGTGTTGCAGGCGGGGCTTCGTCACTTACCGGCGGATATTCAGCTGGTCGGGCTCGGCAGTTTATGGCGTAATGAAAAAGTCACTCCGCCGAAACCGTTTATTATGCTGTTTAACACTCAACCGGCGCCCACTTCCGCGCCGCCGTTCAACGAGATTCCGTTATTACGCGGTGTGCCGAGATAAGCGGTGCCTAGAGCTGATTCGACAATTTCTGCAATAATCGATCCATCGCCCGGTATCCCAGCGCTTCGGCCAAATGCGGGCGTGAAATATCCCGTTCCTGACTTAAATCCGCAATGGTGCGTGACACTTTCAAAATGCGGTGATAAGCCCGTACCGACAGCCCCAGCTTAGTCAGCGCATTTTCCAGAAATTCGGCATCGCGGCTGCCAATCCGGCAATCCCGTTCAATTTCTCTGCCGCTGAGATGGGCATTGATTTTGCCGGCTCTGGCAAACTGAATTTCCCGAATCTGCAAAATTTTCGACCGCACTTTTTCGCTGCTTTCTCCCCGTTCACCGCTCTGCTGCAACGCGCCTTGCGGCAGCAGCGGCACTTCGATAGACAAATCGAAACGATCCAGAAAAGGCCCTGATAAGCGGTTCAGATAACGCATTACCTGCTGCGGCGAGGTGCGGTTATGCTGCCCGGTATAATGCCCGGTCGGGCTGGGATTCATGGCGGCAATCAGCTGAAAACGCGCCGGAAAACAAATTTTAGCATTGGCGCGGGAAATAATAATCTCCCCGCTTTCCAGCGGCTGACGCAAGGCATCCAGCACCTTGCGCTCAAATTCCGGCAATTCGTCTAAAAACAGCACGCCATTATGCGCCAGAGAGATTTCGCCGGGTTTGGGCAATGTGCCGCCGCCGACCAACGCCGGCAGGGAGGCGCTGTGATGCGGCGCGCGGAACGGACGTTGCTTCCAGTTGTGAAAGTTCAGTTCATTGTGTACCAGACTGGTTACCGATGCGGTTTCGATCGCCTCCTGCTCGGACATTTCCGGCAGCAACGCGGTCAACCGGCTTGCCAGCATGGTTTTTCCCGTTCCCGGCGGCCCCAGAAACAGCAGGTTATGCTGCCCGGCCGCCGCAATAATCAGTGCCCGTTTGGCGTGCTGCTGACCGATAATGTCGGTCAGATCTTTCGGATTATCATGCGCGTAGTTCTCCCCGTGAGGCAGTGTCGAAGGCGTCGCCGTCGGCAGCGTCGCCTGATCGTTGAGAAACTGCGCCACCTCCAGCAGAGAATCGGCAAAATAGGAATCCTGATCGGAAACCAGCGCCGCTTCATTGGCGTTATGGCGGGCAATAATCAAACTGCGTTGCGCCGATTTCGCCGCCAGAATCGCCGGAATCACGCCGTGTACCCCGCGCAAACTGCCGGTTAATGCCAACTCGCCCAGTAATTCAAAACGTTGCAGATGTTTTGCCGCGATCTGTCCGGAAGCCGCCAGAATCCCCACCGCGATCGGTAAATCAAAACGCCCGCCTTCTTTCGGCAAATCGGCGGGCGCAAGGTTGACCGTAATGCGTTTCGGCGGGTATTTGAAATTTGCGTTCAGCAGCGCACTGCGCACCCGATCCTGCGCCTCTTTCACGGTTTTTTCCGGCAATCCCACCAGCGTAAACCCCGGTTTGCCGTTACTTAAGTGCACTTCAATGGTAACCAGCGGCGCTTGCACGCCCATAGAGGCGCGGCTGTACACAATAGCTAATGACATAACAATTCCCGTCTGACTGAATCAGCACCAATATAAAAACAGCGTGCGCCAAAATAAATTGAACGCACGCCGTTTTGCGATCGGGATCGTAAAAATCGTATATTATGCCGCCAAAAGCGGAGCAAACCAGCTATCCAGCTTTGCCGACAATTGATCAATGCCGATTTTATTCTGGGCGGAAAACGCTTCAACCTGTACATCGCCCTGAAACGGCAAAATCGCCTCGCGCACCATTTTTACCTGCTTGCTGCGGGCGCTCTGGCTGAGTTTGTCCGCTTTGGTGAGTAAAATCAGCACCGGTAAATCCGCGGTTACCGCCCATTGCACCATTTGCTGATCGAGATCCTTCAGCGGATGGCGGATATCCATCAACACCACCAGCCCGCCCAGACAGTCGCGTTGCCGCAAATATTCGCCGAGGGCTTTCTGCCACTGGATTTTCATCTGCTCCGGCACCGCGGCATAGCCGTATCCCGGTAAATCCACCAATTTACACTGTGGTTCCACTTCAAATAAATTAATCAGCTGTGTGCGACCCGGAGTTTTAGAGGTACGCGCCAGATTTTTCTGCTGGGTCAGCGCATTCAGCGCGGTGGATTTTCCCGCATTGGAACGGCCGGCAAAGGCGATTTCGATGCCTTCATCCGGCGGCAGCGCTTTGATATTCGGGGCGCTGGTCAGAAAACGGGTTTTGTGATAATTCAGCGTTATTTCAGTCATGGCAATTCTCTTTACTTATGTTCATTCAACATTGCGGTTTACCGCGCCCTGATAACCCAGCTGGCGCCAGGCTTCATAGACCGCAACGGCAACGGAATTGGATAAATTCATACTGCGGCTGTTTGCCGTCATCGGGATGCGGATTTTGCGCGCCGGCGGCAGGCTGTCTAAAATCGCCGTCGGAATACCGCGGGTTTCCGGGCCGAACATTAAATAATCGCCGGATTCGAACCGCACTTCACTGTGCGCCGGCCCGCCCTTGGTGGTCATGGCGAACAGACGCGCCGGATTTTCCGCCTGCAGAAAATGCTGAAAGGTTTTGTGCTTTTTAATCTGAGCGAATTCATGATAATCCAGACCGGAACGGCGCAGGCGCTTATCATCCCAAATAAAACCGAGAGGTTCGATCAAATGCAGGCGAAAGCCCGTATTGGCGCACAACCGGATAATATTCCCGGTATTTTGCGGAATTTCAGGTTCATATAAAACGATATCTAACATAATTTTCTCTTCGGGTTAAGCTGCTCATCAGCATACCCCGCATAATATTTTATCCCGACGAGTGATAAGGTGGTAAACTTTAGCACAAGTTAACGGAAATAGCGAAAAAACAAACCGCACTTCGGAACGGCTCCCAAAGTGCGGTGATATTTTGCTACGTTTTTGTGTGATTACGCTTTCGGTCCGGCTTCGATTAATGCTTTGCCTTCTTCATTGGTGGCATATTTCTCGAAGTTTTTCACGAAACGGCTTGCCAGATCTTCGGCTTTTTCCTGCCATTGCGCCTTGTCGGCATAGGTATCGCGCGGGTCCAAAATAGCAGGATCCACACCCGGCAGGGCTTTAGGAATGGCAAAGTTGAAGATCGGCAGCGAGCCCATTTCCGCTTTATCGATGGAGCCGTCTAAAATGGCGTCGATAATGCCGCGGGTATCTTTGATCGAGATACGTTTGCCGGTACCGTTCCAGCCGGTATTGACCAGATACGCTTCCGCACCGGCCGCTTCCATACGTTTAACCAGCACTTCCGCATATTGTGTCGGATGTAAGGTCAAAAACGCCGCACCGAAACAGGCGGAGAAAGTCGGTGTCGGTTCGGTAATGCCGCGTTCGGTACCCGCCAGTTTTGCGGTAAATCCGGATAAGAAATAATATTTCGTCTGTTCCGGCGTTAATTTAGATACCGGCGGCAGCACGCCGAAGGCATCCGCACTTAAGAAGATCACTTTCTTCGCATGCCCCGCTTTGGAGACCGGTTTAACGATATTATCAATATGATAAATCGGATAAGAAACACGGGTATTTTCCGTTTTTGAGCTGTCGTCGAAATCCACTGTGCCGTCCGCAAGCACCACAACGTTTTCTAACAGAGCATCGCGGCGGATTGCGCGGTAAATATCCGGCTCGTTTTCTTCGGACAGTTTAATGGTTTTCGCATAGCAACCGCCTTCAAAGTTGAATACGCCGTCGTCATCCCAGCCATGTTCGTCATCCCCGATCAACTGACGTTTAGGATCGGTGGAAAGCGTGGTTTTACCGGTACCGGATAAACCGAAGAAAATAGCCACATCGCCTTTGGCGCCCACATTGGCGGAACAGTGCATCGCCGCCACACCGCGCAACGGCAGGAAGTAGTTCATCATGGAGAACATACCTTTTTTCATTTCGCCGCCGTACCAGGTACCGCCGATCAGCTGCACGCCTTCGGAAATGTTGAACGCTACGAAGTTTTCGGAGTTCAAGCCCTGTTCTTTCCAGTTCGGATTGGTGACTTTAGAACCGTTCATTACCACGAAATCCGGTTTAAAACCGTTTAATTCTTCGGCGGAAGGACGGATAAACATGTTGGTGACGAAATGCGCCTGCCATGCCACTTCGGTGACGATACGCACCGCCAGACGGGTGTCCGGATTCGCACCGCAGAACGCATCGACCACGAATAAGCGTTTGCCGGAAAGCTGTTTGGTCACCAGTTCTTTTAAACTCTGCCAGGTGGACTGATTCATCGGCTTGTTATCGTTTTTCGCCGCTTCGCTAGTCCACCATACGGTGTCTTTGGTTTTTTCATCCAGCACGATGTATTTGTCTTTCGGGGAACGACCGGTAAAAATTCCCGTATCGACCGCTACCGCGCCGGATTTCGTCACGGTACCTTTTTCAAATCCTTCTAAACCCGGTTTGGTTTCTTCTTCAAATAATTGTTCATAACTCGGGTTATAAACAACATTTTTCACATCGTAGATACCTAGTTCGCCAAGTTCGCTGATTACTTTGTTTACATCTGTCATAATACACCTCGATTGAAAGTTAATATTTAAAGTTGAGACAAAAACTGTTAAACATTATATTTAAAGCGAGGGGAAAAAAATGTTAGATTGATCTCAAAATTGGAAAATAATTGCAATTTTTCTAAGAATAGTTGAAGTTAATGATATAAATCAAAGCCGCATAATTGACCGGCGGGCCGTTTGGCGCTAGGCCTGCGATACCGCTTACAGATTCATTACGCAAACACGCGGGAAAGCCCCCGCGCATTCGTTTTCCGCTTAATCGGCCGCCTGCAATTTCAGTTTATCAATCGCTTCTTTATTAAATAAATAATGGGTGCCGCAGCATTCGCAC
The DNA here is from genome assembly GCA_000751835.1 of Necropsobacter rosorum. Classification (GTDB taxonomy): domain Bacteria; phylum Pseudomonadota; class Gammaproteobacteria; order Enterobacterales; family Pasteurellaceae; genus Necropsobacter; species Necropsobacter rosorum. Next base: position 214,623 of record CCMQ01000008.1, on the reverse strand, counting down.
TGCATATCGATACTGCCGTTATGTTCGGCTAAAATGTCATCCAATTCCGCATCGGAAATCAACATTAACGCGGCGCCGGAGCGCTGCAGTGAACAGCCGCAATGAAATTCGACCGGCTGAGGCGGATAAATTTCCACCGTTTCTTCGTGATACAGCCGATACAGCAGTGCTTCCGCCGTCAGGCCGAACAGCTCGTCGTCTTTTACCGTTGCGGTTAAAGTGGCGAGATGTTCGAAATCCTCCGCCGAACCGGAACCGTCCGGCACGATCTGCAGCAGCATGCCGGCGGCGACCGGTTCGCCGTGCAATTCGCCGCTGCGCAGAATCAATTGCGTTTGCAGCTGCTCGGAGCGCATAAAATAATCCTCCAGACATTCGCCAAGCGTCGGTTTATCCAGCGGAATAATGCCCTGATAGCGCTCGCCTTGCTGCGGGGCAATGGTAATCACCAGCACGCCTTTGCCAACCATCTGCGTTAAGCGCATATGGTCATCAATCTCGCCCTGCAACCGGGCCAGCGCGCGGATCTGCTGGCTGTCCGTACCATTCACCAGCGCCAGTTTCAGCGGCCCGTCGCCCTGAATCTGCACGGTAATATCGCCTTTAAATTTTAACGTGGCGGTTAACAAACTGGTCGCCGCCATCATTTCGCCCAGCAAATTCTGCACCGCCTGCGGGTAATGATGGGTATTCAGCGTATCGCTGAAGGTTCGGTTAAGGCGCACCCATTCGCCGCGTACCGCGCGCTGTTTGAACAGGTAGCGGTAAAGTTTGTCGTTATCAGTTTGATCAGTCATGTTATATCCTAATTAAGCGTCAAGTTTGTTATCACCCGCATTCGGCGTGATTCGTACACGGCTAACAATATGGTACCGAATTGCGAAATCACAACCCTATGCCTGATGTTTGAATTTAAGCAGGTCGCGGCGCTCTTTTTTATTCGGGCGGCGATCGGGATGCGGCATGGATAAGGCATTATTTTTACGCGCCAGAGCGGTTTTTTCGCGTTTTTCCACACTCTCCGGCGTTTCCTGATACAGCAATTGTGCTTGCGGCGCACCACGGCGCTGGGCGGAAAGTGCGGTGACAATCACCTCTTTTTCGTCATTGCCCTGACGCAGCGTAATCCGTGCGCCCAGCTCCACCGCTTTGTTCGGCTTGGTGCGCTGCTTGTTGTAATGCACTTTGCCGCCGTCAATCATCGCTTTGGCGATGGAGCGGGTTTTATAAAAACGCGCCGCCCACAGCCATTTGTCCAGACGTACATCGTCATCCTGTCGGGTGCAATCCGCCGAATGTTTTGTCATAATTTAATCCAATAAAGTGCGGTAATCTTTTACCGAGAAATGCCGTGCAAAGGTTTTATCCGCCATACTGCTGTCCGGGTTTTCCACCCCGACGGTGTAAGCGATCCCGAAATCGCCGGCGCGGTCGAGCACCGTTTCCGTATCATCAATAAACAGCGTTTTGTGCGGGTCGAAATAATGCGCCGCCTGCAAATTCGTCCACAGCAGCGGCTGGGTTTTCGGCGCATTAAACTGATGGCTGGATAAACAAAGGTCAAAGTGCGGTGCCAAATCGCAATGATTTAATTTCACCTGCAGACTGAACGGATGGCTGTCGGTTAATAATATCAACTGCTTATTCATCCGCTTAAGCGCCTGCAAAAACGGGTGAACATCCGACCGCACTTTAGTCAGCGCGCCCTGTTTGCGCAATAACTCGCGCAGCGGCAAATCCAGTTTTTGCGCCCAGAAATCGATACTGAACCATTCCAGACGCTGTTCCATCTCGGCATAATGCCGTTGCAGTAAGGTGCGGCTTTGCGCCGGCGATAATCCGTGCTTTGCCGCATACGCCTGCGGCACCGTATCGCACCAGAAATGATGATCGAAATAGAGATCGATTAAGGTGCCGTCCAAATCCAGAATCACGGTCTGTATCTGCGACCAGTTTATTTTTGCCATTCGCGCTCCCGCTGTTCTCTCCGCCAAGGCTTTATGGTATCGTTATTCCGTCAGTTTGTAAAAGAGGTGCTTATGCAGGAATTAAAAAAGCCGGAAATTCTCTCCGTATCGGTGGCGGCCAAATCGCGTATTTTTGAAATTCAGGCGGTGGAACTGAAATTTTCCAACGGTCAATACCGGGTTTACGAACGGTTTAAGCCGAGCAGCCGTGCCGCCGTATTGATTTTGCCGCTGGACGGTCAGGATCTGCTGATGATCCGGGAATACGCCGTGGGCACCGAACGTTATGAACTGGGATTTCCGAAAGGGCTGATGGATCCCGGCGAAACGCCGGCGCAAAGCGCCGATCGCGAGCTGAAAGAGGAAATCGGCTTAGGCGCAAAATCGTTTATTCATCTGCGCACCGTCAACAGCTCGCCGAGTTTTATGAACAATCCGATGCATATTTTCGTCGCGCGGGATTTTTATCCCTGCAAACTGGAAGGCGATGAACCGGAGCCGTTGCAGCTGGTGCGTTATCCGTTAAACCAAATCGATGAATTGCTGCAAAATCCCGATTTCAGCGAGGCACGCAACCTGAGCGCGCTTTACAGTTTACGGGATTATCTCAAATCCGCCGCTTAATATTAATTATTTTTCAATAATTTGCGTTATTTTTTAGAAGTTATAAAAAATAACGCCTTTTTTTTCGTTAAACATAAATTACCCTTATTCATTCTCCCCGACTTGGGGTAGAATTTCTCACCGATTTTAATAATTACAAAGAAAGACAGAGGCATATTATGCAGAAATCGACTCATCTCGCGCCGAGTTTGCCGGAACTGACGTTCCGCGGCATGCTTTTAGGTGCATTAATTACCGTGGTGTTTACCGCGTCGAACGTTTATCTGGGGCTGAAAGTGGGTCTGACCTTTGCCTCCTCCATTCCCGCCGCGGTGATTTCCATGGCGGTATTAAAAATGTTTTCCGGCGCCAATATTCTGGAAAATAACATGGTACAAACTCAAGCCTCCTCGGCGGGGACGTTGTCTTCGGTGATTTTCGTCCTGCCCGGCCTGCTGATGATGGGATATTGGCAGGATTTTCCGTTCTGGCAAACCTTATTAATCTGTATCGCCGGCGGAACGCTGGGGGTGATATTCACCATTCCTTTGCGTCATGTGATGGTGGTGAAAAGCGATCTGCCTTATCCGGAGGGCGTTGCGGCGGCAGAAATTCTGAAAGCGGGTAATCAAGAACAGGATAACAACAGCGAAAGCGGAATTAAAGAAATCGCCGCCGGCGGGGTGATTGCCGCAGTAATCGGTTTTCTGACCAACGGTTTACGCCTGCTGGCCGACGGCGCCAGCCTTTGGTTTAAGAGCGGCAATGCGGTATTTCAGGTGCCGATGGGCTTTTCACTGGCGCTGCTGGGTGCCGGTTATTTGGTCGGGATTGTCGGCGGTATCGCCATTTTACTGGGGATTTTTCTGACCTGGGGCGTGGCGGTGCCTTATTTCACCGCTGCTTCCGCCATGCCGACCGATGCGGATATGATCGGCTATGCCATGGATGTGTGGAAAAGCAAAGTGCGTTTCATCGGGGTCGGCACGATCGGTATCGCCGCGATCTGGACATTATTGGTATTAATGAAACCGATGATTCAGGGCATGGCGCAATCTTTCCGTGCCTTAAAAGATCCGACGTTGCGCCAGCATGACCGTACCCAGCAGGATCTCTCCCCTAAAACCATGATTTACATCGCGCTGGTGGCCGTTGCGCTGATTGCGTTGGCGCTGTCGCATTTTATTGAAGCGGCGCCGGTTTCGGCGGAGCTTGCCGTATTACTGGTGGCGGTGTGTACCGCACTGGCCGTGTTTATCGGCTTTTTCGTTGCCGCCGCATGCGGTTATATGGCCGGTTTGGTCGGTTCGTCATCCAGCCCGATCTCCGGTATCGGCATTATTTCTGTGGTGTTGATTTCCTTAACCTTAATGTTGATCGGTAAAACCTCCGGCTTGCTGGACAGCACGGAAGGTCAGCAATTTTTAACCGCACTGACCATTTTCTCCGGCTCCATTGTGGTGACTACCGCGGCGATTTCAAACGATAACCTACAGGATTTAAAAACCGGTTTACTGGTGGAAGCCACACCGTGGCGCCAACAGGTCGCGTTGATTATCGGTTGTGTGGTCGGAGCGCTGGTGATCGCACCGGTGCTGGAAATTCTCTATCACGCCTATGGTTTCAGCGGCGCGATGCCGCGTGCGGAGATGGATCCGTCACAGGCGCTTTCCGCCCCGCAGGCAACCTTAATGACTACCATCGCCAAAGGTATTTTCTCCGATAATCTGGAATGGACTTATATCTTTATGGGCATCATGCTGGGTCTGATCCTGATTTGCATCGACGTCGGATTACGAAAATCCAGCGCCAACCGTTTTGCACTGCCGGCGCTGGCGGTCGGTATGGGGATTTATTTACCGCCGTCAATCAACGCGCCGATTATTATCGGTGCGCTGCTGTCTTGGGTGATCAACCGTCATTTGGAAAGCTATGCCCGCCGACAGGGTAAAAACGCCGGCGACATCAAGAAAAAAGCTGAACGCTACGGCACTCTGTTCGCTGCCGGTCTTATTGTGGGTGAAAGTCTGATCGGCGTTATCCTCGCCTTTATCATTGCTGCCTCGGTCACCTCCGGCGGTTCTGATGCGCCGTTAGCGCTGACGCTGGAAAACTGGGACGGCATCGCCGAAACGCTGGGGTTACTGGTATTCGTAACCGGCGTGGGCATTTTCGCTTTACGCATATTAAGAGCGAAACGCTGAGATAACAAAGGGTGCGAATGATTGCACCCTTTTTCATTTCTTTTGTTATACTATCACGACCAAACGAATCTTGAGACCGACTATCGTGTTACCGAATCCGCAATTATTGCAGTCCGTCCTGCAAATCGCCCGGGCAGCGGGCAACCACTTAAGCGATTTTTATCAGCGTAACCTGACCGTTCATACCAAAACCGACAATACGCCGGTTACTGAGGCGGATCTGTTTGTCAGCCGATTTTTAATCGAAAAACTGACCGCACTTACGCCGACCATTCCGGTGCTTTCGGAAGAAAGCGGCCATATTCCGCTGGCACGGCGCGAACACTGGCAACGTTACTGGCTGATCGACCCGCTGGACGGCACGCAGCATTTTATCAACCGCAGCGGCCAGTTTTGCCTGCTGATTGCGCTGATTGAACATCACAACCCGGTACTGGGCATTATCCATGCGCCGCTGTCGGCACACACTTATTACGCCATGCACGGCTACGGCGCATACCAACAAACGCCGGATGCGCTACAACGTCTTGTACCGCGCAGGCTGAATCCGGAACGTCCGTTAAAAATCGCCGTCGGCTCCCCTTCCGCACAGGAAAAAGTGCGGTCGATTTTAAACCCGAATTATCAATATGAATTTCAGATTCGCGGTTCCTGCGGTCTGAAAGGCGCGCTGGTGGCGCAGGGCGGTGCGGATTGCTATGTGCGTCTGGGACAAACCGGCGAATGGGATACCGCGGCGGCACAGGTGCTGCTGGGCGAGACGGGCGGCTTTATCTTCGACACCCGCTTCCGACCGTTGAGCTACAATCAGCGGGAAACGCTGGTCAACCCTGACTTTGTCATGGCCGCCGACCGCCGCCTCGACTGGCACAACATCTTTCAATTCGATTAATCAGAACTATTGGTAATTTATTTTGTTTGAGCATATTATTACAGCTCTTTTGACACATCACATTTAGGAACAATATGAACGTTAATGCAGAAAATAATTGTATTGTCATTTTCGGCGCCTCCGGGGATTTAACCCATCGTAAGCTGATTCCGGCACTGTATAATTTATACAAAATAGGACGTTTGACCGAACATTTTTCCGTACTGGGCGTCGCCCGTACCGAGCTGAGCGATGAACAGTTCCGGCAAAAAATGCGCGACGCGCTGCTGGAAACGGAAAAAACCGACGGCGATACGCTGGAAAAATTCTGCAGCCACCTCTATTATCAGGCCATCAATACCGCCGAGGCATCGGACTATGCCAAACTGACGCCGCGTCTTGACGAACTGCACGATAAATATCAGAGCTGCGGCAACACATTATATTATATGTCCACCCCGCCAAGCCTGTACGGCGTAATTCCGGAATGTATGGCGGCGCACGGGTTAAACACCGAAGAATTCGGCTGGAAACGGATTATCGTGGAAAAACCGTTCGGTTACGATATCAAAACGGCCAAGGCGTTAGACGTGCAGATTCACCGCTTCTTTGAAGAACATCAGATTTACCGTATCGATCATTATCTGGGCAAAGAAACCGTACAAAATCTGCTGGTGCTGCGCTTTTCCAACGGCCTGTTCGAGCCGCTGTGGAACCGCAATTTTATTGATTATGTGGAGATCACCGGCGCAGAGCAAATCGGCGTGGAGGAACGCGGCGGCTATTACGACGGTTCCGGCGCGGTGCGCGATATGTTTCAGAACCATTTGCTGCAGGTACTGGCGATGGTCGCCATGGAGCCGCCGGCTATCATCAACGCCGATTCCATGCGTGATGAAGTGGCGAAAGTGCTGCACTGCCTGCACCCGTTAAGTGCCGAGGATGTGAAAAATAATCTGGTGCTCGGCCAATATAGCGGCGCGTTGATCGACGGTAAAAAAATAAAAGGCTATACCGAAGAAAAGGGCGTACCGGCGGATTCCGATACGGAAACCTACATGGCGCTGCGCTGCGAAATCGACAACTGGCGCTGGGCGGGCGTGCCTTTTTATGTGCGTACCGGAAAACGCTTACCGGTGCGCGTGACCGAAGTGGTGATTCACTTTAAAACCACCCCGCACCCGGTATTCAGTCAGAAAGCGCCGGAAAATAAACTGATTATCCGCATTCAGCCCGACGAAGGCATTTCCATGCGTTTCGGCTTAAAAAAACCGGGCGCCGGTTTTGAAGCCAAAGAAGTGTCGATGGATTTCCGCTATGCGGATCTGGCCACATTAAGCCTGCTGAGCGCCTACGAGCGTTTATTGCTGGATGCCATGAAAGGGGACGCCACCTTATTTGCGCGCACCGATGCCGTGCATGCCTGCTGGAAATTCGTCCAACCGATTCTGGATTACAAAGCCGAACGCGGACGGGTTTACGAATACGAAGCGGGCAGCTGGGGGCCGGTGGAAGCGGATAAAATGATCGCCAAAACCGGGCGGGTATGGCGCAAACCGAGCGGTTTGATGAAGAAAAAGATTTAATCCGCTTGCCGCCCGGCGCCGCAAGGCGTCGTGATTAGCCGGCATAGGTATAACATCACCAGAGGAAGAGTCATGCAACCTATTATTTTTGACAGCGCACAGGCGGCGGTGGAACGCATTGCCGACGAGCTGAACACCTACAGCCGACAGGCACGTCCGGTGCATATTTCTTTATCCGGCGGCAGCACGCCGAAACTGCTGTTTAAAACGTTGGCCGCCGAGCCGTTCGCCTCAGAAGTGCGGTGGGAAAATCTGCATTTTTGGTGGGGGGATGAGCGCATGGTGCCGCCGCAGGATCCGGAAAGCAACTACGGCGAAGTGCAGAAATTATTATTCGATCATATCGCCATTCCGGCGCAGAATATTCACCGTATCCGCGGCGAACAGCCGGTACAGGCGGAGCTTAACCGTTTCACGCAGGAACTGCGCGCAACGGTTCCTGATCTGGCATTCGATTGGATTATTTTAGGCATGGGAACGGACGGCCATACCGCCTCGCTGTTCCCTAATCAGACGGATTTTGACGATTTACATCCGGCGCTTATCGCCAAACACCCGCAAAGCGGGCAAATCCGGATTTCCAAAAGCGCAACGCTGATCGCAAAAGCCAAACGCGTCACCTATCTGGTGACCGGCGCAGGCAAGGCGGAAATTCTGCGCCGCATCAGCACGACGCCGGCGGAGCAATTGCCTTATCCGGCAGCACGAATCCAATCCGCAAACGGCATCACGGAATGGTATCTGGATAAAGATGCGGCAAAATTTTTATAAGTTGTAACAAACAGGAGAACAATATGTCAGTTAAAGGTGATATCGGTGTGATCGGTCTGGCCGTCATGGGGCAGAATTTGATTTTAAATATGAACGACCATGGCTTTAAAGTGGTGGCGTATAACCGCACCACCTCCAAGGTGGATGATTTTTTAGCCGGTGCGGCGAAAGGCACCAATATTATCGGCGCTTACTCGCTGGACGATCTGGCGGCAAAATTGGAAAAACCGCGCAAAATTATGTTAATGGTGCGCGCCGGTGAAGTGGTTGATCAGTTTATCGACGCCTTGCTGCCGCATCTTGAAGCGGGCGATATTATCATCGACGGCGGCAATTCCAATTATCCGGACTCAAACCGCCGGGTGAAAGCGCTGGCGGAAAAAGGCATCCGTTTCGTCGGTGCCGGGGTGTCCGGCGGTGAAGAAGGCGCCCGCCGCGGCCCGTCCATTATGCCGGGCGGCAACGAAGAGGCCTGGCCTTATGTTAAACCGATTCTGCAGGCCATTGCCGCCAAAACCGATAAAGGCGAACCTTGCTGCGACTGGGTGGGCAAAGAAGGTGCCGGTCATTTCGTCAAAATGGTACATAACGGTATCGAATACGGCGATATGCAGCTTATCTGCGAAGCCTATCAATTCCTGAAAGAAGGATTGGGCTTAAGCTATAACGAAATGCAGCACATCTTCGCCGACTGGAAAAATACGGAGCTCGACAGTTATCTGATTGACATCACAACGGATATTCTGGGTTACAAAGACAGCGACGGTCAGCCGCTGGTGGAAAAAATTCTGGATACCGCCGGTCAGAAAGGAACGGGTAAATGGACCGGTATCAACGCGCTGGATTTCGGCATTCCGCTTACGCTGATCACCGAAGCGGTTTTTGCCCGCTGCGTGTCCGCCTTTAAAGAACAACGCATTGATGCGGCCAACCTGTTTAATAAAACCATTGCGCCGGTTGAAGGCGATAAAAAAGTCTGGATCGAAGCGGTACGCCAAGCCTTACTGGCTTCCAAAATTATTTCCTATGCGCAGGGCTTTATGCTGATTCGCGAAGCCTCCGAGCACTTCGACTGGCACATTAACTACGGCGCCACCGCGTTATTATGGCGTGAAGGCTGTATTATCCGCAGCCGGTTCCTCGGCAATATCCGCGATGCCTATCAAACCAATCCGGATCTGGTCTTTTTAGGCTCCGATCCGTATTTCAAAACTATTTTAGAAAATGCCCTGCCGGCGTGGCGTAAAGTGGTGGCGAAATCCGTGGAAAGCGGCATTCCGATGCCGTGCATGGCTTCGGCGCTCACCTTCCTCGACGGTTATACCTCGGCGCGTCTGCCGGCTAATTTGCTGCAGGCTCAGCGGGATTACTTCGGCGCCCATACTTACGAGCGGACGGACAAACCGCGCGGTGAATTCTTCCATACCAACTGGACCGGTCGCGGTGGCAATACCGCTTCCACCACATATGAGGTATAATTAACCGCATCGGCGCCCGCCCTGTCGGATACACGGGCGGGCATGGTCCAAAGTGCGGTCAAAAAAATCGTTGTTTTCCGCACATGATGATGCTTTCTAAACAGAGGAGTATGTATGAAACAAGAACAACCCATCGAATGCGTAGGCTGTAATACCTTTGATGTCGGCACGGTGATCGACAACAGCGACTGCACCGCGCATATCGAAAGACATTATAGCAGCGAAGAAGAGGCGCAAAACGCGCTGGCAGAATTTACCCGCAAAGCCAGAAATGCAGAAACCGATCCTTGCCAGATTCAATCCCGCATTGAGAAAACTGACGACGGCGTTGTCCTAAAAGCGGATTTCACTTTCAGCTGTCAGGCGGAATCGCTGATTTTTGAACTGGGTTTACGTTAATTTTTCATCCCAATAAAAAAGCAGTTAACCTTAAGGTCAACTGTTTTTTTTACATGGCGGAAAGCGGCTAATCGGCATGCTCGCTTAAAAAACCGCCGCTCTGGTGCTGCCATAATTTTGCATACAGCCCGTTTTGCGCCAATAACTCCGCATGGCTGCCCTGTTCCACAATCTGCCCTTTATCCAGCACAATTAAGCGATCCATCGCCGCAATGGTAGATAAACGGTGGGCAATGGCAATCACGGTTTTATTTTCCATCATCTTATCCAGACTTTCCTGAATCGCCGCTTCCACTTCCGAATCCAGCGCGCTGGTGGCTTCGTCCAGCAGCAGAATCGGTGCGTCTTTCAGCATCACGCGGGCTATCGCAATCCGCTGACGCTGACCGCCGGATAATTTCACCCCGCGTTCACCCACATGGGCATCGTATCCGCGGCGGCCTTCGGCATCGCTTAAAAACGGAATAAAATCCGCCGCTTCCGCCCGTTGTGCCGCGTTTATCATTTCGTCTTCCGTGGCGTCCGGGCGACCATAAATAATATTATCGCGCACCGAACGGTGCAGCAATGAGGTGTCCTGAGTGACCAGACCGATCTGACGGCGCAGGCTTTCCTGCGAGACCTCACAAACATCCTGTCCGTCGATGGTGATGCGTCCCTGCGTACATTCGTAAAAGCGCAGCAATAAATTCACAATAGTGGATTTTCCCGCCCCGGAACGACCGATTAAACCGACTTTTTCACCCGGCTTAATGGTCAGATTAAAGTGTGTCAAAAGCGGTTTCATCGCATCATAAGAGAAACTGACGTCATCAAAGCGGATTTCCCCGCGCGAAACCTGTAACGGATACGCCTCTTTTTTATCCACAATGGTGTGCGGTTTGGTCAGCGTGTTCATACCGTCGTTTACCGTACCGATATTCTCAAACAAACGCGCCGATTCCCACATAATCCAGTGCGACAGCCCGTTTACCCGCAACGCCATCGCCACTGCGGTGGCAATCGCCCCGACGCCGACCGCACCCTGCTGCCATAACAGAATACCGAGTATCGCCGTACTCAGCGTCAGCGCCACATTGGCCGCATAAGTCAGTGCGTCCAGTGAGGTAGCCAGACGCATCTGAGCATGAACGGTGACCATGAACTCTTTCATTGAACGTTTGGCATAAGCGGCTTCACGCGAACCATGGGAAAATAATTTTACCGTAGCGATATTGGAATAGGCGTCGGTAATCCGTCCGGTCATCAGCGAACGGGCATCCGCCTGACGTTCGGCCGTTTTTGCCAGTTTCGGGATCAGCAGCCGCAAAATAATACCGAACAGCACGATCCAGACGATAAACGGCACTAAAAGCCAGCCGTCCAGCGCCACCAGCACCGCACCTGAGGTAATAAAATACACCGTGATATACACAAACATATCGGCGATAGTCAGCACCGTATCGCGTACCGCCAGTGCGGTTTGCATCACCTTGGCGGAAACCCGCCCGGCAAACTCATCCTGATAAAAACTCAGACTTTGCCCCAGCATCAGACGGTGGAAATTCCAGCGCAGACGCATCGGAAAATTGCCCTGCAAGGTCTGCAGCCGAATCAGCGAAGCAACAAACGACCACACCACGCTGATCACCAGCGCCGCGCCCATGGCGAGCAACAAATGCCCCTTCTCCGCCCATAATTGCGCCGGCGTGTATTGTCCCATCCAGTCAATTAGCACACCCATAAACTGAAACAGCACCGCTTCAATCACGCCGGTGCCGACCACCATCACCGACAGCAGTAAAATCCAGCCTTTCATCCCGTCCAGACTTGACCAGATAAAACGGATCAGACCTTTGTCCGGCGTCTGCGAAGACTGCTCCGGATAAGGGTTCAGGCGTCGTTCGAACCATGAAAAAATATTATTCAGCATGACCTTTCCTACATCGAAAAATAAAAGGCAACATCAATTGTTGCCTTGAAAACCGCGGCTATTATAGCGGAAAATCGGTTATTATTTAACTGTTTTTAACCGATCACAGAAATCCCAGTTTGCGCATTTGCGCCGCCACATCCGCCACCTGAATCTGCGCCATCAAATTTTCCCCCTTCAATTTGGTCGCCCAAGGCAGTTGGTCGGACGGTTTGCCAAATTCCCGCCGCGCATTCTGCTCATACACCGAAACCACCTCCGACAGATTATAATAAGGCCCGGTACGCAACGGATTATGATAAGCATACAGCCCGATAACCGGCGTGCCCTGTGTGGTGGCGATATGCGCCGGCCCGCTGTCAGGCGCAATCAGCAGATCCGCCATCGCGATCAGCGCGGCAAATTGCGGCAAGCTGGTTTTGCCGCACAGATTCAGCGGCGCGACATCGCATAATGCCGCAATACGTTCGGCGGTTTCCATTTCCCGTTTTGCCGCCGAACCGCATAATATCACCTGCCGGTTATGGCGCTGCGCCAGATTGACAAGCTCAGCATAGCGTTCTGTCAGCCAGTCTTTTTCCGCTTTACTGGAACAGGGACAAATCAGCAGAGTTTTGCGCGCCGGATCAAAATAACCGCGCACGGCTTGTCTGTCCGCCTCCGTAATGCCCAAATTCCAATGCGGCGGGGCGACCGGCACGCCGAGATATTGCGCAAACGCCAGAAAACCGTCCAGCACATGCGGACTTTGCGGGTCTTCAATGCGGCGGTTAACAAACCAGCGCTGACCTTCGCGTGACCGTTTTTGCCCGAAACCGATCTTATAACGCGCCTTAATGCCCAGCGACAGCATCGACGCCCGAAAGGCGGTCTGCATATTCAGCAGGGCGTCAAAACGCCGGTTTTTCAACTGCTTCCATAACGCCAGCACGCCCTGCCAGCCGCTTTTTTTATCATAGACAATAAATTCTATCCCCGGCACGCGGGCAAAAAGCTGCGCTTCGGTTTTACCGATGATCCAAGTGATGTTAGTGTCGCGCCAATGGCGCTGAATCTGCTGTACGGCGGCCAGCGCATGACACACATCGCCGATGGCGGACAGCCGTAAAATACAAATCGACTGCGGCGCTTGAGAGAAAAGGGGCATAATGGTTTCCTGTGAGCAACGGTCTGCGAACAACAGACCCTAGCATTATTCTTAATTTCCAGTAGAATATTTTATGTGCGTTATTTTATAAGAAATCCATGGAATATGCTTGAATTACAACAACAAAAAAATTTTTTTATTTTTAACTTTTCGTCTGCGCTGCCTGAGCATAACCGTTTTTTCGCGCCGGATTTCTGGCGGCGCCAAAACCGTATTATCGGCTCGGCCAAAGGGCGCGGCACCACTTGGTTTATTCAAACGGCGGATTTATTCGGTGTCAACTGCGCCCTGCGCCATTATTACCGCGGCGGGCTGTGGGGCAAAATCAATAAAGATCACTATCGCTTCACCGAACTGGCGCAAACCCGCAGTTTCGCCGAATTCCATCTCCTCAATAAACTGCGGCGCGCCGGTCTGCCGGTACCGAAAGCCATCGGCGCCAAAGTGGAAAAAAACGCATTCGGCTGTTATCGTGCGGATATTCTGACCGAAAAGCTGGAAAACGCCCGGGATTTAACCGCACTTTTACAGCGGCAAACCCTCTCGGAACAGGGCTGGCACACCATCGGCGGGCTGATCCGCCGGCTGCACGATATGCAAATCTGCCACACGGATCTGAACGCGCACAATATTTTGGTGCAACATATCGACGACCAGCCCGAAAAATTTTGGCTGCTGGATTTTGATAAGTGCGGTGAAAAATCCGGCGAAAACTGGAAAGCGGAAAACTTACGGCGATTGCACCGCTCTTTTATGAAAGAAACCGCCAGAATGGGCATCCGATTTCATGCTCATAACTGGCAGCAATTATTACAGGGGTACCGGCATTATAAGCCAGGCCATTAATCCTCGCGTACCGTTACCGGCAACGGAGCCACCCTCAACGCGCCGCCAACGCCTGAAAAACGGCGGGCGGCACCAGCTGGCTGACATCGCCGCCGTGCAGGTAAATTTCCCGCACGATGGTGGAAGACAAATAAGCCCATTTTTCCGTCGGTGGCAGAAACAGACTTTCCACCCCGTTGGTCAGCAACCGGTTCAGGCTGGCCAGCTGCAATTCATATTCAAAATCGGTGGCGGTACGCACGCCGCGGATAATCACATCGATATGATTGTCCAGCACAACCGTCGCCAGTAAACCGGAAAAGCCCAGCACCTTTACATTCGGCAGATGCGCCAGCGCCTGTCGGCTTAAGGCGACCCTTTCGCTTAAGTCGAATAACGGTTTTTTGCGCGGATTTTCCGCAATCGCAACCGTCACCTGCGCGAACAATGCCGCGCTGCGTTCAATAATATCCAAATGTCCGTTGGTAATCGGATCAAATGTGCCGGGATAAATCGCTGTTTTCATTGTTATACCTGTCTTTCCAGATACGGGCGCAATAAGTCGAACAAACGTTGCAGCGCACCGCGGTTTTCAATTAATACTTCATGACCGGCGCTGCCGTAACGCTTGCGCAATTGCGGCGATGTTAAGAAAATCGCCACCGCTCTTGACAGCGCCTTGCTGTTCTCGTTGACTTTCAGCACGCCCTGCACTTCAATCAGCTTACGGAATACATCGGGGAAATTAAACGTATATTTACCGCTGATCACCGGCACTTTAAATGCCAGCGGCTCCAGCGGATTATGCCCGCCGTGTTTGACCAGACTGCCGCCCACAAACGCCACATCGCAGATGCCGTACATTAACATCAGCTCGCCCATGGTATCGCCCAGCACCACCTGAACATGGCGGTCGGGCGCGATATTATCGCTGCGGCGAACGTAGCTGAAACGGTATTTTTTAATTAACTCGGCGACGGCGTTAAACCGTTCGGGATGGCGCGGCACCAGAATCAGCAGCAAATCGGGAAAGCTGTCCAGCAAGATGCGGTGCGTTTCCAGAATAATGCCTTCTTCGCCCTCATGGGTGCTGGCCGCCACCCACACGAAGCGCCCCTTCACCCAGCTGTCATGCAGCGCCTGAATTTTTTCCGACAACTCGGCGGTAATGGTCAAGTCGTATTTGATATTGCCGGTTAGTTTTAATTTTTTCGGATTATAGCCGAGGATCTGATAACGCTTGCCGCTGATGTCATCCTGCGGTGCGATCAAACGGATTTCACGCAGCATATTCTGCAATTTATCCTTAATCCAGCCGTAACGGACGGCGGAACGCGCCGATAAACGGGCATTGGCGATAATAAAAGGCACGCCGCGATGATATAACTGATGAATTAAATTCGGCCAGATCTCGGTTTCAATCACGATACAGACTTTCGGTCGGATAAAATGAATAAACCGTCGCAACGAGGTCGGCAAATCATAGGGCAGATAAACATGAGTCACGCTGTCGCCGAACGCCGCTTTTACCCGATCCGAACCGGTCGGCGTCACTGTGGTCAGGGTAATCGGCAAATCGGGATAATGCCGCTGAATGCGCCGAACTAACGGTGTGGCGGCGATCACCTCGCCCACCGAGGCGGCATGAATAATCACACCGTACTGCCGCGGCGCCGGCAGGCCGGCAGGATAATAGCCGTATCGCTCGCCGAGGCGCTTGCGGTAATTCGGCGCCTTAATACTGCGGATCAGCATAAACAGCAAAATAAACGGTTGCAGAACATACAGGGTTAATGTATATAAAAAACGCCACATAGAAAATTGACTTTTAATCCCATAAATTGCCGTAGTATAAAGGGTTATCACGCCGGCATAAAGAAAGTGCGGTAAAAATTACCGCACTTTTGCTTAACTGAAACGGATTGCGATTAATTTTTCGCTTGCGCCGCCGCTTTGACAATCACCGCAAAGGCAGGCGCTTTCAATGAGGCACCGCCGACCAGCGCGCCGTCGATATCCGGCTGAGTGAATAATTCCGCCGCATTGCCGTCGTTTACCGAGCCGCCGTACTGAATGATCACCTGATCGGCGACCGCTTGGGATTTTTGCGCGATATGTGCGCGGATAAATGCGTGTACCGCCTGCGCCTGTGCCGGTGTCGCGGATTTCCCGGTGCCGATCGCCCAAATCGGTTCGTAGGCAATTACCGCGCCGTTAAAGGCATCCACGCCCAGCGTGTTAATCACGGCGTCAATCTGACGTGCGCACACTGCTTCGGTTTTACCCGCTTCGTTTTCCGCTTCGCTTTCGCCGATACACAATACCGGCACCAGACCGGCTTGTTTTAACACGCCGAATTTTTTCGCAATAAATTCGTCCGATTCGTTGTGATACTGACGGCGCTCGGAATGACCGATAATAATGTATTTGGCGCCGAAATCTTTCAGCATGTCAACCGAAATATCGCCGGTGAACGCGCCTTGTTTGTTTAAATCCACATTCTGCGCACCTAATGCGATTTTACCGCCGGCAAGCGCCGCTTCGGCTTCCGCCAGATACATCACCGGCGGCGCAATCGCCACATCGCAGCCCTCAACGCCGGCCAGTTCCGTATTTAATTCGTTGATCAGTGTTTTGGTAAATGCTTTGCTACCGTTTAATTTCCAGTTACCCATAACTAAAGGACGACGTGCCATTTGTTTTTCTCCATTGCATTAATAATAAAAATAACCGGTTTACTATACCAAATTTTTCTATTTTTTCGGCAATTTTTCGCCCTTTGCAAAAAAATTTTTTCGCAACAGATGATTATTGTGCGGCAAAAAGATACAATCCACTGTATGAATGTTATAAAAAATAGCCGATTTACCGCAATATGACGATCTTTAAAGCCGAACAATGGAATCTTGACAGCCTGCATGCTTTATTTGAGCGCTACCGCGTGGCGCAGGGCATGCCGGAAAGCCCGGAACGCACCCGTGCGTTTCTGACCGACCGCATCCGCTTTAGCGAAAGCATCTTTTTTATGGCGGTGGATGATGCCCGCCGGCCGCTCGGTTTTATTCAGCTTTATCCCCGCCTTTCTTCCCTTCAACTACAGCGTTACTGGCAACTGACGGATATTTTCGTGTGCGATGTGCCGAATCACACCGAAATTTATACCGCACTTATCGCCAAAGCCAAAGAATTCGTGCGCTATACGCAATCTACCCGGCTGGTGGTGGAGCAAACTCATCAGCAGGAGGCCATTTTAGCGCGCGAAGGGTTCAGAATTAATCCGCAGAAACGTATTTTTGAATTGAATTTAAGCGAGCCGCCGCCGGCTCACAGTAAGGTTTGAATCAGCGGCGGAATCACTTTCGGCGCCGGGATCAGAATTTGCTTGTGCCGGCTGAGTTCGCCCTTTTCCAGCACGATCGCACTTTTCGGCACTTTAAAGGTTTTACTGAGAAATTTGATTAAATGGGCGTTCGCCTGCCCGTCCACCGGCGGCGCCGTGATGCTGATTTTCAGCTCCCCGTCATGCACGCCCGCAATGTGATCGCGGCTCGCCTTAGGCTGCAGAAAAATCCGCAGGCGTAAATCCCCGTTGATGTTTTCCGCCGCCGTCATAAAACGCTCCGCAAAATCACCGCACTTTTGCCTTTATGCCAGCGGCCACAGGGCAGGGAAGATATCGTACAGCACCCGGTTGCCGTAAAACAGCGCGAACGCCAGAATCATCGGGGCAAAATCGATCATACCGGTATTCGGTAAAATCCGGCGAATCGGATTTAACAGCGGCTGCGTCAGTTGATATAAAGTATATTGCAGCGGATTTTGCGCGCGGTTAAACCAGCTCATAATCGCTTCGATAAAAATCACATACAGCGCCGCTTCGCCGAAGGTTCTCGCCGTGTGCAGCAGGCCGATAAACAGGTAATTGAGCGGGTCGGCCACCACCAGCGTGGCGCCCAGCTTATTCAGCAGCGGATATTTGATGACACCGAGAATAACCGTCACCGCGATTGCCGCCAGATTCAGATTTTTCACCGTCGGCACCAGCTTTTGCAGCGGCGCCAGCAGAGGATTGGTCAGTTTCACCAGCGTTTGCGACAGCGGATTATAAAAATCCACCCGGCAGAACTGAAACCAAGCACGCAGGATCAGCACGAAACAATACACATTAATTAATGTATAGACCAAAAATTGAATTGAATTTAATCCCATTGTCGTTCCTTTGAATTATAACCAGCCTTTGTGTTTAAAATATAAATAAGGCGCAATCGCCGCCAGCACCATTAATCCCAGCGCCATCGGATAACCGAAGGCGAAATTCAGCTCCGGCATGTCGTGGAAGTTCATACCGTAATTAGACGCGACCAGCGTCGGCGGCAGAAAAATCACCGATACCACCGAGAAAATTTTAATAATCCGGTTCTGTTCAATATTAATAAAACCCATCGCCGCCTGCATCAAAAAATTCACTTTCTGGAACAGCGATTCGTTATGCGGCTGCAAGGATTCAATATCGCGCAGAATTTCGCGCGCCTGCTCCAGCTGATTGGCGGGCAAGCGGGTTTTGCGTACCAAAAAGCTCAGCGCCCGCTGGGTATCCATCAGACATAAACGCACCTTTGAGCTGGCGTCTTCCTGCTCGGTTAACGTGGCCAGCGCTTCATCAAAGGCTTCGCCCTGTTTACCATCTAAAATCACCCGGCTTAATTTTTCCAGATCCGCATACACGTTTTCGATGACATCCGCCAGCTGTTCGATTTTGGTTTCGAATAAATCCAGCAACACTTCATAGGCGTTGCATTCCACCAGCCGCTGATTGCGCGAACGCATGCGGTATAACCGAAACGCCGGCAATTCGCGATCACGCAGGGTAAACAAACGCCCGTCACGCACGGTAAACGCCACGCTGGCTAAGTCGGCGTAATCGTCTTCGTCCTCACAATAGAAAAACGAGTGCAAATGCAGACCGTCTTCATCTTCGAAAAAACGCGCGGACGCCTCAATATCTTCCAGTTCAAGGAACGATGCCAGACTTTGCCCCAGCCCCTGCTGCAAAATATCACGCTCTTCACGGCTGGGTTCAAGCAAATCCAGCCAGATAGCAGTGTCCAACTCCGCATTGGTTTCGTCAATACGAACCAAGCGCGCTTCTTCAAGTGCGAAAGCATTAATCATTTCTTCATACTCCTTTGAAGGAATTATGAACAACGCGATGAACAAGGAAAAATCAAACAATATCCCCGCAAAGTGCGGTAGAAAATTTTATTATTTGACTTAAAAGATACCTATGAAATAAGGTAATGAAAACTTACCTGCGAAACCCCGCCGATAAGTCAATGACGAGATTTAGAGCAAAGATTGCAATCGGTATCGACTATGACTGTCCAAAGTGTGTGTCCTCTTGTTACTAAATCGTGCCGAATGTTACGCTTGAAAGGCCGATTCGTCAAGATTTTTACACCAAAATCCCGCCTTTAAGACGGGATGGCGCAGCGCTTATTTGGCCGGATAATCCCACCAGATATCAAACAGTTCGCTGACTTCAACCTGCTGCAATCCGTTATTTTGCAACCAGCTTTTTACGCTTTCGCGGTGGCTTTCATCGCATTTGCCCAGTTTTTCCAGACACACCAGTCCTTCCCAGTGCAGATAGCCGCTGCCTTCATAGGCCAGCCCGTTCGGCCGGATCACCTCATTGATGAACCGATCCACCACTTCATCAACCTGTTCAATCGGTGTATTTTCCGCAAATTGCCAGTTCACCAGAAATCCGAGTTCCTGAAACTCCGCCAAGTGCATTTTTTTACGTTGTCTTTGATTGCGTTTAATCGCCATATCGTTCTCCTTTCTTGAACTTAGTCTTTAATAAAATACAAATCCCACACGCCGTGCCCCAAACGCTGACCGCGTTGCTCGAATTTGGTCAGCGGACGAAAATCCGGGCGCGCAATATAATCCCCGCTGGCCGAAGTATTACGCAAACCGACCGCACTTTGCAATACCGCCAGCATCTGTTGCGCATAATTTTCCCAATCCGTCGCCATATGAATAAATCCCTGCGCGGCCAGTTTCTGCGTGACGCTTGCCACAAACGGCGGCTGCACAATGCGGCGTTTATGGTGTTTGGCTTTATGCCACGGATCGGGAAAAAACAACTGCAACCCGCCGAGGCTGCCGTCGGCGATACAATCGCGCAGAATTTCCGTGGCGTCATGACAAATCAGGCGCAGATTGCGCACCTGTTTTTCCTGCGCATAGGCGATACAGGCGCCGACACCCGGCGTATGCACTTCAATGCCCAGATAATTTTTATCAGGATTGCGCGCCGCCATCTCCACCAGCGACTTGCCCATCCCGAACCCGATTTCCAGAATCACCGGATTGGTATTGCCGTAAATTCGGGCAAAATCAAAAGGCGTGCGCTGATGTGCCAGCCCGTAAAATGCCCAATGCTGGTTCATCATCGTACGCTGAAAATCGCTCAGCCGCCCGGTACGCAGCACAAAACTGCGCACTTTGCGTTTATAACGGCCGTCCGGCGTAAATTCCGCCGTTTCCACGGTTTTACGCTTTTGATCGGCAAAGGTGGTTTTCTGTTCTGTCATAATTATCCGGCTATACACAATAAACGGCGGGGATTATAAGAGGTTTGGCGCAAAATGCAAAGTGCGGTCGTTTTTCTATGTGTTTTCAAACGCCGGCCGCGGCCGGAATGTGCCGCCGGGAGTGGCGCGGCGATGAATGTATTTTTTGCACGCAATCAGTTGATTTTTCACAAAATTCCCTGCCTGCGTGCGTCTTTTTGCCAATCGCCCTTGCACTTTTATCAACCTTAACGCCGGCTAACAAACTTCTTCAAGCCGCTCAATTTTAATATTGAACAGCGCAAAACAGATTGCCAAAAGCGGGACGGCGTAATTGAACACGGCGTAAGGGGCGTATTCGAAGGCGCTGACTTGCAGCATAGAATAGGCATATACGCCGCAGGTGTTCCAGGGAACGAGAACGGAGGTTACGGTGCCGCCGTCTTCTAAGGCGCGCGACAGGTTTTTGGTATGCAGTTTGCGCTCTTTGTAGGCGGTGACGTACATTCTGCCCGGCAGTAAAATGGAAATGTATTGCTCGGAAGTGGTGCAGTTGGTGACCACGGAAGAGAAAATCGTGGCAATAATCAACATACTGGCGTTGCGGGCAAAGTGTAAGATGGTGGAAACCACCGATCTGAGCATCCCCGTTTGTTCCGCGATGCCGCCGAAACTCATTGCAACGATGGTCAGCGAAATGGTGTACATCATGGATTCAATGCCGCCGCGGTTGAAGAGAGTGTCGATCATGTCGTGTCCACTTTGGATGTGAAAGCCGTCGTGCAAGGTTTTTACCGCCACGCCGACATCAGCGCCCTGCACCAGAATATGACAGACGGAACCGAGTAAAATACCGACGGTTAATGCCGGGATCGCCGGCACTTTTTTCATCACTAAAATCACCACGATAACCGGCACAATGAGCAACCACGGGCTGATCACGAAGTTTTCGGTGATGTTTTCCATCACGCCTTCAATATGAGAAAGGTTCATATTGGCGGCGTTGAACCGCATACCTAAATATAAATAGACGCACAACGCAATGGCATAGGCGGGCACGGTGGTGGTGAACATATGTTTGATATGGGCGAATAAATCCGTGCCGGTGATGCCGGCGGCAAGATTGGTGGTATCGGACAGCGGGGACATTTTATCGCCGAAATATGCCCCGGAAATGACCGCACCCGCCACCATCGGGGTGGGAATGCCGATGCTCAGCCCGATGCCGATAGCCGCCACGCCGATGGTACCCATTGTTGACCACGAACTGCCGATCGCCAGAGTCACCACGCCGCAAATAATGCAAATGGTGAACAGGAACAACGACGGTGAAATGAGCTTCAAGCCGTAGTAAATCATGGTCGCCACAATGCCGCCGCCGAGCCACGCGCCGATGGTGAGTCCGATCATAATAATGATGACAATCGCAGGGAGCGCCATTTTAATGCCGCGGTAAATGCCTTGTTCGATGCTATCCCAGCGGTAGCCGAATTTTAGCGCGACCAGTGCGGCGGTCACCGCCCCAATAATCAGCGGAATGTGCGGAGACGCTTCGAATTTAATGATAGACACCGCCATCGCCGCGATCATCACAAGAATGGGCAGTAGCGCATAAAAAAAGGGGATATCGATTGTTTGCTTCGATGCTTTGGATTCTGCTTTGGGCATAGGGCCTCCCGATGCGAAGTGCAACGGAAGTTGCACTTCATTAAGTTAAAATGTGCTTACAGTCACCGCATAACGGCACATCTCCTTTTACAGTAACCGGACTACGCGTTGGCATAGTCGCTGAGGTAACTAAATAAATCTTTCGGATCGTTTAAATCCGGGGTGAGCGAAAGCGGACGCGCCAGCCCTAATTTCACTACGGTGTCATGCATATAACGAATGGCGGAAAAATCTTCAATCGCAAAGCCGACGGAATCGAATAACGTGACTTCGTCATCGGATTTGCGCGCCGCTTTGCCCGACCGGAACACCTCGGACAACGGGATAACCGGGAAATCCGCCGGCAGATTTTGTAATTCGCCTTCAATGCGGGTTTGCGCTTCGAATTCCACATAAGTCGTCGCATTTTTCACCACATCGATGTGCAATTCCGTTTTGTTGATATTATCGCCGCCCACCGCATTGATGTGCATGCCGGCTTCAATCATCTCCGGCGTAATAATATTGGCGCGGGAGTATTCCGCCGTCACCGTAGTAATAATGTCGGCATTTTTAACCGCTTGTGCCACGCTGTCGAAAATCTCAATGTTCAATGGCGTGTCAGCCAAGTTTTTCGCCAGTTTCTCGCTGGCGGCGCGGTCGATGTCGTATAAGGCCAACTCGTTAATGCCAAGCAAGTGATAAAACGCTAAAGCCTGAAATTCACTTTGGCAGCCGTTACCGATGATCGCCATGCGTTTGCTGTTCGGACGTGCAAGGTATTTTGCCGCCAGCACGGACGTTGCCGCCGTGCGCAAAGCGGTGGTGAGAGTAAATTCACTGATCACATCAGGTTGTCCCGTATCGTTGCTGATTAAGGCGCCGAAGGCGAGAATGGTGGAAAGTCCGAGGTTTGGGTTTTTCGGGTGGCAGTTCACATATTTAAAGCTGTATTGTTTGCGGTCGGCAATCGGCATCAGTTCCAGCACGCCGTCGGGAACCAGATTGCCGATGCGCGGCGTTTTGTCAAACGCGTCCCAGTTCAGGAAATCGTCGAGAATGTATTGCATCATTCCCGCCAGTGTCGCTTTAATGCCCTGACGTTGCACCACGTTTGCAATGTCTTGCGGGCTGATGATAATCGTTGGTAAACTGCCTGCGATAGATGATGAATATGACATAGCTTTGCTCCACTAAGTTAATAACACGTTAATGAATTGTTGCAACATCTCTAGTGTGCAAGATTTTTTTGTTAATTAAAATACTAAACTATGCTAATGTTTCATCCGTTTTTAGCCATTTTGTCAGCAGAAGGTGACGTTATGTCAGTTTTAGATAAAACCGATCAGGCATTACTCAGTTTGTTGCGCGAAAACGCCCGTTATTCCATCGCGTTTTTGGCGCAAAAGTTACGCCTTTCGCGGGCGACCGTCACAAACCGCATTGCACGGCTTGAAAAAGAAGGCGTTATCTTAGGCTATTCGGTGGAATTACGCCCTACGGTGGAGTTAAACGGTGTGTGCGCCTGGTGTTCCATTATTGTGGAGGGCGGCAGCGCATTGGAGGTGATGAAAGCCCTGCGCGGTGAACCCTGCGTAAAAGCGATTTACGACACCAACGGACGCTGGGATATTCTGGTCGAATTCAACGCGCCGAGCTTGGAAGAACTGGGTTCCGCGCTGGAAAGAATACGCACCAACAAAGCTATCCGCACCTCCGAAACCAGTATTCACTTAAAACGTTATGTATAGCTCGGCGAACACAATGTCGGCTTGGCACAACGGCGCGATAATTTCGCTATTTTTGTTATTTTTCAACCGCACTTTTTGATGTTATGCAGGCTCAATCAACCCTTGACGCACCTTTTGCCCGCGCCGTGTTAGCGTGGTATGACAAATTCGGACGTAAAAATCTGCCGTGGCAGCAAAATAAAACCCTGTACGGCGTTTGGCTGTCGGAAGTGATGCTGCAGCAGACGCAAGTGGCGACGGTAAAACCTTATTTCACCCGTTTTATAAAAACGTTCCCAAATGTGACCGCACTTGCCGACGCGCCGTTGGATGAAGTACTGCATTTATGGACGGGGCTGGGCTATTATGCCCGCGCGCGCAATTTGCACAAGGCGGCGCAAACCATCCGCGATCAGTATCACGGCGAATTTCCGACCGACTTTGCGCAGGTACAGGCGCTAAGCGGCATCGGGCGCAGCACCGCCGGCGCGATTTTATCCTCCTGTTTGAATGCGCCTTATCCGATTCTGGACGGCAACGTCAAGCGGGTGCTGTCCCGTTATTTTGCCGTTGCCGGCTGGGCGGGCGAGAAAGCGGTGGAAAACCGCCTCTGGCAATGCAGCGCGCAGGTCACGCCGACTGCGCGGGTGGCGGATTTTAATCAGGCGATGATGGATATCGGCGCCATGGTCTGCACCCGCAGCAAACCGAAATGCGATCTATGTCCGCTGGCGCAACGCTGTCAGGCGAATTTACAGCAAAACTGGACGGATTATCCCGGCAAAAAACCGAAAAAAGCCCTGCCGGTGCGGCAAAGCTATTTTTTAATTCTCGCCGATAATGGTAAAGTCGCGCTGGAACAGCGGGAAAACAGCGGTATCTGGGGCGGACTGTATTGTTTTCCGCAGTTCGACAGCAAATCGGCGCTGCTGGCTTATCTGGCGCGGCAGCAGATTACCCATTACTGTGAATGGCCGGCTTTTCGCCACACTTTCAGCCATTTTCATCTGGAGATTTATCCGATCTATGCACAACTGCACCGTCGCCCCCGTGAGGATGATCGTTCGGCGTGGAAAAAAGTGGCGGAAATTCATGCCGAATATGAATCTTCGGTACCAAGTGCGGTCAAATATTGGTATGATCCGCACAATCCTGATCAAATCGGA
Organism: Necropsobacter rosorum; assembly: GCA_000751835.1. Lineage (GTDB taxonomy): Bacteria > Pseudomonadota > Gammaproteobacteria > Enterobacterales > Pasteurellaceae > Necropsobacter > Necropsobacter rosorum. The sequence continues at coordinate 189,736 of CCMQ01000008.1, read as the reverse complement.
CTGGCGACGCCGGTAAAAAATTTATTACTGCAATTTGAAAAAGAGACATCATTATGGCAAGAACAGTATTCTGCGAATATTTAAAACAGCAGGCGGAAGGGCTGGATTTTCAGCTTTACCCGGGCGAGCTGGGCAAACGCATTTTCGATCACATCAGTAAACAGGCATGGGGCGAATGGATGAAAAAACAAACCATGTTGGTGAATGAAAAAAAACTCAATATGATGAACGCCCAGCACCGTCAACTGCTTGAACGGGAGATGATCAACTTTTTGTTCGAAGGCAAAGACGTTCATATTGAAGGCTATGTGCCACCGTCAGAAAAATAATCTATGAAAAAATATCTTATTATCGCCTTAATCCCGTTTCTGTTTGCGTGCGGCGGTTCAAGCAACAAGGGCTTCAATTATGATGAAGCCTTTGCCAAAGATACGCAGGGATTGGATATTCTCACCGGTCAGTTTTCATATAATATCGACCAGATCTGGGGGGTGAACGAGCTGTTGGTCGCCAGCCGTAAAGATTACGTCAAATACACCGACAGTTATTATACCCGCAGCCACGTCAGCTTTGATGAAGGGGTGATCATGGTGGAAACCCACAGCGATACCAACCGGCTGCATAATGCTATTGTGCATACGCTGTTGATGGGTTCCGATGCCAAAGGGATCGATTTATTCGCATCCGGCGATGTGCCGATAAGCTCACGGCCGTTTTTGGTCGGGCAGGTGGTGGATCACCTCGGCGGTCAGATCACCAACACCATCATCGCCGGCAATTTCGCCACTTATCTGATTCAGAATAAATTACAGACCCGCCGCCTCAGTAACGGTAAGACCGTTCAATTCGTGGTGATTCCGATGATCGCCAACCACGTTGAAGTGCGTGCGCAGAAATATGTGCCGTTGGTGCGTAAAACCGCCCGCCGTTACAATCTGGACGAAAGCCTGATTCTCGGCATTATGCAAACCGAATCCAGCTTCAACCCTTATGCCATCAGCTATGCCAACGCCATCGGTCTGATGCAGGTGGTGCCGCATACCGCAGGGCGCGATGTGTTCCAGCTGAAAGGCCGCGGCGGACAGCCGTCGAGAAATTATCTGTTCGATCCGGAAAAGAATATCGATGCGGGCGCTTCTTATCTGTGGTTGCTGCAAAACAAATATCTGGACGGCATTACCAACCCGACCTCCAAACGCTTCGCCATGATCTCCGCCTATAACAGCGGTGCCGGCGCCGTGCTGCGGGTGTTCGACGAAGACCGCGATATGGCGATTTACAAAATCAATCAGCTGTATCCGGAACAGGTGTATCGTATTCTGACCACCAGCCATCCTTCTTCACAGGCCAGAAATTACCTGATGAAAGTGGACAAAGCCCAGAAAAGCTACCGCGTCAGACGCTGATCGCGCGTTGTTCGGCTTCCCCTAAGAGCGTTCCCGACAGGTTCGCTCTTATTTTTTCAACCGAATCCGATTCATTTCTATGCGTTTCGCCTGTTAAATGTTCAAACAAGCGGAAAAATAGCAAAATTCTGAAATTAGATGTTGACTTAACTGCGAAAAAAACGTTTAATACGCACCACTGATGAGTTGCCTCGATAGCTCAGTCGGTAGAGCAGGGGATTGAAAATCCCCGTGTCGGTGGTTCGATTCCGCCTCGAGGCACCACTTTTCCTCCTTAGTTCAGTCGGTAGAACGGCGGACTGTTAATCCGTATGTCGCTGGTTCAAGTCCAGCAGGAGGAGCCAAATTCTTAAGAGCCGTTAATGCAGATTAACGGCTTTTTTCATATTCGTAATCTGGAGCAGCCGTGATGTTGAAAAAAACTTCATTTATTCTGACCGCACTTTTTCTGTCCGGCAATGTATTTGCCGCCGATCCGACATTTACCTTCGGCGCTAAAAAAGCCGGTTCCGCCGACGGCCCTTGGTTAAGTGACGGCCGCGTTTATTCCAAAAGCGATAACAACCGCCAGTTCTGCTGGGAATTAAAAGATTTGGCCGACAGCGCGCAGCCGATGAAATTCAGCCTGATCATCACCTCGCCGGGCAACGCCACCTTCCACTTCAACAACGCTACCAGTGCGGACAACACCCGGCATGAATTCGCCTTTTCCGCCACGCCGGTCAACGGCCGAATCATCAACTGCTGGAAGTTCGACCACAGCGACCCGCTCGGTGACTACAGCCTGAAACTGATCAGCGACAATGCGGAATATCCGCTACAGAATTTTGAGCTGAAACCGTAATGCGCCGACCGGCTTTTTCAACACCTTAATACTGATTTTCAGCTTACTCTGTCAGGGCTTTAAGAAGAACGGATTAAAGCCCGCCGTCGCATTTCCATTTGTACTGCCCCGGGAAAATATCTATAATCTAGCCCTATGAAAACACAACAGGACACAATCATGAACGTAGCGGAATATCATCAGAATATCGAACAAATCTGGTTAAAAATCGAAGACGAATTAGAAAAACAGGATTGCGACGCGGATTGCGACACCCAAGGTTCGGTGTTTACCATTACCTTTGCCGATCGCAGTCAGGTGGTGGTCAATAAACAGGAACCGCTCTTGGAGCTCTGGCTGGCCAGCAAAGCCGGCGGTTTTCATTTCCATTTTAAAGACAATCAATGGATTAGCGCCGACGGGCAATTATTCTGGCCATGTCTGGAACAGGCATGCCGCGCACACGGAGAGCAAGTGAGTTTCGCCTGATGAGCAATCCGGCGCCCGAACCGGCACAAAGTGCGGTGCATTTTTCTGCGGATTCTGCCTCAAACGACACCGCACTTCATATCCTGCATTCGGTTTTCGGTTATCAGTCTTTCCGTCAGGGGCAGCAAGACATTATCAACGCCGCCTTAGCCCGCCACGACAGTCTGGTCATCATGGCCACCGGTAACGGCAAATCCCTGTGTTATCAAATTCCCGCCCTGTGTTTCAGCGGCTTAACCTTGGTGATTTCGCCGCTGATTTCATTGATGAAAGATCAGGTGGATCACCTGTCGGCAAACGGCATTCAGGCGGATTATCTGAATTCGACCCAGACCTTTGAGCAGCAGCAACAGGTGCAGAACAAAGCTATGTCCGGGCAGCTGAAATTGCTGTATATTTCGCCGGAAAAAGCCATGACCAACAGCTTTTTCCATTTTATTTCCCACTGTCAGGTCAGTTTTATCGCCATTGACGAAGCCCACTGCATCTCCCAATGGGGACACGATTTCCGTCCGGAATATGCGCGGCTCGGCGGTTTAAAAAGCTGTTTTCCGCAGGCGCCGATTATGGCGCTGACCGCCACCGCCGATCACACCACGCGGCAGGACATTCTGCACCATCTGAATTTGCAGGATCCGCATATTTATATCGGCAGTTTCGATCGCCCGAATATTCGTTATACGCTGGTGGAAAAATTCAAACCGATGGAACAGCTGTGCCGCTTCGTGCTGGCACAAAAAGGCAAAAGCGGAATTATTTACTGCAACAGCCGCAACAAAGTGGAACGCATCGCAGAAAGCCTGCGCAAACGCGGTGTGGCGGCGGATGCCTATCACGCCGGCATGCCGAGCGAACAGCGGGAACATGTGCAACGTGCATTTCAGCGGGATAATATTCAGGTGGTGGTCGCCACTATCGCTTTCGGCATGGGGATCAATAAATCCAATGTTCGCTTTGTTGCCCATTTCGATTTACCGCGCAGCATTGAGGCTTATTATCAGGAAACCGGTCGCGCCGGGCGGGACGATTTGCCGGCACAGGCGGTGCTGTTTTACGACCCCGCCGATTATGCCTGGCTGCAAAAAATGCTGCTGGAAAAGCCGGAAAGCCCGCAGCGCCAGATAGAACAGCATAAACTGGAAGCGATCGGCGAATTTGCCGAAAGCCAGACCTGCCGCCGTCTGGTGCTGCTCAACTATTTCGGCGAACGGCGCCAGAGCCCCTGTAATAACTGCGATATCTGTCTGGATCCGCCGACCCGATACGACGGGCTGCTGGATGCGCAAAAGGTCATGTCGGCGATTTACCGGGTCGGACAACGTTTCGGCAGCCATTATGTGATCGCTGTGCTGCGCGGCCTGCAAAATCAGAAAATTAAGGATAACGGTCATGACAAACTCGCCGTTTACGGTATCGGCAAGGAGCACAGTGCGGCATACTGGCAATCGGTTATCCGTCAGTTAATTCATCTGGGGCTGGTACAGCAGGTGATCGATCAATTCAACAGCAGCCTGCGCCTGACCGAAAGCGCCAAACCGGTACTGCGCGGCGAGCAGCCGCTACAGCTGGCGATGCCGCGCAGCTCGTCGGTGAGCAGTGCGCAGGCACCGCTGAAAAACGCCCCGCCCAATTATGATAAAGATCTGTTCGCACGCCTGCGTTTTCTGCGCAAGCAAATCGCTGATAAAGAAAATATTCCGCCCTATATCGTATTCAATGACGCCACCTTGCAGGAAATGGCGCAATATCAGCCGACAACCAGCCGCGAAATGCTGCTGATTAACGGCGTCGGGGCGATTAAACTGGAACGTTTCGCGCAGCCTTTTATCAGCGTTATCCGCGAACATCGCTCGACTATGCAGCAGAATAAAAATCCGCTGGCATTGCGTTAACCCTTTCCGTCGCCGAAATTCCTGTTAAAATGACCGCACTTATTCGTTACACAGGAGAAAAATACGATGAAACTGTATTATCTGCCGGGCGCCTGCTCATTCGTACCGCACACCGCGCTGGCGTGGATCGGTCAGCCGTATCAGGCGCAGGCCGTTTCGCGTGAAGCGCTCAAATCGCCGGATTATCTCGCGCTTAATCCGCTGGGCAGCGTACCGGTACTGGAAGACGGTGAGCTGGTGCTGTCACAGAATGTCGCGATTTTGTCTTATTTGGACGCGCTCTATCCCGAGGCTCGCCTGTTCGGCAGCAAAACCGTGCGGGATAAAGCCAAAGCAATGCGCTGGCTGGCCTTTTTTAACGCCGATGTACACAAAACATTCGGCGAGTTATTCCGCCTACCGGATTATGCGCAGGGCAAGGATGAACTCGGCGCCGCTATTCGTCAGGCGGCGACGCAAAAACTCTTGGCTTATCTGGCGATCGCCAATCGTCATCTGGAAAGCCATATTTTCTTCGGCGAACAGATTTCCGTCGCCGATGTGTATTTATACGTCATGCTGAACTGGTGCGGCAAACTCGGTATCGATATCAGTGCGTTTAGCCAGTTTAAGGCGTTTATTGCGCGGGTTGAAGCGAATCAAGGCGTGCAGCAGGTGCGCAAGCAGGAAGGATTAGCCTGACGGATTCGGTTTCGCGATCGGCTGAAAAAGCAAAAAGACATTGCGGAGGCAATGTCTTTTTTTAACCCTTTTGCACTACCGCGCTCAGTGCAAATCGCACGACACGCGCAGATTGTGGATAAGCCCGTCATGGCGCACGGAGGCAAAAGTGCGGTGCATTTTTTTACAGTTTTTCCACCAATTCCACCGCCGCGCCGATATAGGTGGCCGGGGTAAGCTGCCGCAGGCGGGCTTTTTCCGCTTCCGGAATCGCCAGTTTGTCAATAAATTCGCGCATGGCCTGTGCGTCCACCCGTTTGCCGCGGGTTAATTCTTTCAGCTTTTCATACGGTTTTTCAATGCCGTAACGGCGCATCACGGTTTGAATCGGTTCCGCCAGCACTTCCCAGTTCTGGTTCAGTTCATCGCGCAGGTGCGATTCGTTGACTTCCAGTTTGCTGATCCCTTTGCAAGTGGCGGCATAGGCAATCAGACAATAACCTAAACCGACGCCGAGATTACGCAGCACGGTGGAGTCGGTCAAATCGCGCTGCCAGCGGGAAACCGGCAATTTCGCGCCTAAGTGCGCCATCACCGCATTGGCCAGACCGAGGTTGCCTTCCGAGTTTTCAAAATCGATCGGATTGACTTTATGCGGCATGGTGGAGGAACCGATTTCGCCGGCAATAGTACGCTGTTTAAAGTGGTTCAGCGCAATATAGCCCCATAAATCGCGGTCAAAATCAATAATAATGGTGTTAAAACGCGCCACGGCATCAAAAAACTCCGCGATGTAATCATGCGGTTCAATTTGCGTGGTGTACGGGTTCCAGCTAATGCCCAGCGAAGTGACGAACGCTTCGCTGAACGCGTGCCAGTCAATTTCCGGATAGGCGGACAAATGAGCGTTATAGTTGCCCACCGCACCGTTGATTTTGCCCAGAATGTCGACTTGCTGTAGCTGTCTGAACTGGCGTTTCAGGCGATAAACCACGTTGGCCATTTCTTTGCCGACCGTGGACGGAGAGGCCGGCTGACCATGGGTGCGGGATAACAGCGGAATGGATTTATATTCCTGCGCCAGACGGGTGATCTCGTCAATCAGCGTTTGCCATTGCGGTAAAATCACCTCTTCGCGGGCGGTTTTCAGCATTAAGGCGTGCGACAGGTTGTTAATGTCTTCCGAGGTGCAGGCAAAATGGATAAATTCGCTGACCGCAGCCAGTTCCGACAACGCCGCGCTTTTTTCTTTCAGGAAATATTCCACCGCTTTCACATCGTGGTTGGTGGTTCGCTCGATGTCTTTGATGCGTTGCGCATCCTGCAGGCTGAAATTATCCACGATACCGTCAAGGTAATCGTTTGCCTGCGCAGACAAGAAAGGCACTTCCTGAATCTGTGCGCTGGCCGCCAGTTTTTGCAGCCAGCGAACTTCAACGGTGACGCGGAATTTTAACAGCCCGAATTCGCTGAAAATGCCGCGCAGTGCGCCGGCTTTATCCTGATAACGGCCGTCGATCGGGGAAAGTGCGGTTAATGCGTTGAGTTGCATAAAAATGTGCTCCTAAAGAGATGAATAAAGTTGTTGTGCCATGGTGGCGATTTTACGGCGTGAAAAAAGAATCTGCCATTTGCTGCCGCCGACCTGCCGCCATAATACGGCGGAGCGAATGCCCGCCAACAGGCTGGCACGGATGCGGTTATGGATCGGCAGCTGCTGTAAATATTGCGGCGCGCCCGTCACTTGGATTCTGCTGCCCAGCGGGCTTATTACATCCACATAAATGCCGGCAATCGTGGACAGCATCTGCTCGTCAAACAGCGCATAATGCTGCAACTGGGTCGGCAAATACTGAATCCGACGCGCCAGTTCGGCCTTTGCCTGCGGATTTTTATGCAGTTTGCCTTCCAGCGCCAGCAGGCTCAGCCAATAGCGGTTCAGATCCGGCTCGCTGCCGTTAAGCTGTTCCATTAAAATCTGCAGCCCCAGTTTCAGCTGGCGTTCATGTCCGCCGTAAATATCCAGAATGTTTTCCGGCGCCGTTTGCAATAACGTCGTAATCGAGGTATGAAACGCCGCTTCATCCGCTTGTCCGTGCAAGGCAAATTGTTGCACCAGTTTGGCAGACTGGCAGACGCCGGCCAGGGCTAAGGTGATGTCATAGTAATTGGCCATAGGAATTGTAATAACCCGTTGTAATCAAAAGCAACCCGAAAAGTGTGAGCAATATAGCATTTTTCCGCCGTGTTTTAAAGGTCATCACAAATCCTGTTATAATAGCGCCGTTTCAATAATGAAGGATAACAACGATGCATTATTTCACCAAAACACTGCTGATTCTGACCGCACTTTTCCCTGCCATTGCCGCCGCTGAAATTCAGGTTGAGCAGCCGGTGGTATTCGCCACCCAAAAAGCCGGTGAACCGACGGCGGTTTTTATGCGCCTGACCAATACCGGTGAGCAGGCGGTCAGTCTGGCCATGGCGGAAAGTGCGGTGCCGTCCCGTTTAGAATTGCACGGCATGCAAAACGGCAAAATGCTGACCGTCACCGGCATCGACATTCCGCCGCACGGCAGCGTCGAGCTAAAACGCGGCGGGTTGCATATTATGGTGTTCGATTCAGCTCAGGCTTTGATGCCGGACAGCGAATTGCCGCTGACACTATTTTTTGATAACGGAGAAACCCTGCCGGTACGGGCGAAAGTTATTGCCCACTAAAGCAGGCTTTTGGAAAAATAATTAAACCGGTTATGCAGCGTCCAGCCGGCTTTCTGCCAGAACACCGCCGCCGCTTCATTGGATTTAAACGCCAACAGGCGGCCTTTGGTGATATTTTTGGCTTTCAGCACTTTTTCCACCCTTTCCAGCAGCGCCGTGGCGATTCCGCAGCCGCGGTATGCCGTCGCCACCGCAGCATGATAAATGGTGGCGCGACGTCCGTCGAAGCCGCACATCACCACGCCGACCACCTTGCCGTCCGCTTCGGCGATATAATTCAGATCCGGATTAAAGTCTAAAAAAGCCGCAATGGCAGTCGGATTGTCGTCCACCGCATGCAGATCCATGCCCTCAATACTGTTCCACAAGGCGTAAACCTGTTGGTAATGGGACGGCCGCATCGGTTTAATGATAAAGTTCATATGTCCTCGTTGAGTAGAAAAAGTGCGGTCTTTTTCACCGCACTTTGGCTGAATAGTCAATTCGTTATTTGATTTGCCGTTCTATCACGCCGCCGCCGAGACAGACTTCGCCTTGATAGAACACCGCGGACTGGCCGGGTGTGACCGCAATTTGCGGTTGTTCGAAACGGACTTCGATGCCATCGTCATGCAGCGGGATAATTTGGCAGGCAATATCCGCCTGACGATAACGGGTTTTGACCGTGCAGCGCAACGGCTGACGCAGCGGTTGGCGATCCACCCAATGCAGCTGGCCTGCGATCAGTCCGCGCGACAGCAGCGCCGTATTATCCAGCCCCTGAGCCACCACTAACACGTTATTTTGCAGATCTTTTTCCACCACATACCAGGCATTTTCGTCTTTGCCTTTGACACCGCCGATGCCCAACCCTTTACGCTGGCCGAGCGTGTGATACATCAGGCCCTGATGGCGTCCGATAATCTCGCCCTCGGTGGTTTTTATGTCGCCCGGTTGCGCGGGCAGAAAACGCGCCAGAAAATCTTTGAATTTACGCTCGCCGATAAAACAAATGCCGGTGGAATCTTTTTTCTTCGCCGTCGCCAGCCCCAGCTCTTCGGCAATGGCGCGCACGATCGGTTTTTCAATGTCGCCGACCGGAAATAGGCTTTGCGCCACCTGCTGATGGCTCAGAGTATAAAGAAAATAGCTCTGATCCTTGTTATTGTCCAGACCGCGCAAAAGTTGCGTCCGACCGTCGACATCGCGCCGGCGCACATAATGGCCGGTGGCGATATAATCGGCGCCCAGATCCTCGGCGGCATAGTCCAGAAAGGCTTTGAATTTGATTTCTTTATTGCACAGAATATCCGGATTCGGCGTGCGGCCGGCTTTATATTCCGCCAGAAAATGTTCGAACACGTTGTCCCAGTATTCGGCGGCAAAGTTAATTTTATGCAGGCGAATCCCCAGTTTATCGCACACCGCCTGCGCATCGGCCAGATCCGCCGCCGCAGTGCAATAGTCGGTGTCGTCGTCCTCTTCCCAGTTTTTCATAAACAGGCCTTCCACCTGATAGCCCTGTTGCTGCAAAATAAAGGCGGATACGGAAGAATCCACCCCGCCCGACATGCCGACAATCACTTTTCGTTTGCCGTGTTCGGCAAGCTGCGCGGCGCTGAGCTGCGGGAAATGCTGTTGGTAGGTTTCTGATTTCATTATGTTCTCCGGCACCTAAAGTGCGGTCGTTTTTTATCAAGTTTTCGCCGTCGTTTATTCTTCGCAGGATGTCTCCTGACGCCGTACGGTAACGGTTTTGCCGCCGATTCCCCAGTTATCGGTTTCCACTTCGTCGATCACCACCACGGTGGTGGCCGGATTTTTTCCCAGCACATTGTGCAGCAGTTCGGTCACACCGCGGATAAGTTCCGCTTTTTGCTGCGCCGTCGGCGCTTCTTTGCCGCCGGTCACTTTGATATTAACGTAAGGCATAATGTTGCTCCGAAAAATTATTTCACTTCGTAAAATTGCGCGTTATTTTTCTCAAAACGCGCTAACTCCGCCGGATCTGCTTCCCCTTTCGCCACTTTTTGTTTCAGGTTATCGCAAGGTTCTTCACAGTCGCAGACTTTTTTCAGCCCGAGGCTGGAAATGCCGCCGCAGCTGCCGGCGATGGATTTTTTCTTCACGATATAGCCCAGTGACATGCCGAGGATCACCAGAATAAACAGGCCGAAGGTAATCAAAAATAATTGCATAGGTTATTCCTTGTTGTTTAACAGTTTTTCAAACGCGGAGGACATTTTGGTGGAAAAGCCGTCCTGCGTTTTGATGATCAGATAAACCGGCAGATTGTGTTGTTCCGCGATCTGCAGGGCTTTATCCTCGCCTAATACGAACAAGCCGGTGGACAACCCGTCCGCGCGCATAGACGACGGATCCAGCACGGTAATTGAAGCTAAATGATGCTGGATCGGGTAGCCGCTTTTCGGATCGATTTCATGGGAAAAGCGTTTGCCGTTATCCTCAAAATAATTGCGGTAATCGCCGGAAGTGGCCATCGCCAGATTCCCCAGTCCGATAACCTGTTCTACCGCTCTCGAACCGTCAAAGGTCGGTTTTTCAATGGCGATTTGCCAGACTTTTCCCTCGAGATTGCGGCCTTTTGCGCGGATTTCACCGCCGATTTCCACCAGATAATCGGCAATGCCGATACTTTCGATATAGTCCGCCACTTTATCGACGCCGAAACCTTTGGCGATGGCAGAGAGATCAACATAGAGTTCGGGAACGGCTTTTTCAAGGTAAAAACGTCCGTCCTTTTCGCTTAATTTCAGCTTTTCAATGCCGACCCATGCCTGCCGCTGCGCCAATTGCTGTGCTGTGGGTTGTTTTTCAACCCGTTTTTCCGGGCCGAATCCCCATAAATTGACCAGCGGCCCGACGGTAATATCCAGCGCCCCTTCGGTAAGACGGTTTAAGCGCAGCGCCTCACCGATAACGGTGGCCAAATCGGCCGAAATTTCAACCGGCGTATCCGTTTGACGCGACTGATTAAAGCGGCTGAGTTCCGAACTCGGAATATAAGTGGACATTTTATCGTTCACGTCTTTTAAAATCGTTTCGACCTGTTCGTGCGTGCGTGCGGTATCCGCTGCCGAGCTGCCGTCGTCGATATATTTAATATGATAGGTCGTGCCCATGGTTTTGCCGCTCAGCGTTGTGATCTGCGGCTCCTTATTGCAGGCGGCCAGCATCAGGCCGCATAACGCCAGACAACACCAGCTAAAAATTCGTTTCTTTTTCATAATGTCGGAATGCCTGCATATCTGATTGAAAATAATAAAGATACCAAGCATAAAAATAGATTATTGATTTAACGCTTCCAGTAACACCGGAATATGACTTTTTTGCGGATTTTTGACCGCACTTAACAGCAACACATTGTCATGCTGCTGCGCTAGAGCTTTCAGCTGTGCCAATCCCTGCTGCTGTTCGGCACCGAGCAACTCCTGATGATACCGCAGTTTAAACAGCTCGAAATTCGCCGCCGGATCCTGATGAAACCATTTGCGCAGCTCATTGGACGGCGTGACGGATTTTAACCATAAACAGTGCTGAAACAATGCCTTATGCACACCGCGCGGGTAAAGCCGGTCAACGAACACCGCACATTGGTTTGCCTGCGGGGTAAAATCATAAATGCGCTGAAAACTGAACATGATGTTCTCCTTACCGTACTTATCGGCTAAACCGCGGTTGAAAGACGGCATGTGACGGTTTTCTGTGCCGAATAATGGTGAAAGCGGCCAGATTTCTGACCGCTCTTATTTACGCGCTGAGATTTATCAGCCGCCGAAATCATCCAATAAGATGTTTTCATCTTCCACACCCAGATTTTTCAGCATGCCGATCACGGCGGCGTTCATCACCGGCGGTCCGCACATGTAGTATTCGCAATCTTCCGGCGCTTCGTGATTTTTCAGATAATTTTCATAAAGCACGTTGTGAATAAATCCGGTGTAACCGTCCCAGTTGTCGTCCGGCAACGGATCGGACAACGCCACATGCCAGGTAAAGTTCGGATTTTCGGCCTGTAACTGGTCGAAATCTTCCACATAGAACATTTCCCGTTTGGAACGTGCGCCGTACCAGAAGGAAATTTTACGTTTGGAATGCAGACGTTTTAACTGGTCGAAAATATGCGAACGCATCGGCGCCATACCGGCACCGCCGCCGATAAACACCATTTCCGCATCGGTATCTTTGGCGAAGAATTCGCCGAACGGCCCGGAAATCGTCACTTTATCACCCGGTTTTAACGACCAGATATAAGAGGACATTTGTCCCGGCGGCACGTCAGGATTACGCGGAGGCGGCGTTGCAATACGCACGTTCAGCATAATAATGCCTTTTTCTTCCGGATAAGACGCCATGGAATAGGCGCGGATAATATGATCGTCCACTTTGGACACATAACGCCATAAATCGTATTTATCCCAGTCTTCGTGATATTCCTGCGGAATGTCGAAGTCTTTGTAATAAACCGTATGCGGTTCGGCTTCAATCTGAATATAGCCGCCGGCACGGAACGGTACTTCCTCGCCTTCCGGAATCGCCAGTTTGAGCTCTTTAATGAAAGTCGCTTTGTTATCGTTGGAGATAACGGTGCATTCCCATTTTTTCACCCCGAACACTTCTTCCGGCAGTTCAATTTTCATGCTGTTCTTCACGTTGACCTGACAGGAAAGGCGATAGCCCTCTTTCGCTTCACGTTTAGAAATATGGGAAAGCTCGGTCGGCAGAATATCGCCGCCGCCTTCCGTTACTTTTACGACGCATTGACCGCAGGAACCGCCGCCGCCGCAAGCGGAGGATACGAAGATGCCTTTGCTCGCCAGCGCGCCTAATAATTTACCGCCGGCCGGCAGGCTGATCGCTTTGCTCGGATCGTTATTGATTTCAATTGTAATGTCGCCGGAGTTTACCAGTTTGGATTTGGCGAATAAGATGATAACCGCTAAAACCAATACGATAACCGTGAACATTGCAATGCCAAGAGTAATTTCCATTCTATATCCCCTTTGTTACAACTGAATGCCTGAGAAGGACATAAAGCCGAGCGCCATCAGACCGACGGTGATAAAAGTAATGCCTAAGCCGCGCAGCCCTGCCGGTACATCGGCATATTTCATTTTCTCAGTAATCCCCGCCAGCGCCACAATCGCCAGCATCCAGCCCGTACCGGCACCAATGCCGTACACCACCGATTCGGCGAAATTATAATCGCGCTGAACCATAAAGGATACGCCACCGAAAATCGCACAGTTTACCGTGATCAGCGGTAAAAAGATCCCCAGCGCGTTGTATAACGCGGGAAAGAATTTATCCAGTACCATTTCGAGAATTTGTACTAACGCCGCAATCACCCCGATAAAGGTAATAAAGTTAAGGAAACTTAAATCAATCCCTTCAACCAACGCGCTGTCTTTAAGAATTAAAGAATACACCAGTTGGTTGACCGGCACGGAAATACCCAGTACGACGATAACCGCAATCCCCAGACCGAAGGCGGTGGACACTTTTTTCGAGACCGCCAGGAACGTACACATTCCCAGAAAGAAAGAAAGCGCCATATTTTCGATAAATACGGATTTAACGAATAAGCTAATATAATGTTCCATCGATTATTTCTCCACCTGTTCCGGTTTCCAGGTTCTTAAGCCCCAGATTAAGAAACCAATGATAAAGAATGCGCTCGGCGCCAGTAAGAACAGACCGTTAGTCTGATACCAGCCGCCATCCTGTAAGGTTTGGAAGACGGTCGTGCCGAATAATTTTCCGGAACCGATTAACTCGCGAATAAACGCCACCGTCACCAGAATTGCGCCGTAACCCAGACCGTTACCGATACCGTCCACAAAACTTTCTACCGGTGCCGATTTCATGGCGAACGCCTCGGCGCGCCCCATCACGATACAGTTAGTAATAATCAGACCGACGAAAACGGACAGCTGTTTTGATAAATCATAAGCGTAAGCACGCAGGATTTGATCCACCAGAATAACCAGTGACGCAATGATCGCCATTTGTACGATAATACGGATACTGTTCGGAATATAGTTACGGATTAACGAAATAAAGAAGCTTGAAAACGCCGTAACCAGACTTACCGCAACCGCCATTACCACCGCGGTCTCAAGTTTGGTGGTTACCGCCAACGCAGAACAAATACCTAAAATTTGTAATGCAATCGGGTTGTTATCGATGACCGGCGATAACAACAGCTTTTTAAGATTTGAACCAGCCATTAGTTAGCCCCCGCTTTTAATTTTGCCAAATACGGACCAAACCCTTTTTGACCCAACCAGAATTTAAAGGAATTGTTCACTCCGTTACTGGTCAGGGTAGAGCCTGATATCGCGTCGATGCCGTGTTCTTTATTGGACGATGCGCCTTTGCCGACAAATAATGCCGCTTTATCGCCGTCAAATAATTTCTTGCCGGCAAATTGCGCCTGCCAGCGCGGATTTTCGATTTCACCGCCCAGCCCCGGCGTTTCGCCGTGCTCATAGTAGGTGATTCCGTTGACGGTGTTGCCGTCCGGCTGTACCGACAGGAAACCATACATGGTGGACCATAAGCCGCGTCCGTAAATCGGCAGCACGACCTGCGAGACCTGTCCATCACCGCCTTTAACCAGATAAACTTCGGCCAGATTGGCGCGATTGCGAATGCCGGCCTGATCCTCATCGGCAGTCAACGCCTGACTTTGTTTCGGATCTTTTACCGCCGCTTTCGCATCAAAGTTAGCCGGGCAATCGGTGTAATCGCCGCTGTCCAGCTCCACGCAGCGGGCTTCGATATTTTTGGCGAAAATATCTTTAATCTGCCCGGCCTTGGTATCCGCGTTTAATAAACCGGCCACACTGAGAATATTTTTTTGTTTATCCAGTTGTTTCTGTTCTTCCTGTGTCGGTTTCAGCAATACCGCCGAACCCGCTACGATAACGGAACAAACCAAACTTAACAGCACAACCACCGAGATTGTGCCGCCGATACTGTCTTTATTGAATTTAGCCATTGCGTGCTCTCCGACGTTTAATATTTGCCTGAACTACAATGTAGTCGAATAACGGCGCAAACAGGTTGGCAAATAAAATAGCCAACATCATGCCTTCCGGATATGCCGGGTTTACCACGCGGATAAGCACCGCCATCACGCCGATTAGCGCACCGTACCACCATTTCCCTTTATTGGTGAACGCCGCAGATACCGGATCGGTGGCCATAAACAGCATACCTAAGGCAAAACCGCCTAACACTAAATGCCAGTGCCAAGGCATAGCAAACAGCGGATTAGTGGCGGAGCCGATAAGATTAAACAAGGTTGAAGTGGCGATCATACCGATCATCACACCGGCGATAATCCGCCAGGATGCGATCCGGGCGACAACGATAACCAGCCCGCCGATTAACAGCGCCAGGGTAGAGACTTCACCGATAGAGCCCGGCAGATTACCTAAAAAGGCATCCATCCAGGTAATCGGCTGTCCGGTCGCCACATGTTTCAGTGCAGCTTCGCCGCCGCTTGACCATTGCGAAAGTGCGGTCGCACCGGAAAAACCATCCGCGGCAACCCATACCATATCGCCGGAAATCTGTGCCGGATAAGCAAAAAAGAGAAACGCACGTCCCGCTAATGCCGGGTTCATAAAGTTTTTACCCACGCCGCCGAACACTTCTTTCGCCACCACGACACCGAAAGTCGTCGCCAGTGCCGCCTGCCATAACGGTAATGTCGGCGGAACAATCAGGGCTAACAGAATGGAGGTGACAAAGAAACCTTCATTGACCTCGTGTTTGCGTACCATCGCAAACAACACTTCCCAGAAACCGCCGACCAAAAAGACCACCAGATAAATCGGCAGGAAGAAAATCGCCCCCAGCGCCATTTTCGCCAGTACGCCGGCATCCGGTGAAACCAGACCCAATGCGTCAGCAAGCGCGAAATGCCAGTCGTTAGCCGCATTTTGCGCCAGATTCTGCGCAAAATCACCGACGCTTAACGCCAGTATCGACTGCGCCCCGACGTTGAACATACCGTAGAACATCGCCGGAAACAGAGCCAGCCAGACCAACACCATCATCCGTTTTGAATCTAACGCATCGCGTATATGAGCGGCTTTTGTGGTGACCGTACCCGGCGTATATAAAAATGTCGCCGTCGCTTCGTATAATGCGAACCATTTTTCATATTTACCGCCCGGTAAAAATGCAGGTTCCATTTTCTCTAAAAGATGTTTTAAACCCATTTTTAACCTTCCTTCTCGATCTTATCCAGCGCCGCGCGCAGCATCGGACCGTATTCGTTTTTTCCCGGACAGACGAACGTGCAAAGCGCCAGATCCTCTTCGTCCAGCTCCAGACAGCCTAACGCCTGCGCACTGTCCGTATCGCCTGCGGCTAAATCACGCAGTAATAATGTCGGAATAATATCCAACGGCATGACCCGCTCATAAGCGCCGATCGGCACCATTGCGCGATGACCGCCGTTCAGCGCGGAAGTAAAGTTAAACAGTTTATGCCCGAAATGTCCCAGCACCGTGCGGGTAATTGAGAATTTATTCGCGCCCGGCATCATCCAGCCTAAAAACTCTTTCTCGCGTCCCTCGGCAATCACGGCGACCTGCAGGGCATAACGTCCCAGATAATCGACCGGGCCGGTCGCGGTATGACCGCTCAGCACGGAACCGGAAATCACCCGGTTTTCGCCGTCTTTTAACTCGTTTGCCGTCAACTGCGACAAATTAGCGCCGAGCTGGGTATAAATCAGACGCGGATTTTTCACCTGTGGGCCGGCTAACGCCACCACACGCCCGGTGTAAAGTTCGCCGCTGGTAAATAATTTACCGATAGCGATCACATCCTGATAATTGACAGACCAGACGGATTTGGTCGCGCTGACCGGATCAATGAAATGAATATGCGTACCACTTAAGCCCGCCGGATGCGGCCCACTGAACTCATGCACCGCCAGATTCGGCAAATCGGCGGTCGGAATCTGACTGCCGGCCGCTTTGCATAAATGTACCTGACCTTCATGCAGGCGACTTAATACGGTCAGACCGTCAATAAAATCCTGCCCGTGTTCTTTTAACACCACTTCCGGATTTGCCGCCAGCGGGTTGGTATCCATGGCATTGACGAAGATCGATGCCGGCACGGCGTCAACAGCAGGAATTTTACTGAACGGACGGGTGCGAAGTGCGATCCATAATCCTGAAGTTTGCAGATTTTGCCGAACCTGTTCGGCACTCAGGGTTTTCAGTTCGGCCGCCGCGTAGTGAGCGAACGTGACTTGTTCATCCCCGGCAATTTGAATCACTACGGATTGTAATACTCGCTTGGCGCCGCGATTAATCGCGCTAACGGTTCCGCTTGCCGGCGCGGTAAAAAAGACGCCGGGATTCTTTTTGTCTTCAAAAAGCACCTGACCTTTTTTCACCGTATCGCCTTCGCGCACCTTCATGGAAGGCCGCATACCCACATATTCTTCGCCAAGCAAGGCAACTTCAGTAACGGCGTTACCGCTACGGATTACTTGTTCCGGACTTCCCGCAATAGGAAGATCCAAGCCTTTTTTAATCGTAATCATATTGTTTGCACTACTTTTCGTTAGATTAAAAATATAGCTACCGCACTTTTACCGTCGTGACGGCAACATGCGGCAACCTCGTCTTGAGTAATGATTTTCAGAGCTATCCGGACTATCTGCGAACATAACAAAATAGTAATAATAGTTCTCCAACCATATAAAATTTAAAACTCAAATTCTGTCGTTTCAGGCGTCTATTTTATGTACAAAATATAACGTTAAAATTTCGTAAAAATTAGCTGCTCATTTTAACCAAATAATAAAATTCATGCCACTTAAGCGCGGCATTTTTCCCCTGTTTTTGCGAAAAAAAGCAGAATATTTGTAAAAAATCAACTTTTCGGCACAGGAAAAATTTTACTGTACCGCCAATGAGGTATGAGACGGCGCCTTAATGGCCGACGCCGGCACAACGGGTGGACGACGGTATCCGGCGGTTCAGATTCTCCCACTCCGACGGGCTGTAAGTATGCAGCGCCAGCGCATGAATCCCGTTTTGCAGATCCGCCGCCAGCAGCTGATAAACCGCGCGGTGACGGGCAATTTTCGTCATGCCGGCAAACGCCTCGCAGACAATCACGATCTTAAAATGCGACTCGGCGCCGCGTCCCGCGCTGTGAAGATGGCTTTCGTTCTCAATATGCAAAAAGTGCGGTGCAAATTCGGCATGAATTTTAGCCTGTAATTCCTGTTGTTTGGACATCGCGTTTCCTTGTTTCTGTGGTAAATTTTTCGTGCTTTTCGCGCCCAGAGACTATACATTACCCGGGAAGTTTGCAAGAATAACCGTCACTTTTTTTGATTATCGAGGTGATCTATGGGTTTTAAAAAATTTTCCGTTGCCGCACTGATAGCCGGTGCGCTGCTGCTGAGCGCCTGCCAGAGCCAGCCAAGCAGTACATTAAGTTTCACACCGCCGGCGCCGACCACGCAGTTTAATGCGGCAAATCAGAATGCCGTACTGAACATTGCGACGCGTGATGCGCGCGCGCAACCTGAAATATCCAGTTATGTCATCAACGGCGGCGTTTTTAAACTGTTTGCCGAACCGACCGTAACACAATTGTTTGATCAGGTCATCAAACAGGATCTGAACGCCAAAGGCTTCCGTATCGCCGCCACACCGGCGCAATCCAACAGCAACGTACTCGTTGATGTCACCGATTTTTATGCCAAAGTCGAACAAGGCGATTTACGCTATAAAATCACGACCAATATACAGTTGAACGTGCAGGTACAGGGCGCGAAAGGGCAGTTCACCAAGAAAATCGGCGGCACCCGAACACAGGAAGGCGCCTTCAGTGCAAAAAATGACGAAATTCAGAAAGTGCTGAACCAAACCTTTTCCGAAGTGGTACAGGCGGTTTACCGCGATCAGGAAATTGCCGCAGCGATTAGTAAATTCAGCAATTAATCCATCCGCACATCCGATCTTGATCGCCGTACGGCGATCAGGGTCTTTGCCGAACGGAAAGCTTCGGCGTTTTCTTCCTAAATAGGCATCATCACAGCCGTTTTCGTTCGGCATTTTCTCAGCTCAAAAATCATGCTGCTTTTTTTAGCGGTGGCTTTTTGATGTCGCGGCTCATACAATAATTGTGCGATTGCCTTATCGCCTTCTGCACAAAAATCCGGATTCGTTATAAAATAGCAGCGCGCAGAAAATCCTCTGACAAGAAAATAATAAAACGGATAACGCAATGAAATTAGACAAAAAAACTGATCAACACACGCCGATGATGCAGCAATACCTGCGTTTAAAAGCAGAAAATCCCGATATTCTGCTGTTTTACCGCATGGGCGATTTTTATGAATTATTTTACGATGACGCCAAAAAAGCGGCGGCATTGCTGGATATTTCGCTGACCAAACGCGGCCAGTCGGCAGGCCAGCCGATTCCCATGGCGGGCGTGCCTTATCACGCGGTGGAAGGCTATCTGGCCAAACTGGTGCAGCTTGGTGAAAGCGTGGCGATTTGTGAACAGATCGGCGACCCGGCCACTGCCAAAGGGCCGGTGGAACGCCAGATTGTGCGTGTGGTTACGCCCGGTACGGTGAGCGACGAAGCGCTGCTGCCGGAGCGGCAGGATAATCTGATTGCGGCGGTATATCAGGAAAAAGAACGCTTCGGTCTGGCGACATTGGATATGACATCGGGGCGCTTTCAGCTCAGCGAACCCGATTCGCAACAACATCTACAAGCGGAATTACAGCGCATTCAACCGGTCGAACTGCTGTATTGCGAAGATTTCGCCGCACTGCATTTAATTGAACATGCCAAGGGCTTGCGCCGGCGTCCGGTGTGGGAATTTGAGTTAAACACGGCGGTTCAGCAATTAAACCGCCAGTTCGGCACCAAAGATTTACGCGGTTTCGGGGTGGAAAAGGCGCTGCTGGGGCTGTGCGCCGCCGGCTGTCTGCTGCAATATGCGCAGGAAACTCAACGCACCGCTCTGCCGCATATTCAAAGTATCAGCCTGCTGCAAAACAGCGATACCGTTCAGCTGGATGCCGCCACCCGGCGCAATCTGGAGCTGACCCAAAATCTTGCCGGCGGCACGGAAAATACGCTGGCATCGGTGCTGGATAAGTGCGTCACCCCGATGGGCAGCCGCCTGCTGAAGCGCTGGATCCACCAGCCGATTCGCAATGTTAAAAAGCTGCAACAGCGCCAACAAACGATCAGCGCGATTTTACAGCAGGATCTGATCAGCCAACTGCAACCCTGTCTGCAGCAAGTGGGCGATATGGAACGGATTCTGGCTCGCGTGGCGTTGCGTTCCGCCCGTCCGCGCGATTTAACCCGCCTGCGCACCGCGCTGACACAGATTCCGTTGCTGAAACACATTCTGCAAGCGGAAAATTGCCCGTTTTTGACTGCACTTTCCCAGCAAATGAACGATTTTTCGGCACAACGGGAGTTACTGCAACGGGCGATTATCGATAACCCGCCGCTACTGATCCGCGACGGCGGTGTGATCGCCGCAGGTTATCACGCCGAACTGGATGAATGGCGTTCGCTGGCGGAAGGGGCGACGCAATATCTGGACGATCTGGAAAAACGTGAACGGGAAAGCACCGGCATCGATACCCTGAAAATCGGCTTTAATGCGGTACACGGCTATTATATTCAAATCAGTCAGGGACAGGCGCACAAAGCCCCGATCCATTATGTGCGCCGGCAAACCCTGAAAAATGCCGAGCGGTATATCATTCCCGAACTGAAAACTTACGAAGATAAAGTGCTGAAAGCCAAAGGCGCCTCTCTGGCGCTGGAAAAACAGCTGTATGAAGAAATTTTTGCCCAATTATTACCGCACTTGGGCGAATTGCAGCGCGCCGCACTGGCGCTGGCGGAGCTGGATGTGCTGAGCAATCTGGCGGAACGGGCGCAAACCCTGAATTACATCGCGCCGCAGTTCAGCGAGCAAATCGGCGTCACGATTGAGCAGGGGCGTCACCCGGTGGTGGAGCAGGTTTTAAAAGAGCCTTTTATCGCCAACCCGGTGCAATTGGACAGCGCGCGCCATTTGCTGATCATCACCGGCCCGAATATGGGCGGTAAAAGTACCTATATGCGCCAGACCGCACTGATCACCTTAATGGCGTACATCGGCAGCTTCGTACCGGCGGAAAGTGCGCGGATCGGGCCTGTCGATCGCATTTTTACCCGCATCGGCGCCTCCGATGATCTGGCCTCCGGCCGTTCGACATTTATGGTGGAAATGACCGAAATGGCCAATATTCTGCATCAGGCCACCGCCCACAGCTTAGTGCTGATTGACGAAATCGGGCGCGGCACCTCCACTTACGACGGCTTGTCCCTGGCCTGGGCTTGCGCGGAATGGCTGGCCAAACAGTGCCGCTCGCTGACCTTATTCGCCACCCATTATTTTGAACTGACCGTATTGCCCGAACAACTGCCGGGCAGTGCCAACATTCACCTTGATGCGCTGGAACACCACGACACCATCGCCTTTATGCACGCGGTACAGGAAGGCGCGGCGAGCAAAAGTTACGGCTTAGCGGTCGCCGCGCTGGCGGGCGTACCGCAGCCGGTCATCAAACTGGCGAAACAAAAACTCAAACAGCTGGAACAACTTTCCCTGCAAAACCGTAGCCTCGACCCGCACGAACTGCTCACCGGCCGACAAACCCAAGGCGAACTGGCGTTAATGGAAGAGGAAGAAAGCCAAAGTGCGGTGCTGGCAATGCTGGAAAAACTCGACCCCGACGACATGACCCCGAAACAGGCGCTGGCGTATTTATATCAATTGAAAAAAATGATTTAGAAAACGGCAGTACGATCACATAAAAAGCATAACATTATCATTTTGTTATGCTTTTTTAGTATTCGGTGGAATAAAACTGAATATCGGTTAACCGCTAAACCCGGTTAAATCGGCATAAGATACCAGCGTAACCAGTCGCTGCTGCCGGTTTTACCTCCGGCACGGTTTGTCATCCGCAAGAGCCGGAACGGGCGTTAATATCATATCGCCTGAGCTCAGCAACGCACAATGCGACCGGCGCGCTATTCGCCCGCATCTTCTTCCGCTTTTAGCGCAATCAGTTTTTCTACCTCCAAATCCTGATGCAGCAGCGCCACATCCGGCAAAGTTTTGGTGGCTTTGGCGGATAAATCGCGGAAACGTTCGACTTTTCCCGCCAGCCCTTGTTGGCCTACCAGCGCCGTGACCGTGCTGTTGTAATGGCTGCTGACGGTGCTGAGCGTGCCGCCCAGTTTCGCCAGCCGTTCGGCGACCAGACAGATCTGATTGTAGATTTCGCCGGCTTTGGCGCTGATTTCCTTCGCCTCACGGTTGCCGCGCTCAATCCGCCACAGGTTGGCGACCGTACGCAGAATCGGCATCAGAGTGGTATGGGAAACCAGAATCACGTTTTTCTCATAGCCGTAGTTAAACAGCGTGCTATCCAGTTTCAGCGCTTCCATATAAGCCGGTTCCAGCGCAATAAACATCAGCACGAAATTCGGGCTGCGCATGCCGATCAGGTTGCTGTAATCTTTGTACGATAAATCGTCGATATGATTTCTGATCGCCTTAATATGCTCGCGCAAAAGCGACTGCCGTTTGTTTTCGTCTTCCGTATTGACCGCACTTTCGTAAGCGACCAGCGACATTTTGCTGTCGATAATAATATGCTTATTATCCGGCAGATTCAGGATAAAATCCGGGTAATTATGTTTGCCGTGTTCGTCTTTAAAATGCGCCTGCGCGCTGTAATGGGCGTCTTTTACCAGCCCCGCCAGCTGCAGCGCCCGTTCAAGCTGCACTTCGCCCCAGTTGCCCAGCGTTTTTTTCTCGCCTTTCAGGGCGGAAGTCAGATTATTGGCTTCCTGCGACATGCTCAGCCCGATTTGCAGCACTTTTTTGATTTCCGCCTCCAATCCCGCATTGCCTTTCAGCGCTTCGGAATGAATCTCGTTCACCCGTTTCTGGAATCCGTCGATCTGCTCACGGAACGGTTTCAGCAGCTGATCCAGCGCCGCTTGGTTGCTCTGGCTGAAACTGCGGCTTTTCTCCTCCAGAATCCGATTCGCCAGATTCTGAAACTCGACGCTGAGCTGCTGTTTGCCGTGCTCGAAATTCTGTTGCTGGGCGGCAAAGTGTTTTTCCTTTTCCGCCAGACTGGTTTTCAGCGCGGTCAGCTCACGCCAAAGTGCGGTGTTTTTTTCGCTTAAATCGGCATATTCCCGCTCTTTGCGCGCCAGGCCGTCGCGGCTTTGCTCAAGCTGGCGGCTTAAACTGTCCGCCTGCGCACGGGCGGCGCCAAAACGTTCATTCAGGGCGGTGATCCGGGCGGCGATATTTTCATGTCGCGCCTGTTCCTCATCCAGCTCTTGTTGCAGGTAAGCGAGTTTTTCATCGCGCTCCCGTAAACGCACCTGCAATCCGTCGGCGCTGGTCTGCGCTTTAATCAGCCCTTGTTCCGACAGGATTTTTTGCTGCGACAGATGTTCGTATTTTTCCAGCAACTGATTATAATCATTGATATTTTTATTTAAATCCTGTTGCAGACGGTAAATCGTCTGTTTACGCCGCACGGCAATAAACAACAGCGTCAAACCGATCAACACACACAGCAGCACCGCCGTCAACCATTGATTCTGAGTAAATTCAAACATAGCTATTCCTTATTTTGCCGCTTAAGTATAAACTAAATTCCTTCCGAATAAACAACCGATCAATGTGATGTCCACAACCCAACTTTATCTGGCCTCAAACAGTCCGCGCCGCCTACAGCTTTTGCAGCAGCTCGGGCTGCATGTCGAAGTGTTTGCCGCCGCCATTGACGAAACCCCGCGCAAAGGGGAAACGCCGGCGGATTACGTTATGCGCATGGCGCAGCAAAAAAACCGGGCGGCGGTGGCATTATGGCAAAAACAGCAGCAAAAACCACCGCACTTACCGTTTCTGTCCGCCGATACCATTGTGGTCGCGGAGGGACAAATTCTCGGTAAACCGCGCAATGACGCGCACGCTGCGCAGATGCTGCGTCGCCTGTCCGGCCGTACTCATCAGGTGATGACCGCCGTTTGCCTGTTCCACCAAGCCCGCCGGCATAACATTGTGCAAACCAGCCAAGTATGCTTTACCGCGCTGACGGAGGATGACATCCGGCGTTATATCGCCGGCAAAGAACCGATGGATAAAGCCGGCGCCTACGGTATTCAGGGCATGGGCGGCATTTTCATCCGGCATATTGAAGGCAGTTTTACCAGCATTATGGGACTGCCGGTGTTCGAAACCGCGCAGCTGCTACGCCATGCCGGCATCGAGCTGCCGTAAAAGGCGACGGCGGCGCATTGCGTTCGGCGCCATTGTCGCTTAAAATTGCCGACGGCAAACGCAAAAACGACATGCCGGCGCCAAGCATTCGGCTTAATCGTCCCTAATCAGCAAGCGGAAATATTATGAACAAGCGTCTTTTTCAACCGACCAAACAAACCGAGCCTTGCCCGCAGTGCGGCTCGCCGCTGGTGATGAAAAAAGGCAAAAAGGGCTTGTTTTTAGGCTGTAGTAATTATCCGGATTGCGATTTCCTCAAACCGTTACAGCCGCATCACAACACGCAAATTATTAAATCGCTCCCTCAACGCTGCCCGCAGTGCGGTCATGTTTTACAGTTAAAACAAGGCAGCTACGGGATGTTTATCGGTTGCAGCAACTATCCGCAATGTCAGTTTGTGGTGCAGGAAGAGGCCCCGCCGCCGGAACAGACGATCGGCTGTCCGGAATGCGGGCAGGGAACGCTGGTAGCCAGACGCGGACGGCAAGGAAAACTATTCTATGGTTGCAGCCGGTACCCGAAATGTAAATTCACCTTACCCGACAAGCCTTATGCCGTCAGCTGTCCCGCCTGCGGCGGACAGGTTTGCAGCTTAAAAAAAGAAAGCGAAACGCACCGCACTTGGCAATGTGCGGCACGAGGCTGTCGGCATATTTTTGACACGGCACTATGAATACGCAACACCCCGCTAATGTGCAATATATCGTTGAACAACTGAAACACAATCAGGTTGTCGCCTATCCCACCGAAGCGGTATTCGGTCTGGGTTGCAATCCGCTGAACGAAAGTGCGGTACAAAAATTATTAGTTTTGAAACAGCGTCCTGTGGAAAAAGGCCTGATTTTGGTCGCGCCGACCTTAAGTTATCTACAGCCTTTTATTAATATCGCCGCCCTTGATGCCGCACAGTTGCAGCGCCTCACCGCCCGTTACGATCGCCCGACCACTTGGCTGGTTCCGGCTGCACCGGGCACGCCGGCCTTTTTAACCGGGCGTTTTGACAGCATTGCAATCCGTTTATGCCGCCATGAGGCGGTGCGTTTGTTGTGCGAACAGACGGGATTTGCGCTGATTTCCACCAGCGCCAATTTAAGCGGATTGCCGCCGTGCCGTACCGCACAGGAAGTGAAAGCCCAGTTCGGCGCGGATTTCCCGGTGTTGGAAATGGCGACGGGGCAGGCAGAAAACCCGTCGACCATCCGCGATCTGCTGACCAATCAAGTAATCAGACAAGGATAATCTATGGATAAATACGCGGTTTGGGGCAATCCGATTGCGCAAAGCAAATCCCCGCAAATCCACCGGCGGTTCGCCGAGCAATGCGCCCAGCAGCTGGAATATACGGCAATGCTGGGCGATTTACAGCACTTCGAGCAACAACTGGCCGCCTTTTTTGCCGCCGGCGCGCAAGGCTGCAATATCACCGCGCCGTTTAAAGAGCGGGCGTTTCAGCTCGCCGATTGCCACAGCGAACGCTGTCTGAGCGCCGGTGCCTGCAATACGCTGAAAAAACTGGCAGACGGCCGGCTTTATGCCGATAACACCGACGGCGCCGGGCTGGTCAGCGATTTACAGCGTTTAAACCTGCTTAAGGCGCGGCAATCGGTGCTGGTTCTGGGAGCCGGCGGCGCGGCGAAAGGCGTTTTGCTGCCGTTATTGCAGGCGCAGCAAAATCTGACTCTCGCCAACCGCACGTTAAGCAAAGCGCAGGCGCTGGCGGAACATTTCGCCCGCCACGGCGCAATCCGGGCGCTGGCCATCCATGCCGTTCCGTTGCAAAAATTCGATTTGATCATCAACGCCACCTCACTGGGCTTGCAGGGCAAAACCGTGGACATCGACCCGCAGATTCTGCAGCAGGCCGGCGCGGTTTACGATATGCAATATGGCAAAGATGGCGACACGCCTTTTGTTGCGCGCTGTAAACGCCTCGGCGTACCGCAGGTGTACGACGGTTTCGGCATGCTGGTCGGGCAGGCGGCACATGCCTTTTATTTATGGCGCGGTGTGATGCCGGATGTCAATCCGCTGCTGAATCATTTCCGCTGACGCTTCAAAAGAGAAATCCTAGTTGACCTTAATGCCGCATAAAACGCGCTTTTTTATTGCCAGCGTTTTATGCGGCGGTTTCCGCGCTTTTTGGCAAGATAAATTAATTTCACGCTAAAAACAGATTATTTATTCAAATCAAAATCGCAAAACAGCATTAAAAACTATAAACACAAATAAAATACGCCGCCTGATGATATTTTTAACTATTGACTAGAAATAATATTGCGCTATATTCCTAACCCTTAGCACATTCATCTAACAATAAAAAAGGTAATTATATGGCTCAGTCAACTGCTAAAAGAGAAACTTTCTCAGGCCGCAGAGCCTTTATCATCGCTGCCATCGGTTCCGCCGTCGGGCTCGGCAACATCTGGCGCTTCCCTTATGTCACTTACGAAAACGGCGGCGGCGCGTTTATCGTGCCTTACGTTATCGCCCTGCTCACCGCGGGTATTCCGCTGCTGTTTTTAGATTACGCCATCGGGCACCGTCACCGCGGCGGGGCGCCTTTATCCTATCGCCGTTTTAACCGCCATTTCGAAACTTTCGGCTGGTGGCAGGTGATGGTAAATGTGATCATCGGTCTGTATTACGCCGTCGTCCTCGGCTGGGCGGCAAGTTATACTTATTTTTCCTTTACTTCCGCTTGGGGCGATAAACCGATTGATTTTTTTATCGGCGAATTTCTGCAAATGGGCGATATCGCACAAGGCGTCAGCTTTGATTTCGTCACCATGGTGACCGGCCCGCTGATTGCGGTCTGGCTGGTTGCCTTAGGCGTGCTGGCGCTGGGGGTACAAAAAGGGATCGCCAAATCCTCCGGCATTTTAATGCCGTTGTTGGTGGTCATGTTTATCGTGCTGGTGGTTTCCTCGCTGTTCCTACCGGGTGCCGCCAAAGGGCTGAATGCGTTATTTACGCCGGACTGGTCGAAGCTGTCCGATCCGAGCGTGTGGATCGCCGCTTACGGGCAGATTTTCTTTTCGCTCTCTATCTGTTTCGGCATTATGATCACCTACGCCTCTTATTTGAAAAAAGACTCGGATTTAACCGGCTCCGGCTTGGTAGTCGGCTTTGCCAACAGCAGTTTTGAACTGCTGGCCGGCATCGGCGTGTTCGCCGCACTCGGTTTTATGGCGACCGCCGCCGGTCAGGAAGTGAGCGAAGTGGCGAAAGGCGGTATCGGTCTGGCCTTTTTCGCCTTTCCGACCATTATCAATCAGGCGCCGTTCGGCCATATTCTCGGCGTGCTGTTTTTCGGTTCCTTAACCTTTGCCGCGCTGACCTCGTTTATTTCGGTGATTGAAGTGATTATTTCCGCGGTACAGGATAAATTACGCACCCGCCGGGTGAAAACCACGTTTATCGTCGGCTTACCGATGATGTTCGTCTCGGTGATGTTGTTCGGCACCACCACCGGTTTGCCGATGCTGGACGTGCTGGATAAATTCATTAACTATTTCGGTATCGTCGCTGTCGCCTTCGTGTCGCTGATCGCCATTGTGGCTAATGAAAAACTCGGCGTGCTGGGCGATCACTTAAACGAAACGTCGTCATTTAAAGTGGGCTTTTTCTGGCGCCTGTGCATCGTGATCACCACCGGTATTCTGGCCTTTATGTTATTAAGCGAAGGCGCCAAAGTCTTTTCCGAAGGCTATGAAGGCTACCCAAGCTGGTTTGTGAACACCTTCGGCTGGGGCATGTCGATAAGTTTAGTGGTGATTTCCTTCCTGCTTTCCCGTTTAAAATGGAAAAGCGAAGCACTCACGCAGAAACAAGGAGAA
Source organism: Necropsobacter rosorum (assembly GCA_000751835.1). Lineage (GTDB taxonomy): Bacteria > Pseudomonadota > Gammaproteobacteria > Enterobacterales > Pasteurellaceae > Necropsobacter > Necropsobacter rosorum. The sequence goes on along the minus strand of CCMQ01000008.1, from coordinate 161,519 downwards.
TAATATGAATGCCAGCGCAATTATTATGATGATCGTCGCTTTAGTGATTATCTGGGGCGGGCTGGTTTACGCGATTAAACGCCTGCCGAAAGAATAAAACCTCGCCGGAACGCACCGCACTTTTCTCATTCAAAAGTGCGGTGCTTTTTTTCATCTTTTTATGCCGGCTTGTTGTTGATTGCCAATTAGCCATAAACACGGCAAAAAAGCTTACGGGTTGTTCTCATCGGCAATCCGTTTTTGCATAAATTGAGCGGTGTAATCGCTGTTCGGATGATTTTGCAGCTGCTCGAACGTGCCGCTTTGCACCACACGCCCTCGTTCCAGCAGCACCACAAAATCACTGAGCAAACGCACTTCATCCAAATCGTGACTGACAAACACAATGGTTTTGCGCCATTTCGCCTGTAAGGTCAGCAGCAAAGTCTGCAAGGCCTGCCGAGTGATCGGATCCAGCGCGGAAAATGGTTCATCCATCAGCAGAATCGGCGTATCGCAGGCAAAGGCGCGGGCAATGCCAACGCGCTGTTTCATCCCGCCCGACAAGGCCTGCACCGGGCTTTGCGCATTATCCGTCAGCCCCACTTCATTCAGCCAGCAAAGCGCCCGCTTGCGCCGTTCGGGGCGCTTAACCCCTTTGACTTTTAAACCGTATTCGATATTTTCGATCACCGATAAATGGGGCAGTAAACCGAAATGCTGAAACACCATACTGACCTGATTACGGCGAAACTGCTGCAAGGCATGCGCATCGAACGCCGCCAGATTTTTCCCTTCGATCAGGATTTCCCCCTCGCTCGGCTCCAGCAGACGGTTAATATGGCGCAGCAAGGTGGATTTGCCCGAACCGGACAGCCCCATTATGCAACTGATCTTTCCCGCCGGCAAACCGAGACTGACTCGATCCAGCGCACGGTGCGTGCCGTAATATTTGCTGACATTATTGAATTCAATGTTATTCATCGGCGAACCGCCTTAATCTGCGTTATCATTGCTTTCCTCCATAGCCCTGCGTAATCCGATCGACAATAATCGCCAGAATCACAATCGCACCGCCCGCCTGCAACCCCTGCCCGACATTTAACGTTTGGATCGCCTGCAAAATCACCTGTCCCAGCCCGGCCGCGCCGATCATTGACGCCAAGACCACCATCGACAGCGACATCATCACGGTCTGATTAATGCCCGCCATAATCTGCGCTTTGGCCGAGGGCAGAATAATCCAGCACAGCATCTGCCAGCGACTGCTGCCGAACGCGCGTCCGGTTTCCAGCAATTCCGGCTCGATACGGCGAATTCCCAATACGGTGAGGCGAATCAGCGGCACAATGGCGTAAATAATACAGGCGAACATCGCCGGCACTTTGCCCAGCCCGAACAGCATCAGCACCGGAATCAGATACACAAAGCTCGGCATCGTCTGCATCACATCAAGCAGCGGCAGCACCAAACGATAACAACGCCGGCGCTTGGCCAGCACAATGCCGAGCGGGATGCCCAATATCACGGTGAACCCGATAGACACCACCATTAACGCCACGGTCTGCATAGACGCCTGCCACACGCCCAGCGCACCGAGCAAAAACAACCCGGCACCGCTAAACAGGGTGAACAGAGGGCGTTTGGTGCTGTGCCAGACCACCAGACACACCGACAGAATAAACAGCCACGGCGGCAGAGAAAGAAAAAATCGCTCCACTGGATTCAGCAGTGAATGCTGCAACGTTAAACTTATGTGACGGAAATAATCGCCGTAATGCTGAACCGTATTTTTCAGCCATCGATTAAAGGGTTCCTGAATCGACCAATGCGGAAAAAATCCGTCGCTCGCAACCGGTGCGCTAAACTGTGCGGACAGCCGCTCTGCGGTTTCGGCAGACACCCATTGTTGCCAGCGCTGCGGATATTGCGCCAGAAACTGCGCCGCCTGCTGCTCGCCGCTGTGCTGCCGCTCGTTCATGAGCAGAATCTGGCGGTTCAGGGTATCGGCATCCAGCTCAACCTTTTGCAAAAACGCGATCAGCTCGGGGTAGCGCTCGGCAAATCGGGCGGACACCGCAACCGACAGCCGCGATACGGGAAATCCCGACACACAACTATCCTGACTGTGCGCATTCAGCAATTCCGCCCAGCAGCGCCCATCAAAGGCGGGAAACTCCAACGGCACGAAAGCGTATTTCGCCATTAACCCGGTCGGCTGCCAATAATAAAATAACAACGGTTTTTGCTGTTCGTAATAGGCGGAAATCTCGCTGTCCAGCGCTGAGCCGGTGCCGGTCGGCACATTGTTGAACTGCGCCTCCAGCTTCAAATTGTGCAGCAAACGGGTATTGAACACTTCACAGGTCCAACCGGCGGGACAATTCAGAAAACGGGCACGTTCAGGATCATTCGGATCCCGAAACAAATGGGCAAAGCGCGGTAAATCCGCGACGCTTTTCAGCTCAGGATACTGGCGTCGCACATAATCGGGAATATACCAGCCTTGCGTGGCGCCGCCTTTCAGCGTGTCGCCGACAATGCGGATCCGCCCTTCGGCAATGGCGCGCGTCATCACTTCCGAGCGGCCGACCCAGACTTCACCGATAATCTGAATATCATTCTGCATCAGCGCATTTTCCAGCGCCACGCCCGCCCCGGAAATTTCTTCCGTCGGATAGCCATACCCCTTTTCAATGATCATCCGCAGCAGGGCGGTGGTAAACTGCCCGCTTTCCCAGTCTAAACGGGCAAATTTTATCGGCTGCGGCGCCGCCTGTGCAAACGCGCTGAATAAACACAACAGCAACAGCGTTCGGATCCGTTTGTGCATGCTTTTTTACCTTTTGATTGTTCACCTTGATTTCCGCTTTATACTTTAAAGCAAAAAACGCAAATCACGAAACGATTGTGCGGAATAAGTCGGCAAAGTGCGGTCGTTTCGGCGCGATTTTTTAATTGAGGCGGGCGGTTTTTTCCAGCAGAAAATCAATAAACACTTTCACGCGCTTGGCTTTCTGGCTGTTCTGCAGATAAAAAAGGTAAGACGGCGGGAACATCACCCAATAATCCGGCAGCACCGGAATCAGGTTTTTGGTGCAGGGATGCAGGCTGAAAATCCGCCCGATGCCCATGCCCTGCTCAACGGCATCAATGGTTGACATCATGTTATTGGTGATAATGGAAAGCGGAATATCCAGCGTTAGCTGTTCGCCGTCGTCGTCATACACGTTGGTTTGCGCCAGTTTATTTGAAGTGGTAAAACGAAAGCCGACCTGCTTGTGCCGTTTCAGTTCCGCCGGCGTTTTCGGCACGCCATATTGCTCGGCATAGGCTTTGGATACATAAAAGCCCATTTTTCCGGTTTCCGTCAGTTTGCGCGCAACAAAATGATCATCCAGCCGATCGCCCATTCGGATCCCGACATCAAACCCTTCTTTCAGAATATCCACCATGCCGTTATTAATGGAAATTTCCAGCAGCACCTGCGGATAACGCCGGCAAAATTCCGCATAATGCGGCTGCAAAATACTGTAATAATGCAGATCGGAAAGGGTAATGCGCACTTTACCGAACGGCATATCGCTTAAATCCCGCACCTCTTCCACGGCCAAATTGAGCGACTGCACCAGCGGAAACGTACTGTCAAATAAACGCTGTCCGGCGTCGGTGAGTTCCATTTTGCGGGTGGTGCGATTAATCAGCGGCAGGCCGATATGCTGCTCCAACGCTTTCAGCGACTGGCTGACAGAGGGCGAGGCCACCTCCAGTTTACGCGCCGCACCGGCGATACTGCCTTCAATGATAATGGTATGAAACACCACAAGATAACCGTAAATTGAACCGTTCATCCGATACGCTCCGATTATTAGGATCATCCTAAGAAAGAATTAGGTTTGTTCGGTCTTATCATAATAAAGCAAAGGACTATAATCAACCGCATCGAACGCAGTTTGTTCGTTACTATGAACAATGAACTTAATGAGAGAATTCAACATGAAAGCAATGAATAAATTAGCCCTTGTACTGTTCGCCGGCGCCGTATCCTTAAATGTGATGGCGGACACCCCTGACAGCGAAGCCGATTATCAGGATTATATGGCGTTAAACGGCGTACAATCCGCTAAAAGTGCGGTGAATAATCGTGTAGATTATACCAACGATACGCTGACTGACGGCGAACAGGATTACCGCGATTATATGTCTCTTGCCGCAGAAGCGCGCAATCATATTACCGCCAGAAAATAACCGAAAACCGACCGCACTTTGGTGCGCATAACAACATTAACCAAGCTAAGCTCAGGACTGAATCCGGTTGGATTCGGTCCTTTTTTAACGGCTGACATTTGCCGGAAAACACGCTATTGGCGTGCGCACTGCCGTGGTATATACTTTTCCGCCGCTTACGGCGCTATGCCGCGATATTGCTCAATTTGTTGCAAAATAAACGCTTGAATAGTCCGAACCTCATCAACCTGAACCACGCCGATGGCCAGATTCAGCCATAATCCATCTACCGCACATTTCAATAAATTCAGTGACGAATTTCGCGTCTCGAAAGCCGGCATTGTCCGATTCAGCCAATCCTGCCAGCGCAATTTATAATCCTGATAAGATAAAAACTGCATGACCCAAATCACACTATCATGCGAGACCGTTAAATCTTCAAAACTTGCTTTCGTGTAAGCATACAAAAAATCCGCATAAGTCGGATTCGGCGCTAAATGCCGCAGAATACCGCGTTCAAAATCGGCCAGTAAATTCGCAAAAAACGCGGAAAGCAAGGCATCTTTATTGGCAAAATGATGAAACAATGCGCCTTTACTCACACCGGCTTCCTGCGCCACTTTTTGGAGAGACAATTCTGCGATGCCCTGTGCCAACAATAATTTCCCTACGGCATGCAGTAATTGTTCGCGCACTTGCGCGGGATTGTACTTACTCATCATTTAATGCCCCACGCTGTGTGAAAATAAATTCATTATCACCACGCCGGTTACAATAAACCCGATACCGATTAACGCGGGCAGATCAAGCGATTGTTTTAATACTAAAAAGCCCACCAGCGCCGTTAAAATAATCCCGATTCCCGACCAAATCGCATACACCATTCCCAAAGGAATCACCTTGATCACATGTGATAACAGATAAAATGCCAACACAAACATGATAACGGTGATGCCTGTCGGAATCAGTTTAGTAAAACCGTCTGATTTAGCTAAAAACGTAGAGCCGGTCACTTCGCAAACAATGGCACAGCCCAACAAAGTATAAGCGGTTGTTAATACATTCATCTTCCTTTCCTTTATCAAAAAAACCGAACGGTCGGAATTTTAATAAAGAAAAAAAATTTGTCAAGATTTTTAATTAACACCACACACTGTCAGCGCGCACTCGACACCGATAAAATCGCCCGAAATTTGACCGCACTTTTTGTTGTAATGAGACTTGCTAATAGACATAAATGAAATGTCCGAGATTTATATGGGTACTACAGCAAAATCAAGAAAGCTTGAGTTATTAATCATTTCTTATTTAAATGTTTTTTTAGAAATAGAAACTGAATTAAATTGTAAAAATACTATTTTAAAACTTCGTCAAACAGTATTTTTACTTTCGACATTAAGTACCCCTTGTATATCAGTAATAACAGGTGGTTAAACTTTCTAAAATTCTGTAAATACTGATATACGAAGCAACAGTGTTGTCATATTTGGTAATGCTTAACCATACACGCCGAACGCGCATCCATTGGCGATTTTTTCAATGTGGCAGCGATCTCTTTCTGAATCGGATTGCTAAAAAGCGGTGTGCTTTTCACTCTTCACATCAATCCCTGCCTTTTTCGCTTGTGATTGCTGAATTTTGCGGGGAATGCGGTAGTGTTTGCCGTCTTTGATGAAATTTGCACCTGTTTGTTTGAATGTGAATGCCACATTTTTTGCAAGGCAGGTTTCCCGAATGGCTAACACCCAATCGTAACGACAAGGACGGGCGTTGTCGCCTGATTCGCCGCCTACAATCACCTTTTCAATTTCGCCTGTGAGATAAGACGATAAATCAAGGGGCGTGAGCAGCGGTTCGCAGATTAAGGTTTTGTGTTTGAGTGGTAAAAGCAAATAAATTGGCAAGCGGCGGTCGGCTTCTTTTTGGTTTTCTACCGTGCAACAAATAGTGACATTTTCATAGCCATTGCCCCAATCATCAGGCAAGCATTCATTGATCCGCTCCACACGTTTGGTTGTAAGAAAAAAATGTAAATCTTGGCGATAACGCATCATTCCCCAAGCGTCTTCTCGCCAAAGGTCGGCTTCTTGAATAAAAAAATCGGACGTAAAACAGGTGTAAACCAGCGAACCTGCGGGGATTTTGTCGTTGCCACCACGGATTTTTCGCATTGGCAAATTAAAATCTTGGGTTTTGTAGATTTTGCGGCTATCTCGCCCGAATTTTTCGTCCGTGCGATACATATAACAATTCGCACAGCCTGCACTGACTTTTAAGCAGCCGTGCCATAAGTTCCAAATCACGGACATTATTTCTCCTAACGAAACAGTTGCAAGGCAATCTCGGCACAGGCTTTTGCATCGGCAAGCGCGTGATGGTGCTGGTTTAAATCCACGCCTAAATAGCGTGCAACCGTGTTTAATTTATGATTTTCAAGGGTTGGCAGCATTTTGCGAGCTTGACGGCAAGTACAACGAAATGGATTGCTGTGCAATGGCAACGCATAGGCTTGCAAAGCGGCTTTTAAACAGTTTTCATCAAAAGTACTGTTATGTGCGACTAAGGTTTTGCCTGCTAAAAGCGGTTGGATTTCTGTCCAAATTTGCGAAAATGTGGGGGCATTGTCGGTATCGGCTCGGCTTAATCCGTGAACCTGCGTATTAAAACGGCTGTAAAAATTGGGAACAGGCTTGATAAGCTGATAATAGCTACCCGCAATCTGCCCATTTTCCACAAACACCAAGCCAATACTGCACACGCTGCTTAGGTTGCGATTTGCCGTTTCAAAATCAATGGCAACAAAACTATTCATCCGTTTTTCTCTTTGATTTTGGTGCGGTTAAAGCAAAACTTTCGTCCAATAATTCAAACAATAACGGTTCATCAATTTCGGCTAAATTCAAGCTCAACCAATGTTCTTTGTTCATATGATAAGCAGGATAAACGCCTTTGAGCATTCGTAACGAACCGATTTCTTCGGGGCGAGCTTTCACGCTAAGCAGCGGAATTTTTTCATCGCTTGTTAGCCCGATTTTTTCTGCCGCCAGCTGACCAAACAACGCAAACCACTTGCGATTTTCTTGATGACGAAACACCGCATAATCAGGAAATTTTGCCCATAAATATTCCGCTTGAGCGTGATAGCGTTGTACCATTGCGTGAAAAAAAGTTGCGTGTTCCATTTTGTTTTCCTTAAATAAAATCAGGCGGCACATACCGCCTTTATTCACTTTTATACCGCTGCAATCATTGTGTTGTAATCCCAATCCATTGGACGAATCGCTGCCCAACAGGAATGAATCACTTGCCATTTGCCGTTTTCTTTTTGGAAAATTTCAATGCAGTTGTAGTGTGAATCAATCAAATTCGTTTTGGCGTGAAGTTGATAGGTTAATATGCCAGTTTGATTATCGTTGCTAAATTGCACCCTTGGGCTAACTAATTCATAAGGTTTCTCAATAAATAGCTTGCCATCTAAATTATCTAAGAAAGGCTCAATCTCCGCATAGCTATCTATTCGCAACGGCTTGGCAATATCAAAGTAGCTAAAATTTGTTTTTGACCATATCTCACGATAACCCGATACATCGCCATTAAACCAGCGATTTAGTGCATCAACTTCTAATTGAAGGATTTCATCGACTAAGACTTTTTGTTCATTGGTGTAGTTAAATTCGTTCATTATATTTTTCCTTAGTTTGTGAAGAATGTATGCATTATAGAGAGATGATGTTGTAAAAAATAGGCAAGAAAAAGCCTTTTTTATGGTATATTTCAGACAAAAAAAGGAAATACAATGAATACAGAAGAAACGTTTAGAGAACTCTATTTTCAGCCGAATAAGCCCGATCAATACGATGTTGAACTCTTTACCGCACAAGAAATGATGAACCGCAGTAGCGATAACATTCTATCTTCTGCTTATCGTTATCGCTGCGAAATGTTGGTATTGGTCAGCGAAGGCGAATGTACTCAATGGCTCGACAGCAAGCCTATTCACGCTCAAAAGAACACGTTGATTTTGGTACGTTCAGGACAAACGCATCAGTTCAGTACGGAACGTCATTGGAACGGAATGATGTTGCTATTTCGCTCGGAGGTATTGCCGCCTGACCAACATTCGCTGAATTTCAACCGCTTGCCCGATGTGCTTTATTTAAATGAAACCGAAAGTCTTGCCCTGCACCAACAAATGCAGCAAATGCAAAGCGACAGCCAAACGAAAAACAGCGCCACTATTTTTCAATTGCTGCGTTATCAGCTTTATGCACTTATTGCACGTTTAACGCATATCGCCACCAATTTACCGAAAAATCGCAGCAATTTACGTCTTTATCAACGCTTTTACGCTTTTCAGGAATTGCTAGAACAGCATTTTCAATATGCCAATCAAGTACAGTTTTATGCCGACAAATTAGCGTGCAGCGAAAAAAGCCTCAACCGAGCTTGCCAAGCAGCTCGCCAAAGCAATGCTAAAACCTTAATTGAACAACGCCGCATTTTAGAAGCTAAACGCCTATTGCGTCATAGTGAACTTTCCACCGCCGCTATTGCCGACCAACTCGGCTTCACCGACCCAACACACTTCGGCAAAACATTCAAAAAAGCGACAGGTTTAACGCCTGCGGTATTTAGAGAAAATGCACAACCCAACGCTAAATAAAGCTATTCGTTAAAATACAATAGGCTTTTGCTTATCTTTTGCCCACCTAAATGGACAAATTTAAGCCCAAATCATAAATTTGATTGCGCACATCAAATACATATATAAAATATTTATCAAAATCACAAAAACTTTCAACTATAATTAAAACTTGTAAGATTTATAGCTTGAAAACAGGAAATAACATTATGGTTACTCATACAGTCATTATCAGCGATCAAGCAAAAGATAATATTACCGTCTACACAAAAGAACCTGCTTTTTTAGTGATTGCGGATCGCACGGATTTAAAACAATTAAAATATTTAGAAGAAGCGAATAAAGCCGGCATTTATATTTTGCTGGGTGAAAATCAGCGTTATGTCGGGCAGGCAAGTAATAAAGTTTATGAACGTATAGTTGTACATAATCTTGATGAAAATAAATCTTGGTGGAATCAAATTATTTTCTTCGGGCGAGATGATGGGCATTTAGATAAGTCTCAAATGGATTATCTTGAAAAGAAATTGATTGAAGAATTTAAGCAAACCAATCTTCAATTAGATAATAATACGGCAGGTAATCGTTCTTATATTGAAAAGACAAGCAAAATTAAAGCGGATAATATTTGGAATCTGGTTCAGGAAATTATGGACGAAGTGGCCCATATCAATATATTTGAAACATCCGTTAACGATGAAGAAGAAAATAATACAGGACAATATTTCATTGAATTAGATCATCATAAAATTTCAGGTAAAAGTTATCGGGATAATCAAAAGAAATTCTTTTTATTTTTATTGAAAAGCCGAAATTACCGTCCACTGGTTGAAGATTTCTGCCGTAATGGCAAACCGACAGTGCGCCATTGCATTGGAAACGAACCGAGTTTCCACCCAAACGGGATGAAATATACGATAGAACTTGAAGAAAATATCTATCTTCATATACATTCGTCAACGAAAGATCGGCGCAAAGCGATCCAAAATTTTGCCGATGCCGTTGGATTGAACATTCGATTTCATTGGGAATAATGTCGTCACCGTAAGTTTGTAGTGTGCAAAACACCGCCGTCAGCCGTGCGGATATACGACAATGAGTGCCGGAAAAGAGGGAAAAGTGCTGAAGTTAAGGGTAAGTTTAGAAATTGGACGGGATTCAACCCATTATTTGTCCTAAACGGCCGAATTTCTAAGAGAATTTACAAAACACTCAAAAAAACGACCGCACTTTTACTTCACGGCCACAGCTTTTGAGCCCCAAATTACCGGGTCGGTTTCAATCACTTTGCGAGACACTATCATATCCTTTGCCCCGTTAAGCCACGCTTGGAAGTGGGAGGCGTTTCGATGGGCTTGGTAGGCGACTTCGTCGGCGTAGGCTTCGACGATATAGAATTTCGCAGGATCTTGCTTGTCGGTCAGCACATACATTGCCAACACGCCCGCTTCGGTATTGACCGATTGGCGAATATTATGTTCACCTAACTGTTTAAATTGCTCCACGCTTTCAGGCTTAATCTGCATTTCAAATATGCGGATAATCGGCTCGGCGCGGCTTAACGCTGCCGTCATTAAATTTGCTCCCGGAATTTTGAAAGTTTATACGAAATCTGTGTTTCAATGCGGGTTTTACCACGGCATGAACAGCAAGCCAATTAACCGAACACTTGTTGCAAATGTCGTTGATAATCGGCCATAAACCGCGGCACATCGGGGGATTTTATCACATCGTTGCAGATAAACGTCGGCAGCCTACCCATTCCGATAAATTCATGAGCTTTGAAAAAATGCAAATAAACCTCGTCCACGCCTTTGCCGGCAAAAAAATCGCCGGGCTCGGTAAACGCTTCAATCGGTGCGTTCCATGTGAGCGAAAGCATACAATTTTTGCCCTGCATTAGCCCGCCTTTGCCGTAGTTTCGGGTCGGATCGTTCCGGTGGCGGCCATCGCTGGTATAGAGCTTGCCATGCCCTGCGGTGAACACATCATCCATGTATTTTTTCACTATCCAAGGCTCGCCCATCCACCAAGCGGGCATTTGCCAGATCACGGCGTCCGACCAAAGAAATTTGTTTACTTCCTGCTCAATATCATAGCCCTGTTCAATAACGGTTTCCTGCACTTGATGCCCGAGTGTTTGCAGGGTTTCTTTGGCAACCGCCTGCAACGTGTGATTTAAAGCTCCGCCGGAATGGGCAAATTTCATACCGCCGTCCAATAATAAAATATTCATTTTTCTCCATAAATTCAAAAAGTTACAGACTTAACTTGGCTTTTGCGCTTTTCACAATGCCGTCCAGCCATTCCTGGTGTCCGTTAATCATTGGGTTCGGCACGGTTTTGGCAAGCTGTTTGGCAGGTTCGCCGTTTTGCGATTCTTGGGTTAAAATCCGCACCCGTCCGCCGTCTAATGCTTCAATCAGCCAAGCGTGAATCACGTCTAAACGCTCTGCCGTACCTTGCTTGCCCGCCCAGCCGTGCCACGAAATTCGTCCTGCCACGCCGGCTTTCGGCTCAACGTATTCGACGATTTCCGCTTCCACAGGAAAACCGAAGGTTTTAAAGAAAAAACGGGCGTTTTCATAAAGCGCTGTGCCTTGATAGCCGTTGTAAAAACGTACGTCCGCCACGTTGCTGTAATAATGCGGCCAGAATTTGGTATCGTTTAAATAGTGCCAAACTTCTTCAACGCCTAAACCCGCCACAATCACTTCGTTGGAACAGAAATTATCGGTAAAGCCCGGAATATAACCTTGCGGCCAGTTAATTGAATGTTGCATTTTAATGTCCTCTGTTGAAAATCAATGCCGGCATTGTACTTTTGCTTTAGATATAAGTACAATCATTATCCTTAATAATTAACATCAATTAAAATGATATGAAAGAGTTACGCACGCTGGATTTGAATTTACTCAAAGCCTTTCATGCCCTGATGGAAGAAAAAAGCGTCAGCCTTGCGGCACAACGTCTTGCGCTGACCCAACCGGCGATGAGCGGCACGCTGGCACGGCTGCGCGACAGCTTTGACGATCCGCTGTTTCTGCGCGTACAACGCGGCATTCAACCCACCACCTTTGCCGAACAGCTCGCCCCACAAGTGAAACAGATTTTAGATCAGGTAGAAGCCTTGCTTAAACCGCCGGTGTTTGATCCTCTCACCGCGGAAATGACAATGAATATCGCAGCTACCGATTATGCTATGCGCGCCGTATTATTGCCGTTTTTGCAGTTGTTACAGCAAGCCGCCCCGAATATCAAAGTGGCCGTTTTCGCCCTTGATGAAAGTACGCTTGCCGGTCAACTCGCTCAAGGAAAGCTGGATTTCGCGCTCACTACGCCGGATTTTCAGACGGCGGATATTCACGCCAAACCCCTGTACGACGAGCATTATCTCTGCGCCATGCGTGCCGACCACCCGCTTGCAGAAACAACACTGGATATCACCACTTTTTGTCAAGCCAATCACGCTTTAGTGTCTTATCACGGCGGCGCATTTTCTGGCGTAACCGACCAAACGCTGACACAACTCAATCAACGTCGGAACGTCACCCTTTCCGTGCAAAATTTCCTGATTTTGCCCGACATTTTACGCACGACCGACTTAATCGCCGTGCTACCGGCACGATTGTTAAACGGCATTTCAGGCTTAAAAACCGCCGAACCGCCAATTCCTGTGCAAGGTTTTACCAAAACGCTGGTGTGGCATGCCAGAATACACCGCGATCCCGCTTTTATATGGTTGAGGGAGTTGATAGGAAGGGCGTGTAAATAAGCGGTCGGGTTTTTCAGAGATTTTATAAAGTTATTTCAAATGGTAAATCATTCAATCACACATCAACGGTTTATCATTTTTAACAGGCTTAAACGCACATTCCAATCCCCATTTTATTTCCGTGATGGCTTTTTCAATCACTATCTTTTTATCGCACACCGCCGTGCCTTCGGCTCGTACCAAATGGCGTTTTTCAAAGCCTAATTTTTTGAACATTGCGTCCAAATAAAAATAGGCAAATTCCAGCTCGGCAAATTCGCTATTGCCTGAAAAAATTGAACCGCTTGTTTGGATAAAAATCACTTCTCGTCCGTCGTTGAGCAGCCCTGTGAGTTTGCCGTCTTCGCTGTAACGGAAAGTTTCTCGTGGCACAAGCACGTTGTCTAAATAATCTTTGAGCTTGGCGGGAATGTTGTAATTAAACATTGGATAGACAATCACAATGCGTTTGTAGGCTTTAAATTGTTGCAAAAGTGCGGTGCGTTTTTCGGCAATTTTTTGCTCATCAAAAGACAATGTTTCGCCGATTTGTTGCTTGTAAATCAACGCCAAACCTTGCTCGTCCAACGCAGGCAAATCAGGCATTTTATATAAATCCACAAATTCGCTCTCTGCGGGTAGCATTTCGCGAAGTTTCGCCAAAATTTGGTCGGAAACGGATTGTGGCGACGTGGCGGGTGTGGCGTTGATAACGAGTGTTTTCATTATTTTTCTCCGTTGTTATTGTTCTTCGTGAAGCATAAACCATTGTGGGTGGTAATCAAATTTTTGGTATTTGAAATTGCCGTTTGCATCTCTAACGATTTCCACATCGTAATACGCACCGAACAATTTTTCGCCGTTTTCGGTATGCGTTTGTTCAGGGATAATGCGACCGAGTTTAGCGGCGGCGTGTTTGTCGTCAATCTGCGTGATTTCCAGCACTTCGGTGGCGTGGAACAATTCGCCTGCCGCCAAGCGAAAAGCTCGCAACTGCCCAAAGGTTTCACGCAGGGTCTGGCGTTTGCCCATTGGCGTTAAATCCGATGTGATATTTTCGTCAAACACGCTGGCAAGCAAGGCGAAATCGGCAAAATCCAAGCCCCAAGCGTATTTGGCGTACAGCTCGGCGATTTGCGCTTCGGCGGTTTCGGCGTGAAATTCGTTATTGGGGAACAAATGCCAAGGGCTGTCTAATTCGCTGACAATCGGGCGTGTTGGGTCGGCAGGCTGCCAATCTCGGCGCACCTGTTTGCCGTTTAGCCAATGTTTTGCCAACGCATTGCCGTTTAAGGCGTGCGTGCTGCGGATTTCGTCAATTTGCCAATCTTGTTGCTTGGAGAGTTTCAACAGCAACACGCCGTAAAAGCTGTGTTCGCCCAGTTTGCCGTAGATATAGGCACTCACCGCCGCTTTGTCGTGTTTGCCAGCGATGTAAAGATTGGTGTATTGCACTTTAATTGGCAATGCCGAACGCTCGTTTTGAAGTTGGGTTAAAACGTCTTCTTTGCCAAAAAAGCTGCCTGAAAAATTGTGCAGTTGCACGTTTTCGCTTAAAAAAGGCAATTCTTCGTTATCGTTCGTCCAAACATTTAAAAAATCGGTAAAACGGTTTTTGAGTATTGTTCTGATCATTTTTCTTCCTTAAATAAGGCGGTCGGATTTTTGAAAAATTTGCAAAATTCTCAAAAAACGACCGCACTTTTCGCTATTTATTCCACCTATTTATTCAACTTCGCCAACACATTCTCCGCCAAATCCTGCAAGGTTTCCGCCGCTGGGCGTTCGGTCGGTTTAAGATTGACGGTAACGTGTGCCAGCCCTTGTTCTTTCTGCTCTTGCCAGTACTCCAACAAGCCGTTTGCACCGCCACGCAAGTAAATGTTGTTAAACAATTTCGCAGGCTCATTTGGATTTTCGGCAAGTTCCACAAAGTTGGCGTAGCCGAACGGATGCCAGCTGTTGTCTTGGTTGAGTTCGGCGAGCGTTTGCACGATGTTTTTCGTGTCTTTCGGGTTCACGCCGTGCCAAATCCAGCCGTCCGCCGTGTTCGCCAGCCAATCCAATTCCTGTCTTGCCCGACCAATCGCCACCATTGGCAAGGCGGTTTTGACTTTCGGCGTAACGTCAATGTTGCCCGTCAAATTGCCGTAGTGATTGCCGTTAAACACAGGAAAATCGTGCGTTTGCGGATTGGTCAGCGTGCGGATTAAATCCCAGCTTTCACGGAAGCGTTCGGCACGATTACCAAATTCTTTTTTGAACGCAGGATATTCCACAGGACGGTCGCCGCTGGAAAGCCCGAGAATAAAGCGACCGTTGGTTAATGCGTCCACGCTTGCCGAGCTTTTGGCAATATGAATCGGCTCACGCAGCGGCGACACAATGCCTGCCGTACCAAGTGCAATCGTTTTGGTGCGAGCCGCCAAATAGCCTAGGCTGACGAACGGATCAAGCCCTTGCCCCACATCGCCAAAATTCGGGTCGTAAAACGGCACATCACGCAACCAAAGAGCAGAAAATCCCAATTTTTCAGCGAGTTCCGCCACATCGCCCAAATCTTCTACATTCGGAATCGGCGTATCAGCGTAGCCCTTGAACGGTGCAATCAAACCAAGCGTCAATTTATCTTTTTGGAACACTTGCGAAAACGCTTTGTGATTCGCCAAATGGGCAGGCAAATCCGCTTTGGTGTTGGCGGCGTTGTTTTCGTGGAACAGTTGGCTGTTGTCTTGACCGAGTACAGAAAGGTTAGGTACGTTTAATTTTGTCATTTTGAAATCCTTGTAAATTGAGTAAAAAATCCGACCGCTTGTGGGTCGTGTTCTGATGTGGTGCAGTATAGATTTTTCTGTTTAAAATGATAATATGGGGAAATTTAGAAATTCTTTTGCATTTTTCGCAAAACAAGGACAACCAAAATGGACTACTTCTCCGCCCTAAACATTTTCCACCACGTCGCCGACACGGGCAGTTTTAGCCGCACGGCACAGCAACTTGGCGTGGCGGTGTCGTCCGTTACACGCCAAATTGACAGCCTTGAAAACGAACTCGGCGTGGCGTTGTTTAGCCGCTCCACACGGCAGATTTCGCTCACCAACGCTGGAATACTTTATTTGCAAAGCACTCGCCCGATTTTGGACGATTTGGACGCAGCGAATTTGTCGCTCAAACTGGAACTGGATCAACCGCAAGGCAAGCTCCGCATTACCTTTTCGCATTCCTACGGCTCATCGGTGCTTGCCCCGATTTTGACGGAATTTGCCTTGCAATATCCGAAAATTAGGCTTGAAATTTGGGCGTCGGACGATTATGTAGATTTGCAAGCGGAACGCTTTGATTTGGCGGTGCGACTCGGCAAAGTGGACGACCCAAATCTCATCGCCAAACGCCTTACCCCACAACGCCGCCTGCTTTGTGCCAGCCCTGAATACTTGGCTCGTAAGGGAGAACCACAAACGCCAAACGACCTACAAAGCCACAACTGTCTGCTGTTTTACTATCGTGGCTACACCCAACGCTGGCATTTCAAGCAGCCTGAAACGTCAAGCCAAATGGTTAGCGTTAAAGGCAGTTTGCTCGGCAACAGCACCGAAATTTTGCGTGAATACGCACTCGCAGGCATCGGCATCGCTCACTTGCCCGATTGGTTGATTAAAGACGAACTGGCAAACGGCAAACTCGTGAGCGTCTTAAACGACTGGCAAATCCAACCCACCGCCAACCCCGCCGACGACGCAATTTACGCCGTTTACCCCGCAGGCAGTCGGCAGATTGTGAAGATCAATTTGCTGGTGAAGTTTTTGGCGGAGAGATTGGGGGAACAAAAATAGTTATGTGAAAAAGCTACCCGCAATTTGATTTTGCCGGTAGCTTTTTGCGAGAACGGTCAGATCTTGGCGAATTTCGCCAAACTCCCTCACAAAAAACACCGAAAAACTCCACAAAAATCCACTTCAGGCTACCTGAAAACTAATTTTGCACCGCCGCCAACATCTCCCCAATTTCCGCCCAAACCTGCTTGATGGGTATCGGCAAATCCTGCGAAAAATAATAGTGTGCCGTTTTCAAAATCATCGTAGCAAGTATTTCGCCTTGATAGTCAAAATTGCGGTTGGGGAATTTCGTTTGTTGATGATGGATAAAATTTTGCTTAATCATCAAATACATATCGTCCCACAAATGATGCCGTTTCGTTTTGATTTTCCACAATGCCAAAATCAATTCACGCTGTTCGTAAAGGGCTGGAATGGCGGTATTCATCAGCGTTTGCACATCAAGGCTACCCGCAAAACGTGCTTTCAACGTCGCCTGATAATTCGCCTTAAATTCTGCAATCATCACGCCTGCCAAGTCGCTTTTGCCCGAATAATATTTGTAAAACGTGGCACGATTGACCATCGCCAAATCCACAATATCTTGCACGGCGATGTTGTCAAATTCCTGTGTTTTCAAAAGCTGAATTAACGCCGCTCGTATCATTTTATGCGTGCGAACCACACGCAAATCTTGTTTTTCTGTCATAACAATTTTGACCTTGTTTGTTGAGATAACGATACAGATTTAAAAATTTGTCTGCTTATCTTAACAAAACAGAGCGAAATTGGCGGTATTTTTGAGAAAATTTTTTGCTTATACTGACCGCACTTTAAACAAACAAGGAAAAAACAATGAATTTTTGGCGAAATAATTGGTACAACTTCACGCCGTTTTTTATGTTGTTGTGCGTTGTGATTTGGGCGATATTAGGTTCTGAAATGAGCCATATTCAACTGATTTTATTAGCAAGTTTGGCAAGTCTTTTCGCACATCAATTTGAAGAATACGTTTTCCCCGGTGGTGCGCCAGTGATTGTGAATATTGCCACCTTTGGCGAAAAAAACGATTTTACGCATTACCCTGGCAATACGCATTCTTCAATGATTGTGAACAATGTGGCGTGGATTATTTATAGCTTGGCGATTGTCTTTCCTGATTTTTTGCCACTCGGCATTGGCACGATGTTGTTTAATTTGTTTCAACTGTTCGGACACGGTTTTCAAATGAATAAAGCCTTGAAAACATGGTACAACCCCGGACTTGCCACCAGCTTATTTTTATTCACGCCGATTGCGATTTATTACTTGTATTATATTCACACAAACGGCTTAACAACGGCGTGGACGTGGCTTTGGGGCGTGATTGGCTTTATTTTTGTGTTGGCAAGTTGTGTGATTTTGCCTGTGCAGTTATTGAAAAACCGCAACAGCCCTTATGCCATTTCCGATATTCAACTGAAAAAATACGAAAAAATTACGGCACTTTGCCGCCTGAAATAAGGAAAAAAACAATGAACAATTTACCTATTTTTATTAATCCTATTGCCGATCTTGCTCCCAAAACATTAGATAGCAAAACGGCTGGTGCGGACTCGTGGTTCTTGATTGCCAACGTGCAAAGCGGCGATAAAGAATTCGGCTTGCTCTTTCATTATGTAACGCGTGGCAAAGGCGAAGAACGCTCCACCGTTTCGGTCATTGATATTACCGATGATTGCTTTGTTACTGATATTGCCAACACAGGCAACATTAAACAACGCGAAAACGGTTTTGAATTTAGCTCGGCAAATATCGTTTGGCAAACATCTGATAATCAAATGTCTATCAGAGCAAGTTGTGTACAAAAAAATATCAGCATTCAATTATCCGCCCAATCTAATGGTCGCGTATTTGCCTACAATTCAACAGGTTATATTCCCCTGTTTGGGGCGCAAATTCCCAATTTTGAATACGCTTTCCCGCAAATGCTTACGCATGGCACATTAACCATAAACGGAGAAACCTATGAATTTTCAGGCAATGCGTGGTTTGACCGTCAATGGGGGGCGTTGCCTGTTGCTGGATTGTTGAATGGTTCGGCGCGCTGGTTGTGGTTTTGCGCCACTTTTGACAATGGCGATTGTTTGGCACTTTGGAGTACACGAGACGAAATCGCCTACGATTGGCTGACCATTTTGCATTCAGACGGCACATACACAGTCGCGCCTTTACACGACATCATTGATAGCGGCACAGGTTTATGGCAAAGCGAAAAAAGTGGTCGTAAATGGCATTCAAAATGGCGCATCAGCCTGCCTGAAAAGGACATTGATTTAAGCGTCCAAACCACGAATTTAGGGCAAGAAATTGTTCCGCCAGTTGGCGATAAAGTAAACGGTCCTTGTATTGAAGGGGCAATAGAAATGCGTGGCACAATTGCAGGAAAAGCGGTTATCGGCAAAGGTTTTGTAGAAATTGCTAGCGCAAGAGATTTTGATTAAGCAAGGAAAAAAACAATGAAATTTTTATTAAATAATTGGGTTAATTTAAGCGGCGTGATTGGCGTGGCGATTTTGGGCTTTACGTTCGCAACGTGGCACGATTGGCACGTTTTGCAAATTATTGCTTTGCTGAATTTGGCGGTGATTTTCTTTCACTTTTTTGAAGAATTTGGCTTTCCAGGCGGATTTCCGAAATTCGCCAACACGATTTTTGCTCCGAAAGACAGCACGCCAGACATCGCCGACCGCTATCCACTCAACAATATGTCGGCGTTGTGGATAAATTGGGGAACGGCACTTGTAATGTATCTGCCGCCTGTGATTTTTTATGATCAAATTTGGCTCGGCTTGGTGGGGATTATTTTCGGCGGTGTGGCACAAGTGATTATCCACGGCATTGTGAACAATAACATGTTGAAAACCAAATACAATTCAGGTTTGGCAAGTTCGTTATTGGGGCATTTTCCGCTAATGATTGCCTACATTTATGTGATTGAAACGCAAAATTTAGTCGTGTGGTGGGAATACGTTTTAGCGGTATTTTTGATGATTGCGTGGTATGTTGGCGTTATCCGCATTCTCATTCCGAAACTGTGGGAAGACAAAAATTCTCCTTATGCGTTCGCGCCGTATCAAATGGAGAAGTTTGATCGGTTTTATGGCGAGAAATAAAACAGGCGATTGGGTTTTTACGAAAACGGTCAGATCTTGGCGAATTTTGCCAACTTTCCCAAAAACCTATTTCCCTTCCCCAAACACTTTCCGAAAAATCTCCGTCAATAAATCAAACACTTTCAGCACTCTGGGCGGCGTAATCGTTTGATAGGGGCGATAGAGATAAAGTTGCCATTTATCGATTTGAATTTCAGGGAAAAGCTGCACCAATTCGCCGCTTACTAAATAGGGTTTGGCTTGAAAATCATTGATTAAGCCGACCGCTTTGCCTGCCAAAATTACTTGCAAGGCACTGTAATTGTCCACCGAATAAAACGCTGGCTTGCGTGGCGTGAGCGTGGTTTGTTCGTTGAGATACAACGCCCAAGGTTTGCCTGTACTGGCGTTAATCGGCATAACAAACGGAAAACGGCGTTGCAAATCGTCCAAATCTTGCGGATTGCCGAGTTTTGCCAGCAATTTCGGCGAAATTAGCAACAAATCGCCAATTTCCACCACTTTTCGCACCACAAAATCGGGGTTGGTTTCCAGCCCAACACGCACGCCGATGTCGATCCGATCTCGCACCATATCTAGCTTCATCATATCTTCTCGCCAGTCAATCACGATGTCGGGATAGGCTTCCAACGCCGTCATCAATTCGCTGACGATGCGGTCATTTTCTCGCCACGCAGGCACGGTAATCCGCACCACGCCTGCTAAATCCGCCGCTTTTTTACCTGCCTGAAACAGCTTTTCGCTGTCGGTAAGCCATTGTTTGGCTTGCGGCAAAAATTGCTCGCCAAAGCTCGTTAGGCTGATGTTGCGTGTGTTGCGTTTAAACAGCGGTTCGCCTAATTCATCTTCCAACTCATTGATTAAACGGGTAATCACAGACGGCGAAATGGCTTGCTGATTGGCAACTTCCCGAAAATTCAGCGTATCGGCAGCCAAGCAAAAGTAGCGAATGGCGGTGAGTTTATCCATTGTTTATTCTCTTAACACAAACAGTCTATTCTAAATTTATTGATTCTATAAAAACAAAGTCGATTCTACAATATGTTCATCAGTAACATAGGAGCAAAAAATGAAACTTAAATTAAAGCAAATTACCACCGCACTTTTACTTGGTTCAACTTTATTCGGAGCAACAACAATGAGTTACGCACAAAACAGCAGCAATGCAACCCTGATTGAAATCCCTGCACAAAGCATTCAATTAACGCAAAATTGGGACAAGGTTTTCCCAAAATCAGACAAAGTGGAACATCGCAAAGTTACCTTTAAAAACCGTTTTGGCATTACGCTGGCGGCGGATTTGTATCTTCCGAAAGGCATTAAAGCAGGCGAAAAGCTACCCGCAATCGCTGTGGCGGGGGCGTTTGGGGCGGTGAAAGAACAGATTTCAGGCTTGTATGCACAGACGTTGGCGGAACGTGGTTTTATCACGGTGGCGTTTGACGGCTCGTTTACAGGCGAAAGTTCGGGCTTGCCACGCAATATGGCTTCGCCTGAAATTAACACCGAAGATTTCTCGGCGGCGGTGGATTTTTTAGGTAGCTTGCCCGAAGTAAACCAAGAGAAAATCGGCATTTTGGGCATTTGCGGCTGGGGCGGTTTTGCCTTGAATGCGGCGATGACCGACACACGCATTAAAGCGGTGGCAACCAGCACAATGTACGATATGACCCGTGTCGCCGCCAAAGGCTACAACGACAGCGTGGACGCAGACGCTCGCTACAAAATGAAGCAAGAACTCAATAACGCACGTTGGGCGGCAGCAAAAAACGGCTATGCGGATCTGTTGCCAGCGAACAATTTGCGTGGCGAACAAATTACCAAAGATACGCCAAAATTTATCAAAGATTATTCGGATTATTACACCACCAAACGTGGCTTCCACCCACGTTCGGTAAACTCCAATCCAGACGGCTCTTGGGCAACCACGATGACGATTGGCTTAATCAATATGCCGATTTTGCAATACGCCAATGAGATGAAAACGCCTGCGTTAATCGTTCACGGCGAAAATGCCCACAGCCGTTATTTCAGCGAAGACGCATTTAAAGCGATTGGAAGCACCGATAAAGAGTTGTATATCGTGCCAAACGCCAGCCACACGGATCTATACGATGATGTAAACGGCAAAATTCCGTATGACAAGTTTGAAGCTTTCTTCAAAGCAAAACTCAACTGAACGCAACTCAACACCGCCGATCCAAATGTGAAAGCGGCGGTGTGCGTGAGATTTCATTATTTATGCGGAAAATAATCGTGGTGGACGATTGTCCGCCACTTTACACAGAGAAACCAAATGAAAAATCCCTATCCAACCAACGAACTTATTGCAGAAAACAGCCAAATTTATCAAAAAATTCATCAAATTGTCGCCGAAAATCAACCGAAAATTGCCGAACTCAACAATGGCTATAAAACACCTGAACAAGTGCGGTCTCTATTAAGCGAAATTACAAATGAACCCCTTGATGAAAGCGTGGTCGTCAATCCTCCGTTTTACAGCGACTTCGGGCGGCATATTCAATTCGGCAAAAACATTTTTATCAATATGGGCGTGATGATGACCGATCTTGGCGGTATTGTGATTGAAGACAACGTACTTATCGCCCCACGAGCCAACATTATCAGCGTCAATCACCCAATCAATCCGAAAGATCGCCGTGGCGTGTTGCTCTCGCCTGTTCATCTGAAAAAAGGCTGTTGGATCGGTGCAAACGCCACCATTTTGGCAGGCGTAACGGTGGGCGAAAACGCCATTGTCGCCGCAGGTGCGGTGGTGAGTAAAGATGTGCCTGATAATGCCATCGTCGCAGGCGTGCCTGCGAAAGTGGTGAAATATATTAATAAATAATGAAGTGATTAATTTTCAGACGGCCTGAAACGACATTCTGCAACGCAAAAACTCTCCTTTCAGGCAGCCTTTTCTTTTCCCACAATCGTGCGAAAGGTTAAATTGACGCGCGGTTCGCTGATTTTGCTGCTTTTCATCACGGCGTGTTGCCAGTAGCTTTGCGTTGTGCCGCGCATCACGATGAGTTGTCCGTGTTTGAGCCACATTTCGCGTTTTTCAAGGCTTAATTTGTGTTTGAACGCGAATTTGCGTGTCGCGCCGAAACTCAATGACGCAATCACCGTATTTTTGCCAAGTTCGCGTTCGTCATCGCTGTGCCACGCCATACCTTCGTTGCCGCTTTGATACAAATTCAACAAACACGAATTAAATTGCGTAGGGCTAACTTGGGCAAGTTCGCTTTCTACGCGTTGTTTTAGCTGCAAAAGCAAAGCATTCCACGGCAAAGCAATGTGCGACACGCCAGAATAGGTGTAGGAAAAATTCGCGTCGCCATACCACGCCACTTGTCGCGCGGTTTGAATGCGTTTGCCGCCGATCATCGCTTCATCATGTCGCCACGGAATGTTTGCCAGCAATTCATTCAACAAAAAATCGGCTTCATCAGGCGCAAAAATCACGCCATAATCGTTCACAATGCCGTCAAACGGCAAAAAATTGTCCGCAGGACTGGGCGGAAAATCAAAAAGATCAAAATTGTTCATTGCGTTTCCATTGTTGATACGTCTGTTTTAAGTAACGGCATTGTGAAAAATCATCTCTTACAAAATAAACTGATATCCCAACTGTGAAGCCGCTTTGGCTTCTTCGCACAGATACCACATTTCAATAATTTTGCCGTCATCGTTAAACGTGAAAATGCCGATTTCGTCCCATTCAATGCGTTGATGTGTCGCTGCTGCACCAACAAATTCGCCCTGATGAGTGGCACTGTAATGCCATTGCGCCATCACTTTATTACCTTCTGCAACAAGGTGTTGCATTTCAACTTTCTGATCGCCTAACGCCGCTAACAACAACGCCCAGCCTTGCTCCATCCAATCTAAAAAATTGCCGTCTTTGGGAATGGGCGAACCAAGTGCTTCATAAAGTGCGGCAAAGCCCGCTCGGCGGGTAACCGCTTGTTTGTCCACCACTTGACGGACGTAATCCAAGTCGTTGTTTGGTAAAGCTTCTGCTAATAATTTGGCGACAATCGCTTTGTTTTGTTCAAGATTTTGCATTGTGTGATTCCTTTGTTGATTAAAAAAACAAGGGCATTATAGACAATGCTTTTTGTTATAAAAATAGTAAAGTTAGTACATCACTATTACTATTTTTGTAACAATGTTTGCACCCAGTCGCCAAAAATTTTCACTTTTGGCGGCAAGTGCGTTCGGCTTGGATACAGCAAAGAAATCGGTTTTGCAGGCACAGGATAATCAGGCAGCAAGGACACCAAACGTCCGCTTGCTAATTGTTCTTTCACAAATAATTCAAAGGCTTGAATAATGCCTAAACCTTGCTCAGCGGCAGCGATGTAATCTTCCGCCCTTGTGGTTGTTAATTGCCAACTGGGCAAATTTACGGAAACATTGCCTTGCGGTGTGGAAAATTGCCACGCAATCAAACGGCGATTTGACAAACTAAATGCCACCGCTTGATGTTGCGATAAATCCGTTAAGTTCTGCGGCGTACCAAAATTTACCAAATAACTGGGACTGGCACAGCTCACCATTTTTAACTCGCCCAATTTGCGTGCGACATAATCCGAACTGGCTAGTTCGCCCAAACGCAAAGTGCAATCCTCGCCGTTTTTGACTAAATCAATAGACGAATCCGTGCTACTCAATGCAATTTTCAGTTGCGGATGTTGCTGATAAAACTCGGATAAATGGGGAATAATCAAATGTTTTGCCAGCGATGTTGGCATATCAACACGCAACACGCCTGTAAGCGGTTGATTTGGCGAAAAATGTTGCAAAGCATCATCAACTTCCGACAGCAACTGCACACAACGCTGATAAAACGCTTCGCCCTCGGGGGTAAGATGAATTTGCCTTGTCGTACGCTGCAATAAACGCACATTAAGATAATCTTCCAATTGCTGAATGCCTTTGGTTACGGCAGGACGGTGCAAATATAAACGCTCCGCCGTTTGTGTAAAACTGCCACATTCCGCCAACGTGGTAAAAATCTTCATCAACTCAAATAAATTTATCGCCATTTTTTAAAAACTCTTTAATTATTTACCGCACTTTTTGCTCGATAAGTTTATCGCCACCCAACTCCTTCGCCAACAACGCCATTTTGCGTCCACGTTGCCAACGGTAGCCGCCGATAATGCCGCTTTCACGAATCACACGATGACAAGGAATCAACACCGCCACAGGATTGTGTCCGATTGCCGTGCCCACCGCGCGGGCGGCGGTCGGTTTGCCGATTTGAGCGGCAAGCTCGCCGTAACTGCTTAATTTTCCGGCAGGAATAGACAACAAGGCTTGCCACACTTTCAACTGAAACGGCGTGCCCTTTAAATGCAAGGGCAGTGGCGCTGTCGCATTACCACCTAAGGCGGACAAGGCTTGTTCGTGCAAAATGTTGGAATGCTGACGAAAATTCGCTTGCGGATATTCGTGTTGCAAATCTTGTAAGGATTGGCGGCGATCGTCCGCAAATGCCAGCCAGCAAATACCTTTTGGCGTGGCGGCAATCAACACATCGCCAAACGCGGTCGGCGCAAAAGCGTAATCCACCGTCAAACCTGCGCCGCCGTTTTTGTATTCGCCCGGTGTCATACCTTCAATAGAAACAAATAAATCGTGCAAACGAGAACTGCCGCTTAACCCGCTCTCAAATGCCGCATTTTGTACGCTGCCTTGCGCTTGTAACACGGTTTTGGCGTGTTCAATGCTGATAAATTGCAGCATTTTTTTCGGGCTAATGCCCGCCCAATCCTGAAACTGACGCTGAAAATGGGCTGGGCTGACACCAATCTTGGCTGCTACTTCGTTCAAACTCGGCTGCGTTTGAAAATGGTCATATAAATATTCAATCGCTTCGGCAATGCGGATAAACGGCACGCTGGTTTCATTATTCATCTTGTTTCTCCCTTTATTTACCTCATCATTATTGCCCAAAGCCTAAACGCAAGCGACCCGATTCTTGCGGTTTTTGAAAATTTTATAAATAAAAAAGAGCGGTCAGATTTTGGCAGGAATTTGGAAAACCCCACAAAATCCTCACCGCCAAACACCTGCCGGCTATCGGCATTAAAGTAAAAACGGCAATCGTTTGCCTGACGAATTTGTGTGATTTTCCTCACATAACGCCATTTATTTTGTACAATAATCGGCGGATTTTATTATAGTTTGCGCTGTTAAATAAACGCCACGTTGTGGTGCAGGAGAGAGAACATGGACAGAAGACAATTTCTTAAACTCGGCGCGGCCGGGATTTTGGTGCTGACCGCCGGTCGTTATGCCGGTGCGGCGGAGAACAACATGACCACATTACGCATTATCGCCACCACCGATGTACACAGCTTTTTAACCGATTTTGATTATTATAAAGACGTGCCGACGGAAAAATTCGGCTTTACCCGCGCCGCCAGTTTAATCGCTCAGGCGCGTCAGGAAGCGGTTAATAGCGTGCTGGTGGATAACGGCGATTTGATTCAGGGTAATCCGATCGCGGATTATCAGGCGGCGGTAGGTTATAAAGCCGGGCAAGAAAATCCGGCCATCGCCGCGCTGAACGCAATGGGATACGACGCGGGGACATTGGGCAATCATGAATTCAATTACGGCTTAACCTATCTTAACGACAGTATCAAACAGGCGAAATTTCCTATCGTCAATGCCAATGTGGTGAAAGCCGGTACCGATGAGCCGATGTTTACGCCTTATGTGATTCAGCAAAAAGAAATCCGCGATGCGCAGGGCGGCACACATAAGCTTAACATCGGTTATATCGGTTTTGTGCCGCCGCAGATTATGGTCTGGGATAAAGCCAATTTAGAAGGTAAAGTGCAGGCGCGCGATATCGTTAAAACCGCGCAGCAATATGTTCCGCTGATGAAAAAAGCGGGCGCGGATATTATCATCGCGCTGGCGCATACCGGCCCTTCCGACGAGCCTTACCAAGAAGGGGCGGAAAATGCGGCGTTTTATCTGGCGGATGTAAAAGGAATTGATGCCGTGATCTTCGGTCATGCTCATCGTTTATTCCCGAATAAGGAATTTGCCACCTCGCCCCATGCGGATATCCGAAAAGGAACGGTGAAAGGGGTGCCGGAAAGTATGGCGGGATATTGGGCGAATAATATCAGCGTGGTGGATTTAACCTTGGCGCAACATCATGGCAAATGGGTCGTTACCGACGGTTCGGCGGCCTTGCGGGCGATTTATGATGCCGAGAAAAAAACCGCCAATGTAGAAAATCACCCGGAAATCACCGCACTTTTACAACCGGTACATGAAGCGACGCGTCAATTCGTCTCCCAGCCGATCGGCAAAGCCAGCGATAATATGTATAGTTATCTGGCGCTGGTGCAGGATGATCCGACCATTCAAATCGTTAATCAGGCGCAAAAAGCCTATGTGGAAAACGCCTTACAGGCGCTGCCTCAGCTGGCGGGTATTCCGGTGTTAAGCGCCGGCGCGCCGTTTAAAGCGGGCGGCCGCAAAAACGATCCGACCGGTTATACCGAAGTAAATAAAGGTGAACTGACCTTCCGCAATGCCGCGGATTTATATCTTTATCCGAATACGCTGGTGGTGGTGAAAGTCAGCGGCGAAGAACTGAAAGAATGGCTGGAATGCAGCGCCGGCATGTTCAGACAAATTGATCCGCACAGCGACAAGCCGCAAAGTCTGCTGGATTGGGAGGGTTTCCGCACCTACAATTTCGATGTTATCGACGGTGTGGAATATCAATATGATATTACCCAGCCGGCACGTTATGACGGCGAATGCAAACTGATTAACCCGCAATCCCACCGCGTTATCAACCTGACTTATCAGGGAAAACCGGTTAAAGCCGACGCGGAATTTCTGATTGCCACCAATAATTACCGCGCTTACGGCAATAAATTCCCCGGCACCGGCGACAGCCACATCGTGTTCGCCGCACCGGATGAAAACCGTCAGATTCTGGCAAATTATATCAGCGCGCAAAGCAAAGCGCAGGGGCAGGTCAGTCCGCAAGCCGATAAAAACTGGCATTTGGCGCCGATTCAAAGCCCGACTCAACTGGATATTCGGTTTGAAACCTCGCCGAGCGACAAAGCCCGTGCTTTTATTACCGAAAATGCGCAATATCCGATGCAATTTATCGGCACCGACGATATTGGCTTTGCAGTTTACCGGTTGGATTTGAACAATTAAGCGGCGGATTATTCAATATTGATTGCGATCGGTGTTTATCGCCGTTGATAAACACCGAAAACCGGCGAAAAACCGACCGCACTTTATTCAGCCCAAATGGGTGACGTCATTGATTTTTTCGATGATAAAGCGTCCGCTTTGGGCGCTGTCATCCTGCATATAGTGCACCACATTGATCGCGGTGTTCGCCAGACTCGGGATCCGCGTGTTGGCGCGGTGGTTCTGCCAGCTGGAACCGTCCAACAGGGCAAGCAGTAAACGCAAAGTATGCCCGTGGGAAACCAGCAGAATATTGCCTTTATCATGCACCTGAATAATATCCCGCAACGCGCCCATCGCCCGTTCGGCAAGTTGTTCATAGGTTTCGCCCTGATTGATTTCCGCGGTGTAATTGGCCGGGTCATGCTGAATCTGCCAGAACGCTTCGGTATCACGAATAGTGTCGATAACAATGCCTTCCCAGTTACCGAAAAACTGCTCGTTTAAGCCCTGATGCTGAAACAACGGCACCGAACGGTTGCCGATAATATAGCGGGCGGTATCGATAGTGCGGCGTAAAATACTGGAATAGGCGGCGGCAAAGGGCACATCTGCAAGCGCCCGCCCCGCCAGACGGGCAGCGGAAATGCCTTGCTCCGTCAGCGGCGAATCGCCGTGTCCCTGCAATAATCCCTGATCATTCCACACGGTGCGTCCGTGTCTGATTAAATAAAATCTGAGGTCTTTTTTCATGTTACATCTCCAAATATCCCGATTATAATGCGCAGACGAAAAACCGCCAACCAAAACGCGCCGGCCGCGTTTTTATTTGTGCGCCTGCCGGATATAATACGCGTTCACACACACCACGAAAATATTTAATCCGACCACCGGAAAAGACCCGATCAATAAACCGTAAAGCACAAAACAGGCGGCGCCGACGGAATTCACCCATCTCAGTTTAACCACATCTTTTAATAAAAACGCCCCTGCCACCAGACACATGGCGAGATAGCCGAGAATCTCAATAAGCATTTTTTCTCCTTAAATATAAATGGGATTGGTTAATGCGAACGGATATTCTAACGATTCTTGCGGCAAATGTACGGACAGCAAAAACGCGCAAAGGATTGCTTCATCAAAAAGTTAAACTAAATCAAAAAAAGATTTATTTTTATCGGAAAATTTATTGCGGCGGCACGGATAAGCGATCCGCGCCGCCGTGTTGTTTCGCCGATTACGACAGTCGGCCGTTTTCAATTTCAATCACCTGATCGCAAATCGCCATGGTGGAGGCGCGGTGACTGACCAGCACGATCAGTTTCTCCGCTTTGACATTCAACAAAGATTGCAAAATGATGGCTTCATTTAAACTGTCCAGATTGCTGGTAGGTTCATCCAGCAAAATCACCGGCGCATTATGCAAAAAGGCGCGTGCAATGCCGATCCGCTGTTTTTCGCCGTCGGATAAACTGTTGCCCAGCTCCGTCACTTTGGTGTCATAGCCTTGCGGCAGACTCATGATAAAATCATGAATCGACGCTTTTTTCGCCGCCTCGATCACTTGCTCGCGCGTGCAAGTGCGGTTCGCCATCAGGATATTTTGATAAACGGTTTCGTTGAAAATATAGGTTTGCTGCGTAATATAGGCCATATTATCGCGCAGATTACGGGTATTCAGGGCGGTCAGATTTTCACCGTTCAGCCGGATTTCGCCCTGCTGCGGATCATAAAACCGCATCAGCAGTTTTAACAGCGTACTTTTGCCGCTGCCGCTGCGTCCGTGGATGCCGAGAATCTGTCCTTTGTTCAATTGCAGCGAAACGCCGGATAAAATCGCCTGTTCGGCGTAAGCAAAATGAATGTTATCCGCCTCCAGACGCTCAACCGTGCTAAGGTTTTTGCCCGTCGTGACGTCTTGCAACGTCGGCTGTTCCGCCAACAGGCTCAGCACCCGCTCACCGCTGGCTAAGGTTTGCAGCAGATTATTGGATAAATTGCTCAGCGCAATGACCGGGCCGTAACTGGACATTAACAGGATAACCGCAATCAACAGGCCGTCAAAGCCGATATGCCGGCCATAAAATAACGCCAGCGCGGCGAATAACATCAGAATATTAAACGCCGAGACCGCGATTTCCGTATAAGTGCGCACCTTAGCTTCCTGTTGTTTTATGCGCCGGAAAGCCTGATCAATCTCTTCGCTGCGACGGTTGATTTGCGCCAGACGCCGGCTTTCGTTGCCGAACAGCTGAATTTCTTTCATGCCGCGCAGACTGTCGAGAAAATAATCGTTCATTTCGCCCACCAGTTCACGGTATTTGCGCCCGTCATCGCGTGCCGTTTTAGTGGTCAGCACCGGCAGGAAAAACCCGACGGTTAAATACGCCAGCAACGCAATCAGCGCCAGCCACGGCGAAAGATGCACAAAAACCAGCAATAATACCAGCGAGGTCAGCAGCGCGATCACAATCGGCGCAATCGTATGAGCATAAAACACTTCCAGCAGTTCAATATCATTGGTCACCAGCGACAGCAGCTGACCGGCCTGTTTGCCCTGCAATTTGACAAACGCCAGTTTACGCAATGCGCCGAATACTTTGTCGCGCAGCAGCGCCAGTAATTTGAACGCGATATAATGGCCGGACATCTGTTCCAGATAACGCAACACACCGCGCAGTGCCGCCAGCACTAAAAGTGCGGTCAAAATCTGACTGAAATTTAAATGGGTGGCAAAGCCCAGCAGATTTACCAGCCCCATGGCGCCGAGCACCATAATAAAAATCGCCGCCAGAAAGCCGAGCGTGCCCATAATCACGGTAAAGCTCATAATATGCGCCAGCGGTGCCACCAGTTTGAGCAAATGCCACATTACAATAAACCCGTTTCTACGCATGTTTTGCCTCCGCTCTGAGATTTTCCAGCTTTTTCTGTTGCTTAAACATCGCGGCATAAACGCCGTCTTGCGCCATCAGCTGCGCATGGCTTCCCTGTTCGGCTAATGTGCCTTCCTGCAGCACATAAATGGCATCCGCCGCCACGGCATTGGCCAAACGGTGAGAAATCATCACAATGGTTTTATCCTGTTTTAAGCGCTGAATAAAATTGAGAATAATTTCTTCGCTTTCCACATCAATATTGCTGGTGGCTTCGTCGAAAATATACAGCGCGGCATCATGCAGCAAAGCGCGCGCCAGCGCCAGACGCTGAATCTGACCGCCAGACAGATTACTGCCGCGACTGAGCAACGGCATTGCCAGTCCGCCGTTTTGCCGCACAAAATCGGCTAAATTCACCTGTTCCAGCGCCTGATAAATTTGCTCGTCCGTCGCCGTCGGGCGGGCCATTTGCATATTTTCCCGCAGCGTGCCTTTAAAGACATAACTGCTGTGGCTGACCAGCGCGACATGACGGTAAAAAGAGGCTCGGTTCAGTGATTCCGACGGTTGGCCGTTAAACAGAATCTGCCCCTGCTGCGGGCGATAAAATCCCATTAGCAGCGAAACCAGCGTGGATTTGCCGCAACCGCTTTTCCCTACAATCACGGTCAGCCGTTTCGGTTCGATCGTCAGGCTTAAACCGTTTATTGCGCTTTTTGGCGCCGAATAGGCAAAATGTACATTACGAACCGTAACCTGCACGCTATTTTCCGGCGCAAAATCCACCGCACTTTGACGGGCTTCCAGCGGGGTATCCAATAAGGTAAAAATCTTTTCCGATGCGGCTTTGCCGTTCATCGCCACATGGAAAAAAGAGCCCAGCAGACGCAGCGGAATAAAAAATTCGGAAGACAGCAAAATAAACAAAATGACCCCGAAAATGCTTAAGCTGCCGTTTTGGTATTGCAGCAGCGCGGTTAAAATGCCGATTGCCGCCCCGCCGTAAGCCAGTAAATCCATAATGGAGACGGAATTGAGCTGCATCGTCAGCACTTTCATGGTAATGGTACGGAAGTTTTCCGCCTCAATATCCATTTGTTTGGCTTTGTAGGCATCGTCCTGATAAATTTTCAGCGTCACCAATCCTTGTAGATTGTCCAGAAAACTGCTGCCGAGCCCCACATAAACCGACCAGTATTTACTTAGCAGCCGTTTGGCGATTTTATTCACCGCGATAATCGATAACGGAATCAACGGCACGCAGACCAGTAAAATCAATGCAGTGGGCAAATTGAAAAAAACCAGAAACACAAACAGCGTCAACGGTGCAAGCAGACTATAAAACAGCTGCGGCAGATAACGCCCGAAATAAATTTCAATCTGTTCCACACCTTCGGAGGCAATCTGAATCACCGATGAGGTGGATTGCCGATTAACCTGATTTAACGGCATGGCGCAAAGTTTGCGGTAAATCAGCGTGCGCAGCTGATGTTTAACCTTGGTGCTGGCGTAATAAGAGGCGTTTACCGCTTTTTTTCCGGCCAGCGCCCGCAGGATTAACGCCAGCAGCAAAACGGCGGCAAAACCGACCGCACTTTCTGCGCTC
Source organism: Necropsobacter rosorum (assembly GCA_000751835.1). Taxonomy (GTDB): domain Bacteria; phylum Pseudomonadota; class Gammaproteobacteria; order Enterobacterales; family Pasteurellaceae; genus Necropsobacter; species Necropsobacter rosorum. The sequence goes on along the minus strand of CCMQ01000008.1, from coordinate 129,266 downwards.
AGGGTTTGCGCAAACGCCGCCTGCAGGCACAGCGCAAACGCCACCGCACTGACAATCGCGCCAAGCAGCGCAACCCAGTTCCATAACACCGTTACGGCAATCCATTTTTTGCTGTCCGGCACCGTATTAATTAATCGTTTATCGATCATCATAAAATGATTTCCTTACTGCGACGATTGAAAATAAGAAAACTTGAGTGACGCAACATCACTCAAGTCGGTTAAAAAAATCATAACGGATTAAAATAGAATTTCAGCGCTTAACCTGAAATTTCTGCCCGGCGAATAAAAACGGTTAATCCCCCTGCCGGTGGCCTGATCGATTAAGTTACTCGTACCGAACGGCTTAATCGAACGCGCCGACTCCCAAGTAATGTATTTACGATCGGTTAAATTATAAATCCCGGCCTGTAGCGTCAGGTTTTTTATCGGTTTGTAATAACCGATCAGATCAATCATGGTATAAGCGTCACTGCGCCATTTCATATAACTGTCTTTCGAGCCGTCTTCTTTGTGATACATATTATAGGTATCTTCTTTATTTTTCCGTCCCACATGGGTCACGAATAAATCTATACCGAAAATATCCTCCGCATGCCGATAGCCTAAGCCATAGACGCTGGTGCGCGGTTGAATGGCGTTCATCGGGATCGTGCCTTCCATCCGGCCTTTCTGATATGTGTATTGATAACTCATATGAAGACCGTCAAGTGCGGTTAAAAATTTGCCTAATTCCAGTTTGGATTGCACTTCAAAGCCGTTTACCACCGCATTCTGACGGTTTTTATTCTGGTATAGTGAGAACGGAATCGTGCTGCCGCCATTGGTGATTTTGTAGTTTTTCTGCCCCAAATAAACCAAATCGATAAAATTCTGATACTTCGTTCTGAAAAAACCGGCAGTCACAAATCCCCACTCATCGTGATGCAGGGTTAATGCGATTTCGCGGGTGCGCGCAACTTCAGGTTCCAAATGCAGGTTCGGCAAAATAGTAAAGTCCGGATGTTTAAAGGTGAAATAAATTTCATCCTGTGTCGGCGCTCTGAAACCTTTTGCATATCTGGCCTGCACGCGCAGGAAATCCAGCGGATCAAAAGTGGTGCTAAAATCGTAAGAATGCGCCTTAAATTTTTTCCGTTGCGCAATGTAATTGATATTATCAATGGCATTTTGTCTCTGCACGTCTTCACTCGGCGGATCATAGCTTCCCATCCAGTTTTTCTTGCCCGGCGGCAATGGAATGTACAGATCTTTCACCATATCATCCGGTAATTTCGGGGTCACGCCCGGAATATAATTAGGCTGATATTGAATATGATCATAACGATAACCAAAATCAAAACCGAGATAATCGTTCAGCTTGATTTTGTCGATAAAATATAACGCCCCGTTTTTCGACTTCACCGGCAGCAGAAAAGAGAACTTAGGATCGGTTTTCGGGCAAAGATAACTGTTGGTATTATAACCGCACTCTCTTAACCGACCGTTCCAGTCCAGACCGAGAAAACTGTCCGTCCACCATCTGGCTTCCGTGGCATCATGACCGGCCTGATTAACCATTTGTTTTTTAGTGCGGTTATACACTCCGCCGTATTCCACCTGATGTTCGGTACCGAGCAGGGTAAAACTTTTGGTTAAATCAAGATTGAGCTGGCGGGATTTGGTATCCAGATCACGCTCCTGCCATAAACGGCCGAGATAACCTTTGCTGTTAGGAATGATGATGGTATCTTTCCAACTGGCCGCCGAAGAAGAGGCAAAGGTTTTTCCGGTGTTCGGATCGGTATATTTTTTATCTAACGTAAGCGGCACTTTTTCATAATTATCCGTCCAGCCGATTTTCCGATCGGCAATAAGCGGCGAGTTACAGTCAAATATCGAACAGTCGAACCAGAAACTGTTTAAACTCTGGCGTCTGAAGCTGCTTTTCGTCGGATCGCCCAAACCGTAATAAGGGAACGGATTGCCGTTTTTATCGACAATTTCTTCTTTACCGTCAATGATTTTTGTCCGCACCGGATCGCCGTTGGCATCAACGATTTTACCGTTTTTCAGCTGTAATCCCACCGGATTGCGGTTTTCCTCACAATGAGCGCCGTCACAGTATTCATCGGTTCTGGCACGGTTTTTGATGAATTGATCGGAATAACTGATCTTTAAGCTATCCCAGAACAAATTACCGGCATAATTTTCATAACTGACAAAATAGTGCTTGCGCTTACTTTTATCATTGGTACGGCGCAAATCTTCCGTATCAAAATCAATGGTTTTCGCCTTATTCAGATTATAAGAAAAATCATGCCCCCGACTGCGGTTTTCATACAGATCCGTACCGACGGTCAAACGATGATTTTCATTCGGCGCAAAGGAAAATTTCACCAGCGTACTGTCTTTCTCAATAGTGTAAGGATCGGTTTTTTCCCTTAATTTTCCTTTAATTTCTTCGGCATATTTATAATCATAATTTTCCAGTTCATGCCCTTTGCGTTTGGTTTTAATGATTAACGCATCAAACCATTTGTAACGACCGGCCAGCGTTAAAGTATTCAGCTGCTGATTATCGCGGGTGGTATAGCCGGTTTTGTAACCGATGTGATAATCCTTATCAAGCAGAAAATCCCTCGCATCTTTGGTTTCAAACATGACCGCACCGCCCAGCGCACCGCTGCCCGCTTTAACGGAATTCGCACCTTTGGTAATGGAAACCTGTTTTAACGTTTCGATTTCGACCGAATTCCGCGTATTGTTAAAATTGCCGTAGCCTTCAAATAATTCTTTAAACCCTTGAGAAGACAGGGTTTCCGCCTGATGCAGGCCGTCCACCGTAATCGCCACCCGGTTTTCATCCACCCCGCGGATAGCATAACCGCTACTGCCGAAACGACCGCTTTCCACAACGCTGACCCCCGTTTCATAGCGGACTAAATCACGGCTGTCCTGAACCTGTTGTTTTGCCAGCGTTTGTGCTGTTTTTTTGATTTCGCCGATTTTACGTTCGCGGATGCTTTGCTGCTGCATATCGCCATCCACATGAATGGTTTCCAGCGCGGCTGCATCAGTCGCGACCGTTTCGCTTAACGCCGTAGCGCTGTAACCCCAGATTGCAATTGTTATTATTGAAATTTTAAATAGCGTTTGATCACAAGGCATAAGTTAATCCTTTTAAGACCCCAAAATATAAAAACCGCGCTATTTTAAAGAGTTTAATTTAATTAAACAAATGATAATTGTTATCATTACGTGATATTTTTGAAGAGGATCACATTTTCTTGTAAAAACGGATAAAAAAATGACCGCACTTGAATAATTCGCCGAATTGGTTTAAAGTTGGTGCGCCTTTTGCGGAAGATCGTCGTTTCCGGTGAAGCGGCAGGACTTCAAATCCTGTTAAGGTTGCCAGCAATCTTGGGTGGGTTCGACTCCCATGATCTTCCGCCAGTTCAGAATAAATAATATTCAGTTAAAATCAGATCCTTATTTGTTTCTATTTACAAGAGATATGACAACGATGATTAAGCATGAGTTAATGAAATCTGATATTCATATCAGTAAGGAATGAGATGACGGCGGAAATACTGGTTGTAAAGGATCGGTTTAATGTGAATAGCGGGATTACCCGGCCATATTTATGTGAAGCAAGTAATGGGAAAACTTACGTCGTTAAAACCAAGTCATCGTTAACGCCAAAACAGATTATTGCCGAATATGTCGCCGCTTGTTTGGCAAAAAAGCTGGGGCTGCCGATTCCGGACTTTGAGATTGTTTATATTTCGGAGTTTATTGCTAAAAATGTGCGCCCGGACTGGCGAGGCGGCATAAACGAGGGAGCTGCTTTCGGTATTGAATATATTGAAGATGCGACATTGGTAAAATTCGGACAGGCTTATGAATTATGCGATATCTTATTACAAAAAGAGATTTATCTTTTTGATTTTTGGATAAATAATTCAGACAGAACACTTTCTGACAAAGACACCGGCAATGTTAATTTACTTTTTAGCCGTTCGTTAAAGAAATTGTTCTTGATCGATCATAATCTTGCTTTTGATTCGGATTTATCAGATACTCCGTTTGCCTATCATATCTTTTCTAACACAAACCGGAATTGGACTTTTGATTTAATGGATCGTCCTTATTTGCAGGATAAATTCTGCGCAACGATGCAATATATTGATGATATCTTCGATAGTATTCCTGAAGAGTGGCAGCCGGCTGATAATTATGATGGTTATTTAGAATCAATAAAGCATATTCTTAATCGCATCTTAACCGATAGTTTTTGGGAAAAAATAGTATGAAAACGCCAATTCTATATAGTTTTGTAAGATTTCTTCCTTTCTTCGAAAGCGGGGAATTTGTGAATATCGGTTTATTAATGTGTGAACCCGGCGCTAAAACATTGACCTATCGTTTGGTGAAAAAAAATGATGTTCGGGTCAATCATTTCTTTCGTCAGAGTAAAATTTTTTATGATGTGCAGCCCGTTATTAACGAACAGCTGAAATATATTGTCGCTAAAATTGCGGCGGAGCCGTTTAAGACAAGCGATGAAATGATTAACTTCTTCTATCATTACACCGAGCAAAAAGACGGTTTATTTCAGTTTAGTAATGCGGCGGTCGGCTTAGTTGAGGATCCTGCGATTAAATTCGATGAATTGTATGAAAAATTCATTCGAGGTGCCTGTGTGCCTACGGAAAGTCAGGAAACGCATATTATTAGAGAATATAAACGCTTGTTTAAAGAACAAAATAATCAGTTACTGGCACAATATAAAGAGCATCTTGTTCAGGGCGATACGGCTAAGTTTAAATTTCCTTTGGCATTACAACATGCGGAAACCAAAGAAATTCTGAAAGGCATTAAGCCGTTGGCATTTGATCAAACCGAAACGGCGGGGATGATCGAACATTGTGATAACTGGGTGGCGAAAATAAACCGTGCAAGCGAGGAAGGGCTCTTAAAGAGAGACAATATCTTGTTTGCTTTAGATACTGCCGATACGGATTCAAAAGCGAATATACTGACGACAATAAAGCAGACTTTTGATAAATTCAACATTCAACATACCGATTGGCGCGATAATAAAAATATTCTCTCTTTTGCTCAGAATATCAACCTGTTTGATTAATCCGAACCGCCTTTATGGCGGTTTTTTCTATTTGATTGAGCGCATGCCGCTTATGGTGTGCAACTTCCAATCCCATCATTCTCATCGTGCAAAAAAAAAGCCACTGTTATTCACAGTGGCAAAACCATAATGAAAAAGACATTAGGATGTTTACTACTTAGAGGAAACCTGTTGTAAGAAAACTTTACGCGGTGAGGTCAGGCCTAGTTTTTCCGCTTCGTTGACTAAATTCATGGCGCGGTTGACGTCGTTTTCTTTCAGTGCTTTGCTGACGGCTTGTTTGAAATAGGCTTCAGTTTCGCTGTCTACCGGGGTGTTGACCGCTTTGCTGTTGGCGGGTTGCGCCGCTGCTGTGCCTACCGGGGTGGCGGCCGGTTTATTGGCGCTGAATACGCCGGTCGGCAGGCCGATAAAGCGGGTGCCGCTGGCGGCGCTGACATTGACGCTGATTTCGCCGTTGCGGCTGTGCTGCACTTCAATATCCGGAATGGCCGGCGGTTGTTTGCCGGTCGCTTTGGCAAAGGTTTTGGACGGATGCGGCACGCTTGTGGTTTTGTTTAAATCCTGCTGGGTGGTATAAACCAGCAGATAGAGATAATCCTGACTGGATGCCGGGGTTAAATTCAGTTCGGCGGAAAAGCGGTTCGGTTTCATGCCGCGTTCTTCTTCAAATTTAAATTCGGAAGAAGGATAGGTTGCCGCCACATTAAAATTATTGTCTAACACCACCGCACTGGGTACGAATACATGCCGGTCTAACACCGGGCTTTCGATCGTAATTTCAATGGTGCCTTGATTGGCCGGTATGCGGTATGCCGCGATCGGGCTTTCGGTGCCGGCGAATTGCACGGTAAACGCCTGTTTTTGTTGTTCGCTTAAGGTGGTTTTTACCGTTTCGGCAAGCTGTACGTCCTGCCAGTTTAACTGAGATAATGTCGTTGAGTTAATATGAATCGGTGCTGCCGAGCTTGGCAAAACAACAAACATATTAGCCAAAAAAAGTGCGGTCGTTAAAAGTGTTTTTTTCATATTAACCTCATTGCAAATCTACGATTGCTGTGATTAACAGGGGAAGGGTGCTTCCCCTGTGGTTTACGGGTGAAGTGGAGGAAGGTTTACCACCATGCTTCAAATTGTACGCCTGCAACAAATTCACCGTCTTTCGCTTTATAACCGGCGTTAGTACGGTTTTGTGTATTGAATTTGTCGTTCCAGTGTGCGTAAGTACCGAACACACGGATTGCCGGACGTGCCCAGATGCTTGGGCCGGCTTGCCATTGCTGAGCCAGCGTGACTTTGGTTAAGTCATTTTTCAGCCCGGTATTTTGATCTTTAATCCGGTCGTAACCCACTTCCATTAAGGTGCTCATGGTGTCGGTCCATTTATACATCGGACGGATACCGGCGGAATACCAAGTTTTGCCCTGATTGTTGTCTAAGTCTGTTTTTTCGTAAATTAACGCGTACATCACTTCGACTTTTTCGCTTGCCGCAACCACACCCTGATTGATTAAACGCAGCATATGACCTTTGTTAGTAGTTGAACCGCCTTGTGAATGACCGGTATTCCAAGAAGTCATTGAATCGGTGGCGTATTGGGCAGTAAATTTATTAAAACCGCCGAAGAAATTGCCTTGGGTATGTTCAACCGTCACCATATAACCGTTTTTAGTTGCATCGGCTTCACGGGCAGCATGGTTTTTAGTGTGAGAACTACCATAATCAAAACCGATTTCCAAACGACCGTTTTCGCTGACTTTAAGGTCGGCTAAACGTACGTCAATAACGTCGTTGTAAACATCTTTGTTTTTATCTTTGGTTGAATCCCATTTTTTGGTAATCGGATTATATTCCCAGCCGTAAGCACCGCCTTCTTCGGTATTACGGGTTACCGCCAAGGATAATTTACCAAAGCCTAAATCAATATTTTCAACCCCTGCGCCCGGACCGGAAATATCCCAGTAGTAGAAGTCGTTCATATGCACATCATGACGCTGGTAGAAACGTTTACCGGCCCATAATGTCGCACCCGGCAGGCTGTCGGCGAAGTTTTTGAACTGTACGTTGATTTCGCGCAGTGCCGGACTGGTGGATTCCCAGTCAACCTGCTGGTTTACAGAGTAGGCAATGTTAGAATCTAAATAGATGGATTTATCGCCGTCTTTGAAAAGTTCCTGACCTAATTTGAATTCCGCATAGGTTTCCGCTTCGTTACCTAAACGGTATTTTGAACCGCCGCCGTTAACGGTAAAGGCAGTTTGTTCGCCGCCGCCGGATGTCCAGCCGATACCGGAACGGGCATAACCGTGGAAATCAACCGCACTGGCGCCGGTGGCGATCAGTGCGCCAGTGATGGCTACTGCTAGTAGAGTCTTTTTACTGTTCATAATTGACCTCATTATTTATTAAATAACATTTAGGGATATATCAATTAATTGATATTGGTTTTCATGGCATTGATTAATGAAGCCAATCAATGCCGGAATCCTTAAACACCGCGTTCTTTAAATAAGCGCCGGCAGGCCGTGCCGTCTTCTTTAAACAGGTGGCAGCGTTCCGGCACGATACCGATATCCAGCGCGTCGCCTTCGTTTACCAGCACCACATCGTTTTGCCGGTAAACCAGCGTCGGCTGTTTGATTTCCGGAATTTCAAGATGAATCTGGGTTTCATTGCCCAACAGTTCCACCACCTGCACTTTGCCGCGCAGCGTGACCTGTGCCTGATCGGCCGGCACCAAATGTTCCGGACGAATACCTAACGAAAGGTTGTCGCCGATGCTGACGCCTTTGCCGGAAACCGGGATCCAGAAGTTATGGTGATGGGCATCCGGCAGTTCGATTTGTACCCGCTCGGTTTCCACGCCGGTCACTTTAACCGGCAGGAAGTTCATTTTCGGCGAGCCGATAAAGCCTGCCACAAAGCGGTTTGCCGGATAATGGTACAGTTCCAGCGGTTTACCTACCTGTGCGATACCGCCTGCGTTTAACACTACGATTTTGTCCGCCAAGGTCATGGCTTCCACCTGATCGTGAGTGACGTAAATCATCGTGCGGTTCAGTTTTTTGTGTAATTTGGAAATTTCCACCCGCATTTGCACACGCAGTGCGGCATCCAGATTGGATAACGGTTCATCCAACAGAAAAACTTCCGGTTGGGAAACCAGCGTCCGACCGATTGCCACGCGCTGACGCTGACCGCCGGACAAGGCTTTCGGTTTGCGATCCAGTAAGTGCGCCAGTTGCAGAATTTCGGCCACCTGATTGACCCGCTGATCGCGTTCCGCTTTGTTGACGCCCGCCAGCTTCAGCCCGAAGGACATGTTTTCCGCCACGTCAAGATGCGGGTAAAGGGCGTAAGACTGGAACACCATGCCGATACCGCGTTTGGCCGGCGGCACGTCGTTCATCAGTTGGTTGCCGATATAAAGTTCGCCTGTGGTAATGTCTTCCAGGCCGGCAATCATGCGCAGTAAGGTTGATTTACCGCAGCCGGAAGGACCGACAAATACAACGAACTCACCTTCATTAATTTCTAAATTGATATCTTTAGAAATATGTACGTTGCCGTAGGACTTACCTACATTGCGTAACGATACATTTGCCATAGAGAACCTCTTTTTATAATTTGTAGTAATTTTTTAATCATTCTTTGTGTCTTTTCATTACGGCACTCATCATCCGCTATATAATGTTGAAAAAAATCCTCCTTTTGTCATTTTTTTTAGGATTAGACGAAAAAAGCGTCATCGGCGGGAAATTCAATCGGCCGGGCGAAAAATTTCGTTTTTATGTGAAGCAGGTCACGTTTTGTGCCGAAAAATTTGTGATGCTTATCACAAAAAAGGGAAAATCTGCTGAAAAATCAGGATATTTCCGGCAGGGAGGAGTGGGGGGGAGGATAACAAATGAAAATATTACTGCATAATCTAGGCTAACTCAGGATAGGCTGTCCGGTTATCCTCAGACCATCCAAATTTAAGTCCATATCATTAAGGAGCAACGCTATGAATAAAAAACTCTTGGCCTTCACACTGACCGCTGCGGCAAGTTTAATGCTTTCCGCCTCTGTTACGGCGAAAATGACCGAAGGCAAACTGGTTATCTGGATTAACGGTGATAAAGGCTATAACGGCCTGGCCGAAGTCGGTAAAAAATTTGAAGCGGATACCGGCGTGAAAGTGTTGGTTGAGCATCCGGATCGGTTGGAAGAAAAATTTGCGCAGGTTGCCTCCACCGGCGACGGCCCGGATATTATTTTCTGGGCGCACGACCGTTTCGGCGGTTATGCACAGGCGGGACTTTTGGCGGAATTACAGCCTAGCAAAGAATTTAAAGATAAATTCGTTGATTTTGCCTGGGATGCGGAAACCTATAACGGCAAAGTGATTGCTTATCCGGTAGCGATTGAATCCTTATCGTTAATCTATAATAAAGATTTACTGCCGCAACCGCCGAAATCTTGGGAAGAAATCGTCGAACTGGATAAAAAACTGAAAAAAGACGGCAAAAACGCGATTATGTGGAATCTGTCCGAACCGTATTTCACTTGGCCGGTGGTGGCCTCTAACGGCGGTTACGCATTTAAATTCGCCAACGGTAAATATGATGTCAACGATATCGGGGTAAACAACGCCGGTTCGCAGAAAGGTCTGCAATTTGTAGTTGATATGGTGAAAAACAAAGTGATTAATGCGGATATGGATTACTCCGTCGCCGAAGCCAGCTTCAATAAAGGCGAAACCGCATTAACCATCAACGGGCCTTGGTCTTGGGGCAATATTGAGAAAAGCAATATCAATTACGGCGTAGCGGTATTACCGACCTTAAACGGTCAGCCGTCCAAACCGTTCGTCGGCGTGTTGAGTGCCGGGGTGAACTCCGCCAGCCCGAACAAAGACTTGGCTAAAGAGTTTATGGAAAACTACCTGTTGACCGATGAAGGTTTGGATACGGTGAACAAAGACAAACCGTTAGGCGCGGTGGCGTTGAAATCCTATCAGGAAAAATTAGCCAAAGACCCGCGTATTGCGGCAACCATGGAAAATGCACAGCATGGTGAAATCATGCCGAATATTCCGCAAATGGCGGCATTCTGGTATGCGGAAAAAGCGGCTATCGTGAATGCGGTCAGCGGTCGTCAGGGTGTGAAAGAAGCATTGGATGACGCGCACGCCCGTATCCAGAAACAGCAATAATCGTTTAATCGGGCACCTGCGTGCCCGTTATTTCTTCCGATGCGGGATGAAGATTTCATCACAATATCAAGGAGGCTTAACTCGGCAAGGATGCCGACCGCATCGGATGACAATCCATTATAATCATAAACAGCCATAATGAATGCCGCTTGAAAGTGCGGTTCGTTTTTCTGACATTTCGAGGTGTATTATGCTACAAACGGTTAACCCGGCCAAATCGCAATCCTCATTCAATTGGTTAAGATATCTTCTTATCGGAGCGGTATTACTGATTGATTTCTATCTGGTCATGCTGATGTATTCGCAGGGTGAATACTTATTTGCCATTCTGACGCTGGTGATCCTGACCTCCGGTATTTATATTTTCAGCAGTAAAAAAGTGTACGCCTGGCGTTATGTTTATCCCGGTATTATGGGGATGACGATTTTTATTCTGTTCCCGCTGGTGGCGACCATCGCAATCGCCTTTACCAATTACAGCGGCACCAACCAGCTGGCGTTTGAGCGGGCGTTGAATGTATTAAGCCAGCAGCATTATTTTTCCGGCGATAAATTCGATTTTAAACTCTATCCGCAGGCGGATAACCGTTTCACCATTGCGCTGCATAATCCGAATAGCGGACAGGATTTCGTCGCCGACAATATCGCATTAAGCGATAAGCAGGTCGAAGTGACCGAACAGCCGGCGCCGCAGGGAGAGGTCGCACCGTTGCGCGTAATTACGCAAAACCGCAGTGCGTTGCAGAATATGACGATTGTACTGCCGAACGGCAACGAACTGACGATGAGTTCGCTGCGCCAGTTTTCCGAACAAAAAGCGCGTTACCGCTACGATGATGAAAGCGGCATTTTGCTGAATAATGAAAACGGCAAAAAATACCGCGCCAATCAGGAAACCGGCTTTTTCCAAGCGGTCAACGAAAGCGGTGACTGGCTGAACGAAACGCTGGAGCCGGGCTTTACCGTCTCCACCGGTTTCAGCAATTTTATTAAAATCTTTACCGACGCCGGTATTCAGAAACCCTTTGTGCAAATTTTTATCTGGACGGTGGTTTTCTCGGTGCTGACCGTGGCATTTACCGTAATTATCGGGATGGTGCTGGCTTGTGTGGTGCAGTGGGAAGCCCTGCGCGGCAAAGCGGTGTACCGTTTATTGCTGATTTTGCCTTATGCCGTGCCGTCGTTTATTTCCATTCTGGTATTTAAAGGTTTGTTTAACCAGAGTTTCGGTGAAATTAACATGATTTTGAACCAACTGTTCGGTATTCGTCCGGAATGGTTTAATGATCCGCTGTTGGCTAAATCGATGATTCTGATCGTCAATACCTGGCTGGGTTATCCGTATATGATGATCCTGTGTATGGGGCTGCTGAAAGCGATTCCGCAGGATTTATACGAAGCCTCCGCCATGGACGGCGCCTCCACCTGGCAGAATTTCAGCAAAATCACCGTGCCGTTATTGTTAAAACCGCTGACACCGTTAATGATCGCTTCTTTTGCCTTTAACTTTAATAACTTCGTGTTGATCCAGTTATTAACCAACGGTCGCCCGGATATGATCGGCACCACCACACCGGCGGGTTATACCGATTTACTGGTCAGCTATACTTACCGTATCGCCTTTGAAGGCAGCGGCACGCAGGATTTCGGCCTAGCGGCGGCGATCGCCACCATCATTTTCTTACTGGTGGGCGGATTAGCGTTACTGAATATTAAAGCGACAAAAATGAAATTGGATTAGGAGGACATTATGGCTATCGTACAACCAAAATCTATGCGTTATCGTTTGTGGGCGACCCATGTGCTGCTAATCTGCTTTCTGGCGCTGATTATGTTTCCGCTGTTGATGGTGATCGGCATTTCGCTGCGCCCGGGCAATCTGGCGATCGGCGATATTATTCCGCGGGAAATTTCATGGGAACACTGGAAACTCGCCTTGGGCTTTGATGTGGTGCATGCGGACGGCTCGGTAACACCGCCGCCGTTCCCGGTTTTGCTTTGGTTATGGAATTCGGTCAAAGTGGCGACCATTACCTCCGTCGGCATTGTGGCGCTTTCCACCACTTGCGCCTATGCGTTTGCGCGGATGAAATTTAAAGGTAAAAAAACCATCTTACAGGGCATGCTGATTTTCCAGATGTTCCCGGCGGTGCTGTCGCTGGTGGCGTTATATGCGTTGTTTGACCGTTTGGGACAATATGTGCCGTTCTTGGGGCTGAATACCCATGCCGGCGTGGTGTTTGCCTATCTGGGCGGTATTGCGCTGCATGTGTGGACGATCAAAGGCTATTTCGAGACCATCGACGGTTCGCTGGAAGAAGCCGCCGCACTGGACGGTGCGACCCCTTGGCAGGCGTTCCGCCTGATTCTGCTGCCGTTATCGGTACCGATTCTGGCGGTCGTGTTTATTCTGTCGTTTATTGCGGCGGTAACGGAAGTGCCGGTTGCCTCTCTGCTGCTGCGTGATGTGAACAGCTACACGCTGGCGGTAGGTATGCAGCAATATCTGTATCCGCAAAACTATTTATGGGGCGATTTTGCCGCCGCGGCGGTACTGTCCGCCATTCCGATTACCGCGGTGTTCTTGCTGGCGCAACGTTGGCTGGTCGGCGGCTTAACCGCAGGCGGGGTGAAAGGTTAACGGTTTAAGTGTGGTATGTAATCCGTGTACCACACTTTTTTTTCGTTTTTCATTCATGTTTCAGTAAAACTAAAACGCAACACAACCTGAAATATGAAGCGGCATAACGGATTATCAGAATATTTTACAGGAGTGATTTATGCAAAAGTCAGTGCTTTATGTATCACTGTTTTGCTCAATAACCGCCTGTGCCGCCGACAACTGGCGGCACGACAGTTTCCGGGCATTCGGTGAAAGTGGGGAAAAACAGTTATTTCAATCTGAAACTGCATTGAAAAAAGGCTATTATCCGCTGCGATTTAGCTTTCATAACCAATGTTATCAACCGCAAAGTGCGGTCAAATTAAATCAAACGGTGTCATTAATCCCTTGTGCGGGCGAGGTGCCGCAGCTGCGCCTGTTCCGTGACGGCACCTATCTGGCGCAGATCGATATGCGCAGCGGCACGCCGACCTTGCGCGTCAGCATTAAGCCGGCGCCTGAAAGCCAAGCGACAACGGTGAAAACCTGCCCGGTCTGGAATAAACAGCCGCTGGAAATTGATGTCAGCGGCACGTTCCGCGAGGGCGAGCTGGTGCGCGATTTTTATTCCGGCGACAGCGCCAAAGTGAAAAACGGCAAACTGACTTTTATGCCGGCGCCGCAATCCGGCGGTTTATTGCTGCTGGAAGCCGTGCCGGATAAAAGTGCGGTGCAAAAAACCGCTGAATTTAACTGGAAAAACGCCACCGTTTATTTTGTGTTGACCGATCGTTTCTATAACGGCGATCCGTCTAATGATAACAGCTACGGACGGCATAAAGACGGCATGCAGGAAATCGGCACCTTCCACGGCGGTGATTTGGCCGGTCTGAGCGCAAAACTGGATTATCTGCAACAGCTCGGCGTCAACGCGATTTGGATCAGCTCCCCGCTGGAACAAATGCACGGCTGGGTCGGCGGCGGTGATAAAGGCGATTTCCCGCATTACGCCTATCACGGTTACTATCATCAGGACTGGACTAAGGTGGATGCCAATATGGGCACCGAAGAGACGCTGAAAAATTTTATTCAGCAGGCACACCGGCGCGGCATGCGCGTTCTGTTTGATGTGGTCTTGAATCATACCGGCTATGCCACGCTGGCGGATATGCAGGAATTCGGTTTCGGCGCGCTGTATCTGAAAGATGAGGAGCGGCAGGCTATTCTCGGCGAACGCTGGACGAACTGGAAACCGAAACAAGGGCAGAACTGGCACAGTTTTAACGACTACATTAATTTCGGCGACCAAGCCGGCTGGGCGAAATGGTGGGGCAAAGACTGGGTGCGTTCCGATATCGGCGATTACGACAGCCCGAAATTCGATGATTTAAGAATGTCCCTTTCTTCATTGCCGGATTTAAAAACCGAAGCGCAAAGTGCGGTCAGTTTGCCGCCGTTTTATCAGCATAAAAATACCCGCGCAACGGCATTGCCCGATGCCAAAGTGCGCGATTATCTGATCACTTGGCTAACCGATTGGGTACGCAAATACGGCGTGGACGGTTTCCGCGTGGATACCGCCAAACATGTGGAACAAAGCACTTGGCTACAGCTGAAAACCGCAGCGCAGCGCGCCTTGCAGGACTGGCAGGCCGAACATCCGCAGGAAAGTTTCAACCAGCCGTTCTGGATGACCGGTGAAGCCTGGGGACATGGCGTGACGAAAAGCAGCTATTACCAACACGGTTTTGATGCCATGATCAATTTCGACTTTCAAGATCAAGCTAAAGAAGCCTTAGATTGTTTTGCTAAAATCGATCCCGTCTATCAGCAAATGAACGGCAAATTACAGGATTTCAATGTGCTGAGTTATCTTTCCTCGCACGATACGCGCCTGTTTTTCCATAACGACAGCCAACAACAGCCGCACAAACAGAAAATCGCGGCCAATTTGTTGTTGCTGGCGCCGGGGGCGGTGCAGATTTATTACGGCGACGAAAGCGGGCGCGAATTCGGCCCGACCGGCTCCGATCCGGTGCAGGGAACCCGCTCGGATATGAACTGGCAAGAGTTGCGGGACAATGACGAAAAAGCGGAACTGCTTGCGCACTGGCAAATTTTAAGCCGCTTTCGCCAGCAGCATCCGGCAATCGGTGCCGGCGTGCAAAGTGCGGTGCAAAACGGCAACTATTTTTCATTCAGCCGTCAATACGGCGATGACAGAGTAATGGTGGTCTGGGCGGGCAACTGACAATCGCATCACAACATAATTAAGTAAAATATTTCTTATATTTTAACTAGATATGTTTTCAGTTAGCAAAAATATAAATGTATTTTTAGCTGTCTTAGTTATCTAATCATTATTTTATAAACGCAGAAAAGTGCGGTGGAAATCTCCCGACTTTTATCGGGGGATGACTGCCTTCCTTTTGTGCGCCTTAAAGAAATTTTTGCTCAATAAATGAACGTAGTTTGACGCATTTATGCGCAGAAAAAACTTGGCGTTAACGCCTGCATTTTTAAATAAAAACGTAATTAAGGAAATGATTATGAACAACTCATACAAAGTTATTTGGAATACCGCCTTAAACAGGCTGATCGTAGTTTCTGAGCTGGCGAAAGGTAAGGGAAAATCAAGTGCCGGCAGACAGAAAACCGCCGCCGTCTCAATGGGACGTACGCCTTTCGGCATCACGGCATTGCTGATTAGCGGCGCTATTGCGGCAGGCATACCGACGAGCGCCGCGGCGGATGTAATCTACGAGGCCGGCTGGAACAACACCGTTAAGGATAGTTGCCGAAACGACTCTTATTCAATGACGGTAATAGGTATTCGGAATACCATCGAGCAGGAAAGTACAACCGGTTCTGAAAATAAATGCTATGGCGCGGTATATGGCACCGGTAACTACTTGGGCGCGAATTCTAAAGGATCGTTAGTGATGGGAATCAATAATAAGGTTGCCGGCTCAAATATGGTTGTTCTCGGTAACGATATTTCTGATAATTCCAACCATAACGGTTCGGTGATTATCGGTTTTAAATCCGAAGGCCGCAGTGTTTCAAATCAAAACAGCACCACTCTTACAGGGCTGGGAACGTTGAATTTTGCCGGTTCTATTGCGGATCAAGGCTCCTATTTCAGTGTCGGCGGCACAGGTACCAGCTCAACCGATGCCTCTTATATGCAACGAATGATTATTAATGTTGCTCCCGGTGCCCTGACCGAGTCTTCCACCGATGCCGTAAACGGTTCCCAACTTTATGTTGTGGCAACAGCACTGCAGAATAACATTGAAGAGGTAAAAAGTGCGGTCGATACGTTAAGTGTACCCTCAACCTATAAATTCAGTATTCACAACAATCAAACCGACGGCACGGCAAGCGAAGGAAAAACATGGTCATCGGCAGAAAGCAGTAATGAAATTTCTTTCGGCGCCACATCGGATCTGAAAGTCACCGCAGACGCTGAGGGGAATATTATTTACGGTTTATCGGACTCGGCAAAAAATTCTATCGCCAGTGCCGAACAAGCCGCACAAACGGTCACTAACTCATTATCCGCAATCAACAGCGCCGTCACTCGTGCAGAAACCGCAGCAACCGCCGCCGCAAGCTCCGCCACGCAATCGGCTAACTCTGCGACATTTGCTGCAAGCTCAGCTACTGAAGCCGGAAAGTCAGCAACGGCAGCAGCAAGTTCTGCAACTGAATCCGCTAATTCTGCAACATCTGCAGCAAATTCGGCAACGGAAGCCGATAAATCCGCAACGGCAGCGGAAAGTTTTGCCACCGAAGCAGGTAAATCTGCGACATCTGCAGCAAGCTCTGCAACGAAAGCCGATAGTTCTGCAACCGCGGCGGCAAGTTCAGCCACGAAAGCGGCAAGTTCTGCTACGGAAGCGAGTAAATCCGCAACCGCAGCAGCGAGTTCAGCAACCGAATCCGCTAATTCTGCGACATCTGCAGCAAATTCGGCAACGGAAGCCGATAAATCAGCAACTGCTGCGGCAAGTTCGGCAACGGAAGCAGATAATTCTGCAACAGCTGCCGCGAGTTCAGCCACGAAAGCGGATAGTTCTGCAACATCTGCCGCGAGTTCAGCGACAAAAGCGGATAGTTCTGCAACCGCGGCAGCAAATTCAGCTACCGAAGCGGGTAAGTCGGCAACCGCAGCAGCAAGCTCAGCTACAGAATCTGCTAACTCTGCAACCGCAGCAGAAAGTTCGGCAACCGAATCTGCCAATTCTGCAATTTCAGCTGCAAGTTCTGCTACGGAAGCGAGTAAATCCGCAACCGCAGCAGCGAGTTCAGCAACCGAATCCGCTAATTCTGCGACATCTGCAGCAAATTCGGCAACGGAAGCCGATAAATCAGCAACTGCTGCGGCAAGTTCGGCAACGGAAGCAGATAATTCTGCAACAGCTACCGCGAGTTCAGCGACAAAAGCGGATAGTTCTGCAACCGCGGCAGCAAATTCGGCTACCGAAGCGGATAAATCGGCAACTGCTGCTGCGAGTTCAGCGACAAAAGCGGATAGTTCTGCAACAGCAGCTACTAATTCAGCGATCGAATCAGCTAATTCTGCAACATCTGCAGCAAATTCGGCAACGGAAGCCGATAAATCAGCAACTGCAGCGGAAAGCTCCGCCACGAAAGCAGATAGTTCTGCAACAGCTGCCGCGAGTTCAGCGACCGAATCAGCTAATTCTGCAATTTCAGCCGCAAGTTCTGCTACGGAGGCGGGTAAATCTGCAACAGCAGCGGCAAGCTCAGCTACCGAAGCCGGTAAGTCGGCAACCGCAGCGGCGAGTTCGGCAACGGAAGCCGATAACTCCGCCACTTCTGCGGCAAGTTCTGCAACAAAAGCGGATAGTTCTGCAGCAGCAGCTGCTAATTCAGCGATCGAATCAGCTAATTCTGCAACATCTGCAGCAAGTTCAGCGACGGAAGCCGATAGTTCTGCGACATCTGCAGCAAATTCGGCAACAGAAGCTGCTAAATCCGCAACCGCAGCGGCAAGCTCAGCAACGAAAGCGGATAGTTCTGCAACAGCTGCCGCGAGTTCAGCGACAAAAGCGGATAGTTCTGCAACCGCGGCAGCAAATTCAGCTACCGAAGCGGGTAAGTCGGCAACCGCAGCAGCAAGTTCAGCAACCGAATCTGCTAATTCTGCAATTTCAGCCGCAAGTTCAGCAACTGAATCTACTAAATCAGCAACCGCAGCAGCAAGCTCTGCGATCGAGGCAGATAAATCTGCAACTGCAGCGGAAAGTTCCGCTACCGAAGCGGGTAACTCAGCAACAGCAGCGGCAAGCTCTGCGACCGAAGCGGGTAAATCCGCTACTGCGGCGGCAAATTCAGCGACTGAAGCGGGTAACTCAGCAACTTCTGCGGCGAGTTCAGCCACGAAAGCGGATAATTCCGCAACAGCTGCCGCAAGTTCCGCGACAAAAGCAGATAGTTCTGCAACAGCAGCTGCAAGTTCCGCGACAAAAGCAGATAGTTCTGCAACAACTGCCGCGAGTTCAGCCGCCGAAGCCGGTAAGTCGGCAACGGCAGCGGCAAGTTCTGCGACAAAAGCAGATAGTTCTGCAACAGCAGCGGCAAGTTCAGCAACTGAATCCGCTAATTCTGCAACATCTGCAGCAAATTCGGCAACGGAAGCCGATAAATCAGCAACTGCAGCGGAAAGCTCTGCGACGAAAGCAGATAATTCTGCAACCGTGGCAGAAAGTTCAGCCACGAAAGCGGATAAATCGGCAACTGCTGCTGCGAGTTCAGCGACAAAAGCAGATAATTCTGCAACCGCAGCGGAAAGTTCCGCTACCGAAGCGGGTAACTCAGCAACAGCAGCGGCAAGCTCTGCGACAGAAGCGGGTAAATCCGCGACTGCGGCGGCAAGTTCTGCCACCGAAGCAGGTAAGTCAGCAACTGCAGCGGAAAGTTCAGCCACCGAAGCAGGTAAGTCAGCAACTGCAGCGGAAAGTTCTGCGACAGAAGCGGGTAAATCCGCGACTGCGGCGGCAAGTTCTGCCACCGAAGCAGGTAAGTCAGCAACTGCAGCGGAAAGCTCTGCGACGAAAGCAGATAATTCTGCAACCGCAGCAGCAAATTCAGCTACCGAAGCGGATAACTCTGCAACAGCAGCGGCAAGTTCTGCGACAAAAGCAGATAGTTCTGCAACAGCAGCTGCAAGCTCAGCAACTGAATCCGCTAATTCTGCGACATCTGCAGCAAATTCGGCAACGGAAGCCGATAAATCAGCAACTGCTGCGGCAAGTTCTGCGACAAAAGCAGATAGTTCTGCAACAGCAGCTGCAAGTTCAGCAACTGAATCTGCTAATTCTGCAACAGCTGCCGCGAGTTCAGCTACCGAAGCGGGTAACTCTGCAACTGCAGCGGAAAGTTCTGCGACGAAAGCGGATAGTTCTGCAACAGCTGCTGCTAATTCAGCGATCGAATCCGCTAATTCTGCAACATCTGCAGCAAGTTCAGCAACTGAATCTACTAATTCTGCAATTTCTGCAGCAAGTTCTGCAACTGCGGCGGCGTCTTCTGCCGATAGAGCCGAGGCGATGGTTGAGAAAGTTTTTGGCGAAGATGACGGTGATGATTCAACGACGCGTTATGGTGTTGATGCTAAGGCGTCGGCGGCGAATGCCTCTGCTTTCGGTAATAAAGCACAGAGTACGGCGGAAAATACTACGGCGGTCGGGCAGAATGCACAAGCCGGCGGGCAAAGCAGTACGGCAATCGGACGGGGCGCGAAAGCAACCGGGCGTAATTCCGTCGCGCTTGGCGCCGATTCCGAGGCGAGCGAAGCGAATACGGTTTCGGTGGGAAGTGCCGGCAATGAGCGTCGGATCACTCATGTGGCAAATGGTGTCAATGCCACGGATGCGGTGAATAAATCTCAGTTGGATCAGCTGTCCGGTGTGATTAATAAAACCAATCATGCGGTGGTGAAATTGAGCGAGCATGTGGATAAGGTCGATAAGGATTTGCGCGCCGGTATCGCCGGGGCTACGGCAATCGGCTTTCTGCAGCGCCCTAATGGACCGGGTCGCAGTATTGTTTCTGTGGGCGTCGGGTCGTATCGGGGTGAGTCGGCGGTTGCCGTCGGTTATGCGAGAAATTCTTATAATAATAAGATTTCGATTAAAGTCGGCGCCGGCATTAACTCCCGTAATGATGTGAACTGGGGCGGCAGTATCGGCTATCAGTGGTAAGGTTAGGCGCTTCCGTTATATTAAAACCGCCAAGTGTCGCGGCGGTTTTTTATCACGGTGTGCAGTGAGACCGGGTAAAAGTGCGGTGGAAATTGATGCTGTTTTCCACCGCACTTTTTGCGGGCGGAATCCGAGATCAGAAAATTGCTTCCAGACGCAAAAAGGCGCCGAGGTGGTGACTGCGATCCTGATTTCGGTCATTGTAATAATTCAGTTCAGGCTGAATAAATAACCAGCTGCGCCAGATCGGCTGACGCCAGCTGATAAACGGGCCGTATTGATTAATGTCGAATTTTTTGTCGTCCAGATCACCGCCGACAAAGATGCCGTAATTCAGGCGTTTATGATTGGCGAAGTCATGTTGACGGTAAATGCTGTTGCCCCATGAAATGTCTTCATCAATATCATGTTCATATTGCAGATATAAACTGTTGCCGATAAAGGTGTTGTCTGAATCCTGATATTTGGTTTCAAAATTGGTGCGGGCATAATGTTTACTGTTGCTGCCGTAGCGGTAAATCTGTTCCAGCCGGGTGGAAAGTTGATCGTTAATCTGCCATTCTTTGTTGGCTTTAAAGCGGATATAAACATCGGCACCGGAACGCACGCCGAGATCCAAGTCGGTATCGATGCCTAATTGTTTAATGCTGTCCGACCAGCGCAAACCGACCGAAGCGTTGTCGTTGCGCGCCTGACTGCGGTCGTAATGTTTGTTGTTTTTCAGCGGTTTATTATAGACATTGCCGACATGGTTTTTATCGGCGGCCTGATTTTCCAGATCTTCATCCCCGAATACTAAGCTGAGGTGTTTTTTTAAGGTCGGTAAACGGATTTTACCGCGCACCCGCGGTTTGATGGAAAAATGATCATAACGGTTCCATTGGCTGTCCAGCATTACACGCAAACTGGCGCTGGCGGGATGATCCGGGTCGGGATCGCCTATCCAGCCGTCAATGGTGTTGGCCCAGCTGCCGAGGGTGGTTTTTACGCTGGTATGCTGTTCGTCAACCCAAGTGTTTTCCTGTTCTTCGGCGTGTAGCGCCTGCGGTATCAGGCTGACAAAAATGGATGTCGTTAATAAATAGGATGCTTTCATGCGGTGTTTTCCTCTTTTTTTGGATGATATTGGTTTTATTAGCTAGCTGTACCCCATCAGTTTGAGCAGATCCCGTGTGTAACTAATTGCTTCATTACGGTTCGCCACGCCGATTTTCTGATATAAGTTCCGAATATGGGTTTTGATCGTCGTCGTGGCGACCTGCAATTCGTCAGAAATTTGTTCATTACTGTAACCGGAATAAATCAACCCCAGCACCTGCCATTCCCGTTGGGTCAGCGGACTGATTTTCAGTAATTCCGGCACTTTCGGATTTTCCAGTAATTTGGCCACGAACTGTTCGTCGAAATGGGCGAATTTGTGGCGGTAATACTGGTTAATGTTACGCAGAATAAACTGCGCTTTATGCTGCGCCAGTTCATCCAGCAGATTGCTTTGCAGTAATTGCCGGATTTGCTGCGCCATTCTTTCGCCTTCTATCACAAAAACACTGATAAAATTGGTCTGACGCCCTAAATGTAAGGCGGTGACTAAATCCTGCTGCGCCGCCGCTTTGTTGCCCTGCATAAAATACAGACGGTTGCGTAGAATTAATGCGCGGTTTAAGTCGCTGACCAGTTTAAGTTTTTCTGCGGTACTGATTAGGCGGTTGAGAATGTCTTCTGCCTGCGTATATTGCCCTAACAGGATTTGCGCGCGGGCGATATTGCGCCATTGCACCTGACTGAAATGGTTCTTGTCCGTGGTCGGGCGCTGGTTTTGTATCAGCCAGGCCTGCGCCGCGTCCAGATCCTCGGTCATTTGCCATAGCACGATTTTAACCTGATCAGCGTTGGCGTTCCAGTCGGAATGGTAATGGTGTGCGTTTTGCAGCTGGGTAATCTGTTTTAACAGGCGTGAGGCGTTATCCAGATCGCCGCGGACAATAGAGATTTTACACAACAGCGCCAGACACTGCAGGCGGTCTTCATCCTTATTCAGCACCGCAATGCCGGCATTGGCCATGGCTTCCGCTTTGTCCAGATTATACCAGTCCCATAAAATCTGCCCTTTTAGGCGCAGTAAAAATTCATACATCGGCACTTTCTGCAGATGGTTTTCTTTTACGAACAGAGTGGCTTTATCCAGCATATCGTAACCGGCTTGCAGAAAACCCTGTGCGATCAGAATTTCCGACTGTTGCAGCAGTGTCCATAAAATATTGTGTGAGGTGTGATACCGGCGCGCCATTTTTTCTGCTTTTTGCAGCATGGTCAGCGCTTCGGTAAAATTGCCCTGCACATGGTGCGCTTCACCGATAATGGAGGTTGCCACAATATGCGCGTAATACGCGTTATCCGGCAAATCGTTCAAGGCTTTGGACGCCAGCGACAGGGCGCTGTTTTCATCTCCCTGATTAATCGCCACCTGGGCGCGCAAAACGTCAAATTCCGCCTGATCCGCACTGCTGAGGCGAATATTGTTTTGTGCCAGCACTTGATCGAAATGGGCGAAAATACCGCCCACTTCCGTATGGCGGTGCTGACTTTGCGCAAGCCAGGCTTTCAGCAAAATCAGGTTCGGAAAGCGGGCAAAACTGTGATCGTCGAGATGCGACAGGCTTTCTTCCAGTAATTTTAATTCGCCCTGATGAAATAAATTCCAGCCGTTATTGGATAGAATATCCAATAACACTTGATGATCATCAAGTTGCGTCGCGTGATAAAGGGCTTCGGTCACATAACCCAGCTGCAACCATGCGTGGGCGGCGCGCTGGTGCAGCTGTTGTAGCTCGGCGCTTAATTCCGTCTGGCAGCAATGGCTCAGAAAAGAGGCGAACAGCGGGTGAAAGCGCCACCAGTTATCATCCGAATCCATTTGCTGCAAAAACAACCCCTGTTTTTCCAGCGCTTCCAGTTTGGCCCGGCTGTTGCTTAAACCGGTCACTTCCTGCACCAGCGTTTCGTTCATGGAACGCAGAATGGAACATTGCAGAATAAAGCGCCGGGTTTGCGGATCCACCCGGTTTAGCACTTCATCGCTTAAATAATCATTAATATGAAAATTATTTAATTTGGACAGCCGTTTGGCGGCGTCCTGCAGCGGTTTTTTCTGCTGTTTGGCCGACAGGCTGATCAGCTGCAGGGCGGTCGGCCAGCCTTCCACTTCATCACAAAGTGCGGTGATTTCCTGCTCGGTTAATTGCTTTTCCACTCTTGACTGGAAAAATTCAATACTTTCCTGATGATTAAATGAAAGCTGGTGGGCATCAATTTCCAGCAGCTGCTCCTGCACGCGTAGCCCGGCAACACCGAGCGGCGGCACGGAACGAGAAATCAAAATCAGCGTCATCGCCGGCGGCTGGTGACGGATCCAGTATTTCAGCGCCTCATGAATTTCATCATTATGGATTAAATGATAATCATCAATAATCAGATAAAAATGCTCATTAATGGTGGAAATGTTGACCAATTGCTGACTGAGCAGCGAGGACAGATTGGATTGGCGGGCGATATTATCTTCATCCGGCAGCGCCTGATTAATGGCGTGATATAATGCCGCACAAAAATAGGTGGCGAAGCGTTCCGTTTGATTATCGCTTTCATCCAGCGAATACCAGCCGATATTTTTCTTGTTGGCGCACCATTGTGAGATCAGCGTGGTTTTGCCATAACCCGCCGGACCGTTGATTAACACCAGCGGGTAATTTTTAGCCTTATCAAGCAATTGTAATAAATTCGTGCGTTCGACGCTGTTTTGCAGCCGATAAGAGCAAATTAATTTGGACGGAATCAGCATACCGTATTAATCCTTTTTATTTAAGTAGGAGGAACTCCTCCCTTAGAATTTAAATTACTTCCTGTTTATCATACTCACAAGATTATAACAGGGAGGATTTTGTTTTTCCGCAATTACTCATAATAAGGCACAGAAATTTTCATATTCATCAATTTCCAAAAGGAGTGCTTATGTCTCAGTTCAATCTTAACGATATGGCGTTGTTTGATAGCAGCGTGCGAAAATTCTGTCGTTATTTCGATGTAGAATCGCCGGAACAACTCTCTTTACAGCAATGGTACCAGATCGTCGCCCAAAGCGCGCTGGATATTGTGTATGCCAAACCGGCGGTAAAAGGCACGGAAGAACGCCATGTCAATTATCTTTCCATGGAATTTCTGATCGGCCGTTTAACCGGCAACAACCTGATGAATTTAGGCTGCTATGAACCGATTAAAAATTATCTGGCGCAGTTTCATGTGGAGCTGGTGGATGTGTTGGAACAGGAACGCGACCCGGCCTTAGGGAACGGCGGTTTAGGTCGTCTGGCGGCCTGCTTCCTGGATTCTATGGCGGCATTGGGTCAGAATGCAACGGGCTACGGCTTACATTATCAATACGGTTTATTCAAACAATCCTTTGAACAGGGCGAACAAAAAGAAAGCGCCGATACTTGGGATCGGGATCATTACCCATGGCACAGTTATAATGTCGCCAAAACGCAGCTTGTACATTTCGGCGGTAAAATCAAACGTCTGCAAGGGGATAAATACGAATGGACACCGGCGCTGAGCATTCAGGGCAAAGCGTTTGATTTACCGATTGTCGGTTATCAGAACGATATTATCCAGCCGCTGCGTTTATGGCAGGCGGACAGCGATCAATCCTTTGATTTAGCGAAATTCAACGACGGCAAATTCTTAACCGCCGATAAAACGATTGTTAATGCGACCGCACTTACTCAGGTGCTGTATCCGAATGACAATCATAAAGCCGGGCAAAAACTGCGCTTAATGCAGCAATATTTCCACTGCGCCTGCTCCGTGGCGGACATTCTGGAACGGCATTTCGCCGAAGGATACGAATTATCCGATTTCGCCACCCGTCAGGTGATTCAGCTCAACGACACTCATCCGACGCTGGCGATTCCGGAATTAATGCGTCTGTTGCTGGATAAATACGAACTGACCTGGGATGAAGCCTGGTCGATTTGTGCCAATACTTTTGCCTATACCAACCACACCCTGTTGCCGGAAGCGCTGGAACAATGGGATCAGCGTTTGTTTAAACAGTTGCTGCCGCGCCATTATCAGATTGTGGAAAAAATTAACGCCATTTTCCACGAGCGCGTGATCGCCGAATTCGGTGACGACAACAAAGTATGGGAAAAACTGGCGATTCTGTTCGATTACCGCGTGCGCATGGCAAATCTGTGCGTAGTGACCTGCTTTGCGGTCAACGGTGTGGCGCAGATTCACTCCGATTTACTGGTCACGGATTTGTTCCCGGAATATAACAAACTGTTCCCGACCAAATTCTGCAACGTCACCAACGGCATTACGCCGCGCCGCTGGATCCGTCAGGCCAATCCGCAATTAAGCGATTTATTGGACCGCACGTTAAAAGCCGACTGGACCAAAGATCTGGAATTGTTGCGCGGTGTGGAAGATTATGTGGACGATGCCGGCTTCCGTGAAGAATACCGCCGCATCAAACAGGTGAATAAATCCGTGCTGGCGGATGAAATTGAACGCAGTCTGGGCTTTGCGGTGAACCCTGATGCGATATTCGACATTCAGATTAAACGTTTCCACGAATATAAACGTCAGCATTTAAATCTGTTAAATATTATCGCCACATATCAATCGCTGAAAGATAATCCGAATCAGGATTACACGCCGCGTTTGTTTGTGTTTGCCGGTAAAGCGGCGCCGGGTTATTATCTGGCGAAAAACATTATTCATGCGATCAATAATGTCGCCGACATTATTAACCATGATAAACAGGTGAACGATAAACTACAGGTGGCGTTCCTGCCGGATTACCGTGTGTCTCTGGCGGAGAAAATCATTCCGGCGGCGGATGTGTCCGAACAGATTTCCATGGCCGGCAAAGAAGCTTCCGGTACCGGTAATATGAAACTGGCGTTAAACGGTGCGCTGACACTGGGTACACTGGACGGCGCCAATGTGGAAATCGCCGATATGGTGGGCGAGGAAAACATCTTCCTGTTCGGTCATACGGTGGAAAGCGTGCGCGAATTGCTGGCCAAAGGGTATAAATCGAAAGATTACTACAAAAAAGATCCGGTGCTGAAAAGTGCGGTGGATTTCCTGGCTAAAGGCAAAGCCTCAAACGGTGATAAAACCACCTTTAATCTGATGCTGGAAAGCCTGCTGGAGCGCGATCCGTTCTTGGTCTTTGCCGATTTCGACAGCTACCGCAATGCGCAGCAACGCATCGGACAGGCTTATTTGGATCAGGACGCTTGGTTGCGCAGCGCGATCTTAAATACCGCGCGTTTGGGCATGTTCAGTTCCGACCGCTCGATCCGTGATTATCAAGCGCGTATCTGGCTGAAAAAATAAGGTGTTGCGATTAACCCGATAAATTATAACGATGTATATTCTCTAGTCGTTTTCTCCCTCCCTTGCGGAGGGAGCTTTTCAGATAATAAAACCTAACCGATTTTCTTTTCAGAGCTTATGAAAAGAGCCGTTTAATTAAGGAGTTGGCAATGAGTATTGCGGCAAAACAACAAAAAAAATTCGATCAGGCGGGCATTATGCCGTATTTCTTCGATGAGCGCGGGTTAAAGAAACGAGCGCCGCATCAGATCAAACAACGCTTGCTTAACACCTTTCACGGCAACCTTTCGGCGCGCACTACGCCATTACCGGAAGTGAAAATCTTTTATCAAAACCGACCGCACTTTTTGCCGCTTAAGCACGCCGATAAAAAACATCCGTTACGCGGCAGCTGGCAGCTACAGCTGGAAGACGCATCGCAGGTTATCGACGGTAAAATCAAACGCAACGGTATCGATTTACCGCGCGATTTGCCGCTGGGTTATCATAATCTGGTGCTGAAAATCCGCAATAAACGGTTCGAATGCCGGATCATTATTGCGCCGACCCGCTGTTATCAGCCCGCCGAACTGGCGCAGGGCAAAAAACTGTGGGGATCGTTTCTACAGCTTTATACGCTGAAATCCGAACAAAACTGGGGGATCGGCGATTTTGGTGATTTGAAAGCGTTTTTACGCAATATGCAGCCTTATCAGGCGGATTTTGTCGGCTTAAACCCGATTCATGCGCTGTTTCCCGCCAATCCGGATGCCGCCAGCCCGTACAGTCCGTCTTCACGCAAATGGCTGAATATTATTTACATTGACATTAATCAGCTGCCGGAATTTCAACACAGCGACATTGCGCAGCAATGGTTCAACAGTGCGGAAGTGCAGCAAAAATTAGCCGAAGTGCGGTCGGATTCGTGGATAAATTATCCGCAGGTGATGCAATTAAAATTGCAGGGACTGGCGCTGGCGTTTGATTATTTTCAGCAAAATCCGACCGCACTTCGTCAGCAGGCGTTCGCCCGATTTGTGCAGCAGGGCGGCGAAAGTTTACAGGTACAGGCGACATTCGATGCGCTGCATCAGTATCTGAGCAATCATTTCAGTGAACAATGGGGCTGGGATTTCTGGGCGCCGGAATATCAGGATTACCATTCCGAGGCGGTGCAGAAATTCCGCCAAAAATACGCCAATGAAGTGCTTTTCTATGCCTGGTTGCAATTCTGTGCCGATCAGCAGCTGGCCGAATGTCACGAAATCTGCCGCGCCAATCACATGACCGTCGGCATGTATCGTGATCTGGCGGTCGGCGTGACCGGCAGCGGAGCGGAAACCTGGTGCGATAAAGATCTTTACTGTCTGGAGGCTTCCGTCGGCGCACCGCCGGATATTCTCGGCCCGCAGGGACAAAACTGGGGATTGGCGCCGATGAACCCGCATGTATTAAAACAGCAGGCGTATCAACCGTTTATTGATCTGGTTCGCGCCAATATGAAACATTGCGGCGCGTTGCGTATCGACCATATTATGTCGCTGCTGCGGCTGTGGTGGATTCCGAAGGGCGACAGTGCGGTAAACGGCGCTTATGTGCGCTATCCGGTGGATGATTTGATTGCCATTCTGGCTCTGGAAAGTCAGCGCCATCAGAGCCTGATTATCGGCGAAGATCTGGGAACGGTGCCGAAAGAAATCGTCAGTAAACTGAAAAATGCCGGAATTTTGTCTTATAAAATTTTCTACTTTGAATTCGATCAGCAGGGACAAAGCCGTGCGTTGCAGGATTATCCGTATCAGGCGATGACGACGCTGAGCACCCATGATCTGCCGACCATTAACGGTTACTGGCGCGGCTATGATTTTGAACTGGGGCAGCGATTCGGCGTGTATCCGAATCCGAAAGTGCTGGCAATTTTGCAGCAGGATCGGATTAACGCCAAGGCGAAAATTCTCAGCCGCTTAAAAGAAAATCATATTGAGATTGAAGACGGTATTGACGAGACCCTGTCTTCGGCGGTCAGTAAGACGTTTAATCACCAGTTACAGCGCTATGTGGCCAATGTCAGCAGCGCCTTGTTCGGCTTGCAGCCGGAAGACTGGCTGGATATGAGCGAGCCGGTCAATATTCCGGGCACCAGCACGCAATATGCCAACTGGCGCCGGCGCTTAACGGCGGATGTGGCGCAAATCTTTGCCGATCCTGAAGTGCAAGCTTTGCTAAGTGCGGTCAATACGGTGCGCAAAAACGCATCATCAGCTACTTGATAGTCAACGGGGAACCGGGTCGGTTCCCCTTTTTGACCGAAATTTCGGCTCATCAATAAAAACCGCT
This sequence comes from Necropsobacter rosorum, assembly GCA_000751835.1. Lineage (GTDB taxonomy): Bacteria > Pseudomonadota > Gammaproteobacteria > Enterobacterales > Pasteurellaceae > Necropsobacter > Necropsobacter rosorum. The sequence goes on along the minus strand of CCMQ01000008.1, from coordinate 100,387 downwards.
TTCCTTTCCAATAAAAAACGGTACTATATGCCGGCCCTATCGCCGACGGTAAACGCCGCGCGACAGGGCTTATCTTTCCGCTTCGGAAACTGTAAAAAAGCTGCAACGCTTTTTTTAATAAGTAGCGAGTCAAATGCCCCATGGCATCTTATTTTCAAGAATAAGAAAGCTTAGGCTTCCCGCAAGGCACCCGACTTATTTTTTTAACCTCATAGAGAAGGTATGTTTTAATCATGACAATCACTCCGGTAAATCCCATCCAACATGCGACCAATGAATATTATTTAACCCGTCAGAACGAGATGGAATCGAATGTTCGCAGTTATCCGCGCAAATTGCCGCTGGCCATTGCAAAGGCACAAGGCTGTTGGGTCACTGATGTCGAAGGCAATGACTATCTCGACTGTTTGGCCGGCGCAGGAACCTTGGCGCTCGGACACAACCACCCGGCGGTCATTCAGGCGATTCAAGACGTGTTAAGCAGCGGTCTGCCGTTGCATACGCTGGATTTAACCACGCCGTTAAAAGACGCGTTTACGCAGGAACTGTTATCGTTTTTCCCGCAAAATGCCTATCGTCTTCAGTTCTGCGGACCTTCCGGCGCCGACGGTACGGAAGCGGCAATCAAACTGGCGAAAACCTATACCGGGCGCGGCAATGTCATTGCCTTTTCCGGCGGCTACCACGGTATGACGCACGGCGCATTGTCGATGACCGGCAATCTGGGCGCGAAAAACGCCGTGCAGAATTTAATGGCGGGCGTGCAGTTTATGCCGTATCCGCATGAATACCGCTGCCCGCTCGGCATCGGCGGTGAGGCGGGCGTTGAGGCGTTAACCTATTATTTCGAGCATTTTATCGAGGATGTGGAAAGCGGCGTCGTGAAGCCGGCGGCGGTGATTCTGGAAGCCATTCAAGGGGAAGGCGGCGTGGTGGTCGCACCGACAAAATGGCTGCAAAAAATCCGCGCAGTGACCCGCAAACACGGCATTGTGCTGATTGTGGACGAAGTGCAGGCCGGTTTTTGCCGTTCGGGTAAAATGTTCGCCTTTGAACACGCGGGTATCGAACCGGATATTGTGGTGATGTCCAAGGCGGTGGGCGGCAGTCTGCCGTTGGCGGTACTGGCGATCAAAAAAGAATTTGACGCCTGGCAGCCGGCCGGTCACACCGGTACTTTCCGCGGTAATCAGCTGGCGATGGCCACCGGCTATGTTTCACTGAAAATCATGCGTGAGCAGAATCTGGCGCAAAATGCCCGTGAGCGCGGTGAATTTTTGCAAACCGCATTGCGAACACTGGCGCAGGAATTCCCTTGTATCGGCAATGTACGCGGTCGCGGTTTGATGATCGGCATTGAAATCGTGGATGAGCGGCAGACGGCGGATCGTCTCGGCGCCTATCCGGCGGACGGCGAACTGGCGGCGGCGATTCAGAAAGCCTGTTTTAACCACAAATTGCTGCTGGAACGCGGCGGGCGCGGCGGTAACGTGGTGCGGATTCTGTGTCCGCTGATTATCACACAGGCGGAATGCGAAACGATGATTACTCGCTTCCGGGCGGCGCTTGCCGATGCACTGAAAGCCGTTCGCGGTTAATGTTATGGTAACGGCATTTGACCCTAAGTTCGCGTCGGTGCCGTTTCTTGTTGTATTTATCTCACCTTGAGGAACATCATATGGTCGATTTTGCCAGACATCAACGGGCGCTGCTGTGCAATGATCCGCAATCCGTCGCCGATTATCAGGCCGCTATGGCCGAGGCGACAAGTGCGGTCGTAAATTGGCTTAAAACGGATAAAATGTACACCGGCGGCAGTATCGCACAGCTTCGTGCGCAGATCCGGTTTAACCCGACGCCATCCGGTCTTGGGCTTGAGGCGTCATTACGGCGGATGGTCGATTTATTTTTAAACAACAGTCTGAAAGTGCATCACCCGCATTCACTGGCGCATTTACACTGTCCGACTATGGTCAGCAGCCAGATTGCGGAAGTGTTGATTAATGCCGCCAATCAATCGATGGACTCCTGGGATCAAAGCCCGGCGGGGTCATTAATGGAAGTGCGTTTAATCGAATGGCTGCGGCAAAAGGTGGGCTACGGCGCGGGCGAGGCGGGAGTATTCACTTCCGGCGGCACTCAGTCGAATTTAATGGGGCTGCTGCTGGCGCGGGATGCCTGTATCGCCGCCCATTGGCAAAACGACGCAGGACAGGAATGGTCCGTGCAGCAAGACGGTATGCCGCCGGCTGCATTGCAGAAAGTGAAAGTGATTTGTTCGGAGCACGCTCATTTTTCCGTGCAGAAAAATATGGCGATGCTGGGCATGGGCTTTCAGTCGGTGGTGACGGTTCCCTGCAATGCCGATGCGCAAATGGATATGCAGGCCTTAGCGCAGATATTGGCAGATTTGACGGCGCAGGGAAAGATCATCGCCTGTATCGTTGCCACCGCCGGTACCACGGATGCTGGTGCGATAGATCCGATAGCGGAAATTCGCGCGCTGGCGGATCAATATCATAGCTGGCTGCATGTGGATGCCGCATGGGGCGGGGCGTTGCTGTTATCCAATACGTATCGCCACCGGTTGAACGGACTGGAGCAGGCGGATTCGGTAACGCTGGATTTCCATAAACAGTTTTTCCAAACGATTTCCTGCGGCGCGTTTTTATTAAAAGAGGCGGCTAATTATCGCTTTATTGATTATAAGGCGGATTATCTTAATTCGGAGTATGACGAACAGCACGGTGTGCCGAATCTGGTTTCTAAATCGCTACAGACCACCCGCCGTTTTGACGCATTGAAACTTTGGTTGACAGTTGAAGCGCTGGGCGAGGAATTGTACGGTTCGATGATTGATCACGGGGTTGAACTGACTGCTGAGGTCGCGGCATATATTGAGGCGACGGCGGAACTGGAACTGCTGGTTCAACCGCAATTCGCTTCCGTATTATTCCGTGTCGTGCCGCAAGATTATCCGACCGAGCTGCTGGATGCGCTGAATCAGCACGTTGCCGACGAACTGTTTGCGCGTGGCGAAGCGAATATCGGCGTCACCAAAGTCGGCGGGGTTCAGTCGCTGAAAATGACCACCCTAAGCCCGATTGCCACGCTGGATCACGTTAAAGCCTTACTGGCGCAGGTGTTATCTACCGCACATCGAATTAAAGAAGCGATTGCGCGTGGAGAATATAAGGTGGTTGTGGGGTAGGTGTTGTTAAAATGATGACTTCACCTGCGTTTTGAGGTGAAGTCATTATAATTAAACGCGGCTTGATTTTTTCCGGCGCTTTTCCCGTTCAAACTGAGGCTTGTGGCTGCTTGATAACGGATAATCGGCAGTATATAAAGTGCGGTCGATTATAAAGCCGTTTTTATTTCGCCGGTTTGTTCATGGATGAAATGCTATCCGCAAGGTGGATAACCGGGTTTTCTGAAAAACGGTATTTATCGATGCTGATTTCAAAATCATCGTTTGCGCCGTTAAACAGCATTCGTTTTGTGTTTTCCAGATGCGTCCACATCGCCATTTTGGCGGCGTGCGGATCTTTATCCATTAATGCCTGTAAAATTTCATCATGTTCATCGCACCAGCTGTCAATAGAACGCGCATCGATATGTTCGTGTAATTTACGCCAGTAAGGATTCAGCACCCGCTGCCGCCACATTTCCTGTACGATGGTAATCAATGCACTGTTGCGGGTAATCTGAGCGATTTTAGTATGGAATTTCAAATCCCATTGTGAATCACGGAAATGATCTTCCTGACGGGCGTTTTTCTGTATTTCCATGATGTCGATAATATCTTCTTTGGTGGCTTGTGTGGCGGCGAATTCAACGACGATACTTTCGATCAGTTGACGGGCCTGTAATAACTCAAACGGCCCGCATTTTGAGAATTCCAATCCTCTGTTTTCATCGGCTTCGGAAGCGTTTTTCGGGGCGGCGGAAATGACGTGGATGCCGGAGCCTTTTTTTACTTCAACAAAGCCTTCCACTTCCAGCATGATGATGGCTTCGCGTACTACCGTACGACTGACGTTCATTTCTTCGGAAATAAAACGTTCCGCAGGCAGCTTCTCGCCGACTTTGTAAAATCCGGTAATAATTTTGTCTTTAAGATCTTGGGCCAATTGTTGGTAAAGGCGTTGATTCTCGGTTAATTTCATACAAATCTGATATCCGTCAAATAGCGAGTGGTTAGATTCTAACACAGCTTGCTTGAATTGTAAGAATCATGTACGCAAATTGTTGCTATCTTTAATAAAGATAGCAACAACCTTATAAAGCTATCATATACCTAATAATTGAGGCAGGAATAATGATAGTTGAGGCAGGTAGGTTACCAGTAATAAGGTGAGTAACAAAACGGCGAAAAACGGTAACATCGGCTTAATTAAATTCTGTAGTTTTACCCCGGAAACGGAACAGCCCACAAATAATGCGCTGCCCACCGGTGGCGTACATAATCCGATACAGAGATTGAAAATCATCATAATTCCGAAGTGTACCGGATCCATGCCCAATTCGGTTACAATCGGTAAAAAAATCGGGGTAAAGATTAATACCGCCGGTGTCATGTCCATAAATACGCCGATAATGAGTAATAAGATATTGATGATCAGTAAAATCACAATCAAATTATCCGAAACGCTGATGAGCAGTTCATTCACCATATAAGGGATATCCGCATTGGTCATCGCCCAGGACATTGCAACGGAGACGCCGATAAGGAAAAGTACGATTGCGGTTGTCACCACAGAATCCAGAATGATTTTGGGTAATTGTGACAGCTTGATTTCACGGTAAATGATCACCGATAACACGAAGGTGTACACGACCGCAATCGCAGAGGCTTCCGTGGCGGTAAATATACCGGCTAAAATCCCACCGATAACCACAACGACCATTAATAAACTTGGAATCGCATCCAGCGCGTATTTGATCACTAATGCCAGGGTCGGTTTGTCAGATACGGGATAATGGCGTTTTTTGGCAATAAAATAGTTGACCAGCATGATACCGAATCCCATCATGATCCCCGGTATATAACCGGCCATAAAGAGAGTGGCAACGGAAATTCCACCTGCAGTCAGAGCGTACACTATCATGACATTAGACGGTGGAATCAACAGGCCGCTGATACAGGAGGTTACATTAATCGCCGCCGAATAGGCCGGATCATAACCGGCTTTTTTCTGCAACGGTGCCATTGTGCCGCCTACGGCCGCCGCTGCGGCAACGGCTGAACCGGAAATCGAGCCGAACATCATATTTGCCATGACATTAACATGACCCAGTGAACCGGGGATACGGCCGACCAGTACCTGAGAAAAATTAATTAAACGGGTTGCGATACCGCCGCTGTTCATGAGCGAACCGGCCAGAATAAAAAACGGAATGGCGAGTAATGAGAAGCTGTCCAGACCGGTCGCAATCTTTTGTCCCGAAACGATCATGGTCGTTTTAAACGGCAACATAAAGGAAGCGGATAAAATAGTCGCAATACCAATGGAAAACGAGATTGGTACGCCGAGAAAAACCAGAATGAAGAAAGATGAAAACATCACCAAAGGAATAAACCATTCCCAGTTAAGTAGCCATTCCATTATTTGTTCTCCTTTAACGCCAGAATATTATCTATCAGAAATAATATGCTATAAAACAACATTAAAATCCCGCTGAGAGGTAGTGCGATATAAACATAAGCCATCGGAATCTGCATAGACGGAGAGATCTGTCCGGAATGATAAACATTGGCGACTAAAGTAAATCCGCCAAATATCATAACGCCAAGTGAAAATGCGAAAATACAGATATTAATAAAAATATTACTGATCGCTTTTTTATGACCCGCGAGATTATGCGTGAATAAGTCGATGGATAAATGTCTTTGTAATCCGACGGTATAAGCCGCACCTAATAAGCCGACCCAAATCATACTGAAGCGGGCAATTTCATCAGTCACGGTACTTGGCATGTGCAAAACATAGCGGCTGAAAACCTGCCATGTCACACAAATTACCAGAAGGCCCATGACAATAATAGAAAAGGTTGAAATGAATATATCGACCGGTTTTTTGAGTTTCTCTAATTGCATTCAGTCACCCCAAATAACTAAATAATCGTACTGCATTCCTCCTTACCCGATATGTAAGTAAGGAGGGACGCGTATCATTGTTTTCCTTGTGTTTTGATGGCATCGATAAATTTTGCCAGCGCCGGATTTTTGGCAAATTCGGTATAGAGGGGTTGTAGCGCATCGCGGAACGGTTGTTTATCTACCTTAATAAAGGTTGCACCGACTTTTTCCGCTTCGGCACGGGAACGGGCCGTTTCTTCATCCCATAGTTTCTGTTGATAAGTCTCGGAATTTTTAGCCGCGTCTTGTAAGATTTTTTTCTGGTTATCATTTAATTTGTCCCAGACTTTGCTGGAAATAATCAGATAATCCGGCACGCTGGTGTGCTGATCCTCCACATAATATTTTGCCACTTCGACATGTCGGGTCTGATAATAAGACGGAATATTATTTTCCGCACCGTCAATGACGCCTTGCTGCAATGCGGTATATACTTCGCCAAATGGAATCGGTGCCGGCGAACCGCCCAGCAATTCAATCATCCGATTGGTCGTCGGGGTGGAAACGACACGAATTTTCAATCCTTTCATATCCGCCGGCGAGTAGATGGGTTTTTTGGCATAGAAACTTCGGGTGCCGGCCACATAAGAAGCGATAATATTGAAACCGCTGTTTTTGGTTTTATCGGCAAGCGCTTTACCGATATCACCGAATAACACTTTCTTAAAATGGTCTTCGTCATCAAACAAATACGGGCAGCTGAATACCGAAAATTCTTTGACGAAAGATTCCATTTCACTGGCGCTGGCTTTGGTCATATCCAAGGCGTCATTTTGAATCAGTTCTATTGTTTCTCGCGGCCCTCCCATCTGACCGCTCGGATAAATACGGATTTTTAAATCGCCATTTGATTTTTCCTGCACTTCTTTTGCCATTGCGGCTAACGCCTGATGAACCACATGAGACTGATCAAGGTTATGCGCTAATTTTAAGGTGACTTTTGCTGCCAGTACATTGGTTGACGTCATGAGAAGCGGTAATACAACACATAAACTGGATAGGCGTAGTTTGTTGAGTTTCATGGTAATCTCCGGATTAAGTTAAGTTGTCTGATAGCCTTCTTGCTGATATCCCCTGAATTAGGGGCAGTCATTCCATGCGAAGCGATTTTCAGTGCTAATCCTACCACTGAAATAGTTAAAGTTATCATACAAATTTCTCGAATTGAGATCTGTATCACAAAAAAACAAGTATGTTTATATTTGTTTTGGTATAACATATTTGTGAAAGGTAAGTACAATCATCTGGAGACATAAAATGAATAGTTTTTTAACAGAAGAATTTCTGCTTGATACCGGCACAGCGAAAGAGTTGTTTTTTGATTATGCGGAAAATCAGCCTATCTTTGACTATCACTGTCATTTACCGCCGGCGCAAATCGCGGCTAATTATCAATTCAAAAATCTGTATGATATCTGGCTGAAAGGTGATCACTATAAGTGGCGCGCAATGCGTACTCACGGCGTTGATGAGCGCTTTTGCACCGGTGATGCGAGCGATTATGAAAAATTCCAAGCCTGGTGTGAAACGGTACCCTATACCATCGGTAACCCGTTATACCACTGGACGCATTTGGAATTACGCCGTCCGTTCGGTATTACCGATATGCTGTTATCGCCGCAAACCGCTGAAAAAATCTGGCATAAATGTACCGCACTTTTACAACAGGAAGATTTTTCCGCCAAAGGTATTATCCGCAAAATGAATGTGAAATTTATCGGTACCACGGATGACCCGGCGGATAGCCTTGAATACCATGACATCATTGCGCAGGATAAGCATTTCGACACCAAAGTCGCACCGAGTTTTCGTCCGGATAAATCGTTTAATATTGAGCAGGATTCCTTTAACGATTATATGCGACAATTAGGTGCGGCAGCCGATATTGAAATTCGATCCTTTGCTGATTTATGCAATGCGCTGACAAAACGCATCGATCATTTTGCTCGTCACGGTTGTAAAGTCTCGGATCACGCCTTGGATGTCGTGTTGTATGAAGAGGCCACTGAAGCGGAATTAAATCGGATTCTGACCGCTAAATTATCCGGTTTCACGCTGGATAACACGCAGGTTGCGAAGTTTAAAACTGCGGTGTTGGTTTTTCTCGCGGCGGAGTATCACAAACGTAACTGGGTTCAGCAATATCATATCGGTGCCTTAAGAAACAACAATACTGTTATGTTCAGACAGCTTGGCGCGGATACCGGTTTTGATTCCATTAATGACGAACCGATAGCGCAGGCATTGTCCCGTTTGCTGGATGCGCAGGCGATAGATAATACGTTGCCGAAAACTATTCTGTATTGTCTGAATCCGCGCGATAACGAAGTGTTGGCGACTATGCTGGGCAATTTTCAGCAAGCGGGCATCAAATCTAAAATGCAGTTCGGTTCGGGTTGGTGGTTTAACGATCAGAAAGACGGCATGATCCGTCAGCTGACTCAGCTCAGCCAGTTAGGTTTGCTACGCCATTTTGTGGGAATGCTGACTGACAGCCGCAGCTTTTTATCCTATACCCGTCATGAATATTTTCGCCGTATTCTGTGCCGGATGATCGGACATTGGGTGCGTGATGGCGAAGCGCCAAACGATATGAAATTATTGGGACAAATGGTTTCGGATATTTGTTTCGATAACGCGAAAAACTACTTTGAAATTGAGCTGAATTAAGCGTAGGAGAGCAATAAGATGAAAACCCTAAACAGAACAAACTTTCCCGGTAAACAGTATCCGACCAAAATCATTCAATTCGGTGAGGGTAATTTCCTGCGGGCGTTTATTGACTGGCAGATTGATTTGCTGAATGAACAGACCGATTTCAATGCCGGGGTGACTATCGTACGGCCGATTGATACGGATTTCCCGCCGTTACTGAATACGCAGGACGGTTTATATACCACGATTATCCGCGGCTTAAACGAACGGGGCGAGGCGGTCAAGCAAGCGCGGATTATCCGCTCGGTAAATAATGAAATTCCCGTTTATCAGCGCTATGACGACTATCTGGCGCTGGCGCACAATCCGGAGATTAAATTTATTTTTTCCAATACCACAGAAGCCGGGATCAGTTATCACGAAGGCGATCGTTTTGATGATCGGCCGCCGCGCAGCTATCCGGCTAAATTAACCCGTTTATTGTTTGAACGGTTTCGCGCCGTGGACGGCGATATGAATCAGGGCTTTATCTTGCTGCCGTGCGAGTTGATCGATTATAACGGCGAGCAGTTAAAAACATTGGTCTTGAAATATGCCCGCCAGTGGCAACTTTCCGCCGATTTTATCCATTGGCTGGAGGAGGCGAATACCTTCTGTTCCACTCTGGTGGATCGTATCGTGACCGGTTATCCCCGTCATGAAGCCGCCGAGCTGGAGGCGGAATTAGGCTATCATGACGCTTTTTTGGATACGGCGGAACATTTTTATCTGTTTGTTATCCAAGGGCCAAAATCGCTGGCGCAGATGTTGCGTTTGGATCAGGCGACGCTGAACGTATTAATTGTGGATGATATTAAACCTTACAAAGAACGCAAGGTGGCGATTTTAAACGGGGCGCATACCGCATTGGTACCGGTGGCGTATCTGGCCGGGGCGGATACGGTGGGCGAGGCGATGAATGATCCGGCATTGCGCCGCTTTGTGCAAAGTGCGGTGCAAAACGAGATTATTCCGGTACTGTCGCTGCCGCAGGAAGAACTGCAACAATTTGCCGAAGCGGTCATCAAACGTTTCCGCAATCCGTTTATTCAGCACCGGCTGTTATCCATCGCGCTGAACAGTATGACGAAATACCGCACCCGCAATTTACCGCAATTATTGGCTTATGTGCGGAAATATCAAAAATTACCACCGCACTTAACCTTTGCTTTGGCGGCGTTAATCGCATTTTATCGCGGTGAACGCAACGGTCAGCCTATCGACTTGCAGGATGATGACATCTGGCTTGCTCGCTATAAACAATGGTGGCGGCAATTTGCTGCCGGTGAGTTGAGTTTGCAACAATTGGTGCATAACGTGTTAGTACAGGATGATCATTGGCAGCAGGATTTAACGCAGATCCCGCAGCTGGTTGAAACGGTCACCGAACAGCTGGATGCTATTTTGCAAAAAGGCATGCGGCAGGCATTGGCGCAATATTGCGGAGATTGACGATGAAGCAGTTTATCCGAATCCACGGACAGGATAATGTGGCGGTGGCGTTGCAGGATTTGGCGCAGGGTACGCGGCTGACCGTTGACGGACGGTCGATTGAGTTGCGAGCCGATATCGCCAGAGGGCATAAGTTCGCCTTATGTCCTATTGCTCAAGGCGGCGATGTGATGAAATACGGCTATCCGATCGGCCATGCGTGTGCGGATATCCGACCCGGCGAACATGTGCATACCCATAATGTTAAAACCAATTTACAGGCTATTAACACCTACGCCTATTCACCGCTACCGACCGCCCTTCCGCCACCGTTGCCTGATCGCGACGTGCGGATTTACCGACGTGCAAACGGCGAAATCGGCGTGCGCAATGAGCTGTGGATTATTCCGACGGTCGGTTGTGTGGTGGGGATCGCCGATCAAATCAGGCAGCGTTTTATCGCGCGCTACGCACCGGATGATATCGACGGCGTTTTCACCTTTAATCACAGTTACGGCTGTTCGCAGCTGGGCGAAGATCATGAAAATACCAAACTGATATTGCAGAATATGGTTAAACATCCGAATGCCGGTGCGGTATTGGTGATCGGGCTCGGCTGTGAAAATAATCAAGTCGGCGCCTTTCGCGACAGCCTCGGCGAGTACGACGAACAACGGGTGAAGTTTATGGTTTCCCAGCATTATGATGATGAAGTGGAAGCCGGCTTGCAGCTGCTGGAGCAGCTTTATCAGACAATGCGCGGCGATCGCCGCCGGCCGGGCAGGCTCAGCGAAGTCCGATTCGGGCTGGAATGCGGCGGCTCGGACGGTTTTTCCGGCATTACGGCCAATCCGCTGTTGGGCAATTTTTCCGATTATGTGATCAGCCACGGCGGCACCACGGTATTAACCGAAGTGCCGGAAATGTTCGGTGCCGAACATATTTTGATGAGCCATTGCCGCAACGAGGCGGTGTTTCATAAAACCGTACGGATGATAAATGATTTCAAACAGTATTTTATCCGCCACCGCCAGCCGATTTATGAGAACCCGTCGCCCGGCAATAAAGCCGGCGGCATTACCACGCTGGAAGATAAATCGCTCGGGTGTACGCAGAAAGCGGGGCACAGTCAGGTGGTGGATGTGCTGAAATACGGCGAGCGGTTAAGCTGTGCCGGCCTGAATTTATTGAGTGCGCCGGGCAATGATGCGGTGGCCACCAGCGCATTGGCGGGGGCGGGCTGTCATATGGTGTTGTTCACCACCGGGCGCGGTACGCCTTACGGCGGTTTCGTGCCGACGATGAAAATCGCCACCAACAGCGAACTGGCGCATAAGAAAAAACACTGGATTGACTTTGATGCCGGCCGTTTGGTCGATGATGTGTCGATGGCGCAATTATTACAGGATTTTATCGATCTTGTGGTGGAAACCGTTAACGGCAAACCGACTAAAAACGAATTAAACCAGTTCAGAGAACTGGCGATTTTTAAAAGCGGTGTCACCTTATAAGGAACGGATTGTGCGATGCAATATCGCGCGGCGAAGCGTTGTGATGCCGGTTATTGTGCCGCACCGTTGCCGGGTGCTGATGCGATTGTTTTGGCACGATGAGCGCATGTGCGGCAACATGACACTCCCACCCCACGCGGTAAGAATCGGGCGCGGGTTGGTGTCATGCCGAGCCGGCGGACGTGATGCGCACTGATAGGGAAAACGGCGCAGGCGGTTTTACGGTGCCAGCCGGTCTTTGCGCCATATGCCGTTATCCTGCAACAGGTAGCGGATACGGTCATGCAGCCGGCTCGGACGGCCTTGCCAGAATTCGATAAGCCGCGGTTTAATCAAATAACCGCCCCAATGCGGCGGGCGGGGAACTTGCAGCGGGTGTTTGGCGGCGATCAGCGCCGCTTTGCGTAATAAACTATTTTTGCTGGAAATGACCGCACTTTGTTCGCTGGCCCAAGCGCCGATGCGACTGGTGTAAGGGCGGCTGGCGAAATAGTCGTCCGATTGCGGCGCCGGCAGTTTTTCTGCGCATCCTTCGATGCGTATCTGGCGTTCCAGTTCCGGCCAGAAGAAATTCAGCGCAACGCAGGGATTGCCGCGGATGGCATTGCCTTTATGGCTGTGATAATTGGTGAAAAAAACTAATCCCTGAGCGTTGAGTTCTTTCAGCAACACGATCCGACTGCTTGGTTTTCCGTCGGCATCGACGGTCGCCAGATTCATTGCCGTGGGTTCGTTAACCTGCGCTTGCATGGCTTCGTTCAGCCATTGTTCCAGTTGGGTGAGCGGATTGTCGGCACAGTGTTTTTCGGATAATTCCTGTTTGCTGTATTCTTCGCGGATATTATGTAAGTCCATGTTATGTTTTGCCTTTACGTTGTTGTAAATGTTCGCCGTCATGGTTTTTCAGGTAGGACAACACGATAATCAGCACCAGTCCGAAAACGGTCGAGGTCAGAAAAGTCGCACTGAATGCCTGTTGTAATTGCTCCTCGCTTGTACCGAATGCGTTGCGGTATAAGCCGAGGATGACGGAGGAGACGGCAATGCCGACCCCGATTCCCACTTGCTGAATCACACTCAGCATGGTTGACCCGGCACTGGCGTACTGATCGGGCAGATCACCGATAGTCAGCGTATTGACGGCGGTAAAAATGATCGACATACAGGCGCCGTAACACATTAAAACGAAAATAATCTGCCAGACAGGCGTGTCTTGATGAAACAGGCTCATTGCCGCGATCACGGCACTCATGCCCAATGAGGCCAGAATCAGAGTATGTTTATAACCGAAGCGGGATAAAATCCGGCGGATAAAGGCTTTTAACATGACGGAGCTGAGCGCAATCGGCGCCATCAGCCAGCCGGCGATTTCCGCGCTGTAATGAAATACCACCTGCAACATCAGCGGCAGCAGGAACGGAATCCCCGAACCGCACAGGCGAATAAACAGGTTGGCGATAAAACCGAGGCGAAAGGTGCGGATATGGAATAATGCCAACGGCAATAAGGGGGTTTCGACGGCGCGGGCGTAAACATAATAACCGCACAGAAAAATAAAGCCGGCGGCCAAAATCAAAAAGGTGGTGATTGGCGCGGTCATATTTTCCGCCACTAAATCCAGGCCGAGGGTTAAGCCTACCAGTCCGCCGGCAAACAGAATAAAACCGATCCAGTCAAGCCGGCGAACCTCAGCTTTGCGGTTCGGCATATAAGCACCGGCGATAATGATACCGGCCAATCCGATAGGAATATTGATCAGGAAGATCCAGTGCCAGGTGGCGTAAGTGACCAGCCAGCCGCCGAGAATCGGGCCTAAAATCGGGCCGATTAAACCCGCCATCGCCATAATGTTCCACGCGTTAAGCAGCTCGGTTTTCGGTACGCTGCGAATAATCGACAGGCGAGCCACCGGCATCATCAATGCCCCGCCGAAACCTTGCACAATGCGCGCTGCGATTAAGCTGTCCAGTGAATCGGATGCGGCACAGGCAACGGAACCCAGCACGAATATGCCGACCGCAAAACGAAAAACGGTCAGGGTGCCGTGTTTATCCGCCAGCCAGCCGCTGAGCGGAATAAACAGCGCGACGGTCAGGGCGTAGCTGATAATCGCCATTTGCATTTCCAGCGGTGATTCGTGCAGGCTGCGGGAAATGGCCGGCAGGGCGGTGTTCAGAATCGTCGCATCCAGCGTTTGCATAAAAAATGCCGTGGCGGCAATCCACGCCAGTCCGCGGTAATTTTTACTGTCTGTCATAAAACGGCCTTATTTTTCACCGCACTTTTGGCGATACCAGTACAGAATAAATTCGGCGATTTGGCCGATATTATTGATATCCAGACAAGGCACGGCCGTATCCGGCGTATAATCCGTCGCAACGGCCCGTACATAATCGTCCGCCGGCGGCAGCGGTCGGGTCATGCAGCGGCGGTGTAGCAGAATTTTATCGATAGGTTCCTGCTTGAAGCCTTCCACCAGAATCAGATCCGCCAGCTTGGGGTCGAACTGTTGCGCCAAATAAGCGAGGGTGACGGGGCGAGCCGTTTCCGTCATCAGCGCCCAACGGGCATCACAGGCCAGCGCAACCTGCGCGGCGCCCGCTTCTTTCATGCGCCAGCTGTCTTTGCCTTCTTTGTCTGTCTGGGCGTTGTGATGGCTGTGTTTAATCACGGCAACGCGCAGCCCTAAGCGGGCTAAATACGGCAGCAGTTTTTCCAGCAGCGTGGTTTTACCGCTGCCGCTGTAACCGGTAATACCGAGCATTGGAAGCATGTTTTGTCCTTATGTTATGCGGTTACAGAACGCGGAGCAGAACCGGTCGGTAACTTGATTTTTTTTGCAGTTTTTTAGCATAAAGACGAACGGCGAGAAAGGCAAGTGCGGTACAAAAAAAGATAAAAATCGCACTGTATAATTCATGGCTGAAAAGGGATTCGGCACAAAGCGTGCTGAATACGATGGCAAGTAGCGGCAACAGGTAAATCAGCAGCGTGGATAACATCAACGACCGTTCCGCCAAACCGATTTCGACCGATTGACCGGGCTTAAGCGGGGTAATGGTTTCAATGCGAAAGAAATGTTCCGTTGCGCTGCCGGTCAGTTCGGACAGTGCGGCGGAACCACAGGCGCTTTTGGCGGCGCATTGTCCGCAGGCGCTTTGGGCGCGGCATTTTACCGTGGCAATGCCGGCATGGTAATCAATAACGACGGCGTTTTCTTTTAACATAGGCTTATTTTAACTGAATGTCCTGAACGATGCGTTTCGCGGTGGAAATCGGCAATTGACCGATAAAGGTCAGTTCTTTGCCCCCACGGGTTTCGCTGTAAAAAGTGATCGGGCCTTGTTTCCATGCATTTTCCGGTTCGTTCGGAATGAGGGTATTGGCGCTGTACAGGGTGAACGAGAACAGGCCGTCGCTGTATAATTGGGTTTCTATCGTAATATCGCCGTTTTTTTCCCGCCCGCTGTTAATCAGCTTAAAGCCGCTTGGCAGCCAGCTCGGCTGCCAGCTGAGTTTTACGTCGGCGGATTTTTTACCGGCTTGTTCGTTTAGCAGCGGTGGGAATACGATATTGTTCAGATAATTCGACAGCTCGTTTAGACCGTCGCCCACATACAGATTGACAACCCGGAACTGTTCCAGCAGGTTGCCTTCCCGATCGAGCATATCGCTGCGCAGTAACAGATGATTCTGTTCGTCGATAAAGACCAGATATTGATAACGGAAGTCGTCTTTCGGCAGAATACGCACGGTCTGCACCACATGATCCGCCACTCGGTTGCGACCGATATTGATGAAATCGTAGTATTTGCTCAGATTATCAAGATTGCTGCGCATAATCGCCGGCAGGCTGTCGATAATATTGCTGCCGGTGATGGAAAATGCCTGATAGTTGGGCTGAAAATAACTGATCAGCTGATCGCGCTGAATAATTTCCTGCGGTACGCCGTCCAGCGTAATAAGCTGGGCGTAAGTTTTACCGTCCGCATGAAGATGGCGATAGCGCAGGGATTCCATATTGACCGGCGTGGTCTGCACAAACGCGATTTCATAATTCAGCTGATCCTTGGCATCGTGCATTTTTTCCAGCAGCTGTTTCGGCTCCAGCGTTTCTTGGGCGAATAAGGCGCCGGAAAATACCAGTGTCAGGCAAAGTGCGGTGATTTTTCGAGATATTTTTAACATCATGTAGCAGGATAAGGTTATTGTTAAAATAAAGTCACCACCAAAAAATGGTGGTGACTATTCCGAGCGTTGAAAATGATTACTTACTGTTGTCGCTTCGCAGGCTTAAATCATCCGCATAGACACGGCGTTGTAGTTCATAATTCTGCAGCATGGCGCCGATACGTTTGTTTTTTTGTTCAAGCTGATCGGAGGTGACCACGTCTTTGCTTGGCGCGTTATAGCTGACCTCCTGCACCGAATCATTAAACGGCAGGGTTTGCAGCACCGGCGTATCCGGCGCATCTTTCGTGCCGCCGGCACTGTTGAAACTCTGTACGCCGATAACCGCAACCAGACAGACACCGGCGGCAACGGCAACCTGCACCATCGGCGCGAACCAGGCTTTCAGTTTGTGTGCGAACGGCGATTTGTCGACTTCTTGCGCGCTCGGCTGCGAAACCAGCGGTTCGGCGG
The DNA here is from genome assembly GCA_000751835.1 of Necropsobacter rosorum. Taxonomy (GTDB): domain Bacteria; phylum Pseudomonadota; class Gammaproteobacteria; order Enterobacterales; family Pasteurellaceae; genus Necropsobacter; species Necropsobacter rosorum. Next base: position 83,965 of record CCMQ01000008.1, on the reverse strand, counting down.
TTCGGGTTTCTTCCTGCGCAATCAGCGTTTCCATTTTGGCGGTGAAATCCGCCCCCAACAGCACTTCGGTTTCCTGCCGCATTACCGAACGAATGGTGTGATACGCCGTCCAGGATTTTTGTAAATCTGCATCACGGCAAAGTTCGTCGGTTAATTCGTTACTTACCTGTTCGCCGTCGATGTATGCTGAAAGTAACTCTTTTTGCATATTAAACTCCAAAGTCTGGTTTTATGTTACGCTTTTTCTGTTAACGCTGAAGAAACGGCTGGATTTTGCTTTCGATAATTTCCCGCGCTCTGAAAATCCGGGAACGTACCGTACCTACCGGACAATCCATGATGCCTGCGATTTCTTCATAACTTAACCCTTCAATTTCCCGCAGGGTAATGGCGGTTCTTAAATCTTCCTGCAAACCGTTAATGGTATCAAACACGATTTTTTTCAGCTCGCCGGATAACATTTCATTTTCGGGCGTATCCACATCCCGTAAATTGGTTCCCACATCGTAGGTTTCCGCCTCTTCCGCCAGAATATCTTCGTTCGGCGGCCGGCGTCCCTGCGCGGTTAAATAATTTTTTGCAGTGTTGACTGCGATCCGATATAGCCAAGTGTAGAAAGCACTGTCACCGCGGAAAGAATCTATCGAACGATATGCCTTAATAAACGATTCTTGTACAACATCGGGAATATCATTCTGTGACACATAGCGGGTCAGTAACCCGGCGACTTTATTCTGATAACGCGATACCAACAAATTGAAGGCTTTCTTATCTCCCTGCTGTACCCTTTCTACCAAAGCCTGATCTGTTAGCTGTTCAGCCATATAACCTCTTATATCACCTCTAACAAGCCTTAATATAAAGACAGCAAGCTCTTGCAGTTAGTTAGAGAATGTAAACTGTAAAAAGTTCAATCTTTTTTATCAAGATTGACTAATTCGTCAAATTTAATTTTTCCTGTATATAAGTCACCATCTGCTGTAATTCAAGGTCCGGTGCCGGGGTGCGATTAAAAAACCATGAAAACAGCTGTAGGTCGGTGGCGGTCAACAGGCGCAGGAAGACTGCTTTTTTCTCATCCGGCAAGGTATCGAAATACTGTCGAAAGAACGGCATAATCACGTTATCCAACTCCAGCATGCCGCGCCGGCAATCCCATTCGATACGAAATTTATTGTATTTTTCCATGCTGTTTTCCTTGTGACGCAAACCCGCTAATAGTAACAATGACGGCGAAAAGAGTAAATATTCGCGAAAAATAAACCCGACGCGTTGCCGGGTTTATACCAAAAGTGCGGTGCTTTTTTAGGCGGTTTTCGGCTTGATAACCGAATAAATCACCCCGGTAACCACGGCGCCGGCGGCAATGGCCGCCAGATACATTAACGGCTGGGACACGAACGGAATGACAAACAAACCGCCGTGCGGCGCTTGCAGTGTAATGCCTAAACCTAACGAAATCGCACCGGCAGTCGCACCGCCGATAATGCTGGATACGATAACGCGAATCGGATCGGCCGCCACAAACGGCAACGCCCCTTCGGAGATAAAACATAAACCTAAAACGAAAGAGGCTTTACCGGCATCGCGCTGGTTAACCGTAAATTTACGGCGCGCCAGCAGGGTGGCGATCGTCATGCCGAGCGGCGGCACCATACCGGCGGCCATTACCGCCGCCATCGGTGTATAAACGCCGGACGCGATAAGACCGGTACCGAAAGTGTAAGCCGCTTTGTTCACCGGGCCGCCCATATCCACGCACATCATGGCGCCGAGAATGATCCCCAGCGAAACGGCATTGACCTGACCCATGGTATTTAACCAGTTCACCAGCGCATCCATTAAGGATTTCACCGGCGGATTAATCAAATACACCATCGCCAGACCGACAATTGCGGAGCCCAGTAACGGCAGAATTAAAATCGGTTTTAGCGAACTTAAACTCGGCGATAAATGAATGCTGTTATTTAACCCTTTCACCACATAACCGGCCAGAAAACCGGCAATGATACCGCCTAAAATCCCCGCGCCGGCAGTGGTGGCGAGCATCCCGCCGATAAGCCCGACCGCCAGCCCCGGACGGTCGGCGATAGAAAATGCCACATAACCGGCAAATACCGCGATCATCAGGTGGAATGCCGCACCGCCGCCGATTTCCATTAACGCGGCCGGTAAACCGCCGGCGATGGTCGGATCCTTAAAGGCTTCGATACCGAACATAAAGGAAATCGCAATCAGCAGACCGCCCGCCACCACCAACGGCAACATATGAGATACGCCGGTCATGAGGTGACGATAAAGGCCTTTTTTCTCTTGCGCCGTACTTTCCGTATCGGCTTGGGCGGCAGATTGCGCCGCGCCGGTATAGATTTTGGCTTCTTTAAACGCTTTTTCAAATTCCTGTGCGGTTTTCTTTAATGCCAGACCGGTGGAGGTACGATACATCGGTTTGCCGTGGAATTTGCTTAAATCCACGTCGATATCCGCGGCCACAAAGACCAAATCGGCAGCGGCGACTTCTTGCGGCGAAATCGGATTGCCGGCGCCCACCTGACCGCGGGTTTCCACTTTGATATTCCAGCCCTGCGCCTTGGCGTAGGTTTCGATGGCTTCCGCCGACATAAACGTATGCGCCACGCCGGTCGGACAGGCGGTGACCGCCACGATGTTTTTAACTTTGCCGGCGGAAACTTGGGCGGAATCGACCGCACTTTCGGCCTCCGGCGCGGTGTAAGTTACGGCCTGAGTTAATGCCTGCTGCACCAGGGCTTCCGGTGCGTTGAAAGCCTGCTGCGGGTCGGCGACGAAGACCTTTTTGCCCGCCAGTTGCGGATTATTCGGCATATCGCCGAAACTTACGGCTAACTCCGCCTGCGTGGCATCCTCAACGATCTGATGACCCTGTTGTTGTGCGGCGGCGGCAACGGTGTGTCGGAGTAAAAATGCTTTTGCATTACCGAGATTGGCTGCGTTGGTAAGAAAAATGTTCATTGAAATTTACCCTTCGATTAATTGGATTTTGACGTCGTTTAAAATTGGCGTTAACAATGCCGGATCGCTGACCCCGACATTACTTTGTGACACGGCGAATGCCGAAACCGCACTGGCAAAGGCAAGGGTTTCCTGCTGCGAAAGCTGCTTGCTGAGTCCGTAGATCAGACCGGCGACCATTGAATCGCCGGCACCGACCGTGCTGACCACATGTTCGCATTTCGGCGGACGAGCCTGAATGATGGCCTTATCGCTCAACCACAGAGACCCCTCCGCACCCATGGAAATAATCACATTGGCGATGCCCTGCGCTTTCAGTTTTTTGGCCGCGGCGATAATATCTTCCATGCGCGGTAAAGCATGGCCGATCCAAGCCTCCAGTTCGCGATGATTCGGTTTAACCAGCCAAGGATTGGCGCGTAAACCGGCGCTTAACGCCTGATTGCTGCTGTCCAGCACCACTTTTACTCCGCTATCATGCAACTGTTGCAGCCAATCGGCAAATAATGCCGGGCTGACGCCGCGGGGCAGACTGCCGCACACGGCGACAATATCGAATTGTTTGCAATAATCCAGCGAATCCTGCACGAAAGCCTGCCAATCGGCGCTATCGATTGTATAACCGGAGAAATTGAGATCCGTCACATCGGCTTCGGTTTCGGTGATTTTCACATTAATCCGGGTTTTGCCGGCGACCCGGCGGAATTTGTCTTCCAGCCCGAGGGTTTTGAACATCGCCTCGAAATCGCCCTGATTGTCTTGCCCCAGAAAACCGCCGACCGCCACATCCAGACCTAAATCCTTCAAGACTTTCGCCACGTTGATGCCTTTCCCTGCCGGAAATAAACCGAGAGTTTCCACCATGTTGACTTCGCCGCGTTCGATCCGTTTGAGACGGCCGACCAAATCATAGGCGGTGTTGAGCGTAATGGTTGCTACTTTTGCCATTATCCGCTCCTTATTCGCCTAATCCGGCGTTAATTGCTGCACCGATGCCGTCAATGGCTTGTTGTGCTTGCTCACCGCTTGCCACAAAACGCAGGCGATGACCTTTCACCACGCCCAGCGCCACGATTTTCATCAGGCTTTTGGCACTGACTAACGGCCCTTCGCGATCTAAATTCTGTACCGCCACGGAGGCATTGTATTTTTTCACCTCGTTGACCAGCATCGCGGCAGGGCGGGCGTGCAGACCGTGTTCGTTTTTAATCACGAACACGCCTTCCACGCTGTCCGATGCCGCCTCTTCCGCCGTTTCCGCCGCGGCGGTTTGTGGAATCGAGGGTTCCGCCGCCTCAATGGTGTCCGGCTGTTGCGGCGGTACGGCGGAGACGGCTTCGCCCAATCCTTCGGCGATCACTTTGCCGATCGCTTCAACTGCCTGACGGGCATCTTCCCCTTCCGCCACAAAACGCAGACGATGACCTTGCGTGACGCCTAAGGCCACAATTTTCATCAGACTTTTCGCGCTGACCGCGGCAGTCTGGCGACTGAGATTTTCCACCGTGATTTTCGCATTGAATTTTTTGACTTCGTTCACCAGTACCGCAGCCGGACGGGCATGCAGACCGTGTTCGTTGCGCACGGTAAACGTACCGGTGACCGAACCTGCCGCCGGGGCTTGCACCGCTGTTGCGGCCGGTGCATCGGTTGTCGGCTGCGGGTTGCCGTTCAGTGCGGCGATAATTTGTTCGGCGCTGCCGGTTAACAGCGTCTGCTGCACCGGATTATCCAACAGGCGCAGCAGCACGGGGTTAATCTGATCATTTAGTGCGGCAACGGTTAAGACGCCCTGTACGGTTTTGCCGTTGTTGTTAAACGGCGCTTTCGGGCGGCTGAACGCCAGAGCGTTTTTTTCATTACCGGCAACGGCGTCGGTAAGCCATAAACCGTTACCCAACGGCAACGCGGGGCTGGCGATAACCTCGGAAACGAAGTGATTATTCACCGCACTTTGCTCTTGCAGCTTGCCGGCGTTAATTGCCACTAACGTCAATAGACTTTGGCTGTCCACATTCAGGCTGATCGTCTCCGGAGTCAGGGTAACCTCTTGTTCGCCGGTTAAAATGGTGCGGAACTGTTTGACATCCTGCAAGGTGGCCAATTTTGCCGCGGTTTCTTCGTCGCCCAATACATGGGTCAGCTGCCGCAGCAGTGCCAGGTGTTCGTCGGAGCGGGCGGCGATCCCGATCACGATATAGGCGGTATTGCCTTCGCTCCATTCAATGCCCTGCGGAAACTGAAAAACCTGCACGCCGGTATTTTTTACCATGGAACGGGTATCCAGCGTACCGTGCGGGATGGCAATCCCGTTGCCCAAATAAGTGGAGGTTTGGGTTTCGCGCGCCAGCATGCCCTGTAAGTAGCCGCTTTCTACATAACCGGCCTGTTCTAATGCTTGTGCCGCCAGTTCAATCGCCTGCTGCTTATTGCTTGCCTGTGCAGATAAATGAATGTTAGTTTCGGGTAAATTAAACATTCCTTCTCCTTATGTGTCTCGATGGTTTAGATTGACTGAAATGCGGATAAATAAATTTATAAGCAAAAACCTTTCAGCCTATGGTTAAAAAGAGAAAGCTGTTGAGGTTATGTTGCATCAACAGCTTAGCCATATTGTTCCGATTATTTACCGCGGCAAAGGGTCAGAATCTGCTCGCTGCCCTGCACGATATATTCGTCGTCTTCCGACCGCACTTTATTTTTTTGTAAATCCAGCATGGCGTCGTAAATCCCCTGCGTTGCGCTCAGCTGGTCAATATGCTGCCAGCAGTTTGCGCTTAACCGGTTAAAATTGTTTTGCAGTTCCGAGGCGAAAACCACACCGCTGTAATAGGCGTAAATATTGCTGTCATGTCCGCCCTGATACAGATTGGCTTTGACTTTATCAATCGGCACTAAAATCCGCCCTAAATACCAGTCGTTGGCGCCGCTGGCGAAAGAGTTGACGTCATAATCCTGATTCACGCGACCGGCGTAAGTCTCTACCGTGGCGGCATAGGCAGTGGCGTAGGATTTCTGGTCGATTTGGTCTTTATCTAAATTGATAACGGGTTTTTTGTCACCCATAAACGGAATATACGAGGAAACGGAACATGCAGAAAGCACGGCAACCATGAATAGAATGGAACATTTTTTAAACATACGGGTCTTCCTGATTAAAACTGATTTCCGGCATTATACTGATTATAGGGGCGATAAAAAAGCAAAATGTATGGTCACGCTTTGAGCGAAATCATCTTTCCAGCTCTTCCGGAGTATTGATATTGGTAAAGGCGGCGCGTTGTGCGCTGAAATCCACCGCCTGTGCGCCGTTTTGCTGCATAAACTGCAAGATGCGGCGGTGTCCCTGCTGCAAAAAGTCCTCCAGTTTGTCTTTTAACGCAACGGCAAGCAGACAGCAGGTGGGATGTGCGCGCTCGCCGTCGTGCGCATAGGCGGCGAAAACATGCGATTTTTCCACCGCACTTTGCAGCGTTGTCCGCAGGTTGAGCGGAAGAAAGGGCGTATCGCAGGGCGCGAAAAGCACAAAATCCGTTTTTGCCCGTTCCAGCGCGCTCAGCATACCGCTCAGCGGCCCTTGGAAATCCGGCAGCCGATCGGCGAATACCGGCAAGCCGGCGGCGGCATAGCGCGCCTGATTGCGGTTGGCGTTAAGGGCGATTTCGCCGACCTGCACGGACAGCCGCCGATAAACGTGCATAAACAACGGTTCGCCGCGAAAAAGTTGCAGCCCTTTGTCTGCGCCGCCCATGCGTTTGGCCTGTCCGCCGGCTAAAATTACCGCACTAATTGTGATCGCCATGTTTTATTCTGCCCTTAATTCAAGTATGATTGACGGGATTTTGCACATAATAAGGAAAACTTTATGAAATGTCATCGTTTGAATGAAGTGTTGGAACTTCTACAACCCTACTGGTCTAACGATCCGGATTTGCACTTAATCCAGATTCTGCAGAAAATCGCCGCTGAAGCCGGCTTTGACAAGCCCGTTTCAGAGCTGACCGACGAGGTGATTATTTATCATCTGAAAATGTACGGCAAGGATAAAAATGAGCCCATTCCGGGGATCAAAAAAGATTATGAAGCAGATTTTAAATCCGCGCTGTTAAAGGCGCGCGGCATTATTAAATAAGGACGTTACAGTATGAAAAAATTTCTTTTTGCATGTATTTCATTTCTCTTTATCACCAATGCGCAGGCACTGGATTTAACGGAAGGCAAACAATATATCGAGCTGGATACCGCGCGTTCGCTGCAACCGGAAGTGGTGGAGTTTTTCTCTTTTTACTGCCCGCACTGTTATTCCTTCGAAATGGAATACGGCATTCCGCAAAAAGTGAAGGCGGCGTTGCCGGAAGGCACCAAGTTTAAACAATATCATGTCAGCTTCCTCGGTTTTCAATCGGATAATCTGACCCGCGCCTGGGCGCTGGCAATGGCGCTGGGCGTGGAAGATAAAGTGAAAGCGCCGTTATTCGAAGCCGCCCAAAAAGCGGTGGCTGACCGGGATCAGTCCGCACCTTCGCCGGATGCGGTGCGTAAAATCTTTTTGGCTAATGGTGTTACGGCGGAACAGTTTGACGGCGGAATCAACAGTTTTGCGGTAAACGGGCTGGTGAATCAGCAGGTTAAGCTGGCGGAAAAATTGCAGGTACACGGCGTGCCGGATTTTTATGTTAACGGCAAATTCCGCGTCAATCCTGAAGGGCTGACCCGCAGTGCGGACGGTTTCGTGCAGGACTATGTGGAAACGGTCAAGGGCCTGCTGCAAAAATAACAAAAAAATTGCAAAAGCGGTAAAAAATTGGTTTAATGCCTGCCGATTTTACTACTGATTATTTGAGGATATTATGGCTGAAAGTTTTAGCGTCACCCGTCGTTTCTTTGACGACAAGCATTACCCGCGCGGTTTTGCACGCCACGGTGATTACACCATTAAAGAATCTCAGGCACTGGAACAGTACGGGCAGGCGTTTAAAGCCTTGGAGCTGGGCGAACGCAAACCGGTGACCGAAGAAGAAAAAGCCTTTGTGGCGTTCTGTCAGGGTAAACGTGCGGCGGAAACCTTCTTTGAAAAGACCTGGTATAAATACCGTTCGCGCGTTTCCAGTACGAAACGGGTATATACCTTATCCGGCGTGGTGGGCGCGGATAATCTGGACGATTTTTCCGCGGAATAATAACGATCGCATTATTCAGATGAAAGGGCTTGATGATTTCAAGCCTTTTGTTTTTATGTTAGCAACCGTGAACAAAGCTCATGCAAAATTTACCGATTGAAGGATACGCCGCGCAGCTGGCGGAAAAACACAAAAAACTGACCGCACTTCTGGCGCCTTTCGGCGCGCCCGACATTCAGGTGTTTGATTCACCGCCGCAGCATTACCGCATGCGCGCGGAATTCAGAGTCTGGCATGAGAACGACGATCTGTATCACATTATGTTTGACTCGCACACTCGGCGCCGTTGCCGCATCGACAGCTTTCCCGTCGCGTCCCGTTTGATCAACCGGATGATGCAATCGCTGCTGCCGCGCTTAAAAACCAGCGAGGTGCTGCGCCGGCGTCTGTTTCAGATTGATTATCTCAGTACGTTGAGCGATAAAATTATCGTCAGCCTGCTGTATCATAAAACCTTGGATCAAACGTGGCTACAGGCGGCGCAAGACCTGAAAGCGGATTTGCAGCAGCAAGGGTTTGCGCTTGAACTGATCGGGCGCGCCAGCAAGCAGAAACTCTGTCTGGCGCAGGATTTTGTCGACGAAGTGCTGACGGTAAACGGAAAAAACTATATTTACCGCCAGGTGGAAAACAGCTTCACCCAGCCGAACGCGGCGGTAAACTGCAAAATGTTGCACTGGGCGCAGGCCTGTACGCAGGGCAGTCAGGGCGATTTGCTGGAGCTGTATTGCGGCAACGGCAATTTTTCCATCGCGCTGGCGCACAATTTCCGCAAAGTGCTGGCGACGGAAATCGCCAAGCCTTCGGTCGCCGCGGCACAGTTTAATATTGCGGCCAACCAGATTGATAATTTGCAGATTATCCGTATGTCGGCGGAAGAATTCACCCAAGCGATGAACGGGGTACGCGAGTTTAACCGTTTACGCGGCATTGATCTGCGTGAGTACCAATGCGATACCCTGTTGGTGGATCCGCCGCGCGCCGGGCTGGATGCCGATACGCTGAACATGGTCAGCCGGTATGCGCGCATTTTGTATATTTCCTGCAATCCGCACAGTCTGTGCGATAATTTGCAGACCTTATGCCGCACGCACCGAATTGAAAAAGCGGCGCTGTTCGATCAATTTCCTTATACGGAACATATGGAAAGCGGTGTATGGCTGATCAGAAAATAGCGATTCAGTTGCTGTGCGAAACGGAAACGCACGAAAATTTCACCGCACTTTGCGCTGCGCAAGGGCTGAGCCATGACCCGTCGGCGACGCTGGCATTGGTGCAGTGCGAGGTCAACGGCGAGGCGTGTTTGGTATTGCGCAAACTGGATGATGCAAAGTTAGGCGCGGTTTATGTGGATTTTGTCGGCGGCGCGCTGGCACATCGGCGTAAATTCGGCGGCGGGCGCGGCGAAGCCATCGCTAAAGCCATCGGGATTAAGCACGCTGAAATACCGACGGTACTTGACGCCACCGCAGGTCTGGGGCGTGATGCTTTTGTGCTGGCTTCGCTCGGCTGTCGGGTGCGTTTGGTGGAGCGGCATCCGGTGGTGTATTTATTATTGCAGGACGGCTTGCGGCGGGCTTATGCGGATGCGGAAATCGGCGCCATGATGCGACGGAATATGCGCTTACTGCCGGTTCGTCATATCGCGCAATTAGATCCCGCCACGGAATTTGCCGATGCGGTTTATTTGGATCCGATGTATCCGCATAAACCGAAAAGTGCACTGGTGAAAAAGGAAATGCGCCTTTTTCAGCAGCTGATCGGCGCCGATGCCGATGCCGATCAACTGCTGGCGCCGGCCTTGCGGTTGGCGCGTAAACGGGTGGTGGTGAAACGCCCCGATTATGCCGCTTTTCTTGCGCAAAAAGCACCGCACTTTAGCCGCGAAACCAAAAACCACCGCTTTGATATTTATCTGCCTCAGGCGGGATAACGGCACGCTCGGTGCGTGACGGAGAAAAGTGCGGTAAAAATGTTATGTGTTTTAGATAAGATGTATCAGAGAAAACGGCGGATAAATTTCCGCCGTTTTTGTTCGTCGTTTACAGGCTGAACGGTTGAATATAAGGCAGTTTGCCTTTTTTCAGCATTTCTTCGATACCGCTGCGGTGATCATTGCCCAAGCCGCGCAGCTCAAAGGTGAAGCCGATGCCGTGATCGTATAAGACTTCGTCATCGGTCTGGTTGGTACGGCTGGTGACATAGCGTCTTACCCCGACGCCGACGGCCCAACAACAGGCGTTATACTGTACGCCGAGGTATTGTTCCACCGGTTTTTTCAGCGCCAGATCCTGATAGTAACGCCCGACCACCGCCCAGTTGTCGGTAACTTCCCAGGCGGCGACGATGCCAAGCTGTTTGATATCCTGATTATAGCGGTTAATGCTGGAAGTCAGGTTTTGGTCGATATATTCCTGACTGGCGTAACGGTAGTTCAACTGAACCAGATTATTCCCCTGCGGATTGAATTCCAGCGTGGTATTGGCCAGTGACGTCTGGTTCAAACTGGTGTCGTATTGATAACTGCCGCGCCAGTTCCACTGCGGGTTAATGCGCCAGTTGGATTCCAGCGCCCAAGAGGAGGACGAACCGTGCGTGCTGTTTTGCGGATCGTCGTCGATACGGGAGTCGCGGATATAGTAGATTTGCCCTAAGGACAGATTAAAGCGCTCGTTGGCCTGCTCGTCATAAAAACGGGTGGTGCCGCCCACGGTGAACTGGTTGGCGGAGGCAATTCGGTCTAAGCCGCTGTAACGCCGGTCGCGGAATAACGAATAGTAATCCTGTTGCAGCAACACGGAGTCGTAACCGAAGCCCAGATATTGAGAATTCAGCTGCGAACCGATATTGCTTTGATCTTTATACGGGCGGTATAAATACTGCACTCGCGGTTCGATGGTCTGCGTGTAGCCGTCGATAAAACTCTGGTGGCTTGCCAGCAGGGTTTGCAGATCCACCTTCACCTGCGGCAGAACCCGGTTGACCGATTTCTGCACTTCTTCCGCATCGCGGTCGCTGCCTTTCGTTTGGTTGTAATGGGTGGCGTACAGTTTGGTTTCGATATTCAGGCTGCCGTATTTATTCGACAGCGGTAAGGTTAAACTCGGTTCCGCATGGAAACGCCAGGCTTTCGGCATCAGTGTGCTGTCATTTTCAAAGCGTACCGCTTGGGAAAACAGTTTGAAATCCAGTAAGCCGCCCGCTAGATCGTTTTTGTAATAATTAAAATCAATTTGCGGTAATGCGCGGTAAGGGCCGATACTGGCTTCATCAAAAACCTGGAACTGTTTTGCGGAAATGGAAAAATTATAGTTCGGCTGATAATAGGTGACGCGCGCGGTTTGATCAGCATAACCGTCGGTGCTGCTGCCGTAATCCGAATCGAAATCGTTAAAATAGCGTTTATCGCTGACCCGGGTATAATTGACATTTAGGCGCCAGTCTTGCAGAAAGCGAGAATTATGTTGCCAATGGAATAAATGACGGGAGCGGTTATCGTCGGTGAAATCGTCATAACGGTCGTCGCCCAAATATTCGCCGGCGATTTTGCCTTCGCCGAGCGCGGTCAGATAGCGGAATTCCCCGTTCATCTGCCAGCCGCGGTGCGACATATATTTCGGCGTGAGAGTAGCATCAAAGTTCGGCGCAATATTCCAATACACCGGCTGCGAATACCAGTATCCGTCGCGGCTTGAACTGCCGGCGTTCGGAATTAACAAACCGGAACGGCGGCGATCGCCGATCGGCAGCTGCAAATAAGGGGTATAGAAAATCGGTACGCCCTGCACCTTAAAGCGCGCATGCCACATTTCCACATATTCTTCTTTAATATGCTGACGCATCTCGCTGGCGTCAATCGCCCAAGCGTTATCATTCGGCAGACAGGTGGTAAAAGTCGCATTTTTCATTAAACGGTAATCGCTGCGCAACTCCACCTGTTCGGCTTTTCCGCGCCCCTGACGGTCAACCAGCTGATAATCGGCGTTTTCAATGTCGCTGTCTTTGGTATTGAGGTGAATTTTGGCGTTGTCGCCGGTCAGATTGATTAAATTGTCTTTATAGTCGAGTCCGCCTTTGGCATAAGCGTAGCGCTGAACGTTCTCGCCCTCGCCGGACTGGCGGACTTCCGCGATACGGGATTGCAGATGACGGTTGCCCTGTTTAATATCCACGCCGCCTTCATAGCGCGCGCTGGTCGGCTGATTCAGCTCGGCGCGATCCGCTTCGATATAAACCGGTTGATCATTAGGATCGCCCGTAATGACATCACCGCTGAAATGCGGTACGCCGATCAAACATTGTTGTTGTAAATCCGCCCGGCTTTGCGTGCTGTAGAAGGCGGTCAGAACAGACAGAGAAAGTAAAGTATAATAATGTCTTTTCATCGGTTAACCGTTTATCTGTGACGTAAAATTTGCTTGATTATAAAGAAAATCCGCTCAAAAAGCATGTTATTTATGCTTCCACCGGCAGCCGTTGATGTGATCGTCCACCAACCCCATGGATTGCATAAAGGCATAACAGGTGGTCTCGCCGACAAACACAAAGCCCTTTTTCTTCAGCGCTTTGGACATTAATGCCGAGGTCGGCGTTTTGGCCGGAATGCTGTCCGGCGTCGGCCGGTCGTTGATTTGCGGCTGATGATTGACAAACGACCAAATAAAATCGCTGAAATTTTCACCGCACTTTTCCATCGCCAGATAGGCATGGGCATTTTTGACGATGGCCTGTAGTTTGGCGCGATGGCGGATAAGACCCGGATTTAACATCAGACGGTCGATATCCTGTTCGCCCATGGCGGCGATTTTATGCGGGTCAAAATGGTAAAAGGCCTGACGATAATGTTCCCGTTTTTTCAGCACCGTAACCCAAGACAGCCCGGCTTGTTGTCCTTCCAGACACAATTTTTCAAATAATTTCACGCTGTCGTATTGCGGTTTTCCCCATTCCTGATCGTGATAATCAATATAAATCTGTGCGCTTTCGCACCATGAACAACGTGTTGTCATATTGTTACTCCAAATACTGTGATTGAGATCACGGTTATTTTTACCGGCTTCGCCTATGATAAGCGCCCTGAAAAGAGGCCGGCATTTGCCTATTACTATTAAAGCCAAAATATCCGTTTCTTCATAACGAAGATATGCTATTGTATTCGCCTACGACATAGAATGAAACCGTAATAAATAAAAGAGGAAAACTTATGACAACACAATTAGACGCTCTGCGCGGCATGACCGTGGTGGTTGCCGATACCGGCGATATCGATGCGATTAAACAATACCAACCGCAGGATGCCACCACCAATCCGTCCTTAATTTTAAGCGCCTCCGCCCTGCCGCAATACGCCGCGCTGATTGACGAGGCGATTGCTTATGCCAAAACGCAAAGCCAGGACCGCGCGCAGCAACTGATTGATGCGGAAGACAAACTGGCGGTCAATATCGGGCTGGAAATCCTCAAAATCGTGCCGGGACGCGTTTCTACCGAAGTGGACGCCCGCCTGTCTTATGACACCGACGCCACAGTGGCGAAAGCGCGCAAGTTAATCAAACTGTACAACAACGCCGGCATTGCCAACGAGCGGATTTTAATTAAAATCGCCTCCACCTGGCAGGGTATCCGCGCGGCGGAAATTCTGGAACAAGAAGGGATTAATTGTAATCTGACCTTATTATTCTCCCAGGCGCAGGCGCGCGCCTGTGCGGAAGCGGGGGTCTATCTGATTTCGCCGTTCGTCGGCCGTATTCTGGACTGGTATAAAGCGCACGGCGAGAAAAAAGACTATGCGCCGGCGGAAGACCCGGGCGTGATTTCCGTCACCAATATTTACAATTACTACAAACAGCACGGCTATCAGACCGTAGTGATGGGCGCAAGTTTCCGTAATGTGGGCGAAATCACCGAACTGGCCGGCTGCGACCGGCTGACCATTGCACCGCCGTTATTAAAAGCGTTACAGGAAAATCAGACCGCACTTGCGCGTAAACTGACATTCAACGGTCAGGTACAGGCCAAACCGCAGCCGTTAAGCGAAAGCGAATTCTACTGGCAGCACAACAGCGACGCCATGGCGGTGGACAAACTGGCGGAAGGCATCCGTAAATTCGCCGCCGACCAGGAAAAACTGGAAGCAATGCTGGCAGAGAGATTGTAATCAAACATGTAGTAAAGTGCGGTGAAAATTCACCGCATTTTTGATGCTGCCTACTCCATTTGAGGCAGAAAGCGCTTGACTATTTTACCTGATTGCTTAAGATTAGCACGATTTTACTCAAATCGTATTAATTGTAATCGCTGTATGCAAGACAGCTTATTTTTTTCTTATCAAAATCGGAGCATCTATGTCAGGTTTATTCGTTCAGACCGATCCGGCTCGTCGCCGTTACGGGTTAGCCGTATTTGTCGGTATCATTGCAGGACTGGTTTCTGCCTTTGTTAAATGGGGTGCGGAGCATCCGTTCCCGCCACGCAGTCCGAAAGATTTATTTACGGCGGCCTGCCCGCAGCCCGTTCTGGACGCGTTAAATTCCGCCGCGGATCAGGTTGCCGCACAAGCGGCCGCGCTGGAGCAATGTTCGCGCGCCTTTTTAAATCCGCCGCATGTTTTTCTGCGTGATTATATCGGTATTGATCCGACTCAGGCGGTATTTACGTTTGCCGATTACGGATTCGACTGGATCGGCGTTACCCATATTACCTTCTCGTTAGTGTTCGCTATCGGTTATTGTTTGGTTGCCGAACGTTTCCCTAAAATTAAGTTCTGGCAGGGTATCGGCGCCGGTCTTATCGCTAATCTGTGTGTGCACTACATTTCATTCCCGGCATTAGGTTTGACCCCGCCGGTATCGGAATGGCCGTGGTATGAACACGTGTCGGAATTAGTCGGTCATATTTTCTGGTTCTGGACCATTGAGGTGATTCGTCGTGACCTGCGTAACCGCATTACGCACGAACCGGATGCCGAAGTGCCGTTGACTCAGCAATTCCGTTAATCGGTCAACTCATTTACACACTTAAAAGCCCGAATCATTCGGGCTTTTGTGTTTTTATGCAAAGTGGGCAAGTAGCGCTAACGGGTATCGCGTACCGGCCAAATAATCCAGCACGGCCTGCGTCACCAGCGGGTTGCGTTCGTCCTGTCCCGGCTGTCGGATATAATGCTGAAATTCATCAAACGTCAGCCAGCGTCCGCCGGCGATATCCGGATCGGAAGGGTTGATTTCCGCCTGTTCCGGCAGTTCGACCGCAAAGACAAAACGTAAATAATCGGTATTGCTGCGCGGGGCGTGCCATTGATAAATTTTTATCAGTGCTTGCATTTCGGCGCAGATGCCGGTTTCTTCAAATAATTCCCGTTTGGCGCCCTCAAGAATGGTTTCGCCTTTTTCCAAATGACCGGCCGGTTGGTTTAAGGTCATCTTGCCGTATTCGAATTCCTCCACAAACAGGAATTTGCCGTCGCAATGGACGATACAGGCCATGGTGATATTTGGTTTGTGCATATTTACTTCCTTAATTTTAATGAATCGTATAATCGGATAAGTTCCGTTTGCGTTAATAGGCGGTAATTGCCGCTCGGCAAATCATGCAGCGTAAACCGCGACAGGCGGCAGCGGATTAAACGCAGAGTGGGAAACCCGATATGCGCCGTCATTCTGCGCACCTGACGGTTTCTGCCTTCGCAGATTGTAATTTCCAGCCAGCCGGTCGGAATCTGTTTGCGCTGACGAATTGGCGGCGTGCGCGGCCATAACGTTTCCGGCTCGTCAATCAAGCGCACGTTTGCCGGTAATGTCATGCCGTCTTTTAATAGGACGCCCTGCCGCAGGCGATCCAAATCCCGCTCGCCGGGAATACCTTCCACCTGTACCCAATAGGTTTTTTCCGTTTTATAGTGCGGATCCGACAGACGATGCTGAAGCAGCCCGTTATTGGTTAACAGCACTAATCCTTCGCTGTCGCGATCTAAACGCCCGGCGGGATACACACCGGCAACCGGAATAAAATCTTTCAGGGTTTTGCGCCGGTTTTCATCGGTAAACTGGGTCAGCACGTCAAAAGGTTTGTTGAATAAGATGACGGTGGTTCGGGCAAAATTCGGTGCGGTCGGTTTTTTGCGGACAATTTGCACCGCACTTTTTTTGCGTGCGTTGACGGATTTTGATTTATTGCCGCTTGCAAGAATTTTAGGCTTCATATATGTTAGTGGCTACCGTTTTATTCGGGATAGGAAACGCGTGTTCGTTTTTTTCATTATACTAACATAACATACGGCAAAATAAGGAAGAAATCAGCTATGCAAACAACACAATCGAAAGTGATCATTCCGGCAGGTGAGCAAATCCGACTGGACGCTAACGGCGCATTGCATGTGCCGGATAATCCGATTATTCCGTTTATTGAAGGCGACGGGATCGGGGTTGACGTCACCCCGGCGATGCGCACGGTCATTGATGCCGCGGTGCAAAAAGCCTATGGCGGGCGGCGTAAAATCGCGTGGATGGAAATTTATGCCGGCGGCAAGGCGAACGCGCTATACGGCGCGGACACCTGGCTGCCCGATGAAACGCTGACCTTTATCCGCGATTATCATGTAGCGATTAAAGGCCCGCTGATGACGCCGGTCGGCGGCGGAATCCGCTCGCTGAATGTGGCGATGCGTCAGGGGCTGGATTTATATAATTGCCTGCGCCCGATTCGTTACTACGAAGGCACGCCGAGTCCGGTCAAACATCCGGAGCTGGTGGATATGGTGATTTTCCGCGAAAATTCGGAAGATATTTATGCCGGCGTGGAATGGAAAGCCGGCTCGCCGGAAGCCGATAAAGTGATCGCGTTCCTGCAACAGGAAATGGGCGTGAGCAAAATCCGCTTTACGCAGGATTGCGGTATCGGCATTAAACCGGTGTCCAAGCAAGGAACCCAGCGCTTAGTGCGTGCCGCGTTGCAGTATGTGATCGACAACGATCGTCAATCCCTCACCCTGGTACACAAAGGGAACATTATGAAGTTTACCGAAGGGGCGTTTAAAGAATGGGGCTACGAGGTGGCGAAGGAATTCGGCGCGCAGCTTATTGACAACGGGCCTTGGATGGCGCTTACTAACCCGAAAACCGGGCGCGAAATTATCATTAAAGACTGCATTGCCGATGCCTTTTTGCAGGAAGTGCTGTTGCATCCGACGGATTACGATGTGATTGCCACCCTGAACCTGAACGGCGATTATATTTCCGACGCATTGGCGGCGCAGGTCGGTGGTATCGGCATTGCGCCGGGCGCGAATATCGGCGCGGAGGCCGCCATTTTCGAAGCGACTCACGGCACGGCGCCGAAAATCGCCGGTCAGAATAAAGGCAATCCGGGCTCGCTGATCCTCAGCGGTGAAATGATGTTGCGCCATTTAGGCTGGTCGGAAGCGGCCGATTTAGTGGTGAACGCGGTGTCAAAAACCATCGCCGATAAAACCGTCACCTTCGATTTCGCCGACATGCTGCCGGGCGCAACCCTGCGCACCACCTCCGAATTCGCACAGGATATCGTCGCCAATATGGCATTGTGATAAACGCGGTAAAGTGCGGTGATTTTTACCGCACTTTTCGCTGAGCTAGCCGTTTTGGATTTCCGCCTGTTCCAGCACGACCTGCTGCAAAACCGTTGCGCCCGCTTCAATATCCTCCCAGCGGGTAAATTCCTGCGGATTATGACTGATGCCGTTTTTCGACGGGACAAAAATCATCCCCGTCGGGCATAATTTTGCCATGTGCATGGCGTCATGGCCTGCGCCGCTCGGCATAATTTCATACGCATAGCCCAGCGTTTCCGTCATCTGCCGGATATGCTGTATGAGCGGCTCCGCCAACAGTACGGGCGGATCGCTGGAAATCAGCTGTAGGGTGATAGTCAGCCCTCGTTTTTCGGCGATGCGTTCCATCTCCTGCTGCAAGGTATTAAACACCGATTCTCTGGCCGGTGTATGAATGCCGCGGATATCGACCAATAATTCCGCACTTCCCGGCACCACGTTCATTACGCCCGGTTTGGCGGTCAGATTGCCCACCGTGGCGACTGTGCCGTGACCGGCGCGGATGGCGGCCTGTTCCAGCGCCAGCGCCAATTCCGCACCGCCTAATAACGCATCATGACGATAATGCATTGCGGTGGCGCCGGAATGATCGGCTCGGCCTGCAATCCGCACAATACAGCGAATAGGCGCGGCGATACCGCTGACGATACCGATCGTTTTCTCTTCGTTTTCCAAACGCGGCCCTTGCTCGATATGCAGCTCAAAAAAACATTTGAATTCGTTGCCGCTGCGCTTGGCCTGAGAAATACGCGTAAAATCCAAGCCAATCTCCGCCAGCGCCTCCGGCAGCCCGATGCCCTGTTTATCGCGTAAGGTGCTTAGCGCCGCTTGATTGGCGACGCCGCACAGGACTTTACTGCCTAAGGTCGCATAGTTAAAGCGGCTGGATTCTTCACAGGCAAAAATAATCAATTCAAGGGGATAACGGGTTTGTAATTTTTGTTCGCAGACATGAAATAAAATATCCAATCCTGTCGCCACGCCCAGCGGCCCGTCAAATTTACCCGCATTGATCACGGTATCAATATGCGAGCCGAACGCCACTGCCGGTAGATCGTCGGCTAACCCCGCTTTGCGGATAACCACATTGCCGATGGCATCGGTGCTCACCTGTAGATCGTATTCTTTACACAGATCAATCAGATAAGCACGGGCTATGGCGTCTTCCCGGCTGAATGCCAGGCGGGTTAGGTTGTCCGGCGCGGAAGAAATGGCGGCGAGTTTTTCAATGATTGTTTGAATGCGGGATAAATTGACGGACATCGTGTTCTCCTTTGTGACGTTAAATATAGTGGCGTTAACAGAAAACAATGGCTTAAATTATAAGCGGGTCGACATAAGAAACATAGCCCCACGCGGATTTAAACGCAAAATAAAATCCCCGCTTTGCATGGGGATTTTTGCTGCCGTATTTAGTCAAACTCAGACCAAAAGTGCGGTGAAAATTGATAACATTTTTTTCGTTTTTAAAATCTCGCCGCTAGCATTGCTTCCAGTTTTTCCTGGTCGGCGGCGAATTTACGGATGCCTTCCGCCAGTTTATCCACCGCCATGGCGTCGCTGTTGTGCTGCCAGTAGAACTCACTTTCGCTTAACGGTTGCGGTTTGGCCTGTACCTGACCGTTGAATGTCAGTTTACGCGCAAGTGCGGTCTGATTTTCCTGCAAGGTTTTTAATAACGGCGGTGCAATGGTCAGCCGGTCGCAGCCGGCAAGCTCAGTGATTTCGCCCACATTACGGAAACTCGCGCCCATCACTACGGTTTGATAACCGTGCTGTTTGTAGTAATTGTAAATATTGGTGACGGAAATCACGCCCGGGTCTTCCGCCGGCGCATAGTCTTTTTTCTCGCCGTGCGCTTTATACCAGTCCAGAATACGGCCGACGAACGGCGAAATCAGATAGACCCCCGCTTCCGCACAGGCGCGCGCCTGCGCTTGGGAGAATAATAAGGTCAGATTACAGTTAATCCCTTCTTGTTCCAGAATTTCCGCCGCACGAATACCCTGCCAAGTGGAGGCGATTTTAATTAAAATCCGCTCGTTGGCAATGCCGGCGTCGTTATACAGTTTGATTAACTTGCGTGCTTTCGCCACTGTGGCGTCGGTGTCATAAGACAGGCGGGCGTCCACTTCGGTGGAAACGCGTCCCGGCACGATTTTGAGGATTTCCAGCCCGATATTGACCGCCAGTTTGTCTTCCGCATCAATCAGTTGCTGTGCGCGGTCCTGGCTTTGCGTTTTGGCGTAAGCAATCGCCTCGTCAATCAGCGCGGCGTATTGCGGCAGGGCGGAGGCGCTTAGAATTAAGGACGGATTGGTGGTGGCATCCTGCGGTTGGTATTGTTTAATCGCATCGATATCGCCGGTATCGGCAACCACCACGGTCATGCCGCGCAGAGCGTCTAATTGTGTTGTCATAGGTTTTTCTCCCAATGTGTTTTAAATTGATAAATATGAATAAGGTGTTTATTCCCGGCATTCAGGCACCGGCGTTTTCAACGCTTTCCGGGCAAAGAATAAATCAATATTGTCGACCACCAAGCGTCCCATTGCCGTGCGGGTGGACAGCGTTGCGCTGCCGATATGCGGGGTGACGACGACCCTGTCATTATGCAGCAGCGCCGGCGGAACATGCGGTTCGTCGGCGAAAACATCCAGCCCGGCACCGGCAATAATGTGGTTTTCAATGGCGTGTACCAAGGCTTGCTCATCCACAACACTGCCCCGGGCGATGTTAATGAGAATCCCCTTATTACCCAGCGCCTGCAAAATATCGGCGTTTACTATGTGTTTGGTGGTTGTTCCGCCGGACAGGCACAGCATTAAAACATCGCTCTGCCGCGCTAATGCGCTTAAATCGGCATAGTAGGTATAGGGCGAATCGGGCACCTGTTCCAGCGAGAAATAGCCGATTTGCATGTTAAACGCCGCCGCTCTTTTGGCGACCGCCTGACCGACACGGCCGAAGCCGACGATGCCCAGACGGCTGCCGCTGACTTTGGTGGCGAGCGGAGAAGGCTGTTTGCCCCATTGTTGACTTTCAATAAAACGCTGCGCCGCCACGATTCGGCGCGCCGTTGCCAGCATAAGCGCCATGCCTAAATCCGCCACATCATCAGTTAATACGTCCGGGGTGTGCGTGACTTTTACCCCTTTTGCCAACGCTGCCGGCATATCCACACCGTCGTATCCGACCCCGAAAACGGCAATCAGCTTTAAGTGCGGTAGTTTTTCAATCAGATTTGCCGGCACGCTGGACTCGCCGCTTGCCAGAATAACCTGCACCGTTTCGGCGACCTCGGCGAATTGCGCGGCGGTCATGGTTTCATAGGCAAGGACGGTGTAGTCGGCCGACAGCATATCCACCACCAGCTCAGGGACTTTTTCCACTTTTAAAATCGGGGGATTTGTCATACTTAATTACCTCTAAAGTGCGGTTAATGCCGCGTTAAGAAAATGTCGGCATTGTTTTTCATGCTGCCAGAGATTGTCGGTTTCCGTGGTTCGGACTTCGACGGCAACCGTCAGTTCATCAAATACGCTTGGGATGGTTAATTGTTGCGCTGCCGTTAGAATCGGTATCACTGTCTCTTCGGTGAGAAAACCGGGCGCGCCCAGTGGCATGTGAAAATCGCCGTACAGCGGATCATCGCAATTTAACACGGCGTTAGACAAATGTAATTGAGAAATAAAAGGCGCGGCGGTTTGTAACGATTCGATCATATCTTCCCGATTCAACGCGGTATGCGCGCTGTCCCAGGCAATATATAAATTCGGGCATTCGTTGCGGAACTGTTGAATCCAGTCGACGGTATCGCCGGTTAAACCGATTAACTGTTTTTTGTGCGCAAAACAGTCTAACGGTTCGATTTGTAATACCATCCGGAATTGTTTAGTTTCCTGACTGAGTTCTATCAGCGAATCCGCCAGGCATTTTTTCGCCTCATGTTGTAAATGGGCATCGGCCGGTTTCGCACCGCTGACAATTGACAGCTTACCGGTGCCCGTTTCTGCCGCCAGATGAACGAGTTGTTTGGCCCGTCGGACGGATTTTTTTCGCAGCGCGGGGTCTAAGCTGGCTAAATTCAGATTGTCTTTCAATAATTCAAAGGTCATCCATTGCACGATGTTCAGGTGATGCTGTTCCGCAAGCTGTCGGAGGCGGCGGATGACAGGCGGCTGGGTGAGCATGCCGAGTTCGATTGTGCGGTAAAAATCGAACGTAATGATGTTATTGACGATATCCAGCACATTCCGTTCGTTCGTCATTAACGGAAAAAAGAGTTCCGGAATCAGTAACGAGGGCGATAAAACGGTTTTTTGCATATGGCCTCCTAGGCTTGTGCGTTCGCCGAACACGGCACTTTATTAAAATTAATGCACAGCGTTCCCAAAATGTAACAGCCCGCACAAATGCCGAAATAGGTTAAGACACCGGCGAAACTGCCGGTATATTCAAGAATAACGCCGACTAAAATCGGTACCAGAATGCCGGCGCAGCTGTTTGCCATATTCATAAAGCCGCCGACGATCCCGACCCGGTCTTTCGGCGCCAGAATTGCCGGAAAACTCCAGTATAAGCTGCCGAACATCATAAAGAATGCGGCGATGCCGAGTAGCCATACGGCGGTTGACGGATCCGAGGTTGACGGCAGCATTAAGAACACGGTCAAGCCGACGATGCCGGACAGGGATAATAAACTTTTCAACGCAATATTATGGCTAACGCCCCTTTTGACCAAAAAATCGACAAAGAAGCCGCTGAATAAGCAGCCCAGCGTGCCCAGAATAAAAATTAAAAATGTCGAGTTGCCGATGCTTTTGAGATCCAATCCCTGTGCCTGAGCAAGGTAATTCGGCCCCCAGGTTAATAAGCCCCAATATACCATGCCCCAGGAGGCGCGGCCGAGCATAATGGCGGTCATGGTAAACCAAGAAATGCCGATGCCTTTTGTCGGCTTGTTGTCAGTGCCGGTACCGGATACTTTATTGCCCGCCTCAATGTGAGCCAGCTCCGCACGGTTTACACGATGATGTTCGCTCGGTTTGTCGCGCAGTAGCCACCAGGACAGAATGCCCAACGACATGGTAAATAGCCCGACCACAATAAACGCAAGGCGCCAGGAATCAAACAAAATGATTAAATGGGCGACGATAATACCGCCTAAGGCCACGCCTAAAGGGCTGCCGGAATCCATAATCACCGCGCCGCGTCCCCGTTCCGAGGAAGTTAACCAGGCGGAGCTGAGTTTCGCCCCACTCGGTGAAATCGGACTTTCCGTCGCGCCTAATCCGATTCTGGCCAGAATCATGGAAATACCGCCGGTCGCCAGACCGATAATCGCCTGAAAAAAGCCCCAGCCCACAAGAGAACCGGTAATCACTTTGCGCGGCCCGTACCGATCCAGCAGCCAGCCGCCCGGCACTTGCAGCAAGGCGTACGACCAAAAGAAACTGCTCAAAATCAGTCCTTGCATAACGGGCGAAAGATTAAACTCTTCTTTGATATACGGCATGCCGATGGACAAGGTGATTCGGTCCATCAGATTAACCGCCATCAGAAAAAACATCACGCCGAAAATGATCCAACGGAAATAAGTCGGTTTTTCAGTTGTTGCAGGTTCGTTCATCATTCACTCCTTATCAGTATGAAAGGGTCAATTAATCGCCGGCGAAAGCGCGTTGACTGCGTCGATATGGCACGCTAGTGCGCCACTTGTTGGGGTGCGGTCATTTGTTTGACCATTTCCGCATACACGACATGCACGATGTCTGCGCCCAGGATGATTTGATACTGATCGGTAATGGAAAATAATCCTTTCACTGCCTTGAGTTTTTCAATGCCGGATTTATCCATTTTGCCGTCGTTTTTCAACACGACCCGCAACCGGGTCGCACAATGGGTCAACGCCACGATATTGTCTTGCCCGCCTAACAGGGCGATTAATTGCTTGGCGGTGGCGGTCAATTCGCAGGCTTGCGGTGCTGCGTCGGTTTTTCCTTCGGATAGGGTGTGCAACGCATCCCGGATTAGGGCGTAGAATTTATCGGCATCCCAGGCGCTGCGGCCGACAAATAACCCGTCGATATGCGGTTTTACAATCAGTTTATTGGCATTTTCCGGATTGACGCTGCCGCCGTACAGCACCGGAATATCACGGCCGTTTGCGCCGAATAATTCAAATAAACACTGTTTGATCACGGCATGTTTTGCATCGGCATATTCGGCGCTGGCAGGAACCCCGTTGTTACCGATCGCCCATACCGGTTCATAGGCGATCCAAAGTTTGTCCAGCTGATGCGGCTGAATGCCGTGCAGACCGATTTTTAATTGCATGCGCAATATTTCATCGGAAATGGCATAATTTTTTTGCTCCAGCGTTTCGCCGACACAAAGCAACGTGGTAAAGCCGTGCTTTAATGCGGCAATCACCTTTTCGTTTTCTTCCTGATCGGTTTCTTTCATAATATGCCGCCGTTCGGAATGCCCGATCATAACCAGCTGCGTATTGATTTCTTTCAGCATAAGCGGGGAAATATCCCCGGTAAACTGCCCGCTGTCATTGGCGTTGAGGTTTTGCGCGCCGATGGTGATTTTGCGGCGCATGTGTTCGGACGCCATCAGGGTGGTGGCGTCTTTGAGCGTGGTATAAGAGGGAATCACGAATAATTCGATGTCATAGTGCGACGGCAATTGTTCCGCCAGATGAGAAAGTGCGGTCAAATAATTCACCGTTTCCGCATTACCTTTGTACATTTTTAAATTGGTACCGAAATAAATTTTTTTATTTTTCATGGCTTATTCCTTATTTTTGATTAACACCCGGCAAGGAGAACCGTCGGCATTGTCGATGGCGATAGGTATCATTAACGCATCAACCGTCCGACCGGTAATTTTTCGGGTGTTGCACAGATATTCGACCAGAGTGATGCCCTTTTGCAATAAATGATGATGGGTGACATGTTTGCTCAGCGGCTTTTCCATGGTGCCGCTGAGCCAGCCTCGAATTGGGTAATCCTGCGGGAAATCGAAGGCGATAATGGTTAAACCTTTGTCGGCCAAATAGGCCGCGCCGTCGGCGGTGATATAGGGCGCATTGCCCCAGAATTGGGTTGAATTGTAGCTGTAATGGGTATCCCAACAGGTTTTGAAAATAATTTTGCTGACCGGCTCGGCGGGAAAGACGGCATCCAGAACCTGTGCCGTGATGGCAAAATTATCGGTTATTTGAGCGGATAAATCCAAAACATGAAATTCGCCGATATAGGTTTCGATCGGAATATCCAAAATAGTGTAGCCGTCTTGTTGAATATGGCTTAATGCGTCCATATGGGTGAAGGCATGACAGGAAACCTGTAATTGCGTGGCTTCGAATAAATCGCCTTGGGCAAAACGGCCTTTTTTCGTGATATCGGCATGCCAGCGAATGTGATCGGCGCAAATCGGCATGCTGAGGTCAATCCACTTATTCATCATTTTTCTCCTTACGGGAACAACAGATTCGGCAACCAGGTGCTGAATTCAGGGACTAGAATTAACAGGATCAACAGCGCGAACAGCGACAGTAAAAACGGCAGGCTTTCTTTTAATACCCGCATCGGTTCGCATTCGGCAATGTTGGCAGAGAGAAAAATTAAATAGCCCACCGGCGGGGTGACCAGCCCAATCATCAGATTTAACACAATCACCAGACCGAAATGCACGGGATGGATACCGAACTGATTGACGATCGGCATAAATACCGGCACCAGAATGGTCAGTGCCGCGGTCGGATCCATAATCATGCCGATAAACAGCACGATGACGTTAATCAGAATCAGCGCTTCCAGCGGGCTGTCGCACACGGCGGATACCCATAACGCGACCTGATGACTGATTTGTAAACGGGCGATCAGCCAGGCGAAAATGGAGGACGCGCCGACAATCAGCATCACGGTGATGGTGCCTTTCAGTGAAGAAAACAGGGCTTTTTTCAGCAGTTCGATACTCAGCTCTTTATACACGAAAGTACCGACCAGATAGGCATAAACTACCGAGACCGCTCCCGCTTCCGTGGCGGTAAAAATGCCGGAAATAATGCCGTACAGAATAATGATCGGACAAAGTAACGCCCACAGCGCATCTTTGGCGCTTGCTTTTACTTCCTGCCAGTCAAACGGCGTGGCCGGATTGCCGTATTTATAGATTTTGCTTAGTACGAACGTCACCAGAATCAGGGTTAATGCGATCATGATGCCGGGAATAATGCCCGACATAAACATTTTACCCACCGACACACCGGCGCCGGCCAGAGCGGCAAACACAATCATCGGCACACTGGGCGGAATAATCGGGCCGATAATCGAGGCGGACTGCGTCAGTGCGGCGGAAAAATCCGCCGGATAGCCGTTTTTTTTCATCGCCGGAATTAAGGAACTGCCGATTGCCGCAGTTGACGCCACCGCCGAACCGCTGATGGAGCCGAAAAACAGGCTGGAAAAAATATTGATATAGGCAAGGGAGCCTTTCCAGCGTCCGATTAATGCGGTGACAAAACGGATAATGCGGGTGGTGATGCCGCCGACGCTCATTAACTCGCCGGCCAGGAAGAAGAATGCCAGCGCCTGTAGCGCATTGGTATCCAGCCCCTGCATGACCTGTTGCGCCACAATGGTGATCGGAATGGTCGGCAGGAAATAAAATAAGGTGACGATTGAGGCGAAGATAATACTGTAAAAGAGCGGCAGACCTAACACCGTCAGAACGAACATTACGCCGAGCAAGACAATAAATGACATTATAATTCCCTCACTTTATGCGTTTTAACCAAGGACACCGAGGCGATAACGATTCTGATCATCTCCAAAGACAGGCAGATGATAAACGGAATATATACCCAGGCTTTTGAAATTTTGAACGCCGAATAATAGCTTTTCAGGTTCATCGAATAGACTTTGATACCGCCTTTGATTAATAAAAACAGGCAAATCAGCATGATGATGTAAAGCAGAGAAGATAATAACCAGCCGTATTTAAATTTCTCAAAGATCATAATTCTCAACAGCGGAACCTGTATTTGCGTGGTGGTTAATATGCCGAACAGAATCATCCAGGTGTAGCAGAAGCGGAGAAATTCCTCCGCCCATGGAAAGGAAATGTTCACCACATACCGAGTGATGACCTGGATAAATGTCATGACGACAATAACGAGAAAAAAGACGCACCCCAATGATAAAAAGGTTTTGTTGATGAATTTTTCATATTGCTCGATCATAATCGTTTGTCCCCGTTAGCCTGAACCTGCCGTTATTGGGTTTCCGTCACTTTGGAAATCATCTCCCGGCCGAATTTTTGCGCATAGTCATCCCAGGCTTTCTGCGCACCGCGTTGGAATGTCGCCACATCCGGATGGGTTTCGACCTCCATGCCTTGCTGTTTGAGTTTATCCAGATAAATTTTGTTTTCCTCTATGTTCAGTTTTTTCTCCAGTTCGGCGCCTTCTTTCGCCGCCTGCAATAAAATCGCCTGATCTTCCTGATCCAGACTGTTAAAGCGGTCAAGATTCATCGACATCGGGGCGGCGGTATAAGCGTGATGGGTTAGCGAAAGGTATTTCTGCACTTCCTGCAGATTGTTGTTATAAATATGATGCACCGGATTTTCCTGACCGTCGATCACGCCGGTTTTTAACGAGAAATACACTTCGTTAAACGGCATCGGGGTCGGATTGGCGCCCCATTCCTTAAAGGCGGCGATATGCGCCGGGTTCGGCGTGGTGCGCAGTTTTAAATGGGACAGATCCGCCACCGTGTTAATTTGCTTTTTGCTGTTGGTAATATCGCGGAAACCGATTTCATAAAACGCCAGCCCTTTTAAATTGGATTCTTCCAGCGAATTTAACAGCTGCTCGCCCACGTCGCTGTTAAGTACTTTTTCTACATGCTGTTCGTCTCTGAACAGGAAAGGCAAATCCAGTAAATTCAGCTTTTCATTAAATGTGGTGTAATACGGATTGCCGACCACCACAATATCAATGGTGCCCATGCGGGTGCCGTCGATTTGCGTGTCCGAGTTGCCCAGTTCGCTGTTCGGATGCAGTTTAATCGTGATCCTCCCGTTCGAAAGTTCATTTGCCCGTTTGGCCATAAATTCGGTGGCTTTGGTAACCGTATCGCTCGGCGAGCCGTAATGACTTAAGGCGAAGGTATGTTGTCCCGCAGCGAACACGGAACCGGACAATAATGCGCTAAAAAGTGCGGTGGAAATCAGAGTCGTTTTTGGCATATTACACCTCCATTGAATGAGTGATGACAGGCGGGTTGTTTAACGTTGTTTGCTGTATTTCGCATCAATCGCTTTGATTTTTGCGACTTTCGGTGCCGATCCGCCGCCGGCGAAATCCGATTCCAGCCAGACTTTGAGCAACGATTTGGCCAGCTCGACGCCGATCACGCGTTCACCGAAACAGATAATCTGCGCATCGTTGCTTTTTCTTGCCCGTTCGGCGGAAAACACATCGTGACAAACGGCCGCTCGGATCCCCGGGATTTTATTGGCGGTAATCGCCATACCGATACCGGTTCCGCAGGTTAAAATTCCCCGTTCGTATTTGCCGTCGGCCACCGCCAGCGCCACCTGTTCAGCGACGTCCGGATAAAGCACCACCGCACCGGCATCGGCGCCGAAATCCTGATATTCAATGCCGAGCGAATCCAGATACTTCATTAATTCGACTTTTAAATTGTAAGCGGCTTCATCGCAACCAATCGCAATTTTCATCGTGATTTCTCCTTATCGGTTGATCGTCATTTAAATTTTGGTGAAATTAAGAATACTGTTAATATTTGTCGCCGTGGTGGCAATCACGTTAATAATCCCCGTTCTGAGTGCACCCAGAATTGCCATCGCTTTGGTATTTTCGGAGGCGATGCCGATAACGCAGGGAATATCCCGCAAATCTTCCAGACTCAGACCGATGACGCGGTTACTCATCACGGTATCGGCCAATTCACCCTGCAAATTAAAAAAGCCGTAGCCCGCAATTTCGCCGATGACCCCTTCGTTGATGCGGGCGTCGGTGATTTCTTTCGGCGTGAACCAGCCCAATTGCACCATGTAGCTGTTTTCGTTCATATCGCCGATACCGACTAAAGCGATATCGGCCTTGCGGGCGCGATCCAGCGTGTCTTTAATCACGCCGTTTTTCATGAAAATACTTCTGAATTCTTTATTTTCCAGATAGGCCGGCGCATACAAGGTTTCATAGCTCCCGTTAAAGCGTTTGGCCAGATTACGGCAAATATGATCCGCATCCACCGGCGGGCCGATGCGTTGAGTGCCGCCGATACTGCAAATAAATTTACAGTTTCGTTCGGGCGAAATGCCGATATATTCTCCGATCGCGGCGACATTGCGTCCCTGACCGACGGCGACGGTCATGCCGTCTTTTAACACATTCACCAGATAACCGTTCACCAGCGCGGCCACCTGTTTGCGCTGTTCTTTTTCACTGTATTCGTCAACGGCAATTAAGGCGCGCTGAATACCGAATTGTTCGATTAATTTTTTCTCTAATTGAGACGTGAATATCGGGTGATATTTAACATTGATTTCGACAATGCCCTCCTGGCGGGCTTTTTTTAATAAGCGCCCGACCTTAACCCGTGAAATATTAAAGCGTTGCGCAATTTCTTCCTGCGTCAGCTCATGTTCATAATAGGCAATTGCAATCTCGGTTAATAAATCACCATCTTCAGATTTCATGTGTCTTCCTGTTGTTGTTAAAGTGAATCAATATAATTTTTTGATCTCATCAAGGTATTTTCTATGACGGAAAGCGCCGCGGGGCTGGCTTTTCTGCGCGGCGTGGCGTCTAAATCGCGGTAAATTCTCAACGGAATTTCAAAACTGCAAGGCAGATCTTTTTGTTTTACCGCCGGTATGATTTGGGCGTAATCAATCAGCCCGTTGCCTTCAATCGGAATAAACTCGAATTTATGATCGATGACGGCCACGTCTTTAATATGAAAATGCCGCGAATAGTTAAGCGACTGTATCGCTTGCTCCGTAACAGGCAGGTTTCTGTCGTACGTCACCATATTGCCCGGATCGAAGTTGATTGAGTAATGCGGCGAATCCAGTGCGGTGAGTAATTCGATCCCGTCGTTTAAGGTGACGAAGGCATCGAAATTCGCATCTCCGGCGTTTTCCAGACATAAAATACAGCCGGTTTGTTGCAATATCGGTTTTAACGATGTCAGATTCGCCACTAATTGTTTATATTTTTGGCGTGTCGTGGTGCAGACGTTGAGGTATTTCGCCCCGATGGATTCGGCAAAATAAATGCGCGGTGCGAAGATGTCTGCAAAATTTTCCGCCGCCAAATCCATGGTACAGCCCAAAGCAAGGGTGGAGAGCTGATATTTTTGTTTTAACCGGTTGATTTTCTCAGCATTTTCCTCACCGAATAAATCCTGCTTCAGATTACCGACATAGCCTTGGTTGTAGGCTAATTCGAAGTAATTAAAACCGCACTTTTTAATTGAAGCCAAGGCGGTTTCCATATCGTAACCGTCGTAAATCGAAGTATTTACCGCAAGTTTCAGTGTATTCGTCATCGATTATGCCTCTACATGGATGTTGTAATATTTTTGCGCATTGGCGAAAAACAGTTGGTATTGTTCATCATAACTATATGTTTTCACGCTGTCTTTAAAACCGTCGAAAATGGTGTCTAAGTTACCGCATAAACTGTCAACCGGAAAATTACTGGCGAACATGGCGCGATCGGTGCCGAACATGCGGACAGTTTCCTGAATAATCCAGCGGTTGTCTTCGATATTCCAGCGTTTATCCGCTAATCCGAGGCCGGAAATTTTCACCACGATATTCGCAATATCGGCAAGCTGCGACATGGCTTTATGCCATTCGCGCAACCCTTCCGCCGAGCGATCCGCCGGTAATCCGGTATGATTTAAGATAATCAGCGTTGCCGGAAAATCCAGCGCCAACTGTTTGGCTTCGTGTAGATTCCACCACGGTGTCTGTAAATCAAAATGCAGCCGATATTTCTGTAACAGTTGATAACCTTGCCGCCATTTGTCATCACTCATCAGCGTTCTGAATCCCATTTCCGCTTCTCTTAGCGTCGCCGGCCCCGCCGGTTTGTGCCGAACGCTTCTGACCAGCGGATAGCGCGCTTGTCGTTGTAACACCTCGTCGATATCGTCATGGTGCAGCCATGCTTGTGCTACAACTGCGTTCGGCATGCCGAATTTGTCCGCAACGGTATGAATATAAGCCGTTTCGCCGATAGGATCATCAGGATCCCATTCCGCATCAATATAAACGGTGGCCACCACATTATGCTTCGGCGTGGCGTCGGCTAAATAATCCGGCGGCAGATATTCTTTTTTAATGGCGCTGTAATCGCCGTATCTGAAGGGAATCAGCACATCTTTCGCCAGCCAGGGATGCGGATTAATCTGCGGTTGCCAGAAATGCTGGTGCGCGTCGATCATCGGGCCGTGGTATAACTCGGTATTCATACGGTGTCTCCTATTTATTTTCTTGGCTTAGCTTAATGCTTAAAGTGCCTAAGATATAGACCAGTGAGCAGCCGGCAAAAAACAGCAGGACATGATCATAATTGTGCGAGCGGCCTAAAATCATGCCGACTAAAATCGGTACCGCAATGCCGCCGACACTGCCTGCCATATTCATGATGCCGCCGACGATGCCGACTTTGTTTTTCGGTGCCAACAGCGCCGGAAAACTCCAGTACAGGCTACCCCACATTAAGAAAAAGGCGGCGACGGATAAAATGACTATCGCCACGACAGGATCCTGCATGGTCGGTAACAGATAAAATGCGACAAGGGTGCTGAGGCCGGATAAGGTTAAAACGGATTTTAAAACCACTTTTTGTGCCAGGCCCTGTTTCACCAGCATATCGGCAATAAACCCGCCGCACAATGAACCGCCGGCGCCGCACAGAAAAATAATGAAGGTGGCATTGCCGATGCCTTTAATGTCGAATCCTCTCGCCTGAGCCAGATAGCTTGGTCCCCAAGTGAGTAAACCGAAAAACATCATCGCCCAAGCGGCGCGACCGCACAGAATGGCGGCAAGTGACGGAAAATCCACCCCGATGCCCGGCGAAACCGGCTCAGAATCCACCGCACTTTGAGCGGTCTGATGGGTAATTAAGCGCAATTCCTGCTGATTCACCCCATGGTGCTGCTGCGGCGTATCGCGTAAAAATGCCCAGGCAACCCAGCCTAACAGCACCGTGACGATACCGGCGATAGCGAACACAATGCGCCAGGAGCCGATCCCGGCGAGCATATAGGCGATAATAATACCGCCCAGCGCAGCACCAAGCGGGCCGCCGCAATCCATAATCACTGCGCCGCGTCCGCGTTCCTGAGGGGACAGCCAGGTGGCATTGAGTTTTCCGCCGGAAGGAAACAGCGGCGCTTCGGCGGCGCCGAGCATAAAACGCGCCGCCAGCAAAGAAAGTCCGCCGGTTGAAAATGCCGCTAAGGTTTGAAAAATCCCCCATAATACCGTGGAACCGGTGATAATTTTGCGCGGACCGTATTTATCGATTAACCAGCCGCCGGGAATTTGCAGCAGGGCATAGGCCCAGAAAAAACTGCTTAATATCAAGCCCTGAGTCTGCGGCGAAAGATCAAATTCCTGCGCGATGGTCGGCATCGCAATGGACAGGGAAATGCGGTCGATTAAGTTGATAACCACCAGCAGGAAAATAATGCCGAAAACAAACCAACGAACATGGGATGCATTTTCTTTCATCATGGTTCCTCCGCTTGACTGACATCTCTTGATGCCCGACTAAAAACCGGTTAATGCTGATTCACATAATCGGACATATATTGCAGAATCAACGACATGGACACCGCACCGGGATCCACATAGCCTAAAGAGCGTTCGCCCAGACTTTTCGCCCGGCCGAAAACGGCAATCTGGTTGCGGGTGTTTTCCGCACCCTGTGCCGCGGCTTTTGCCACCGCACTCAGCGCGTCTTTTAAACTGTTCTCCCGCACTGTCTGGGATTGCGCGTCCGCGGCGGCCAAGGCATCGATCATGGTTTTATCTCCCGGTTTTGCCCCGCCGCGCTCAAATACCGCTTTGGCGCCGGCGCTGAGAAACTGCGACAGAGCCTCAGCGTTAAATTCCGCTTTACCGGCCAATGCTTTGCCGCCCGCCCGGAATAAAGTGCCGAAAATCGCACCGGAGGCACCGCCCATACTGGACATCATTTTGGTGCCGGCGGTTAATAATAACTCGCCGATGTCTTTCGGTTGGAACGTCTCGCTGCGTAGTAAATCGCGGACTGCGGCAAACCCGCGCTGCATGCCCAAACCGTGATCGCCGTCACCGATTTTCAGGTCAAGTTCGGTTAAGTGCGGTTCACTTTCCACCATTTTTTCCGCCGTATATAAAAGTAAGGCTTTGGTTTCTGTCACGTTCATGGTTATTTTCTCCATTTGAAACTGTCGCAAGGCATATCGTAAAGTTTTTGCAGCTCGTCATCTAAACGGAACAGCGTGATCGAATAACCCGCCATTTCCTGTGAGGTGCAATAACCGCCGATCAGCGTGTCATAGATGTCGATACCGCGCTGGGTCAATTCCTGATAAACCTTTCTGTAGGCAATAAACAGTTCGCTATAGGTTGATGCGCCGAGATTGTTAACGGTCACGCAAACGCGATCTCCGGCAGTTAAACCGATATCATGACAAATGGCGTCGATGATTTCGCCGTTAATGTCGTCTGCGGCAGCCATTTTCTGACGGCGCACGCCCGGCTCGCCGTGGATTCCCATACCGAGTTCCAGTTCATCGTCGGCCAATTCGAAATTAAATTTACCGGTTTGCGGAATCGAGCAGGCGCCGAGCGCCACGCCCATGGTTCTGGTATTAAAGTTGGCTTTGGCGGCGACTTCATGTAATTTCTCCAGATCATAGCCCGCCTGCACCGCCGCACCGGCGATTTTCAGCACATACATATCGCCGGCCACCCCGCGGCGATCGGTCATGCGCGACAGCGGCGCGGCGGAAATATCATCGCTGACCCGTACCGTTTTGACCGGAATGCCTTCTTCCTCCAGTAATTCCGCGGCAATATCAAAATTCATGTTATCGCCGGCATAGTTACCGTACACAAATAAGACGCCTTTGCCTTTTTGCGCCGCTTTTGCGGTTTCGATAATAATATCCGGCGACGGTGAGGCGAAAATCTCGCCCAATGCCGCCGCATCCGCCAGCCCTTTTCCCACATAGCCGGCGAACATCGGCTCGTGACCGCTGCCGCCGCCGGTGACGACAACGACCTGATCATCGGCAATATCATGCCGGATTACCCCGCTGACGCCGTCAACTTTAATCAGCTTTCCCCCGCAGGCGTAAATCAAACCTTCCAACTGTTCTGCCGGCACATCATGCGGATTATTCAATAATTTTTTCGGTTTTCTACTGCTCATGATGTATCTCCCCTGTGTGATATCTGAATGTTATTGAGATTCAAGAACGCCTTGTCCCATCCGAACCGCGATATTAAACGCAGTCTCAAGTGCGGTCGGAATGGCAACGTTTTTTCCGTACAGATCATAAGCCGTGCCGTGGTTGGCCGTCGCAATCGGAATCGGAATGCCGCCCTGAACCGTCACGCCGCGTTCGAAGCCCAGCAATTTCAAGGCGGTCGAAAATTGATCATGATACATGGACACCACACCGTCGAGAGCCAAACGCTGCACTTCCCGCATGGTCGTATCGCTCGGGAACGGCCCGTAAAGATCAATGCCGTATTCCGCTTTGGCCTTTTCAATGGCCGGTTTAATGATGGTGATTTCCTCATCACCGAACACACCGCCCTCGCCGCCATGGGGATTTAACGCCTGCACCGCAATTTTAGGTTGTTTAACGCCGGCCCGGGTTAACGAACGATAGAGCAGTAAGATGCAGTCGATAACCGCTTGCACCGATAAATTCGGCACAATGTCTTTAAACGGAATATGTGACGTGACCCGGGCGGCCCAGATGCGATCGACCACGTTCAGCTCACAGACAAAATCACGATAATTCGTTTGATCCGCAAACCAATGCAGCTCATCGCGATATTGCAAGCCTCCCTTATGCATCGCCTGTTTATTTAACGGCGCAAAACAAATGGACTGCACATGACCGGCCTGAGCCAAATCCACCGCTTTTTTCAGGGTTTCCAGCATATAAACCCCGCTTTGCGCCGTTGCCGTAGCGTATTCGAACGGTTCGGGGCGGGAACATTGGTGATGAATCAGAACGGGAATATTGGGTTTAAAATGATAGTGCGGTAAATCCTGCGTTGAAATTTCATCAAACTCAAAATCCGCCTGTGCGATTTGCATACCTTTGCGTAATTCCTGTCTGTCTGCGATAAGCACAATGTTGGCTTTAGCGCGCTGTGCATCCTGAGCTAATAATTTAGCAACCAGCTCAGGCCCTATACCGGCGGGATCGCCAAGTAATAAAGCTAAGGTCGGTTTTGTCATAAAGGCTCTCCAGTTTTGTTCAAAAGAACATTGCATTAACTTTTGTTATGCTAATTTATACATAATTCATAAAAAAATAATGTGATCTGGATCGCATTCTCGCCATTACGTCATTTCAAATGACAAAAGTGTGATGTTTTTCTCATTTTTCAGAAAAACAGAAAATGATTTTTTGATATTGAAATGAATATTTGAGCGGTTATTCGATCCTGAGAAAGCGGCGTGGCGGGCGCTAAAAGAACACCGTTATCGCGACGGCTTTATGCCGTTGAATCATCAGGTTTTTATTCGCAATAATCAGCAGAACGCGCAACGCAAACCATGAAAAGAGCGGTATCCCATGCACCGATGGAACCCGCTTTTATTTTGACGGATAAAGAATTCCGACAAGTGGCCTGAGTTAAGCCAGCTGTTTATACATTCGATATAATTCGGAATCGCTTAAATCCACATCGGACAGGGTAAATAGCTCGCCTTTGGCCACATTCCGCCGCAAGGTTTTGTTCGACATCAAATAGAACGGCGCGAGATTGCGGTTTTCCGCCGAACGAGGCAATAGTAACGGTCTGACGTGATGAATCACATGATGGTGGCCGCCCATACTGAGGGTTTCGCCTTGGCTGAAATCCCGTTCGGCCTGACCGGCCATAATCAGTACCGGTTTTTGTTCAGGGTTGCCGCTGGCTCGGTTATGCAGCACGGCGGAGAAGATAGAAATCGGTGATTCCACACCCATTAAATGATACGGCAGAATAATCGCGGCATATTGAGTATGCCGACTGACGATATGCCCTTTTTCTTTAAGAATCTGCCAGACGGCCTGATTATGGCATTTTACGATCACGAATTCGCCGCCGGCAAAACTGAGTTCATCCTCCCGGCGCAGGCAATTGAATACCTCGACCACATTTTGATGCCGTAAAATCCCGCCGTCTTGCTGCGGAATAAAAATATCGGCCAATTCGTTTATGCGGCAGATCGGATAATGCAGCTCCGGTTTATCGACGCTCAGGTTCAGTGAGTTGGCAACAACGTTCATTTCGCAGTAATCCGGCGTGGCATATTGCGGCAGCGCGTGCAGCATTTTACTGCGCTGGGCGAGTATCGTTTCCACATTGCCCTCCAGCTGCCATAAATGCCGAAAATCCGGAACGGAAACCTCTTTATCCAGATAACGGATTTTATTTTCTTGCGCAGACCAAATGTAATCGTATTCGCTGGATTTCCCCGCAGCGATAATTTCTAAGCCGAGGGAATGAATCCAAGTGTACAAATGAATCAGGTTGCTGGGTTGATCGCCGTCCACCGTCGTATAAGTGACGCCGTGAGTTTGCGCCAGTTTGGCCAGATAAGGCCCGACGACCGCTTCGGTTTCCTTGGAAACCATGCCTACATGTTGTTTATGAATTAACGCACGTTCCGCAATCACTGCGCCGAGTTCAGGATTGCCGGTCGATTCAATCAGCATATCTACCGGACATAAGGGCAATAATTCCGGCGCGTTGATAATCGCCGTACCGCGTCGGGCGACGGTTTCCGCTATTTCTTCAAGGGTCGAACACCGTCTGACGGCATCGGAATGCCAGCCAAGTGCGGTTAAAATTTGCTGTGTTTTTTCGGTATCGATATCGCAGACTACGGCGACGTGAATTTTATTGATCAGTTTGCATTGCGCCAGTAACGAATAACCGAAGCCGCCGTTAGCGCCTAAGATGGAAATTCGGATATCTGGACAGGCGGAGAAATTAAATAATTGGTTATAAAACATATGGCTACCTCATTATGTGAATTTAAATAAGATTAAACAGATCTAATAACAGTACCACAACGCCGGATGTCAACCCGCTGATGGCAGTGGCCGCCCCGACGGATTTCAACCCTTGCGCCAGATCCATATTCGACAGACTTACGGTGACCCAAAATCCGCTGGAGTTGGAATGTTTAAATATCTGAGCGCCGGTCGCACAGGCCAGATACGCGGCCAGCGGCGAGAGATTTAACGTTCCCAGCATAGGCTCGACAATGGCGGCGCCGGTTAATACGCCGAGAGTATTCGAACCGGTGATGGTGTTGACTAACGCCGCGATAATAAACGGAATCAACACCGGCGGAATATTAACGTTGGCGATACTGTTGGCGATACTTTCCGCCACTTTGGTATCTTTAATGATTAACGCCAGACTGCCGCCAAGCCCGGTGACAATGATTGGCATCGCCGCCAGTCTCAACCCGGTTTCAAACCAATCGTTCAGCACTTCTTTACTTTTCCAGCGCTCGCCGGTTAAAGAAAGCGAATAGGCGATGGCAATAAGCATCGCGACGATCGGATTGCCTAAAATCAGAATGAACTCTTTTAATCCGCCGTGCATATCCACATTGGCCAGGATCGAACTCATCATAATCAGCAGAATCGGCAAGATAATCGGCGCCAGGGATTGAAATAATGAAATTTTGGTGTTTTCGTTTCCTTTGGAGAGAAATTCCTCTTTAGGGGCGATGGGAATGTCGATGTATTTACAATATAAGGTGCCGGCAAAAATACCCGGAATAGAAATTAAAATCCCCCATAAAATAGCTTGCGAGAGATCCAGATTCAAAAAGGCGGCAGCGGCGAGCGGCCCCGGTGTCGGCGGTACGGCAGAGGCCGTGACATAAGCGCCCAGATACAAAACCGTACCGTATTGCGCCATTGAGGTACCGGTCTGTACGGCGAGATTGGAAATAATCGGAATTAACACAATCACGATCGTATCGGCAAGAATCGGAATGCCTAAAATGGCCGAAGCCACGGCAATCGCCCAGATAGCCTGCTTTTTACCGAAAAGTTTGTACATGACATTGGTGATTTTTATTGCCGCACCGGTACTTTCCAGCAATTTTCCTAACACACAGCCTAGGAAAAACAGCAGACCGACTTTCCCGATCGTATCGCCGAAGCCTTTATTCAGCAACGACATGGTTTTTTCACCGCTTAACCCCACAGCAAAGCCTAACGCAATCACGACTAACAGCAATGTCGTCGCAGGATGGACGTTCCATTTCGATATCATTAAAATCATCAGCGCGATAGCAATGATAAAAACGCATAGAATATAGATTTCACTCATCATCATTCTCCTTCGTTAAATAGTGCTTGGTTGATGTTGTGTTATTGAGGCATTTCATGCCGGTATCGGCGGCGGTTATGCGAGAAATCGTCCGATGACCTGACCGCCGACCAAAATCCAGGTCATCAGCATGGAGGTAAAAAACACCCCGAACCAGATATAACCGGTTTTCAAATAACACCAGTGATTAAGCGCAATGAAGACGATGAATTGCGGAATAATAACCGCCAGCATCATCATCCAGCGCCCGCCGAATTGGGGTAAACCGAGCAGATCGAAACCGGGGCCGATTTGCATAAAATCCGGTATGAAATGAAATCCCCATAATATAAATAAGCCGCCTGTCGCGAAAATGACCGTTTTGCCCGTCCAGTTCAGCCAGGTGGCCGATAATGTTTTACGAAGCGGCAGTTTCATTTGCACACCGATAATTAACCCGTTGAAAATGAAAAAGAAGAAAAATACCGGCAGCCAGTAAACCGGAAACAGCGCTATGCGCTCTACGGTTAATGGTTTGAGTAACGGCCAGAGAAAACGCAGTTCCACTCCAAAAAAGTGATAAACGGACAGCGCGATAATATACAGCCAGCCGATTAATATAACGCTTAATATCAGGCTGCGACCGATCACCTGACGGGTCGTCGCATGCTGAGCGGTGAGGCCGAATTCGGCTAACGGAATCGGATTTTTGCGTCTCCAGAGTAAGAAAAACAGCAGATTAATCACCGCACTGACGCTCAACCAGAGAATGATCCCGTTGCCCATTTCAAGCGGCATAAACGGCAAAAGAGCGGCGATAGGTTCATTGGCGCCGCCCCATTGGGTCAATAAAGGATAAAGCACGATGGTTGCCAGAATATTCACTAGTGCAAATAAGCGCCATTTAGCCGGGGAAAGTGCGGTGGATTCGGTCGGTGTTTTTGTGGCGGAGGCAAAATAGCGGGTTCGTAATAAGGCATCGGCGAGGAACAGGGCGGAGATAAGCGCGCAGGACAGCGCAAATAAACCGGCAAATTCTTTATACCAGTAGATCTGATCATCAGGATCTCGCCAATCATCATCCTGCTCGCCGTTTTGTAATGTTTGATTAAACCATAAAACCGCTTCTTTATTGGTTTGCTCCGCAATCATGACGCCCAAATGCGTTCCGTTCACCAAAGCCGCGCGGCGTGCGGTTCCTTGCGATATATCGCCGTAAGTGTGATTCCACAATAAGGTGTCGTTTTCCGGTAAGGAAAATGCCGTTAAGCGTGCCGGATGATTGACCAGATTTTTCACCGGGAAGGATTTTTCCCGGTAGCCGCCGATTTCTTCAAATAAACCTTGCGTTAACAGATAATTATGCAGGCTCGGATCACCGCCGTTACTGCTTTGTCCGTTGACGGCTTTATGATCGGGATTGAGTTTGGCGACCCGTATCGCGTTCAGTGCGCCGGTGGAGTGACCGAAAATACCGAGCCGTTCTTTATCGACAAAAGGCAGGCTTTTCAAATAGCGATAACCGTTATTGGCGCCGCTCATATTTTTATTGGCCGCCGGCAGCTTAGTGGAATAACCATGGCCGAAATGATCAATCGCCAACACGACAAAACCGCGTCTGGCCAGCTCTAATGCGCCAAAGGTATTGGTGGCCTCCTTATCGCTTTGATAGCCATGCAATGCCAGTAATGCGGGTTTGGGATTGTCGGCACTGGCGCTGACGGGACGATAGAGTTTGGCGCTCATGGGCTGTTGTTCTTCGGTCATAAAACTAATAATGCGAACGTCAATGCGCCCGAAATCCCGTTCCACTTGTGCCGCCAGATAGGCGCCGATTAGACTTAACAGCAGAAAAATAACCGCAGACAACCCACTGATGTGATGTTTTTTCATTATTCCACCTCTGCAATAATGGTAACCTGTGCGCTATCGATACCGATTACCCGTAAGGGAAGGGCGAAAATACGTTTAAGTTTGCGGCTCATCAAAGCGG
Source organism: Necropsobacter rosorum (assembly GCA_000751835.1). GTDB lineage: Bacteria > Pseudomonadota > Gammaproteobacteria > Enterobacterales > Pasteurellaceae > Necropsobacter > Necropsobacter rosorum. The sequence goes on along the minus strand of CCMQ01000008.1, from coordinate 43,593 downwards.
CGAGCCGCATATCTTCAATAATGCAAATAAAATTCGGGCTGAACATGCCTAACATTATCTGATGCGCTTTGACGCCGTGTTCAGGATTGGCCGGCGAAGCAAGGGAAATAAAGTCAAACCCAATCGCCTTCAGATTTGCGGCATGATCAATCAGATATTGCGCGCTCTGTATGCTGACCGCACAGCCGTTGGCGGCATATTGCGACGGATTTTCAGATCGCACTTTTTCCAGACCGGTACGGATAAGCAGGCAATCGGCTTGCTGAATCCGGGCTAAGTGCGGTGCTAAATCAGTCGGTTCTATCATTTCGCCCTGCTGTTTAGGTATGTCCAGCAGCAGCGGTTGTTCATAGATAAACTGACTGAGCGGCAGTTGCGTGATGCTTAAGCCTTGCGGATTAAAGTGACGCGGGGCGTCGAAATGCGTGCCGAAATGGTTGAATAAATGGATTTTACTGCTGTTATAGCTATCGCCGAGTTCGATATCGCTACAGGTTTCCAGACTAAGCGTCGGTTCGCCCGGAAAACCGGGGGCGTTGACATCAAGAGGATAGGATAAATATTGATAGTTCATATTAACTCCTTAATCGGTATGACGTTTTTGTTGCAATAACCAGCCAATTACTTCAGGACTGTTAAATACCGCATCCCAGGTGTTATGCGGGTTAGGATTGAGAATACCGTTATCGCTGGCGTTTTCGCTGCTGAATTCCGTATAGCGCACTAAGGGCGCCTTAAGCCGGTGGTGCAGAATGTCGTAATTGATCCGTGAGCCCTGTACCGGGGCGATTTGATCTTCTTTGCTGTGGAACAGCCAAATCGGTAATTGTTTGAGCGGCGCAAGCATGTTCGCTGTCGCATTGCCGTCCATCCATTCCAGCGTGCCGGCTTCCCGTCCGCTCATCAGCAGTGCGGCGGCGAAAAAGTGCGGTCGTTTTAATAATAAATTTAACGCCCCCTCCGCACCGCGCGATAGCCCTACAAGATAAATCCGCGCCGGATCGATGGCGGGATTGTCGCTCAGGGTTTTATCGATCAATTTCAGCAGCAATTGCTGACGGTTTTCCGTTTGCCAGTGAATACCGCCCCGTTGTCCTTTGCGAATGTCGTCGAAAGGATCAAAGACGCCGTCGTATTGTGGCGCGAGGACAAAACCGTCTTCATATTGCAGCGTAGCGACCGCACCTTTGCTGGACAGCAGCTGTGCCAGATTGTCTTTGCCCATTTGTCCTGAACCGTGCAGAAAAACGGTCAGCGGATATTTTTTCCCGGCGACCGGCTGCGGGCGGTATAAACGGTAACGCAAGCGGTTGTCGGGATGATGCAGGGTGATTTGTGCGGCGGCGAACTGATCCAGAAACGGGGTTTTTATCTGATTTTGTACCGCACTTTGCTGAATTTCCGTGGTGGCAAGGGTTTTTCCGTTGGTCAGTTTGAGATTGCCCCGCTGCCGGATGTGATACACCAGACGCCCGTTATAATAATCCGGAACGCTATTCGGCTGGGCTTTTTCAAGAGTGATTGTTTCTCCGTTGGCTTTCGCACGGAATGTCAGCGGGCGGGTGTTTTCTTTACGCAGGCGGTAAGGGGCGGCATTGGGGTCGCGGGTATTCAATTCGATGATGACGAATTTTCCGGGTTTTGATTGCGAGCCGAGCTGCGGGCGGTCATTCACATATGCCCGTTGAACGGTACGTTTTTCCGGCGCTTGCTGATCCAGCCGGGTTTCCACCTGATAAAGTAAGGTCAGATCGCTGCCGGAAAGAATATTGTCCTCATATTCTAAGGCAACGGCATTGATTTTTTGTCCTTGCGCGGTAATGTCTGCCAGTAAGACGGCGGAAAGTGCGGTCGGTTTTTGGGCGAAATCCGGTTCAAATGCCGTCACCGGCATGGCCGCCGACAGCAAAAGGGGGAAAAGATAATACTGTCGCATAATGTCGTTCCTGTCATAAAAAAAGCGGATCGTAACCGATCCGCCGCAGTGTCATTAGCCGAAAAATGCCCACAGAATACAGATAAAGAGAAATGCGAATATGCCGTAAATTGTGGTTAAAATGGACCAGGTTCTTAATCCTTCGGAGATAGAAATGCCGAAGAATTTTGTCCAGACCCAGAATAAACTGTCGTTGACATGGGAAAGCGTCATCGCGCCGGCACCGATTGCCGAAGTCAGCAATGCGATTTGGATACCGGTATACTGTTCGGCGGCAATGGCAGGCGCCAGAATGGTCGCCGTGGTGATGATGGCAACGGTGGCCGAACCCTGTGCCGCCCGCAGCAGCGAGGATAACACGAAGGCAAGCACCAGCAGCGGCAGGCCGGTACTGGCCAGCACTTCGGAAAGCGCTTTGCCGACGCCGCTGGCGTCCAGCACTTTGCCGAACATACCGCCGGCACCGGTGATTAAGATAATGCCGGCAATCGGCGCAAGGGCGGAGTTGAGAATCTCTTCCAGTTTGTTTTTATCCCAACCGCGACGGATACCCAACACATAAGAAGAGAGAAAGACGGAAAACAGCAGCGCAAACGGCGAGCTGCCGATCATACTGAACACTTCGCGCAGTATATTTTCCGGCGGTAAAGTGGTGGCGGTGACGGTGCCCAGCATGATTAAGATCAGCGGTGTCACGATCATGCCTAACACGGTGCTGAATTTCGGTAAGCCGCCGTCGTGCAGCACCTGTTTTTGATATTGAATTAAATCGCTGGAAGTCGGGATGCTGACGAAATTGCGTTTGGTGAAAAACGGAATAAACAGCTGACCGAGTAAATAAGCCGGTAATGCGGCGATAAGTCCGATACCCAGCACCAGACCGATATCCGCCTGTAACGTCTGTGCGCCGGCAACCACGCCCGGATGCGGCGGCAGCATCACATGCACCATCAACATGGACAGTCCGATCGGTAAGGCATAGACCAGCATATTGCCGCCGATACGTCTTGCCACGCTGAAAATAATCGGAATCAGGACGATAAAGCCCACATCGACAAACACCGGAATACCGAAAATAAAGCCGGTCGCCCCTAAGGCGAAAGGCGCGTTTTTCTCGCCGAATTTGTTGAGCAGCCAAGTGGCCAATACATCGGCACCGTTGGATTTTTCGATAATTTTACCGAGCATTGCGCCTAACCCCACGATCAGCGCAACGCCGCCTAAAGTGCTGCCCATGCCGCTGATTAAGGTGGGAATCACTTTGCTCATCGGAATACCGGCGCTTAAGGCAACGGCGATACTGATCAGACCTAAGGCGAGAAACGGATGAACTTTACCTTTGATCATAATCACCAGCAACGCGATAACGCTGGATAAGCCGATTAAAATAAGAATTTCATTTGACATACACCCCTCCGAACAGGGAACAAAACGCGCGGCTTAACGCAGCGCGTTAATTTTATAATCGATACGCTTGATAAAAGTGCGGTCGTTTTTATTTATATTTTGCAAACCAATCCAGACCGGCGGCGGTGTCGGCGCGCGGTTTGTATTCGCAGCCGACATAACCGGTATAGCCGAGTTGGTCGAGTTTGTCGAAAATATACTGATAATTGATTTCGCCTTCGTCCGGTTCGTGGCGATCCGGCACTGAGGCTATCTGCACATGAGCGAATTTGCCGTTGAGCTTGTCGGTTAAGCGGGATAAATTGCCGTCCACATTCTGCGCGTGGAAATAATCCAGCTGCACGAAAACGTTATCGCGCTGCGCCGCTTCGACGATATCCAGCGTATCCAGCTGGCTTTTCAGCAGATAGTTCGGTTTAACCGCCGGGCTTAACGCTTCAAGCAGAACGTTAATGCCGTGCGGTTTGAATTTATCCGCCGCATAGCGCACGTTTTGAATAAAGGTTTGGCGGTAAGCGTTGCGATCCGCACCTTCCGGCACCACCGCCGCCATCACATGCACATTCGGGCAGCCGAGGGCAAGGGCATATTCCAGCGCCTGATCAATATGCTGGTGGCTTTGCGACTCCCGCCCCGGAATGGCGGAAACACCCCATTCGCCTTGGCCGACATCGCCCGCCGGGGTATTGAACAGCACCAGTTTTAAACCGTACTGATCCAATTTGGCTTTTAATTCCGCGGCCGGATAGTCATAGGGCCAGAGAAATTCCACATACTGAAAGCCGGCGTTTGCCGCGGCGGCAAAGCGGTCTAGAAACGGTACTTCGTTAAACATCATGGTGAGGTTGGCTGCAAATTTAGGCATAACTATTTTCCTCTGTGTGCTAAATCGTTGATTTCGCTATCGGTCAGATAACGGATTTTTTGTCCCTGTAAGAGAAAATACAGCTTGGCGGTTTCTTCCAGCTCTTCGCTGTTATCCACGGCATCCAGCAGATCCGAACCGGTCACTACAATGCCGTGATTGGCCAGCAAAAAGGCTTTGCCGCTGAGGGCGCGTTCGCTCAGTTCGCGCGCGATATTGACATCGCCCGGACGATAATAAGGAATCACCTGCAAGTTGCCCACGCGCATGACATAGTAGGGCGTAAAGGCTTTAATGGCGTTTGCCGTATCGATATTTTCGATACAGGACAGGGCGGTCAGATAAGTGGAATGCAGGTGCACAATGGCCTGACAGTCCGGATTTTTCCGGTACATAGCCAAATGAAACACCGATTCCTTGGACGGTTTATCACCGCTTAACAGATTGCCCTGCATATCCAGTACGGACAGCCGCTCAGCTTCCAGACGACCCAGCGATGAGCCGGTCGGCGTGACTAAAATGCGCTGCGAATCCAGCCGCACGGACAAATTGCCTGCGCCGCCCACGCTGTAGCCGCGATCAAACAGCGATTTGGCTAAGCGTACCATTTGTTGTTTTTGTTCTGCTTCCGTCATACAAACATATCCTGTGCAAATTCAAAGAAATCCTGTTTACCGAAATTGCCTGATTTCAGCGCCAGATAAACCGGTTCTTCCACCGCTTTCAGCCAAGGCACGCCGGGCGCGATTTGTTTGCCGATATGGAAACCGCTGAAGCCCAGCTCCTGCACGACGATACTGGAGGTTTCGCCGCCGGCGGTAATAAAGTTGGTAAAGCCCGCCGCTTTTAAAAGTGCGGCCAGTTTTGCGAACGTTTTTTCAATGGCGGCACTGGCTTTCTCCGCGCCGAATTCAGCCTGAATGGCCTTTAACTTATCCGGCGCTACGGTGGCGTAAACCATCGGCGCCAACGGTTGTGTCGAATGGGCTAATACCCATTGGTATAATTCGCCGGCATAATCGGGGTTGTTTAAGGCCTGTTTGACATCCAGCAGATAGCTTGGCGCTTTGGCTTTATAAGCATTGACCTGACTGTTGGTCATCACCGAACAGGAGCCGGACAGCACCACGGTTTTGCCTTTACTTGGCGTGAACGCATTGGTGCCTTTTTTACCGCCGCTGAGGTGTGCCGCCATATAGGCGCCCAGCCCGGAACCGCCGGTGACTAATTTTAAATCGGCAACGGCTTCCGCCAGCACCGCCAGTTGCGAATTATCCGCCGCGTCCACCACCGCATAGCGATAGCCCTGCGCTTGCAGTTCGGCGAAGCGGGCTTTCACCCGTTGTGCGCCTAAAATGACATCGGCATAAGCCACTAAACCGGTTTTACCGCGCGCTTGCGCATCCATCAGCCGCAGCAGATTGGCGTCTTTCATCGGCGTAATCGGATGATTGCGCATGCCGGATTCGTTCAGCAGCACATCGCCGACGAATAAATAGCCGTTGAAAATCGTGCGTCCGTTTACCGGCAAGGCCGGCGTGACGACGGTAAAATCCGCCTGTAGGGCGTCCAGCAACGCGTCGGTAACCGGCCCGATATTGCCTTTTTCGGTGCTGTCGAAGGTGGAGCAATATTTAAAATAAAATTGATCGCAGCCGTTTTGCTGTAACCAGCGCAAGGCCTGTAACGATTGTGCGACGGCTTCCTGTGCCGGGTTCGAACGGGATTTCAGACTGATGACGATAGCATCGACCCTATCCGCCAACGGCGTGGCGGGAACGCCGTTCATTTGCACCGCACTTAATCCGTTTTCCACCAGAAAGCTGGCGATATCGCTTGCGCCGGTGAAATCGTCGGCAATAACACCTAACATATTAATGTTCTCCTTTTTTTGGCAGTTCGATACCGCTGAAAATTTTAATTACCGCACTGTCATCTTCTTTGCCGTGTCCGGCATTGCTGGCTTCGGTAAACATGGAATAGGCCGTGCTGGCTAAATGTAACGGGAAATGAAGCGATTTGGCGGTATCGTTGACCAAGCCTAAATCCTTAACGAAAATATCGACCATGGAAAGTGGGGTGTAGTCGCCGTCCACCACATGTTTCATGCGGTTTTCAAACATCCAGGAATTACCCGCCGCGTTGGTGACGACCTCATACATTAAGTCCAGCGGAATGCCGGCTTTGGCCGCGAGCGCCATGGCTTCCGCACCGGCAGCGATATGGACGCCGGCGAGCAGCTGGTGAACAATTTTGACCGTTGCGCCCAGACCGATGGCTTCACCGATGCGATAGACTTTACCGGCAACCGCATCCAGCACCGGCTGTAATTTGTCAAAGGCTTGCTGAGAACCGGATGCCATTACGGTCATTTCACCGGCGGCCGCTTTTGCCGCACCGCCGGAAACCGGCGCATCCAACATAATAAGACCTAAATCTGTTAATTTTTGTGAAATCGCTTGCGCATCCTGCGCGGAGATGGTGGACGATACCATGACCGCGGTGCCGGCGTTCAGCTGCGGGGCCAGACCGTTTTCGCCGAATAACACCGCATTCACCTGTTGAGCATTGACCACCAACAGCATCACGGCATCCAATTGTGGCGCAAAACCGACCGCACTTGTGCCGACGTCTTTGGCGCCGAAGGCTTTCAGATCGGCTAACGCCGCCGGATTAAGATCCACGCCGTAGGTGGTTAAGCCCGCATTAATACAGGATTTTGCCGCACCCATACCCATTGCGCCCAAGCCGACGACGGCCACTGAATAGTGATTACCCATAATATGTTTCTCCTGAAATAATAAAATGACCTTAAGTATTATGTCGGCATTTATTCTGGCATTTTTTTGTACAAAAAAACGCGATATAGATCACAAAAATTAACATTTATTCACTTTTATTGTTAAAATTTGTGAATTAAAAACAATGCTTTTTTATCAGAAACCGTTATAATCAGGAAAAAAGCTATTCGGATACCGATCATGATCCCCGCAGAACGACAAAAGCAGTTACTCAACCTTATCAGTCAGAATAATATTATCAGCATCGCCAGTCTGGTGGAGATTCTCGGCGTATCGCATATGACGGTGCGGCGTGATATTCAGAAACTGGAGCAGGAAGGGCGCGTGGTTTCCGTTTCCGGCGGCGTGAAATTGCTGGAACATCTGTTTACCGAACCGACCCATCAGGATAAATCCTTATTATCCATGCGGCAAAAAGAACATATCGGCATGCAGGCGGCGCAGTCGATTCCGCGCAATACTACGGTCTATCTGGATGCCGGCACCACCACGTTGGAAATTGCACACCGCATTGTGGATCGGGATGATTTGCTGGTGGTCACCAATGATTTTATGATTGCCAATTTTTTAATGATGAACGGCAAATGCGAGCTGCTGCACACCGGCGGCAGCATCAATAAAGCGAATTACTCATCGGTCGGCGAGCTTGCCGCCCAGCTGCTGCGCCAGATTTCCCTCGACATCGCCTTTGTATCCACCTCGTCTTGGAATTTGAAAGGCCTGACCACACCGGATGAAAACAAACTCCCGGTCAAACGCGCCATTATGCAATCCAGCCAGAAAAAAGTGCTGGTTTCGGACTCGTCCAAATACGGCAAAAGCGCAACCTTCCACATCTGCCCGCTGAACCAGTTCGATTGCGTGATTTGTGATAAAGATCTCCTAACCAACGTACAGGACGCTATTCATGAAATGAAAGTGGAGTTGGTGTTGGTGTGAGTGATAACCTACCACGGAGTTAGTGATTTGTTTTTGGCCATTTCCCCAAATGATAAGAATATGGCCTAAATATTTTCGTACGGTTAGTTTATTTGCCTAATCATTATCAGCAGTACGACTTTTACGACGCTTACCGATATTTTTACTGGCTTTATGCCGTAGTTTGACTTTTTTCTTTTGTTCCGTTTTTTTCTTTTCCGCCTGTTTTTCTTTAAGCCGGGCTTTTTGTTTTTTGCTGACGGTTTTGATTTCGCCGTCTTTCGGGGCTTTGGTACGCGGAGCCAGACCGTCGATGAGGCGCGGTTTCAGCAATTCTTGGGTGTAACGTTTGATTTTGCCCAACAGTTTATAATCATGGGCTTCCACAAAAGAGACGGCGGTGCCTTTTTTGCCGGCGCGGGCGGTGCGGCCGATGCGGTGCAGGTAGGTATCGGCGCTGTAAGGTAAATCAAAGTTCATAACGTGACTGATGTCATCGATATCAATACCGCGTGCGGCGACATCGGTGGCGACAAGCACCGTGACAAGGCCGGTTTTCAGTTTATCAATGGCGTTGTTGCGCTGGGTTTGCGCCATTTCGCCTTCCAGATAGGTGCTGCGGATACCGCGTTTACGCAGAATTTCCGACAGTTCGCGTACATCTTCGCGGCGACGGACGAAAACAATGCCGCGGCTGACCTGTTCCTGTTCGATGAAACGGGCGAGCAGCTTGATTTTGTGTTCGTTGCTGTCGGCATGATAATACCATTGCTGAATTTTTTTGCGTTCACGCCGGCTCGGTTCGGCATCAATCAGCACCGGATCGTTGAGTAAACGGGCGGCGAAATCCGTTAATACGTCGCCTTCCAGCGTGGCGGAAAAAAGTAGCGTCTGCTTGCGCCAGCGGGTTTCGGCGGCGATGTTTTCCGCATCCTGACCGAATCCCATTTGCAACATGCGATCCGCCTCATCGAAGATTAAGATTTCCACCGCGCGGCAATCGAAATTCTCTTCTTTAATGTATTGCAGCAAGCGTCCCGGTGTGGCGACCACAATATCCTGATTTTTATTAAAAATTTCACCGTGATTATGATAGGCCACGCCGCCGGTGACAGTGGCGATGCTGAAATGGGTAAAGCCGGCCAGCGCCTCGGCCTGCGCGGCAACCTGCATTGCCAGTTCGCGGGTCGGCGTCAGAATCAGAACTCGCGGCGCACCGGGTTTGCGGCGCGGGTAATCCAGTAGATGCTGTAGGGCGGGCAGCAAAAATGCGGCCGTTTTGCCGGTGCCGGTAGGCGCAGAGCCCAGTACGTCGCGTTCTTCCATCGCCGCCGGAATGGTTTGAGCCTGAATGGCGGTCGGCCGGGTGTAACCTTTTTGGCGCACGGCTTTTAATAATTCGGGGGCGAGATCAAAATCTTCAAATTGTGCTGTTGTCATGTTTCTTGGTACTATTACGCTAAAATTGCGGCAGATTATACCGCACTTTACCGCCGGATGTGCGGTCTATTTTGGGGAAGTTTATGGCGGCGGTCAATAACGGTTTTACCTTTAAACAGTTTCATATTAATCATGATCGCTGTGCGATGAAAGTGGGCACCGACGGGGTATTGCTCGGCGCCTGGGCGGATGTTACGGGGGCGAAAACCCTGTTGGATCTGGGTACCGGCACGGGATTAATCGCACTGATGCTGGCACAGCGAACCGCCGGGCATGGTCGTATCAGCGCGGTGGAAATCGACCGCGATGCCTTTTGGCAGGCGACGGAAAATGTACGCCGCTCGCCTTGGGCGGATAACATTACCTTATATCATCAGGATATTGCCGAATTTGCCGCTAAGTGCGGTGAAAAATTTGATCGGATTACGGCTAATCCGCCTTATTTCAACGCGGGTTCCGACTGCCGCTCCGAGTCGCGCAGCCGGGCGCGTTATCTGCTTGAACAAGGTCATGAGGATTGGCTGAATCTGGCGGCGGATTGTTTGAGCGAGACGGGTACCATTCATTTTATTCTGCCCTTTGACGCCGGCGAAACGTTGCGCAAACGCACCGCACTTTATTGCGTTCACCGTTGTGAGGTGGTGACCAAAGCGGGCAAACCGCCGCAGCGTTTGCTGCTGACGTTCGCCAAACAGGCGCGAATGATGCGGCAAAGCCGGTTAACCATTTATGATGAACATCACCGCTATCGGGCGGAATTTATCGCGCTGATTAAGGATTTTTATTTGAAATATTAGCGCCTTTAAGCGGTGAAAGCGCGCAATCTGCCGGTGTTAGTCAATTAACCTCGCCTGTTGCAGAAAACGGTACACGCCGTCCTGCTCGATATGATCGGTAATATGCGTGGCGATACGCTTAAGCGCCTCATGGGCGTTGCCCATCGCGACGCCCACCCCCACCGCGCCGAGCATTTCCAGATCATTTAATCCGTCGCCGAACGCCATCACATTGTGCATGCTCAATTCCAAATGACGCACCGCCGCGGCAATGCCTCGCGCTTTCGAGCCGTGTTGATCAAAAATATCCACCGAATGCTCATGCCAGCGCACGGTTTTCAAACCGTTTAAAATCTGCGCATCGGCGATCAATTGATCCTTGCTTTGGTCGTAAAACGGCAGTATTTGATAGACATCGTGTCGTTTAAAATAGGCTTTATCCACACGGTAATCCAGCGTCACCGCATCCAGCGCGGCGCGCAATACCGGCGTAATGGCGGACACGCAGATTTGCTCATTGCTGACAAAGGCATAATCGATCCGATGCGCATCAAAGAAATCCACTAAAGTCTGGATTTTGTCCGTTGCAATGGGATGTCGTTCGATAACCTGATTTTGATAAGTGACCGCCTGCCCGTTCATGGTAACGAATAATTCGACCCCTTGCGCTTCGATAACTCGGTTCAGTTTGTCCGGAAAACTACAGCGCGCCCGTCCGGTAGCAATGCCGACCAGAATGCCGTTGGCGTGCAGTTTTTGAATTGCGGGCAGGACACTGGCGGGAAGATGATTTTTGTTTTTGACGAACAGGGTTTCGTCGATATCAAAAAAAACCAGTTTGATTTGGTCGCGGTAATTGGGAATCGTCATGTAACACCTTTATGATTGCGAATTTTCGGCGCTGATTTTAGCATTATTGCGATCCGGATCGCGAAACTAAATGTCAAAAATAGCGAAAAAAGCAATTTGCTTTACGCTGTACGGTGAAGAATTAAAAAGTGCGGTGGAAAATTGCCATGAATTTATTCGGACTGTGTTGCGTGCACTGTCAGCACAGGCTGGCGGTGGCGACGCACGGACTGTGCAGCCGGTGTAACCGATTGATTCGCCGTGTTTCCTATTGTGGCGGTTGCGGTGCGGCGGTGGGCAATTATCCGCTGCGCTGCGGACATTGTCTGCGAGACGAACCGGCCTGGGATCGCATGGTGATTGCGGGGCGGTATGCCGAACCGTTATCGACGCTGATTCATCGCTTTAAATTTAACCGCCAGTTCTGGCTGGATCGCACTTTAGCCCGCTTGCTGCTGCTCGCGTTGTATGATGCGCGGCGCTATCACGGGCTTTCGCTGCCGGAGGTAATTTTGCCGGTGCCGCTGCATCATTGGCGCCAGTGGCTGCGAGGTTATAATCAGGCGGATTTATTGGCTGTACAGCTGGCCAAATGGCTGAACATTGCCGCACGCAACGATTTGCTTCGCCGTGTTAAACATACGCCGACCCAACGGGGACTGACGGCGAAGGCTCGGCGCAACAATCTGCAACAGGCGTTTCAGGTAAGCGATAAAATCATCACCGCAGGTTATCAATCCGTTGCGCTGGTGGATGATGTGATCACCACCGGTTCGACTTTAAATGAAATCGCCAAAGCCTTGCGTTACGCCGGTGTCCAACATATTCAGGTTTGGGGATTGGCCAGAGCCTGAAAAGAAAAGGTGGAAAAAAAGTCCGTCAGGGGGTATCATTCCCGACAATATAGCTCAAGTATTGATAGGAACGATTTATGCAACAGATTATTATCTCCGACGCGGCGCAAGCGCATTTTCGCAAATTGCTTGATCAACAGGAAGAAGGCACTAATATCCGTATTTTTGTGGTGAATCCGGGTACGCCGGGCGCGGAATGCGGCGTGTCTTATTGCCCGCCGAACTCGGTGGAAGCCAGCGATACCGAAATGAAATACGAGACTTTTTCCGCCTTTGTGGATGAAATCAGTTTGCCGTTTCTGGAAGATGCCGAAATCGATTATGTGACGGAAGAACTCGGTTCGCAGTTAACTCTGAAAGCGCCGAATGCCAAAATGCGTAAAGTGGCGGATGATGCGCCGTTAATCGAGCGGGTGGAATATGTGATTCAGACCCAAATCAACCCGCAGCTGGCCGGGCACGGCGGGCATATTACCTTGATTGAAATTACCGACGACGGCAATGCCATTTTACAGTTCGGCGGCGGCTGCAACGGCTGTTCAATGGTGGATGTCACGCTCAAAGACGGGGTTGAAAAACAGTTAATCAGCTTGTTCCCGGGCGAATTAAAGGGCGCCAAAGACGTTACCGAACATCAACGCGGCGAACATTCCTATTATTAAACCGCCGGCGGATATTTTCCGGCAAAATACCGTTACCGCCTAATAAAAAAGCCCGTTCAGGGCTTTTTTAACATAGGATGTTGATATTGAGATTAGCAGGAGACGTTTTAATATGCGGTGTTTGACCGATCTGATAATCGGTACACACCGCGTTTTATTGGCAAATTACCATTCAAAGTTGACGCCGGCATTATAGCTGATGCTACTGCTGCTCGGAGTCATTGCAATTCCCGCTTTGGCGGCGACATTCTGGTTAAAGCGGTAACCCGTACCAATGGCGAACGCCGTTTCCGAATTATAACCTCCAACTGCCGCGCTCAGGTTAAATTTACCGACGTTATACGGCTGGAATAAACCGGTTAATGCGGATTGTGCGGCAAAAGAACGCTGCATTTTCTTCTCCAGCCGATCAACCCGACCTTCCAGATTGCTGATGCGCGCGGTATTTTGCGTTACGCTGGTTTTTAAGTTGTTGTTGAATTTATACAATTCATCAATACGCATTTTATTGGTTGCAATATTTTGGCGGTTTTCCGCGATATTGTTATGATTGTTCACAATTGCGGTTTCGTGCTTTTTGAGCGTCGCTTTATTTGCTGCAATATCAGATTTATTCTGCGCAATACCGGTTTTATTTGTTGCGATGTCAGTTTTATTTTGCGCAATAGCGGTTTTGTTTGTCGCGATGTCAGATTTATTCTGCGCTATAGCGGTTTTGTTTGTCGCAATGTCAGCGCTATTCTGCGCAATAGCAGTTTTGTTTGCCGCAATGTCAGTTTTATTCTGTGCAATAGCGGTTTTGTTTGTCGCAATGTCAGTTTTATTTTGCGCAATAGCGGTTTTGTTTGCCGCGATATCAGCTTTATTTTTGGCAATAGCGGTTTTGTTTGTCGCAATGTCAGTTTTATTCTGCGCTATAGCGGTTTTGTTTGCCGCGATATCAGCTTTATTTTTGGCAATAGCGGTTTTGTTTGTCGCAATGTCAGTTTTATTCTGTGCAATAGCGGCTTTGTTTGTCGCAATATCAGCTTTATTTTTGTCAACAGCGGTTTTGTTTGCTGCGATGTCAGCTTTATTTTTGTCAATAGCGGTTTTGTTTGCTGCGATGCCGGCTTTATTTTTGTCAATAGCGGTTTTATTTGCTGCGATATCTGTTTTATTTTTTTCAATATGCGCTTTGTTTGTTCCAATGTTAATCTGATTACTTTGAGTTATGCCATTTAATGCTCCAATATCCCCTTGATGTGCCTCAAGCTGCTTTTGGTGTTTTGTTATGGCATCTTGTAAGTTCTTATTTGTACTGCCGTTATTTTCAAGCGATTTTTGTAGTTTCTCAATGGATTCTTTATTTTTAATGATATCTTTATCATGTTGTGCACGGCTTTTTTTCAGTGAATCAATTTGATCGCGATTTTGGTCTAATGCTTGGTGAGCCAGAGTCAACGATTTTTCATATTGTTTATTTTTATTAGCCATATCAGTAAGTTGCTGAGCATTTTTTTGAGCCATATCTTTTGCTACATCTGCTGTTTCTTGAACTTTATCAATATTTTCTTCATTTGTTTGTGCTTTTAACTCTAGACTACCTAGTCTCTGACCAAAAGAAAGGACTTGATTTTCATATGTTGTAGTCTTTTTTTCTAAAGCTTTGATATCGCTTTCTTGCTTCGAAATGGCTTTTTTATTTGCTGTAATGTCTTTTTGATTTTTATCAATCGATTTTGTATTTTGTTGAACTTTTTGTTCAAGTTGTTCAATCTCATCCAGATCATCAGTCACATCCGCTACCGCATAGCTTGATGTCAAACCAATTAATAAGGCAAGTGCCAGTGTTTTATTTGTGGTTAATTTTTTCATATTTGTCTCCTAAAAGTTATAAGTTTTATTGTTTTTATGCATATATGATATATGCAGTGCGCGCATTTTACATTTCGGAAAATAAGTTTCAATATCTGTTGTGTGAGACAAGTGTTTTGGAATAGGTATGTTAAATAAAATCAATGAGTTAATAGTGGTCTGATCTGTTTTATTTTTTTATATAAAATAAGATTTTGGCTATATTTTGTTCTTTTATCCTGTATTATTGAGTTATATTAGATATATTATCTAATTTTTATAATTTTACTAGTTATATATTCTGTTTTGGTTTGATATGATTTATGCTTTAGCGTTTCAGCTATCTGTTTTAGCCATTATTTTGTTTTGATAGCATCGTTATACTGGCAAAACGAGGCGGAGTGATTATGCCGCTTCGGTATTTTTAATTGTCAGTCAACATGCTCGGCGGGCGGTTTAGCGGTTGTGTTTATTGATGTGAGCGTGTTTAACAAACTTATTGGGCGGGGAAGTACACGGCATAACGTTCTGCACCTTGGGCGGTGTTTAGTCAGACCAAGGCGCAGGTAGTGGAGATTATTGATAGGCTGAAAACCGGTTATTTTTGGGCTAAAAGTGCGGTCGGTTTTTGTTCCGTTTTCAGATTGTCGTCGGCCGGCGCGATTTTGAGATCCATGGCCGATTTCAGGCTGTCTTCGCGTATTTTGCGCGCCAGCTCGGCATCGCCGTGTTGCTCGAAGACATAAGCTGCCATTGTGATGTCATTCGGTTCGAGGTGATCTTCACAGGCAATCACTTTCTTGAATGCGTCGGCGGCGTTGGCAAAATCGCCGTTGCGGACATGTAAATACCCGAGTGCGCGGTTAAGACAGCAGCATTGGCTATCGTTGGCCTGACGCGCGCGTTTTGCCACCAGTTTAAGCAATTTGCTGTTATCCGTCGGCTGTAGGCGGGCAATTTGCCGGCAAAGTTCTTGGTTCAGCGCCGGCACGGCTTCCGATTTTTTGAATGCCTCGATCGCCAGCTCATAAGCGCTTTCGTGGTCGTTGCAGTCGATCAGACGACGGACTAAACCGACCTTAATATACAGATCATTACGGCGTTTGCGCGTTTGCGCTTCCCACCACGTCAACAGGCCGTCGACCCCTTCTTCGTTCATTTTTTCATCCATTAGACCGTCTTCGACCTGATGCTGTAATGTGGTAAAATCGGCGGCGGTATAAAGCGCTGCGTTTTCAACTTGATCCAGAATGTTAGCCAGCGCCTGAAACGCATTGGATTTTTGATAGATTTCCACCGCCAGTTTCAGCACTTCTTTGTTGCGCTGGGTCATAACCAGCAGGCTGTCGATGGAACTGCGGGCGGCGGGCAGTTTATTCTGCTGCAATAAAATACGGGTACGGGCGATTTCGACCAGCAGATTGTCTGTGCCGGCAAGCTCTGTGGCCTGAATCAGATAGCCGTTGGCGCTGAATTCGTCACCGCGCTGCTGGGCGGCTTCGGCGGCTTTAATAAAGTTCAGCACCGGCTCATCGGAATGTTTGGCGTTTTTGCCGATCAGTTTTTCCGCTTTGGAATAATCGCCTTCGTTCATCCGCATCAAACCTTCAAGGGTCTGTTTTTGCGCTTTCACCCGTTTTCGGCGCGAGAACCAGCCGTAAGTGTCGCTGCTTAAGCGGAAAAAACGGGTGACAATCCATTCAATACCATAGATGATCGCCATGGCCAGCACAAAAAAGACTACCAGCGTGGTGATGGACATTTCGATATTATAAGATGTCGTTTCAATAAGAACGTACCCCTGTTTGCCCGATAAATAAGGGCCTGCGATTAAGCCGGCAAGCAACACCAGCATTAAAAATAGTGTTCTGAACATGGTCTATTTCCTCTACTGTTGTGTTTGTTCTTCCGGGGCGGCCGGTGCGCGGTGTGTTTCGTCCTGCGCTTCGGCATTTTCCGCTTTTTCGTCTTTCGCCGCGTCGGCATTCTGCTCGGTCAGCGCTTTGTCGGCCGAGATTTCAATTTTCTGGATTTCCTGCGGCTGTTTATTCAGCAATTTGTCCAGTACGTTCAGACTGTTCAGCTGATTTGGTACGTCCACATAAATGGATTGTTCCGCCAGTTCGTCGATTTCTTTTAAGAAATTCTGGGCGATCTCGGTATTGGTGTCAAAATAGCTTCTGACCCAAGAGGCCACGGTTTCCAGCGATTGTTTGTACAAGCCGTTTTGCTGACGCGGCACCGCCATAATGGCAAGTTGCAGCCGCAGGCGGATATTTTCACGCAGATAAATGTCCTGATTCGGCGCAAGCAGCGCTTTGGCATCGGTATTTCTCGGCGTAATGCGGATAAAATGATTCAGAAAAGAAGCCGCACTTTTTTCGGCATTTTCTTTCCAATCGGCCCATGAATCGCTCAGTTGATCGCTGCCGTTCGGATCGTCAAAATTAACGTTCAGCACGGTCAGTTCATCGACGCTGTTGGCCAACTGGGACAAACTCTGCATAATGGTGTTCTGATCCACGTTGTTCAGCGATAATAATTGTTTCAGATCGCTGTTAATTGCGGCGCGTACGGTCATCACATGAGGATCGGAGACTTTCTCCAAGGTTTCGTCGGCGACTTTCAGTAAGGAAACCGTCGTATCCACATCGTTATCCAGCACCAGTTTTCTTAAGGCGTTGTTGAGCAGAAAATCCGCTTCCGATAACAGCCAGTCATTCGGCTGTTCCGCTTTGGTTTCCGAATTCAGCCGATTGATTTGGGTTTGTAGCGCGTCAATGGCCTGAGTTTTGATGGACAGCTCTTTTTCCAGCTGGGCAAGTTTGCCGTCGGCAGACTGGGCGGAATCGGTCAGTTTGGCCAGCTGCGCGCGTTGTTGCTCAAGCTCGCCGGCATCCTGTGAGGCCGGTGAGTGCGCGGCGGCGTTTGTATGTACTGCGTTCTCAAGTGCGGTCAGTTTTTGCTGAAATTCGGCGACCTGTTGCTGACCGAAATAATATCCGGCGCCGCCCAGCCCTAACGCAATGAGAATGGCCAGCAGCGCTAAGCCGCTACCGCCTTTTTTCACTATCACGGTGTCATGAGAACGGTGCGGCGCGCTATCAGCCGGCGCCTTGTCGCTTTTGGCTTTGTTCTCGGTTTTTGGGGCTTGTTTCATCGCCGCGTCGGATTCCCGGTTTCCTTTCTCCGTTTGCGCATGTTTTCCGTTATTCGTCTCGGCGGCTTGCGATTTCGTGACTTCATTGTTTTCAGAAGTGGTTGCGTTCTTTTCAGCCATGTCCTATTCCTTAATGATTATTGAAAATGAAATGCAATTAATTTGATTGCAATAAAGTGTGTAATAACGTCTGGTTATCCGCTCGCGGCGATATGATGACATTTTTCCAACCGGCTTGCTCGGCAAACTGCGCGATTCTGCGGCTGACCGTAATCAGCCGGCAGCCGGTCAGCCAATTATGTTCGTTTTCAGGCACAAAATCCATCAGTGCGGTTAAAATATCCATACTGGTGGCGACAATCGTATTGACGCCGGCGCGTTTGCACAAACTGGTTTGCTCCGCATGATGATAAGCGATCGGCATGCGTTGATAACATGCCACACAGCTGACTTCGGCACCGCGCATGGCGGCCTGCTGGGCGAAAAATTCCCGGCCGCCGTTACCGCGTAAAATCAGGATGGATTTTCCGCTCAGATCGCTCATTGCCGGCAGCGCCAGCAAGCCCTCGCTGCTTTCCTGAGCGAGGGGATAAGCCACGCACTGTTCGCTTTGACCGGCAAAGTATGCGGCAGTTCGCTGACCGACAGTAAAGTAATGTAAATCGCTGCGCCAATGAAAGCCGGTGTGTTTTAAGGTGGCGGCGGCATAATCCACCGCATGCCGGGATACGGCAAAAACATAGTCGCCGCTTTTTAATTGATTGATTTTATTCGGCAAATCGTTCAGCTCGGCACCGGGTTCAATAGTAAACAGCGGTAAGTGAATCGCTGCGATACCGGCTTTATTCAGCATGTCGGCCAATTGTTCGCCTCGTTGGTCGGGACGGGTAATAAGCACTGCCATGAGTTTTTCCTCTGCCTCAGTCTTGATAAATTGAGCGTAAAATCCGATCCGCCCCCTGATGTAATAATCGTTCAGCGATTTCAATGCCCAATTGTTCGGCATTTTCGACCGCACTTTTTCCTTCCGCCCGGAGAATCTGTGTGCCGTTCACATCGCCGACTAACGCGCGCAGACAGAGTTCGCCCTTATGCACAACGGCATAGCCGCCAATCGGCACCTGACAGCCGCCCTGCAAACGATTATTCATGGCGCGTTCGGCGCTGACGCAATAAGTGGTTTCCGGATCGGCAAGGGGCGCCAGTAATTGCTGCACCCGGCTGTCTGCGGTACGGCATTCGATACCGACGGCGCCTTGGCCGGCGGCGGGCAGTGAAATTTCCGGCTTGATCAACGAGGCGATACGTGCAGACAATTCCAGCCGGATTAAACCGGCCGCGGCGAGAATAATCGCATCGTATTCGCCGTTATCCAGTTTATTCAGGCGGGTGCCGACGTTGCCGCGCAGCGAGCGGATCACTAAATCGGGGCGATGCTGTTTCAGCTGGCATTGGCGGCGCAGACTGGAGGTGCCGACAACGGCGCCGGCGGGCAATTCCGCCAGACTGCGGTACCTATTGGAGACGAACGCATCGCGCGGGTCTTCACGTTTGCAGATAACGCTTAAACCTAAGCCGGCGGGAAACTGCATCGGCACATCTTTCATTGAATGTACGGCGATATCCGCGCTGCCGTTGAGCAGGGCGTGTTCCAGTTCTTTTACAAACAACCCTTTGCCGCCGATTTTCGCCAGCGGGGTATCTAAAATCACATCGCCTTTAGTCACCAGCGGAAGCAGTTCCACCTGTAGCGCGGGATATAAATCCAGCAGGCGATCTTTAATATAATTTGCCTGCCACAGGGCGAGCGGGCTTTGTCGGGTCGCAATTTTCAGCGTGTTTTTCAGCGTCATACAAACTCGGATCCGGTTATCAATGTTAGGCTTATCCTATCATTGTTGCTGAAAAATGTCAGTTTTGATTTAAATTTTTTGCTTTCGTCAGAACCAAGTGATAGAGTAGAGAGCCGACAATAAACGGATTCCGTTTTGCCGGACGGTGATTTTCCGTCACAATAAATATTATTTTTTCAGTGATTGTAGAACCTTCCCCATTTTCTAGGATATTGTTTGAATTACGATTTTAAGCGTGCAAGAAAACAAGTGGAATACTTGGATAAATTGCGTTCCGAACGTGCCTTAGCGGGAGCCTCGGAACAGTTCCGACAAGTGTTTCAAGTCATTACCTTGCTGTTAAATATTAATCATCCCAATTTACCGGGCTATGTCGAAAATGCGCCGGCAGGGATTGCTGATTTCAAATTATCCGCCTATCAGCATCATTATCTGTTTTTGCATTTGCCTGAGCATGAAGCCGCGGCGCTGGAAGCCGGAATTAAGGCGATTTCCGACCGCACTTTAGCGCCGATGCTGGGTGTGTATGTGATGGGCAGCATCGCCTCCGTCAGCCAGACGCCAAGCTCGGATCTGGACATCTGGATATGTCACCGCGAAGATCTGAGCCCGGAGGCAAAAAATTTGCTGCTGAAAAAAGCCGATTTGCTGCGCCGCTGGGCGTTGGGGCTTGGGGTCGAAATGAATCTGTATTTTATGGATCAACAGCGTTTCCGCAGTTTCCGCTATGTGGAGCCGCTGACCGCGGATAATTGTGGTTCGGCGCAATATATGCTGTTGCTGGACGAATTTTACCGCTCGGTCATCCGTCTGGCGGGCAAGCCGCTGCTGTGGCTGCATTTGGCGGTGGAGCAGGAACAGGATTACGAAGCGGAAGTGGAACGTCTGGCGCGGGAAAAGCTCATCAATATGGACGATTGGGTCGATTTCGGCGGGCTGGGCGCCTTTTCCGCCAATGAATATTTCGGCGCTACGCTGTGGCAGTTGTATAAAGGGATTGACGCGCCTTATAAGTCCGTCCTGAAAATCCTGCTGCTGGAAACCTATTCGTGGGAATACCCGAACACCTATCTGATCGCGCAGGAATTTAAACATCAGTTACTGCGCGGCGAACGCAATCATCATTTCGACCCTTATCTGACGATGCTGGAACGGGCGAGCGCATACCTGAACAGTTTAAACGAATTTAAACGGCTGGATTTTCTGCGCCGCTGTTTCTATATTAAATCCAACGAATACGGGCAAAGCCCGCGCGAAAGCAACTGGCGCTTTGTGCAACTGAACCGGCTGGTGAAAAAATGGGGCTGGTCGGATGATGTGGTGGCGGAGCTGAATTGCCATGCCTGCTGGAAAATTAAACGGGCGCGCGAAAGCTATAATAATCTGATTAAATTTTTAATGCACAGTTATCGCCATTTGGTGCAGTTTGCGCGCAAACATAAAGTCAATTCCGCAATTATGCCGCAGGATATCAGCATTCTGACGCGTAAATTATACACCGCCTTTGAAGAGCTACCGGGCAAAATCACCTTACTGAATTCCATGATTTCCGCCGACTTATCGGAGAAAAACCTCACGTTCATTGAGGTTAAAAACAATAAATTCTTTAAAGACGGCTGGTATATGGTAAATCAAACCCCCGATATTAAAGGATTTGAACAGCAGCGTTATGTCGAATACGGCGAAAGTCTGAATAAACTGGTGGCGTGGGCGTATTTTAACCGCCTGCTGACCTCCAATACCGGACTGCATATTTCCAGCCCGAATCTGAGTAAAGAGACATTGCGCCGCTTTGTCACCGATCTGCGTTTATCGCTGCCGGTCAGCGTGCCGTCGGTCAGCAACGGCGAATTAAACCGCAATTGTGAAATCCGTAATCTGGTGGTGGCGATTAATCTGGTGTCGGATCCGACCGTTCACCTGCAACAGGCGAAATCCACCATCGTACCGAGCGATCTGTTCAGTTTCGGGCCGGCGGAAGAAAGTCTGGTCGGCAGTATTGATCTGACTTACCGCAATGTCTGGAACGAAATCCGCACTCTGCATTTTGAAGGGCCGAATGCCATTTTGCTGGCATTAAAGGTGTTGTCGAATAAAATCTATCGCGGCGCCGCCTCACCGCAATCGGTGCATGTTTTTTGTTACAGCCGCTATTACCAGAACACGCTGCGTAATATCGTCACCGCGTTAATCAATAAATGTATTAGTATTCAAATCGGTACCAGCGATGTACCGCAGAACAATTTATTGCGCGTGGCCGGTAAAAACTGGCAGTTTTTCTTTGAGGAACGCGGCATCAGCCTGCAGGAAATACAGGGCGCAAACACACAAATTTGCAATCAGGATTTTAATACCGCCCTGCAAGGCACCATTGAAGAAAAAGAAGCCGAGGTGCTGGCCAATAAAAAACGCTATCCTTACGAAATCGACGCCTTTGCCAGCGAAGGCTTTTTGCAGTTCTTCTTTGAAGACAATCCGAATAAATCGTTCAATGTGTATATTCTGGATGAAGCCAACCGGATTGAGATCTACCGCCATTGCGAGGGGTCCAAAGAACGCAAAATTCATGAGATTAATCACATTTACCAATCGGCAGGATTTGACGGCGGCGATAATCCGTATAAAATCGTCCAACGTAACTTTAATTATCCACAGTTTTATCAATTATTATCCGGCGACGACGGTGTGAAGATTCTGCCGTTTCACAGCCGCCGGGTATTGTCATAATCGGGGGATATATGTCTGATAAAATGAAAGTTGTCATCATCGATGATCATCCGTTAATGCGTCGCGGCATTAAGCAATTGCTTGAGCTGGATGATATTTTTGAAGTGGTCGGCGATGCTGGCAACGGGGCGGAAGGAATCAATCTGACGTTACGCAATGCGCCGGATTTGATTATTCTGGATTTGAATATGAAAGGGCTGTCCGGGCTGGATACGCTTAAGGCGCTGCGGGATGAAAATATTGACGCGCGGATCGTGATTTTGACCGTGTCCGACGATAAAAACGATATTTTCAAGCTGATTGACGCCGGCGCGGACGGCTATCTGCTGAAAGATACCGAGCCGGATACGCTGCTGGCGCAGATTAAACGGATTGCACAGGGCGAGGTGATCTTAAGCGATTCGATTAAGGATTTATTGCTGGAGCAGCGTCCGCAGCAGGATCCGATTCATTTGCTGACCGACCGGGAAATGGACGTGCTGCGGCTGATTGCCACGGGACTGTCCAATAAACGGATTGCCGGGCAGTTGTTTATCTCGGAAGAGACTGTAAAAGTGCATATCCGCAACCTGTTGCGTAAACTGAACGTGCATTCGCGTGTCGCCGCCACCGTAGTGTATTTTAAACACCATGGCACCTGAATGTGATCCTGATGCCACAGCCGGTGATTTACCGGCTGTTTTTTTATGTAAATTATCGTAAAACCGACCGCACTTTGCATTGCTAACCCTTGATCTTAAAAGTAAACTAGGGGCAACTTGTGCTTGGGGAATTTATGAATCACGATAAAAAGTTTTTAACGGCCCGTTTTGCCGTGCTATGTGCCTGTTGTGCGCTCGGTTTGTCCGCGTTTGCCGAACAGACGGTTGACCTGAAGGTCATCGGGGTAAAAGGGGTTAAGGCGATCGAAAACGTCGATATTTATACCGCCATGATTGATAAAGAAGAAGCCGACGGTTCCGAACGTTATCAGCAATTGGTGCGGGAGGCGATCAACAAAGCCCTGCGGGTGTACGGTTATTATAATGTGCAGATTGATTTCTCGTTGCAGCCGGCAAAATCGGGTGGCAAACGCCCGCTGCTGGTGGCGGATGTCAACGCCGGCAAACCGGTGTTAATTGAGGCCACCGAGATTACGCTGCTCGGACAGGCGGCAGAGGATGACGCCTTTCGTGCGCTGGATAAAAAACTACCGAAAAAAGGCGATATGCTGTATCACTCGGTTTATGACGGTTATAAAAGCAGCCTGCAATCCCTTGCGCAGGGACGCGGCTATTTTGACGCCGAATTTGAACAGGCGCGTCTGGAAGTCAAACCGTCCACCGATCAGGCATGGTGGAAAATCGTATTCGACAGCGGCGAACGTTATCGTTTCGGCCGCTTTACCTTTGCCCGTTCGCAGATCCGTGAGGATTATCTGCGCAATATTATGCAGATTAAACCGGGCGATCCCTATTCCATCAACGAATTATCCGCACTGACCAACGATTATACGTCTTCTAACTGGTTCAGCTCCGTCTTGCTGCAGCCGACGCTGGACGAAACGAAAAAAGTGGTCGATGTGGATGTGCTGCTGTATCCGCGCAAGAAAAATGCGATGGACGTGGGGATCGGCTATTCTTCCGATGTGGGGCCGCGCTTTCAGTTCGGCTGGACCAAACCTTGGATCAACGACCGCGGACATAGTTTTCATACTAATCTGTATTTATCCGCTCCCAAGCAGACGCTGGAAGCCACTTATAAAATGCCGCTGCTGAAAAATCCGCTGAAATATTATTATGAATTTTCGACCGGTTTTGAACGGGAAAACGATAATGATACCGATACCACGGCGGCCACCTTTGCCGCCCTGCGTTACTGGAACCGCCCGACCGGCTGGCAGCATTCTCTGGGGCTGCGCATGCGTTATGATTCCTTTACCCAGGCCAGCGTATCGGATACCACATTTTTACTGTATCCCACCGCATCGGCCTCGCGTACCCGGTTGCAGGGCGGGCTGTTTCCCACTTGGGGCGATTCGCAGCGGATTACGGTCGATATCGGACAAAAGATGTGGCTGTCGGATGTCAACTTCCTGAAAATTCAGGCATCGACGGCGTGGATCCGCACATATGCGGACAATCACCGCATTGTGGCCCGCGCCGAAGTCGGCTGGCTGCATACGGCGAATATTAATAAAATTCCGCCCGCACTGCGTTTTTTTGCCGGCGGCGATCGCAGTGTGCGCGGTTACGGCTATAAAAAAATTTCACCGAAAGACGCGGCGGGGAAACTCGTCGGCGCTTCACGGCTGGCCACCGGCTCGCTGGAATACCAATATCAGGTGTATGACGGCTGGTGGCTGGCCACCTTTGCCGATACCGGATTGGCCGCCAACGCGTTCAGTACCGGCGAGCTGCGTTATGGCGCCGGCTTCGGCGTACGCTGGGCATCGCCGGTCGGGGCGATTAAGCTGGATATCGCCACTCCGGTACGCGATAAAGATGACAGCAAAAATATTCAGTTTTATATCGGATTAGGTTCGGAATTATAAACGGGTTGCGGCATGACAGAACAAATCGAAGAACAGGACAAGCGCGCGCAAAAAGGCGACGAAACGGCGGAGAGCGCAGCGAAAACAGGCAAAAGAAAGCGCTGCAAGCGAATACTGTGTATCGGAAGTGCGGTAGTTTTTTGTAGTGTTTTTGGCTTACTCGCCGCGTTAGCGACCGATGCCGGCCAGCGAAATGCGCTCCGGATGGTCGATAAATTCATGGATAGCCTTGCCATTGAAGAGATTGAAGGCGGCTTGCAGGACGGGTTGGTGCTGAAAAATCTCCGTTTTCAGTCGCAGGGCGTTGACAGTCTGATTGAACGGGCGCGCCTACAGCTGGATCTGGGCTGTTTGCTGCAAGCGCGGATTTGTGTGGAGGAGTTAAGCGTCAGCGGCGGCCAGATTCAGGTGGATACCGCCGCTCTGCCGCCGACGGAAGAAAAGGTGCAGGATAATACGCCGATGCAGCGTATTACGCTGCCGGTCGCCGTGTCGGTGCGCCGGGTTGATGTGACCAATCTGAGCGTGAATGTGGACAACACGCAGATCGCGCTGGAACAGTTTCATACCGCGCTGGAATTAAATAATGACAGCGGTTTCACGTTACTGCCGACCCGCATTGATGACTTATCGGTGGAAACCAAGGTCAGCAAAGCCGAAATTGTTGAAACCGCAGTGACGAAAACCGTGGCACAGAGCGCGCCGGAGGCACAAACCGAACATCACGCGCTTAACTGGGATGAACTGGAACAGCGCCTGACGCCGCCGTTGTTGGCGGAGCTGGTGACGGTCGAATTACCTTTTGATATGCACATTCAGGATATTCAGGGCAAAAACTGGGTTTACCGGCATGAAATCGGCGATGCGGTGCAGCAGGTCAGCGTGCCGCTGCTTCAGGTGCAGGCCGATGCCACGGGCTATGCGGTTGCATTACAGACATTGCGGATAGAAAGCTCGCTGGGCACTCTGCAAGGGCAGGGAAATATGCGATTAGACGGTGATTTCCCGCTGGATTTTCTGATTCAAACGGATATTCACGCTGAGATGCAGAACCATCAGCTGCTATTGCCGGACAGTCATATCCGGCTTGAATTGAGCGGAAATCTGAAAAAACAGACCGCACTTTCCGTGCAAACTCAAGGTGCCGCCTCGGCGCTGTTTAGCGCGAAAGTAGCGCTTAACGAACCGAAAACCCCGTTTACACTCAATCTGAGCAGCCAGAAGTTGCAGTATCCGTTTGATAAAAAAGCGCAGGATCCATTGAAAATCAACGATTTCGCGCTGACTGTCAACGGTGATCTGCTCAGCTATCAAGCGAATTTAACCGCCGGTATCGCCGGTATGGGCGCGCCGAAAACACAGATCGACGGTGCGCTGAACGGAGGATTATCTCATTTGCAGATTGAAAAATTGCAGCTAAATGCGCTGAACGGCAGCACCAGCCTGCAAGGCAAGGCGGATTGGCGGCAAGGGGTACAATGGCAAACAGAGCTGGCTTTCTCCAATATGAATGTGGGGGAATACTGGCGTACTATGCCGGCGGTCGTTTCCGGCAATATCCAAAGCAACGGACAGGTCAGCGGCGAACAGTGGTCGGTTGAGCTGCCGGAGTTGAATCTGCACGGTTCGCTGTCACAGCGTGCGCTGAGCCTGAAGGGGCGACTGAGTGCCAGTCAGGATAAACTGCTGGATGTTCCGGATTTGCTGCTGAATTACGGTGACAATAACATCGCGCTGCAAGGTCAGTTAAGCCGGCAGTCGGATTTAGCCCTGACCGTTAATGCTCCTGATTTACGCGGTTTGCTGCCCGGTTTAGCGGCCTCGCTGAAAGGCACGGCAGCGCTGACGGGCGATATTCGCGAGCCGAATGTGAATATGGATTTGGTCGGCAATCATATCCGTTTTCAGGATATGAATCTGAATAATTTCACCCTGCAAGGCAGGCTCAGCGCGGAAAACATGATTCAGGGCAACATGACATTGGCGCTGAACGGTTTTAGTTACAATGACATCCATATCAGCAACGCGCAGCTTACCGCCGGCGGCGATGAAAAAAATCACAGCCTGCAATTACAGTCGCAAGGCGAACCGGCGGCGGCAAATTTGCATTTAAGCGGCAGTTTCGACCGCACTTCGCAGGTGTGGAAAGGCGTGCTGAGCAATATTGACATTCATTCGCCAGTGGGCGGCTGGAAAACCGATCACAACGTTAATCTGAATTATGACAACCGGGCGATGCAGGTGAATGTGTCCGCACATTGCTGGACGAATCCGGATATTCTGTTTTGTTTCCCGCAGGCCTTTAATGCGGGGGCAAAGGGTGACATCGCCTTTGAACTGAAAAAGCTGAATCTGGATCTGGTGAACCGACTGATTGAACAGGAGCTGCTGAAAGGACAACTGCACAGCAGCGGTAAGGTCGCTTGGTTTACGGATAAACCGATGCAGCTCAATCTTCAGCTGGACGGCAACGATTTAGCGCTGGCGCATAAAATCGATTACCGCACTTTCCGGCTGGCGGTGCCGAAATTAACGGTCAACGCGGAGTTGCAAAATAATAATCTGGGGGTGAAATCCGACATCAGTATTCAAAATCAGGGCAGTATCAGCACTGATCTGAAATTGCAGGATTTAACCGGCAGTCGCAGCCTCGGCGGTTCGTTGAATATCCGGCAGCTTAATCTGAATCTGGCTAACCAGTTGTTATCCGGCGGAGAAAGCCTCGGCGGGGAAATTGTCGCCGCCCTGACATTCGGCGGTGATTTGAACGCACCGCTGATCAACGGCACCTTTAATGTCAAAGGGTTAAATGCGGTGATGAAGTCGCTGCCGTTTGATATTAAAGACAGCGGCATCGATATTGCATTTCACGGCAGAAGCTCCACCCTGCAAGGTCGCCTGCAGACGCCGGACAGCCGGCTGGATATTCACGGCGAAGCCAGCTGGAAAGATTTGGCGCAATGGGAAACCCGCGTACAGGCCAAAGCGGATCGGTTTAAGGTCAATATTCCGTCGATGGCGAAGCTGGTGGTCAGCCCGGATGTGGAAATGAAAGCCACGCCGAAATTGCTGGAACTGTCCGGTCTGGTGGATGTGCCGTGGGCGCGAATTGCGATTGAAAGCCTGCCGGACAGCGCGGTATCAGTCAGCGAAGACGAGGTGATCCTCGACGGCCCGGATAAAACCAAGGATAAACTCACCGCCAGACAGCTGAACGCGGAAACCCGCAGCGGAATGCTGATTCGTTCCGATTTGAAAATTCAGATCGGCGATGATGTGAATTTAAACGCTTACGGGCTGAATACCGATTTAAACGGTTTGCTGTCGGTACAGCAGGATAAGGGCAAGCTGGGATTATTCGGGCAAATTAACCTGAAAAACGGCCGTTATGCCTCGTTCGGACAGGATCTGATCATCCGTAAGGGACAAATCAGCTTCTCCGGTATGCCGTCGCAGCCGATGTTGAATATTGAAGCGATTCGTAATCCGACGGCGATGGAAAACAGCAACGTGATTGCCGGGGTGAAGGTGATCGGCATTGCGGATGCGCCGACCGTCACGGTCTTTTCCGAACCGAGTATGTCGCAGGATCAGGCGCTGTCTTATCTGTTGACCGGGCGTTCGTTGGAAAACAGCGGCGAAAGCGGTTCCGGCGGTTCTATCGGCGTGGCGCTGCTGGGTATGGGGCTGGCGAAAAGCGGTAAACTGGTGGGCGGCATCGGCGAGGCGTTCGGCATTCAGGATCTCAATTTAGGCACGCAGGGCGTAGGTGACAGCTCGAAAGTGGTGGTCAGCGGCAACATTACTCCGCGTTTGCAAGTGAAATATGGCGTCGGGGTATTTGACGGACTGGCGGAATTTACGGTACGTTATAAACTTATGTCACAGCTGTATTTACAATCGGTTTCCGGTGTGAATCAGGCCGTGGATCTCCTTTACCAGTTTGAATTTTAGGCAATCTTATGAATAACGAAAATTTAATTGCAAAAGCCACCGCGTTTGCCCATCACCGCGGTGAAGTGCGTGAAATCGCAGCGATTGATTTGGGCTCCAACAGTTTTCATATGATTGTGGCGCGGATTATCAACGGCTCGATTCAGGTGCTGTCGCGCTTAAAACAGAAAGTGCAGCTGGCGGAAGGGCTGGATGAACACAATGTATTAAGTCAGGCGGCGATCAGCCGCGGTGTGAATTGTCTGGCGCTGTTTGCCGAGCGGCTACAGGGATTTAAGCCGGAAAACGTCAATGTGGTGGGCACTTACACCTTACGCAGTGCGGTCAATAAAGCGGAGTTTTTAGCGCAGGCGCGACAGGTGTTTCCTTATCCTATCAACATTATTACCGGACAGACCGAAGCGAAAACGATTTATGCCGGCGTGTCACATACTCAGCCGGAAACCGGGCGTAAATTCGTGGTGGATATCGGCGGCGGTTCCACCGAAATGATCATCGGTGACAATTTCACCCCGTTAATCGCCGAAAGCCGGCATATGGGCTGTGTCAGTTTTGCCAAGAAGTTTTTTCTGAACGGCGAAATTTCGGCGGACAATTTTCAGCGGGCCAAACAAAGTGCGCTGAATAAAATTGAAGATTTGGCCTTTGAATACCGTCATCTGGGCTGGCAATCGGTGCTGGGATCATCGGGGACCATCAAAACGGTTTATCAGGTCATTATGGCAAATTATGATCCGAACGGCGTGATCACCGCACAGCGTCTGGCGCAGCTGACGGAAAAAGTGCTGCAGGCTTCGCATTTCGACGGTCTGCGCCTGCCCGGCTTAAACGACGATCGGGCCGATGTGTTTGTGCCCGGGCTGGCGATTTTAACGGCGGTATTTGAAACCTTCGCGATTCAGACAATGCGTTATTCCGACGGCGCCCTGCGCGAAGGGGTGATGTATAGTCTGGAAAAGAATTTTCAGGTCAGCGATATCCGCCAGCGTACCGCCTCAGGTCTGGCGGAACAATTTAATCTGGATCAGGCGCAATCAGCGCGGGTGTCTGCAACGGCGCAGCTGTTATGCGAGCGTTACAAGGCATGGCAGCAAACTCAATGCGCCGCCGAAATGAAAGATATTCTGCTTTGGGCGGCGCGCTTGCATGAAGTAGGTATTGTGATCAACCACAAAGGCGTGCAAAAACATTCCGCTTATATTTTACAGAATGTGGAACTGCCGGGCTTTGATAAAGAACAGCAGCGTTTACTGGCGACGCTGGTGCGCTATCAGATCAATGCGTTCAAAGCGACGGATCTGGCCAAATTCGCCCGTTATGCCGAGCAGGACGTGCTGGCGCTGGTTCGCCTGCTGCGTTTGGCCGTAATTTTGAATAAATCCCGTCAGGCGACGGAAACCACCGAGCAAATCAAACTGAAAACCGACCGCACTTTAACCCGCTGGAAACTGACGTTCTCGCCCGGCTATCTGGCACGCAATCCGTTGATAAAAAACGAACTGCTTATCGAACAGGGATTGCTGCAGGAATTGGGATTAGAGCTGGCCTTTTAAAGCAATCCCCGCTTTAGGGCGAGGATTGCTTGCTTTTTCTTGTAAAAAAATGACCGCACTTTCGTGCGCGATATACCTATTTTTTATGCACTACAAGCGAGCGGTTGTCGGCGAGATGAATATCCAGCTGGTTGTATGGGATTGTAATGCCGGCGGTGTCAAAAGCCAGTTTCACTTTTTCCGTAATATTAAAGTGGACGCCCCAGTAATCTGCGGTGTTGACCCACGGACGCACGATCAGCTGTACGCTGTTGGCGGTAAGCGCACCGACGGCAATCGCCGGCTGCGGCGTTTGCAGAATGCGCTCATCGGCGTGCAGACAATCGGCCACGAGCGCTTTTGCCTGCTCAATATCCGCTTCATAGGCGATGTCGAAGACAAAATCAATACGGCGGGTCGGATTGCTGGAATAATTGGTAATACTGTCGCCGAACACTTTGCCGTTCGGCACCAGCACGGTTTTGTTATCGCCGGTGCGCAGTTCCAGCACCAGCAAGCCGATTTGTTCCACCGAACCGGAGATGCCGCCGGTTTCGATAAAATCACCTTTGCGGAACGGTTTAAAAATTAAAATCATCACCCCAGCGGCAAAATTCTGCAATGAATTTTGTAATGCCAGACCGATGGCCAAACCTGCCGCACCGATTAACGCGACCAGTGAGGTGGTGTTGATGCCCAGTTGCGATAACGCGGCGATAACCACAATCAGCAGGAAGAGAAAATAGCTGATTGAGCGCACGAATCCTTGCAGCATTTCGTCTTTGGTGGAATGGAACGCCGCTTTGCCCAGCAGACGGCTTAACAAGCGGGCGAGAAATTTACCCACGAGGTAAATAAGCAGCGCCAGCAGCAGTTTGGTACCGTAGGGAATGAGGTAATCGTGCAGCAACGCATTCATATCCAGCGTTTGTACTTTGTCGATAAGCTCGGCGGTTTGCGCCTGAATATCAATTTCCGGCGTGTTATTTGCTTCAGCAGTCATAAATTTTCCTTATAAACGTCAATGATAAAAAGTGATTCCAGCACCCATGGCGCCGCAATCGCTAAAATTTACGCAGGTTGCGCAAAACCTTGCCAAAACGCACCGCACTTTAGGGTGCGGCGGTCGGCAAGGGATTATTTTTTCTTACTCGGACGTTGCCAGCCCTGAATGTGGCGCTGCGGCACACGGCTCATCACCAGTTCGTCTTTGGCGACATCACGGGTAATGGTGGAACCCGCGCCGATGGTGGCGCCGTCCGCCACGCTGACCGGTGCCACCAGCTGCACGTCGGAACCGACGAACACATTATCGCCGATCAGAGTTTTAAATTTATTCGCACCGTCGTAGTTACAGGTGATCACTCCGGCGCCGATATTGCAATCGCGCCCGATTTCCGCATCGCCCACATAGGTTAAATGATTCACTTTAGAGCCTTCGCCAACGCGGGATTTTTTAATTTCCACAAAATTGCCCACATGGGTTTGCGCCGCCAGTTCGGCACCCGGACGCAAACGCGAAAACGGGCCGATTTGCGCCTGTCGGCCGACCACCGCATCTTCGAACACGGAATACGGTTTGATTTCCACATCGTCGCCGATGTCGCAGTTTTTCAGCACGCAGCCCGCTCCGATCCGCACGCGATCGCCGAGCGTAACTTTGCCCTCGATAATCACATTCACATCGATTTCCACATCTTTACCGTGAATCAGCTCACCGCGTAAATCAAAACGCGCCGGATCCGCCAGCATGACCCCGGCGAGCAATAGTTTTTCCGCCTGTTTACGCTGATAATAGCGCTCCAGCGCCGCCAGCTGCAGGCGGTTATTGGCGCCTTCCACTTCCATGATATCCGTCGCCTGCACCGCCGCCACTTGACAGCCGTCCTGATTCGCCAGCCCGATCACATCGGTCATGTAGTATTCGCCCTGCGCGTTATTGTTATGCAGGCGCGCCAGCCATTTTTTGAAACTCGCTCCGTCGGAAACCATCACGCCGGTATTCACTTCAGTAATTTTGCGCTGTTCCGCGTCGGCGTCTTTTTGTTCGACAATGGCCACCACGTTGCCATCGTGCCGGATAATACGCCCGTAACCGGTCGGATCCTGCAGATTAACCGTCAGCAGCGCAATGCCGCCTTCCGGTTTGGCGGCGATGAGGTTTTGCAGCGTTTCCGGCGTGATCAGCGGGCCGTCACCGTATAACATCAGGATATTTTCGTCATCGGCAAAAAACGGCGCGGCCTGCTGCATGGCGTGTCCGGTACCCAGCTGCTCGGCCTGTAGCACCCAGTTTACCGGTTCGTCCTGCAAATACGCCCGCATGATGTCACCGCCGTGACCGTAAATCAGATGAATTTTGTCCGCATGCAGTTTTTTGACCGTATCAATCACATGTTTGACCATCGGTTTGCCGGCGATTTTGTGCAGAACCTTCGGCAAATCGGAATACATGCGGGTGCCTTTGCCCGCAGCCAGAATAACGACGCTCAGTTTTTTCATAGAAATTCTCTTTATATGCTGTAAAAAATCAGCGTTATTTTATAATAGAAAGCGGATTAAATAAAACGATCAACAGTTTCATGATGAGCAGCAGGATGAACCGGTATGAATAATTATTATCTCGGCATAATGTCCGGCACCAGTCTGGACGGCGTCGATCTGGCGCTGATGGATTTCAGCGCCGGCAGCTCAAGGCTGATTGCCGCGGCGTTTACCCCGATGCCGCAGGAAATTCGCACAAAACTGACCGCACTTTTGCGTACGGGACAAACTTCACTGCAACACCTCGGCGAACTCGATCATCAGTTGGCATTGCTTTATGCCGAGTGCGTCAACGATTTTCTGCGCCGTCAACGGTTATCGGCGCGGGATATTCAGGCGATAGGCTGCCACGGGCAGACCGTCTGGCACGCCCCGCAGGGGCCGTACCCGTTTACCATGCAGCTTGGCGATATGAATCTGCTGGCGGCCAAAACCGGCATTGCGGTTATCGGGGATTTCCGGCGCAAAGATATGGCTTACGGCGGGCAGGGCGCCCCGTTGGTGCCGGCATTTCATCAGGGCCTGTTCGGCACGTCGGAGCGGGTAACGGTGGTGCTGAATATCGGCGGGATCAGTAATATTTCGGTATTAATTCCCGGCCAGCCGGTGATCGGCTATGACACCGGGCCGGGCAACGCACTGATGGACGATTGGATTGAGCGCCATTTGGGCAAACCCTATGATGAAAACGGCCGCTGGGCGCAAAGCGGGCAGGTAAACGCCGCGCTGCTGCAGGATTTACTGGACGACCCTTATTTTGCGCTGCCGCCGCCGAAAAGCACCGGCCGCGAATTGTTTAATGCGGCGTGGCTGGCCGAAAAACGGCAAAAACACACCGCACTTTCGCCTTGTGATGTGCAGGCCACGTTGCTGGAATTTACGTTGCAAAGCACGCTGCAATCGTTATCGGCAATCCGCCGGCAAACTGCGCTGCCTTGCCGGTTGCTGGTTTGCGGCGGCGGGGCGAAAAATCCGTTATTGATGGCGCGGTTTAAACAGGCGCTGCCCGATTGGACGGTGGCGACCACCACGGAGTACGGTCTGGATGTCGATTATGTGGAAGCCGCGGCGTTCGCGTGGCTGGCGTATCGCTATCGCAACGGATTAGCCGGCAATCTGCCGAGTGTCACCGGCGCACAAAGTGCGGTCGGTTTGGGCGCGTTTTTTTCGCCGTCCTGAGAATGTTTAACCCGAACGGAAGATAATTATGACAAAACAGCCTCTTTTAGCCGCGCTTGAGCAGATGATCACCGAGCGGCGCAATCCGCATTCTATGGCGCTGGATACCTTATCGCCGCTGGCGCTGGTGACGCTGATTAATCAGGAAGACAAACAAGTGCCGGTCGCCGTTGAGCGGGCGCTGCCGCAAATCGCACTGGCGGTGGAGAAGATTGTCGCCGCCTTTCGCCGCGGCGGCCGTCTGGTTTATATCGGCGCCGGCACCAGCGGACGCTTGGGCGTGCTGGATGCCTCGGAATGCCCGCCGACGTTCGGCGTGCCGGGGGAGATGGTCAAGGGCATTATTGCCGGCGGCGAACGCGCGCTGCGCTATCCGGTCGAGGGCGCGGAGGATGATCAGCAGGCGGCGGTGCATGATTTACGGCGGATTGCTTTTGGCGCGGCGGATGTGCTGGTCGGCATTGCCGCCAGCGGACGCACGCCTTATGTTATCAGCGCGCTGAATTATGCCGCCGCATGCGGTGCGCTCACCGTTTCCATAGCCAGCAATCCCGATTCCGCCATGGCAAAAATCGCCGATATCGCCATTGAAACCGTGGTCGGCCCTGAAGTGTTGACCGGTTCAAGCCGGATGAAATCCGGAACGGCGCAGAAACTGATACTGAATATGCTGACCACCGCCAGTATGGTGCTGCTCGGCAAATGTTATCAAAATCTGATGGTGGACGTGCAGGCCAGCAATGAAAAACTGAAAGCCCGTGCGCTGCGGATTGTGATGCAGGCGACGGAATGTTCGCAGGAAACCGCGGAACATGCCCTGCACGCGGCGGATAATCACGCCAAACTGGCGATTATGATGATTCTGAGCGGTTTGGATCGGGAAAATGCGGCGGCGCTGCTGGCTAACCATCAGGGCGGGTTACGTCAGGCGCTGCATAGGTAGCGGATTACTTCTTTTTAAGTATGGTGCGGTCTGTCTGACGGGCATATAATTCCCGAGTAATTTACTCAACTATAATGCTTTTACTTACAGGAGTCATGTATGTCATATCGCGATCTTTCTTTGGGCGACATCGCCGCACAATTGCCGCGTTCCACCGAGCTGTTTTTAAAACTGGGGCTGGATTTCTGCTGCGGTGGCAAGCAAACTTTAGCCGAAGCGGCCGCTGAAAAAGGGCTGGACGTTACGGTGCTGGAAGCCTCGCTGGAGGTGCTGGCACAACAGCCGGCGCAGAGCGGTAAAGACTGGCGCGCCGCACCGTTGGGCGAAATTATCGATTTCATTATTCCGAATTTCCACGATAAACACCGCGCTCAACTACCGGGGTTAATCGACATGGCGGAAAAAGTGGAAAGCGTGCACGCCGATAAGCCCGACTGTCCGAAAGGGCTGGCGGTGATTGTGCGTAAAATTTATGACGATCTTGTCAATCACATGAGCAAAGAAGAGCAGATTCTGTTTCCGTTAATCAAAGCCGGCAGAGGGCCGATGGCGGCGGCACCGATTGCGGTGATGGAAGCCGAACATGACGAAGCGGGCAATGATCTGGAAGATATCAAAAAACTGACCGCTAATTTCACCGTGCCGGCGGAGGCTTGTAATACTTGGCGGGCGCTTTACAGCGGGTTAAATGAATTTGCCGCCGAGCTGATGGAACACGTTCATCTGGAAAACAACGTTCTCTTCCCGCGCGCATTGCAGGGCGATCAGCCGTAACCGGCAAAAGTGCGGTGCAAATCGCGCAAGTTTAACGTACGGCGGGGGCTTGCAGCACGATATAGCGCTGCCGGATGATGCGGCGGAAACTCTCGCCGGTGGTCGCCCAATCCACAATATCCACCCGCCACGGCAAATCCGATTCGGAAAAATCCTCGCTCAGATTGGCGTGTTCGGATAAGGAAAGCGGAGCCGGGGCGATCACCGCCAGATCCAAATCGGAATAAGGTTTAGCCTTGCCCTTCACCCGACTGCCGAAAGCCCAGACTTCGTAGTGCGGAATATTTTTTTGCAAAATGGCGCGTACGATTTGCAACTGTTCAGGTTTTACATCCAGCATGGAGAGATCAAGCATTGCGTGTCCTTAATTGATTAAATAGATAATCCGCATCTTGTAAAAATGCGCTAATCCCGTCGCAGACAGTTTTCGCTTTGTCTTCATCGTAAGTATGCGAAGTAATATTACGCATTGTACGGTATTCGAACCAGGCGGTAATATTGTTTATCAGTCCTTTTTCCGCGGCGAGGCGTAAAATATCTCTAAAATTACTGTGATCAATTTCTGTGGCGATAAGCGCGTCGATTTCGAGCTGTCGTTTAATCATTTTGATGCTGATTTCGTAAACGAATTCGAAATTCTGGATCAATCCCGCAATTAACATGTTTTGAATGGTTGCTTCCTGTTCATTAAACCATTCGCTTTGTCGTACAACGTGGTTCGCCTCATGTAACGAAGAAAGCGCTTTTTCTAACGCTGACAGATCAAGAGTTTCATTCATCTTGTTTATTCCGTGCAAATCATGTTATCCAGTTGTCAGTTTTTATTCAGACCAGCTGCTATAATAAGGCATTCTTTCGTTGGGCTCAAAGTTTTCCGCCTGTCGGGAGAATGTCTTGCAGTAAATTAACCACATCCTGCGCGCTAATCAAGTCGGTTTTTTCCCGCTGTAGATAAAACTGATTTTTGCCGTAGGTGCCGATAAGTTTCGGATCCGTCGGGCCGTACAGGGTGATATTGGGTTTATCCAGCGCGGCGCTGAGGTGCGCCAGCCCGGTATCGACGGAAATGACCGTTTGTGCCCCGGCGATTTGCGCCGCCAGTTCGGTCAGCGTCAGCTTGGGCAACACGAAGGCGTTTTCGATCCCCTCGGCGATACGCTGCGCCCGTTGTTTTTCCTGTGGATTACCCCACGGCAGGCGTACCTGCATACCAAGTGCGGTCAGTTTTTGTGCGGTTTTCCGCCATGCTTCCTCCGCCCAATGTTTGTCGGCGCGGGTGGTGGCGTGGATAAACATAATATAGGGCGAAGCATTGGTATCGGCGGGCTGAAAACGGCGGGCGATCCCGTAATCGCCGCGTTCGGACGGCAGCGGATAGCCCAGACTTTGAGCAAATAAACGGCGGATTCGTTCCACGGCATGCTGCCGGTAATCGATATAAAACCTGTGATCATAAAACAACGCGGCCAGCGGTTCGCGCG
Source organism: Necropsobacter rosorum (assembly GCA_000751835.1). GTDB lineage: Bacteria > Pseudomonadota > Gammaproteobacteria > Enterobacterales > Pasteurellaceae > Necropsobacter > Necropsobacter rosorum. The sequence continues at coordinate 6,569 of CCMQ01000008.1, read as the reverse complement.
CGCAGCGGCGATCATAGCCGTATTTTGTGCCGCGCGCTAAACGGGTCGCCAGCAACGCGCTTTTTATCAGCCCTTGCGCGTCGATAACCGCATCATAAGGCGTTTGCCGTAATAAAGTGCGGTACGTTTTCCATTGGTTTCGGGTGGTGCGGCAAAACGGCTGTTTTCGCCAGCGGCGAATCGCCACGGGGATCACCTGATCCACCGCATCATGCCAGCGCGGAATTTCGGCGAAATGCTCTTCCGCCACCCAATCAAAGCGAACGTCGGGCAGCGCATGACGGGCATCGGTCAGCGCCGGCAGGGTGTGCAATATATCCCCCATGGAGGAGGTTTTGACAATCAGTACTTTCATGGGGCGAGCAACGCGTTCAGTTTTTCCATGACCATTGCCGGCGTAATATCGATCAGGCTTTGATGATAACCTTCCGCGCTGTCCGCGCCTTTGCGGATTTTAATCAACCCGCCGTCAATTAAACGGATGATCACCGCCTGATCCGACAGCGGCGGAGTATATTGCGGGCTGGTCGGGCCGTAAAGGGCGATTAACGGACGTTTTAACGCGGCGGCAACGTGCATTAAACCGCTGTCGTTGCTGATGATAGCCCGGCAGTCACTGATTAAATCCACCGCTTGGTTAAGGTCGGTTTGCCCGGCCAGATTAAGGCAATAACGCTGCTGCGCCGGCGGCAGCGCGGAACGAATCTGTTCGCCGGTTGCATTGTCTTTGGCCGAACCGAATAAATGTACGGCATATCCGCGCGCGATCAGCTGTTTTGCCAAACTGGCATAATGATAATGCGGCCAGCGCTTCGCCGGGCCGAATTCCGCTCCCGGACAGAACCCGATGGCCGGGCGATTTTCCGCCTGCGTCAGCTGAGCGGAGAAAAATGCTTTTGTTTTTTCTACCGCACTTTGCGTTACCGTTAAATACGGTAAAGGCAGGGAAAGCGCCGCGGCGGCGGGAACGGCATTTTTTTCATAACCCAGCGCCGTATAACGCTGTACCATCAGCGGATAATCATTTTTATTCGCGCGCAGATCGTTTAACAGGCCATAGCGGCTTTCCCCTTTCCAGCCGCGCCGCACGGCGATTTTAGCAAATAACGGAATCAATGCGGATTTCAGCGAATTCGGCAGAACGATTGCCATATCGTATTGATTACGCAGCGTTTTACCGATGCGATAGCGCTGCGTCAAACCGAACGTGCCGTGCCCGACGGGCATGCTCAGCGCATTGCGCACCTCCGGCATGCGCGCCAGCAGCGGTTTGCACCAATCCGGCGCCAGCACATCAATGGCGCAGGCCGGATAACGGGCCGTTAAGGTTTGATATAAACTGTGCGACATCATCATATCGCCGACCCAGGACGGGCCGATGATTAATATATTCATAATGGTCTGTTTCCGAGTGTCGGCGGACATCTTATCTCAATGCAGGCATTGGCAGCGCCCGGCAGAACGTTTATTTCCGGTTCAGCCATGCCATATATTCGGCCACGCCTTCCGCCACGCTTTTAAACGGCGCGTCATAACCGGCGGCGCGCAGTTTGGACAGATTGGCCTGGGTGAACGTTTGGTAACGGGCTTTTAAATGATCCGGAAACGGAATCGTTTCAATCCGGCCTTTGCCGTGGAACTGCAATACCGCTTCCGCCACCGCCTCGAAACTTTCTGCTTTGCCGGTGCCGCAGTTGTAGATGCCGGAAATACCGTGCTGCCAGCACCAGATATTCACTTGCGCCACGTCGCTGACATACACGAAATCGCGCAGGAAATGTTCGCTGCCGGCAAACAGTTTCGGATTTTCGCCCTGCCGAATCTGATTGTTCAGGTGAAACGCCACGCTGGCCATGCTGCCTTTGTGCTGCTCACGCGGGCCATATACGTTGAAATATTTAAATCCGCACACCGGCGATTTGGCCTGCGGCAAAATTCCGCGCACATATTCATCAAACAGGAATTTGGAATAGCCGTACACGTTTAACGGGCCTTCAAACGGGCGCTCCTCAATGAATTCGGTTTTATCGCCGTAAGTCGCGGCGCTCGAGGCATAGAAAAACGGAATTTCACGTTCCAGACAATAATGCAGCAGTTCTTTGGAATATTCGTAATTGTTCTGCATCATGTATTTACCGTCCCATTCGGTGGTGGCGGAACAGGCGCCCTGATGGAATACCGCATCGATCTCGCCCAGTTCATCACCGGCAATCACCGAGGCGATAAAATCCTCTTTATCGCAATAATCCGCAATATCCAGATCCACCAGATTAATAAATTTCGTCCCTTCCTTTAAATTATCCACCACTAAAATATCCCGCCGTCCGAGATCATTTAATGCTTTCACGATATTACTGCCGATAAAGCCGGCACCGCCTGTTACGATAATCATAAATATTGCCCTCTGTTGAGTGTCGATAGTCCGGCTATTTTAAAGGATTTTGAGCGGGAAAGGTAATAAAAAATCCCCCCCGAACCGTAAATCCGGGGGGATGTGATGCGATAAAGAAAACTACTCAATACCGGTGGTGACGGCAAACGATCTTGTTTCGTGCGGTTGCATCAGAATAAGCGAGCCGTTTTTCTTCGCGGCCGAATATCCTTCCGGTCGGCATGTGGCCGGCAGAACGAATGCGCCGACTTGTTGATCCGCATTATACAGAATCCATCGGGTCGCATAATTAAAATCGCGGGATGAAAAACGGGTCAGATAATTATGGCCTTGTGGTGAGTGCATGCGATACTCCAAGATAGGCTGATAGCGGCTTAGTTCATCCATAAAAAAGACGATTTCCGGATTATACATAAGATCATTGTTCAGCGCGGTCAGTTGATATTTGCCCTGCTGGATTTGAGCGTTGAAATCCAGCCATTCGGGAGTTGGCTTCACATGCGCCGGAACGGTTTTGCGTAACTCAATAATGTGCTCAGGAATATTCTGACTGAATGTCGCACCGTGTTCATAGCAGTAATTCATATGACACATGTATTGTAACGGCATTTCAACGCTGGCCAGATTGGTGACCTGCATTTTTATGTCAAACAGCGAACTGTCGGCATGCAGCACCACTTCCGGGCGGGCTGAATAATGATCACCGAAGCCTTTTACATATTCGAATTGTCCTCCTACGCCTATGGCATCGTCCTCAATCATCAGCCATGCCTGATCCATTTGGGCGCACGGCATTTCGCCGTGTAACGGATGATCATCTTCGGGGCCGGGACAACCGTTGCGGAGTAAGCCGGAATGAAACGCAAAACAGCCGTAAGTATCGATAATCGTAGTGCCCGGTTTCGGCTCGCCGAACATATTTTTCATTTTGAGATCATGGCCGTTGAAGGTCGCTTCCCAAATGATTTGTCCGTAGAACGGCAAAACCGTAATAAAGCCTTTACTGTTGGTTAATCTGACGGCCTCGATTCCGGAATTATATTTAAAACCGACCGCACTTATTTTTTCATTTTGGAAGATTATCCGTTCGTTAGCGGAAAACTGTTCCGGATATAAATAAATATAGCTTTTCATATTATCTCCTTAGTAACGGTTTTTCATTTTGTCGAAAAAATAATAGCCAACATAAGCAAAACAGAATAACGGTACGATAAACGCAAGTTGCAGTGACCCCAGACTGTCGGAAACATAGCCGTGGATTGCCGGCACGACGGCGGCACCGATAATTGACATGACGACCACCGCTCCTGCGACTTCGCGGTGTTCTTGCTCGACGGTATCAAGCACGGAGGCATAAATGGTCGCCCAGCAGGGGCCGAATAATACGCTGGCAAAGATTGCAGCATACACGGCGGAGAAATCGTGGATAAATGCGGTATAGCCCAGCGTGACGACACCGAGAACGGAATACCACATAAGCACCGCATCGGATTTGAATTTCGTCATCAGAAAATTGGCAATGAATTTACCGACAAAAAAGCCGATAAAACTATATACCATAAAATTAGACGCATCACGTTCGTTCATATTGCTGAGATTCAGCGCCAAACGGATCGTAAACGACCAGACCGCAACCTGCATACCGACGTATAAAAATTGCGCGATAATGCCTTTTTTAAACGCTTTATTCTTGGCCAGATAGGTTAGCGTATCGGTAAATTTCACTTGAGATTGCCGGTTATCGCTGCTCACCGCTTTACATTTTGGGAATTGCGTCACTAAAAACAAAATGGCGACCGCAATTAAAATAAAGATTAAATATTTATAAGGCTGCAAGGTATGTTCCAGCATCGCCAGTTTAAAATGATGCGCTTGTTCGGGTGTCATCGTTGCCATTTGTTCATGCAGGCTGGCACCTTCTTGGAAAATCAAATATTTACCTAATAATATTCCGGCAATGGCGCCAACAGGATAGAACGTCTGACTGATATTCAAACGTAATGTGGCATAATCCTTATGGCCGATCATTGAACTGTAGGTATTGGCAGAAGTTTCCAGAAAACTCAGGCCGATAGCAATGGAAAAAATCGCCGCCAGGAACATGGTATAGGTTGCCATATGCGAGGCGGGATAAAACATGGAACAACCGATGATATACAATGTTAAACCGATTAAGATCGCCACTTTATAGCTGGTTTTTTTAATCACCAGAGAGGCCGGAATGGCAATTAAAAAGTAACCGCCGTAGAACGCGCTTTGTACCAGCGCACTGGCGAAATCGCTCAGTGTAAAGACACTTTTGAACTGGGTGATTAAAATGTCGTTTAAACTTGCCGCTGCGCCCCACAGGGGAAATAGGCAGGAGAGAAGAATAAACTGAAAAAGCGGCGTTCTGTTGAGGTAGCCGTCGGGCATTTGTTGAATATTTTTCATAGCGTTTCCTTATTTGCGAGCGGTTTGCATAAATTGTTCGAATTGTGCTTTATCCGGATAAGAGGATTGCGTGCCTTGGCCGGTAACGCTGTAAGCCGCAAATAAGGACGCCATTTGCATAGCCTGCATAACATCGCCGGTGGTGATGTAATAATGCGCAAAACAGCCGATAAAGGCATCCCCGGCTCCGCTGGTGTCGATGGCGTTGACTTTATAGGGCTCAATATGGGTGATTTTGTTCTCCCGCAACCACACGGAACCTTTACTGCCTAAGGTGACAATCAGGTTTTTCAGCCCTTTTGCCAGCAGCGTATCGGCGGCAGTCTGAATCTGTGCCATGGTTTCCACCGGTAATCCGGTCAGGATTTCCAGCTCGGTTTCATTCGGCATAAAGAAATCGCATTTGCACGCGTAACTGAGATCAAGGTGTTTACTTGCCGGTGCCGGGTTCAGCATCACCGGAATATGATGTTGATTGGCGAAGTCAATGGCGTAATATACCGTTTCTAAAGGAATTTCCAGTTGCAGGATAATTAATTTACATTTTTTCAACCGCACTTTTGCGCGCTCGATGTCGCTTGGTTTTAAATGCGCATTAGCGCCTTTAATAATCAGAATTCTGTTTTGCGACGACTTATCGACAAAGATGGGCGCGACACCGCTGGATACGCCGGGTACTTTTTCGACATAATCTGTATTGACGGCGAAATGTTGGAAATTGCGGATAGTATTGTCCGCAAAGATATCATCGCCGACTTTTGTCATCATCATCACCGACGAACCCAGTTTGGCCGCAGCGATTGCCTGATTGGCGCCCTTTCCGCCGCACCCCATTTTAAAATCAGGTGCTTCAAGGGTTTCTCCCATTTTGGGCATTGCGTCAATGTAAGTGATAAGGTCAACCATATTTGAACCGATAACGGCAATATCCATAATATCCTCCTTTAGCAATGAATGTTACAATTAACACAAAATTATCTGTTTTTAGTTTATAAAAATGCAAATGTGAAAAAAGTTACACAGATCACAGTTTGTGCATTTTTTTCGTGTATGATAGAAAAAAAGCAACACCATTCTTTAAACCATAAAACGAGGGAATCAACATGCAGGCAAAAGACATTGCAAAATATATTGACCACACCGCACTGAGCGCAGAAAAAACCGAACAGGATATTATTCAGCTATGTGACGAAGCCGTTGAACACGGTTTCTGTTCGGTGTGTATCAATTCGGGTTATATTCCGCTGGCAAAACAAAAATTAGCCGGTACCGATGTGAAAATCTGCACAGTGGTCGGTTTTCCGCTGGGTGCGAATCTGAGTGCGGTAAAAGCCTTTGAAGCCCGCGAGGCCATTAAAGCCGGAGCCAATGAAATCGATATGGTGATTAATGTGGGCTGGATAAAATCCAACCGCTGGCAGGCGGTGAAAGAGGATATTCAGGCGGTACTGGACGCCTGTGCCGGCATCACACTGAAAGTAATTCTGGAAACCTGCCTGCTGACCAAAGCGGAAATCGTGCAGGCCTGCGAACTTTGTAAAGCCTTACAGGTGGCCTTTGTGAAAACCTCCACCGGGTTTAATAAAGGCGGTGCGACGGCGGAAGATGTGGCGTTAATGAAACGGACGGTCGGCACCATCGGGGTGAAAGCCTCCGGCGGCATTCGCGATACCCAAACCGCTCTGGCGATGATTGACGCCGGCGCCACCCGCATCGGTGCCAGCGCGGGGATAGCAATTATTCG
>CCMQ01000007.1 GCA_000751835.1 Necropsobacter rosorum | reverse complement strand
CACCATTGCACCGAACGGTGTATCAAACAGGCAGATTACCCGCTCATTACGGGCAAACAGGTTAGGCACATGTTCCGCTAAAAACGGATTGACCGAGAACAGATCGCCCGGAACATAAATCATTTTGCGCAATGTGGCGTCGCACGGCATATGCACGCGGTGATAATCGCGCGGCGATAAATAGGTGGTGACGAACTCGCCGTTTTTAAAGGCCTCGACCAATGTCTGATCGCCCGCCAGTAAATCTTCCAGCCGGAAATAATGCCCTTTCGCCTGCAATAATAAATTGTCATCAATATGCCCCAGCTGGCTGATACGGCCGTCCGCCGGCAGGCAAAGTGCGGTCGGATTTTGCTCGATTTTTCGCGCATCGTCCGCCAACGGGCGAATAAAAAACGCGTTAAAACTGGCATAATCGCTAAATTCGGTTTTGGCCGCTTCCGCCATATTGACACCATATTTTTTGGCGAAAAGTTTAATCACCCAATGGGTCACCGCGCCCCATTGCTGCTTGGCGAACCAGCCCGCCAGACGGGTTAAATAAAGCTGCGGCATCACATATTGAAAGGCGATTTTAAGGCGCTGCCAGTAATCAGGTTGTTGTTTTTCAGCGTTATACATAACGATTCCCTCAATGAAATTTGAGTTGGGATTATAACAACTTATTTCACTTGTGCAACGGCAAGCCGAATGCCTTGCCTTGGCGGCGAAATCGCGGTAGGGTAGCCTGATTAAAAAAATCAGGGAAAATCGAACCGCACTTATGAACGAACAGGATTTACTGCAACTGGATAAACAACACCTCTGGCATCCTTATGCCGCGATGGATTCTGACATGCCGATGTATGCGGTGGAACGCGCCGACGGTGTGATGATTACGCTGAAAAACGGTCAGCGCCTGATCGACGGCATGTCATCTTGGTGGGCGGCGCTGCACGGTTATAATCACCCGGCGCTCAATCAGGCGGCGGCCGCGCAGCTGGCGAAAATGAGCCATATTATGTTCGGCGGTTTTACTCATGATCCGGCGGGTGAACTGGCGCAGCGTCTGGTTAAGCTGTTGCCCGCCGGGCTGGATAAAATCTTTTTTGCCGACAGCGGCTCGGTGGCGGTGGAGGTGGCGATGAAAATGGCATTGCAGTATCAGCAGGCCAAAGGCGAGGGCAAACGCGGCAAATTCGCCACCATTCGGGCAGGTTATCACGGCGATACCTGGCATGCCATGTCGGTGTGCGATCCGGTTACCGGCATGCACCAACTGTTTTCCGCCTGCCTGCCGGTGCAGTATTTTCTGCCGCAGCCGCAAACGGCGTTCGGCAAGCCTTGGAACGAACAGGATATGCAGCCGCTGCGCGATTTATTGGCGCGGCACGGTGAGGAAATCGCCGGCTTAATTCTGGAACCGGTGGTGCAGGGCGCCGGCGGAATGTATTTCTATTCGCCGCGTTATCTGGAAAACGCCCGCGCCTTATGCGATCAGTACGGCGTATTGCTGATTTTCGATGAAATCGCCACCGGCTTCGGGCGCACGGGCAAACTGTTCGCCACCGAATATACCGCGATAACGCCTGATATTATCTGTCTGGGCAAGGCGCTGACCGGCGGTTATCTGACCCTTTCCGCCACCGTGACCACGCAAACGGTGGCACAGACTATCTGCAACGGTGAGGCGCAATGTTTTATGCACGGCCCGACTTTTATGGGCAATCCGCTGGCATGCGCCATCGCCTGCGCTTCGATCGATTTACTGCTGGCCAGCGACTGGCAAACCAAAGTCCGTCATATCGAACGCCAGCTGAAAGCCGAACTGGCACCCGCCGCGCGGTTTAAATCGGTGCGAGAGGTCCGCGTTCTGGGGGCGATCGGTGTACTTGAGATGAAAGAACCTGTTAATATAGCGCGGCTACAGCCCGAATTTGTCGCCAAAGGTATTTGGCTGCGACCTTTCGGACGCTTGGTTTACATTATGCCGCCGTTTATTATTACAACGGAACAGTTATCCCGCCTGACCGGCGGCTTGCTGGCGGTGATCAGGGACGTTTATCATGAATCATCTTGCTGATTTTTATCAGGAATTAACCCATTTACAGGAAATCGGACAGTTTCGTCGTCTGCCCGAATTGAAGCATTGCGGACGCTATATCGAACAGGACGGGCGCCGCATGCTGAATCTGTCTTCCAACGATTATCTGGGGCTGGCGAACGACAGCGCCTTAAAACAGGCGTTTTTTGCTCAATACGCGGAAGCATTACCGCACTTAACCTCATCCTCCTCCCGTTTATTAACCGGTTCCTTTCCCGCATATCAGCAGCTGGAAACCCTGCTCGCACAGCGTTTTCAGCGCCAAAGCGCGTTGCTGTTCAACAGCGGTTATCATGCCAACATCGGGATTTTACCGGCGATAGCGCGCAAGAAAACGCTGATTGTCGCCGATAAACTGGTGCATGCCAGCCTGATCGACGGTATCCGCTTAAGCGGCGCGGATTTTCTGCGTTACCGCCACAACGATTATGCTCATTTGGAACAGATTCTGCACAAACACCACCGCACTTTCACGCGCATGATTGTGGTAACCGAATCGGTGTTCAGCATGGACGGCGATCTGGCGGATTTAACCCGGCTGGTCGGTCTGAAAAAGCAGTTTGATAATCTGCTGCTGTATGTGGACGAAGCCCACGCCGTCGGCGTTTACGGCGAACAGGGACTGGGGCTTGCCGAACCGTTGCAATGTTGCGGGCAGATTGATTTTCTGGTCGGGACGTTCGGCAAAGCCTTGGCTTCTATGGGCGCTTATGTGGTGTGCGATCAGGTGATGAAGGATTATCTGGTGAACCACATGCGCCCGCTGATTTTTTCCACCGCGCTGCCGCCGCTGAATGTGGCATGGAGTTTATTTCTGTACCAAAAATTACCGCACTTTGCCGCCCGTCGCCGGCATCTGGCGCAGCTGAGTGATAATTTACGCCGGCATATTGCGCGTACGTTCGATGTGCCGATGCCGAGCGAAAGCTGCATTGTGCCTTATATTGTGGGCGATAACGACCGCGCGGTGCGGCTGGCGCAGCGGCTGCGGCAACAGGGCTATTATTGTCTGCCGATCCGCCCGCCGACCGTGCCGCAAGGCACCTCGCGCATTCGTTTTTCATTAACCGCGGATATGACCTTTGAAGATGTGGCGGGGCTGGCGGCCTGTCTGGAGGCCTGCGCCGGATGAAAACACAATATTTTGATTATCACGGGCAGCATTTGATCGTCTATTTTGCCGGCTGGGGAACGCCGCCGAGTGCGGTCGGGCATTTGCTTGCGCCGCAAAATTACGATGTTTTGCTGTGTTATGACTACCGTCAGCTACACTGCGAGTTTGACTTTACCGCCTATCGGCAGATTCGACTGGTGGCGTGGTCAATGGGCGTTTGGGCGGCGGAACGGGTGATGGCGCCTTATGCGCTGACCTCCGCCACCGCCATTAACGGCACCGGGCTGCCCTGCGATGACCGCTTCGGCATTCCGCGTGACATTTTCGCCGCCACCGTGGTAGGGTTAAATGCGGCCAACCGTTTGAAATTCGAACGCCGCATGTGCGGCAATCAACAGACCTTCAGCGCCTACCAACAGCTTGCAGCTCGTCCTACGCAGGCACAAATTGAGGCCGAACTGACCGCACTTTATCAGGCCTTACAGCAGGATTCGCGCACTGATCTGATTGACTGGACGCACGCGCTGATCGGCAATAAAGACAAAATTTTCCCGGCGCGGAATCAACGGCGCTACTGGCAACAGCGCTGCCCGATACGCGAAATTGACGGCGAACATCTGCTTTTCCCGCAATTTCATCATTGGGCGCAATGTTGGGATGGCACTGAATAATGGATAAGCGACGGATTCAGCAGCGTTTTAGCCGGGCGTTCGCCCATTATGATCAACAGGCGCTGGCGCAGCAGTGGATTCATCAGCGTCTGACGGCGTTATTGCCGCTAATGGGGCGGCGCGATTTTCAGCATATTCTGGAAATCGGCTGCGGCACCGGCGGGCTGACCCGGCAGCTCATGCGGCATTTAAGCGCACAATGCTGGACGCTCAATGATCTGTGCGATATTGCACCGCACTTAACGCAGGTTTTGCCGCAGCCTTTTCGGTTTTATGCGGGCGATGCGGAACGGCTGCCATGGTCTGAACAATATGACTTGATTGCCGGCGCCTCGGTGGTGCAGTGGTTTGCCGATCCGGCGGGATTTATTGCGCGCTGTCAAGTGCGGTTGAAAAAACGGGGATTTTTGCTGCTCAGCACTTTCGGCGCGGAAAATCTGAGTGAAATCAAGCAGCTTACCGGCGTAGGGTTGAATTATCCTTCGCCTGCGCAGTGGCGCCGCTGGTTGAGCGCCGGGTTTGAGCTGCTCAGCTTAGAACAGGAAAATATTGTGCTGCACTTTGACAGCCCGCTGGCCGTGCTGCGGCACCTGAAACACACCGGCGTTACCGCCACCGGCCGGCAGGCGTGGACGAAAGGCGGTTTACAGCATTTTTGCCGGCAATATCAACGGCAGTTTGCCAGCGCGCACGATCAGGTGCGTTTAACTTATGCGCCGGTTTATTTGCTGGCGCGTTCGGCTTAGCGTGACAGAAAAAAGGATAAGTATGACAGCGACAGTGTTTTTTATCAGCGGTATCGATACGGATATCGGGAAAACCGTGGCGACCGGTTGGTATGCGCAAAAGCTGATGCGGCAAGGGTTTTCCGTCATCACGCAGAAGATGGTGCAGACCGGCTGCCGGGGAATTGCGCAGGATTTGCTGACCCACCGCCGCATGCAGGGCATCGCGCCGACCGAAGAAGATAAACAGGGCATTACCTGCCCCTATGTGTTTGATTATCCCTGCTCGCCGCATTTGGCGGCGGCGCGGGAGATGCGTCGGATTGAGCCCGAAATCATTGCAAAATCCACCGCACTTTTGGCGCAGAAATACGATTATGTGTTATTGGAAGGCGCCGGCGGATTGTGCGTGCCCTATAACGACAGCGAAACTACGCTGGATTATATCGCCGCCCGCGGCTACCCGCTGATTTTAGTCACGTCGGGCAAACTGGGCAGCATCAATCACACCCTGCTCAGCCTGCTGGCATGCCGGGCGCGCAATATTACCCTGCATGCGCTGGTGTATAATCTGTATCCGCCGGCAGATGAGATCATCAGCCGGGAGACGCAGCGCTTTTTACGCCGTTATCTGCGCCAATATCACCCCGACAGCCAATTCGAGACGTTGGCGCAGCTTAAAAACGGATAAAAAACCGACCGCACTTTGTCGCGCTGAATATGCGCTTTATGCCGTTATCTGCGCCAATATCACCCCGGCAGCCAATTCGAAACGCTGGCGGAGTTTAAAAACGGATAAAAAACCGACCGCACTTTGTCATGCTGAATGTGCGTTTTATTCCGCCTTAAAGCAGGCGACTAGGTGGTCGGGCTGTCCTTTGAGCAGCGGCTTATCGGCGATGCAATGCTGATCCGCCAGCGGGCAGCGGGTGCGGAATACGCAGCCGGAAGGCGGGTTGATCGGCGAGGGCAGATCGCCTTCCAGCAACTGGATCCGTTTATGGCGTTCCAGTTTCGGATCGGGAATCGGCACCGCCGACATTAAGGCTTTGGTGTAAGGATGTTTGGTGTTGTGATACACCTGCTGATAATCGCCCAGTTCCACTGCATTGCCCAAATACATCACCAACACGCGATCGGAAATATGTTTCACCACCGCCAGATCATGCGCGATAAAGATCAGCGATAAGCCCATTTCCCGCTGTAGGGATTTCAACAAATTCACCACCTGCGCCTGAATGGAAACATCTAACGCGGAGACCGGTTCGTCACAGATAATCAGTTTCGGCTCGACGATCAGCGCCCGCGCAATGCCGATACGCTGACATTGCCCGCCGGAAAATTCATGCGGATAGCGGTTGATGAGGTTCGGCAGCAAACCGACTTTCATCATCATGGCGCGTACCCTTTCTTTCACTTCCTGTTTGCTTAACTGCGGCTGATAAATATGGAGCGGTTCGGCGATGATGCTGCCGATGGTCATACGCGGATTGAGCGATGCCAAGGGATCCTGAAAGATCATCTGAATGTCGCTGCGCACCTTTTTCCAGTCTTTTTCCGATTGCGTAGTCAGGTCGCGCCCCAGCCACAAGATCTTGCCTGCGCTGCTTTTAACCAAACCGATAATGGCGCGCGCCAGTGTGGATTTGCCGCAGCCCGATTCGCCGACCACGCCCAGTGTTTCGCCCTCATACAGTTGGAAAGATACGTTATTAACCGCTTTTAAATGCTGCGGTTTGGCAAACCACAGGGATTGGCGGTTTTTTATGCTGAACTGAACGCTTAATTCGTTGACCTCTAAAATGACTTTTTTCTGTGTTTTTTTCTCGGCACTCATGATGCGTTACCTCCGGTTAATTGCGCGGCGGGAATAAAGCAGGCACGCAGCCGCCGGTCGGGAAGTGCGGTCAGCGCCGGCGCCTGTAAACAGCTTTCCGTGGCGTAGGCACAACGCGGTTTGAACGGACAGCCGGCGGGCAGGTGCAATAAATTCGGCGGATTGCCGGGAATGGTCAGCAGCGCGTCTTCCTGATTGTCCACCCGCGGCACCGCACCGATTAAACCGATGGAATAGGGATGGCTCGGGGTATAGAAAATCTGTTCCGCACTGCCGTATTCCATGGTGCGGCCGGCATACATCACCAGCACGTTATCGCAGATTCCCGCCACCACGCCGAGATCATGGGTAATCATAATAATAGCGGTATTAAATTCGCGTTTCAGTTCGTTCAGCAGGGTCATAATCTGCGCCTGCACGGTCACATCCAGTGCGGTGGTGGGTTCGTCGGCAATCAGTAATTTCGGTCGGCACAGCAGCGCCATTGCGATCATCACGCGCTGGCGCATGCCGCCGGAAAATTCGTGCGGGTACATGTTCATGCGTTTGCGCGATTCCGGCATTTTCACCGCATCCAGCATCCGCACCGATTCTTCAAAAGCGGTTTTATGATCCATGCCTTTATGCAGCATCAGCACTTCCATTAGCTGCTCGCCGATTTTCATATAAGGATTCAGCGACGTCATCGGATCCTGAAATATCATGGCGATTTGCTCCGCCCGCAGGCGGTTAAGCTGGGCTTCCGGCAGATTCAGGATTTGCCGACCGTTAAATTTTGCCGAACCGGAAATGCGGCCGTTATCCGCCAGCAATCCCATTAGGGCGAAGGCGGTCTGCGATTTGCCCGAACCGGATTCGCCCACGATGCCGAGCGTTTCACCGGCATGCAGGGAAAAGGTTAAATTGTTCACCGCCGTGACATCGCCGTCGGGGGTGCTAAAGGTGACGCGCAAATCCTGCACGTCCAGTAATAAATTTGATGTTGTCATCATTCACTCCAACCGCGCTTGCTCAGCGGTCTTTCGGGTCGAGCGCGTCGCGCAGTCCGTCGCCGATAAAATTAAAGCAGAATAAGGTGATCACTAAGAACAGAGCCGGAAAAACCAATAACCAGGGCGCCGCTTCCATGGATTTCGCCCCGTCGTTCAACAGTCCGCCCCAGCTGCTGAGCGGCTCTTGAGTGCCTAGACCGAGAAAACTTAGAAAGGATTCGAATAAAATCATGCCGGGCACCAGCAGCGAGGCGTAAACCACAACCACGCCCAATACGTTAGGCACGATATGCCGCCAGACGATCTGGCGCGCGGAGACGCCGCACACAATGGCGGCTTCGATAAATTCTTTTTGTTTCAGGCTCAGGGTCTGACCGCGCACGATTCTTGCCATATCCAGCCAGGAAACCATGCCGATGGCGACAAAGATCAGGAAAATATTGCGCCCGAAAAAAGTAACCAGCAGGATCACGAAAAACATAAACGGAAAGGAATTTAAAATTTCCAGCAGGCGCATCATCACGGCATCGGTTTTGCCGCCGATATAGCCTGAGGTGGCACCGTAAAGGGTGCCCATCAGCACCGCAATAAGCGCGCCGGCGATGCCGACCAGTAGCGAAATGCGCCCGCCGATCGCCACGCGTACCAATAAATCGCGGCCGGAGGCATCGGTGCCGAAATAGTGCATGCTGTCCCATTCCGGTGCGATGGAAATGGCGCCGAAGTCCAGTTCGTCGTAAGGGTACGGCATCAGCATCGGGGCGAAAATTACAAATAGACTGATCAAAAACAGTACGCATAAGCTGGCAAGGGCGGCTTTATTGTGCAAAAAACGCCGTCGCGCATCCTGCCACAGGCTGCGTCCTTCAACGGTTTCCAGCTGTTCCGTGACATTTTCCAGCAACGCGCTGTCTTTTGGGTGAGTTAACATAAGGTATCCTTTTTTTGCCTGTTGAACGGTTAATAGCGAATTTTCGGGTCGATAACCGCATATAAAATATCCACAATCGCATTAAAGGCGATAGTCAGCGCGCCGACCAGAATGGTCAGGCTCAACACGAGGGAATAATCCCGGTTTAAGGCGCCGTTAACGAAAAGCTGGCCGATGCCCGGTAAGCCGAAAATACTTTCGATCACCATGGAGCCGGTGATAATTCCCACAAACGCCGGGCCCATATAGGAAATGACCGGCAACAAGGCAGGGCGCAGCGCGTGTTTCAGCAGAATGCGGCGCATCGGCAGGCCTTTGGCTTTGGCAGTGCGGATAAAATTGGAATGCAGCACTTCGATCATCGAGCCGCGGGTAATGCGCGCGATACTGGCGATATAAGACAGACACAAGGCGAACATCGGCATCAGCATAAATTGCAGCGCGCCGCCTTCCCAGCCGCCCGACGGCAGCCATCGCAGGGTAATGGAAAACAGCAGCACCAGCAGCGGCGCCACCACAAAACTGGGAATAACCACACCGGTCATGGCAAACGCCATAATCAGGTAATCCAGCCATTTGTTCTGCTTTAAGGCCGCAATGGTGCCGGCGCTGACGCCCAGTATCAACGCTACGATAAACGCCGAGACGCCTAATTTCAGCGACACGGGAAAGGCGGCGGATACCAATTGATTCACCGTGTAATCCTTATATTTGAAAGACGGGCCGAAATCACCGTGGGCGAGATCTTGCAGGTAAATGAGATATTGTTTATACAGCGGTTCGTTTAAATGATATTTCGCTTCAATATTGGCGATCACTTCGGGCGGGTAATTTTTCTCGCTGGTAAACGGACTGCCCGGCGCCAGACGCATCATAAAAAAGGACAGCGTAATCAGAATAAACAGGGTCGGAATCGCTTGCAGCAGCCGACGCAGAATTAATTTCAACATAATGATAATCTAAACCATAACAGGCGAAAAAGAAAAAAGTGCGGTCGATTTTAACCACGTTTTTTGACCGCACTTAAATAACATCAAGGTTTAACCAGATAAACGTCTTTTAAATAATAGGTTTCACTCGGATGCCCCACCGCAAACCCTTTCACATAAGGTTTCACCATGCGCGGTGCAACGTAATAATACAGCGGTATCAATGCGGCGTCCTGATCTAACTGACGCTCCAGTGCGGCATAAACCTCGGCGCGTTGGGCGTCGCTTTCCTGCCGGTAGGAGGAGGCGAGTAGGTCGTCGTAGGTCTGGCTTTTATAAAATGCCGTATTGTTGCTGCTGGTGGATAAATAATAATTTAAGAAAGTGGTCGCTTCGTTATAATCGGCGCACCAGCCGGCGCGGGCGATGTCGTAATTGCCCTGACGGCGCGAATCCAGATAGGTTTTCCATTCCTGATTCTCCAGTTTCACATTTACTGCGCCGGCCAGATTTTTCTTCCACAGCGAGGCGGCGGCGATGGCCAGTTTTTTGTGGTTTTCGGAAGTGTTGTATAACAGGCTCAGGGTCAGCGGATTGTTTTTATCAAAGCCCGCTTCTTTCAGCAAGGCGATGGCTTTTTCGTTACGCTCCGCCTGTGATAATGTGGCCCATTCCGGCGGCAGGATTTTTTCGCCGCCGTTAATGTAAGGCGGGGTGAAACTGTAGGCGGGAACCTGTCCCTGCGCGGTGACTTTGCCGGTGATGATGTCGCGATCTATCGCCATGGATAGGGCTTTTCTCACCCGCACATCGGTAAACGGCGCTTTTTTCTGATTGATTTCATATTGATAAGTACACAGCACCGCCGGCGTATAAACTTCGTTCGGCGATTCCGCTTTTAATTTCGCGAACAGTTCTATCGGCAGCTCATGATTGGTAATATCCAGATCGCCGGCACGATAGCGTGATACGTCGGTATTTGAGGATACGATCGGATAAAACGTCAGATGAGTTAAAACGGTTTTGGCATGGTTCCAGTAGTGCGGATTCGGCACCATTTCCAGTTTTTCGTTGATAATCCAGTCGGTCAGTTTGAACGCGCCGTTACCCACGATATGATTGACATCCGTCCATTTATCGCCGAACTGTTCCACCACTTTTTGGTTTACCGGTGCCAGTACATAATGTTCCACTAATTTATCGGCATAAGGCACGCTGTCCGACAGGGTTAATTGCAGGGTATGCGAATCCAGCGCTTTTACGCCCAGTTCGGTGGTCGGTTTTTTGCCTTCGGCCACCGCATCGGAGTTTAATAATTTCAGATAGTTCAGGTAGCTGGAATAGGGTGAGGCGGTTTTCGGATCGGCTAAGCGACGGAAAGAAAAAACAAAATCGTCCGCAGTGACGGGATCACCGTTCGACCATTTACCGTCCTGGCGTAAATAGAATGTCCAGGTTTTGAAATCCGGGCTGTGTTCCCATTTTTCCGCCGCGCCGGGCAGAATATGGCCTTGTGCATCGGAAATTACCAGCGTTTCAAACAATTGGCGGGCGATCATGCCTTCCGGCGTACCGTCGATTTTATTCGGATCCAGTGAGGCGGGATCGGCGCCGTTATTGATGCGCAGCGCCTGCTTTTCCGCCAGTTCGGTACCGGCCGGAACATCCGCCGCTGCCGCGTTGTGTCCGGCAAGCAGGCCGAAAGCGGCGGTCAGTGCGAGGTAAAGAATGGTTTTCGAGGTTGTGTTTGCCATAATTTTTTCCTTTGTTATTGGGTGACAACATAATGTTTTCATTCTATTAATAAAACAAAACCATTAGGCTGTAAAGATACAAAAAATGAATTTGTGACTTAGGTAAAATAAAACCTCAGGGCGGCCGGTCTCTGTTTTTGAACGGGTAAGCGGCAAAATAACGGCGATGAAATCCGTGCCGGTGAATTGCTGCCGCGGATTGCGCGTAAAAAATGATAATTTCCTTTGACTAATCGGCGATCAAAAGGTAATATTCACGCCCTATGCAAAAGGTAAAACTACCCCTAACTACTGATCCGGTAAAAGATGCGCAGCGCCGATTGGATTATGACGGTTATTATGCCGCCGCCCGCCTGACGCGTCTTACAGAATCGGTAAGTAAAGTGCTCAGCGATGCACAGGTTACATTATCGTTTTTCATTGATCCGCAAAAATTAGTGGTGATGAAAGGTCGGGCAACGGTTGAGGTCGAATTGGTATGTCAGCGTTGTAACAAGCCTTTTGTACAAACACTGAGCTGTGATTTCTGTTATAGTCCTGTGGCTAATCTGGATCAGGCCGATGAATTACCGGAAATTTATGAACCGATTGAATTCAATGAATTCGGGGAAATAGATTTAGTCGGTACAGTGGAGGATGAATTGATGTTGAGTCTTCCGATTGTGCCGATGCATTCATCTGAACACTGTGAAGTGTCCGCGCACGAACAGGTTTTTGGCGCCTTGCCTGAGGAATTGGCAAACAAACCGAACCCGTTCGCTGTATTAGCTAGTTTAAAGAAAAAGTAAATTTAGGAGTATAGCCAATGGCTGTTCAACAAAATAAAAAATCCCGTTCACGTCGTGATATGCGTCGTTCACATGATGCGTTAACCACTGCTGCCTTATCCGTTGATAAAACCAGCGGCGAAACACATTTACGTCACCATGTAACTGCCGACGGTTACTATCGCGGTCGTAAAGTGATCAATAAGTAATCCGTTACTTAAAGGTAATCACTTGAGTCGTCTAACCCTGGCGTTAGATGCGATGGGCGGGGACATTGGTCCCCGTATTACTATCCCCGCATCAATAAAAGCGTTGGAACAAGACCCAACGCTCTCTTTATTATTGTTCGGCGACAGCCAGCAAATCAATCCGTTACTTCACTCCGTACCCGATCATTTAAAACAGCGTTTAACGCTTTGCCATTGCGCGCGCGAGATCGAAAACACGCAGGGCCTGGCCTATGCGCTGCGCCGCAGCAAAGGAACCTCCATGCGTCTGGCGATCGAAGCCGTGCAGAAAGGCGAGGCGCAGGGTTGCGTCAGTGCGGGCAATACGGCGGCGCTGATGGGGCTGTCTAAAATTATTTTGCAGCCTTTACCGGGGATTGAACGTCCGGCATTGATTTCCATGATCCCGACCATGACCGGCGAGCGCAGCGTTATGCTGGATTTGGGCGCCAATATTGAGTGCAGCGCGGAAAATCTGTATCAATTCGCCATTATGGGCTCAATTTTTGCCGAGAACAGTCTGGGGCTGGTTTTTCCGCGCGTTGCCTTGCTGAATATCGGCATTGAGGAAATCAAGGGTTACAAGTCTATCCGTGATGCGGCGGAGATGCTTAGCCGCAATACCGGTTTAAATTATATCGGCTTTATTGAAGGCGATTTGCTGCTCAACGGCAAGGCCGATGTGATCGTGCATGACGGTTTTGTCGGTAATGTGGCGTTAAAAACGCTGGAAGGGGCGACAAAAAATGTTATTACGTTGTTTAAAGGCAACGCCACATTAAATAAAACCAATCATCTTTTAAAACCGCTTTTCACCTGGCTGATGAAAAAACTCTTTTTAAAAGGCAGTTATCAGCGTTTAAAACAGATTAACCCCGACCAATATAACGGGGCGTCGCTGGTCGGTCTGACTGCCGTGGTGGTAAAAAGCCACGGCGGTGCGAACGTCGATGGTTTCGCTTATGCCATCGCCGATGCCGCGTTGCAGGTTCGTCAGCAGATTCCGGCGAAAATTTTAGCCGGTTTAGCAAAATATTAATAAACAGACTTTATAAACTAAGCCGAGATTGTTATGTATAGTAGAATTTTAGCTTCCGGAAGTTATTTACCGGCACAAATCAGAACCAACGCCGATCTGGAAAAAATGGTGGAAACCTCGGACGAATGGATCACCACCCGTTCCGGCATCAAAGAACGCCGCATTGCCGCGGCGGATGAAAGCGTGGCAAGTATGGGATTTACCGCCGCTAAGCGCTGTCTTGAAGCCGCGCAGCTGGCGCCCGACGATATTGAGCTGATCGTGGTCGCCACCACCAGCAACAGCCACGGTTATCCGAGTGCGGCCTGTCAGATTCAGGGCATGCTGAATATTGCCGATGCGATATCTTTTGATCTGGCGGCGGCCTGTACCGGTTTTGTGTATGCGTTAAGCGTCGCCGATCAGTTTATCCGCAGCGGACGGGTCAAAAAAGCCTTAGTGATCGGCGCGGATCTGAATTCGCGCAATCTGGACGAAACGGATCGCAGCACCGTGGTCTTGTTTGGTGACGGTGCCGGGGCGGTGATTCTGGAAGCCTCCGCACAGGCGGGGGTGATTTCCACTCATTTGCATGCATCGCCGGATACTAAAAACATGCTGAGCCTGCCGTACCCGCAGCGCGGACAGGCGCAATCGGGTTATATTCAGATGCAGGGCAACGATACGTTTAAAGTGGCGGTGCGCGAACTGGCGAGTATTGTGGAAGAAACCCTGTCGGCCAACCAGCTGGCAAAAGGCGATATCGACTGGCTGGTGCCGCATCAGGCCAATCTGCGGATTATTTCCGCCACGGCGAAAAAACTGGATATGCCGATGTCGCAAGTGGTGGTGACGCTGGATCGGCATGGCAACACCAGTGCCGCCAGCGTGCCGATTGCACTGGATGAAGCGGTGCGCGACGGGCGGATTCAGCGCGGACAGCTTTTGCTGCTGGAAGCCTTCGGCGGTGGTTGGACTTGGGGCTCCGCGTTAGTGCGATTTTAATTAATCTGCTAAAATCGGCGGCAAGACAGCAAAAAGTGCGGTTATTTTTACCGCACTTTTCGGCATAAATGCGCTTGCCGCGCCATATCAAATAAAAAGATACCGAACATCATCATGCTCGGAAAAAAACAGAACAACTAAAGGAAATGACAATGAAAAAATTCGCAATGGTTTTTCCGGGACAAGGCTCGCAGAGCGTCGGTATGCTGGCGGAACTGGCCGCCGAATTTCCGCTGGTGGAAGACACGTTTAAACAGGCCTCCGAGGTGCTGGGCTATGATTTATGGCAGCTGGTACAGCAAGGGCCTGCCGAAGCGCTGAACAAAACCTGGCAGACCCAGCCGGCGCTGTTAGCCGCATCCGTGGCGAGCTTCCGGGTTTGGCAGGAAAAATACCCGCAGTTTACGCCGGCACTGATGGCGGGGCACAGTCTGGGCGAATATTCCGCCTTGGTGTGTGCCGGCGCGCTTGATTTTCAAGATGCGGTGAAACTGGTGGAACTGCGCGGTAAATTAATGCAGCAGGCGGTACCGGAAGGCAGCGGCGCCATGTATGCGATTATCGGTCTGGATAATGAAAGCATCATTAACGCCTGTAAAGAAGCGGAACAGGGCGAAGTGGTCTCCGCGGTGAACTTTAATTCGCCGGGGCAAGTCGTGATTGCCGGGGCGAAAGCGGCGGTGGAACGCGCGGCGGCCGCCTGTAAAGCCGCCGGTGCGAAACGGGCGCTGCCGCTGGCGGTCAGCGTGCCTTCGCATTGTGCGTTAATGAAGCCGGCGGCGGATCAGCTGTCGGTGTCGTTGGAAAGCATCGCCATCAAAGCGCCGCAAATTCCGGTGATTAACAATGTGGATGTGAAAACCGCCGGCGAAACGCAGGAAATTCGCACCGCACTTGTGCGCCAGCTTTACAGCCCGGTGCGCTGGACGGAAAGCGTGGAGAAAATGGCGCAAAGCGGGATTGAAGTGTTGATTGAACTCGGCCCGAACAAAGTGTTGACCGGTTTAACCCCGCGTATCGTGAAAACATTACAGGCGCAGGCGGTCAATGATGTCACATCATTGGCAAACGCACAGGCATTATTAGCATAAAAATGATTGATTAGAATAAAGGAGAATCTCATGCAGGGTAAAATTGCATTGGTGACGGGCGCAACCCGCGGTATCGGCCGCGCGATTGCAGAAGAACTGGCGGCTAAAGGCGCCTTTGTGATCGGCACCGCGACATCGGAAAAGGGTGCGGACAGTATTTCCGCGTATTTGGGCGAAAAAGGCAAAGGACTGGTGCTGAACGTGGCGGACGCGGCCTCCATTGATGACGTGCTGGCACAGATCAAAGCGGCGTTTGGCGATATTGATATTCTGGTTAATAATGCCGGCATTACCCGCGATAATCTGCTGATGCGCATGAAAGATGACGAGTGGCTGGATATTCTGCAAACCAATCTGACCTCGGTGTTCCGTTTATCCAAAGCCATGCTGCGCAGTATGATGAAAAAACGCAACGGCCGGATTATCACTATCGGTTCCGTCGTCGGCTCAATGGGCAATCCGGGACAAACCAACTATTGCGCCGCCAAAGCCGGGCTGGTCGGCTTTACTAAAGCGCTGGCGAAAGAAGTGGCGGCGCGCGGCATTACGGTGAACGTGGTGGCGCCCGGCTTTATTGCCACGGATATGACGGAAGTGCTGAGCGACGAGCAGAAAGCGGGAATTTTGTCTAATGTTCCGGCCGGCCGTTTGGGCGAACCGCAAGACATCGCCAAAGCGGTGGCGTTTTTAGCCTCGGATGACGCCGCTTATATTACCGGCACTACGCTGCACGTTAACGGCGGGCTGTATATGGCATAATGCCCGAAACGGTCAATGAATTTAGGTTTAAGCGGGATTTCCCGCTTTTTTATTGCCCGCAATTCGCAGCCTGATGCTGATTTTGTCTTTTTTATCCCGCACTTTTTGTCGTGTTTTTATACCGCACTTTTCGTCGTGTTTTTGTCCCGTACTTTCGTCGTATTTTTGCACCGCACTTTTCGTTGTATTTTTATACCGCACTTTCGTCGTATTTTTGCACCGCACTTTCGTCGTATTTTTGCACCGCACTTTCGTCGTATTTTTGCACCGCACTTTCGTTGTATTTTTGCACCGCACTTTCGTTGTATTTTTGCACCGCACTTT